>CAVQAR010000013.1:0-291861 GCA_963710425.1 uncultured delta proteobacterium
ATCAGCTGCTCTACCAACTGAGCTAGGGTGGCCCTCCGTCAGCTTCGCGCGATGTCGGGAATAGCAGATTAGCGAAGGCGGCCCTTCCGAGAAAGACTCCCGTCAAAATTCGTTTTTCGTTTCGTTCTTGCGCGATGCGCCGGCACAGTCGTTTGCCTCAGACTCGCGCCGGGAGCATCGTTTCTCTGAGCACATCACAGCGTGATCACTGCGCGCTAGCTCGAGCGCACCGCGGGAATCACTTCCTCGGCGAAGCGCTGGACTTCGTCGGGATAGAACGGCCGCGGCAGTGTGAAGATGAAGTGGGTCACGCCCACCTTGAGATAGCGGTCGATCGTTTCCAGACATTCCTCGCGCGAGCCAATCATCATCTGGCGCCGTGCCTGTTCAGGCGTTGCGCCCGAAATTGCCGTGACGCGATCAATCGCCGCTTTTTCGCGCTCCGCGGGCGCTCGATAAGTGAGTCCCATCATCACGGTTTTTTCGATTTGATCCGTATCGCGGCCCACCGTATCGCCGTGGCGCTCGATCACCTTCAACAACGCCGCGTATCGCTCCGCGCTCGCGTTGGGTGCGTTCCACATGTCTGCGTGCCTGGCGACGATCTTCAGCAGGACTTTCTCACCCTGTCCGCCGATCATTATCGGCGGATGCGGTTTCTGCAGCGGCTTTGGATTGCAGACCGCGTCGGTGACGTTGTAGTGCCGTCCATGCAGCGTCATTTTTTCCTGCTCGAACATCCCCTTGATTATCTGTAGCGATTCGTCGAGCGCCTGCAGTCGTCCGGGAATCGTCTTAAAATCGATCCCGAAACTTCGATGCTCGGGCTCGAACCATCCGGCGCCGAGCCCGAGGTTCAGGCGGCCGTCGCTGACGTGATCGAGCGCCGCCGCCATCTTCGCCGTGATACACGGGTTGCGATAAGTGTTGCCATTCACCATCGCGCCGATGCGCGCGCGCCTCGTCTGCTGGCTCAGCGCGGTGAGCGTGGTCCATCCTTCGAGGCACGGTCCGGTCGGGTCGGGAACGAAGATTGGATAGAAGTGGTCGAAGGTCCAGAGCGAGTCGAAGCCCCAACTGTCAGCGTTGCGCCACAGGTCTTTCAGATCTTTCCATTCGACCAGTTGTTGGCCCGTCTGAAGTCCGAATCGAATTGGATGTTTGGGCATGGCGATCTCCTCTGTATTGACCATTCGGATTCTAGCATTCTAGTGTGTGGTGTCGTTCTAAAAGTGGGGTTGCACAAATGAATCCGGCGCTTAATCGATGTCGATTCGGCGACCAGGTCGTGCGGTCCGTGTGCCGCCAGTCGATTCTTTGCGATCGCCGCCATCATCATCCTGCTATTTGCTCGCCTCGGCGTTGGTCAGACGAGCGCATCGTCCTTCGTCATCAAAAATGCGCGAGTGTTCGATGGCGAGAAAATAATCTCCGGCGCCAGCGTGGTCGTGACGGACGGCAAAATCGCCGCCGTCGGTTCCAATATACAGGCGCCATCGGACCCGCAGGTTGTCGATGGCTCCGGCGATACGCTGCTTCCAGGTCTGATCGATTCGCATGTTCATATCTGGACTCGCGATGTGCTCGCGTCGTCGGTGGCATTTGGCGTCACGACCGAGCTCGACATGTTCATGCGCTGGCGTGAGGCAACGGGTTGGAAGGAACAGGAATCGAAAGGCACGTTCGATATTGCCGACTTCCGAACCGCGGGCACCTGCGTCACATCACCTGCTGGTCACGGTACCGAGGAGGGCTTCCCGATACCCACCATCAGCAGTCCGAACGAGGCGCAGGCATTCGTCGACGCGCGTATCGCGGAAGGCTCCGACTACATCAAGATCATGTACGACTTCGGCGACAACTATTCAGTCATGTCGCGAGAGACGATGGCCGCAGTCGTGAAGGCCGCGCACCATCGCGGCAAACTTGTGCTCGTGCACATCGGGTCGTACGAGGGCGCGATCGAAGCGATCGAGGCAGGCGCTGACGGACTCGCCCATCTACCATTCGATCGGCCGTCCGCCAAGGACTTCGGCGCGTTCGTGAAGGCGCATCACACGTTCGTCGAGACCACGCTCGCGATCCCAAGGTTCCTGTTCGGCACTGGCGGAGGTGGCGAAACGATCGTGAACGATCCCCTGCTGGCGCCGTATCTGCTTACATCGGACACCGGCAGTCTGAAGGGAATCACTCCTGTCAAACCCGAAGTTCATGGGATGCTTCTTCACCACCTCGAACAGCTCAAGAATCCAACGCCCTTTGAAGTCAGAGAGCGTGAAAGCCTCAAGGGAATCGCGCCTGATCAATACGACGCGTTTTCAAATGGCGAGGAGACCTTGCGGATGCTCGATCTCGCGGGCGTTCCGATACTAATTGGAACTGACGCGGCGAACGGCGCAACCGCAGGCGCCTTGATGCATGCCGAGCTGGAGACGGTAGTGAACGCGGGGCTATCGCCACTGAAGGCGCTGACCGACGCCACCTCGGTTCCGGCTGCGATATTTTCACTGAACGACCGGGCAGGATTGCCCCGGCCTGCGCGCTGACTTACTGCTGGTTCATGGCGACCCGACCATCGACATCCGCGCCACCAGGAACATTGTCACGATCTGGAAGCAGGGCGTCAGGGTCGATCGTGAAGCCTTCAGAGAATCAGTCGCGCAAAGGAATGAGGCGCGGCGCTTCGGCCATGGATGGTGGCCGTGGAGCGATGCTCAGTTTGGCGGAAATTCGACGGTCCACGTGAGCGTGAGCGATGGCGGTCCTGATCACGCGGATAAGACGATGAGTATCAGCGGCGATGTGGGATCGAAAATCGCGATGCCATTCGCAGGAGTAATGTTTTTCCCGGTCGGATGGGGATTCTCTCCGGTAAATTATTCTGGCGTCAAAGACCTTACGTTTTGGGTCAAAGGGGATGGGAGGTCTTACTGGATATCGATCTTCACTCAAGGCGGTGGGCCAAAGCCTGCGCCCATCAGCTTCGTAGCTGGGAAGAATTGGGAGGCCCATACGATCCCGCTATCGGCTTTTGGCACCGACGGACATGACATCACTGGTGTCTTTATCGGCGGAGATTCCGGGGTTTATCAACTTGCAATTTCCAGGTTTCGATTTGGCACGGGTGCTGCGCGAGGGGCCGATCTGATGTGGATGCCTGTGATACCCGGATCAAGGGCAAGTCTTCGACGCAGAGGTTGGCCATAGGAAATGTCACGAAAGGATCGCCTGCGGATGCCGCAGGCCTGAAACTCGGCGATACGATCATCAGCGTTAGCAATGAGAAAACGAGCAATCCGTGGCGCGTACAGGCTCTTTTGTGGCAATCGCCGCTCGGGAGTACGGTCCCAATCGGGATCATACGCAACGAGAAGCGCGAGATTCTAAATGTCAAACTTAGCGAGCTTCCGTAGATGGGTACTTTCATCCGCGCCGGGGCGCCGGAAGCATCCCAATGCTCCGCCTTCGCCCAACGCGGAGAGCGAAATGTCGTCCTCGACATTTCGCGATTTTCTTACACTGGGTGCAGGGGTCACCCCTGCCGAAGGAAGCGTGAAACCCACCGCGGGTTTCACATTAGTGGCGGCGAAACGATCGTGCGTCCAGTCTGTCAGAATTTTCATCAGGCGCGGGCGCGGGTCGCCGAGATGTGCCTTGGCGCCGCCTGGCGCGCATGAAGTGATCTGCACCTTCGATGAACGCGAGAGTCTTGTCGCTCGCGCCCGACGCTTCGAATTCGCCGTGCAGGTCGGAAATGAAAATGTCCTGGTCGCCGTTCGCGCCTACTACTAGAGTGGGCACGGTGACCTTAGGCAGATTCGACGCCATCTTCGCCCATGACGACAGGCCCGACCACGTTGATAGCCATGCGTCCGGCGTTACGATTCGGCCAAGGCAGAATTTTCATCAGGCGCGGGCGCGGGTCGCCGAGATGTGCCTTGGCGCCGCCGGCGCGCATGAAGTGATCTGCGCCTTCGATGAACGCGAGAGTCTTGTCGCTCGCGCCCGACGCTTCGAATTCGCCGTGCACGTCGGAAATGAAAATGTCCTGGTCGCCGTTCGCGCCTACTACCAGAGTGGGTACGGTCACCTTAGGCAGATTCGACGCCATCTTCGCCCATGATGAAAGGCCGGACCACGTCGACAGCCACGCGTCAGGCGTGACGATTCGGCCAAGGCCGAACGGCGTGTAGTTCGCGAGATCGGGCCGCGGCGAGATGATCGATCCGACCGCGCGTTCCGACGGATCGATCGACAGATCGAGATAATTGAGGTTCGCCTGCGTGCGATAAACGATCATGTACCTCGGCGCCATCGCGCGCCGCGCATGATAATTGCGATTGTCGGCGATCGATGCGGCGAACTCCGGCGCGCGCATCGCGGCGCGGCCGTGATTGGCTTCCGCGATATGACGCCGCGCGATCGCATCGATTCGGGCGCATCGCGCAACTTGCGCAGCGCGGTATCGCTCGGCGAAGTCCTTGGAGAAGTGGCTAGCGGCCGGCGGCGTCTTGAAGCCGTTGCGCTCGTCGTACATATCGAGCAGAGGATCGCTCGCCTGCGGATCAGACTCGTCCACCATCGCGGCGTCGAGGCACGACATCAGCACCATCCCCTGTCCCGGATGCGCGGCGAGCGCGATATAGCCGTCAGCGGTCGGAAGATCGAACTTGTTCAGGTCGGGAAGACCGCCACCGGGCGGCGCGGTCACTCGATTTCCGGCGGGCGTGCGCGCTTGCGAATCGTAGTACGCGAACAACGAGCCGCCGCCGGAATTTCCGAGCATCACGATTTTCTCGAAGCCTTCCTCGTCGCGCAGGAATCGAATTCCCGCCGCGAGATCGAGCAGCAGATTTTCGTGGAGCATCATCGCGTCGTTGTTCAGGTAGCGGGTGTTGAAACCGAACGCGGCGAAACCCGCCTCGACCCAAAACGGAATGGAATAGTGCGTGCTGAAGTCGGCGCGCGGATGCGCCATGATCACGACGGTGCGCGGCTTGCCGGTGGCGGGAGTGTAGAGGATGCCACGCGATTTGCCGAAGTCGGCAGCGTAAAGCTGCACGGGCCGTTGGCGGATCGCGGGGTCGATGTCTCCGAAATCGATCGGATAGCGGAGGTGGTAGTCGGCTGGGGCCTTAGGCATATTCGGATCTCGCGCACTCGCGCACGAATATCAATCGGCGCGCACGAACTTTCGTGAATGTTCCGCGGTTTAACATGTCTGTGGATAAAAATCAGAGGCGAATATCTTCGCGCTGGCGTTAATCGCTTACGTTTGAATTCGCAAATCCATGCTACGACGTGAAGTTTCGTATCTGACTATTTTTCCTTGATTCCTACAATTCGTTAAAAAGTTTGACTTAATCCAGCACCAGAGTGACTGTATCTCCGAACCGCAGGCATCAGAGCGCGAAGGGATACTGGAAGTTCAGAAGAAGTTGACCAAGCGTGGTGTGAGTGTGTTGTTAATCAGGGTAGCACCAGGCCTCATTGCGATATTCGCGATCGCATCGTGTGCAGCGGATCCCGGCGACTCGAGCAAGGGCGCGTCTCATGACACGAGCCCGCCAGCCACCACTTCAGCCCCCGTCGCGGGCGCGCCGGCGCCCTCGATCATCATCGGCGGACCGCCGCCAACCCCGGGTCCATCAAGCAATCGTCCAGTGTCCAGCTCTCCGCCGGACACGAACGACTATTCAAGACCGGCGAGACCTGGAGACAAAATGCCGTAATCCGAATCGCTCGGGAGGGCGGTTTGAGGAGACCGCTCGAACAGCCAAAACAGGAGATAGTCGGGGCTTGTGAGCCGAGCCTTGAATAGAAAACGCTGACAGTAAACGAAGGACTCTGAAATTGAGGAGCGAGGAACCAATCAACGGTCCTCGCGGGGGAAAATAATGCTCAGACGAAACCTGTTCGCCGTCGTTGTGTTGCTCGGCCTCATTCTTTCAGCAGCATTCACGTCATGGACTCAGAACACCTCGGAGGCGGGTAGTACCTCGCTGCCGCCTGTCAGCAGTTCGCCGCCCGATTTGACCAACTATTCGCGTCCTGCAATCGCGAATGACTTGGCGGTGTCGAAGACCTCCAAGACTCTCTCGTCCAATGCGGCCCTTTCGTCGCCGGGATTTACGGTGGTTGAAGTACCGAACGCCACCGGAGGCGAACCTGACATCGCGATCAACCCGCTCAACCTCAATCAGATCGTAATACACACCTTCGCCGGGGGTGCGTGGAATTCGAATGCTGGTAACTTCATTTCCAGCGACGGCGGTCTGACCTGGACCCTGTCGGCCCAGATTCCGCCGCCGACCGGCGTCACCGTCTTGAGTGGCCCGAATGACATTACGCAAGACTACGGTCTGGACGGCAACCTGTACGGGGCCTATCTTACCGGCGTTCCTGCAGGTGGTGCCTGTGGTACGCCGAATTTTGATGTTTATTCGGCGTCGAACACCACCCCTTTTACCGGCGGTCTATTCGCTTACTTCACGACCACCGGCATCGCACAGTTGACCGACTTCAACGGGTCACAGGGTTGCGCTGATCAGCCATGGCTGCTGACCAACGTCGATCCGACGACTCCCGGCCAAACCAACACTTACGTTGGCTACGATGACGACTCTGGAAATAACCTGAGAGTCTCGGCGGCGATCGGCACCCAGCCTCCGAACTTCACCAAGGACAATGTTTCAGGGGTTACCTTCGGTGGCGGCGTCAACCAAGGCCATCGACTGGCAGTCGATCCCCGCACTGGCGCCATTTACAGCCTCTACCAAGGCTGCACCGGTGGGTGTGGTGGGAGTCCCAAGAGCATCGCGTATGTACTCAATCGTTCGCTCGATGCCGGCACCACCTGGACTCTCAACGGTTCCGGAACTGGAATCGTCGTTGCGGCGGGCACGACGGTTCAGCCGACACCGAAGTTTGGTACTGTCAATGCCCTGTTGGGCGGTATCGATCACGCCGCGGTGGATCCAACCACTAGCAGTGTCTTCGTGGTGTATGGGGACACTAATGGGATCGGGGGCAACGCGATTTTCATCGTACAGGTCACGTTCGACAACTCGACTCCCACAATGGCAATCATCGGAACACCTCACCAGGTCTCGGTGCCGCCTGTGTCGCCCGTAGGTTCGGCGGCATTGCCGTCAGTGGCGGTCGCGGCCAATGGTACAGTCGGCGTTCTCTACACCTCATTCGACGGGTTCGATGTGAGCGGCTTTCCGATCTTTTCGGGGCATTTCGCGTACAGCACCGACGCGGGTGTGACTTTCACCGACAAGACGCTCCTGACATTCCTGTCGCCGGTAACGAGTAGTGACCCTCCGGCAAACAACGACAGGCAGCGGGTGCTGGGCGACTACCAGCAGTTAAAGGTCGTCAACGACCTGCCAAATGCCAACGCCAGCTCCACTTTCTATGGCGTCTTCACCGGCAACGGCGCGGCGCTGGGAGACCCGACGGCCAGCGATCAAGCGATTTTCTTCAAGGTCACGCTGGCTCCGCAAATCAACCTCAACCAGAACCCTGTAGCTATCGGCCCAGTCTGCGAAGGCTCAACCGCTCAAGCCCAGCTGGAAGTAGCGGATACCGGCGCGGATAACCTGCTCGTCAACAGCATTACCCGGACCGGCGGAAGCACCGATATCTCGCTGGCGGCTGGCCCGACCTTCCCGGTGAACATCAGCCCGGACGCCAATTTCAACTTCACCTTCAGTTGCACGCCGACTTCGGTTGGCCTGAAGACGGCTACCTTCAATATAGCCAGCAATGATCCCACCACTCCGAATGATGTCGTCACCGTGATGTGCAATACGGCGTCCGGCGAGATCGACGTAACCGGCAGCGGAAATTTCGGAACCGCGAGTTGCTCCGGAACGACGCCGCCGCAGACGGTCACCATCGACAACGTCGGCACCTGCACCCTCAACGTAACCTCGGCGGTCATCTCCTGTGCGGATTTCACGTTGGTCAACCCACCCGCGTTTCCGCTGCCAATCAGCCCCGACTCTGGTGTTGGGCTCACCGTCGCGTTCACGCCGACATCGGCGGGGCCAAAGTCGTGCACTCTCACGATCACGAGTGATACCGGCGGTACTCCTGGAACATTAACGACGGTGCCACTGACTGGGAACACTGCTTTGGGTTCCGCGTCGCTCACGTTCCCGACGGGACTTACGTTCCCGCCGACCGTCATTCAGACGAAAGCGGTATGTTCAGCGACGTTGGGTGTCCCGATCGCTAACTCGGGCGCGTGTCCGGTGCAGATCAACAGCGTAGGACTCACCCAAACCAGTGTCTCTCCTCCGGGTCTGGACTATTCGGTGACCGGACTTCCCACGTTGCCGCTATCTGTGCCGGCGGGAGGTGAACTCGGCGCGGGAGACCTTGACCTGGTCTTCGCGCCATTCGCTATCGGGCAGTTCAGCACTGGTACAGTGGATGTAACGTACGTCAACGATCCGATCACGGGCACTACCGCTACAACTCACGTGCCGTTCTGCGGGGAAGGAGTGCGTCGCGGCCTGCGAGTGCTGGTAACTCAGGGCGGCTTCCTGTGTCGAATGTGAAGAGAATTGAGTTGCAGAAGCGTTTGGACCGGAACAGCAAATCGGAATTCTTCACGCTCAAGACCATCAAGAACGCGGCGTTGCAGACAGTGACCGGAACGCCGCCATGCACGACCTTCTCGTATCCACGGGGAATTTGGCGATCTCGGCAATCCCCACCAGCTCAAGGATGGTAACTATCGGGTCAAGGTCATTCTAAAGGGAGTGAAGAAACCAGGATCGTCCGAATCAACATGGACGAGTGTAGCTTCACGCCGGATGTGGTGGTGGCGTTCCCCTAGCCTGAACCTGTGGGCGGTCGCGAGGCTCATCTCGCGGCCGCCCTTGCCTTCGCTCGCACATGGACCCGCGCGCATTCTCGCCGCGCAGGGCTTACTCCCGGCAACGGCGGTGGTGTAGAATCCCGCAGATCGAGAGGTGCGTTAATTTGAAAACCGGAATCATCGGCGCGCGCGGCGCCGGAAAATCTACCGTCTTTCATGCGCTGACCGGGCTCGCGCCGATTCCCGGCACGGCCGAGGGCCGCAATCGCGCCCGTCCGGGACAAATCAAGGTGGCAGATCCGCGGCTCGATTTTCTCGAAGCGGCGTACGGCTCGAAGAAAAAAGTTCCGGTCGAGCTGACCATCCTCGACTTCGCGCCGAATCCCAAGGAGCAGAAGGAGGGCGCTGCGCTCGATCCGAGTCTGCTGCCGCTGATGCGCGACATCGATGCGCTGCTGATCGTCATCCCGCAGTTCGCCGGAAGGAGAAAGACCTGGTCGCGACGATCGAGAGTATCGAGGGCGAGCTGGTGTTTGCCGACTTCGATCAGGCGGAGCGGCGGCTCGAACGACTCAAGAAAGAAAAGGGCAGCGACTTCGAGCGCGCGGCGCTGGAGAAAGTGATCGCATGGCTGGGCACGGCAAAGCCGCTGCGCTTGCTCGAAGCTGACGGCGCAGGAGAGGCAGGCGTTTTCGAGCTTCGGGTTTCTTTCGCGCAAGCCGGCGCTGGTGACCGTCAACTGCGAGATGGAACGCGCGGCCGCCGACATCACCGACGCCGAGCACGCCGCCGTACGCGCGCACGGACTCGAAGTGTTCAGGCTCGCGGCCGCATTCGAGTCGGAGCTGTGGGAGCTCGACGAGGCCGGGCAGAAGGAAATGCTCAAGGACGCCGGCCTCGACGCGCCCGCGCGCGACCGGCTGATCGGCGCGCTCTACAACCATCTCGGGCTGATCACGTTCTACACCGCCGGCGAGCCCGAAGCGCATGCATGGTCGCTGCGCCGCGGCGAGTCGGCGCTCGAGGCGGCCGCGCGTGATTCATACCGACATCGCGCGCGGATTCATCCGCGCTGAAGTCGTCAGCTACGAGGATTTCTTCGTGCACAAATCCGACGCGAAAGTGAAAGAGGCGGGCAAGCTGCGGCTCGAAGGCCGCGACTACGTGATGCGCGACGGCGACATGATCCACATTCGCTTCAAGGTCTGACATTCCCAGACGCCTGCGCGGCGGGCGGCAGGGGTGACCCCTGCACCCAGTACTAATCGCAAAATGGCGAGGACGCCATTTTGCTCTCAGGTTCTTATACGAGATGGAGATAAACCGAGCTCCTCGGCTACACGGGGATCCTGCGAAAAAAACGCAGCGCGTTGTCGGCGAGAATCGCGCGCTTTTCTTCGGCGGACAGGCGCGGATGGTTCACCACGATTTCCGCGGCGTCGGGAAATTCGGCGTCGAAATGCGGATAGTCCGACGCCCACATCAGGCGCGGCACTCCAACCAGGCGCATCGCCTCGGGCAACATCGTCTCGTCGGGATCGAACGTGAAGAAGCATCGCTCGCTGCGCATCTGCTCGGACGGCTTGCGCGTCAGATGCGGCGTGTGACGGTTGAAGTGCTTATAGTGTCCGTCCATCCGCTCGGCCCACCACGGCACCCATGAAATTCCGCCTTCGAAAAATCCCAGCTTGAGCGTCGGGTAGCGCTCGAACAGTCCGCCGCCGACCGCCGCCGCCATCACGCGCATCTGATGCCAGACGTGACCCGGTCAGATGCATCATGAACATGTTGTTGCCGACGTCCTCGCGCCCCGGCGCGAACGGCGGCCGGTCAGTGCCGCCGTGAAAACAGATCGGCAGGTCAGCGTCCTGCGCACTTCGATAGAGCGCGTCGAAATACGGATGGTCGGGGAGCATCCCGTCGAGATTGCCGAAGGTCATGATGCCGACTGCCCACGGCTCGCGCGCGAGATACGCGACCTCCGCGGCGCAGCGGGTCATCTCGCGCTGCGGAACGATTCCGACCGCTTTGATTCGCGACGGGAACGCGCTGCAATATTCGCCGACCCATCGGTTGTACGCGCGCGCGAGTGCGGCTTCCATCGCGGGATCGGTCGCGGCGCAGACTGAGGTCGCGACCGTCGCAAAGCAAACCGCCACGTCGATACCCTCTTTGTCCATGTCGCGGATGCGCTCGGCCGGATCGTAGCCGCCGGCGGGTGAGGCCAGTGGATGGTTGCGGCCGGACGGCAGTTTGCCGAGGCCGGCGACTTCGTTCGCCTCACCGAGCGGGCGTTCCGCCGATCGCCACTTCGGATACAGCGCCGGAACGATCCCGAGATTGCCGGCGCCGACTCGCGACAGCAACGCGTCGGCAGCAGCGCGGAATTTTGGATCGATGTGCGTCGAGTAGAGCGACGCGGGTTCGGTGACGTGTCCGTCGGCGTCGATGATTTTGAATCCCGCAAGTGCCATGGCGGATGCGCCGATTGTGGTGGAGGACGGCGCGCGGTGTCAACGTGCGAAAAGAAACACGGACGCCTGCGCGGCGGGCGGCAGGGGTGACCCCTGCACCCAGTGTAAAGAAAGGAAATCGCAAAATGGCGAGGACGCGATTTTGCTCTCAAGTTCGGGGGGACGCGATGCCAGTGCTTCTGAGAAAAAAGTGCCGGCGCAGAGCGACTCGTTGGACCTGCGAGGCGCATCCGCGCCGGCGACGGACACGGGACCTTTTTTCACGATCGCGCGTGAGTCTCAGAACCCAAGCGCGATACGCCGCAGAATATATTCCGCCGCCCGCCGTTTGTAAACGAGCTCGTGAGGGGCCTGTGAGACAGATCGAAAACGCAGGCGCGGAGCGCCTCGGCGATCAGCCGTTTGCTCCGCGCCTGTTTCAGCAATCAGATCAGGCGGTGATGCGGACGCGCTTACGGAGCCGCCGCCACCATCGACTTCACCGTGCAGAAATCCTTGTCGATCGCCCCCATGTTGATGTACCAGCATTCGCGCTCGGGCGTGTGCTGGCCGGGCAGATAACACATCGTCGAGAAATTTCCCTGCGTGTCGATCGACGCCGCACCCACTACGAACTCGCGCTTGAACGGGTAGATCGCAACGCGCGCATCGGGCACCGGACGGTCACGAAAGGCCAGCCAGTAGATGTGCGTGCGCCACAAATGACCCTTCTGATCGTAGGTGTCGATGTACGGCTCGAAACATAGTTCGGCGTCGAGGTAGACGTTGGTTGATTTATCCAGCGCGCCGTTTGCCTCTTTCAGATCGCGCCGTGGGGTCGCCTCGACGATGTACAAATGGCGCATCTCCCACGCCTCCGGGCATGCGGTCGCGCCGCCATCGTAGGGACAGGTATCTTCGGGCGAATGCTTCTGCGTGCACGCTCGCCAGCATCTCCTTCTCACCCAGGAACCGGTAGTTGTACTGCTCGGTCTTGGGGTTGAAGCCGGCATAGTGATCCGGATCGTAGCTCTGCGCACCGGTCGCGGTGGAGAGAATCGCCTCGCTCAAGCGACGCACGCGACGAGTGCCGGGGTCCAATCCCAGCTGTCGTCGCCGCGATTCGGATCGGCGTAGCGATAGCGGATCAGTCCGGTGCCTCGCGCCTCCTGCGGCGCGAGCACTGGATACAAAGCGAACACCCACAGGCGTCCCGACTGCTTGAAGTCCGGATCCACCGGCAGCGGCTCGACTTCGGTGCGTCCGACGAGGTTGTATCCGGCATAGTGGCCGATCTCGATGTCGTCGATAATTTTCTGATCCTGACCCGGACGAACGTACTCGCTCTGGCAATCGTAAAAGCGCAGATCGTAATCGTCGCGTGCTGATCGGGCGGAACACGTTGTTCCAGATGATCTTGGTCGCGACATAAGGATCGTTCGGATCGATCAGCGGAAACGCCTGCCCGGCGACGTAGCCGACCATGCTGCGATGATCGTTGGTGAGCCGGACCTGCTGCGAATACTTTTCCGTCGCTTCCCGGTACGGCGGCGGCCAATCGACCCGCTCGGGCGCAATGATGTTCCATCCGCATTCCATGAGTGACGGCGTAGTACACTCCGGGCGAAACCAGATCTTTGACCTGTGCCGCGTTGGTAGGAGCTATGACTGTCGCCAGGCTTCACTGTCGCATTAGCTGAAGCCGCGATGAGACATAAGCCAATCGCCAGCGTCCCCACGCTTAGCATTGTCTTCCCCAAAACATGCTTGACCATCAGGTAGCACCTCCCTCCGTTGTTAGAACTCCAATTCTGGGTCGCGGGAATTTGGCGGAGTCAAGTATGCTACGCCCCTAATATCATCAAAATGTTCATTAATTCTACTATATTGAATGTACGCGTGCCAAAAAGGAGCGGGGCGATGCAGCCTTCTCGCCGCATCGCCCCGCCGGTAGTTACAGGGCGCTAAGTCCCTGATTTATCTGGCTAATTCGCTTACGGCGCCGCTTTCACCATCGACTGGGTGGTGAAGAAATCCTTGTCCACCGCGCCCATGTTGATGTACCAGCATTCGCGCTCGGGCGTATTCTGTCCCGGCAGATAACACATTGTCGCGAAACCCGACTGCACGTCATAGCGGGCCGAGCCCACGATGAACTCGCGCTTGAAGGGATAGATTGCCACTTTCGCATCAGGCACCGGACGATCGCGATACGCCGCCCAGAAGATATTGGTGCGCCACAGCGCGCCCTTCTGGTCGTATCCGTCAACGTACGGCTCGAACCATACTTCCGAGTCCATGTACACGACGGTGTCCTTGTCGAGCACGTTGCCGGCCTGGCCGATGTCGCGATTCGGGGTCGCCTCGACGATGTACACGTGGCGCATCTCCCAATCTTCGGGGCACGCGGACGCGCCGCCGTCGGTCGGGCAGGTCACTTCGGGCGAATGCTTCGCATGAACCACCGCGAGCATCTCTTTCTCGCCCAGGAACTTGTAGTTGTACTCTTCGGTCTTCGGATTGAAGCCCGAATAGTGATCGGGATCGAAGCTCTGCGCTCCGGTCGCGGTGCTGTTGAGCGACTCGTTCAGGCGTCGCACGCGGCGGCTGCCCGGATTCCACGACCAGGTGTCGTCACCCTGCTTGGGCGATGCGTAGCGATAACGAATCAGGCCCTGGCCGCGCGCTTCCTGCGGCGCGAGCAGGGGATACAGGCCGAACAGCCAGAGGCGGCCGGTCTTCTTGAAGTCGGGATCGACCGGCAGCGGCTCTACTTCCGTGCGGCCAACCAGATCGTAGCCGGCGTAGTGGCCGACCTGGATGTCGTTGACGATCTTCTGTTCGTGACCCGGATTGACGTACTCGATCTGGCAATCGAAGAATCGCAGATCGTAGTCGTCGGTGCTGATCGGGCGGAACACGTTGTTCCACATGATCTTGTTGGCGACTTGCGGGTCGTTGGTGTCGATCAGCGGGAAGGGCTGGCCGGCGACGTAGCCGATCAGCGAGCGATGGTCGTTGGTCAGGCGGACCTGCGACGAGTATTTCTCGGTCGCGTCCTTGAACGGAGGCGGCCAATCGATGCGCTCGGTCGGCACGATATCCATCTGCATTCCGTGCGTCACCATGTAGTAAACGCCGGGCGACACCAGGTCTTTGACCTGCGTCGCGTTTTGCGGAGTGATTACATCTCCGGGCTTAACTCCGGCCCGGGCGGTGGCGGCGAACAAACCGAGGCTCATCACGAGCGCGCCGACACCCGCTACTTTCCATACGATGCGGGTAAAACGAGAAAACATTTCTTGGGAAACCTCCTGGCGACTGCGAAAGGGCAGGCCTGACACGATATTAACTAACAGCGCATCACATTTGTTCCGCAGAGACAAGAACAAAAGATAACTTTGTCTACATGCAGAGTCATTTAATATAAGCAATAGTAATCCAAGGAACCATTGCGGTTAATGAGCTAAATGTCTGATTTTTCGACGGAATGAGCACATCGACGCAGGGACTGAAGGAGCGTTGGCTAAGCTATTCGTAACGGAGAGCGTCGATCGGATGGAGCAGGCTTGCCTTGCGTGCAGGATAGTAGCCGAAGAAGACGCCTACCGCCGCCGAAAAGATAAAACCGCCCACCACAGCCACCGGCGAGACCAGCGTCGGCCATTCTGCCAGCGCTGAAATCAGCTTCGACACGAGTATCCCGAGCACGATCCCGGCGAACCCGCCCATCACCGACAGCAGCATCGCCTCGACCAGGAACTGCAGCATGATATGGATGCGGCGCGCGCCGATCGCCATGCGGATTCCGATTTCGCGCGTGCGCTCGGTCACCGACACCAGCATGATGTTCATGATCCCGATGCCGCCGACCAGCAGCGAAATCGACGCGACCGACAGCAGCAGCATCGTCATCACTTGGGTTGCGCTCTCGGACGCCGCCGCGATCTCGCTGAGATTGCGCACCGTGAAATCGTCGTCCTGCTTCGCCTGTATATGATGTCGCTCGTGCAAGCGTGCGCGTGATTTGCGCGACCGCGTTGTCAACCTGGTCGGAGCTGCTGGCCTTGACGAACATGGTGTTGACGACGCCGGTTATTTTTGGCGCGCCGCCGAATGCGCTCGATGCTTCGTTGCTCGAGCTGTAAACCGAATTGGTGGTCGGCACCGACGCGTAAGGATTGGTCGCATTGGCAGTCGCGACCGCCGCGGGCGCCGCTTGCGCGGTCGGCGCCGACACGCCGAGCACTTTGCGCTCGGCCGTGTTGAACGGAACGATCACCACGTCGTCCTGATCCTGGCCGTAACTCGATTGTCCCTTGACGGCCAGCACGCCGATCACTTTCATCGGGAAGTTCTTCACCCGGATGGTCGCGCCGACCGGATTCTGTCCCTCGCCGAAAAGATTGTTCACCACCGTTTGTCCGAGCAGGCATACCGCGGCGCCGGCTTTTTCTTCGGAGTCGGTGAAGATGCGTCCGATCGACGGCGGCCAATCGCGGATCGCAAAATAATTCGAGGTGGTGCCCTGGATGTTGGTGCTCCAGTTGCGATTGCCCGAGACTACCTGCGACACCTGCCGATCCATGTACGTCACCAGCGCGACCGGGCCGCCGCCGTGCGCAATCGCCTGCGCGTCGCCGACGGTCAGGGTCGAGTTGCTGCCGAGACCGGCGCGGACGCCGTTGGCGGTCGTCGCGCCCGGCACCACGATCAGCAGGTTGGTGCCGAGGCTGTTGATTTGCGCCTCGACCGACGAGCGCGCGCCGTCGCCGACCGCGACCATCGTGATCACTGCCGCGACGCCGATGAAAATACCGAGCATCGTGAGCGCCGCGCGCAGCTTGTTGCGCTTGATCGCGCGGCCCGCGGCGACCACCGCCATGCTCGCAAAGGTCCACGCCTCGTCAACCAGTGAAGCCGCGAGTTGTTTGGACTCGCGCATCGCCGGCGATCGCTTTGATCGCAGCTCCGCCATGCGCACGCCGCGATCTTTGCGCGTGTCCGAAATGATCACGCCGTCGCGAAAGGTGACGACGCGGTCCGCATAGCGCCGCCACCTCGGGATCGTGCGTCACCACGATCACCGTGATCCCCTGCTGGCGATTGAGGTTGGTGAGCACGCCCATAATCTCGGCCGAGTTGGTGGAGTCGAGATTTCCGGTTGGCTCGTCGGCGAGCAGAATCGACGGGCGATTCACCAGCGCGCGCGCGATTGCGACGCGTTGCTGCTGTCCGCCGGAGAGTTGATTCGGATGGCTGTTCTCGCGGCCCGCGAGCCCGACCAGTTTCATCAGGTCGGTCGCGCGAGTCTCACCGTCTGCGGTCCACGCTGAATAAAACAGCGGCAGCTCGACGTTCTCGAGCGCCGAGGTTCGCGACAGCAAGTTGAAATTCTGAAAGACGAATCCGATTCGACGGCTGCGGATCGTCGCCAATTCGGATTCGTTCAACTTGGCGACGTCCTCGCCCTCGAGGAAATAACTTCCGCTGGTCGGCAGGTCGAGGCATCCCAGCATGTTCATCAGGGTGGATTTGCCCGAGCCCGACGCGCCCATCACCGCGACGAATTCGCCGCGCTCGATCGTCAGATTGACGCCGCGCAGCGCGTGAACCTCGACCTCGCCGAGCACGTAGGTCTTGGTCAAACCGACCAACTCAATGACGGTGTTCATCGGACTAGTGCGGCAGATGCATCGTGGGCATCCCGCCGCCGCCCATGCCGCTGTGCGAACCGGATCCCGATCCATGCGGCGCGGTTGCGCTGCGAACTTCGTCGGTAACGACGCGGTCGCCCGCTTGCAGGTCGCCGTCGGCGACTTCGACCCAGGTGCCGTCGCTAAGCCCGGTGGTGATCGCGACCGGCGTGACCTGGCGGCCCTTGAGAATCCAGACTCGGGTCTGGCGGCCGGCTGCTCCGTCGATCGCGGCGGAATCGGCCGGCGGTTGCCCCGGCGGCGCAAAGCGCAGCGCATCGATCGGCACGCGTATCGCCTTGTCGCGCATCGCCGTGACGACGTTCACGTTCGCAGTCATGCCGGGCTTCAGCAGCAACTCGGGATTTTCGACGCTCACGACAACGTCGTAGGTCACCACGTTCTGCACCGTGATCGGCGCCTGCCGAACCTGCGCGACGGTGCCTTCGAAATCGCGGTCGGGGAACGCATCGACGCGGAAGGTCGCCTTCTGTCCGGCCTTGACGTAGCCGATATCCGACTCGCTGACGTTCGAATCGACCTGCATCTTGGTCAGGTCCTGCGCGATCAGAAACAGCGTCGGCGTCTGAAAGCTCGCGGCCACGGTCTGGCCGACGTCAACGTTGCGCGAGACGACGGTGCCATCCACCGGCGACACGATATTGGTGTAGTTGAGATTGACTTCGGCGGCCGCGACGTTTGCAGTCTGCTGCTGGATATTGGCCTGGTCGAGCTTGACCTGCGCGACGTCCATCTGCCACGCGCTGTACGCTGAATCGACGGTGTCCTTCGACACGGCGTCGGCCTTGTAGAGCGCCAGGTTGCGCTCGTAGGTGACCTTCTTATAGTTGAGGTCGGCGGTGTCCTTGCCGAGTTGCGCCTTCGAGTTCGCCAGCGTCGCATGCGCGATATCGACGGTGACCTGGTAAGGCCGCGGATCGATTTTCGCAATCGACTGGCCCTTTTTCACCGGCGCGTTGTAGTCGGCATAAATCGCCGTGATCGGTCCCGAGACATAAGTGCCGACCTGCACCGTGATGACCGGATTCACCGTTCCAGTCGCCGTGACCGATCGCACGATCGGCCCCTCGGTGACCTTGGCGGTGACGATTTTCGGCGCGGTGGTGCTGCTGGTCATGAAATACCAGCTTGCGAGGATCGCCACGACGGCAATCGCGAGCATCCACGCGCTATTCTTCGAGAGTTTCATGCGGCGAAGCTCAATTATCTTCCGGTCATTCATCGAGTTTCCAGTAACTATCACTTGTTAGACGTACCTATCCCACGCGATGGTTTCGCAGGCAGAAAAGAGAGCCGCAGAGGGGTGTTACAGGCGCGGGAGAATCGGGGCGCGGCGACAGTCGGGCTTGGTCAGGAGCATTTGCACGTCGCCGATGTAGCGCTCGCGGAAGCCGGCCTCGCTGTAGCGCAGGTAGAACTCCCACATCCGGATGAATTCCTCGGGATAGCCGAGCGCGCGCACGCGATCGATATTCTTGAACATCCGGAGACGCCAGTGCTTGAGGGTCTCGGCGTAGTTCGGCGTGATGTCCTCGAGATGGAACAACCTCAGATCGCTCGAGCGCGTGAGCGAATCGCACAGCGCCGTGACCGACGGCAGGAAGCTGCCGGGGAAGATGTACTTCTTGATGAAATCGACGCGCCGGGTCGCGGCCTCGTACTCGCGGTCGGTAATCGTAATCGCCTGCAGCAGCATCATGCCGTCGGGCTTCAGCAGCTCGCCGCATTTGCGAAAATATGAATCCAGAAACTGATGCCCGACCGCTTCGATCATTTCGATCGACACGGCCTTGTCGAACTGCCCGGTCAGGTCGCGGTAATCCTTGAACAGCACCGTGATGCGCTCCGAGAGCCCCTCGGCGGCGATTCGCTTGACGGCGTAATCGTGCTGCTCGCGCGAAATCGTGGTGGTAGTGACGCGGCATCCGTAATTTTTGGCCGCATGAATCGCAAACCCGCCCCATCCGGTGCCGATCTCGACAAGATGATCGTGCGCGCGAAGATCCAGCTTGCGGCAAATGCGATCGACTTTTGCGTTCGCGGCTTCTTCGAGCGTGGCGTCGGGGCGCTCGAAGATCGCGCACGAGTACATCAGGGTGCGATCGAGAATCAGCTCGAAGAAATCGTTGCCGAGATCGTAATGCGCCGCGATATTGCGCTCGCTGCCGGTCCGGGTGTTGCGATTGAGATAGTGAATGAAGCGGCGGACGGGATTGGCGAGCCGCGCGAGGCCGCCGTCGATGCCCTCGGTCACGTCGCGATTGCGAATCATGATTTGCACGAGCGCAGTCAAATCGTCAGTCGTCCACGAGCCCGCCATGTAAGCCTCGGCGGCGCCCATACTGCCCGCGAGCGCGAGGTCCGAATAGAACCGATGATCGTGAACGCGGATAGTCGCGCGCAAATCGGCATCGGACAAATCCTGGCCGCATGCGATCCGCTCGTCGCCATCTTCGATCACGACGCGCCCATTTTTAATTCCCGCCAGACGGCTGAGCACCGCAGCGCGCGCGAAACCGATCCAGAATCGCGGGTCGCCGCGCCCGCGCCGCATCGACCCCCGACGCGACTATGGAATCCGACTTGGCCATCTCGACGCATCGAATACACGCGCCCGCGTCGTGGCGCAAGCGGAACGACGGAAACGTCATTGAATGTGAAACCCTCCGCGGGTTTCACGCTTCCGCGGCAGGGGTGACCCCTGCACTCAGTGAGAAGAAATCGCAAAATGGCGAGGACGCCCTTTTGCTCGAAGGTTCTTTTTCCTGCTCGCGCCTTCTTCCTGTGTCATCCCGAGCGAAGCCGAGGGACCCCGGATCTTTCTCGACGCCAGTCGACGCACCCCCAACCACGGATCAGCCGCCGTGTGTGACGCTCGAACTTCATTCCCCTCTCCTGAAGGGAGAGGGGTTAGGGGAGAGGTTCCGCGCGATTCAAGATTCCGCCTCTGCTGCTATGGCGCGGGTTCCGGTTCCGTGACTGTTGCGCTATGCGGCGCGAGCTCCGGCAGCGACGGAATTATCCTCCGCCCCGCTTCGATGCTCTCCCTCGCATACGCAATCGCCGGCGCAGCAGAAATCGCGCGAGGCTTCGCCGCGATCCTATCTTCTTCAAGCAGCTCCGGCGGCACCTGCCGCAGGTCCCAGATTATGCCGCAAGCTTCGAGCAGCTTGAGCGTGTAGTACGTGATGTCGATTTCCCACCAGAAAAATCCGTTGCGCGCCGCCGCCGGGAAGTGATGGTGATTGTTGTGCCATCCTTCGCCGAGCGTGACCATCGCGAGCGCGAAACTGTTGCGGCTGTCGTCGTTGGTCTCGTAACGACGTCGTCCGAAAACGTGCGCGAGCGAGTTGATCGTAAACGTGCCGTGCGCGAGCACGACCGTCGAAATAAAAAATCCCCAGACCAGCATCTGCGCGCCGGTCGTATGCAGAGCTCGGCGCATGACGCTGCAGGAACGCGCCCAGGCCGAACAGCGCGAAGCCGAGAATCGTCGGGACCAGGATGTCGAAGCGATCGAGAAACATCAGCTCGGGAAACTTCGCGAGATCGCGCACCACGCGCAGCTCCGATCGAAAATTAGCCTCCGACGTGATCCATCCGATGTGGCTCCAGATGAATCCCTGCTGAGCCGGCGAATGTACATCGGTCGGCTCGTCGGATCGCTGATGATGCAGCCGATGATGCGACGCCCACCACAACGCTCCGCGTTGCACCGCAGTCGCGCCGATCAGCCGCGAAGATGAACTGGCCGGCGCGCGAAGTCTTGAACGATCGATGAGAAAAATAGCGATGATAGAATCCGGTGATCGCGAACATCCGGATGAAATACAGCGCGACCGCGACCGCGACTGCGATGGGACTCCATCCGACCCAGATGACGCCGAGGCACATCAGGTGAACCACGACGAACGGGATACATCGGAACCAGTCGGTCTTCTGCGGCGCGTCGGGATCGGGCGGCCCGCCGGCCGAAGTGTCAAACCATCGCGCGATCGCAATAAGAAATCTGCGGGATTTGCCCGCCGTACCTGACGTCATTCTATCTCCCCACCCATGCGCGAGAATTTCCCGCCGCATGGAATTAGTCATAATGCGCAGATTTCCAAATCTATGTGAACAGGCACCGAAACACGTCACTTGGCGGGCGTAAGCATCTCGACCTCGTCGAACCGCGTGTAGTCGACGCTTCGGCTGCCGTCGGGATGGAGCACCAGCACGTCCGCAAAGCGTGCGCCCCAGACGATCTCGTCAAGTTCGAAGGTATGTCGGGCGTGGACAGTCTGAGAGAACGTCTCGTCGAGTCCAATGATAGACACGATGATCTCGGCTGCGCAATTGGCCATCGATTCGCGCGTCTGGCCGAACAGCGGGCTGCCCTCGACGATCTGATGGACCGCGGTCCACGACAACGCGAACATCGCGCTGCGGCTGCGCGTCATCGGCAGGTCGTAGAGGCGCCGAATCGAGTCGCCCTCGGCAGTGACTTCCTGTCGCGCGAGCACGACGTGAATATCAGCCTCGACGATCCGGTTCGCGCGCAAGTTGGCCGCGCGGATCATCAGGCTGTGGACGCCGTCGCGCGGACCGATAACCACGAAGCGGGTGAATCTGACGCGCGCAGTAGGGCGCGAGAACTTCGCGAAAACCAGGCCCGGTCATCAGCGCGAGCGCGAGCAGTCCGGTGAGCGCCTCGATCGAAACCAGGATATTCGAGAACAGCGTGACCGGCACCATCTTGCCGTAACCGATCGTCGCCATCGTCTGCACGCTGAAAAAAAACATGTCGGCAAACGATCCGGTCCGCGCATTCTCGATCCCCTGATCGAAATAGTAGCCGGCAGCAAACAGCAGATTGGCGAATGTAAACGCGCCCGCAATCAACCCGATAAGCGCGGGCCACGAAGAGGTCACGAGAAAGTGATAGAGGTCCTCAAAAACCCCAGTCGGCGCCCCATGAATCGCGCCCGTCCCCCTTAAGGCTCCCGATCTGGATTGTCCGCCTAGCCATCGCGCCGAAATATAGCGAACCCCGCCCCACCCCGTCAGCAGGCAAACAAAATCACATCATTGAATGTGAAACCCGCGATGGGTTTCACACTTCCGCGGCAGGGGTAACCCCTGCACCTTAGTAAGAAGAAAAATCGCAAAATGGCGAAGGCCGCCCTTTCGCTCTGAGGTTCTTTTTCTTGTGTCATTCAGAGGAAGCTGTCTGTTCCCCCTTTACCGCGGGAAAGGGGGCGAGGGGGATAGGACGGGGCCGGAGTAGTCGCCTCCAATCCGGTCCCCCTTCCCACTATGGGGAAGGGGTTAGGGGTTAAGTTCTTCGGCAGGAGCAAACCCTGCACCCAATATCTTTGTGTCATTCAGAGCGCACCTGGATAGCTCCCTTCCACCAGCCGAAGCCCTGAGCGCAGCCGAAGGGGAAGAATCCCGGCTCTTCCCCTCTCCCAATCGGGAGAGGTCGACGTGCTTCCGAGCGCGGCGGGTGAGGGACCAAATTTTCAGTAATTCAGAATCCCCAGTGGGGCGGGCCGCCGTGCCCGCCCTTGACTCGTGTCATTCCAGAACGCTTCGAAGACAACCGCCACCGAAGCCCCGAGCGCACCCGAAGCCGAAGAATCCCGGTTCTGATCTTCCCCTCGCTCCGTCAGGGAGAGGATGAAGGTGGTACAGACCGGCAGGATCGGTAACAGATTGAATGTCACGGCAGGAGGAACGCGACGAAATGCCCCGGTGTGCGGCCTTGAATCGACGTTAGCTCGTCAAAAGGTGTTGCGTTATCCTCTCTGAGCAAATGCCGCCAACATTTGTTCATCCAGGTTTCGAGAAATATGCCTTCGACGAGATTCCCGCCGACGAAGACTTGTTTCTCATGGATGAGATATGGATGAACGAGTACGAACAGTACTTGGTGAGTCGGTTAGAGGGCGGGGGTTTCAAGAGCATCGGATACGTCAGCTATGCAGCGAAGCGGTCCTCGACCGAATCGGCTATCGAGCTATCGTGGTATCCGAACACCAATACCAGATTTCACGAAGTCGTCGTCTCTTTGCCACGAGAGATGTTCGTCGCGTGTGTGAGCTGCGCCCGCTACGACGACATGCTGCGCGTATTCGTCAGAAGTGGGTGGTTTAAGAATCTCTACCTGCGAGCGCACTCGATTTTTGCACTCGTTGACGCAGACGGTGTCAAAGATGCGCTCAGGCGTAATTCGTTGACGCGAGAAAAACTCGTTCTACTGCGAGACAGAATCGACGGGGTCGCAAAGGAGTATCCTGCGGTTTCATTCATTTCCTTCGCAGATAGTTTGCTATTGAAGAGCAATTGGTCGGCGGGGATGCATGACAGCCACATCAAATACACCTATGCGCCTGAGACATTCATTCGACTGATTTCAGAAATTCAATCGATTTACAGAGAGGTTCTTGGACTCGACGTTTACGCGGTACTTACGCAAGGCAGCAACGAATATTATGACGACCCGTTGTTGCATGTGTCAGCCACCAAAAATCACATCTGTCTCAACAGTCTGGGCTTGCCTTTCGCTCAACTGAGATCCATCGAAGAGGCCGCGCGCGCTGCCAACAAGAAAAAAGAGCATGGTCGAGCCGAGCTATATATGGACGAAAATCTCTTTCGCTCGCTGAATTTCGCACATGGGTTTCAAAGAGATTCGTGTGGAAAACATGTCTACCGAGCGCCGCTGGCCGATGTTGACGGTTTCTACTACTTCGCGAACTGCCGGGAAATGCTAGCGGCACTTGAGCATTGAGAACTCTCTTGGAAACGAGGAAGAGGAGACTCTCCCGCGCGCGCGAAGACGAGTCGCCTCGCTGTTCTGGGCAATGATGCGCGGACCTCTCGACGTAATCAACGATTGTCGTCTTGGAGTTAATTTCCTAGTTCGGAGAGCAGAAGACAGAATCTTAACTCGCGTTCAGAATCACTCGCGCAACGCGTCATATATCGCCACGCGCTGAATTCGGACCCTCACCTTCGATCCTCTCCCTGACAGGGCGAGGGGAAGAATTCGCCGTCCGCCCCCATTCAAGTCTCTCGATTCCTCTCCAAATTTGACAGCACCACGACCTTGAGCGAGATCGCAGCGCGACGAAGGAGCGCGATTCTAGAGCACTACCCAAAAATCACTGGGTGCAGAGCCTGTCCTGAGCGAAGCCGAAGGAGGTCACCCCTGCCAACCGTTGTCATCTCGCTCTGCCATAATGCAGACATGACTTCCCCCAGCCGCCACTTCCCACTTCACTCACCTTCAATCCCGATTCCAACCCAATCAGACTCATCACAACAGGCGCTCCTCGCTCCCACCGATCATCAAAGCGTCCCGCTCGCATGCTTCGAAATGGTGGAAGAGACGGAGGAGAAAGAAATAATGTCAACAAATGCCCCAAATCTGACAAATTCCATTTTAGAACATCGTTTCTTCAGGTTGCCGCGAGATCCTGAGGCAACAAGGAGCCGGGACTCTTCGCTTCGCTCAGCGCGCGAACGGCGACTCGCAATGCGTCGGCGGCCTGGCGCTGGCCTTCTTTGCCTTTGTCGAGGGTGTCGGCGAAGCTGACGAAGCCGTGGGTGACGCCTTCGTAGCGGGTGCAGGTGGTCTTGACGCCGGCGGCGATCAGGCGCTCGGCGAAACGCTCGCCTTCGTCGCGCAGCGGATCGTGACTGGCAGTGAGCACGAGCGCGGGCGGCAGGTTCTTCAGATCTTTCGCGCGGAAGGGGCATGCGTACGGATTATTTTTCTCGGCGGTCGTATCGCAATAATTTTTCCAGAACCATTCCATGTCGGCGCGCGACAGCACGTAGCCATCTGCCGCGAATTCCTTCTGCGAAGGAGTGTCGAGCGCGCAATCGGTGACAGGATACAGGAGAAGCTGAAAGTTTATCGCGGGGCCGCCGCGATCGCGCGCCATCATCGAGACTACCGCCGCGAGGTTTCCACCGGCGCTGTCACCGCCGACTGCGAGGCGCGCACCGTCTGCGCCGATCGAGGCTGCATTTTCGGAAACCCACTTCGTCGCCGCGTAACAATCCTCGGCGCCGGCCGGAAAAACGTGCTCCGGCGCGAGCCGATAATCGACTGCGACGACGACGCATCCCGCCTGGTTGGCGAGCGCGCGGCATACGCGGTCGTGACTCTCGAGATCGCCGAGCACCCATCCGCCGCCGTGGAAATAAACCAGCACGCCCATCGGCGGATTCCCCTCGGGCGTGTAAACGCGCGCTGCGATGTCACCGCTGGCGCCGGGGATATGCCGATCCTCGACGCGGTAGATCTCCGGCGGCGGGATCGGATTCGCTTCGAGCAGCGCGCGCATCTTGGCCCGCGCCTGTTCGGCAGTTTCCGCGCGCAGAAACATCGGGCCCGCCGCGTTGAACAGGTCGAGCATGATCTTCATCTGGGGATCGAGGTCCTTGGGCATGCGAGATCATTAGGTTAGGCGGCAGTGAGAGGCAAGCGGAAGTTGCCGCTAGATTCCCGGACCGAAGAAAATTCCGCGTAGATTCTAAAAAAACTAGTTCTCGAACTTGTGGAAGTTGGCGCGCCAGTGGGCGCGGAACCAGGGGTCGCCGTCGCGCGTGCCGTAAACGTCGGCGCTGACGAGCATGTCGTCGCCGGCGATGCGGCAGTCGAGATGGGTGGTTTCGTCAACCGCAAAAGTCGGTGAGCCGTCGCCGCGGATTTTGTACTCGTCGAAAAACAGCCGCGAGTTCATCGAGGCGTACGCGCGGCCGTCAGTCGCAATCGGCACGACCTGGCCGTGCGGATTGATAATCCTTTCGTTGGGCTCGATGCCGGTTTCGGTGAAGGTCAGCTTGAACGGTTGATTGCCGACGCGCCGGTAGCAGAGCCGATAAGTCTTCGGCGTCCAGAACCCGATTTTGTGCGCACCCGGCTCGCTCCGAATCCAGTCGAGTTGGCTGACCTCTCCCTGCCAGCATCCGCGGAACACCGATGGCAGCGAGGGGCCAGCTTGCGCAGTCATCGGCGCGACGTTGATTGGCGGTGGCGGCGCCGCGGGCTGAGGTTGTGCGGGCGCGTTCCAATTCGGCAGCAATTGAATCGTGTTGCCGCCGTCACCGTTCGACGGCGCGAGCCTGATGATCGGAGGCGCAGGCGGAACGTACGGCTGATTCTGATTCGAAGGTCCCGGAACCTCCATGGTGCTTTGCGCGCGAGCAGTTCGAGTGGCAATCCAAACCATCCCGCATAGAAGGGTACACAATATAAGGATACGAGTTCGCATCGAGCGGCTCAGTTCCATTCTATTATATACGAAGCATATTCAGTGCCGCTTCATCCCAGCGATTGCGCCGTAGATTGACCGCGACGCGACAGCTACCATCGAAAAAACTTCGCAGCGCCGGGATGATTGGCAACCTAACCCCTGGCCCCTTCCCGAGCGGGAAGGGGAACAAGAAAGAAAAAATGAACGATCAGACTGTAAATTTTGAAGCGGCGTGGGCTATCAGTCAGGCGCCTGCGACTGGGCGGCGCGCCCAGGCGCATCGGCTGGCCAACGCGATGCGGCGGGTGATCGACCATTTGGTGCAGGTCGCGGCGCCCGAGGAAGATTTGTCCGCGGCGGCCGATGCGCTCGAGCGGTACGCGAAACGCCTGTCGAAGTATCCGATTTCGCGCAGCTATGAAGGATTTGCCGAGAGCGCCAACGCCGGCGATCCGCACGCGTTTTTCGATCACAGCCCGTTGATTGGAATCTCCAATCCGCTCGCGCCGCCGATTCGGCTGGCCGTGCTTGGCGACAAGGTCGAAGGGCGCGGGACGTTCGGCGTCGCGTATGAAGGTCCGCCGGGGCACGTTCACGGCGGGTTTCTCGCAGCCGCGTTCGACGAAGTTCTCGGGATGGCGCAGTCGCTGACCGGCAATCCCGGCATGACGGGGACGCTGACGATTCGCTACCGGCGCCCGACGCCGTTGCTGACCGAGCTGGTCTTCGAGGCGTATGTCGATCGCGTCGAGGGCCGCAAAATCTTCACGCACGGAACGCTGTCAGCGAACGGCGTGCTGACGGCAGAGGCCGAGGGACTGTTCATCGCGGTTGGGCAGGAGCGTTTCGCCGCAATGGCCGCGATGGTGACGGAGCGCGCGAGCGCTACGGAAGCAAAAAAGATCAGCCGAAAGGATCGCGACTCCGGTTAGCGAGCATCCGGTATCTTGATGCTAGTCGGGGCGGACTAGTCCTGACAGGCCGGCGAATAGGAGCGGGGTGATGGTCCAGCCGGCGAGGATGTGTATCCACAGATACCATCGCAGCAGGCGGCTCGGGATTGAGCCTGGGTCGCGCGGCTCGCCAGTGCGAGTCGCGCGGCCGCTGACACTGTGGCGCGGGTTCGGGCGCCAGTATTTGTCCTGATGCAACTCGACCACCGGCAGGAAATTTTCCAGCGAATAGACGATCGGATTGAAGACCGGATAATGCGGCGGCGCTTCTCCGCTCGCGACGAACTCGCGATAGGCGGCTTCCTCGGTCGGCGTGATGATGCGCATCCGGTAGCCCCAGCCGAACAGAATCGTGCCGAGGCCGACGAAGCCCGCGATCCACCACAGAGCGCGCAGCGGGATATAGCCGAAGCCGATAGTGTACTGCATCACCAGACTCCAGGCGCGCTGCGCGAGGCTCTCATGGCCGAGGCGGCGCTGCGCGACTTCCTTGGCGATGCGCACCTCGATACTGCCGTCGTCGCGGCCCATCTCGCTCAAGACTTTTGCGAGTTGGCGATAAGGTTGCGGATGGTATTCCGGCGGCTGCAAGCCGAGCCATCGGAGACGCGAGGTTCCGTCGCTGGGACCGCCCGCGATGTCGCCGTAAACGAAGCCGTTGACGATCAGATTGCCGGGCGCGGGCCAGCTCGCCTCATCGTCCCAGATTGCGCCGGCGTGCGCGTCCTCGAGGTCGAGCACTGTCTTCGGCGTATGCTTCACCTCAACCCAGTAAAACGTGCCGTCGATGATGGCGCGCTCGGCGTCGAGCTGTCCGTCGCCGCTGAACTCGACGCCGTGAAAGCTGAGATCGTGCCCGATCTTCGCGAGCCGCGCGTACACGATGCCGTCGGTGGTGAAGCCGTCATGAAACAGCACGTCGCCAGCGACATTGGCCTCGACCAGGTTGACCGAATCCTCGCCCGCGCCGAGGATTCGCGCGCCGGTCAATTCGAGGGTCCCGTCGATTCGCGCGCGCAGGAAGCTGACCGGTCCGAAGTCACCCGACATGAACGACGCGTCGCCGTGGATGTTCGCGAGGTTGCCGAACACCGGACCGGTGCGCGAGCGACGCACGGTTATATCCTGCAGATGGGCCGAGAGGAGGTTGATTCCGTCGGGGACGTAACAGCGGATCAGCGTCAGCGGCTTATCGACGGTGGCGTAGGAGAGATCCAGGCTTCCGGAAATTCGCGCGCCCGCCAGTGCGAGTCCGCTGGGATGCACGAAGCGCGACACATTGGAGTCGCCTGACAGCCATGCGACCATTTCGGCGCGCACGGTGCGGTTAGCGTCCCAATTCTCGGCGTGCGAGGTGTCGTTGCTCGCATTGTCGGGATCGTCGCTAGGCCCGAACCATGGCACGTCGCGCCTCGGCGCGGCATGCAGGAGTTTGCGTTCCGCCGCGCTCAGCGAAGCGCCGAATTTCTGCTGCGCCATCGTTTCAAGCGTCACAGCCGGACTCGCAGCTTCGGAATCAGTTCCAGCCGCGAACAACTGCGACGCAACCAAGGTCAACATCGCAGTTGCGATCGCAGTTGTGACTATTTTTCGTCCTGTGAACATCTATGAAGTGGCACGGGGAATATCAGCGGCGAGCCGGAAGATGCAACCGTCGAGTAAATCGTGGTAACGATGCTGCAAAGGAGTCACACGTGGAAGCCGCACATAACGAGAGACTCGCCGCGCTGTTGGCCGAGGTGCAGGTCGTAATCCTCGTCACGCAAGGCGAGAAATGGCCGACGGCGACGATGCAGGCGTTCGCGGAGACGCCCGAGCTCGATCTGTTGTTCATCATGAACGACGCGACCGAGAAGTTTCAGAACCTGCTCAAGCATCCGTACGTCACGGTGTTCGTGGACGCGCGCGAAAAGGGCAAGGTCGAGACGTTTGAGATCTCACGGGCGCTGATCCAGGGCGTCGCCAGCGAGATCGAGCGCGACAGCGCCGCCTGGCAAGCGTCGAAGGAAATATTTCTGAAGAAGAGCCCGTTCGAGGCGCCGTTCTTCAAGTACCCGACGCTGCGCATGATGCGCGTGAAGCCGTCGCGAGTCTCGTACGCCGGCGCGGACCGGGTGATGTTCAAGGCAGAGTTCTGAAAATAACGGCAAAGAGCGACAATCATACCGCGGGCACTGGTGCTGCCCGCGGTTGATTCTCGCCGTCTACTTCACGTCAACTTCCATCCGCATCCAGGGATGGATGCAGCATTGGAACAGGTGCTTGCCCTTCGACAGGCCGGTGATATCGAGATGGCTGCCTTGGAGAATGCGCGTCCGGGCCACCGCGATATTCTTGAAGCCGCCGCTACACTCCGGAATAACGCTGGTCGCGCTGCCGGGGTTGAGCGGCGGCAGGAATCCGTTACCGAACGCACTCACCTCGGTGAAAGTGTGCGGCTCACCGCCCTGGTCGACCACCGAGACGATCGTCCCCTGCTTTACCGTCAGTTGGTCGGGTTCGAAGTCCCAGCCCGGGTCGGGGGTTCCAGCCTCCGCCCCTGCAAATAGATCGGACAACGTGGTAAAGGCTCCGAGCGTGACGTTCTTGCAAAAATCGGGACCCACCGCCGCGTTGAACGTGGTTGGATCGCATTCGTCCAGTGCCACGACCTGGGCGAGGCCCGGCGAGTTTCCGTTTCCGTCTCCCTGTGCTCTGGCGTGCGTGATGCCAGCGAAAATCACGGCCCCCGCCAGCAGAGTAAGTGTCGCTACCTTTTTCATTATTGCTTCCTCCAGTTGCGGCGAATCACCGCCCTGACCCTGATGCGTGATGAATCAGGGCACGACGTGCCGACATCGGGCACAAATCGAGGGACGCGAAATGGCTGCTCGCGCGGGAGTCTTACAACTGCCAGGAGATAGGATGCATGGGATCGGGATCGTAGGAGCAACATTGGCCGGTCTTGATCGAAGTAGCGAGATAGCGGCCCATCGAGTCGTCGCCGGCGCGGATCTTCGTGATCGCTGCCTTGATCGCCTTCGTCACCATTAGCCGCGCCCGTTCGCTGTGCGAAGCGGCCTTCCGGACTCGTCCGCCCAGCCCGACCGCGGCGCCAATCTGGTCGCGAAGAGATTCCAGCTCGGAACGCAGGCGCAGTGCCCGCATCGCGTCGTTGTGCTGGGCAGCTTCCTTCAATTCCTCACGCAGCTCGCCGATGCGCCGGCGGTATTGCCCGCAGGCCTTCGCGTCCAGCAATGCGCCGGCGTCGCCCAGGTTTGCGGCGGTGCCGACCGCATCGATCGATGCGCGTCGTTTACCGTTTGCAGTTCCAGCGGCCGCAAGTTCATAGGCCAGGACCTGACGGCCAGGGTTCGCCAGCAGATACGCGATGTAGTGAAGGCCCTTGGTGTCCTTGAGGCGGACCACCTTGCCACGCCATGACAGCGTCCAATATTCGCCCTCACGCCGGAACATCGCCAGGGGCGACCCGGTAACTTGCAGGGCCTTGTTATGTGCTCTCGATGAACCATTGCTGCCGTTGGCACGAGCGAGGTCGCCCTCGACGCTGTCGATCCAACTCTTGTTCGCACCGTGTCCGCGATAGATCTCGATTGCCTTGTCGAGCTTTTCGATCGCTGCTCGGCGATCGGCTCCGGCCAGCAACGCGTGGCCCCAACTTTGAAACGTCCGTGCCTCCTGCCACACCATACCATGGCGTCGAAAGGTTTCGGCCGCCTTGATGAATTGGGCCTCAGAATCGCTCCACGCTCCTCGTGACGCAGCTACAACAGCTTCAGCCCGCGCGACCAGGCCCGCCAGCCCTTCCTCGCCGGTAGCGAGAATCTCGCGGCATCTTTCAAGTTCCCCGATAGCGTCGTCGGGGCTTGCTGATTCAGCGCCGACCATATCGCCGGAGACTGCGTCGGCAAGCGATTCGTCGGGCCGCGGCCGATGAGACCGGCCGGTTATGAATTCCTCGGTCTGGTCGAGAAGGAAGTCCAACAGATCTCTATCCAACGCTTGGAGCGCATGGTCGTCGCCAGGCAGCTCGACGTATTTGGCCCCCGGAATACTGCTAGCCAGGTACCGTCCGTTTTCGACCGGTACCGTCACATCGCCCACGCGATGCAAGATCATGGTCGGCACCCGTATCGACGGCAGAAGATCGCCGACATCTATCTCGTAATTCGCCCGCATCAAGGCGAGGATCGCGCTCGGACTCGCGACGGCTCGCTCGAGCCGGCCGATCTGCTGGAGATACGCTCTATCTTCGGCGCGGCTCGGCGCATTGATACCGACCAGGACGCCTTCACCCCAATGGGCTTCGATCGTCTTAAGGAAATTCGCGTAGTTCTCGCGAGTCACGGACCATGGCGGCGACTTGAGCGACGCATAGGTACCGTACAGGACGAGGCTCGAGACGCGCTCGGGATACGTGGCGGCGAATTTCAGACACATCTGGCCGCCTTCGGACCAGCCGTAGACCGTCGCGCGCTTCGACCCGGCCGCATCCATCACCGCCTGCAGGTCGCTGACGCGCTCTTCCAGTGTCTGGCTGGCGTCCCGATCCGAGAGTCCCTGGCCGCGCTTGTCGAAGACGATTACACGCGCGAAAGAGGCGAGCCGTCTCAGCATGTACTCGTAGACGGGCATCTCCCAGAAGAGCTCGACGTGGGATACTGTGCCCGGCACCATTATGATGTCGCGCGGACCATCGCCGAAAACGCGATAGGCGATGTGAACGTCGCCACTCCGGGCGTACCTGGTTTCAGCTTCCATGGCTCGATGCTTCTGCCCCCATCTTCGCGGGTGATTATATCAAGGGGCCTGCTAGTAACAACTCGCGAAATGGTGAGGGGAGAGAATTGCGGGCGTACACCGCGTGCTGTAAGAAGAGGCTATGCCGAGGACTTTCGAGTGACCACTCTTGCCGACAAAATTGCGCCGTATGCTGCTCAGTTCCGGCGCGATGGGTTCGTCATGGTGCCCGACTTGCTCCGCGCCGATGAGCTCGACGACTACGGCGCGGCGGTCGATGAAGCGGTGGCGCGGCGCAAGCGCTTCGACAATCGCAAACTCGGCGAGAAGACTCCCTACGAACAGTCGTTCATCCAATGCATCAACCTGTGGGAGGACGCGCCACAGGTTCGGCCGCTGACGTTTCATCCGATTGTATGCGAGACGGCGGCGCGGCTGCTCGGGGTCGAGACGATCCGGCTGTGGCATGACCAGGCGCTATACAAAGAGGCGGGCGGGCGGCTGACCGACCCGCATCAGGATCAGCCTTACTGGCCAATGGTCGAGACGGACACGATCACGGCGTGGATTCCGTTCGACGGCTCGACCCACGCGACCGGATGCATGGGTTATATTCCGGGATCGCACGCGGTCGGGCTGCAAGCGTTCGTGAACATCTTCAAGCCTGAGGACGCGATCGAAATTCTGAAGATGCCGCAGATAAAGGACACGCCGCCGGTGTATGTCGAGGTGCCGCGTGGCGGAGTCGCGTTCCATCATGGGCTGACGGTGCATATGGCGAAGGCGAACAGCGGATCGCGGACGCGTCGCGTGCACACGATGATTTTCTTTCGCGACGGATCGACTCGCAAGAATCATTTCCCGCACGACTCGGTCGAGCGCTATCACATCGAGATCGGCGCACCGATCGACAGCCCGGTGACTCCGATCGCGTGGCCGCGAGCGGCGGGCGATCTGCCCGAGCCGCCCGACGCCCCAATCTCCGAGCTGTTCGCGAAGGCAGTGCAGCTCGGCGCGTTCCCCGACAAGAGCGGCCGCGCCGACCGCTAACCATCAGCCAGCAGCCGGACGCGGCCAGCGGCGCGCTACATCATCCCGGGAAAAGGGCTGTAAGGTCCGCCTCCGATGCCCCCGCCGCCTCCGCCATGACCCGAGGATTTTTTGGACGTGACGTCGAACTTGCCGAAGATTCCCTCGCTCTCCATGTTCGGGCCTGCGGTGAAATACAGCGAGGTCGTCGCCGCGTTGTTGGAGCCATTGCCGAAGACCAGCGCCCACAGTCCATCGACATGCAGCGGGTTGCCTTTCTTGTCCTTCGGCTGACCGACATCAGCGGCCATCTGGTTGAAGGCGTGGATATTGCCGTCACCGAAATTTCCAATCCAGTAGTTGCCGCCCAGCGGACCGAAGCTCGGCGGCGTCAGGACCATCCCCCACGGCGCGTTGAGGTTGCCGCCGGTCGCGAAGCGCTCGACGAAGACGCCGTCGGTGGTGAAGATGTCGATGTAACCGGCGCCGGCCATGTGAACCGGGTCGTGCTTGGGGCCGTCCTGCATCGCGTAGGAGACCCACAGATTGCTGGTGCCAAATAGCGTGATTCCGAAAGGCGCGTAGCCGGCAAGCGGGTGCGGATCGGTGAAGGTGCCGGTCAGATTTGTGACCGGGTTGTAGGCGGCGTCGAAGACATCGACGTTGCCCGAGCGGAAATTCGTCGCGTAGAGAAACTGGTGCCCGTTGAGCGTGGCGACCGCGAGGCCTTTGTAGACCGCGCCGGTCGCGGCAGTGGGTATCGCGGAATTATCCACGTGAAGTACGGCGCCGGTCCCGTCGGTCTGTTGCCAGCCGGAAATCGTTCCGTCCTCGGTGGAAAATATGAAAAGGTCGCCGCCAAAATCGGCGGTGGTCCCGTTGAAAACGATTCCCGACGGCGTTGCCGACGAAGTGCTGTTCATCGGTGGTGGGATCGTCACGACGAAGGGCACCTTCTTGCCGCTGGCCGTGACGGTAAAGGCTTTTCCGGTGCCGTCGTAGAGCGTCGATACGCCGGCGTTGTTGTCGGAAACCCAAAACGGCGTCGGACCCTGCACCAGGCCCCATGCGTTGAGCAGGTTCTTGTCGCGAAATTTGCCCTTCAGCGGCTTGCCCGAGGTAACCAGGTTGGTCTGCGCGTAAAAAGAAGTCTTGGACTTGGACGTGTCGATTGGTTGCACCTGCGCCAACGCGTTCGCCGCAATGGCCAGCGTGACCACGCATGCCCCCATCAATGTCAGAATTTTACGGTTCATCGTCTCCTCCATATTGAAACCAGCGCGAAAATTTGTGCTGGTTCTGGGACTCAACCGGCGGTGGACGCGGATGGTTCCCGATGTGGCGGGAAATTGAGGAGACGCTAAAAAAATTGGTTATTGACTCTCGCGAGCCGCTAACCACATATCGAATTAGCTATTAGACTGAGTAATCTGGATAGTCAGATCAAATTGCTGACTGACTATTTGCAGTTCACGCTTTTGACTACGTTGCCGCCGCCGCTGAAGCGCACGTTGTGATTGAGTACGACGTCGCATCGGTTGACGCTCGGCGGCATGCGGCGCGAGATCTGCGCGGTGGTGTTCGCGTAGTTGCATTGCAGCCAGTATCCGCGATCGCTCTTCGGCAATTGCCAGACCTGGATGATATTGTCGCCGACTTGTTTCTCGCTGTCGGGCACCAGCGACGCCTGCTGCGCTGGAGGACCGTCGAAGATGGTGACGCCGGCGACCGCGGTTTCGTAGCCGGAGTAGCTAACCGTCCAATCGGGAGCGGGTGCCGACGCTCTTTGCTCGACCACGATAGTCTGTGGACAAGCGGACTCGGCCCGCGCCAGATTCACCGGCGCAAGCGCGCACGCGAATGCAATCAGAGCGAATGTGACTTGCTTCATCGGTTACCTCACAAATCGAGGCGCAAGTCTAGAATGCGGCGCGGTAAAAAACGAGCGCGGGGCGGAGTCGCGATAGATTTCGCGCTTCCGCCCCGCGATGGGGATCTCGTGGACGAGCGGGGTTACCGTTCGACGCTGGGTCTTTTGAAATATGGTTTGGCCGGGCGCGCGATTATCACAACCGCGATAGCCAGTCCTGCCAGCAATGATAGAACTTCCATTTTACTAACTCACTTGCGCGTGTCGGACCTTGCGGTCGGATTCTAACAGCGCGCGATCCAAGGTCGATTGTCCTTTTGCTTGCGAGCCGCACCAGCTATTCGCCGGTGCCGTTGTGCCGCGACGCGCGCATCTGACGGAGAGGTTGTTGAGGAACGCTGCGGGAAGCCGGTTCGAAGTCGATTTGATTCGCCTGAACCGGTTTCTTCCCGTGCGTGGTATGCGATGCGTCTTTGCTTACAGGCTCACGAACGAAAGAACGATGTACGCCAGGGTCAGGAACGCGAACGCGACACCGGGCAATTCGCTGAGCACGCTGTTCTGCGCGATGCGATCCGCTGCGAGCGTCTCGGTCTGCTCCTTCACCTGCTGAAAGCCTGCGAGCCTCTGATTAATCGTGGTAGCAGCCATTTTCGTTGCCTCCCGTAAGTTCGTTTGACAGCAGGGGTAGAGCAAGGCTGGTGCCAGTGACCGAAGTGTTTATTTCATTCAACTATTTTCGATCGGTGCAGTCGGAGTCATTTGCGATTCGCAAAAGAAGGCCTTTTTCTCGCGAAAACTCCGCTATTTGCGCAGAGTCGGTGAAGGCAGTTGCGCGACTGCATGCAGCGGATTACTGCCGCTTCGATTGTGCCTTTTGTTACGAACGCGTTACGGGCGGGGCATCTCGATGGCTCCAACGGCGTAGGCGACGGCGGCGGACGAGGTCAGCAGGTCTGCACGGCTCTGGACTATCGTGTAGCGCGCGTTGGCGAGATCGCGATCGGCGGTCAGCAACTCGACGATGGTGCTGAGGCCTTGCCGATAGGTATCGAGGTTGGCGTCGTAACTCTCCTGCGACGCGGCGAGCAGGGCTTTGGCATATTGGTAGCGGCTGAGCGCGGTCTGGAATTCGTAGTAGGCGCGCCAGACGGAACTGATCGCATCGACTTCGAGCGACTTGAGCTGTGCGCCGGCGGCGTCGCGCTCGGCCTCGGCTTGGCGGACATCATTAAGGCGTTTGAACCCGGTGAAGAGGTCCCAGTTGACAGTCAGCAGCGCGGCGTATTGCGGCTGATTGTCGGTGACCGTATGGGTGCCGTCGTACCTGTAGTTCCACGACTGTTCGCCGTAGCTGCCCATCACGCCGACCGTTGGATAGAAGGCCGCTTTGGTCCGGGCGACGTCGGCGCGGCGCGCGTCGAGCGTCGCGACCTGGGCTGCGAGATCGGGACGGCTGCGCAGCGAGGTTTCGATCAGTTGATCGACTTCGCTGCCGAGGCCGGCGGGAATCGGGAGGCTGTCGAGGGTCGGCACGTCGAGCGCGGTGTTGGCGGCGACGCCCAGCGCGACGGCCATGTTCGCCTGCGCCTCACGCACCAGCAGATGCGCGCTTGCGAGATCGTACTGCGATTGCGCGACGCGTTGGCGCGAGAGCAGCAACTCGGGCTGCGTGGCGAGCCCGAGATCGACGCGGCGGCTGACGGCCTCGTCGTCGGTTTTCGCCAGCTCGAGGTTTTGTTCCGCGGCCTGCACCGCGGCCTTCGCCGCGCCGATTGAATAGAACGCGCGCTGGGTTGCGAACACGACATCCTGCAGCTTGCGGTTGAACGAAAAGTTCGCGGCGGCGAGTTGCGCGCGCGCGGCGGCGGCGCCGGCGTCGCGGCGGCCGAAGTCGAGCAGCGTGTAGGTGAACTCGAGCGCGGGCGTTATCTGCCATTGCTTGAGGACGGCGTTTTGCCCGGGCAGCTCGAAGAGTTCGCGCTCGTATCCGCCCGGGACCTGCGCGCTGACGACGGGATAGTACGGCGCGCGCGAGACTCCGTAGGCAGCGGCCGCGGCGCGAGCTTGATCCCACGTCTGCCGCGTGTCGGGATTGTTGCTCAGCGCGATGTCGATAAGCGCGGGCAGGTCGTACTTGTTGCCGGATGCGGTGGCGCGCGGCTCGGGCAGCGTGCTGGCGGCCGCGCCTGCGTCGGGATCACGTATTCGTTCGCGCCGGACCTTGGGTATCCACGCGCGATCGGATTCCTGCGGCGCGAATTTATCGGGATACACCTCGGGCTGATCGGCAAAATAGGAGCAACCGTTCGCGCATACCGCGAGACCGAGCGCGGCCACCACCAGCTTCCACCCCGCGCGACGCATTTCAAAATCAAACTTCATAGAACATCCCCACGGCATTAAGATGCGGTCCGGGAACATTGAATCGCGCAACGTGCGTTTGCACAATCCGGCGCGTATATTTCCCGCATGCGATTCTTCATCGCGCACCGCAACCGACTCGCGCTAACGATCGGCGCGGCCGTGCTGCTCGCGGGATGCGATCCGGTCGTGAATATCGCGGGCGCGAATTTCCCGAGCCTGGCTGTTCTGCGCGATCTGCGGCGCGATCATCACCGTCGTGATTCGGCCGATCTTCGTCGTGACGCGGGTCGAGCCCTACCTGTGGCCGCTGCCGATTGTGTATTCGAGCCTCGCGATCCTGATGGGATGCATCGTGTGGCTGATCTTCTTCAATCGAATCTGATGAATACTGCGACCAGGATCGAGACCGAATCACGCCGATGACCTTGCGATTCGCCGGCCATGTCATCAGCGCCGCGATCGTAGTCGCGACGATCATCGTCGGCCTCTACGTCGCGCGCCTCTACTACATGTATCCGCGCACCGACGACGCTTACGTTCGCGCGAACTCGGTCGGCATCGCGCCGCACGTGAGCGGGCCGATCACCGAACTGCCGATCGTCGACAATCAGTACGTCAAGCAGGGCGACCTGCTGTTCGTCGTCGATCCGCGGCCGTACCAGTCGGCGCTGGACGCGGCGATCGCCAAGCTGCAATTGACGGAACTGAATATCAAGGCGCTCGAGGACGCGATTCGGACCGCGAAGTCCGATCAGGTGCGGCTCGAAGCCGACGCCGCGTACGCCAAGCAGTATCTCAATCGAATCGAGCCGCTGCTGGCCAAGCATTTCGTCACCGCCAACGACGTCTTCAACGCGCGCTCGCGCGTCAGCGCCGCCGAGGCCGCGGTCGCAGGCCGCGCGCTCCGACGTCGGCAAGGCGCAAAACCAGCTCGGCCAGTACGGCGATATCAACGCGCTGCGCAAAGCCGCCGAGGCCGCCGTTTACGACGCGAAACTCAACGTCGGTTATTGCTACGTGCGCGCGCCGTACAACGGCTGGGTCACCAATCTCAATATCGCGGAGGGCCAGTACGCCAACGAAGGGCCGCGAAGTCGTCAGCCTGATCGACGATCGCAAATGGTACGTGATCGCGAATTTCCGCGAGACGTTTCTGTCGCACATCCAACCCGGGATGACCGCCGAGGTTTTTATCCTCGCCTATCCCAACAAGCGCTTTCGCGGCCGCGTGCAAGGCGTGGGATGGGCGCTGTATCCAGCAAAACGGCGCGACCGTCGAGGGGCTGCCGCAGACCGAGGCGACGCTCAACTGGGTGCGGCTGTCGCAGCGCTTCCCGGTGCGGATCGTGCTCGAAGGACCGCGACCCGAAATTCCCGTTCAGGATGGGCAACACGGCGGTCGTGACGATCCAGGGTTATCGCGATCAGGATCAACGCGAGCACGAGCGTCCAGCTGACCATGTCCGCACCCGTCATCAGCCGGCTTCGTCGCACCGGAGTATCCAGCTTCGCTCGTCCGCGTGGATGGTTCGATCAGCTTGCAGCGTTGCTCTCGCGGGAGCTTGCGCCCAGCTCACGAAAACTCCGCACCGCCCTTCGCCTCGCCACGGTCGCCACGATCGGCGCAGGCCTGGTCACGAGCTGTCACGTCAACAACCAGCTCGGCACCTACATCGTATGGCTGCTGGTGGGCGCGGGACCGATGATGTCTCCGCGCAAGGCGGTTGCGTTTCTGATCGCGGAAGCGTTCGCGCTTGTCGGCATCGGTGGTGATGGCGGGGATACTGGTGGAAACGCCGTGGCTGATGCTCCCGTTTCTGTTCGCGATATTTTCGTTCTCGACCTACCTGGGAACGACTCGTAAGCTCGGCGCTGCGCTTCTCCTCATCCAGGTGGTCTGCCTCGATACCTTTCTACAGCGTCGTATTTGCGCCCGGCGAAATCGGATGGGCTGCGGCAGGCGCATTCGGCGGCAGCGTAATCGCCTTCGGCACGATCGTTCTGTTCGACAACTGGCTTTGGCCCGACCGCGGCGAAGTGATCCTGCTGGAATCGCTGGGCGCGAGCGTCGCGCGCGATCGTTCGCGGCTGCTCGCGGCTTCAAATTTTTACCTGGATCGCTCGAGACGCGCCGCGACCGCCGCTTCCGCCGCCGACTTCGGATCTTCCCGCGCACATGGCTCTTCTCGAATCGAGCCGTCGCCGAGGGTGTGTCCGAGCATCGCCATGCGATCCTGCTTGCGGCGATCACGCGCGTGGCGCGCATCGGTCTCGAAGTGGATCGCCTGATCGTTCGCCGCGCGCCAGAACGTACCGCGAGAGATTCGCGACGATGGTGCGGCCCGAAATTCAGGCGACGGTGGACGCGATCGCGGCGGTGCTGGACGAGATCGCCCGCGAAATGCCGACTCACATCGCCGTTGGCGTCGACCAGCCGCCGCCCTGCCTCGCGGACCCGCGCGCGATCGGCGCTCGACGCGCTCGCCGCTCGCGTCATCCAGCTCAGACCGGCGTATATCGGCAAGGCGAGTTCCGCGGAGATCGAGAATTTCGCGGCCTTCACCGATTCGCTGGCTGTGCTGACCGCGCATATCGAGCGCCTGCTCGACGAGCCTCCGCAGCCGCCCGCCGCGGCACCGTCGAAGAGTGCGGCTCCGCGCGCGACCGGCGGTCCGGATCCTGCGGTTGTCCGCTTTTCGATGAAGGTCGGTCTCTGCGTAGTGATCGGTTACGTGATCGGCCTCATCACCCAGCGCGCCGATCTATCCACAATCCTGACGACGGTACTGATAACCGCGCTTCCGACCTACGGCGCCGCGCTGCGCAAGATGATTCTGCGGATCGTCGGCGCGATAATCGGCGGCGCGGTTTCTCTGCTGGCAATCATCATCGTCACGCCCAACTTCGAAACTCTTCCGGCTTATATGCTCGCCGTCTTCATCGTCTTCTATTATCTCCGCCTACGCGTCTCTCAGCAGCGGACGCGTTTCATACGCAGGAAAGCAGATCGGCACGACCTTCGCGCTGGTGTTCGCCGGCTTGAGCCCCGCGCTCGACGTCTATGCGCCGCTCTGGCGAATCTGGGGAATTTTGCTCGGCACCTTTGTCGTCGCGAATCGTCGCTCTTACTGTTGTGGCCGGAATACGCCGGCGATTCGTTGTTGCCGAGACTGCGCGAAGTGATTCGCGACACGCTTGCGCTGGCGCCCGGCGGTCCGGGCTGCGAACACTGAAGATGAGATCCAGCAGGCTAACTCGGCGACGATGCGCGCGCTCGCCGAAATTCTCGAGGTCGCGGACGATGCGCAACTCGAAGGCCGCACCAGCATGGTCAACCACAACGCGATCGTCGAGGCGGCCGGAACGTTGCGGCGCATCGCGAACCGGCTGGCCTCGATCGCGACTGGACGCATCGTCACTCCCACGCCGCAACTGGACCCGGCGACCGAGTCGGCGCGCGAGGCGGTGCTCGATGCGATTCGCCGGCATCTTCAGTCGTGGCTCGACTTCTTCAGCAGCGAGGACAGCCTCAGCGCCGCCGGCCGCGCAGGCGATCGCGCGATCGCATTCAACCGATGACCTGCAAAAGCCGCTCGAGCGAGTTCAGCTCGCGTCTGGAAGAGCGCGAATTCGCGCGAATCGCGTCGTGGTCGCTCGAGCAGCGACGCGAGATCCTCGCTGAATTGCATTCGATGCGCCGACTCGAATACCTGCTCTCCCAGTTGAATCGATGGCTCGCGCAAATCCCGGGCCCGCGTCGATCCCGCGCGTGAGCGTCAACGAATTTGGGTTGTGCTTGAGCCCAGCACCCTCACCTACCGGCGCTGCGCCCGCCGGCCTCTCCCGTAACGGCGACTCGGCCGCAGCGTCGATCAGGATCAAGACGGGATTCTTGCTCACTCTGAATGACACAGGGAGCAAAATGGCGTCCTCGCCGTTTCGCGTACACTGGGTGCAGGGGTCACCCCTGCCGAAGGAAGCGTGAAACCCGCGGAGGGTTTCACATTCAATTAAGTGTATTGCCTTTCCATTTGACCGCGTCGCACGACTCGGCCTTTAATGCCGGTCATGGCTGGAATTGTTTCTTACGGTTCATACGTTCCCTATCGACGGCTCAAGCGCTCCGCGATCGCGGCCGTGCTCGGCACTCCTGCCGGCAAGGGTGAGCGCGCGATCGCGAGCTTCGACGAGGACAGCGTCTCGATGGCGGTCGAGGCGGCGCGCGACGCGCTGAAAGCCGCGCCGCCGGGCGACGTGCAGGCGCTGATCTTCGCGACCACGACGCCGCCGTACGCGGAAAAACTCAGCGCCGCGGTGATCGGCGCGGCTGCGCAGCTGCCGGCGGAGATTCGCGCCTCGGACATGACCGGCTCGGTCCGCGCGGGCATGTCGGCGATGCTGCAAGGCGCCGACGCGGTCAGTGGCGGAGCGAAACGCGCGCTGGTCGCGATCGGCGATTGCCGGCTGGCGGCGCCCGAAGGCAAGGCCGAGCAGACCACCGGCGACGGCGCGGTCGCGTTCGTGCTCGGCGCGGAAAACGTGATCGCCGAAATCGAGGCGACCGCGTCGCTCACGCGCGAGTTCCTCGACACCTGGCGCGCGCAGGGCGAGCGCTTTGCGCATTCGTGGGAAGAGCGCTTCACGCTGACGCAGGCGCATTCGCCCGTTGCTCGGCACCGTCATCAAGAACGTGCTGGAGAAGGCGAAAGTCGCGCCGGGCGATCTGTCGAAAGTAATCCTCGACGCGCCCAACGCGCGCGCGGCCGACGAAATCGCGCGCGCGCTCAAGATCGATCCCGCGAAATTCTCCGATTCGTTCGCGTTGACCGTCGGACAGACCGGCGCCGCGCATGCGGGCCTGATGCTCTCCGCCGCGCTGCCGTCGGCGAAGCCCGGCGATCGAATCCTGGTCGCGACGGTGGCCGATGGCGCCGACGCGATTTTGGTGCAAGTCACGCCGGCGAATGCGAATTTCAAGCCGGTTCATTCGGTCGGCCGCATGATCGAATCCAAGGGCGACGTGTCGTACGCCAACTATCTCAAGTGGCGCGAGATTCTGCCGACCGAGCCGCCGCGCCGTCCCGATCCCGACCGGCCCGCGGGACCGCCGATGATGCGATCGGAGAAGTGGAAGTTCGGCTTCATCGGCTCGCGATGCACCAATTGCGGGACGCCGCAACTTCCGCCGCAGCTGGTCTGCGTCAAATGCCACAAGCGCGGGTTCATGGAGCCGTACCAGTTCGCGGACCGCACCGCGAAAATCGCGACCTACGCGATCGATCGGCTCGCCTATTCTCTCAATCCGCCGACTGTTAACGTCGTGATAGACTTCGAGGGCGGCGGCCGCTTCCTGTGCGAGATGACCGACTGCGAGCCCGACAAGGTCGCGATTGGCGACGAAGTCGAAATGACGTTCCGCCGGCTGTTTACGGCCGACGGCGTCAACAACTATTTCTGGAAAGCACGGCCGAGGCGTTAAAGGCCGAGGAGAAAATTATGGCAAGCCGAGGAATCAAGGACCGCGTCGCGATCATCGGGATGGGATGCACCAAGTTCGGTGAGCATTGGGACAAAGGTCCCGAAGATTTGCTGGTCGATGCGGCCTACCAGGCGTACGAATCGGCGGGCGTCGAGCCCAACGACGTCGACGCGTACTGGCTCGGCACGATGGGCTCCGGCATCTCGGGCCTGACGCTGAGCGAGCCGCTCAAGATTCAGTACAAGCCCGTGACCCGCGTCGAGAACATGTGCGCGACCGGATCGGAAGCGCTGCGCCAGGCATGCTATGCGGTCGCGTCGGGCGCGTTCGACATGGCGATGGCGATCGGCGTCGAGAAGCTCAAGGACTCGGGCTACTCGGGCCTCGTGATGAACGCGCCGCCCAACGACGGCACCGAGGGCAGCATGACGGCGCCCGCGTCGTTCTCGCTGCTGGCGCCCGCGTACTTCAAGAAGTACGGACTCGACCCCGACAAGGGCAAGGACGTGCTCACGCGCATCGCGTGGAAGAATCACAAGAACGGCGCGAAAAATCCCAAGGCGCAATTCCAGAAGGAAGTGTCGCTCGAGACGATCAAGAACTCGCCGAAGATTGCCGACCCGCTCGGAATCATGGATTGCTCGGGCGTGTCGGACGGCTCGGCGGCGGCGATCGTCGTTCGCGCCGAGGACGCGCACAAGTACTGCAAGAATCCCATCTACATCAAGGCGCTGTCGTTCATCGCGGGACCGGCCGAAGGGCCGCTGTCGCAGGATTACGATTTCACGACCTTCCGCGAAGTCGTCGCCACCGCCAAGGACGCGTACGCGCAGGCGGGCATCACGAATCCTCGCGAGCAGATCAGCATGGCCGAGGTGCACGATTGCTTCACGCCGACCGAGCTGGTGCTGTACGAGGATCTCGGCTTCAGCCCGCGCGGGACCGCATGGCAGGACGTGATGGACGGGTTCTTCGACCTCGAAGGCAAGCTGCCGGTGAATCCGGACGGCGGCCTCAAGTCGTTCGGGCATCCGATCGGCGCGTCGGGCCTGCGCATGATGTACGAGATGTGGCTGCAGATGCGCGGCGAAGCGGGCCCGCGTCAGATCAAAAATCCGAAAGTCGGCCTGACCCACAACTTGGGCGGCGCGCCCGGCCGATGCGTCAGCTTCGTGTCGGTAGTAGGCAGCCAGGTCGGCTAGCTCCAGTGTCATTCTAGAGCGAAGCGAAGAATCCCGGTTCTTTTGCTAGACTGATCACACGGCCGGCATTGCAAAGATGCCGGCCGTTTTCATTTCACGACTAAATGCAGAACTTGACGCCATTACTCAGTCGAATAGCCACTCGTACTAGTCGTACTGGTAATAGTCCTGTACTTCGGCGACTACATTGTCATGAAGTTGAGAAGCGATCCAACCGGAACCTGCCAAGTCACCAAGCTCTACGCGGTGCCGCAAAAGGACGGTAAGACCGAATACGAAGCCGGGCGATCCGGAAACCCAAACCTGCGCAAACTCAATCTTCCCGCACCTCGGCTACAGCCCATGCTGGTACGTAAAGCGTCACAAAACCCAGCAAGTGAATCTGTGACTCGATCACGCTGCGAGCTTGCTCCTTCTCAGTTTCTTCCTCGCCTTCTCTCTGTCAGGACAGAGGCCGCGCCGAGAGGCGCGGGTGAGGGTCCAAATTCCGTCAATGCCTTCTGCTCCGGACGATCCCTGCTTCCGCAACCAAAACATAGAGCCACCCGACGAGCCAAAATCCCCACCTGAAAGTCACAAGGGTCAAGAAGATAGCGACGCTCCAAATGATCCTCTTGTGCTCCGTCCGCCGGATGACTCGGTACGAATAAAGAAAAAAAGGTATCGCCAATAGTGCGGGGATCCCAACGAAACCCAAGAGCAATCCTTCGAGCAAGGGGGGATGCGGATGCGGACGGAAAAGCTGATTGGTAATCCGTATCGATGGTCCGAGACCTAGAATGGGCACGAGTGCGAATAGCACCATCAAAGCGACTTCGGCGAAGACCGTAGTTCTTTGACGCATCAAAGTCGTGTTACTTCCTACTTTCCAATCCCATCCTGCGCGCGATTATCACCTTCATGATTTCGTTCGTGCCTGCGTAGATCGATTGCACTGCGGCGTCTGCGTAGTCGGTCGAGACTGGATACTCCATCATGAAGCCGTAGCCGCCGTGTAGTTGCAGGCATTGGCTGGTGAGCTTCTTCTGTAAGTCCGTAGTCCACCATTTTGCCATGCTTACTTCGGCGACTATTTCGTCGCCGCGCACATGCGCGACCAGCAGCTTGTCCACGAAGGCTTGTCCCACTTCGACTTCGGTCATCATCTCGGCGAGCTTGAACTGGGTATTTTGAAATTCCGCGATCGGCTGCCCGAATGCTTTGCGATTCTTGCAGTATGCGATGGTGTCCTCGAGCGTGCGCCTGCAACTCGCCATCGAAGCGACTCCGATGCATAGCCGCTCCTGCTGGAGTTTCTCCATCAGCATTTTGAAGCCGGCGCCTTCCTTGCCGAGCAGGTTGCCGGCCGGAACGCGACAATCCTCGAAGAACAACTCGCTCGTGTCCTGGCCGCGCAGCCCAAGCTTGTCGAGCTTGCGCCCGCGAACGAAGCCCGGCGCGGTCGCATCGACCAGCATCAGGCTGACGCCCTTGTGCGGAGGGTTGGCCTTGGGGTCGGTCTTGCAGACGACGATAACGAGATCGGCAATCTGGCCGTTGGAAATAAAAATCTTCGAGCCGTTGATCACGTAATGGTCGCCGTCGCGGCGCGCGGTGGTCTGCACGGCGGCGAGATCGGAGCCGGTGCCCGGCTCGGTCATCGCGATCGCGAGGATAGTCTCGCCGCTGATCGCGCCGGGCAGATAGCGGCGCTTCTGCTCCTCGTTGCCGAAGCTCGTGATGTAGGGCATGCAGATGTCCGAATGCAGCGACATCATGAGGCCGTGCGCGCGCACGCGCGACAGCTCTTCCATCACGATGGCGTCGTAGATGAAATCCACGCCGCCGCCGCCGTATTCGGCGGGTGCGTTGGCGCCGAGGAAGCCCGCCGCGCCCATCTTGCGCCAGCTCGCGCGATCGCTCATCCCGGCGCGATTCCATTCGGCGACCTTCGGCTCGATTTCGGTATCGACAAAGCGGCGCACCTGCGCGCGGAACATCTCGTGCTCTTCGGTAAAAATATCTCGTCGCATCATTGCTATCACCTAAGCGGCCTTGAACGACCGCACCTTGATTCGATCGATGCGACTGCGTGCCTGCCAGAGATCGTAGGCCATCTGCATCCCGAGCCACGTCTCCGGGCTGGATCCGAATGCCTTCGAAAGCCGAATCGCCATCTCGACCGATACTGCCGCCCTCTCATTCACCACATCCGAGAGCGCCTGCCGCGTAACCCCCAAAGCCTTTGCGGCTTCGGTGACCGAAAGACGCAAGGCTCAAGGCATTGTCGTCGTACGATGCCGCCCGGATGCGGCGGATTGTGCATAGCCATAAAGTCCACCTTCCTAGTGATAATCGACATAGTCCACATCGACGGCATGCCCTTCCTCGAAGCGGAAGGTCACTCGCCAATTCCCGGATACTGAAACGGCATAGTAGCCTTTCAATAGCCCCTTCAATGCGTGCAGTCGAAAGCCGGGTAAGTTCATATCGCGAGCTGTTCGGCTTCGGTCAAGGGCCGCAAACATGTCGCGCAGCTTATCGATGTGACCGGGTGCTACGCGCCCGTCGTCCGTCCCTCGTAGAGAGCCTTCAGTCCCGAATGTCTGAACGACCGGATCACTCTTGTAAGGGTTGTAGCCTGTCACTTGTCGCTTGTCAATCGCAATTTGTGGCGTGCTCCAAACCAGCCCAAAAGCCGCATCTCGATCGAGCCGCAGAACCCTCACCTACCGGCCGCGATGCGTCCGGCCGCCTCTCCCGTAAAGTAACGGGCGAGGTTTCGGATTCCGCTCAAACGGTTGCTTTGCAATTTTGCTAAACGATTGGTATGTGATTTGAGAGCTTCGCGAAATCAATTAAACGGGTTGCGGTACGTTGTTTGGCGACGACTGGAAGCCCGGCCTCATGGAGGATCTCCGAATGAAAGTTGGTGGCGCTGTTATTTTTCAGAATCCGCACAATGTTCGATCGGACCGCGACGTTTACGTCGAAGACCTCAAGATCGGCGACCTCTACGAGCCGCTCGGCTTCGATTCCATCTGGAGCGTCGAGCATCATTTTGACGACTACACGATGTGCCCCGACGTGCTGCAGTTCCTGACCTACTACGCGGGACGCACGAAGACGATTCAGCTTGGATCGATGGTGGTCGTGATGCCGTGGCATGACCCGATGCGCGTCGCCGAGCAGGTATCGGTCGTCGATCACATGTCGAACGGGCGCATGATCCTCGGCCTCGGGCGCGGGCTTGCGCGGATCGAGTTCGAGGGCTTCCGCGTACCGCTCGGCGAATCGCGCGAGCGCTTTATCGAATCGGCCGAGATGCTGCTCGAGGGACTCGAGAAGGGCTACTGCGAATACGACGGCAAATACATCAAGCAGCCGCGCCGCGACATCCGGCCCAAGCCGTTCAAGTCGTTCAAGGGCCGCACTTACGCGGCGGCGGTCTCGCCCGAGTCGGCGCGGATCATGGCGAAGCTCGGCATCGGCATCCTGATAATTCCGCAGAAGCCGTGGGAAGCCGTCGCGCAGGAACTCGGCGAGTATCGCACTATCTACAAGCAGGTGAACGGCGGAGAGCCGCTGCCGACGATCGCGGCGGGCTGGACTTTCTGCGACAAGAGCGCCGATCGCGCGCGCGAGATGGCGGTCAAATATATCGGCGGCTACTGGGACACCGCGCTGCGGCATTACGAGATGGCGAGCGAGCATTTCGGCAAGGCCAAGGGCTACGAATACTACGAGCAGATGGCGAAGGCCTGAAGGGCAACACCAGCGCGTCGATCGAGTACTTCCTGAGCCTGCAGGTGTGGGGCACGCCCGAGATGTGCTTCAACAAGATTGACGAGATTCGGCAGAAGGTCGGCGCGGACCATTACACCGGCGTATTCAGCTATGCGGGGATGCCGATCGAAGATGCGGAGAAGAGTCTGCGGCTGTTCGCGGCCGAGGTGATGCCGGAATTGAAGAAGCTGAACGGGGTGAAGGCCGAAGCGGCGTAGAGGAGACAATAATCGCCTGCGCGGCGGGCGGCAGGGGTGACCCCTTCACCCAGTGAGAAGGAGAATCGCGAAATGTCGAGGACGACATTTCGCTCCCAGGTCTGGGGAGAGAGCGCCGACCCTCTTCTCGCGCGCGCAGCATCATTACTTGCCGAGGAATTTGCCGGGGCGGCGTTCGGTGACTGCTTTTACGCCTTCGCGATGATCCTCGGTGCGGAAGAGCCAGGATTGTTCCTTGAATTCGTGATCGGTCTGCAGCTTTGACGGCGTCGGCGAGGCCTTGGCGCATCGTCGCTCGGGTCGATAGCAGCGCGAGCGGGGCGCCTTCGGCGATTTCCTCGGCGAGCGTGAGCGCGGCGTCGCGCAGATCGTCAGGCTCCACGAGTTGATCGCACAGGCCCCACGCGTGCGCCTCTTTACCTTCGATGCGGCGGCCCGTGAGGAACATCAGGGTTGCCTTCTGCACGCCAATCAGGCGCGGGAGCGTGTAGGTCAGGCCGAAGCCGGGGTGGATGCCAATCTTGACGAAGTTCGCGGCGAAGCGAGCGTCGGCAGTCGCCACGCGGAAGTCGGCGACAAGCGCGAGTCCGAGGCCTCCGCCGATTGCCGGTCCTTGAATCGCGGCGACGACCGGCTTTTTGCATCGGAACAATCGGACGCCCTCGACGTACAGCGGATTTTCACCGGGGCGCGCCGGCGCCTCGCCGCTTTGCGCATCGCGATTGGCAAAGTTCGCGCCCGCGCAAAATGATTTGCCGTCCGAACAGAGCATCAGCGCGCGGCATTCGGGCTCATTGTCGAGCGCCTCGAACGCGTTGGCGAGGTCGCGAATCAGAACGAAGTCGAAGAAATTGTGCGGCGGCCGGTGAATCTCGAGAGTCGCGACATTGCCGTCGAGCGCCACCGATACGTCGCCGTATTTTGGTTCCAACATTAGATGCCTCCCTCGCGCCTATGGCCTGAAGCCGTGCAAGCTGCTACAAAGTTATAGTTCGAACGTCAGAGGAAGGCACGCGAGAATGAATCCGAATATCGAGAGGGCCCGGGAGAACTCCCGTGGTGGTGTGTCTGCGACGTTCGGTCATCATTGACTCGATAGCATAATAGGAACGCTTCAGACGGCCACGGGTGCTAGCACTCCGTGGCCGTTTTGTTTTTTCCAGACGAAAACGCGAAGGAGCGTTGAAGGCAGGTGATTCGATGCTGGTAGAAGTTGAAAATTTGAGCAAGACGTTCGGGGACTTTCGCGCGGTCGATGACGTCAGCTTCGGAATCGAGCGCGGCGAGATCATCGGGATTCTCGGCCCGAATGGGGCCGGCAAGACCACGACGATTCACATGATCCTCGGGCTGATCACGCCGACCTCGGGGCGCATCAGTATTTTCGGCAAGTCGTTGGCGACGCATCGCGGCGAAATCCTCGAGCACGTGAACTTCACCTCGCCGTACTCGACGTTTCCGTTCCGGCTGACGGTGCTCGAGAACCTGAAGGTCTTCGCGCGCATCTACAATCTGAAAAAGCCGCGCGAGCGAATCGACCAACTGCTCGAGCGGTTCGGAATCACCAAGCTGCGCGACAAGGCGATTTCGGGGCTGTCGTCGGGCGAGAATACGCGGGTCGGGCTGTGCAAGGCGTTCATGAACGATCCGAAGTTGCTGCTGCTCGACGAGCCGACGGCTTATCTCGATCCGGAAATCGCGTGGCAGGTGAAGAACGCGCTGCTCGACGCGCAACGCGAAAGAGGGACGACGATTCTGTACACGTCGCACAACATGGACGAGGTCGAGCAGATGTGTAAGCGGATTATTTTTCTGCATCACGGGAAAGTAATCGCGGCCGGCACTCCGATCGAAATCACGCACAAGATCCTCGAAGAAGAACGCGAGGAACCGGCGCTGGAGGAAGTCTTCATGCGCCTGGTGAAAGGCAAGGCAGCATGAAGTTACATCGAATCAACGCCGTCATCATGCGGCATGGATATGAAGCGCGGCGCAACTTCGATCGCGTCGTGGACACGCTCTGGTGGCCGGTGCTCGACATCGTCATGTGGGGCTTTTTTTCGATCTACCTGACGCATGGGAAGGGCCTGCAGCCCAGCATCGTGGGCATTATGCTCGGCGCCGCAATCCTTTGGACCATGTTCTATTCGTTTCAGCGCGACATGGCGGTCGCATTCATCGACGATCTATGGTGCCGCAACCTGATCAACTTGTTCTCGACGCCGTTGCTGCTGTCGGAATACCTGGCCGGAATCATCGTAGTGTGCATTCTGAAGGTAATAGTCGGCTTAACTGCGGCGTCGCTCATTGCGTGGGCGGCGTATTCGTTCGACATTCTGCCGTGGCTGCCGAAGTTCATTCCCTATATCGCGAACCTGTTGATCTTCTCGCTAGCGATCGGAATCGCAATCACTGGAATGATCTTTCGCTACTCGACGAAAATCCAGGCGCTGGCGTGGGGGTTTGCGGGTCTGCTGATGCCGGTGTCGTGCATATTTTATCCGGTGTCGTCGTTGCCGAAATGGTTGCAGGACATCGCGTGGATGATGCCGCCGGCGCATTCGTTCGAAGGGATGCGCCAGGTTATGTCGGGCAAGGGATTTTCGCCGCTCCACTTTTGGTGGGGCGCCGGATTGAACCTGGTGTACTTCACGGCCGCAATTGTGTTCTTCGGCTGGATCTTCGAAAAGGCTCGCTCGCGCGGTTTGCTGGTCAAGCAGGAATAGACGTTTGGCATTGCACTTCAATGAAGGTTGCATTGAACGGCACGATGCAATTTGAAATGGCGCATCGCCAAAAGGCGCAAAAGGCCTTGCGGATCGGACATTTCCGCATTGGCACGCGCAGTGCTGTTAGGGCTGTCGGAAAATCCGGCGGAGGCTGGCAGTTCCTATGAAACAGACGATGCAAATGAAGACGCCGCATCTGTTTGCGATAAAAGTGCTCGACAAACTTCCCGGTCTGTTCAAGCCGCGCCGGTACCTTTATCATTGCGTGCGTTGCAAGTGGTCGTTCGTCGTCAATGACGGCCGCCGCGGTGCGCTAAGGCCGCTCTCCGACAACGACACGCCCCTGACGCGTGAGGAAGTCGTCGCGCGCGGCGAGACATTCGCGGCCGGCCCATGCCCCGCGATGCGCAAAGTGACTGAGGCGCATCTGCATATCAACGGCTCGAATGGTAATGGCTACGTTCCTGCTCACGCCGAAAGTCCTGGCCGTTCCGAACAGCCTTTGCACTAAACCACTGACAAAGTTACTAGTCGGAGCCAACTATGTGGGATTTGATTTCAATTCTCGGCAGCATCGCCTTCTTTGCGATCGCAATCGAATACGTTCGGGGGTGCGACAACCTATGAGCCCGGTTGAAACAGTACTTGGCGGAATCTGTGCAGTCTTGCTGGGCGCATACCTGGTTTACGCGATGCTGCGTCCCGAACGATTCTAGCTGGCGCGGCAGGTACATTGTTACATGCTATCTAACTCGATAATTCAGGTTGTCGCATTCAGCGTTCTCGTCACGGCGATCAGCGTGCCGTTGGGCCTCTACATGGCGCGCGTGTTCTCCAACGAACGGACGTTTTTGGATCCGGTGCTGGGGCCAGTCGAGCGGCTGATCTACCGGATCTGCGGGATAAATCCGGGCGTCGAGATGGGCTGGGCGGGATACACGATATCGATGCTCGCGTTCAGCCTGATCTCGATGATCTTCCTGTACGCGTTGCAGCGCCTGCAGTACTACCTGCCGCTTAATCCGCAGGGACTCGCCGGAGTGCCGCCGGGGCTCGCATTCAATACTGCGGCGAGTTTCACGACCAATACGAATTGGCAGGCATATTCGGGCGAGCAGACGCTGAGTTACCTGACGCAGATGGTCGGGCTCACCTCGCACAACTTTCTGTCGGCTGCGGCTGGAATCGCGATGGCCGCGGCTGTGATTCGCGGCTTCGCGCGCCGCAGTGCCAAGACGATCGGCAATTTCTGGGTCGATCTCACGCGCACGACGCTGTGGGTGCTGCTGCCAATCTCGATCATCTTTGCGCTCGTGCTCGTCTGGCAGGGCGTGCCTGACAATTTCAGTCCGTACGTGAACGCCAAGACGCTCGAGGGCGCCACGCAAACGATCGCCGAAGGACCGGTCGCCTCGCAGGAAATAATCAAGGAGCTGGGCACCAACGGCGGCGGCTTCATGAACGCCAACTCAGCGCATCCATACGAGAATCCGACGCCGCTGACCAACCTGCTCGAGATGCTCGCGATCTTTTCGATCGGCGCCGGCCTCACTCACACGTTTGGCAAGATGGTCGGCGATCGCAAACAAGGGTGGGCGCTGTTTGCGGTGATGGCGATTCTGTTTCTCGCCGGGGCCGCGCCGGCAATCTGGGCCGAGCAACATGGCAATCCGCAATTCAGCAAGTTGGGAATCGATCAGCATGCTACCGCATCGCAAAGCGGCGGCAATATGGAGGGCAAGGAAGTCCGCTACGGAATCGTCGAGTCCGCGATGTGGGCGACTGTCACCACCGACACCTCATGCGGCGCCGTCAACTCGATGCACGACAGCTACACGCCGCTCGGCGGGCTGGTGCCGCTGATCAACATGCAGCTCGGCGAGGTGATCTTTGGCGGCGTCGGCTCTGGCTTGTACGGGATGATTGTGATGGCGGTGCTTGCGGTGTTCATCGCGGGTCTGATGGTGGGGCGGACACCTGAATATCTCGGTAAGAAAATCGAAGCACGCGAGATGAAACTCGCGATGCTTTACGTGCTGATTTTTCCGGCTGTTATCCTGATCCCGAGCGCGATCGGCGTGGTTATTCCTGCGGGCACGTCGAGCATGTCAAATCCCGGTCCGCATGGTTTGTCGCAGGTGCTCTACGCGTTCACTGAGGCGGGCGCGAATAACGGCTCGGCCTTCGCGGGACTCAACGCCAACGTGCCCTTTTACAATATTACGATGGCGTTCGTGATGTTGCTTGGGCGATTCATGATGGCGATCCCCGCGCTCGCGATCGCCGGATCGGTCGCGGCCAAGAAAACCACTGCCGCCAGCGCCGGGACGTTCCCGACCGACGGCGTTCCGTTCGTGTTCCTGCTGATTGGCGTAATCCTAATTGTCGGCGCGCTGACCTTCTTCTGCGCTGACGCACTCGGACCGATCGTCGAGCAACTGCTGATGATGGCCGGGAAACTCTTCTAGGCTTGGTGTTTCAAACATGAGTGATCGCAAGGCTCCCGCACTTTGGAATCGCGAAATCGTTTCACGCGCATCGATCGAGGCGTTCACCAAGCTGGATCCGCGCCTAATGATCAAAAATCCGGTGATGTTCGTGGTCGAAGTGACCAGCGTCATGGTCATGTTCACGCTGTTTCGCGACACGCTGGCGCACAAGATGGCGCTGGCCGGATTCGAATTCCAAATCGCACTGTGGCTGTGGTTCACTGTGGTGTTCGCGAACTTCGCCGAGGCAATGGCGGAAGGGCGCGGCAAGGCGCAGGCGGAGAATCTGCGCAAGACCCGCACTGAAACCCAGGCCAAGTTGATTGGCGCTGATGGGGAAACGAAGCTCGTGCCGGCCGCGCAGCTCCGACGCGGCGATATCGTGATGGTCGCGGCGGGCGACGTGATTCCCGGCGATGGCGAAGTGATCGAGGGCATCGCGGCGGTCAACGAGGCGGCGATCACCGGCGAATCAGCGCCGGTCATTCGCGAGAGCGGCGGCGATCGCAGTGGCGTCACCGGCGGGACCACCGTCATCTCGGACTGGATCAAGGTGAAGATCACCGCCAATCCCGGCGAGACTTTCCTCGATCGCATGATTGCGCTGGTCGAAGGCGCGTCGCGCCAGAAGACGCCGAACGAAATCGCGCTCAGCATTTTGCTGTCCGGCCTGACGATCGTTTTTCTGCTCGTGGTCGTCACGCTTTATCCGTACGGGCTGTATGGCGGGACGAAGCTGGGACTGCCTGTGCTGGTGTCGCTGCTGGTATGCCTGATTCCGACGACGATCGGCGGATTGCTCTCCGCGATCGGAATCGCCGGGATGGATCGCCTGGTGCAGCACAACGTGCTCGCGATGTCGGGGCGCTCGGTTGAAGCGGCGGGCGACGTCGATACGCTGCTGCTCGATAAGACTGGAACGATCACGCTCGGGAATCGAATGGCAGCGGAGTTCATGCCGGTGGCGGGCGTGGACGTGCGAGAACTTGCCGAGGCTGCGCAGTTCGCGTCGCTGGCCGACGAGACTCCCGAAGGACGCTCGATCGTCGTGCTCGCGAAGCGTCAGTTCGATCTGCGGGAACGCGATCTCGGCGCCGGCGACGATGGCGCGACGTTCATCCCGTTTTCCGCGCAGACCAGGATGAGCGGGGTTGACATCGGTGGACGCCGAATCCGCAAAGGAGCCGCCGAGCAGGTCAACAATTTCGTAAAGGAAAATCACGGCACGCCGCCGCCTGACTTGAAGGAAATCGTCGAGCGCATCGCGCGCAGCGGTGGGACTCCGCTGGTGGTCGCGGACGAGTCGAAGGCGCTCGGCGTGATCTATCTGAAAGATGTGGTCAAGGAAGGAATCCACGAACGCTTCGAGCGTCTGCGCGCCATGGGTTTGCGCACCGTCATGATTACCGGCGACAACCCGCTCACCGCCGCGGCGATCGCCAAGGAATCGGGCGTCGATGACTTCCTGGCCGAGGCAACTCCGGAAACCAAGCTGCGCCTGATTCGCGAAGAGCAGAACCAGGGCAAGCTGGTCGCGATGATCGGCGACGGCACCAACGACGCGCCCGCGCTGGCGCAGGCCGACGTCGGGATCGCGATGAACGCGGGCACCCAGGCCGCGCGCGAGGCCGGCAACATGATCGACCTCGACTCGAATCCGACCAAGGTGATGGAGGTGGTCGAGATCGGCAAGCAACTGCTGATGACGCGCGGCGCGCTGACGACCTTCTCGATCGCTAACGACGTCGCCAAGTACTTCGCGATTATCCCGGCGCTGTTCATCGTCGAGTATCCGGAATTGCAGCGGCTCAACGTGATGCATCTGGCGACACCGCAGAGCGCGATTCTGTCGGCGGTAATTTTCAATGCGCTGATCATCATCGCGCTGATTCCGCTGGCGCTGCGCGGCGTGAAATATCGTCCAGTCGGCGCCGCCGCGATTCTGACGCGCAATCTTTTTATCTACGGCTTCGGCGGCGTGATTATTCCGTTCATCGGCATCAAGGCTATCGACATCATGATCGCCGCGCTGCATCTCGCTTGAGGTTTTTTTCATGAAAACGTTCACAACCGCTCTCATGGCCACCGCGGTGCTCACCATCCTCACCGGCATCATCTATCCGATTGCGGTGTGGGGACTCGCGCGATCGATTTTCCCGCGACAGGCCGGCGGAAGCATCGTAGTAGTGGGCGACAAGGTCGTTGGATCGAGCCTAATCGGACAGAATTTTGCGTCGCCACGCTACTTTCAGAGCCGGCCTTCCGCCGCCGGCGACAAGGGCTACGCCGCCGACAACTCGGGCGGCTCGAATCTTGGACCCACCAACAAGGCGCTGATCGATGCGGTCAAGTTGCGGCTGAAAAACGTGGTCGAGAGCAATCCTGGCACCGACGCGCATCAGGTTCCGATTGACCTCGTGACTAGTTCAGCCAGCGGGCTCGATCCCGAGATAAGTCCGGCCTCGGCCGACCTCCAGGTGGCACGTGTTGCTCATGCGCGCGGTCTGAGCGAAGATCAGGTCCGGCAGTTGATTGCCGAGAACACGCGGTCGCGAACCGCAGGAATTTTCGGCGAGCCAGGCGTAAATGTCCTGCTGCTGAACCTGGCTCTGGATCGCACCGCGGGAGCTCACAATGCTCGCGCTGCGGGAAGTCATGGCGGAACGCCCGGGACTTGAATGAGCGATGACAAACGACTCGAGCCCGAAGCTTTTCTCGACCTCGTGCCCCAAACTCAACGGGGCCGCCTCAAGATTTATATCGGCGCCGCTGCGGGCGTAGGCAAGACATACCGGATGCTCGAGGAGGCGCATCAACTCCGCGATCGGGGAGTGGATGTCGTGCTTGGCTTGATCGTGACGCATCATCGGCGCGAGACCGAGGAGCGGATTGGCAGTCTTGAGGTCGTTCCGCGTCGCAAGATCCAGTATCGCGAAGTCGAGCTCGAGGAGATGGACGTCGAAGCGATCATCGCGCGCAAGCCCGACGTGGTAGTCGTCGATGAACTCGCGCACACCAACGCGCCCGGCTCGCGCCACACCAAGCGCTACCAGGACGTCGAGGAGATCGTCGGCACCGGCATCAACGTGATCACGGCCGTCAACATCCAGCACGTCGAGAGTCTGAACGCGTTGATGAGGCGCGTCACGGGCATCGACGTGCGCGAGACGGTGCCCGATTCGTTCCTGGCGCGCGCTGATCAAATCGTCAATATCGACGTGCCGGTCGAGGCGCTGCGCGAGCGGCTGCGCGAGGGCAAGATTTACCCGCGCGAGCAGATCGAAAACGCGCTAAAGAATTTTTTCAAGCCGAGCAACCTCGCGTCGTTGCGCGAGCTGGCGCTGCGTGAGGTCGCGCGCAGCCTGGACCGCCAGCGCCTGGACCGCGAGTCGATCAAGCTCGGAGGCGGTCATCGCGCGCACGTCGTCGATCGAATTATGGTTGGACTTTCGTCCAATGCGGCCGACACCGGGCAGCTGTTGCGCAAGGCTTCGCGCATCGCGGGACAGCTCAACGCCGAATGGTTCGCGGTGCACATCGAGACGCCCAACGAGTCGGTGAAAAATATCGGCACCAGCGATTTCGTCGCGCTGCTCGACAATATCAACGTGGCCAGCGACCTCGGCGCGGAAACCGTGTGGCTCAAGTCGGACGACGTGGTCAAGGCGTTGATCGATTTCGCGCACGAGAAGGGCGTGACCAAGGTAATTGTCGGCCGAACGCATCAGCCGCGATGGCGCCGCTTGCTCAAGGGCGACGTGGTGGCGCGGCTGGTCGCGGACGCGACCGACCTCGACGTGGAAATTCTCGCGACCGACGAACGGGAGGACTCGCGATGAACGCACCCTCGCTGCAACGCCGAATTCGCAACGGCACGTTGCTGATGCTGGCGTTGGTCGTTCTGCTCGGGCTCTACACGCTGCCGCGAGTGTACAGGCTTGGCGGCGCAATCCGGCAGACGCTCTATCAGAACTACGTCAGCATCGAAGCTGCTCAGAACATGCATGCCGCGCTCAACACGCTGCAGGTGGCCGAGCACGACGGCAAAGCCAAGGACGTTCTGCCCAGCGCGCGGCACGATTTTTTGCAGTGGGCTGACGTCGAGAATCATGACTTCACTGAAGTTGGAGAGCCCGAACTTGCCGCCGATATCACTCGGCGCGCCAACAAGCTGTTCGACGACGTCGCGAAGGCGCAACCCGGCGTCTATCAGGATCGCGAGTTCGCCGAGTTGCACGGACGGCTCGACGATCTGATCGCGATGAACAAGGCCGCGATGTTCCGCGCCGACAGCCGTTCGGTAAAGTTGGGCAAACATCTCGCGTACGAATTCGCGGGCGGGCTGGTGCTGGTGTTGCTGGTGGGCGCCACAATCTCGTGGGGTCTCGGATGGCGGCTCTCAAAGCCATTGACAGAGCTCACAGAGAGGTTGCGTGGAATCAGTCAGCGCAAGTCGCAGGTGCGGCTTGGTCCACAGCCGCTCGCCGAACTTGAAGCTGTCGCGCGCGAATTCAACCAGATGGCCGAGCGACTCGAGCAGTACGACAAGCTCAATGTCGAGCGGCTGGTTTATGAGAAGAGCAAGACCGAGGCGATCATCGAGAGCCTCGAAGACGGCGTCGTGCTGATCGACAGCGATGGAATCGTCGCGCATATAAATGAGATCGCGTCGCTGATCCTCGGCGTCGATCAGGAGGACGCGCTCGGCAGTCCGTTCGACGATCTCAGCAGCAACCATCCTCACTACCTGCGCGTCCGCGACGCGTTGCGCACCTTGCAGAGGGCGGGCACCGACGGGCATCGCACCGAAATAGACCTCCACGTCCGCGGGCGCGATCATTCTTACGTGCTGAAGCCGGTGCCGCTTCATCATACTGTCGGCAAGTCGCTCGGCACGCTGCTGATTCTGCAGGACGTGACCTACATCCGCGATCAGGATCGCGCGCGCACCAACCTGGTCGCGACGCTGTCGCACGAGCTCAGAACGCCGCTCACTTCGCTTGCGCTGTCGGCGGAGTTGTTGAGCCGCGAGGATGTCGATACGCAACGCAAAGAGCGGTGAGTTGTTGCAGGTGATCCTCGAGGAATGCGCGCGGATGCGTCAGCTAACCGATAACCTTCTCAACCTCGCGCGCGGCGAGGTGCCGGCGATCGCGGTGCAGCAGAAGCGCCTCGACCTCGCGCGGCTGGCGGCCGACGTGACCCATCGCTTCGCGATCCAGGCGCGCGAGAAGCACGTCTCGATCGAGGAGCACATCGGCGCGGTGCCCGAAATAATCGGCGACGCGGTCAAGCTGTCCTGGGTGATTTCAAATCTGCTCGGCAACGCGCTGCGCTACACTCCCGCCGGTGGAACGATTACGGTCGCGGCGCGCGGCAACGATCACGCAACGCGGCTCGAAGTCACCGACTCGGGTCCCGGCATTCCGGCCGATATGAAGGACTACATCTTCGAGCGCTTCGTGCAGTATGGTTCCGACGGGTTTGAGAAAGGCTCCGCCGGCCTGGGGCTGTCGATCGTCAAGGAAATCGTCGAGGCGCACGGGGGCAGGATTTTCGTCGAGAGCGCCAATTCTCACGGCGCACGATTCATCGTCGAAATTCCCGCCGCGATGGAGACCTGATGGCCAAGCTGCTCATAGTTGATGACGAGCGCAACATCCGTCGCAGCCTGACGACGTTCTTCGAGTCGCTCGGCCACGAAGTTCGCGCTGCTGATAACGGCACGCAGGCGGTCGCGCTGCTGGCGGAAACGCAATTCGATCTCGTGCTGACCGACTACAAGATGGCCGAGATGAGCGGGCTGGAACTGCTGCGCGAAATCAAGCGGCGCGCGCCCGAGTGCCTCGTGATCCTGATGACCGCGTATGCGACGGTTGAAAATGCGGTCGAAGCGATGAAGTCGGGCGCCTACGATTACGTCACCAAGCCGTTCTCGCTCGAGCAGATTCAGCACACCGTGGACAAGGCGTTGCATGTCGGCGTACTGCAGGCGGAAAATCGCGCGCTGCGCACCGCCATCGACGAGGAACCGCTGCTCGACTCGAAGAGTCCCGCGATGCAACGACTGCTCGAAACTGCACGCCAGGCTGCGTCCAGCGACGCGACCATTCTGCTCACCGGCGAGAGCGGCACCGGCAAGAACGTCATCGCGCGCCAGATCCATCGATGGAGCCGTCGCCAGAGCAAGCCGTTCGTCGTGGTCAATTGCACCACGCTCTCCGAGGAACTGCTCGAGAGCGAGTTATTCGGTCACATGCGCGGCGCGTTCACCGGCGCGATCAAGGATAAGCCCGGCCGGCTCGAGGCGGCTAACGGCGGCAGCGTTTTCCTCGACGAGATCGCCGACCTGACGCCGACTCTCCAGACCAAATTTCTGCGCTTCCTGCAGGATCAGAACTTCGAGCGCGTCGGCGGCGAACGTACTATCCACGTCGATGCGCGAATAATCGCCGCGTCCAATCGCGACCTCGAGGCCGAAGTCGGTGCCCATCATTTTCGCGAGGATCTCTACTACCGCCTCAATGTCATCACGTTGCGCGTCCCGCCTTTGCGTGAACGCCGCGAGGACATTCTGCCGCTCGCACAATGGCTGCTTGGCATCGCCGCGACCCGCAATTCGCATCCCGGGCTGGCGCTGTCACCGGGCGCGACTGCGGCGCTCACGCGCTATCGATGGCCCGGCAACGTCCGCGAATTGCGCAACGCGATCGAGCGCGGCACCGTCCTGATGCGTGGTGAGACGATCACGCCCGAGGATCTGCCCGATTCGCTGTTCCACGATTCAACCGAAGCTCTCGCCGGCATCCCCAACGCCGCCAGCCTCGACGAAGTAGAGCGCGAACACATCGCCCGCGTCCTGGGCGCCAGCGCAACGCTGGAAGAAGCCGCCGATACCCTGGGCATCAACGTGACGACTTTATGGCGCAAACGCCGCCGCTACGGAATCGAATAGCCGCGCTCAGGCGATGACGCCGGACGCGCGCAGGCGCTTTAGATCGTAGGCCGAATAGCCGTGGGCGGCGAGGATTTCATCGGTGTGCTCGCCTACCAGGGGCGGGCGCGTGATTTTGCCCGGCGTCGATTCCAGCTTGGCGGCTAGTCCTGTCGTCAGGTACTCGCCGAGTTCCGGATGAGGCAGCTTGAGGAGCATCTCGCGAGCGGCGGTCTGCGGATGCTTGAACATTTCTTCGATCGTTAGAATTGGGCCTGACGGGATGCCCTCGCGATTCAGCAATTGAATCCAATGATCGGCGCGATGCGACGCCAGCGTGCGATTTATTTCTTCGGTTAGCTCGGCGCGATTTCTAATTCGGCGGCCACTGCTCTTGAATCGATCGTCGCCGGCAAGTTCCGGACGGCCGATCACGCCGACGAACTTTTTCCACATCGCCTCGTTGCCGCATGCGATGTTGAACGGCCGATCGGACGCTTTGAAGACGCCATGCGGCGAAGACAGCGGATGATTGTTGCCGGCCGGCGCGGGGGTCTTGCCGGTCTCGAAATAAATTCCCGCCGACCAGGTCAGGATGCTGACGATCGACTCGAGCAGCGACGTCTCGACCCGCTGGCCGCGGCCGTCTCGATGGCGCGCTTCGAGCGCGAGCAGAATTCCCTGCGCCGAGAAAATTCCGCCGAGCAAGTCGCAAATCGCGATGCCGACGCGGGTCGGCCCGCTCTCGACGGTGCCGGTCACGCTCATCAGCCCCGACATTCCCTGCGCGATTTGATCGAAGCCGGGAAAGTCGCGCAGCGGCCCGGTCGATCCGAAGCCCGAGATGGAGCAGGTGATGATGCGCGGATTGCGGGCCGCGAGCGTTTCGTAATCGAGGCCGAAAGCTTTCATGACGCCGGGGCGGAAGTTGTCCACCACGACGTCGGCGGCGTCGATCAGCCGCATCAGGATTTCGCGGCCTTCGGGTTTTTTGTGCGCGAGCCGGATACTTTTCTTCGATCGATTCGCCGACAGAAAAAAGTAGTTGTCGTGCTGCTTGCCGTCGCCGCTGTCGCCCAACTCTCCGCGCGGATTTTCGACCGGTTCGATCTTAAGAATCTCCGCGCCATAGTCGCCGAGAATTTGCGTGCAGAACGGCCCGGCAAGATAGCGCGTGAGATCGACCACTTTGATTCCCTTAAGCGGCGGCGGTTGCGTTTGCGGCATGCCCGTCAAGTTACTCGGGTCGAGTGAATTTGCTCAAGCCGTCCGCCGCCGGGTACTGTCTGAATTATGAACTCGCGCCACGCAGCCGCGCTCGCGCTTATGGACTGCCGGTCATGAAGCCTTGGCGTTCGGTCGCATATGTTTGGCTGGTCGTTTTTGCCTACTGCATCTTTCTAGAAGCGGTAATGATTCTAACCGGTGCTACTTACCGTGGCCTAACGCTACGAGAGATAGAGACGGCGAACTGGGACTTTTTCGGCAGCTTGGCTGGGGTTACTTCTGCCTCCACTTCTTAAGCCCGGTGGTAATCGCTGGGCGATGGAGACAGAAGAAAAAGCAATTGACAAACTTAAGATTCAAAGCATCGATTCAGATTAATCTCGCGATTGAATTCAGACACTCAGCCGCGAATTACGACAGTTTCCCGCCGCCGGTACCCGGTTGACAACAGCGATAACTAGATGGTAATGGCTATCATCTAGGTCATGGAACTACAGCTCGTAAATGAACGGCGGCGCGGTCCTTACGCGGCCAAGCGGCTTTCGGAGTTTGCCGAGCGATGCCGCAAGGGCGGCCTGGCGGTCACTCCGCAGCGCCTCGCGATTATCAAGGTGCTGCTCGACTCGGGCGACCATCCGCGCGCGGACGCGATTTTCGCCGCCGTCCGCCTGCAGCATCCGCATATCTCGCTCGCCACGGTGCATCGCACGCTCGAGACGCTGTGCGACATCGGCGAGGCGCGCAAGGTCACGATGCTGCACGACAGCGCGCGCTACGACGGCAACATCACGCCGCATCATCATGTGGTATGCGTGAAATGCCGGCGCATCCGCGATATCGAGATTCCGCAGCTCGACCGCCTGCTTGCAGGACAGTCGGAGCTGGGCGAGTTCACGGTGATAGGATCGACGCTGGAGATTCACGCGCTATGCGATGAATGCGGCGCCAAGCGCGCGAAAGCGAATCGGACAAAGAAGCAACGCGGCTGATTTTTCTAAATCAGCCAAATCAAACAAATTCGAATCAGGAGATAAGAGAAATGGCAATTGATCACGATCTATCTGAGGGCAAGTGTCCGTTCAGACACACGGTGGCTGCGGCTCCCGCGAATGCGGGACTGGTGGCCAAATCAGCTGAACCTGAAGCTTCTGCGTCAGAACTCCCCCCAATCCGATCCTATGGACAAGGAGTTCAACTACGCCAAGGAGTTCAAGAGCCTCGACCTGAATGCCGTGATCAAGGACCTCCATGCCTTGATGACGACGTCGCAGGAGTGGTGGCCGGCCGACTTCGGCCACTATGGGCGGGCTTTTCATTCGGATGGCGTGGCACAGCGCGGGTACGTACCGCATCGCCGACGGCCGCGGCGGCGCCGGAGCCGGCCAGCAGCGCTTCGCGCCGCTCAATAGCTGGCCGGACAACGCCAACCTCGACAAGGCGCGCCGGTTGCTCTGGCCGATAAAGGAGAAATATGGCCGGAAAATCTCGTGGGCCGACTTGATGATTCTCGCGGGCAACGTCGCCCTCGAGTCGATGGGCTTCAAGACCTTCGGCTTCGGCGGCGGGCGCGAGGATGTCTGGGAGCCCGACGAGGCCTACTGGGGGCCTGAGCGCAAGTGGCTGGACGACCAGCGCTACAGCGGCGACCGTGAGCTCGCGAATCCTCTCGGCGCCGTTCAAATGGGCCTGATTTACGTGAATCCGGAAGGGCCGAATGGAAAGCCAGACCCGGTCGCTGCAGCGCGGGATATCCGGGAGACGTTCCGCCGCATGGCAATGAACGACGAAGAAACGGTCGCGCTGATCGCCGGCGGTCACACCTTCGGCAAAACCCACGGGGCCGGCGATGCGGCGCTGGTGGGCCCGGAGCCGGAAGCCTCCAGCATCGAGGATCAAGGCTTCGGCTGGAAGAGCAAATACGGCACGGGCAAAGCGGGTGACGCGATCACCAGCGGCATAGAAGTCATCTGGACCACAACGCCAACGAAGTGGAGCAACGACTACTTCAAGCACCTGTTCAGCTACGAATGGGAACTGACCAAGAGCCCGGCGGGTGCAAATCAGTGGAGCCCGAAGAATGGCGCCGGCGCCGGCACGGTGCCGGATCCGTTCGACAAGTCGAAGCGTCGCGCCCCATCCATGCTGACCACCGACCTCTCGCTGCGGTTCGACCCCGCTTACGAAAAAATTTCAAGACGCTTCCTCGAGCATCCGGATCAGTTCGCAGATGCGTTCGCCAAGGCGTGGTACAAGCTGACGCATCGCGATATGGGGCCGATCTCGCGATACCTTGGCCCGCTCGTTCCGAAGGAGCCGCTGCTGTGGCAAGACCCGATCCCAGCTGTGAATCATCCCCTGATAGGGGAGCAGGACATTGCTGCTCTGAAGGCCGAGATCCTCAAATCCGGACTGTCCATCTCTCAGTTGGTCTCGACTGCCTGGGCGTCGGCGGCGACGTTCCGCGGATCTGACAAGCGCGGTGGGGCGAACGGGGCCCGCATTCGCCTCGCGCCGCAGAAGGATTGGGAAGTGAACCAGCCGGCTGCACTGGCGAAAGCTCTGCAGACGCTCGAAGCGATCCAAAATAAGTTCAACGCTTCGCAGTCTGGCGGGAAGAAGGTCTCGCTCGCCGACTTGATCGTTCTGGGCGGCTGCGCGGCGGTTGAGGAAGCTGCGAAAAAGGCTGGGCACAACGTGAAGGTTCCCTTCTCGCCGGGGCGCACAGATGCTTCGCAGGAGCCAGACCGATCTGGAGTCATTCGCCGTACTTGAGCCGACCGCAGACGGGTTCATTAACTACAACCGCAAAGGACAGCAAATACCGGCGGAGGAACTGCTGTTGGATCGGGCGAAGCTGCTGACGCTGACTGCCCCCGAGATGACAGTTCTGGTCGGTGGCATGCGCGCCCTGAATGCCAACGTCGGGCAGTCCAAACACGGCGTCTTCACCAAGCAGCCGGGAACACTGACCAATGATTTCTTCGTCAACCTGCTCGACATGAGCACGCAATGGCAGCCGTCGGCAGGCGCCGAAGGCGTGTACGAGGGGCGTGACCGGAAGACCAACGAGGTCGAGTGGACCGGCACCCGTGTCGACCTGGTCTTCGGATTCGAACTCCGAGCTGCGCGCGCTCGCGGAAGTCTATGCGTGTGCGGACTCGAAGGAGAAGTTTGCGAAGGACTTCGTGGCTGCCTGGAACAAGGTGATGAATCTTGATCGCTTCGACCTTGCCTGATCTCAGCGGAGCGGCGTTTCAAGTTGTTTTGAAACGCCGCTCACACGCTTTGCGCTCATGATCCGCAAGTCGCATCAGGAACCGAAACCTTGGCGGGACGATTTTTTTAAATCGTTAGAGGCGCACTGTCCGATCGAGGGGCGCAAAATGAAAAATCTGAAAGGAACCAAAACTCATCAGAATCTCAAAGATGCGTTCGCCGCCGAGAGCCAGGCCAATCGCCGCTATCTCTATTTCGCCAAGATTGCCGACATCGAAGGCCAGCCGGAAATCGCCGGCCTGTTTCGCGACACGGCCGAAGGCGAGACCGGCCACGCCCATGGGCATCTCGACTATCTGAAGTCGGTCGGCGATCCGGTTACCGATCAGCCGATCGGCAACTCGATGCTGAATCTCAAAGCCGCGGTCCATGGCGAGACGCACGAGTACACTGACATGTACCCTGGGATGGCGAAGACGGCGCGCGAAGAGGGCTTCCCGGAAATCGCGGACTGGTTCGAGACGCTGGCCAAGGCTGAGAAGTCGCATGCTGGACGTTTCGTGAAGGCGCAGACCACGCTCTAGCAGTAGAGCGATGACATCGCCAGCACGGCGGGCGGCGGGGTCGAGCCCTGCCCGCCGTTTGTAGCAGGCGCAAAGTTGCGCGCAGCGCGCCTACTTTGCTCTAACAGGGGCGGAATTACGAGTCAGGAACGATACAGATGGCTAAGCGAATTGAGTCGCAGGCCGACCGACGGCCTTTCCTACAACTCTACCGAGGCGAAGTATTGGGACCGCGGCCGGGCTCGACAAGGAAGTCGAGCGGGTCTTCGACATCTGTCACGGCTGCCGCTTGTGCTTCAATCTTTGCCCGTCGTTTCCGGCGCTGTTCGACGCGGTCGATCGCAACGACGGCGATGTGCGAGCGCTGACGGCGGCCGAGAAACAGCGCGTCATCGATCTTTGTTACGGATGCAAGCTGTGCGAGATCAAATGTCCCTACACTCCGCATGACGGCCACGAGTTCCAGCTCGATTTCCCGCGCCTGATTCTTCGCGCCAAGGCGGTGAACGCCAGGGAGGACGGCGTCGAGCTCCGCGAGCGCGTGCTCGCGCATCCCGATCAGATCGGCAAAGTGGGAGCGACGGCGCCGTCGCTCGCAAACATGATGTGCCGGCAGAAGTTTCAGCGCGTGGTGATGGAGAAGATGCTCGGGATACATCGCGACAAGCTGCTGCCCGATTTTGCCGGCGAGACTTTCGACAAATGGCTCGAGCGCAATCCGCTTCCGGCGATTCCGGCTGAGCCGGCGGCGAAGGTCGCGATTTTCCCGACCTGCTTCGTCAATTACTACAACCCCGCGCCGGGCAAGGCGGCGGTCGAGGTGTTTGCGAAAAATGGATGCGCGGTGAAATGCCCGAAGCAGAATTGCTGCGGGATGCCGGCGCTCGACAGTGGCGACGTCGAGTTTGCGCGCAAGGAAGCGCGCGCGAATGTCGATTCGATGCTGCCGCTGGTGCGCGAGGGCTACAAAATCGCCGCGATCAATCCGACCTGCTCGATGATGATGCGCCAGGAGTATCCGAATCTTCTGGCCGGCGACGAGGTCAAGGAATTCGCGGCGGCGATCGTCGATTCGCACGAGCTGCTCTATCAACTTCGCCGCGCCGGCAAGTTCAACACCGAATTTCAATCGACTCCCGGCACCGTCGCGTATCACGTTCCGTGTCATCTGAAGGCGCAGGACATCGGGCTGTGCTCGCGCGACCTGATGCGCCAGATTCCGGGCGTCGAAGTGACGACGGTCGATGCGTGCACGGCGCATGACGGGACCTGGGCGATGAAAAAAGAGTTTTTCGCGCTCTCGATGAAGTGGGGCGAGAAGGCTTTCAGCGGGATGCGCGAGGCCGGCGCGCGCGTGATGGCGACCGACTGTCCGCTGGCCGCGATGCAAATCGAGCAGGCGACCGGAGTGCATCCGATGCATCCGATCGAAGTGCTGGCGCGCGCATACAAGCGCGGCGGATTTCCGGATGCGGTGCTGCTGTCCCGAGCCGCCGCAAGGAGAATGACGATGAAGAAAATTTCGCCCGACGAAATACTTGCGCTGGCCGACTATGAACGCGTGCGCAACCGGCTGCGGCCGTTGTTCATTCATGAGAAGGAGCGGCGCCGGCTGCACGTCGGCTCGCATCTGACGTTATTTTCGAAAACGCGCAGACCGAGTGGTACCAGATCGAGGAGATGATCAGGTCGGAGAAAATGACCGACCGCGAAGCAATCCAGCACGAAATCGACACCTACAACGAGTTGATTCCGGCCGCGGGCGAACTGGTCGCGACGCTGTTGATCGAGTACGCCGAGCGCGCAGAACGCGACGCGGCGTTGGCGCGGCTGGTCGGGCTCGAGAACCATCTGTGGTTGAAGATCGGTCAGAAGAAGATCGCGGCCAGATTCGACGAGCGCCAGGTGTCAGACGAAAAAATCAGCGCGGTGCAGTTCGTCAGGTTCTCGCTCGAGGGCGTCGATGCGGCGAAGTTCCTGGAACTCGCAGGCAAAGGCGAAGTCGCGGTCGAGGCGGATCATCCGAGCCTGGCGGCACGCGGCGAGATTGGCGGGTTGCTGGCGTCGTCGCTGGCCGAGGATCTGCGCTAGCGACTCGCGCGAGTCATGGCGCAGAAACACGAACGCCGAATCCGGGATTCCGGATTCGGCGTTCGCCGTTAAGTGGTTTAGCTGAGAGTTAGTCAGGGACTGCTGTTGCGTTGGCACCGGCGTAGGCGTGAACGCGGGCAGCGCAATGTCAACCGGCGAAGTCAGCCTGGTGTTTCTTCCCTGAACGATCAGCGTCGGCGAAAGTGTCGCCGCCGGCCTCAAATCGAAGCGACATCGGTGAACATCTCAAGCGAATTCGTTGTCGTTGTTTACGACGTACAGCGCGTCGCCGTCTGCGCTAACCGCGATGCCTTCGGGACGCCTGAACTTCGTGGCTCCACCCTGAATCGTGCCAATCTGGGTGCCTCGAAAAAGAACGATAGAGATCGAAATTGGTGAAAGGCAGCGAAAATCTTTGACGCTGTTATCGCCCATGTCCGTCACGAATATCAGATCGTCGTGAAAGTCAGGGTGCAGAACTGTCACACCAACCGGTTGAAACACGTCACCGGTGTTTCCGTACCCGCGACCTATGATGCCAGCGGAAATACGTCGACCGGCTGAAGGGCGGTTGGGAACACATCCCCAGACGGCCGGGCGCATAGACGGTTACGAATCCGGGTAGGGCAGCGAGCGCCGCAGCGAACTGCCGCTTCGTTCACGGCGAACAGGTAGCCATGTTCGTCAAACGCGAGGCCGACCGGGCCCAACAGGAAAGTCAGACATCCGCCGATCGTGGCATTGCTGGTGCTGCCAGGTGGGCAGACCGTGGGCGGCTCAGCGAAGGCGGAATGGCGAGAGCAGCGACACACACCGGATTGTCGTTGAAAGGCGGGACGTCGTCGTTGGAGACGGAGCGAGCGTCGCTCGGTCAAACTCGGTAATCGTGCCGACGGTCATCCGGCGATCCGTTCCCGAGGCGGTGAACACGCCAGGGGCCCGCCGAAAGCGGCTGCAGGCGGCGCCGCCATTGGTGCCGTCCAGGAAATCGGCGGTCGAGAAGAAGTTGATTGGCAGCGTGTTCCCAATCGCGACGATATCCTGTACCGGGATGAACTTCGTCGAAGGGAGTTTCGAATGCGATGGCTTGGGCGGTGTTGACGCCCGAAGTGTTAATGTTGCAGTACCAGCGACTGGCCCGGTGCAACAGGGAAGGGGCACGCCTGCGCCTGTGCACCCAGAATACGAAGTTGCCGAAAGTCACATTGCGCGTGCCAATAATGTTTTCCGGCGCAGAATTCCCATCGGAGCCTGGACCGAAAATCTCAGCGAAACCCGTTCCTGACTCGCAAATGCCCGTATGGAACCCCGTGCAACACGGCACAGGCGTTCCAGCTGCCGGTACAAGCAAGAGCGGAAGGAAATCCACCGAAACCCGTAAGATCGATCAGATCGATCGGTACGGTAACCCCGATGTGGTCGTCGAGCGAGCTCACCGATACGCCAGTCGGCCCGGTACCGGCGCCCAGCAGCGTGTTCGCGCCTTTGACGAACAGGATCGGGCCTGGAGTCATGTCCCTGGCCCTTTTTATATGTGTTGAGGGTGCCGCCGAACGCGGAGCCATAGTTCGACACCGTGACGGTGTCGAGCAGTGTCGGGCCCGCGTGATGACGTCCTTCGCGTGGCTCGTACCTGCTGTCCCCAGCAGCGCAGCAACTACGAATATCGCGACTGTACCCGAAAGCCGACGAGCGACCCCCATCAGCCCCTGCGCTCTCTTAGGCGCCAACGAGATCCCATCCCTACACTGAGTCATCGTCTGCATCCTTCCATGCGTCATGTTATCTAACCCCCGCCGAGTCGAATCGGTGCCCGTCTGCTGACCATTCAGCCAAAAAACCCCCGCACCCTTCGGTCCGTCCGAATCCCCGCAAGACCAGCTAGAAGCCCCGCCAAGGTCCGGAAGTCCCCCCGGACGCGCATTCGGTGGTCGTACCTACACTGATCAGATGACAAATTCAAGTGCGACGTAATTCTTTGTTCATGATCGCGACAACTGCCCAACCCTTGGTCAGCCTTGTCTTGGTCATCATTGCGAATGAATCGAATCGAGATCGAATCGAGACGACCGTATGCATTGGCGCCCGACGAGCGCAAGTATCCGATGCGATGTATGCATGTATCCTGTCCCCAAATGGACACGCCGCAAATCGAAATCGCCCGAATCACGCGGCGCTTACCGGATTGTTGCGGACGTGTGACTGGCGCGTGCACCCTTCTTGACAAGGTAGCCAGCGGAATGGTAGCTAAGCCGCGTTCGTAGGTTTCCTTGTGCGCGGATGGGGAAATGAGTGTCTGACGCTTGCCTGACGAGGAATCAGGCGAGGAGTTCGACGTAACCACGAGAGCTCCAGCTTGGGGGTGTCTATGCAGAACGGGAATTTGGTATTCGGAGGAACGCGGTGGCGGAGTTTGTTGGTGGCTGCCGTGGCAATGATCGGAACGCTCTGGACCTCAGTCGCGATGGCGACGATCACGCAGGGCGACTTTTCAGTTTTTGGATTTTTCGAAACTCGCGAGGCGGGTCACTGGGGTGAAGGCAGTTCGAGTATAGACTCGACGCCGACCACGCTGGTTCATCCGACCGCCACTTCGACCTTTTCGATTCCCGGCAAGTCGTTCGGGATCACCGGCGGCAGTTTCGATTTCAATCATTGGGATCTGGCTGAGATGCGCCAACTCGCTGACGTCCGGCCCGATTACCACACGGTCAAGAACTACAAACTGCTTGGCCGCTTCGACACGCTGTTCGTCAAGGATGCGGACTTCTTCGCGTACTACCGGCCCTGGTACGACGCGGTCGGAACGCTGAAGAACCATAGGCCGCTCAGCGTCCGAACACGGATGCGATTCCGAGTACTCACATAGCCAGTCCACTGATTCCGGTCTCACTCAGAATGGACTCGCTGCAGAACGAATACTTCAAGAACGATCTTCGCGAATACTATGGGCAGTTGAACTTTACCGATAACTTCTCCGCACGTATCGGCAAGCAGCAGGTCATCTGGTCGGAAGCCGACGCGCTGTCAGGAACCGAAGTCACCAATCCGGTTAACGCGACGTGGCACGGAGTTTACGGCGCAGAGTCGGCCGAAGACACGCGCACGAATCTCCGGATGGTCAAGCTCAACTACATCCTGCCCGACTTCCTGAAGACCGCCAACAACGAGTTGGAAGGCTTCTGGATCCCTGGCGACTTCCAGGGCGCCGGAATCAAGCTCCAGGCGCGACCCGCGCAATCCGTACGTCGTACCGGCCGCATTCGGCGGCGGCTGCGTAGTATGTGGCAGCGGGCCGGACGGAATTTTCCCGGTTAACATCAACCAGAACGGCCAAACCATCAACGCCAGCGAGCTGCCCAATTTCGACCCCAAGGGGATGATCTTCATACCCATTGGCCCACTGTCCACCAAAGGAAATGTGGCATGTACTAAAGCAGGGAAAGGTAATTGTTACGCGACGGGCGAATTCTACGACTTTCATGCGAAAAATCTCAGCAAACACTCCGTCAAACTCGCTTGAAAACAGCGAATTCGGAGCGCGCTATTCGAGCCTGCTGCCGATCGGAAACGGACTCCAGGCCAGCTTCATCTACTTGTACGAATTTCGCAGCTCGCTCGGCAAAGCCTGCTATAATGCACCGCGAGCGCCACTGGGTATCCGGGATCGGTCGGATTGCCCCAGGCACGTTCATGCTCCCCGGCGTTTTCCTCCACGGGCCGCCTCGTCCGGGCGTGCCGAAGGGCGGAACGGTTGAGGCGATTTCGACGGAGGATTTTCGGCGCAACATTTCTTCGGGTTGACCGGAACCTATTACGACAAAGATCTGACCGACATCGTTTATCGCTACGACTTTCTGTATCAGCCGAAAATCAGAGTTAACGTTCCGGCGCACGGTTGATGCGCACGGCGGCGGAATGGACCGAGTTCACCCGCTGGATCATCGCAGCCGACCGTCCGACTTACATCCCGTGGATCTCGAAGCAGCACACGTTTATAACCGCCCAGTTCACGGAAACCTGGTATCCAGATCGTCCGGCCGTGCGCGACGCCCCAGGTCACCAGCGCCGGCAAAGTCCGTGAGCTCCAGAGCCTGGCGTTCATCAATTTTACAAACTGGCTGATGAACGGACAGTTGACGGCCGGCAACCTGTTCCTATGGGACATCGACAACAACGTCGGCGAACTCGGGACCACCAACGTTTACCGGTATTCGCGTAACGTGTTGTTCGGGTGTGAACGCCCAGTGGTTCATCGGACGCAGCGGCCGTTTCACCGATCCGAACCTGCTGAGCCGTCAGCAGCGTTTCAACGAACTCGAGTTCACGTTCACGTACGAAATCTAGAAGTTGATTGGACTGACAGGGCGGCTGTGGCGTATGCTGCAGCCGCCTTTGTTTTTTGGCAGTATTGAGGAATCGCCGCAGTCCTCCTTCGATGCGGCGCTTACGATTCTGCACGGCGCCGGCTGTTGCGTGCCGCGATGGACGACAACTCACAGACACATTGGTACCTGGTTCGCACCAAGACCGGTAAGGAGCGATGGGTGCGCGATCAGCTCGCCAACGGGTGCCGGAAGTGTTTCTGCCGATGCTCAAGGCAAAGGCGCCGCGATGGGGCCGGATGGCGGTGTCGATCGCGCCGCTGTTCCCGTGTTACGTATTCGCCAGGTTCGATCTTCAAAGCCAGTATTTCGACGTGAAGTACATGGCCGGGGTGCGTGCGATCGTGTCGGCGGGAAACGATCCGCTGGCAGTGCCGACGCGATAGTCTCGCGAGATTCGCCGCCGCGGCGTGGACGACGTGATCGAAATACCCGACAAACCGATTGGCATCGGCGAGCGCGTGGTCGTCGTCGATGGTCCGTTCCGCGGCTTCGAGGCAATTTTTCAGCGCTATCTCGCCGGCGCGGAGCGAGTGGCGATTTTGCTCAGCGCGGTCGAGTCGGGCGGCTTGCGCGTGGTGCTGTCGGCCTCGGCAGTCGTTAAAGATTCCTGACGGATGCGGTCGCGCGCGCCCACCGCCGATTGTCCGCGCGATACTGATGGGTGTCGCGGGCGCGTTCGCGTTCGCGGCCTGCTCCGCCACCTCGCCCGCAGTCGTATCGGTGCAGCAGAAGGTGCAAGGATTGATGGGACCGCCCAACCTCACCTCGTTCCTGGACGTGCGATTCGGCGACTCGCTGTATCGCGTCCAGAATCGTTTCCCCAACGGCAGCCTGGAGACCGCTCCCTACGGCGCCGACACCTACCGGATCAACAACATCGAGGTCGATGGAATCCGCTATCAGCAGGTGAAGTACGAGTTCACTAGCTATTCGGGTATGCAGCTCGTGATGGCGTGGTTCACGCCTGAGTCGAGCAGCACGGTGCTCGAGAAGCTGGTCGCAGCCGTCGGGCCGCCGACTGAGCAGAACAGCGCCAAGGGTAGCGCGCCGGCGGACACGCAGGCTGTTTGGCGCCTTCCACACGGCGAACGCGTAGTTTATGACGGTCCAAAGCGATTCGTAGCCGTGCTGGGCCCGGGCGGCGGCCCGCTCAAGCAAGACGCAATCGAAAACGAAACGCTCGACAGTCCGTAGACGCTACTGGGTACGAATGCTAGCTTGATCTCCGTTTCATTAGCGTGTTATAACGCGCCTTCGGAGTCCTCGACGGTATTAGGCTAACCAGATTTGACCGCTGCGGACCAGGTTTGGGTCGCAGTTGCGGAGTCAGAATCTGGAGGTGATCGCCTTTGATGGTCATCTTGCGCCCACCTGCGTAACACGGGATGGCGGACGCGTGCCGAAAATCGTTCAGGTACGCGAAATCAGGACGCCGCCTACCCGCTCATGACTAGCTTTTGCCCTTTCTTTAATCGGGATTTTAGCTATCATGGCCGGGGCTCAGGCTCAGCAGGAACCGAAGGTGACTCGCGGATCAGCGCGAAATCCAACGGCATCCTACTATGAGTAGCTATATTAAACAAGAAAATCCCTCGACGCTTAAGGCCTTCGTATTGCTGTTCGCGCTGTTGTTGTTCACCTTCCCGGCGCGCGCGCAGATGAACGATTCCAACGGTGGCCTCTCCGCTGGCGGCCTGGATAATCCCGGGAACGAACAGAATCTCAACACCGATGGCGATTCTCACAGATGGAGCGGTGACCAACACGATGCGCCGCGGATGCGTTGACCGAGCGATCCCAACGCCGCCAATTCCGGCCTGCCGCCGTGCACCAATTCAGATAACAACGATTCCGCTCAGCAGCCTGCCGAGGCTGGTCCTTCAACTCTTTCCGGCGCTTCGTCGTCATTTCCGGCGCTTCGTCCGCGATGCGCGGTACCGCAAGGCTTCGCCAACACGATGAACAAGCAGTCGATGGCGACGGTCATCCAGCAGCTTGGAATTTCGCCCGACGAGCTCGGCAGTTTGAAAAGTGAAATGGCGACCGGCGGTCTCAGCCCCGACGACATGCAGGAGCTGTGTCTCCATTTCGCCGCGAAACAGCTCAGCGCCAATGACGTCGCCGGTATCGCCAAGTCGCTCGGCATGACCTTCACCGATCAACAACTCGCGCAACTCCGGAGTTGCACCGGCCTTGCGGGACAAGGCGGATCTGACGAGGCCGCGTCGCCCGGGCAGCAGATGGGCATGACGCCGTCGCAGTCGATGTCGGCAACAAATCTGAATCAGCCGGCGTCGTCGGTTGAAGCGCAATTCCGCGGACTCGATTCCGCGATCGCGCCGGCCGCGCCGAGCACCCGCAACCTGCAGCAATTCGGCTACTCGCTGTTTGCCTCGCGCGTCTCGACCTTCGCTCCGGTGGCCAACGTCCCGGTCAGCGACGATTACGTGATCGGCCCCGGCGACCAGCTCAAGATGCTGATGTGGGGACGCATCAACAACAACATCAATCTCACGGTCGGCCGCGACGGCGCAGTGAGTATCCCCGAGATCGGTCCGCTGCAGGTCGCGGGTTTGAATTTCGCGCAGACCAAGAAGCTCATCGAGGATCACGCCGGCCAAATCACCGGCGTCAAAGTTGACGTCACGATGGGCAAGCTCAAGACCATCCAGGTCTTCGTCGTCGGCGAAGTCGAGCAGCCCGGCGCGTACACCGTCAGCGCACTGTCGCACGTATCGAACGCGCTCAGCGCGGCAGGCGGTATCACCAAGATAGGCAGCCTGCGCAAGGTCGAGCTGCGCCGCGGCAATCAGCTGGTCCGCACGATCGATCTGTACGCTCTGCTGCTGGCCGGCAACGAGCAGAGCGACGAGCAACTTCAGCCCGGCGACGTTATCTTCGTGCCGGTCATCGGGCCTGTGGTTGGAATGATCGGCGACGTCAAGCGTCCCGCAATCTACGAACTCGGCAGCAGTGGCCAGCCGCTCAATTCGGTAATCAAGCTCGGCGGCGGAATCAGCGCGTTTGGATATTCGCAGCGCGTGCAGGTCGAGCGGGTTGACGCTCATCAGAAGCGAATCGCGCTCGATATCGATTTGAACGACATCCGCTCGCAGCGCTTCGACATCCGCGACGGCGACCTCATAAAAATTTATCCCGTGCTGCCCACGCAGCAGGACATCGTGACCGTGCGCGGCAGCGTCAATCGTCCCGGCAAGTTCGAATGGCATCAGGGGATGCGCGTCGCCGACCTCGTGCAACTCGCCGAGGGAACTGCGCCGCATACTTTTTTCAAGTACGCGCTGATTCGCCGCAAGGAAGGCAAAGCAAAGACGGTGCGGCTGGTGCCGGTCGATCTCGGTGAAGCGATGTCCGACATTGTCGGCGGTCCGCAGAATATCGCGCTCGAGCAGGAAGACGAGCTGACCGTGTTCAGCGAATCGCAGATGAAATATCTGCCGACTGTGCAGGCCTTCGGCGAAGTCCGCAATCCCGGCTACTACGTGATGAGCCAGGGGATGCACGTGAGCGACCTGATTTACCTGGCCGGCGGCCTCAAGGATGACGCGTACCAGAAGTCCGCCGAAATCGCGCGCACCCAGGTTATCAACGGCGCTCACACCAGCCACACTTTCATGGACGTCGATCTGCGCGCGGCCATGTCCGGCAACGACGATCATAATCCGGTGCTCGAGGCCAACGATCAGTTGTTCGTGCGACGCGCGTCGGACTGGCATCTGCCGTGGGTCGTGATGGTCAAGGGGATGGTCGCGCGGCCCGGTCCTTACACGCTTCATGACGGCGAGCGAATCGCGTCGGTGCTCGAGCGCGCGGGCGGCTTGCTGCCCGACGCCTATCTGCCGGCGACCGTGTTGATTCGTCAGTCGATCAAGGAGCTTCAGCAAAAACGCCTCGACGAGGCGCGCGAGCGATTGCAGCAGTCGATCATGCGCATCCAGATGAACCCGGGCACGATGAACCAGTTGGCTGCCGCGCAGAATCCTCAGAATCAGAATCCCGCGACCAGCCCGACCACGCTCAACGCGCTCGAGCACGTGCTGACGGAAACCGAGGGCCAGCAGGCGCAAGGGCGCCTCGTCATCCACATGCATCCGCTCAACGAGCTGGCCAACTCGCCCGACAACGTGATGCTGGTCGATCAGGACCAGGTGACGATTCCACGCCGTCCCGACGCGGTGAATGTGCTCGGCCAGGTGTACAGTCCCAACGCGATCGTCTATCGCCCCGGGCTGACCACGCGCGACTACCTCAACCAGGCCGGCGGTCCCAACGAAGGCGCCGACCCCGATCACATCATGGTGATCAAGGCCGACGGCTCGGTGATGACCGACGCGGGGATCAAGCAGAGCAAGGAATCGACGATGTTCCCGCTGCTGCCCGTGATATCGGGCGGCCTGATGACGGCGCGGCTCGACCCTGGCGATACGGTGTACGTTCCTGAGAAACTGATTTACGAAAACAAGATGCAGGAAACGGCGACGATGACGCAGATCATTGCGAATGCAGCTTCGTCGCTGGCTGTGATAGGAATATTGGGCGCAAGTTTGTAGCGGTTTGAAGGGTCAACGGGTGGGGGTTCGAAAAATCATCGCTGCTGCGATGGCGTTTGCACTACTCGGTGCGGCGTCGGCGCACGCGCAACAACCTGCACGTACGCGGGCTGACAATGATCGTTTGATCCGCGCAGCGGCGGAGCTTTACAGCATAGATCCCGATCTGCTTGCGGCAATAGCCAGCGTCGAATCTGGCGGCAACTCCGATGCGGTTTCGCCCAAAGGCGCGCAAGGCCTGATGCAGCTGATGCCCGCGACGGCGAATCGCTTTCGCGTGCTCGACCCCTTCGATCCCGTCAGCAACACTCTCGGCGCTGTCCGCTTCATCAGTTTTCTCCGGCAGTACCGCACCACCCACGGCGATGGCGCGCCGCTGAACCTGGTCGAGATGCTCGCGGCGTATAACGCGGGCGAGGGCGCGGTCGACAAGTACAACGGCGTCCCGCCGTATCCCGAGACTCAGGATTACGTGCGCAAAGTGCTGGTGGCCTACCTGTTCCGCAACAGCCACAGCCCGCTCGCAGAGCGACTGGGAGCGCGTCCAGTCACTCAGACGGATTCCGCGCTCCAGCCGATTCGTCCCAAGCCGCGGCAGGCCAGTCCGCAGCCGGTAGCGGCCCATGAGAAAGTCAAAAGGTCGATTTGCTCGATAAGCTCACTGCGATTCAGCAACAGCGACAAGTCGAGCTAAGCCGGCAACAACAGACCGCCAGCCGCGTCGGTGAACCAGATGGCTCACACTAGCCTCGCGCGGCTTGTGCGCCGCACAAAGCTTTCGCTGCTATTGGCGGCGATCGCGATTGCGTGGCTCGCGCGTCCTGTTTTCGCATCGACTTACGCGGCTTACATCCCGCTCGACAGCTCGATTTACGACGAGCTCTCCACCCTGAACGACTTGGGATTGGCCGACAGTTACCTTTCGGAGATCCAGCCGATCAGCCGCGTCGAGGCGGCGCGTATCGCAGTCGAAGCGGAATCAAAGCTGTCCGAAATGCGGGAACAGAACGAACTCGCACGCAGCATTATCAGCGAGCTGCGGCTGCAGTTGCCCGACGAAGTCCAATGGATCGAGAATGACCACGAAGACAATCTGCCGACGATGTTCCATCCGCTCGACCGGGTCGAAGGCGAGTACATACTGTCGGAGGGCAAGCGCCGCGAGCTCAACACTACTGATACCAAGAACAATCCCAACGGAGTCGGAATCGATTTCCAGGAAGGAACTCCACTGCTGCCGAACAACGACAACCTCTCCACCGACCAGGGCAGCAATGAAATTCTCCGCTGGTCGGGATGGGGCGGCGTCGGCGGATTCATCACCGGTTACGGCGAAGGCGCGCTCGCTGGTCCGGTGACTGACAGTCCGAGCCAGGCGAATCGCGCGCAACTGCTGACGGGCGCGATGGTCGTCAGTCTCGGCAACACGGCGATCTCCTTCGGGCAGGAGGAGACGTCATGGGGCGTCGGGCACTTCAACCAGCTTTCGCAATCGAATAACGGGCAGCCGTTCCCCGCGCTGCGCATCCAGAACATCCATCCCGGGCATCTGCCGTCGATTCTTCGTTACCTCGGGTTGTATCGGTACCAGGCGTTCCTCGGGCAGCTCAACTCGGGCCGAACTTTCTCGCGGCCATGGCTCTCCGGCCACGTGATCACGTTCAGAACGCTGCCGTTCCTGGAATGGGGCGTCGAGCACACGATCATGTTCGGCGGCAGCGGCAACGACAACTACAGCGCGGCGGGATTCGTCGGCAACCTGACCGGGCTTTCGACCGGTAATTCAAGCGTCTCCAACACCAATACGCGCTTCGGCGTCTTCGCCAAGGTGTACATCCCGCAACTGCGCGATACGCAAATCTACGCCGAGGACCTGTCCGAAGATTTTTTCCAGACGTTCGGCGGCGGCTTCAAGCTGCCGTTCAAGGGCCCGTCGTACACCGCGGGAATCTTCGTTCCGCGCCTCACTATCGACGGCCGCACCACCGCGCGCTTCGAGTACGCGCTCACCGACAAGGAGTATTCGGTTCACAGCGACTCGCTCTACTGGACCTACAACAACGCGCTGATGGGCAGTTCGCTGGGGCCTGGTGCATGGCAGGTGAATTTCGAGCTCGATCGATGGGTCACTTTGCAGTCGCGGATGGGTCTCGACGCTTTCTATACTCGTCGCCAGGCAATCGCGTTGCCGTTCTACACACCGCCGACGCGCAACACCGAAACCGGTTACGGCGTCGCGTTTGATTTCCTGCGTCTGCCGCTGGAAATCTCGCCGCTGGCAAATTCGCTCGGCGAGATGAAGGCGCGCGCCGGCATGGAATACGTAACCGACATCAACTACACCAACTCAAATTCTTTCCGCGCCCTCCTGCAGTTGAGCCTGGCCTTCAACCCAGCCTGGGGCGGCCTCGGTCTGGCATTAATCTGGTTCCCTCCCCCAACTCCTCAATCCGGTTCCCCTTCCCGCGAGGCCCGAAAAAAGGGGTAGAGGTTAGGTTGTACGGATCATTCGCAACGCCCGCTCCCACATCCAGTTCCCCTCTCCAGAAGGGAGAGGGGCTAGGGGAGAGGTTCCGCGCGCGTAATGCAAAGCCCTAGCTAATTCAATGGACCCCTCAAGCAACAACAACACATCCGCCGCCGGCGCGCACGCCCATCTCACCGAAGCGCAGCACGCAACCCTGCAGCTTCTCTACTACGTCGATCTCCTGCGCTCGCGATGGCTCCTGATCGCGTCGCTCACCATCGGAATCGGCCTCGGCTACGGCCTCTACACAAAATTCCTGACCGTGAAATGGTATCGCGCGCAGGCAATCGTCACGCCGGTTCAGCCCGAGGCGAGCCTTTCGATGGGCACCGGCGCGGCGGGCGATATGGTTGACGGATTGGGCGGCGGAATCGCGTCAATCTTGAGTGGCGGCGGCGCAGATACCGTCACGCTGGCGGAACGCTACACCGCGATCATGAACAGCTACGCATTCACCACCGACCTCGTAAATAAGTATCATCTCGAACACAACATCATCGGCGTCCGCAGTCCGAACGCGCCGACCGTGACGAAATGGTCGATGCATACGATGATCGCCGATCGCTTCAGCACCGAATACGACTACAAGAGCGGCAACCTCACCCTGTATTTCCTGGATCCTTCGCCGGCCGAGGCGCAACGCGTGCTGGGATTTTACCTCGACAGCCTGCGCGACAAGCTGCGCAACGAGGAAGTGCAGGCGGGCGCCAGCGCGGCGGCGTCGCTCGAGGAGGAGGTCCGCAAAACTTCCGACGCGCTGCTGCAGACTCAGCTCTACGAGCTGATGGCGCGGCAGATTCAGCGCGAGAAACTCGCGCAGGTGCAATCCGACTTCGCGTTCAAGGTGGTCGAGCCGCCGGTCGTCCCCGACAACTACTTCGCGCCCAAGGCGCGCCGCAACGCGACCTTGGCCGCATCGATCACTTTCGCGCTCGTGTGCATCTGGGTTCTCGCGTCCGATTTCATTCGCCGCGCCAAGCGGATTTCGCAGCCATGAATCAGACGCCTGACAGTCCCGATACGACGACTGACGAACCAGGCGGGGCTGGCGAAAACGAGGAAATCCATCCTCGATTCGTCCGCAATCTTCGCCCCAAAGCCTGACCCGTCCTTGTGTCATTCAGAGCGAAAGCTGCTGTAGCGAAGAATCCCGGTCCCTTCTTAAAAATGCCGCTGGCTAGACAGCAAGCGCTCGCGGCCAACGCGCTCCGCACCTCTGCCAACGCGATTCTCAACGGCGTTGCAAGATGCGCGTGGCCGCGGCGGCGGCCGCTCGACGCGAAGCGGGTCTGCATCTACCGCATCGGAAATATTGGCGACACCGCATGCGCGATCCCCGCGATGTATGCGATTCGCCGCGCGTATCCCAATGCACATCTGACGCTGGTGACGTCGCCGGGCAAAGCAGGCGCGGTCGGCGCGCGCGATCTGCTCGACGGCGTGAGCTGGCTCGATGAAATCGTCGTCTATCACAGCGAAGACATTGCGACTGCGCGGGGCCGGCTCGAGTTGATGCGCAATCTGCGCGCGCGCAAGTTCGACGTATGGATCGAATTGTCCGTCGTCGCTGCGCCGCTGCTAACTCTCTTCCGAAATTTGATAGCGGCGCGATCAGCCGGCGCGCGATGGGGCTTCGGTTGGCGTTACGAACCGCGGTTTGCGGCGCGCTCGCAGACTCTGTTCAACAACTTCCCCGACGAAGTCGATCGCCTGCTCCAGATTGTCCGCGCAGCCGGAATTGCAGCCGACGACAGCGAATTTCCGCTCGAACTCGGCGACTCGAATCGCCGCACCGTGACCGCTTTGCTCGGATCTGTAGTGGCGCGGGCGGCTCTGCCCGCGGCTCCGATGAACGATGATAGCTTTCGCCCCGGGCGCAAAGCTCGAACCGAATCGATGGCCCGCCGACCGCTTCATCGAGGTCGGCAACAACACTGGCGGCGCGCGGCTACCGCGATCGTCGTGCTCGGCGGCAGCTCCGACGCGCCGATGTGCGAGCGAATCGCCAATGCGATCGGCCGCAACGCCGCGAGCCTCGCCGGCAAGACCACCGTGCGCGATTCGTGCGAGGTGCTCGCGCGCTGCGCGATGCTGATTTGCAACGACTCCGGCGTGCAGCATCTCGCGGCCGCCGTCGGCACGCCAAGCGTCTCGCTCTTCACGCGCCGCGAATTCCCCGGGATGTGGTGGCCGCACGGCCCGCAACACGAAGTGCTGTTGAAGGACGTCGAGTGCCACACCTGCTTCCTCGACGCCTGCCCGTACGACAACAAATGCATCAAAGCGATCGGCGTCGATGAAGTCATCGCGGCGGCCGGGCGCGTCCTCGAGCGGCAACCCGATTCGAAACCGCAGGTGGCGTGACGATGGATGGTTCGTACCGCGTCGCGTGCCTGGTCAGTCATCCGATCCAATATCAGGCGCCGTTGTTCCGCTACATTGCCGCGCGTGCCGGGAATCGAGCTGACGGTTTTTTTCCTGAGCGATCTCTCGGTCCACGCGTATCGCGACTCCGGCTTCGGCGTGGACGTGAAATGGGACGTGCCGCTGCTCGACGGCTACCGGCATGAGTTTCTGCCGCGCGTTGGCTCTGGTAGCGGACTCTCGTTCTGGCGGCCATGGACGTTCGGGCTGCGCGCGCGGCTGCGACGCGGCCGCTTCGACGCGCTGTGGGTTCACGGCTATGCGCATCGCGGATGCCTGGCGGGAATCGCGGCGGCGAAGTCGCTCAATATCCCGGTGATGCTCCGCGGCGAGTCCAATCTGCTGAGCGAGACCGACGACGCGCTGAAACTCGGCGTCAAGCGAATCGCGATGCCGGCGTTGCTGCGCACGATTGACGCCGTCCTCGCGATCGGACGGCTGAATCGCGAGTACTACCTTCACTACGGCGTCGAACCCGGCCGAATTTTCCCGATGCCCTACGCAGTGGACAACGAATTTTTCCGAACTGCGGCGGAGCGCGCGCGGCCGCATCGCGAACGGTTGCGCGCGGAGCTTGGATTGCAACCGGGGCGTCCAGTGATCCTGTTCGCGTCGAAGATGCAGCCGCATAAACGCGCCGCCGACTTGCTCGAAGCCTACGCGCGCTTGTCGCCCGACAGCCTATTTGCTTTTCGCCGGCGATGGCGAGGAGCGCGCCAATCTCGAACGCCGCGCGCGCGAACTGAAAGTTGGACTCGATTCGCTTCATCGGCTTTCGAAACCAGTCCGAACTTCCGTCCTTGTACGATCTGTGCGACGTGTTCGTGCTGCCTTCCGAGCATGAGCCGTGGGGCCTCGTCGTCAACGAAGCGATGAACGCGGGCAAGCCGGTGATAGTGAGCGATCGGGTCGGCGCAGGACCAGACCTGGTCGAAGATGGAATAAGTGGATTCGTATATCCGGCGCGCGACATCGCCGCGCTGGCAGACTGCCTGCGGCGGCTGATCGACAGCCCCGAGCATCGCGCAGCGATGGGCGCGCGCGCTCTCGAATAAGTCGTCGCGGCTCGATTTCGCCGCGGATCGAGATGGCCTGCTCGCCGCGCTCGATTCTATCGCCGGCAAGAAGGCCCGCGCCGCAGCTTGACGATTGTGAGATGGAAGCGGCGCCGAAAACGGTCTCGGTTATAATTCCGGTCTTCAACGGAGCGGATACGATTGCGACTGCGATCGACAGCGCGCTCGCGCAGGAATTCGGCGGCGAGATCGAAGTGATCGTCGTCAATGACGGATCGACCGACGCGACCTCGAGCGTGCTCGACGCGTATCGTGGGCGCGTGACGGTGCTGGATCGCGTCAACGGCGGTCCGGCCGTCGCGCGCAACGCAGGCGTGCGCGCGTCGCACGGCGAGTACGTCGCATTCCTCGACGCCGACGACATCTGGATGCCGCGCAAGCTCGAGAAAACCTTGGCGGCGCTCGAATGCGACACGCGACGCCGCGATGGTCTATACCAACGCGTCGATGATCGCGCTAACGGCGAAATGCTTGGCTCTACGTACACTCCGGCAGGCGAGAAGCGCGCGCCCACGATGGACGACATGTTGTCGGGGCTGTGGAATATTTTGCCGAGCACTGCGGTGATGAAGCGCGCGACGTTCGACGCGATCGGCGGCTTCCGCGAAGAGTTCGCGACCGGGCATCCGCAATGGGAAGACAGTTACTTCATGATCGTCGCGCGCGAGCAGGGACGGTTTATCTATCTCGACGAGCCCACCGTGCTTTACCGCGTGGCCGGTTCGGTGGCGGATAGCCTGAAGCGCCGGCGCGTGTGGAAGACAGATTCGGAAAATTCCGAAACGGTGCGCGTGGACCGATACGTGCGCAATTCGGAATTGATGCAACGGCTGGTGCGCGAGCGGTTCGGCGATCGCGCGGTGCGACTGCTCTCCGCGATTCGTCGCGCAACCGCCGGCCTGTTGGTGAGCGTCGGACTTACCGCGATGCTCGACTACGATCGAATCTTCGCGCGCCGCTGTTATCGGCTCGCGCTGCATTACGATCCGATCAACGCCGAAGACTTACGTGCGTATCGCGTGGACCTACTTGCCGGTACGCGGTTGCGCGAGCGATATCGGCGGCATTGCCGTCCAGCGATTCAGCGCGCCGTTTCGGGTCCGGCCCACGCTTGAGAGGGCGGACGCAATGAAAGTGTCGGTAGTTATTCCCATCTTCAACGATGCAGGCACGATCGCCGAGACGCTGGAGAGCGTGTTCGCGCAGCGCTTCGACGGCGCGGTTCGAGGTGATCGTCGTCAACGATGGATCGACTGACGGCACGCGCGCGGTGCTCGAAAAATTCACGCGAACGAATCCGCGTGATCGATCAGCGCGAATCCGGGAGTCGCGGCGGCGCGCAACGCGGGCATCAGCGGCGGCGGCGGGCGAATATGTCGCGCTGCTGGACGCCGACGATACCTGGATCGAGGGCATGCTCGCGAAGACCGTGCCGGTGCTCGACCAGAAGTCCGGCATGCGTCGCGGTATTCTCCGACGGGATGGAGGTGGACGGCGCGGGCGACGGATTGTCAAGCCGCATTACGTCGAGCCCGAGTGCGATCATTCGCCGACGCTCGATGAAATGCTCGGCGGCCGGCCGTGGCCGATACTGGTTGGCTCGATCATCATACGGCGCGAAACGCTGGTCGCGGTCGGCGGCTTCCCCGACGATTTTAATGCGCAGCATTGGGGCGGTGAGGACACTTTCATCTATTTGCTCGTCCGCGAGCGCGGCGAATTCGCGTACGTGCCCGAGGTGCTGGTCCGGCACCGGCTCAGGGAGCTTGCGCGCGCACTTCGCTAGCCGTTTGCGCAGCCGCCGCTTCGAGATTGATTCAGCGGAAGCATTCAGCGAGTTCGAGCGCCGCTTCGGTGGACACTCGGTGCTCGCGCGATTGTCGCTGGAACACTTCGGTGCACGCGGCCGCAAGATTGCTCGATGGGCCATCAACCGGATCGCAAACGAGCTGGTAACAGTCGGCCTGATGGCGATGCATGACGGCAATACCGGACTCGCGCGCCGATGTTACCGCGCGTCGATTCGATATCGTCCGCTGATGTTCAAGACCTACTTGCGGCTCGGGTGGGCAATGCTGCCAGTCAAAATTTCGCAGGCGATTTCCCCGATGCTCGCGCCGGAGATGCGGCGCAGCCTGTCGGGACCGCCGTTTTCGATCGCGCAAGATCGCGCGCAATGAATCCGAAATCGTGAACCTCCTGGAACGAGCCAGCATCGCAATCCGTCACGCGCCCGCGCTGGAACGTGCGGACTGGCTGTGGGATCGAGTACGCCCGGCCTACGACCGCGTGCTTGCGACAATTGTGCGAGCGCGCGGGGTCGAGCGCGTGATCAACGGCACCGACCGGTTCCGGCTGAGCGCGCAGTCGCGCGGGTTCATCGCCGAAGAATATGAACCAGCGGTGTGGCACCGCGTGATGCGCGAAGTCAGGGCCGGCGACCACGTCGCGGAAGTCGGCGCGAGCATGGGACTCTACGCGCTCGCGTTCGCGGGACGAGTCGGAGCGGCGGGCCACGTCACGGCGTTCGAACCCGACCCTGAGAGCGCCTCGGCTCTGGAAGGCAACATCAGCGTCAACGGCTGGCAAGACCGAATTACTACGATCAGGGCCGCGGTTGGCAAAAGCAGCGGGCAGGTCCGCTTTGCCGCTGCGCACGGGCTGGAATCGCGAATCGAAACGCGTGAGGACGCCTGCGACGGTGTGATTACGGTGCCGATGATTACACTGGACGACGGCGCTTGCCGGCAACCGAATCGACGTGATCAAAATCGACGTCGAAGGCTTTGAGCAGCAAGTAATCGAGGGCGCGCGAAATGTCCTGACGAAGGAGCGCGCGCGTCCCCGGGCGATCCTGGTGGAAGTGCATCCATTTGCGTGGGCGGAAACAGGCACGACGAGTGCCAGCTTTCTCAAGCTGCTCGCCGCGATGGCTTACCGAGTCGAGGACATGACGGGCAATCCGGTCTCGAACATCAATGAGTATGGCCACATCATTGCAATCGCGGACTAGCAACGGCCTCCCGCGAGCGGTCGATTCTGTCTCGATCACCGGTCCGCGCGTGCTGGTCGTGATGTATGGCAACCCGAACTATCATCCGCCGACTATCAACGGCGTTCGGATCATGAGCGAACGATTCTCGGTGAACGTCGTGTGCCGCAACGAAGCTGGTCCTGACGCGGATTGGCCGGATGCGGTGGCGATCGAAAGAGTCGGCGAACTTCTGACTGCGAACGAAAGTTTCGGTGCGAGCGTCTGGCGCAAGTTGTCCTGGTATCGAACATTTGTGCGGCGGGTCGCGGCGACAATCGCAGAAACCCGACCCGCGCTGATTTACGCTTACGACCCGATCGGTTTTGCAGCATCGATCTCGGCGATCGGTAAGTCGGGGGCTGAAATTCCGGTGGTGTTTCATTGCCACGACACCCCCGTTCTCGGCCCGCGGCGAATCGCGTCGCTCCAGGATTGGATTATCCGTTATGCATTGCGTCACACGGGCGACGCAGCGTTCACGATTTTCCCGTCGAAGCATCGCGCGCCGTTGTGGCTTGATGAGGCCGGCGATCCGCGCGCTCCGCTGATTGTCCCCAATGGCGCCGCGCGCGATTTCTATCCGTCGCGCGAGGATTGGAACGCACTGGCGCAACGATCGATGGGAATCAAAACGCATTCTCTACCTGGGTTCAATGGGCCCTGAAAATGGGCAACCGCAGGCGCTCACGGCTCTCGCGGCGCTTCCCGGCGAAGTCAAACTCGACATGGCGGGCTTTGGTACCGCTGAATTTCGTCGCGAACTGTCTGAGTTGGCTGCCGCGCTTTCGCTCAAGTCCCGCGTCAGCATTTCAGATTGGGTGCCTGACCATGAACGCGACCGGCTCGCGGAGCAGGCCAGTGTCGGCCTGGTGCTTTATCGCGCGGTGAATCTCAACTGGGAGCATTCGGGACCGTCGCCGAACAAGCTGTTCCAATACGCGGCGTGGGGATTGCCGGTGGTGGTACCGGATCGCGAGAGCTTCCGCGAATTTTTTGCGAACGACGAATGGGTAAGCTACGCCGATCCCGAGGATCCTGCGGCGATTGCGCGGGCGATCGAGTTTATCCTGGCCGATCGCGATCGTTATGTCGCGATGTCGCGCGCGGCGCGCCGTGCGCACGAAACCAAGTACAACTACGAGCGCCTATTTGCGCCGGTGCTCGACAAAATTTGTACTCTCGTCGAGGCCGCGCATGATGCATCCGAGCTCCGTCACGCGAGATGAAGCAAGTCAGGTTTGATCCTGCCCCCGCTGTCCTGCTTGCGGTCCCGGATATTGAGGTGCAGCGCTATCTTCAGGCTTACCCTTTGTTGAACGGGACCAGCCGCGAGGTGAACGAGTCGATACTCGCATCGATCGAGAAGCTGGTCATGGTCCGCCGTCCACACGAGGCGTGCGACGTCGAGCGACTCGCCCCCGAGGAAATCCGGTTGAGTCCCGATAACGAGAATCGGGTCCTGGCGCTCTTCGAGGAAATTGGCTATTCGGCCAACGCGATCGCTGAAGCGATGGACCTCCTGTCGTGGAAGTTTCGTGAGCTGCCGGCCGATGCTCGCAGCATTTTGGATATTGGCGGTGGAGGCGGCGATGAAGTTGTCTTTCTCCGCGCTATCGCATCGCAAGCGAAAATCGTCGCCATCGACTGGCGCGATGCTCATCCGAAGGTGAGAAAACTGACGGGAGTTGAGTTTCGGAACGGCGATTTTCGGCAATACTTCGAGCAGACATCGGAACAGTTCGACATAATTTTTTCGAATCATGTGCTTGAACACATGTACGATCCGGAAGCGGTGTTGACGCTGCTCCGGCAGCGACTCGCGCCGGGCGGCAAAATGTTCGGCGCGTTGCCGCTCGACGGCGCGATCGCGTCGCTGTGGCCGCGCCTCGCGACGAATCATCTCACGATGGTCGATTTGGGTGGCATTGATTTCGGGCATCCGTGGAAAACGACTCCCTCCGACCTGCGCGAAACATTACTCGGCGCCGGATTCACGAGCGTGCGGCTCGTTCAACGGCAGGATCGCGTGAATCGCACCAGCCCCGGCGAGGAGCGCGAGTTGTTGGCGTTGGAGAATTATGGAAGACGCCTGGATCGATTTACTTTCGCGCCGTTGCGTTGGATGGTCCGCACCATTTTCGGGCGTCTTCCACCGCATGCTGTAGTGAAGGCCGTGTATGCGCTCGAAAGCCGGGCATGGTTCGGCCCGGCTCAATTGAAGAACAGCGTCGCTCCCGAGATTCTCGCAGTGGCGGGTGTGATGTGAAAGTCGCGGTAGGCAGCGCCGGCCCGTTTCATGCCTTCGATCTGGCGCGCCAGTTGGAACGCCTCGGTCGTCTCGAACATCTCTACACTGCCTATCCGTCGTGGCGAGTGAGTGGGCTGCCGAAGGAAAAGGTGAGCACCTTTCCATGGCTGATGGCGCCGGCGATGCTTGCGAACCGTTTCGGATTCAACCGCGTGCGAGACAGCTTGAATGTTCCGATGATCGAAACGTTCGACCGATGGATGGCGGAGCGGCTCGCGCCCTGTGACGTTTTTCATTGCCTCTCAAGCTTTGGCTTGCAGAGCCATCGAGCGGCGCGATCGAGGCACGGAGCGGTTGCCGTATGCGACCGCGGTTCTGCGCACATCGAATTTCAGGACGAAATTCTGCGCGAGGAATTCGCGCGGTTTGGCGCACCATATCCGGGAATCGATCCGCGGCTGGTCGAACGTGAGCTCGAAGAGTACGCGTTTTGCGATCGGATTTTCGTGCCGTCCACATTCGCCATGAGCACGTTCGTCGCCAAAGGCGTGCCGCGCGAGAAGCTGCGGCTCAATCCCTACGGCGTCGATCTCGCGATGTTTCATCGCGAACCGAAAAACGATCGCAAATTTCGCGTGCTGTTCGTCGGAATGGTCTCGCTGCAAAAGGGTCTGCCTTACCTGTTCGAAGCGATGTCGGAAATTAGACATCCCGACGTCGAGCTATGCGTGGTCGGAGCGCTCGAGGCCGAAATGCGTCCGATCATGACAAAGTACGAAGGCACTTTCCGCTACCTTGGAGCCGTGGCGCGTGGCGACTTGCACAAGCATTACAGTCAAGCGTCGGTGTTGGTGCTGCCGTCGATCCAGGAAGGGCTTGCGCTGGTGCAGGCGCAGGCGATGGCGTGCGGGGTGCCGGTGATCGCGAGTCAAAATACCGGCGCGGCGGATTTGTTCACCGACGGCGTCGAAGGGTTCATCGTGCCGATCCGCGATGCTCACGCGATCCGCGAGAAAATTCTGACGCTGTACGAGAATCCCGCGATGCGGGAACAGATGGGCGAAGCGGCGCTGGCGCGCGTGAGAAAAATCGGCGGATGGGACGATTATGGCGATCGCGCCGCGGAATATTATCGCGAGGCGCTCGCGATGCGAACGGACGGAGCCAATGCGGATTCTTTACGCTGAAACTACCGCGTACGCGCCGTCGAGTGCGCACTTCCTCGAGGCTCTGGAAGCCAGCGCGGCGCGCGGCGAGCATGAGTTCCGATTTCTCGACGAGGCGGATTACATCAAGCGCTCGCGCTCGATTGCGGAGCGGATAGCCGATCGGGTCGCGGGACGGCCGCTGAGCGGCTATCAGCAATTGAATCGCGCGCTGGTCGAACAAGCGGCGGCCTTTTCGCCCGACCTGATTTTGATTGGCAAGGGCCGCTGGTTTACTCCCGAGGCGCTCGAAGCGGCGCGAAAAGTCAGCGGCGCGACGCTGGTGAACTGGGCAACTGACGATCCGTTCAACCGCGCCGACAACTCGCGCGAGTTGGTCAAATCGATTCCGCTGTACGATCTGTACGTCTGCACCAAAAAAGAAATCATGAACGATGTGCGGGGGGCGGGATGCGCGAACGTGGCGTACCTGCGATTCGGCTACAAGCCGGAAGTCCATTTTCCGGAAGCGCCGGCGACCGACGAAGAGCGCGAGAGATTTGCCTGCGACGTGATGTTCGTGGGCGGCTGCGACGCGCATCGCACCGCGTACTTCGAGGCGCTGATGCGCGCGATGCCCGAGCTGAAGCTGCGTCTCTATGGAAATTATTGGGAACGTGCGCGAGCGCTGCGGACATACGCGCGGGGATTTGCGATTGCGCGCGACTACCGACTCGCGGTCTGCGGCGCGAAGATCGCGGTTAACCTGGTCAGGCGCGCAAATCGCGACGATCACGTGATGCGCACATTTGAGATTCCAGCTTGCGGCGGCTTCATGTTGACGGAGCGATCCTCGGCGCACGAAGAACTATTCGACGAAGATCGTGAAGCGGCTTTTTTCGGATCGCCGGATGAGTTCGTCGCCCAGGTCCGCACTTATCTTTCGCGCGACGACGACAGATCGAGGATCGCCGCAGCGGGGCATCGCAAAATCATACAAGGCCGGCATACTTATGCCGATCGGCTCACGGAAATTGTCGAGCTGGCGCGAACCTTGAAGGGATTACCGAAGCGACCGGCTGCCGGCGCCGTGCGAACCAGCGAGATCGAATCGAATGGCTGAACGGCTCGAATCGCCCGCGTATCCCGGCGAAGACTGGTATGTGCTGGTCAGCGTGCCGCGGCCGGGATCCGCGAGCCTCGGGAAATTTCTGAAGCTGGTTGGATCGATCGCGATCGCATTGATCGCATTGAACCTCTACGCGCCCGGTGCGCCGACGATTCTCGAACGCGCTTTTGCATCCGCGATACTGGCATCGATCGCGCTTCCGGTCTGGCTATGGATGTCAGGCTTCGATCCGACGATTCCTTTTATGCCGTTTCTGTCGCTGGTCTTCGCCTACTATTATGCGTTGCCGGTCTTCCTGCTGAAGAAATTTGCCGTCGGACTGTTCAAGCCACCGATTCCCGAATACTACATTACGCTCGCTCTCGGATACTCACTTGTCGGTCTCTATTGCATGTTTGCCGGATACTATGGACCGGCGAAGTGGCTATTCGGACCAATACTACCTCGATTCAACTTGCAATGGCGCGACTTGCGAGTAGTAAAGATAATCGCGCTGATACTGGGATTCGGCGGTTTGTTCGCTTCTCATGCGGTTGACTATTTTCCGGAAGACCTGGCGCAGGTCGGCGCCTTCGCGGCTGACTTATCGATGGTTGGAATCTGCACGCTGGTCGCGCTTCAGGTGGCGGGTAAACTCGATCGGATCACGGCAGCATTTCTGTGGGGATTTCTGATTCCGGTCCGAATCGCAATCGGCTTGGGGTCAGGATCGGCCGCCAGCGGGCTGATTGTGGGCATCGCCGTTGCCATGACGTTCGCCGCGGTTCGCCGATCGATTCCATGGAAGACGATTGCGCTGGGGACGCTGGCGCTCTTCATTCTGCGACCAGCGGAGGCGCCGTATCGCGTAGCGACCTGGGGTGGGAGACTTCAGGATGCGAGCGCGATCGAGAAAGCGCGCGTGTTCGGAGATATCGTTTATCGCATCACCCTCGCGGGCGCGGTTCCGCCGCAAGCGCTGATCGACATGGCCGGCATGCGGCTGGCGCAGTTCACGGTATTTGGCGAAGTGATCGCGGACACGCCGGCAATGGTGCCCTTCTGGGACGGCGAGTCTCTGTATCCGATCCTGTTCAAGCCGATTCCGCGCTTCATCATGCCGGACAAACCCGAAGAGAAGAGTGGAAGTTGGTTCGGACATCGTTACGGACTGATCACCCCGGAAAACGTCACGACCTCGTTCAATCTTCCGCAGTTAGTCGAATTGTACGGGAACTTCGGACTCATCGGAGTGATCGCGGGGATGTTCATCTTCGGGCTGATCTTTCGTCTGCTGATCGAGATGTACGTGCATCCCGGCATGGGACTTGGCGCGCTGGTTGGCGGGGTTTACGTTTCGTCGAGGTTGCTTGATATCGGATCCGCAACCTCGCTAACGCTGGGGGCGATTCCATGGAGCATGCTTTTGATCGCGCTGATTCACCTGATCGTTGAACTTGCAGAAGTAGAAGCAACGTCGTTCGATTCTCGCGCGCCGGCGAACGCAAGGGCGCGGATCATTTGATGCAATCAACGCAAGACGCGGCCGCGAATCTGGCGCCATTCGATTCACGTGCATCGCGCGGCGCGGACGACGAGGCGGCTGTGCGCGTCCTCCACGTGACTCCGTTCTTCGCGCCGGCCTGGGTTTACGGCGGGCTGCCCGAGTCGGCGTACCAGTTCGCGCGGCACCTGGCGCGCGCGGGCGCGCAGGTTCGGGTGCTCACCACTGATGCGAACGGTTGGGGAACGCGGCTGGACGCGGCGGCGATGGCCGCGTACGCGCATCGCGACAACATCGAAGTGCGGTACTGCGCGCGCGTCGCGCGTCAGTCGGTGTCGCTCGAGCTGCTCGGCGCGCTGGCGGAATCTATGCGATGGGCCGACGTGGTTCATCTGCACGCGGCGTATTCGTTTCCGACGATTCCGACTTTGCTCGCCGCGCGTTTGCTCGAACGGCCGGTGGTTTGGACTCCGCACGGCGCGCTTCAGCGCTGGAGCGGCTCGCGGCGGGTGGGATTAAAGTCGCTTGTGGGAGAAGGTTTGCATCGCGATCGCATCGCGCGAGTTGGTGATTCATCTGACCTCGGAGGATGAAGTGGCGGAAACGCGCGCAAGGCTTCTGCGCGCGACTATCGGGATTGATTCCGAACGGAGTCGAAATTCCGCCAACGCTTAATCGCGCGCCGCGCAGCTGACGCGGCTGCGGCTTGGATTTGTCGGAAGGCTCGATCCCAAAAAGGGAATCGAGAATCTTCTCGCCGCCTGTAGCATCCTGAAGGAGCGGGGCGGAGCGGCTTTTTCGCTCGCGATAGCTGGTTCGGGTTCGAGTGACTACGAGGCGCAGATTCGTCGCGAGATCGATCGGCTGGCGCTTGGCAATGAGGTCGCAATGCTCGGGGATATTCGCGGCGAGCAAAAGCAGCGGATGTTCGAGCAGACTGACATCGTCGTCGTGCCGTCGTTCACCGAAAATTTCGCGATAGTCGTCGCGGAAGCGCTCGCGCACGGCTGTGCCGTGATTGCGAGCACCGGCACGCCGTGGAAGGAAGTCGAGCGTAAAGGTTGCGGGCTGTGGGTTGCCAACGATCCAGCGAGCATCGCGGACGCAATCGCAAAAATAAGCTCGATGCCAATCGCCGAGATGGGCGAGCGCGGACGGCGCTGGATGGCCGCCGATTTTTCGTGGAACAAATGCGCGTCGGAGATGATCGCGCTCTACAAAAGCATGCTGGCGCAGCACGGCGACCAGCAGCTGGCAGCCGCGCATCAATTGTAAGATTTGGTTCGCAATCAAGAATGTTAATTGTCGGGGTCAATGCTTATCACGGGGATGCTAGTGCGGCCGTGATTGTGGATGGAAAGCTCGTCGCGGCGGCGGAAGAGGAGCGGTTTACTCGGGTTAAGCATGCGGCGGGGTTTCCGGCTGAGGCGTTGAGATATGTAATGCGCGCGGCGGGAGCGTCGGCGCGCGATATCGACATCCTGGCTGTCGCGCGGGATCCGTGGGCGCGGATTATGCGCAAGGCGTGGCACGCGATTAAGATGCCGGCGCTTGCGCGCGATCGGTTGAGCGCGCAGTCACACTTTGCGTCGATCGGGGTGGAGGCGGCGCGCGCTCTGGGAGCGAACGAGGGCTCGATACCGGTCGGGCGCGTCGAGCATCATCGGGCGCATCTTGCGAGTTCGTTTTTGGTCTCGCCGTTTGACGAAGCGGCGCTGTTTTCGATCGACGGGTTGGGCGACTTTGCCAGCGCGATGTGGGGAGTCGGGCGCGGGGCAACAGATTTCGCCGACGGGGGTGGTGACGTTTCCGCATTCACTCGGAATGTTCTACACGGCGCTGACGCAGTACCTGGGATTTCCGAAATACGGCGACGAATACAAGGTGATGGGGCTGGCGTCGTACGGCGAGCCCGAAGCGCTCGAGGAGTTTCGCAAGATCGTGATTGCGCCGAACGGCGGGCGCATGGATTTCATGCTCGCGCCGGAATATTTCACCTACCAGAAGTCAGGCGCCGAGATGACCTGGGGTGCCGGCGAGCCGACAATCGGAAGACTCTACTCGAGCTTTCTCGCGCAACGGCTGGGAGCGCAACGCGATCCGGCCGAGGTGGTGGACAAACGGCATATCGCGATTGCGGCCTCGATGCAGCGCAGGCTGGAGGAAGTGATAATCGATCGGCTGCGAAGTCTGCAGCGCGCAACCGGACTCAAGAAGCTCTGCCTCGCAGGCGGGGTCGCGTACAACTGCGTCGTCAACGGAAAAATCCTGGAACAGACCGGCTTCGAGGATATCTATATACAATCGGCGGCGGGCGACGCGGGACTGGCTATTGGCGCAGCCTTCGACCAGTGGCATTCGGCCGGCGCGCACGAGCGTGAATTCGTGATGGAGCATGCCAACTGGGGTCCCGAATTCCGCGACGATGAGATCGCCGCATTACTCAGTTCGCGTGAAACTGAAATAGCCAGTCAGGGCTGCGTGATTAGCAAGATCGAAAACCAGGACGAACTTTGCCGCGCGGCAGCGGCGACGATCGCGGAGGGGCTGGTGGTCGGATGGTTCCAGGGGCGAATGGAATGGGGGCCGCGGGCCTTGGGCAATCGCAGTATCCTGGCCGATCCGCGACGGGTCGAGATGCGCGACATCCTCAATTCGAAAATCAAGCGCCGCGAGATGTTCCGCCCATTCGCGCCCTCGATTCTGGAGGAGGCGGCCGGTGACTACTTCACGCAATCGTATCCGTCGCCGTTCATGCTGATGGCATACGCGGTGCGCCTGGAAAAGCGCGCGAGCATCCCGGCCACGACGCACGTTGACGGGACGGGGCGCCTGCAGACGGTCAATGCGCGACAGAATCCCTTGTATTACAAGCTGATCCGCGAGTTCGGGCGTCAGACGGGAGTGCCGGTGCTGCTCAACACTTCGTTCAACGAAAACGAGCCCGTGGTCTGCCGTCCTGAAGAGGCGCTCGATTGCTTTCTCAGAACCAAAATGGACCTGTTGGTAATGGGTCAATACACCGTTCGCCGGGCCGACGAAAATCAGCTATCGTCGAGCCGCTAGTAGCATTGTATGTTGGCTACGCGTGACAGAGCAGGTTTAGTCTCACGCGCAGCTGAGGGGAGCTTTTCATGAAGAGAGTCCTGGTCACGGGAGCCGGCGGCTTCATCGGCCACCATCTGATTAGCTATCTCAAAAAAAAGAGATACTGGGTGCGTGGCGCTGATCTTAAACGCCCGGAATATGAGCCGAGTGCAGCCGACGACTTTGCGCTGCTTGACCTGCGCCGTTGGGAAGACTGCCTGAAGGCCACCGACGGCATCGACGAGGTGTACGCACTCGCCGCCGACATGGGAGGAATGGGCTACATCTCGGCGCATCACGCGGAGATTCTTCGCAACAATTCGTTGATCAACATTCACACGCTGGACGCGGCGCGCCAGAATGGCGCAAAGCGCTACCTCTATACCTCGTCGGCGTGCGTCTATCCGGAGTATCGGCAGACCGACGCCAACGTCACTGCATTGAAGGAAAGCGACGCGTATCCGGCGCAGCCGCAGGACGCGTACGGCTGGGAGAAGCTGGTGACCGAGCGGCTATGCACGCACTACCGCGAAGATTTCGGGCTGGAGACGCGAATCGTGCGCTTCCACAATATCTTTGGACCGCTGGGCACCTGGGATGGCGGTCGCGAGAAGGCGCCAGCCGCGTTGTGCCGCAAAGTGTCGGTGGCCAAGCTGAGCGGTAATCACGAGATCGAGATTTGGGGCGACGGCGAGCAGACGCGCTCGTTCTGTTATATCGACGATTGCGTGGAAGGGATTCACCGGCTGATGCGATCGGACTACAACGAGCCGCTCAACCTCGGCCAGGATCGATTGGTGACAGTCAACGAACTCGCCGATATGATCGCCACGGTGGCGGGGGTCAAAATAACCAGGAAGCACGTGCCGGGGCCTCAAGGCGTGCGCGGCCGCAATTCTGATAACACGCGGTTGCGAGAAGTCCTTCAATGGGAGCCGCAGATAAGCCTGGAAGAAGGTCTCAAACACACTTACCTGTGGATCGATCGCCAGGTGGTCGCGGCCGAGCTTCGTCGCGCGCCTGAGTCGTTGAAAAAATTATCGAGCGGGGGGCGCCGAGCGTCCGCCTAGTAATCGCGCATGGCAAGCGCAAATAAACAAAGTGCATTTTCCGCGGCGGCGACCGAGTCGGCGCGCGAGCTGGATTTTTTCGAAGAAGCCCGCGAGCGCAGAGGTCCGATCGAGTCGAAGATTGCCGCTGGCCGGACGCGAATATTGTTCCTGAACCGTTCGTTCTGGCCTGACCACGAAGCGACCGGTCAATTCCTCACCGAGTTATGCGACGACCTTTCGATCGATCACGAAGTTACTATCGTGGCGGGACCGTCGTATCACACCGACGACGGGAACTCGCGCGGCTTTCGGTTATGGTCGCGCGAGGACCGCGGCAAAATTACGGTCATTCGCACCCGAGGAACACGATTTTCAAAATCGAATCTCGCCGGTCGACTAGTCAATCTCGGTACCTACTACCTATTGGCGGCAATAGTTGCGTTCCGTCTGCCGCGGCCGGATGTAATCGTCGCTGAGACCGATCCCCCGCTGCTGGGCGCGCTGGCGGCAGTGTTGAAGCGGCGCTGGGGATGCCGGCTGGTTTACAACGTGCGGGATCTTTATCCGGATATCGCGGAAGTTACGGGCGGGGTGCGCAGCCCGTTTCTGCTCGAGCTGCTCAGGCGCGGCAACGACTACGCGTACGAGCGCGCTGATTTGATCGTGACGCTCGGCCACGACATGGCGCGTCGAATCGTGGACAAGGGCGTACCGACCGAGAAGGTGGTGGTGGTTCCCGATTGGGTGGATTGCGGGCGGATCCACCCGCTCGACAGCAATCCGTTCCGCCGCGGTTTCGACAACAAGTTCGTCGTGATGTATTCCGGGAATATCGGACTTTCACAGCAGCTCGACGCCGTGCTCGAAGCGGCCGACCGGCTGCGCGACGACGATCGAATATTGTTCGCGCTGATCGGTGAAGGTGCGCGCAAGAAGTGGCTCGAAGAACGGGCGCGCGCGATGGGATTGACAAACGTGAGGTTCCTGCCGTATCAGCCGCTGGAGAATCTTGGCGAGTCGCTGAGCGCCGCCGATCTCCATCTCATTCCGCTGGCACCGGGCGCGGCCGGATGCCTGGTGCCGAGCAAGATTTACGGAATCCTTGCGGCGGGCCGGCCGTTCATCGCTATGATGGAAGATAGTGCTGAGGTTGCGCAGATCGCGCGCGACGACGCAGTTGGTTTTGTCGTGCGGCCGGGAAACGTCGAGGCCCTGGTCGGCGCGATCCGGGGCGCGGTCGATGCGCCAGAAAATCTCAAGCAGATGGGCATGCGGGCGCGACGTTTGGCGGAGCAGCGTTTCGATCGGCTCAAGGTCACCAGCATGTTCGGATCGATGCTAGCCGGAGTCGCGCCGTAGAATTAACGGAGAAAGAATGAGTCGAGCAAGAAATCCAGTCCGAATTGTCCCCAAGGGATGGGGCCGCGAAGTGTGGATCGCAAACGGCGATCTCTACTGCGGAAAAATTCTCGAAATTCGCAAAGGGAAGAAGTGCTCGCTGCACTACCACAAACTCAAGACTGAATCGTTCTACTTGCGCAGTGGCAAGTTGCTGGTGCGAGTCAAAGAGTCGCCTGAAAGCGCGACGCTCGAGGAGTTCGAACTGGTAGCGGGCGAATGCATGGACGTCCCGATCGGACTGGTGCATCAGATGGAAGCGATCGAAGACGCCGAGCTGTTTGAATTCTCGACGCAACACTTTGACAGCGATTCGCATCGCCTGGTGCCCGGCGACTGAATTCGGAACAATTGCAAGGTGACTGCAAGAGGCGCGGCTGAATATGCTGCGCCTTTTTTGTTGCGGCGAGGGGCTGTTCTTTGCGCTCGGAAGGACGTGGTATATTTTCGTAACCGCGAGTTCGTGGGACACAGATGGCGCAAGTTGCACTAATCACCGGCGTGACCGGACAGGACGGTTCGTACCTCGCCGAGTTTCTGCTGAAGAAAGGTTACGAAGTTCATGGCATGGTGCGCCGCACTTCGAGTTTCGCCACGGGGCGAATCGATCATCTGCGCAAGGGCTTCGGGCCGGGATCATCCGAAGGTCTGCAACTGCATTATGGCGACCTCGGCGACGGCACTGGGCTCAGGCGAATCATCGAGCAGGTGCGTCCCGATGAGGTTTACAATCTCGCCGCGCAGTCTCACGTGCGCATCTCATTCGATCAACCTGAATATACCGCCGACGTGGTCGGCTTGGGGGCGCTGCGATTACTCGAGGCGCTGCGCGATCACAACAAGCGGCGCGGGCGGGCGGCGAAGCTGTATCAGGCGGGATCATCGGAGATGTTCGGCAAAGTTACCGAACAACCCCAGAGCGAGACCACGCCGTTTCATCCGCGCAGTCCGTACGCGTGCGCCAAGGTGTACGCGCATTGGCAGACGGTCAACTATCGCGAGGCCTACGAGCTGTTCGCGTGCAACGGGATCCTGTTCAATCACGAGTCGCCCCGGCGCGGCGAAAATTTCGTGACGCGCAAGATCACGCGCAGCGCCACGCGGATCAAGTTGGGCATCCAGGAGAAGCTGGCGCTCGGCAACCTCGACGCACGGCGCGATTGGGGATTCGCGGGCGACTACGTCGAGGCGATGTGGCTGATGTTGCAGCAGGAACAGCCGGACGACTACGTGGTCGCGACCGGCGAGACTCATTCGGTGCAGGAATTCCTGGAAGTCGTGTTCGATCGGCTGAAGCTGAAATGGCAGGATCACGTTGAGATCGATCAGCGCTTCTTCCGTCCCGCGGAAGTAGATCTTTTGATCGGTGACGCCTCGAAGGCGAAGCGTCAGCTCGGTTGGACACCCAAGGTCAAGTTCGAGAGGCTCGCCGAATTGATGATCGAAGCGGACCTTGAACTCGCCGAGCGCGAACTGCGCAGCAAAGCGAATTAGCAAAAATTAGAAGTTAGCTGGCGGCGCGCTTGACTGCGGCCGCTTCAAACTCGCGCTCTAGGCGCTCGATGTCGGCCGGTGAGAGGCTGAAATATTTGGCCTCTGGATGATGGAACACAACGGCGCTGACAGCGCTCTCGGGATCCATCATGAAGCCGTCGGTCAATTGCACGCCGATCGCATTCTTCTCGACCTCGAGCAGGCGGAACAGCTGCTCCTGATCCTCCAGACGGGGACAGGCCGGATAGCCGAACGAGAAACGCTTGCCGTGATAGTGCGCCTGCACGAGATCTTTGAGCGAGAGTCCCGGCGGGTCGCCGAATCCCCACATCTGTCGAATCTTGAGATGCAGCAACTCGGCGAACGCCTCGGCACCTTCGAGCGCGAGCACTTGCAGGATATGCGAGCGCAGATAGTCGCCCTTGTTCTTCCAATCCTCGGCGAGCGCGCGCACGCCGGTGCCGATAGTCGTGACGAACATGCACAGATAGTCGGTGCGGCCGGAATCGCGCGAGGCGACGTAATCGGCCAGGCTAAGGTACGGCGCTTCGCTCTGGCGGCCGAAGGTAAACGACTCGAGCACGGTCTTGCCGTCGGGCGAATAGATGTTGACGGTGCGATCGCCGTCGGATTGCGCGGGAAAAAATCTGTAAACGGCGTTCGCTGAAATGTCGGTGCGCGCAAGAATCTGTTGCGCTACTTCCTCGACGCGGTCGTGGAGCTCGCGCGCCTTCGGGTCGCCAGCTCTCGAACGCCTCGACATAGTTCTGAAACCCGAGATGCTTGGAGTAGAGGCTCTTGGGATTGATGTAGTCGAAAATCTCGCCGAGATCGTAGTTGCGGATCACATGAGTCTTCAGGTCGGGCGGCTTCGGAATCTCGACGTCGCGACGCACCGATGAAGTGCGCGGCGTCGCGTCCGCGGGCGCATCGACGACCTTCGGCGCGGCCTCGAGCATCTTTTTCGACTGATCGGCGAGCACGTGCTTGAGCGATTCGCGCCGCTCGAAGTCCATGATCTGATTCGCGAGGTCGAGACCGTTCATCGCGTCGTTGGCGTACGCAACCAGTCCCGGGTATTCAGGCGCGATTTTCATTCGCGTAAAGCGGTTCGAAAGCGCGGCGCCGCCGACCAGGATCGGACAATCGATGCCCGCGGTCTTCAAGTCCTGCGCCGTCGCGACCATCATCTGCGCCGACTTCACCAGCAGGCCCGACAACCCGATCGCGTCGGGACCGTGCTCGCGAAACGCCTTGATGAGTTCTTCGGGCGGCACCTTGATGCCGAGATTCACGACGCGATAGCCGTTGTTGCTGAGAATAATCTCGACCAGGTTCTTGCCGATGTCGTGGACGTCGCCCTTGACCGTCGCGAGAATAATCTTGCCCTTGGTCGCGCTCTCGGACTTCTGCATGTGCGGTTCGAGATGTGCGACCGCCGCCTTCATCGCCTCAGCCGATTGCAAAACTTCGGCGACGATCATCTGGTTGGCGTTGAACAGGCGACCGACCTCGTCCATGCCCTTCATCAACGGCCCGTTGATAATTTCGAGCGGCCCGCGCGTCGTCAGCGCTTCGTTGAGGTCATCGACCAGGCCGTCTTTCGAGCCTTCGAGAATATAGCGGGCCAGTCGACCGTCGAGCGGCATCGACTTGCGATCTTCGGCGGTGACGGTGCTTTTGCGCTCGCGGAAATGTGCGGCGAAGGCCGCAATCGGATCGTCGCCACGCCACCAGATCAGATCCTCGGCGAGTTTGCGTTCCTCTTCGGGAATCGACGGGTAACGGTGCAGCTTCTCTGAATTAACGATCGCGAGATCGAGACCCGCCTGCACGCAATGATAGAGCATCACGGCGTTCAGCACTTCGCGGCCCGCCTCAGGCAGTCCGAACGAGACGTTCGAGATGCCGAGAATGGTTTTGCAACTCGGCAGCGCCTGCTTGATCAGCCGGATGCCCTCGATGGTCTCGATGCCGGAGCCGATATAATTTTTGTCGCCGGTGCCGACCGGGAAAACCAGCGGATCGAAGATGATGTCCTCGGGCTCGACGCCGTATTTTTCGGTGAGCAACTTGAACGATCGCTCCGCGACTTGCAGCTTCCGATCGCGCGTGACGGCTTGCGCCTGCTGCTTGTCGTCGTCGATACATCCGACCACCAGCGCGGCGCCGAAGCGGCGCGCCAGCGGCACCACCTTCTTGAAGCGATCCTCGCCGTCTTCGAGATTGATCGAATTGATCAGCGACTTGCCCGGCGTGCGTTTGAGCGACTCTTCGATCACGCGATGATCGGTCGAATCGATCATCAGCGGCACTTTTACTTTTTTGACTTCGATTTCGAGAAAGCGGGTGACGTTCCGACATCTCGTCGCGATCCGGATCCTGCAAGCATACATCGAGGATGTGCGCGCCGCGCCGAACTTGCACGCGGCCGACCTCGGAAGCTTCCTCGACCTTGCCGTCTGCGATCAGCCGCTTGAACTTGCGGCTGCCGAGCACGTTGGTGCGCTCGCCGACGATCACCGGCCGCGTGTCGTTGTCGATGACGAGAGTCTCGATGCCGGAAACCACTGAGCGCCTGAGCGTCGAGCGCTCTCGCGGACGCTTACCCGCCACCGCTTGAACGAGCAGGCGAATGTGCTCAGGCGTCGTGCCGCAGCATCCGCCTACTAAATTAACCCATCCATTTTCCGCGAAGCGCGCGACTTTTCCCGCCAGCATCTCGGGCGTCTCATTGTAATGCCCTTCTTCGTCGGGCAGGCCCGCGTTGGGCACGCACGCGACGAAAAATTTCGAGATAGTCGACAGCGTGCGCAGATGATCGGTCATGAAGTCGGGACCAGTCGCGCAGTTGAGGCCCATCCATAGCAGATCGCGATGCGCGAGCGAGGTGTAAAACGCCTCGATATCCTGCCCGCTGAGCAGCGTGCCCATCGTCTCGATCGTTCCCGACACGCAGACCGCGGGTGCGACGCCAAGTTTTGCGATCGCAGCCTCGATCGCGACGAGGCCCGCTTTGCAGTTCAGCGTGTCGTTGACGGTTTCGAGCAGCAGTATGTCGGCGCCGCCTTCGATCAATCCTTCGGCCTGAATCTGGTAGCCGTCGCGCATCTGATCGAACGTGACGCCGCCGGTTACCGAGATGCTCTTGGTCGTCGGGCCCATCGAGCCGGCCACGAAGCGCGGCTTATCGGCGGTGCTGAATCGCGCCGCTTCCTCGCGCGCGCGCGTCGCGGCGATGCGGTTGAGTTCGCGCGTTTCCGGTTCGAGACCGTACTCGGCGAGCACGATTGGGCTGGCCTGGAAGCTCGCAGTCTCGATTATGTCGGCGCCGACTTCGAGAAAGCCTGTGTGCATCCGGCGAATCAGTTCCGGCCGCGTGCGCACAACGTTCTCGTTACATCCTTCGTAGCGAGCGCCGCCGTAATCCGCCGCGCTCAGATTTTCGCCGAGCACGAAGGTGCCGAATGCGCCGTCCAGAACGAGGATTCGTTCGGCGAGCAACTCCTTGAGGAGCTTGATCCTGTGCGCATCGGTGGTCATTGTTGGATGCCCGCAAAGATGCGGGCGGTAACCAACTAAGTTATCCTAGCGATGCAGACCGCGCAATTTTGTCGAACTCGCGTGCTCTTCGATCAATGAGCCCCAACTCTCAATCGCAAGGACGACTCGCGCTGGTGACCGGCGGCGCCGGCTTCATCGGATCGCATCTGGTTGATGCGCTGATCGCGGCGGGCTTGCGGGTGCGGACGATCGACAACTTCATTACCGGGCGGCGCGAGGGCGTCAATCGCGCGGCCGAGATGGTTGAAGCAGACATCAGAGATGCGTCCTCGATTGCGAATGCGTTCGACGGTGTCGATACGGTCTTCCACGTCGCCGCGCAGCCGCGAATTCCGCTTTCGATCGCGAAGCCGGTCGAGACGCACATGACCAACGTGGTCGGGACGCTGAATGTGTTGCTCGCCGCGCGCGATCACAAGGTCCGGCGCTTCGTGTACTCCGGATCTTCGTCGGTGTACGGCGATCAGGCAACGATACCGATGGTCGAGACGATGGCGCCGAATCCGGTCAATCCGTACGCGCTGCAGAAATATGTTGGTGAGCAGTACACGCGCATGTTTCATCGGCTGTTCGCAATGCAAACGATCACGCTGCGCTACTTTGGCGTCTACGGTCCGCGGATGGCGCAAGAGGGATCTTATGTGCTGGCGATCGCGGCGTTCCTGAAGGCCCGCCGCGACGGCCGTCCGCTCGAGATTTACGGCGACGGGGAACAGACGCGGGACTTTACCCATGTCAGCGACGTGGTGGCGGCCAACATGCTCGCGATGGACTGCGAAATTGCAGATGGACGCGCACTCAACATCGGGCGCGGTGAAAACGTCAGCCTGAATCGAATCGCCGCGATGTTCGGCGGCCCGGTAATTCATCACCAGGGACGCCCCGGCGAGATGCGCGACACGCTCGCGGATCGCACGCAGGCGGAACAGGTTCTCGGATGGCGCCCGCGCGTGTCGATCGCGGAAGGGATCGCAGACCTGCTGAAACGAGAAGGCTAGGACGAAGGAATCGGGGTGGCGCCGCGGGCGCTTGATTCGTAGCAGGCCTCGACCACTGCCATCGTGCGGAGCGCGTCTTCCACGCCGGAAACCAGTTTTGAATCCTCGCCGGCGACGAAGCGCTGCAGATTCGACATCGGCCCTTCGAACGCTTCGAGAAACCAGGAACCGCGCAACGCAATCGCACTCCAACCATTCGTTTCTTCGGTCGCGATTTCGAGTGTGTCGGGCTCGCCGGCAGGATAGTTGAGATTCACGCCCATCTTCGCAATCGCCGCGCCGCGCATTCCCTCGATCTTCAGTTGCGACATGCCGTAGCGTCCGCCAAACGTATGCGCATGATTCATCGTCAGGCTACATCGAATCGTGTCGCCGTAGTCGAGCACGATGCTGGTGCGGGTGTCCGAATAATCCGGCATCGCGGGATGCCGCACGCCCTTGCAATAGACGCCGCGCGGTTCGCCAATCAGCGACCGAATCAAATCGAGATAGTGAATCGAATGTATCAGCACCTCGAGACGCGGCACGCCCTTGAGGAACGCCCAGTAGTTCCACGGCGTGTGAAGATTGATCCGCACCTCGACGTTGAGCACCTCGCCGAAGACGCCGCGATCCAGCGCGTCCTTGATCGCGAGCATGTTGGGCGCGAAGCGGAGCTGAAAATTTACCGCGGCGCGCAACTTTCGATCGCGGCAAATCGCAACTATCCGGCGCGCGTCGTCGAGGTCGCGGCCCATCGGCTTTTGAATCAGTACCGCGGCGCCCTGCGGTAGTCGTTCCAGCACTCCCGCAATATTTTCCGGCGGAATCGCGATGTCGAAGATTACGTCGCGCATCGACGCAGCTTCTTCGATCGATTCGAAGACGCGTGGTATCGCAAACGCCGCCGCGCGCTCGGCACTCGCCTTACGATTCATGTCGAAAATGCCAGCGACTGGAAAGCCGAGGCGTTGGTAGACCGGCAAATGCGCGTCGCGAACGATGCTACCCGCGCCGATCACGACGATCGGCCTCGGCGCCGACGGACGCGGCCACGACTGGCGCAGATCGCGAATCGAGGCTGGCAATTGAGTCGTCATAGGCCCGTTCTTCCGTTTGTATTCTACGACTTAGCCTCCATCGCGCCCTTGTTATAGACTTTCCCGTAGGAGCAACTCCGCGTCACATAGTATTTTGAATGGAGCGAGATCGAAAAGATGCATCCAAGGCAAATCAAGGTGGGACAGGAGTATCTTGGTCGCAGCGGTCGTCCGCTCCCGGGGCAGGAAATGGCTGAGTTTCCAATCTCGGGTCCCGATACTCGGTTCTTGGTCGTCGGCGTCGAACCGCTGACAGGCGCGCGAGGCATTTTCACGCCAGTCAATGGTTTGACCAACGGCCAACATGTTTGCTTCCTCGCCTTAGACGTTCATCCGCTTATAGTCGCCGCCCATTAAAGTGATCGACACATTTCGGTGTTTCGGGAGCGCGGCGCCCATGTTAACACTGTACAGTTCTCTACGCCAACGAGACTGTTCTAGTCGTTGGTACAGCGGGCCATGGATTGTTCTCCGTCGGCTTAATCGGTCAACGCATTTGCTTCGGAAAGAGACCTACAGCTCAACACGACAACCCTGTACTTCATCCCTTCGCACAAGCACATAGCGGAAACATAGTCATTTGGCTTGAGAGCCTCGATTGTTTTGACGGCAGTATCAGGGTTAAACATCAGCTTCACGTTGGCGAGGCCTGCAGACTGGAGAGTCACGTAGCTCGCCGACGAGGTCTCGTCTCTAATCTACTTGGCTCACATATCCAATTATCTTAATGAAACGATTTCCATACTTCGCGTCAGCAGAAATCTCGTTGCCTTCGTAATCCACCCAGAGCTCATCTGCATGAATCACTAGCTCCGGACTCGGCGCTGACGCGGGCACTGCCGACGCCGCGGCTGCTTCGGGCGGGGGAGCGGCTTTCGACGCCACACTTGAGTTGACGGGGTCATCGGACGACGGCCCACTTGCCCAATATGCGGCTAGAGCGCAGAGGAGAACAACGGCCAGTCCGCATAGTGCTCTCCACATTAGGGGCCTAGTAGTCAGCATTGTTAGGGACAGTCGACCGCCCACACTCGGTGCATAACCTCGCACCATCATTTAGTTCACAACTGTATCCGGCAGATAAGGCCATCGGCTTTCCCCCCACTGACCTTATAGGGCGAAGCAGCGAAACAATCAATTTCTAGACCTGCTCGCTCTGGCAGTGCGTGCCGTCGACCGCCGAATCCCGCAGATCGCGAATCGAGGCTGGCAATTGAGTCGTCATCTATGGTCGCGCGATGCTACCATGCCGCGCAGGGGAAGCGATCATGGCGCGCACAATTTCCGGACTGTCGGTCCGCGACATTCGAACCCCAACCTCTAGAACGCTCGCCGGCTCCGACGCGGTGCACACCGATCCCGACTATTCCGCGACGTATGTAGTTCTCACGACCGACGCGCGCGACGGAATCGAAGGCCACGGCATGACGTTTACACTCGGCCGCGGCAACGAAGTTGTGGTCGCAGCGGTCCGCGCATTGCAGCACCTGATTGTCGGCTCGAAGTACGAGGACATCGTCGCCAACCTGGGCGCATTCTGGGAGCGGCTTACCTTTGAAAGTCAGCTCAGGTGGATCGGTCCGGAGAAAGGCGCGATTCATCTCGCGACCGCGGCGATCGTGAATGCGGTCTGGGATCTATACGCCAAAATCGAGCGCAAGCCGGTATGGAAACTCGTCGCCGACATGACGCCCGAGCAAGTTCGTCGCGTGCATCGACTTCCGCTACCTCACCGACGCTCTCACCCGCGACGACGCGCTCAACATCCTGCGCGGCAAATTCGCGACCCGCGCCGAACGCGAAGCGCATATGCGCAAGGAGGGCTATCCGGCCTACATCACGTCCGCCGGATGGATGGGTTATCCCGACGACAAAGTTCGCCGCCTATGCCGCGAGGCGCTCGCCGCCGGATGGACCCGGTTCAAAATAAAAGTTGGGCGCGACTCGGCCGCCAATGTGCATCGCGCGGCGCTGGTGCGGGAAGAAATCGGACCGCGAGCGGTCATGATGATGGATGCGAACCAGGCGTGGGACGTGGGCGAGGCGATCGAGTTGATGCGTCCGCTCGCGCGCTTCAATCCGCTATGGATCGAAGAGCCCACCAGCCCCGACGACGTCCTCGGCCACGCCACGATTCGCCGCGCGATTGTGCCTATCGGCGTCGCGACCGGAGAGCATGCCGCCAACCGCGTGATGTTCAAACAACTGATGCAGGCCGGCGCGATCGACTTCTGCCAGTTCGACAATTGCCGCCTCGGCGGACTCAATGAGGCGCTCGCGGTGCTGCTGCTTGCCGCGAAATTCGGCGTGCCGGTCTGTCCACACGCAGGCGGAATCGGCCTGTGCGAATACGGCCAGCACGTCTCGCTGATCGATTACATCTGCGTGAGTGGCAGCCTCGACAATCGAATGATCGAATTCGCCGATCACCTGCACGAACACTTCAAGCATCCGGTAGTCATGCGCGGCGATCGCTACATGCCGCCAACCGCGCCAGGCTTCAGCATCGAAATGCTTCCCGCCTCGCTCGACGCGTTCGAGTTCCCTGGCGGCGCTGAATGGAACTGATAAATTCTTCGTCAAACTCCTGAAAGGAATACTCCAATGAGACATCGAAGCCGGTTCCTCTTCTTGACCCTGTGCCTCTTCGCAAGCGTTGCGATTTCTCCCGCAGGCTTTGCCGCGCTGGAAAACACCCCGAACACTGCGACCGCGCTCAAGGCTGCAATTGACGGTTCGCAGCGATCCGCGGCGAACAAGGAGCGCGACAAGTATCGCCACCCTTTCGAAACGCTGACGTTCTTCGGCATCAAGCCCGACATGACCGTGATCGAAATCTCGCCGGGCGACGGATGGTACACCGAGATACTCGCGCCGTTTTCCAAGGATCGGGGCAAATTGTATGAGGCGGCCGGCAGCGGCCGCAGCGCAACCGCCTTGGAGAGCAAGCTCAAGGCGAAACCTGACGTGTACGGCAAGGTAATGATGCTCAAATCCGGCGACGCCTCCGACTTCCCGCCCGGAACCGCCGACATGGTGCTCACGTTTCGCAACGTGCATAACTGGATTCCACGCGGCACCGCGGACGACTATTTCAAGGCCTTCTACCGTGCGCTCAAGCCGGGCGGAATCCTCGGCGTGACGGACCATCGCGCCGATTCCTCGCAGCCGCAGGATCCGAAGGCCGAAAATGGCTACGTGCGGCAGGACTATCTGATTCAGCTTGCGGAGAAAGCGGGATTCAAGCTGGCGGGTACGTCGGAAATCAATGCAAATCCCAAGGATCCGCGCGCTCAGCTGGTGTGGAATCTGCCGCCGACGTTGCGGCAGGGAGATAAGGATCGAGCGAAGTACCTGGCAATCGGTGAGAGCGATCGGATGACGCTTAAGTTCGTCAAGCCGGCGACTTCGGAATCGAAGAACAGATTGCGCCATCAGAGCGTGAAGACCAGCTTCATCTCGGCCCACCATTCGCCGGGCTTTGCGCCAGCGACTGGCTCCTGCATTGAGGCCATCAGCTCTTGCCATTCGCGGTTGCGCGGATTGATCGCTTCGTAGCGCGGAAAGTCGCGCTCGGGATCGAAAGTGTCCGTCGTTTCCATGAACATGAACAGCTGGCGGCCGAGCATGAAGATCAGCATCCGCTCGATGCCGATAGACTTGAGCCCGCGCTCGACCTCCGGCCAGATTGCGCGATGGTGTTCGAGGTAGCGCTCGATAATTTTCGGATCGTCCTTGAGGTTGATCGTGCGGCCGTACTGTTTCATCAGAATGCGAGCACGCCGCCGTCGATCGGATAGGCCTGCCCGGTGATGAACGACGCTTCATCCGAGCACAGGTAGAGCGCGAGCGCGGCGACTTCTTCCGGCGTGCCCATCCTGCCGAGCGGCTGATACTCCGAAAGTTGCTTGAACATCTCGGCCTCGCGCCCCGGATAAGTCGTGCGCAAGTATCCGTCGACGAACGGCGTGTGAACGCGCGCGGGGCAGATACAGTTGCATCGGATGCCGCGCTTGACGTAGTCAACCGCGATCGACCGCGTCATCGTCAGCACCGCGCCCTTGCTCATCGAGTAGGCGAAGCGATCGGTGAGTCCGATCAGCGACGCAATCGACGCCAGGTTGAGGATCACGCCGCCCCCGCTCGCGAGCATCCGGCGCACCGCCGCCCGCGAACAAAGAAAAATCCCCTTCACATTGACCGAATAGATGCGATCGAGGTCTTCTTCCGAGGTGTTCTCGACCGTGCCGATATGCGCGATTCCCGCATTGTTTACGAGGATGTCGATGCGTGACGCGTGCGAATCGGAATCGATGCGCGCAAAGGCGGCTTCCACCGAATCAGCGAGCGCGACATCGCATTCGAGCGCCAACGCTGTGCCGCCCGCCGCGCGAATCTTCTCGACAGCGTTGTCAGCCGCATTGAGATCGCGATCGAGCGCGAAAACGTGCGCACCGTTTTGCGCAAAGGTCGATGCGATCGCGAGCCCGATACCCGAGCCAGCGCCGGTCACGATCGCGGTCTTGCCGTCGAGCCGAAACACGCGAGAACAGTAAAACAGGCGAGCGCTACATGACAACCCGACCGGTCATTGCTATTCCGGCGGGCGCAGAACACGGCCGATGCGAGCGATCAGTTCGCCCGAGTTGAATGGCTTGGTGACGTAGTCGTCGGCGCCGAGATTAAAACCCTTCACCACCTCAGCTTCGTCGCGATGCGCGCTGATCAGAATCACCGGCGTATTCCTGGTCTCCAGATCGCCCCGCAGCGCCGTCAATGCTTCGAAGCCGTCCATCTGCGGCATCGATACGTCCAGGAGCACCAGGGCGGGCTTTTTATCGCGGGCCATCTCAAGCGCCTGTTTGCCGTCGTGCGCGACCAGGCACTCGAATTTGAAGTGCTTCAGGATAGTCGAGATCATAACGATAGTCGTGGCGTCGTCGTCCGCTATCACCACGCGCCGGGTTCCGTTCGAGGCGTGGTTGGAACAATGGCTTCCGCCGTCTCGACGAATCTGAGAACTCGATGTGTCCTGAGCAACAATTCTTCGGGCTTGCACGGGCGCAAAATGAATTCGCGGTTGAGGTCGAACAGCGCAGCGAATCCAGTCATCAGGTCCTCGAAGCCGCCGACGATCACCGCCGGCTTTCGGCTGCGCGTGATCATTTCGATCGGGGACGGCTGCTCGCCAGACGCCGGTGGCGGAAGCGTTGATGAAGCACGCATCGAAGGGAGCGAAGGAGCTGAGCCCGGGAATGAGCGGTTGCGCTCCAATTACGTGACCGATTCCGCGGACGGTCGCCAATGTCCCCATGATAGATTCGGCCTCAGGCGTGTCAAAACCCATCAAGCCGAATCTCTTTCCCGCTAGAGTCTGTTGAATGATCTCGGCCATGACGGACGCACTCCTTTTTCGCTACGGAACCGTGTCAGGAGCAAACTCACCGCCGCCAGGCACGATTGATCCTCAACTGATACGCAACCTCCGTGCCTCTCAGCGACCGACCGCAAAGCCTCGTTTGGCACGCGCCGAACGCCAGACTGCGTCGCAGAGCGTGCGGTACGTCCGGATAGATTCGAGGCTAAAATCGAAGTGACAAATGACATGTCGCTTCCTGGGACATGTGCCGGAACATTGGCCAATCGCTTTTCGCCGCCCGCGCGTGTAGAGCAGTGGCTAACCGTCTCCGATTTGCGCGATGCAATACGCTGATCAAGATCGCCTCGACCTGGAAGTTCGCCCACCCGAAACCATCGCCGAATCGCGCCTCGCCGACGCCGCGCTGTCAAAGGCGCGGCGCCGCCTGATTCCGTTCCTGTTCGTGCTCTATCTCGTCGCCTATCTCGACCGAATCAACGTCGGCTTCGCGTCGTTGCAGATGAACCGCGAGCTTGGACTCACCGAATCGGTCTTCGGCCTCGGCGCGGGATTGTTCTTCCTCGGCTACTCGCTGTTCGAGGTCCCGAGCAACTTGATCCTCGCGCGAGTCGGCGCGCGGCGGTGGATTGCGCGAATTATGATCAGCTGGGGCGTCGTCGCGATTGCGATGGTCGCGGTTCGCGGCGCGATGTCCTTCTTTGCGCTGCGGTTCATTCTGGGACTTGCCGAAGCGGGATTTTTCCCCGGCGTCATTCTATATCTCACATTCTGGTTCCCGGCCCGTGAGCAAGCGCGCGCAGTCGCACTGTTCATGACCGCGACTGCGCTCGCCGGCGTCATCGCCGGTCCCGTCTCGGGCGCGTTGCTCGAATTGCACGGTCTGTTGGGCCTGTCAGGATGGCAATGGCTATTCATCCTCGAGGGTCTGCCCGCCTTGATTCTCGGCGTAATGGTATTGTTCTATCTTCCCGACGGCCCCGAAACGGCCGCCTGGCTTGAGGTTGACGAGCGCGCCGCACTGCTCATCAGACTCGAAAGCGATCGCCGACGTAGTACTCAGGAACGCCAGCGCAGTTTCCGCGAAGCGATTAGCAACTCGACCGTCTGGCTACTCTCACTAGTCTATTTCGCAATAGTATTTGGACTATACGGCGTGACTTTCTGGCTACCGCAAATTATCCGGAATTTCGGTACTCGCAGCGACTTCGGAATCGGGATGTTGTCGGCGATTCCATTTGTCGGCGCCGCGATCGCGATGGTGTTCGTCGGTCGAGCGTCGGATTTGAGCGGTGAGCGCCGATGGCATCTCGCAGTGTGCGCCATTATCGGAGCCGTCGGCCTGACGCTCGCATCGATGACTCGCTCGCCGCTTCTATCACTCGGCGCGCTTTCGATCGCGGCAGTCGGAATCTGGGGAACCTTCGGCCCGTTTTGGGCGATGCCCGCGGAGTTTCTCAGCGGCACCGCGGCGGCCGGCGCGATCGCGCTTATCAATTCGATCGGAAACCTCGGCGGCTTCGGAGGCCCGTACCTGGTCGGGATAGTCAAGCAAGCGACGAACAGTTTCGCCGGCGGGATGCTCCTGATGGCTGCTTCGCTGCTGGTGGCCGCGATGCTCGCCTTGACACTGCCGGTGCCGTTGCGCGAAACCGATGCATCATGAGCGACGGTACCAGCGCGCTCAGCCCTGCCGCGCTATGGCGACGGCTGGGGTTGGCGCATCACAACTGGCCGGGCAGATTCACCGTCCTGCTCTTGACGATCATGTTGTTGCTCGTCACTCAGCCGATGTTTTCGAGCCACGATTACGCGCAAAACATCGCGACTGCGGCGATTTCCCTGGTGCTGCTGGCCGCCCTTTATGCATTTCGCTCGACCAGATTCTATTTCGCTGTCGCGCTGGTTCTGTTCGTGCCATCCGTCGGATCTCGGCTGGCTTTGCTATTCACCTCGAGTCCGGCGATCGAAGCGCTCGGCGCGATCACTTCGTGCCTGTTCCTTGCCGTGACCGTCATCGCACTGGTTTCCAGGTTGTTCATCGTGACGAGCGTCACGCTGGACACTATCAGCGCCGCAATTTGCGCCTACCTGCTGATGGGCATCGCGTTTGCGTATGCCTTCGCGGCGGTTGAACTGCAAAATCCCGGTGCGTTCAGCGCCGCACTCTTTCAAAGGCCGTCGAGCAACATCGCTCCGCTCATGGCGTCGCTGCACAACTTCATCTACTACAGCTTTGTGTGCCTGACGACGACTGGCTTCGGTGATATCGCGCCCATCTCGCAAGGCGCGCGTAGCCTGTCGGTGATGGAATCGGTGTTCGGCCAACTATATGTGGCGATTCTGATCGCGCGGCTGGTCAGCCTCGAAGTCGCGCAATCGATGATGAAGGAGCGGGACTAAGATGTCCGGATTATATTTTGACGAATTCGAAATTGGCCAGGTTTTCAAGCACGCGATCACGCGCACGATCACCGAAACCGACAACCTGATTTTCTGCGCGCTCACGCACAATCCGCAGCCGCTCCATCTCGACGCGGAATTTGCAAAGGGCACCGAGTTCGGCCAGCGAATCGTCAACAGCATCTTCACGCTCGGCCTGATGATCGGAGTGTCGGTCGGCGACACCACGCTCGGCACCACGATCGCGAATCTCGGGATGGCGGATACGCGCTTCGCGCATCCGGTTTTTATCGGCGACACGCTGCGCGCAGAGACTACAGTCGCCGAAAAACGCGAAAGCCGCTCGCGCCCGGACGCGGGTATCGTCGTGTTCGACCATCGATGCTTCAACCAGCGCGCGGAAGAAGTCGCGTACTGCAAACGGTCGGCGCTGATGCGCAAGCGGCCGGCGTCATGATTCTTCGCTCGCTCCTGTTCGTCCCCGGCGACAGCGAACGCAAGCTCGCCAAATCGGAATCCTCACGCGCCGACGCGCTGGTACTGGACCTCGAGGACGCAGTCGCCGCCGACCGCACCGAAGTCGCGCGCACGATGGTGCTCGAGTATCTCCGCACGCATCGCGATCGCTCGAAGACTCAGCTGTGGGTCCGAATCAATCCGCTCTCGACGCCGATGGCGACACTTGATCTTGCTGCGGTGGTCGCCGGCGCGCCCGACGGAATAATGCTCCCGAAAGTCACCTCGGCCAGCGATGTCGTGACGCTCGAGCACTTCCTGTCCGCTCTGGAAGCCCGCGACGGCGTCAACCAGGGATCGATCGCAATCATCCCGGTCGCGACCGAGACGCCGGCTGCGATGTTCGCGCTGGGCGGGTTCGCCGGATGCAGTCCGCGGTTGTCCGGCATGACCTGGGGCGCAGAAGATCTCGCCGCCGCGGTCGGCGCGACGACCAATCGCGACACATCAGGCAATCTCGATTTCACCTACCAACTTGCACGCTCGCTATGCCTCCTGGCGGCGGTGGCTGCCGACGTCCAGCCAATCGACACAGTGTCGGTAAACTTCAAAGACGCCGATGCACTAAGGAAGGAGTCCGAGACCGCGCGACGCGCCGGCTTCACCGGCAAGATTGCGATTCATCCCGATCAAGTCGATGTGATCAACGCCGCCTTCACCCCATCACTCGAAGATATCGCCCACGCCAATCGAGTGATCGAAGCATTCGCATCCGGCGCAGGCACCGTCGCCCTCGACGGCAAAATGCTCGACATGCCCCACCTAAAACAAGCCCGCCGCACCCTGTCGCTCGCCTCATCGCTGCGCGCGCGCTAGCGCTGACAGTCAGTCCAAATCGTCGAGTTCGACCCAATAGGCAGCGTCGAACATCCGCCAGAGGCTTGTTCTGGGACAATGCAAGGTGTCTTCTGCGTCGGACATCAACTGCAAACCTGTTGCTGTAAGCGAGAGTGACGGACACTGTAGTGTCCGTCGAGATTCTTCGCTACAGCAGCTTTCGCTCAGAATGACGCGTGGGGGCGCTCGTTTTTTGCGTCACCCTTTCGCTCAGAATGACGCGTGAGGCAGCTCGCTTTTTTTCCGTCATCCTGAGCGCAGCGAAGGATCTCGCGCGCAGCGCCTGTTGTGCGACCTCGCTGATAGGTGCGCGCCTCGCGGGGGATGAACTTTTACGCCTTATGCTGGCGACTTTCCCATGTTACGAATACGCCATGGACAATCATGCTCCGCACTCCCTCGGCCCTCGCACGGAGATCGTGGCCCATCGAGCGTCCTGGTACTCTGCAAAATCATCTTTTGACGGAACGAACCCACCGGTAGTGGTGTGCCCTCTTCCAAACCACAAGTAATGGTATGAATCTCCTTTTTCAGCTCATTCCAACCATCCAGAATCCCGCCATTAGACAGCGAATGGATTCTAAAAAAGAGAAAAAGATGAATCATCGCACACAGGTCGGCATCGTCGGCGCGGGGCCGGCGGGGTTGATGCTTTCGCATTTGCTGTACCTCAATGGCATCGAGTCGGTCGTGCTCGAGGCTCGCAGCCGCCAATATGTCGAAGAGCGGGTTCGCGCCGGCCTGCTCGAACAAACTACCGTCAACCTGCTCAACGAAACCGGCGTCGGCGAGCGGATGAAGCGCGTCGGCCTGGTGCATCACGGCATCGAACTGCGCTTCGGCGGCCGCGGCCATCGAATCGATCTCAGCGGGCTCACCGGCGGCAGCACGGTTACCATCTACGCACAGCACGAAGTCATCAAGGATCTGATCGCCGCGCGGCTTGCTGCCGGCGGTCAAATCGTCTTCGAGGCCGCCGAGGTCAGCATCCACGACTTCGATGGACCCAAGCCGAAGATTCGTTACCGCATCGACGGCACCGTCAACGAGTTGTCGTGCGATTTCATCGCGGGATGCGACGGCTTCCACGGCGTATGCCGTCCGAGTATCCCGAACGGCGTACTGACGATGTACGATCGCATCTACCCGTTCGCATGGCTGGGTATTCTCGCCGAAGCGACGCCATCGTCGGACGAATTGATCTACGCCTACCACGAGCGCGGCTTCGCGCTGCATAGTATGCGCTCGCCGAACATCACCCGGCTCTATCTGCAATGCGCCCCCGACGAGAATCTCGCCAACTGGCCCGACGAAAAAATCTGGGACGAGCTCCAGCTAAGACTCGCAGCCGGCAAGGACTGGAAACTCAACCGCGGCGCCGTCATCCAGAAGGGAATCACCGAGATGCGCAGCTTCGTCGTCGAGCCGATGCAATCCGGCACGCTTTTCCTCGCCGGTGACGCCGCGCATATCGTGCCGCCGACCGGGGCAAAAGGGCTCAACCTCGCAGTCGCGGACGTCCGCGTCCTCGCCCGCGCGCTGACTGACTATTACGCCAATAGTAATCGCGAACTACTCAGTAGGTATTCAGAAACTTGCCTGCGACGAGTCTGGAAGGTGCAGCGCTTCTCCTGGTGGATGACCTCGATGCTGCATCGGTTCGCCAGCGATAACGCCTTCGACCAGCGCCGCCAACTCGCCGAGCTCGACTACGTCACCAGCTCGCGCGCCGCCTCTCAAACCCTGGCCGAAAACTACGTCGGCCTCCCGATGGAATGAGGTAAACGATTCTTGGCTGAGGTACGTAACATATTATAGGGTGCGATTTGCCTGTGTGCGTTGGCTTGCGATGCGATTAGCTGGCCTACTATCCGGGGAGGCATCGATGAGCGGAATCAAGAGTCTGCTGGGGGCGGCGACTGTAACTATCCTCCTGATGCTGGCTGCGCCTGCATCTGCACAGTACAAACCGTGGCCTTCGCCCATCCCGCCTGCGCCTGCGTGGGGCGATTACGATAGCGGTCATACTTTTCGCGATGCTGCCTGGTGGTGGGAGAGTCAGCCCGAATGGGTCAAGGAGCATCACCCGGAATGGTGGGGCGACTTCGACGACGAACATCGATGGCATCCGGCGTGGTGGTGGTGGGATTCGCAGCCCGCGTGGGTGCGCGAGCATCATCCCGAATGGTGGGGCGACTATTACCAGGGCCAGTGGTATCCCGCGACCTGGTGGTTTCAGTATCAGCCCGAATGGGCGCGCGAGCATCATCCGGAATGGTGGGGCGACGACGACCAGGGCGTTTGGTATCCCGCCGGATGGTGGTGGCATCGCCGCCGCGACTGGGTATTGCAGAATCATCCTGAATGGTGGGGCGATGACTGGGACGGCCAGTGGTATCCGGCGCCGTGGTGGTGGCAACTGCAGCCCGACTGGGTAACCGCGCATCATCCGGATTGGTGGGGCGACAACTACGAAGGCGTCTGGTACGCGGCGCCGTGGTGGTACCAGTATCATCCCGATTGGGTTCGCGAGCATCACCCGGATTGGTGGGGCGATTTCGACGATCACCACTATTGGCGGCCCGCAGGATGGTGGTGGCAATATCACGCCGACTGGGTGCGCCAGAATCATCCAGACTGGTGGGGCGACTTCGACGATCAGCACATTTGGCGGCCTGCCGGATGGTGGTGGCAGAACCGGCCCGACTGGGTGCGTGAGAATCATCCTGATTGGTGGGGTGATTTCGACGATCACAAATTATGGCGTCCCGCGAGTTATTGGTGGGCAACCAAGCCTGACTGGGTTCGCGAGAATCATCCTAACTGGTGGGGCGACTTCGACGACAAGCATGTCTGGCGCACCGATACCTGGTGGCATGATCACGATGCCGCGTGGGCCAATCAGCACCATCCGGAATGGAAAGGCGATTACGACGACAAGCATGTCTGGCGCGACGTCCACTGGTGGGCGCAAAAGGATCCCGCGGTGGCCTTGCAGCGGCATCCGGATTGGAGCGACACGATGCGCGAGTCGGTCGAGCGCGAGCATGGCGTGCAACAGCAAGCGCTCCAGCGCCAGCACAACGTGCAGTTGCAGGAACTCGAGCGCAATCGCGCGCAACAGCAGCAGCAGGCGGATCGCAATCGCGCCGAGCAATTGCGGCAGCTTCAACAAAAGCATGACGCGGAGACGCAGGCTTTCGAGCGCCAGCACTTGCAGCAGGAGCAGCAGCATCAGAAAGCCGCGCCTGAAAATGCGCCGGCGGCGATTGGCGACAAGTCGAGGACAAACACACTCAGGACGCTGCGGCTCTGATGCAGCGCCATCAGGAAGAAACGCAGGAGTTCGCGCGCAAGCAGGCCGCCGAGCAGCAACAGGCCCAGCGTCAACACTTGGCGCAACAGCAAGAACTACAACGTCAGCACGCGCAGCAAATGCAATCCTTCGAGCGTCAACACGCGCAGCAGGCGCAAGCCTTCGAGCGTCCGCACGGCGGAGGAGGAGGCGGCGGCGAACACGTCGAAGCACCGCACGTCGAAGGCGGTGGTGGACACGTCGAAGCACCGCACGGAGGCGGCAACGTTCATCACTAGAGGACTCGACTTACGAGGCGTTGATTCCGGAGGGGCCGTTAGCGGATTTCGTACACTTTCGCTTCGTAGCCGTCGAAGTGGTCCTCGAAAGTATAGCCGTCCTTGATTTCAATTTTTACCTTTCCGCGGCGGATGGTTACCGACTGTGCCGGCGATTGTAGGACGAAATGAGCCGTTGCGGGGTTACTGCCGTGATTGTACGCGATCACGTAGCGACTGCCGTCCGCGCCGGTTTTCTCTCGGGTCACGATTTCCTTAGAGGGCTTGCCGTTCAGGACTTGCGCGTCGGGCGTGAGCAATACTGGTTCGAGATCCTTGATCTCCTTGCTCACACTTACAAGTGAGCTCCAAAGCGCCGCATGTTGCACTGGGTCCCGCACCCATCCGAGCCCGCGCGTGCCGTGCGACCAGTAAAAAACTCCGGACGCGCCTTCCGCGATCGCCATCCAGCTCATATCGTGGAGCTGCTGTTCGGTCGGCCACGTGGACATAGCGTCGGCCTGGAAAAACTGGATGACCGCCCAGACCGGTCTGGATCCATGGACTGCATTCACCGCCATCCTGGTCCAATCGCCCACTTCGCCGATGTAGTTATCGACGGGTAGCCACAGCGGATAAGGATCGACACCGACGACGTCCACCGCATCCTTCCAGGATGGGACGTTGTGCGGACGATCGAGCACCGCCAAATTGAATCCGGCCGCATCGTTGTCCTTGATCAGTTGATATTGATGGAAAGTACGCGGCACCTTGTCGATTGTCGGCTCATCCTGGACATAGTAGCCGGCGACCGTGCGGTTGCTCGCGAAAGCGTTGGCATATCGCGCGACGAACTCATCTTGCGACGTTACGTTGAGCTTGGCCGCCAAGCCTTTCGGGTAGGCGCGGTTGTCCTGATAGAAGTTGCTGACGGTCGGCAAAAGGAAGATGCCTTTCTTTTGCAATGCCTCGGTGTACGCATCGACGGCGCTAATCGGCGCATTGGTGATGAAATAGTTTATCATCATGTTGATCGACGCCTGAGAAATCTCGTCGATCGCGGGTTCGTACGTCGTCGCAACGTTGGAATAGCGAGAGGTATCGTAGATTCCGATCACAAAATGGGGCTGGCCGTCGCCGAAGTGCGCGCGATTGCGATCGTCGATCCACGCTTTCAAAAAGGCGCCGGCGTTTGAACTAACCTTTACGACCCGGTAGGGCGGCTGATCGAAGAGAACCTTACCGCCGCGGTCCAGAAGCATCGCGCGTACGTCGTAAACGCCAGCGGACAGCGGACCGAAATCCAGCGTTGCGGTGAAATCATCGGCGGGTGCCGGGTAAGTGCGATCGGTTTTTGCGCCTGAATCGGTGCGCACCGCCTCGAGCTGAAAGACGAGATCCTCGCGGCGCAAATCAGCACCGAGATCGAGCGTCACAGCGGCTCGCAGCTCCTGAGGCTGGTCGGCAAAGAGATATCCGCGATAATTCGGATACAGCATGAAAGTGTGGAAGAGCGCGCCGATTTCCCGCTGCACGTACATGTTGGCGAACCAGGCTGAGCCGGATGCTTTGCCATTAACGGCGAGGCGAAAGGGCGAGTGGGCCCCGGGCGCGACGACGCAATGCTGGCCGTCGAACTTTTGCCAGTCGGCGGCGCCGCTCACCGATTTTGTTTCGCAGTCCTTGAACAAATCCATCGAGGTTCCGACCACCAGCTTTTTCTGTTCGGTCAGTTCCGAGGTTTTGATCTCGCCCCCAATCGAGTAAACGCCGGGCGGAGCCACGAACTCGTTCACTGCCACCTTCGCGGACGCCCCACACGCGCCGGGGTTTTCCAGCTTCAGGCTTGGCTTTCCGTTGGGTGCGCGAGTTGACGAGTCTGGCCGGAAGCATCGCGCCGACGCGTGCCAACCCTCCAAGCCGTTGGAGAAATCTCCATTGACGAGCAGGTTTGCGCTTAAGGTCGTGCCGGTTTCCGGCGCCTCGAGACCGCCCGCTGGAATGCTCGGGCGCTTGCGCTGGGTAAGGTCAAAGAGAGGGGAATCTGCCGTCGCGGAAGATTCTCTGTGCCAATGATTCGAGGCCTCAAGCGGCGCGTTGGTGCCCGACGAACATCCCGCCAGCAGCAATGATCCGAATATGCCGATTCCAGCGACTCGAAAGATGCCGCGCCCGCGCCAGTGCATCGGTGTCGGTTTCGCCTATTTCACCGGCAGAAGGTTTTACTACTGAAGGTTCCCCAGGAGGTCAGTTTCCGTGATTTTCGTGATTGACGTAGCTGATGCATTGGCCCTGGTTCTTGAAGCCACAAGGGAAATTCCGCCAGCCACCGTCCTTGCACTGATCCTTTGAAGTGGGAGGGGCGGAGCAGGTTGGAAATTTTCGATGGTGTGCGTCAGGCGGATCGTTACCAGCGACTGTTCCTGTCGTTCCCTGCGCCACCTCGACGCCACGATTGGGTGCCGCAGCCTGCGCCAGATTGACCGCGCCTTCGAGCACAGCCACTTCCGTGTAATGGGAGACTCCAGGGAGGTTGCCGGTTTGCGGCGAGCTATCGGTGTAGGAGGTGTAAAAGGCGGTGCCGCGCGCGGTGACGATCGCGTTCAGCGTATCTACCCGGTAGTTGGCCGGCGATCCGCTGGAGCCATTCACTGTGGATTTCAAAATGCCGGAAACCAGGCCGATCCGCGTCGGCGTGGCTCCGCCTGAGGTGTATTGGTCGAGCGTGATGGTAGTCGAAGGTCTGAGCGTGAGCTCACTCTGGTCGTTCAGAGTGATGACGAGCGTTGCCGTCGGCGGCGCAGCCAATCTGATCTCCCTGGTTAACCGCAACACCCGGTGCGGCAGCCAAAGAGGTCGCGCCGCGGTGGATTTGAACATGTCCGCTCGCGCTTGAAATGGTCCCGGCGATGGTTTGCGCTCGGGCTGAGGGTGCGGCAGCCATCGCGAAGACGGCTATCAGTAACATGCCAGCGCGAATCAGCTGACTATGATAGTGACGGCTCGAGTGCATGGCGGAATACTCGATTTTGCCGATGGCAGTCTCTCCATTCTCTCCCCAAGGCCGAATTATCGATATCCCAACTCTGCCCATCACCGCAAGTGGATAGGCCTAGCGGCGCTCGAATTGCTTTGCCCCGTACGGGATTGAGCGCGCGTTATCGTCGAGCGGTTCGGGCGGCAGGTCGGCCATCACGGCAACGCCGCGTTTCACGGCGGGACGATTATTTATCTCCCTTGAGTCCTTATTGTCTGTGCTAATTTATTTCGTCTAGTACTTGCGTGAACTGCTAACTCCTGCAAGATTGCTCTCCACCAAGCTTAAAGCTGGTAGGGGGAGCAAATGATATCCAAGACTATTTTCATGCTGTCTACATTCTCAATCGCCCTGTTTGCGTCGGGGCCGATCGGACGCCTCATCGCTCACAATCAACCTTATGGCAACGTAGCTTGGGCGCAAGACGCGGACGACGCTGAGCAAGCGGACGCTGTGTCCTCCGAGCCGGACACGGCTCCGCCGAATCTCCAAGGCACCTGGTCAGGACCAATTGATGACAACAATTCTCTATCAACGACGCTCACCATCGACATTTTTCAGAACCACAGCAAGCTCAAGGGCCACTGGTCAATACCCGGCGTGAGCGGCAGTTTCAAAGGCAAAATCAAGTCTGATGGAGCGTCCCTGCTCTTAAGCTTCAAGACGCGTCATGGATGCAAAGTAACAGGCCCTGGCATGCTGAAGAGTGCGACCGAGATATCGGGGACATACACGTCGAAGCACTGCAGTGGGGTTACGAGCGGCTCATACGATCTGACCCAACAACCCTAGAGACGATCCGACCGCCGCTACCGATCCTCTACTGCGGGATCCAGATCGGAGCGGTGCTGAACAGGTGATCGACGATCCCGATCTGGTAGGCGAGGAACAGGCCGAAGCCGAAACTGAGCAGGCCTGAGCCGGTCACGAGGCCTTGGTGCAACCACGACGCGCGTTGCGAGACGACCATGAACGGCGTCGCGATTGCGGTGGTGATCAGTCCCATGCCGACTATCGTGCCGATGCAGAAAATCGCAAGGTAGAGCGTCGCCCACAGCGGATCCGGGATTGCGCTCAGCACCAGTAACGCAATCGCGGCGCTGCCTGCGAGTCCGTGCACGAGTCCGACTGCGAACGATCTCAACAGCGGCCGTCGCGCGGCGAACGACGGCAATGCATCGGCCGGGATGCGATGATCGTGATGCGCCGCGTCGTCAATTGCGTCGTGTGCGCCGACGTGGACGTGCGGATGCGCATGCATCGCGCCGTCGTGAGAATGCGCGTGTGCATGGACGACTAAGGGTTCATCGCTCGACGACTCTCCTCGAATCCGGCTCGCAGCTTTGCGAACCACGCCGGCCGCTGCGCCGACGCCGAGCAGAATCAGCACGAGCGCGACGGCGAATTCCATCGCGAGTCCGAGCCGGGTCGGAATCGCAATTTTGAAGATTATGATCGCGGCGCCGACTATCAGTACGGTCAGCGTGTGTCCGAGTCCCCAGACGACGCCGACGCGGGCGGCGACGGCGAGCCGGCGTTCGCGGCTGAGAATTGCGGTCACGGCGATCACGTGATCAGGATCGGTCGCGTGGCGCATTCCCAGAATCAGCCCCAGGAGCGCGATTGCGAGCGGCGCGGCGTTGTCAGGAATCATCAGTGCGGCTCCTTCAGCGACTCAGGCGAAAACAGTACAAACTAATTCGCGCGAAGTGCAACGGCGAAAGCGACGGCGGGCGGCAAATCGTCGTTGCCTCAAGCGTCGCTGCGTGTTACCCAGATATGAGTTACGATTCTTCAACGAGGAGGTTAGACCGATGAAAACGTCGCGTTGCCAGTTAGCTGCGAAAGATCGGCTGACCGCGCCTCTTCGCCCGTTCCGCGTCTAGATCTCAGTACCCACTCTCGTCGACGGTGCGCAGATTGGCTATCGGCCATCCGGTCTTATCGCCAATTTACTCAATCGGCAGATGTTGCCGGTCCAATTTCCTGCATACCGTATTATGAGGTGAGTTTTGGCTACAAAATCCAAAGGTACAATCGATGCTTTGACGAAGACGACGAAACCGGTTCGCTCTCGCGATCACATAGCGCATATCGAGCACTTTGTTCAGACGGTTGACAACGCGAGATCGGGCGCCGACTGGGAGATCGAGGCCGCGCGAATCGCGGACGAGATGCAATCCGATGAGGCTGAAATCCGGGCGCGGGCGGTGCGCAAGATCTGTCCCTGTAAAATGCCGTGGCCGGTCTTCAATCGGCTCAGGAAGGCGGTGAAGCGTCTGCAACATGATCCCGATCCGAAAGTCGCGGCGAATGCGCGGCATATCGAAGTGGACGCGACGCAGGTCATGACTATGGAGGGTAGCCTGGAGCGGATACGCGAGCGCATGGAGATTGTCGATGAAGAAGTTACGCGAAGCTCGCTCAAACGACGGCGCGAGTAGAGGGGATCGCGGAGTTGAGTCGCGCGTGCTTGACTCTGAAAACCTGTTCGGCCAGAGATCCACTCCAGAGGCTTTCCATGACCAACAATATCGAACCGTTCCGCATCGCGGCGACCGACGCCCAACTCGACGACCTGAAACGGCGCCTGCGCGAGACGCGATGGCCCGAGCGCGAATGCGTCGACGACTGGTCGCAGGGGCTGCCGCTCGCGTACGCGCAGGAGGTCTGCGCTTACTGGCTCGGGAAGTATGACTGGCGCGCGCGCGAGGCTCGGCTCAATCGGTTCGCGCAGTTCAAGACGACGATCGACGGCCTCGGAATACACTTTATCCACGTGCGATCGCCGCATGCCGACGCGCTGCCGCTGGTGATGACGCATGGATGGCCGGGATCGATCGTCGAGTTTCAAAAAGTGATCGAGCCGCTCACAAATCCGACGGCCCACGGCGGTGAGGCGGCCGACGCATTTCATGTCGTTTGCCCTTCACTGCCGGGTTACGGTTTCTCGGACAAGCCGGCGAGCAACGGCTGGAACGTTCAGCGCATCGCGCACGCATGGGCGGAATTGATGCCGAGGCTGGGGTACAAGCGATATGCGGCGCAAGGCGGCGATTGGGGATCGATCGTCACGACCTGCATCGGAATCCAGGACCCGAACAACTGCGTTGGGATTCATCTCAACATGCCAATTGCGATGCCCGATCCGGCGACGATGAACGACCTCACCGAGAATGAGAAATCCGCGATCGCCGGAATGCAGCACTACAACGATTGGGACTCAGGCTACTCGAAGGAACAGAGCACGCGGCCGCAAACAGTCAGCTATGGGCTCACCGATTCTCCGGTCGGGCAACTCACCTGGATACTGGAAAAGTTCTGGTCGTGGACCGATTGCGGCGGGCATCCGGAGAACGTGCTGACTCGCGACGAATTGCTCGACAACGTGATGCTGTACTGGTTGCCGGCCAACGCCGCGTCGTCGGCGCGCCTGTACTGGGAAAGTTTCCGCCGCACTTTGACGGATCCGGTGACGGTTCCGGTCGGCTGCTCGATCTTCCCCAAGGAAATTTTCCGCACGTCGAAGCGATGGGCCGAGAAGCGATTCTCCAAGCTCGTGTACTTCAAGGAGCTGACCGAGGGCGGACATTTCGCCGCCTTCGAGCAGCCTGAAACATTCGTCGGTGAAATCCGGAAATGTTTCAGGCTGATGCGATGAGTCAGTAAGACTCGCGATCAGGAACGAGCGGCGCGCGTCCGGGCGGCTTTTTTCGCCGACATGCTGCGCGATTTTTTGGTCCGCTTCGACGCACTGGACTTCGTCTGCCGCGACAGTGCTGTGGACGAAGCCGACGCATGTCCTTCCTTCTTGAGCGCGTTCATCGTTGCGCGCGAGCGCTTGCGCGACGGCTTGTGAGGATGCTGTCCCTCTTCCGAGTCGGCCTTGGCCTTTTGGCGGGTGCTCGCGCTGGTCGTGTCGGGATTGGGTTGCGGCAACTTCACGCCGGCGCGTCGCGCCTTGGAAAGTCCGATCGCGATCGCCTGCTTGGCCGAGCGTGCGCCATGCTTTCCTTCGCGCACATGATGAATTTCTTCGCGCACAAATTCGCCCGCTTGGACGGAAGGCGCTTTGCCTTCGGCCTCGTCTTCGCGCGCCCTTCTGAGAGTTTCATGTTCTGGCATGTTGCCTCACCGTCGAGATGAATTTTCAAAAGAAAACGGCAACACTCATGCCATCGCGTGTGATCACAGGACCTAAAGTCAGAGCGAAGAGAGAGCAACCGTTTATCAAGCGAAGAGACGAGAAGTGCGAAAATTTTGCGCACGAAAAACCTACTTGCGCTTCAATGCCGATGGAGGAAGATGGCGCGCGATTTTCTTGAGGTCGTTGACGAACTGGCGCATCTCGGCGTGTCGCGACTCGTCGTCACGCGCGCGCAGGATCGACGAAGGATGTACTGTCGCGGTGATCAACGGCGCCAACGGCGATTTCACCATCTCGCCGCGCTGGTGAGAGACGCGAAAATCGCGAGAGATTAACGCCTGCGCTGCGGTCGCTCCCAGGCATACGATGACCTTCGGGCGGACGCGGTCGATCTCCGCCTCCAGCCACGGGCGGCAGGCTGCGATTTCCTCGGCGTTGGGTTTTTTGTGAATCCGGAGTTTCCCGCGCGGAGTCGAATTGAAATGTTTCACGACGTTTGTAATATAGACGCGCTTGCGGTCGATTCCCGCCTCTGCGAGCGCCACGTCGAACAACTTTCCCGCCGGTCCGATAAAGGGATGGCCCTCGAGATCTTCGCGATTGCCGGGTTGTTCGCCCACAAACATCAGTTCGGCGCCGGATGGGCCCTCGCCGAAAACGGCCTGCGTCGCGCGCTGCCAGATATCACAGCCGCGGCAATGTTGCGCGGCGTCGCGCAGTTCAGCGATCGACGCGTCCGGCTCGATCAAGTCGATTGGCTCCGGCAGGATTTTCTTTTTCCGCGGCATGCCGTGAGCAGATCGACCGAAAGAACTCAGACTTCTTTCAGTTGTTCGTGCACGCGAGGCAGAACGTGCTTCCCATAAAACTCAATCACATGTTTTTGATCGGCTTGTCCAGAATGGACATTCACGATGGTAGCGCCGCCGTTAAATTGCTCCATCAGCGCTTTGACGTGGATATCCGGATCAGTGCTTATCGGCCACTTTGCGTAGACCTTTTGCAACGGGAGTTCGGCAGTAGCTTTATTTTCGATCGCCTGAGGGTCGCGGACGTTGAAATAGCTCTTGAAGGCCTTAGGCAGGAACCGCCAGAGCTCAGCCGAAGTCTTAGCATCGTTTTCGTCGCCGACTACCACGAATAGCTCGACCAACACCGGCATTTGTTTAGGATCCTTGCCACTGTCCTTTGCGCCTTTCTCGAACTCGGCCTTGTGCGTTTTCCAGCTCTCCGGATCGGTGACGAGGCCGTCGCCAAATTGCCCCGAGCGGTACATAGCTTTCGGACCGACATTCGCCGCCATCAGAAGCGGTATAGGTCCGGCCGGCGGGTCATATAGCTTGGCGTTGACCTTGTAATACTTACCAGTGTGGGCAACTTGATCGCCCGTCCATAGCTTGCGGATAATTTCTGTCGCTTCAACCAATCGGTCTGAACGCTCTGACCACTTGGGCCAGGAACCTATCGCCGCTTCTTCATTCAGCGCCTCGCCGGAGCCTACACCGAGGAATATTCGTCCCGGATACAGCTGGCTCAGCGAGGAAAATGCCTCGGCGACAACGGCCGGACTGTAGCGGAACGTCGGGCAAGTCACGGTGGGTCCTATCCAGACGCGATGGGTGCGCTGGCCGATCGCACTCATCGTAACCCAGGCTTGTCCACAGTGGCGTTCGTTTGCTTGCCAGGGTTGAAGGTGATCGCTGGTCGCCAGCAAATCGAAGCCCGCGTCCTCAGCGGTCACGGCTAACTGCACGAGCTCAGTAACCGGAAATTGCTCATGGGCCAGCATGAAGCCGACCATAGGCTTGTGGATGGACGGTGTTGCAGCCTTAGGTCCGTTCGCCGCTGCAGTCGACTCAGACATATCAGCCGCCAATGCCGGCATTGTGGAAGCTAGTGCTGAGGCGCCGACGAGCATGCCTGCGGACTTCAGCAAGGCACGCCGAGATGGGTCGTTCAAACCGCTGGTGTTGGATGAGTTCATCTGATCGTCCCTGCGTAGTGTCAATTAAGAATTTTTGCAGCGCGATGTTCATTGCTGGTTCTGTGAAATTTTTGCAAAGTTTGCGAGTGACACAGTTTTTCGAGCAATCGATGTGCCACTAATCCTTTAATTACTCGAGAAGGGTCTCATATTACCGATTTCACAAAGCGCTTTTTCTGGAAAAAGGTTTGTAACTGTGCGGATAAGTCCTAGTTCGGAGAGAGATGTGGCAGCGAGTTTGCTGCATCTTCTGGCAACAGCACTGGATTTCCGTTCAAGGAGTGATAGCTATGAAGAAAAAAATACCTACGATTGTACTCGGAGCGACGCTTTCGCTCGCGATGGCCGCGTTCGGATCGAACGCCTTCGCCCAAGGGGCGGCCGGTGGCGCGGGCGGAGCCGGCAGTGCCGGCGCTGGAGTCGGTGCGACCGGAAGCGCTGGCGGTAGCGTTGGTGGCAGTAGCACTGGCGCCGGCGCAAGTATGGGAGCCAGCAGTTCGGCTCCTGTCGCTGGTTCGGTTCCGGGTCCTGCGGGCTCTGATGTACCTAGCAACCCCGGGGTCAGCGCGATGAATTCGTCGGGAAGCTCGGTTAACGCCGATGCCAATGGAACTTCCACTAACGCCGGAAGTTCTATGGCTTCATCGAGCTCGGGTCCTGCGGCGAACGCGGGAGCAACCGATGCGACCGGGAACTCGACTACTCCGCAGATACCTAATGGCGTGCCGAGTCTAAGTCCTGCGCCTGGCAGTGGCACTCGGTAACAAATCGAAAGAGAGTTATCCGCAGTTTACCGAAGCCTCTGGAGAAGAAGTTCGCGATAATCCTGGCCGAGATGGACCCGTGCCGGAAGTCGCGACTTCTCTCCGGGCTTCGAGTCACCTAGCTCGTTGACTTTCCGAACTCCAGCACGGCCTTTCGATTCCCACCCTTTAAGAATCTCAGTCCGAACCACAGTACGTAAAATATCAGCAGTAGTAAAAGCGAAGTCGCGCTCGCTACGGTCAACGAGCCGCTGACCTTTCTGACGACGATAAAGAAGTCGCCGCAAATTCCCGCGCCCAGCGGAATCATCGAACCAAGGACCGCGTTACTGGTGAGGCGGAAAAAATGCTTGGATGGTTGTCCCATCTCAACAAGTCGATGGTAAGCAGGCGGCATCATAAGGAAGATGGTGCTAAGCGTGACCAGCGTCAGACTTACGATATGGATGTACTGCGAAGAGGCGGGCAACGTTTCAAAGCCACCGAGAAACACAGCTACGAATTGGAACCCCAGCAACGCTTGCGCCCCCGGTAGAACTACGCGCGCGTCAGTCAACGCGTGCTGAATTTTCTGCTCCAGGTCGGGTCTCACGCGTTTTTCCTTTGCCATCGACTTACTCCTGGCCTGTGATCGGATCTGGTGAACCCTGGTTCGAATGTGAATCGCTTCAAGGCCGTACCAAAAGAATATTGCGCACGCAAAGGTTGCGCTCGCGACTATAACCGCCGGGATAATTCCACCCATTCGTGCGGTGACTACATAGATATCGATCGCGAGGCCGATTGCGAACGGTACCAATGCTGTCCCTGTCGCGACCGAGACGAACTTTTGCAAATTCGGACCGTCGTCGTTTGACCAGATCAACAGATGATTAGGCGCCGGAGCAACAAACAACCCGAACGCGCAGAGCAACAATCCTAATGCAATGACTTCCAGACATTGAGAAGAGTAAGGCAGCCGGTCGAACGACGACTCCAGGAAGGACGAATATTGAAAACTCAGTAAGACCTGGACGCCAAGCACCAGGATGCGGCTTTCATTCAGCGCATCCTGAGTTTTGCGATCCGACTCGGACATTTTGATTAGGCACCGACCAAAGGACTAGCGTGCCCTTTGGATAGGAATGCAAACGAGGTGCCGACTGACGGGACGTCTGCGCGACTAGCTAAGTCCTGCCGGTTGTAGTGATGGAAGCAGCTGCTTTATCGCTTCCACCAAACGGTCCGGTTCCACTGGCTTGACCATGCAAACCTGAAAGCCCTCGGCGAGCGCCCGTTTGCGATCGTGCGTGCTGCCGAGTCCCGTCAACGCCATCGCGAGCATGTCGCTATCGGGGAAAAGCTCGCGAACTCTGCGGACCAGCTCGAAGCCGTCAACTAGCGGCATGCCGATGTCGCTCAGCAGGACCTGCGGTGCGCAATGAGCAATCTCGGAGAGCGCTTCCTCGGCGGACGCGGCGGTCCTTGTCTGCGCGCCATATTGTCGCAGGAGTTCGGCCAGCACTTCGCGCGAATCAAGCTCGTCGTCCACGACCAGTATCGAAACGCCTTCGAGCTGCAACGGTCGCGCGACGATATGACCTCGAGGATCGCCGGCGAGTGCGGCTTTGGAATTTCTGATCGGCAATCTCACCGAAAAGGTGGCGCCCTGACCCTCACCGTTGCTGATCGCTTCGACTTTGCCCGCGTGGAGTTCGACCAGATGACGCACGATCGCCAGCCCAAGGCCCAAGCCGCCGTGCGCGCGCGTGCTGCCGCTGTCGGCCTGGCTGAACCGGTCGAACACATGGGGCAGGAAATCCTGAGAAATTCCCTGTCCGGTATCGGTCACCGTCAGCGTGAGCTCCTGCTCATGCTGTTCCGTGCGAACCATGACCCGGCCGTCGCGCGGGGTGAACTTGATCGCGTTCGACAGCAGGTTCCAGACGATCTGCTGCAGTCGATCCGCGTCGCCGCTGATTTCGTCCGACGCCATCGTCTCACACTCGAGCGTGACGCCCTTGGCATCGGCCGTCGGCCTCACCGCCGCAAGCGCCGCATCGACGACGGTGTTCATTCGGACCGGTTGGAACGTCAGGTTGATCTTGCCGCGCATGATCCGCGAAACGTCGAGGATGTCGTCGATTAGCGCGGTCTGCAGATGCACGTTGCGTTCGATCGTCTCGAGCGCCTTCGACGACTTGGGCGCGTCGAGCTTTCCGGAGCGCATGAGATGAACCCATCCCATGATCGCGTTGAGCGGATTGCGCAGCTCGTGCGATACGGTCGCGAGGAATTCCTCTTTCATGCGGTTCGCGGCTTCGGCTTCCTGCAACGCCTCATGTTCGGTATCGATGTCGGTGGCCGCAACGATCCATCCGGTTAGTTTTTCTGATTCGTCGAGCTGCGGAACCGCGCGCATCAGGAACCATCGGTACTCACCATCGCTATGCCTGCGCAAACGAGCCTTTATCTCGGCCGAGCGCTGGTTGGCGGTCCCAAGTTCCCATTCCGCTTTGAGAGTCGGCAGATCGTCGGCATGGACGAATTCAAACAAGCGTTCGACCTCGACCGCCATCGTCGCCTCGATCCCGATATAGTCAACCGCGCGTTGGTTCCAGTAGTAGAACGTCTGATCGGCGCGCGCGACCCACACGCATTGCGGCAGCGCATCCATCAGCGACCGAAAGCGCAACTCGCTGCGGCGCTCGAACGCCTCGCGTTCGCGTTGACGCAGCAGTCCGGTCTGCCGCTTGATCATCTGCTCCTTCTGGTGCAGGTCAACGAAGACAGAGACCTTCGAGCGCAGAATTTCAGGGTCGAACGGCTTGAGCAGAAAATCGACGGCGCCCCGCGCGTAGCCGCTGGCCACGTCGGCGTTTCCGATCGGCACCGCGGTCAGAAAAATGATCGGAACTCGGGCCGCTCGCTCGCGCTGGCTGATCACCTCGGCGGTGCGGAGGCCGTCCATTCCCGGCATCCGCACATCCATCAGGATGACGGCGAATTCCTCGTTTTCGATTTTTTGCAGCGCTTCTTCGCCCGAAGTTGCGCGCACCAGCCGCTGGTCGAGCGGATCGAGAATCGCCTCGAGCGCCAACAGGTTCGCCGGGCGATCGTCCACCAGCAGGATGTTGGCCTTCATTCCCGCGCCGGCCGGGATTCTCTCAGGACGCGACGTTTGCTGCTGTGTTTTCATTTCCGTAATCCCAGCCTCATCACCGTCGCTATGCTCGTGATCGTCCACTCAGGCACTGTGATCCCTGCCTATACCGATGCCTGGAGTGGCGATCCTCCAGCCCAGATTCGAATCAGTTCGACCAGCTGCCCGTCGTCGATTGGCTTGGCCAGGTAATCCGACGCGCCCGCCGCCATGCAGCGCTCGCGATCTTCCTTGAGCGCCTTGGCGGTCACCGCGATCATCGGCAACCATCGCTTGGCGGGATTGGCGCGAATCAGGCGCATCGTTTCGTAGCCGTCCATTTCCGGCATCATGATGTCGATGAGCGCGATGTCGATTTCCGGATGATGCTCGAGCATCGAGATTCCGGCGCGGCCGTTTTCCGCGTACAGAGTCTTCATCCCATGCCCTTCGAGCAGGGTCCTGACCGCGAAAATGTTGCGCGGATCGTCGTCGACGATCAGCACGGTCTTGCCCTTGAGGCTGTCGAGGGTTTCAGCCGATAGCCTTGGCAACGCCGGCTCCGCCAGGAAGTCGCGCACCGCGCCGGTCGTCAGCGCCACCTTTTCTTCGATCTGATCGACCAGCCGCGCGTGCGCCTCCGCGTCGTCCTCGCGCGCTCCGAACAGCTCGATGCCCTTGCCGTAGCTGATCGGCATGTACAGCGTAAAAGTGCTGCCCTGACCCGGTGCGCTCTCGACGTGGATCTCGCCGCCGAGTGCGCGCGCGATCTCGCGGCTGATCGAGAGGCCGAGACCGGTGCCACCGTAGCGGCGGCTGGTGCTGCCGTCGGCTTGCTGGAACGCCTCGAAAATCAGCCGCTGTTTATTTTTCGCAATTCCGATTCCGGTGTCGATTACCGAAAGGGCAAGGATTTTGCCCGGCCCTTTGAGTGCCTCGCTCTCGAAGTCGCGGCGCGGTTCGGTCATCTCCATGCGGAATTTCACCGAGCCGTCCTCGGTGAACTTGATTGCGTTCGCCAGCAGGTTTCTCAGCACCTGCTCGATCCGCTGGCGGTCGGTGCGAATCTCATCCGCGACGCCTGGCGCCACTTCGATCGAAAAGCCCAGTCCTTTTTCCTCGGCCAGCGTGCGGAAACTGCGCTCCGCGAATTCGACCAGGTCGGTGGTCTGAAGCTGACGGACCTCGATCGCCATCTTGCCCGCCTCAACCTTGGAGAGGTCGAGAACTTCGCTGATCAACTTCAACAGGTCGGTGCCCGACGAATAAATCGTGCGCGCATAGTCGAGCTGTTTCTCGCTGAGGTTCGCCTCCTTGTTGTCGGACAGCACCTTGGCGAGGATCAGCAGGCTGTTCAACGGCGTGCGCAATTCGTGCGACATGTTGGCGAGGAACTCGGACTTGTATTTCGAGACCAGCGCGAGCTGCTCGGCCTTTTCTTCGAGCGATTTTCTGGCTTGCTCGACTTCGCGATTCTTGATCTCGACCTTGGTGTTCTGTTCCTCGAGCTGCTTGGCTTTTTCCTCGAGCTCCAGCGCCTGCCGTTCGAGCGCGGTGTTGGTGTTCTTGAGCGTGTCCTGCTGATGGGTCAGCTCCTTCGACTGGTTCTGCAACTCCTGCGTCAGGCTCTGCGACTGTTGCAGCAATTCCTCGGTGCGCATGTTCGCCATGATCATGTTGAGCACGACGCCGATGCTCTCGCTCAACTGATCGAGGAAAATCTGATGGATCGAGCTGAAGACGTTGAATGACGCCAGCTCGATCACGGCCTTGACCTCGCCCTCGAACAGAATCGGCAATACGATAATGTTGAGCGGCGGCGCCTCGCCGAGCCCCGAGCTGATATGGATGTAGTCGTGCGGGGCGTGCGTTACCAGGATGCTCTTTTTCTCGAGCGCGCACTGCCCGACCAGGCTTTCGCCGATCCGGAAACGATTGGCGACGCCCTTGCGCTCGCGATACGCGTAGGTGTTCGTCAGTTTGAGAATCGGGGCGCCTTCGTCGGCGTCCATCATGAAGAACGCGCCCTGATGCGCCGAGACTAGCGGCGTCAGCTCCGACATGATCATTCGCGAAACGGCCTCGAGATTCTTCTGGCCCTGCATCATGCTTGAAAATTTCGCGAGGTTGGTCTTGAGCCAGTCCTGCTCCTGGTTCTTTTGCGTGGTCTCCTTCAGGTTCACGATCATCTGGTTGATGTTGTCCGACAGCGCCGCGACTTCGCCCAGCGCTTCGACCTTAATCGATCGCGTCAGGTCGCCTTTGGTAACTGCCGTTGCGACGTCGGAGATCGCGCGCACTTGGGTGGTCAGGTTACCTGCAAGTTGGTTGACGTTGTCGGTCAAGTCGCGCCAGGTTCCAGCCGCCGCCGGCACGCGGGCCTGGCCGCCCAGTTTCCCTTCGATTCCGACCTCGCGGGCCACCGTGCTGACCTGGTCGGCGAAAATACTCAAGGTCTCAGTCATGCTGTTGATCGTGTCGGCCAGTGCCGCGATCTCGCCCTTCGCTTCCACTCCGATCAGCTTCTGGGTCAGGTCGCCGTTGGCGACTGCGGTCACGACTTTGACGATTCCGCGGACCTGGGTCGTGAGGTTCGACGCCATGAAATTGACGTTGTCGGTGAGATCCTTCCACGTGCCGGCGACGCCTGGGACGCGCGCCTGGCCGCCGAGTTTTCCTTCGACGCCGACTTCGCGCGCCACCGTGCTGACCTGCTCGGCGAAAGTGCTGAGCGTGTCGGTCATGTTGTTGATCGTGACGGCGAGTGCTTCGACTTCGCCGCGCGCATCGACGACCAGTTTTTGTTTCAGGTCGCCGTTGGCGACTGCGGTCACGACTTTGACGATGCCGCGGACCTGGGTGGTCAGGTTCGACGCCATGAAATTGACGTTGTCGGTCAAATCCTTCCAGACGCCCGACACGCCTTTGACTTCGGCCTGGCCGCCGAGCTTTCCTTCGGTGCCGACTTCGCGCGCGACGCGCGTAACCTCCGCGCTGAACGAGTTCAGCTGATCGACCAGCGTATTGATCGTGGTCTTCAGTTCGAGAGATCTCGCCTTTGACGTCGACCGAGATTTTCTTCGACAAGTCGCCGTTGGCGACCGCGGTTACGACCTTGACGATACCGCGGACCTGGTCGGTCAGGTTGCCGGCCAGCACGTTGACGTTGTCGGTCAGGTCCTTCCAGATGCCCTCGACGCCCTGGACTTCCGCCTGGCCGCCGAGTTTTCCGTCGGTGCCGACTTCGCGGGCGACGCGGGTAACTTCCGAAGCGAACGACCTCAGCTGATCCACCATCGTGTTCATGGTGTTTTTCAGTTCGAGGATTTCGCCTTTGACATCGACCGAGATTTTCTTCGAGAGGTCGCCGCGCGCAACCGCGGTCGTGACTTCTGCGATGTTTCGGACCTGGGCGGTAAGATTATTCGCGAGCAGGTTGACGTTGTCGGTCAGATCCTTCCAGGTGCCCGCGACGTTTGGCACTTGCGCCTGCGCGCCCAGTTTTCCTTCCACGCCGACCGTTTTTGCGACGCTGGTGACCTGCTCGGCGAAGATCGCGAGCGTCTTGGTCATGCCGTTGAGCGTGTCTCCCAATGCCGCGATCTCGCCCTTGGCCGCGACTTCCAGTTTTTGCGACAGGTCGCCGTTGGCAACCGCGGTGATGACTTTGACGATGCCTCGGACCTGGGTAGTCAGGTTCGACGCCATGAAATTGACGTTGTCGGTGAGGTCCTTCCAGACGCCCGATACGCCGCGCACTTCCGCCTGGCCGCCGAGTTTTCCTTCGGTGCCGACTTCGCGCGCGACGCGGGTAACTTCCGAGGCGAACGAGTTGAGCTGATCGACCAGCGTATTGATGGTGTTCTTCAGCTCGAGGATTTCGCCCTTGACATCGACCGTGATCTTCTTCGAAAGGTCGCCTTTTGCAATCGAGGTCGTAACTTCCGCGATGTTTCGGACCTGCGCGGTGAGATTGTTCGCGAGCAGGTTGACGTTGTCGGTCAAATCTTTCCACGTGCCGGCGACGCCCGGGACTTCCGCCTGCGCGCCCAGCTTTCCTTCGACGCCGACGGTGCGGGCCACGTCGGTAACCTGTTCGGCGAACAGCCCGAGCGTTGCGGTCATGCCGTTGATCGTGTCGGCCAGTGCCGCGATCTCGCCGCGCGCATCGACGATCAGCTTTTGCGACAGGTCGCCGTTGGCGACCGCGGTCACGACCTTGACGATACCGCGCACCTGGGTGGTCAGGTTCGACGCCATGAAATTGACGTTGTCGGTCAGGTCCTTCCAGACGCCCGACACGCCTTTCACTTCGGCCTGGCCGCCAAGTTTTCCTTCGGTGCCGACTTCGCGCGCGACGCGCGTAACTTCTGCAGAGAACGCTCGCAGCTGATCCACCATCGTGTTCATGGTGTTTTTCAGTTCGAGCATTTCGCCCTTAACATCGACCGCGATTTTCTGCGACAAGTCGCCGTTGGCGACCGCGGTCGTGACGGTCGCGATATTGCGGACCTGGTCGGTCAGGTTGCGCGCCAGCACGTTGACGTTGTCGGTCAGATCCTTCCAGGTCCCCGACACGCCTTTGACTTGCGCCTGGCCGCCGAGCTTGCCGTCGGTGCCGACTTCCTTGGCGACGCGGGTGACCTCATCGGCGAACGAGCTCAGCTGATCGACCATCGCGTTAACCGTGGTCCCAATTCGCAGGAACTCGCCCTTGACCGGCTGCCCGTCGATTTCAAGCGCCATTTTCTGATTCAAATCGCCTTGCGCGACCGCGCCGATAACGCGGGCAACCTCGGTCGTCGGCTGCACCAGGCCGCCGATCAGCGAATTGATCGAGCCTTCGATATCCTGCCATCCGCCGACCGCGTCCTTGACGCTCGCGCGCTCGGTCATTCGCCCCTCGCGGCGGACCGCCTTCTCGACCCGGATTATCTCGCTGGTGATTGCTTCGTTACGCTCGACGATCGCGTTGAATCCCTCGGCCAACTGATCGAGCAGCTTGTCCTTGTGGGTGACCTTGAGCCGGACTGAAAAATCGCCTTCTCCAGCCGCTCTCAATGCCTTGATTAGAGTCCTGAAACGGCGCTCGTCCGAATCCTCGTCGAATCCCTGATGTCCGTTTCGCCGGGATTTGCCGTTGGTTTTACTTCCTGCGACTGCGGCGCTGTCTGCCAACCCCGCATCCGAGGCTCTCTGAATCCGGTTCGAATCATTCGATTCCACTTGGATAGACTCCTTCCGAAACTCTCTGCAGGATTACGGCCCAAAAAAGGAAAAAACGAGCGAGGTGCAATGAGAAGTGGAGGAGGCTCGGATTTCTCCGAACCGGAAGGTGAAGTATTGCACCTGCTCGACGGACGACTGACACCAAAAATCTCCCCGATGCTGGCCCGTCACGGCCACAAAACGTATGTGCACGAGAAAAGAGCTGCTAGCAGGAAGCAGAAAATGTGCCGATAGAGGAGTCGAAATCCAGTAAACTAGGAAATATGGCTTTTAGATTGATTTATCCTCATATAAGTTAAGTTAGATACACGGATTTTCTTCCAAAAATTAACCCGCCCGAGGTCTGTCTGAAAAAATCGCCCTGAACTTTTTTCATAGTTCACGATTTTTTTGACCTCTCTTCACGCCCAACTCGTCGTCGGATGCGGACCCTTGTTTGCTCAATCGATATGCTCCCGAGTGTCAAGAAACCGCCCGAGCGTAAGGCCATTTTTTCAAAAAGACTCGGTCTTATGGCATTCTGCACCTGTGCGTTTCTCTCGTCGGTAGCGACCGAGAGTCCGTCGCTCGAAATAGGCTCGCCGCTGGATTCTCTAAAGACGACCGAGCTCCACGATTCCTTCAACGAGATTCATCACGGGCATCGTCACGAGGCGATCGACATAATGAGACCGCGCGGCACGCCAGTTCGAGCGGTCACCGACGGCATCATCCAAAAAGTCTTCATTAGCCGCAGGTGGAGGATTAACGGTCTACGAATTCGATCGCGAGGGACGCTACTGCTACTACTACGCGCACCTCGATCGTTACCCGGACGAGCTTCGCGAAGGGATGGCGGTCGCGCGCGGCGATGTGATCGGATACGTCGGCACTACCGGCGATGCGGCGCCGGACGCGCCCCAGCTGCATTTCGCGATCTTCAAGCTCGGTCCCGACAAGAACTGGTGGAAAGGCGAGGCTATCGATCCGTATCCAATCCTGATGCGAGCCGGGAGCGATCAGTCAGCGCGAAAGTGATTCGCGGTTATTCAGGACCGCGGATGCCCATACGGCTTCAATACTTTGTCGAGACTGGCCAGCGTGGCGCGATTCTCCGCGAGTTGGCGCTCGAGCAAAGCGCGCGAGGTGCTATCGATGTCGCGTAGGGCCTTTTCGTATTCAGCACTCACTTTCAGGGCGTCCTCACGGCACCACTCGACGACGCCGGTGTCGCCCTTGCTCATCACCACGCTTAGGTCCATCGCGGTCCGATCGATGAATCCGCCAACGCTGCCCGATTCTTTGCCGGGCTTCTCAGTTTCACCGCCGAGACGTTTGCGTTCGAGATTCAGTTCGTCGGCATCGCGACGCCGCGCAGCTTCCTGTTGCTGAAAAAATTGAACCAGCTTCTCCTTGCCAACGTCAGCCGCGGCTCGGCGGTAACGTTCCGCGCTGTCGATGCAGACCTTGACGAGATTATCGAGGGTTTCAAGTTTGGTCATCGAGATTCTCCTGTAGTGCGGAATTATCTCCAGTACTTTCACGGCGGTAAAACTTTCTCGGTATTGAAAAGAAAGAATTCGTTCTGCCTGGGACCAATCTGTTGTACTCCGGCGTCGAAAGACTCGGATTAATCGCAAGAGGCGGGCCAGAATTGTAGGTGGCAGATCCAATGGTGGAATGGCAGTGGATTTGCACTTTGTTCCGCTGCCCATGTCCACATCTGCAATTCAGTTCGAGGTGAAAACATGAAATGCCGGCATGACGCTTGTTCCTGCGAAGCAGAAGCAGGGAGCCAATTTTGTTCGAATGAGTGCGCATCCAACGAACGCGACGAGGGGGCGACCGATTGCCACTGCGGTCACGAGGATTGCACCGCCTCGCATTCGACGCATCGCGACAGCACTTAGTTCGCGCGATGTAGCAACTGATGTCAGATCGAATACGATCTACCGACGCCGCGACAAAAAAAGCGTCGCGGTCCGTGAAAACGCAAACGGCCAAGACAATTTCGGGAGATCCCACCGGAGCGCCTGCGGGCGACCTGAGCCGGGCCGAGCGGCGGGTAGCCGAGGAACGCACCGCTCCTCGCGCGGCTGTGATCCATGAAGCGATTCGCGCCGAGGGTGAAGGCGAGCTGCGCCGGCCGCTCAGCGCGTTGGTCTGGTCGGGGATGGCGGCCGGTCTTTCGATTGGATTCTCGCTGGTCGCCAGCGGATTGATTCGCACGCATCTGCCGGACACTAGTTGGCGTCCGTTGATCGCATGTTTCGGCTACAGCGTCGGCTTCCTGGCCGTAATTCTCGGGCGACAGCAGCTCTACACCGAAAATACTTTGACCGTCATGTTGCCGCTGTTTACGCTGCGCGATTTGCCCACGCTGATCCAGGTGCTGCGGCTCTGGACAGTCGTGCTGATCGCAAATCTCGCGGGTGCGTGCATGTTTGCGTGGGCGATTGCCAGATTGGATCTTTTCGGGCCCGATGCGACGCGGGCGTTCGCTGAGATTGCCACTGGCGCTGTGTCTGTCGGATGGATTTCGTTGCTGGCACGCGGGGTGGTCGCGGGCTGGTTGATCGCCTTGATGGTTTGGATGATGCCGGGGGCGGATTCTTCGCGCGCGTTCATTATCGTGGTCATGACCTACCTGGTGGCGCTCGGCAATCTACCGCATGGAATCGCCGGATCGGTGGACGGGTTTTTCCTGGTAGCGCGCGGCGCGCTCTCATGGGGCGGCATGCTCGGCAATTTTCTGACGCCGGTATTGATCGGAAACACCATCGGCGGCGTTTCGTTGGTCGCGTTTTTCAATCATGCGCAAGTCGTCACCGGCGACACCTGATCGTTCGCGCTGCGTAATTTCTACATAAATCGGATGATCGAGCTTCGATGAACATTGCGAATTTCTGATCCCACAGTTGGCACGCGCGATGCTCATTTGTCTCTGGATAACACCTTCTGGAGGCTCGAAAGCGAAATGAAGTACTTACCAATGATATTCATGCTGGGCACGCTGTTTACGCTAGCCGTCGTCGGTTGCCAGCAGCCCATCGGACCGGTGATCACGCACAAATTAGTGGCAATCGGAAATCAGCACGCCGTTCCTGTGTATCCCGATGAGCAGGCCTATCTGCATACTTCTCGTGAGAAACAGGAAGGCGGAGTTGTGGGCGTGGTCGGCGATGTGAAGCAACAACTTACCGCGAAGCAGATCGACGATCAGACTCCCGTACAGATTGTGTCCTCCGACAATTACGGCGCAGTGGTTACCGTGACCGACGGACCGATGAAGGGCGCGACTGGATTCGTTGCGAAACAGAACGTTGACTAGTCGGCGCAGTGGTGGCTAGAAACAGCCTTTCAAAGTATCGGTCGAAGCGAGACTTCAAAAAAACCGCCGAACCGAGCGGCGAGATCGCGGTCGCGCCATCGCCGGTCCGGCGGTTTGTCATTCAGAAGCACGCCGCGACGCGGCTGCATTATGATTTTCGGCTCGAGCTCGACGGCGTCTTCAAGTCATGGGCGGTGACGCGCGGGCCTTCGATCAATCCGCGCGACAAGCGGCTGGCGGTCGAAGTTGAAGATCATCCGCTCGACTACGGCGACTTCGAGGGCACTATCCCCAAAGGCCAATACGGCGGCGGCACGGTTGAGCTGTGGGACCGCGGTTACTGGACGCCCGAATCAGGCCAATCGCCGGAGGCGGCGCTCAAGAATGGGAACCTGAAGTTCAAGCTGGACGGCGAACGGCTTCACGGAGGCTGGGTGCTCGTGCGGATGAAGACCGATCGCAATGGAAGCAAGCGCAACAATTGGCTACTGATTAAGCATCGCGACGAATTCGCGCGTGACAACGACGCGGACGCGATACTCGCCGACGATCGGTCGATCGCGTCGGGGCGCAAGATGGCTGATATCGCAAGCGGGAAGGGCCGCAGGCCAAAGCCGTTCATGCTCAAGACAAAAAAGCCGGCGGCGGCCGACGCGGTGTGGAATTCCAAACAGAAGAAAAAATCTGGCGACGCGGTCGTGATGGGCGTCGAGATCACGAAGCCGGAAAAAGCTCTGTGGCCTGACGCAGGCGATGGCAGACCGGTCACCAAGCTGGACCTGGCGCGTTACTACGAGAGTGTTGGACCGTGGATGATCGCGCATCTGAAGGGACGGCCGTGCTCGATTGTGCGCGCGCCTGACGGCATCGGCGGCCAGCATTTTTTTCAGCGCCATGCGATGCCGGGGACGTCGAGTATCCTGACGCTGACTAAGGTCGCCGGCACCGACGAGCCCTATGTTCAAGTCGATAGCGTTGAAGGTCTCGCGGCGATTGCGCAATCGGCCGGGTTGGAACTGCATCCGTGGAATTGCCGGCCGGGGAATCCCGAAATGCCCGGCCGCCTCGTGTTCGATCTCGATCCCGCGCCTGACGTTGATTTTGCGGCGGTAGTCGAAGGCGCGCGTGAAATTCGCGAGCGGCTCGAAGCGGTTGGCCTGCTGGGTTTTTGCAAAACGACCGGGGGCAAGGGGATGCATGTGGTGACGCCGCTCAGCCCACCGAAAAAAGGCGGACTCACCTGGGCGGATGCCAAGAATTTTGCCCGCGACCTTTGCCTGCAGATGGTCGCCGACAATCCAAAGCGGTATCTCGCGAAGATGACGAAGACGGCGCGCACCGGCCGCATCTACCTTGACTACCTGCGCAACGACCGCACTGCGACTGCGGTGGCGCCGTTGTCACCGCGCGCGCGCGACGGCGCGCCGGTATCGATGCCACTGCTATGGACGCAGTTGCGCCCCGGACTCGATCCTAAACGCTTCACGATTCGCACCGTTCCAACGCTCATCGCGAAAAGCATAGCATGGGAAGACTACGGCGACTCCGAACGACCTCTTGCGCCGGCGATCAAACGATTGACGAAAGCCACCGCGGCTTGAGGGCGTCGTTCTGGCGTGCGCTGATTCTCATAATCGGCGTGAATTGCCTTGGCGGATGCGGAACTCTGCCTGATTCGTACGCGCTGATGCACGAGCGCCGCCTGTACCGGCGCCATTTTAAGGTCGTCAGCAGTCAGGGTCCGTTGTCCGCGAGCGAGAGCAAACAGATCATCAAAAATCTCGAAGCAAGGAGCGGCACGACCGACATCCTCACGCGCCACCTGGCGTTCGAGCAGGCGATCAGCGGAAGTCCGCTGATGCTGGGCAACCAGGTAACCCTGCTCGAGAACGGCGCGGAGACCTACCGCGCGATGTTCGGCGCGATCGAAGGCGCGACGCATAACATCAATCTCGAGACCTACATCTTCGAGAGTGACAAGATTGGCGACCGGTTCGCTAACGCGTTGATCGCGAAACAGCAACAAGGCGTTCAGGTAAATATAATTTACGACGGCTTCGGCTCGATTCTGACGCGCGGCAGCTTCTTCAAACGGATGCGTGAGAGCGGTATCCATCTGGTCGAGTTTGATCCGATCAATCCGTTTGCTGCGGGCTTTCGATGGGCGCCGCTGCATCGCGATCATCGCAAGTTGTTGGTGGTGGACGGAAAGATCGCGATCACCGGCGGCATCAACATCTCGGCCGTTTATTCGTCGAGGCCGCACCGGTCAACGAGCAGGAATCCGTCCGCCGATGTTTTGCATTCGTGGCGCGATACCGACGTTCAGGTCGAAGGTCCCGCGGTCTCCGAATTCCAGGAACTGTTTGTCACAAATTGGCGTAATCAAGGAGGCGCGCCACTCAAGGTTGAAGAATATTTTCCGGCGCTCGACAACAAAGGCGATGAGATCGTTCGTGTGCTTGGGAGCGTGCCCCAGGACTTCAGCACGATTTATGTGACGCTCATCTCCGCGATCCGCAACGCCGAGACCAACGTCTGGATCACCGACGCCTACTTTGCGCCCGATTCGCAGATGCTCGAATCGTTGGAAGGTGCGGCGCGCCGGGGCGTGGACGTGCGTTTGCTCCTTCCGGGGAGTACTGATCAGCCGCTGATCGGGCCGGCCGCGCGCGCTCATTTTTCAGAGCTGCTGGACGCGGGGGTCAAGATTTATCTCTGGCAGGGCGAAATGTTGCACGCGAAGACCGCAACTATCGACGGGGTCTGGTCCACCGTTGGTTCCTCGAATCTCGATTGGTGGAGCATCGCGCGCAACGATGAAATCAACACGGTGGTTCTGAGCGTCCGCTTCGGGACTCAAATGAACGAATCGTTCATGCGCGATCTCAAGAATTCGGAGCAGATAGATGCTTCTGTGTGGGAGAAACGATCTGCTTTAGAGCGAATCGACGAAGCCATCGCCCGAAGCCTCGAGCCGATGCTCTAGAGTGCGCGGCGTCAGCGGAAATGCCGGTCAAAATTACGTAAGTGTCCGAAGGATTTCGGGACATCCTGAGAAAGTTGGCAGCCAGCCTTGAAGCGGCTGCGGTATCGATCTTGCTCCCTTTGAAAAGCTCAGGCTCGTATCATCGAAATGGCTGCTGGAACTGCATACAAAGTACCTCGTGACGAACCGACGCCTCCTCGCCGTGCACGCGGATCCCGAATCGCCGGTTGGATTGTCGCGACACTCGCCGTTCTAGTCGTCGCTATATATATCGCTTCGTATTTTCTGGATCCGATAGTAAGGACGCGCGTCGAAAACGCGATGAATGAGAAACTGGTGGGCTATCACACCTCGCTCAGTCACGCGCACGTTCAACTGCTCAGCTTGACCTTGATTCTCGACGGCCTGACCGTAAAGCAGAACGCGCACCCGATGCCGCCGGTCGCCGATCTGCCGAAGGTGGAATTCGATATTCACTGGCGCGAGGTGTTTACCGGCCACATTGTAGGTCAGGTTCTGCTCACGCATCCGCATGTGCATATCAATCTTATCCAGTTACGAGCAGAGAAAGCGGACCCCATGCCACTGAGCAAAGAGGGATGGCAGGATGCGCTCGAGGCCATTTACCCATTCAAAATTAATTTGTTCAGAGTTCAAAGCGGAGAAGCTACTTACATCGATATGGACCCTCAGCGTCCGTTGCACCTGAGTGAGATTTCGCTGAGCGCTGATAACATTCGCAACATCCATTACAACGACCTCGTATATCCATCGCCGTTTCACGCTAACTCGGTCGTATTCGGCGAAGGGCGACTGACCATTGATGGGAGGGCGAATTTTTTGGAGAAGCCTTTCCCCGGCGTCAAGGCGAAGTACGAAGTCAAAAGCATCCCGCTGGATAAATTCGAGCCCGAAGTTCAGCGCGCAAACCTCCACGTGTACCACGGAATTCTGCGAAGCAGCGGCGCGGTGGAATATTCGCCGAAAGTTGAGAAAGTTGACGTCGATAATGCGACTATCGACGGGATTCATCTCGACTACGTACACACCGCGCAGACGGCGACCGCTGAGAGCAATCGAATGAAGATTGTCAAAGCGGACGCTGCAAAAGTGAACAACGCGCCCGGCCTGCAGCTCAGGGCTCGCGAGGTCGCGCTCACGAACAGCGATTTGAAGTTTCTCAACAACTCGGCGAATCCGCACTACCAGCTCGTGATTTCGAATGGGAACATGCGGGTGACGAACTTGTCGAATCACCTAAGTGCGGGACCGGCAAAGTTTCAGTTCAATGGCAAACTGATGGGATCGGGCGAAGCGACACTCTCGGGGATTCTGCGCCCGGAGCACAAGGGGCCCAATTTCGATTTCGATCTGGCAAGTCGCGATACCGATCTCACGTCATTGAACGATTTGCTGCGAGCCTACGGAAAATTCGACGTCGCGGCCGGCAAGGTATCAGTCTTCTCGCAAGTAACCGTGAAGGACAACTACGTGAGCGGCTATGTGAAGCCAATGTTCATCGATGTGAAAGTCTATGACTCCCAAAAGGACGCGAAGAAACCACTCCTTCATAAGGCTTACGAAGCAGTTATAGGAGGCGCCGCCAAGCTGTTGAAGAATCGATCGACGCAACAGGTGGCGACGAAGGTCGATATTTCAGGCTCGGTAAAAAGTCCAAACGTGGACCCATGGCAAGCAATAGGACAATTCATAGTTAACGCATTCATTAATGCTATCGTGCCCGGATTTGATCAAGAAGTGGCGCAGGCCAGGCAGACGAATAGCTGATCCTTCTGAACTCTCGGTATTCAGGCCTTTTTCAGAGGCTGCGACCGGGAAAGATTTACCGAAAAAGTCGAGAGTTTTCACACGTAGCTCCTAGGGAATTCTTTAGTCCCCTTTGGCCGGCTTCTTGCTGTTACAGGGTAAGTTCCCGATGGAGGGTTCAAACAGATGAGTATTATGAGACGTATCGCAATTATCCCAGCAGCTGTCGCAGCGTGCGGAATCGCCGCCGGATGCTTCTCGTACCACAAGCATGTGGATGAGACGTCAACTCCGGCGCCCGTGGTGGAATCGGCCCCGGCGCCCGCGCCGGTCGTCGTAGCACCGCCGGCAACGTCGAGCAGCACAACTACGACGACCGATAATGGTCTGGTCGAGCGGCAGAAGACAACCACATACACCGCGCCGTAGGTTAGTCGCCTGAGCGTGACGGGTTTCGGCGGCGCGCGCGCGATAAAAGAATATCGCGCGCGCGTTCGCTGCGATCCAATTTGGCGGTGGAGAACAGTTATGAAAAAATCTATTCTTTCGGCTATAGCTCTTAGCGCGGCACTTGTGACGGGTGGTCTTACACTTCAATCCTGTGCGGATACCCGCAGCGAGACAACCTATTCGACCGCGCCGGAATACAGCTATTCAACCGCGCCGGGATACAGCTATGCGGGTGAGCCGGGGTACTACGCGAATGGGGCTCCGGTAGAGACTACGACTACTACCACCTACACGGTGCCCGATGACCACGATAGCGTCCTGGGATCGACTGCGCATGCGGCCGGGACGATAATCGCGGCGCCGTTCCGAATCGTCGGCGATGCGCTGGGCACTATTTTCTAGAAGCAAAGCTCGGCACGTTTACGGAGCTTTTATGCGCGATTGGCATGGTCAAGCACGCCGCTTGACGTGGAGAGTCAATCGACGATAGCTTTTCGGTCGAACATTACTGTCGCGCAAATTTCTCAGACGCTGGTGCCGGAGACCGTTCATGTCTGATCTGAGACTTCCGAAGACAGAACCTTCCCTGGCGGCAATGGGCCGCAGGTATCTGGGTCGTTCGGGGTCGGGGTCCGTCAAATTTCGTTCGGGTCGGGGTCCGTCCAATTTCTTTATGGCCGAAGCCCGCGACGCGGATGTCCGCCCAAATGAGTCGCAAAGATGAAATAGCGAATCCGCAATTGACGGACAGGGACGATCCGGAACATTTTTTTTCACTCCTGATGGGCAACCTGCCGGCGCGTATTTGGATCAAAGACGCGATGGGACGATACGTGTTCGTCAATTCGCGGCTCACATCGGAACTCGGCATCGAAAACGAAAAATGGATCGGCGCGCGGGACGAAGAACTGTTTCCGACAGTGGGCCATGTCTATTGGCGCAAGGATCAGCAGGTCCTGTCCAGTGGGGATCCGCTGGTTTCCACCGACCAGGTCGAGCGCGGTAAGTCGCTATTCGTTGTAAGATTTCCACTGGCGATCGACGGCAAGGATCACGTTGGCGCGGTAGGGGTCGAGACCACGGAGCAGATGTCGGCGCTGATCGGATTTTTTCATTTGCGCGACGAGCTTTTTCGAAACGAGCGACTGCGCGCGATTGGCGAGATGGCTTCGGGGCTGGCGCACGACCTGAGAAATATTCTGAATTCGAGTTCGTTGAGATTAAACATTCTCCGCGCGAAAGCCGGCGCGGAATTCGCCGAGGATGTGGACGCGCTGGCGAGAACGGTCAACGCCGCTGCGGAGCGAGTGCGCGGACTTCAGGAATTTGTAAGCGAGCGACCGCAGGAAAATCTGGAAAGTTGCGATCTGTCGATCCTGATAGCCGAAGCCGTCGAGATGGTGGACTACCTGATACAGAAAACGCCGACGGTGAAAGGCGGCGCGGTCAAACTCGAACTCGAGATTCCGCCTACGCTGCCGAAGGTGTGGGCGTTTCCAAACCAGGTGAAGCACGTACTTGCGAATCTTCTGATCAACGGACGCGAGGCGATGCCGGAGGGGGGCAATCTATCAATTGAAGCCAGATTGCTGGCGGGGACCGTCGAGGTAGCGGTCAAGGATGAGGGCACCGGCATCCCGGAAGAAGTTTTCCCGAAGCTGTTCGAACCGTTCTTCACTACCAAGGACTTAGGCACCGGTTTGGGCCTGTCGATGGCGCATGACGTCATGACCAGGTTGAACGGGCGGATTCGCGCCGAGAATCGTAGTCCAGCAGGAGCGGCGATCATCCTCAATTTTCCGATCGCGGAATAGTTACATAGTGAGCGCGTAGTTTTTACACGGATTCACACGCAGGCCGCGGAAATTCGGCGCGCGGACGCAGCTTCGAATCGATAAATCCTAGAAAAGTTTCGGCACAGCCTCTAAGTACATCTCTTGCTTTAGCTTGACGGTCCGTACGCGACTGGATCGGCGGAGGTGTAACGATGCGCGAAGCAAACGCAGCCTTGGAAGCGACGGAGTCATTGCAAATTCTCGCTGACAAGGTGGAATCAAAAGAGATCGGCGAGAACGATTCGGCGCCACTCGATCTGAATCCAGGTGATCTGGTCGAAATTCGGACCGCCCCGGAAATCATGGCGACCCTCGACGGCGACGGGAAACTTGACGGCCTGCCTTTCATGCCCGAGATGCTGGCATTGAGCGGTCGCCGCCTGCACGTATCGAAACGCGCCGACAACACTTGCGCGCTTGGCCAGCCTCGACGAATCGAAGATACGGTTCATCTCGAACAGCTAAGGTGCGACGGCTCGGCGCATCGCGGATGCGAGGCGGGCTGTCTCTTCCTATGGAAGGAAGCGTGGCTGCGACCTGTGACCGTCGCTGCCGATGAATCCCGTCCCACGCTGATTGCAGTTCCCCCAACTGGCACTACGGATGGGGCTTATCGTGCGTTGAGCGAGCTCGCGCAGAAGCCTGACAACACTCTTATGTGCCAGGCGACGGAGTTGGCGTCGGCGAGTTGCCCGGCGCCGGTCGGCAAGTCGTCGAGCTACTTCGTCAAGGTTGCGCGCGACTGCGCTTCGGGAAAGAGAAGTTTCAGCGCATTGCGCCAGTTGCTCATCTACTTCTGGGGCAAAGCGATTCTCCAGGCATTTAAGCTATGGACGCGCGCTCCGTGGAATGCCGATCGATACAAGAAGACTCCGGCGATCGAACTAAATTTGAAGCCCGGTGAAGTGGTGCGGGTTCGCGGGATGTTTGAAATTCTGCGGACGCTCGATCGCAAAGGCTGTAACCGTGGGATGGAATTCAAGCCGGAGATGTTCCAGTTCTGCGGGCGAAAATTTCCGGTGATCCTGAATATGGAGCGGCGGATCGACGAACGAAGCGGCGAGCTCAAGGGCTTTCGCAGTCCATGCATCGTGCTCGAGTCGGTCTATTGCCAGGGTCAGCGATCCTTCTGTCAGCGTGCGAATTATCACTACTGGCGCGAGATCTGGTTAAGCCGGCAATAACTATGCGAGAGGAAGAACATGCAGGCATCTGAGTTGGCGCAATTTTTCAGGGCCATCGGCAACCGGATCATACAGACTGAGAGTTGCTACTGGTACAATCCCAAGCCGCTTCTGTTCAAGAGTCTGCCGATACATCGTTTGGTGGAGCCGTCGCAAGCGGAGATCGCGCAGGTCATGATCAAAGGACCGGCGTTTGCGATTCGTTATCCAAGGACTCCCGACAAAGCGGGGCCGCGCGGCGGGATGTACGTTTGCTCGAATCGCGACTATGACTTTCCGGCGCTCTCCCAGAATGTGCGCAGTAGGACTCGCCGAGGCCTTGCGCGATGCCGGATCGAGCAGATTGACTTCGACTACCTTGCGCAGCACGGTCATGCGCTGACGGCGGAAACCACTTTGCGGCAGATGGGAACGGCGCCTGCGGCTACGGAAGACGAGTGGAAGCTGTTCTGCGAGAATGCCAGCCGCTCGAAGGATTTCGAGGCATGGGGCGCCTTTGTCGAGGATCGCCTGGCGACCTTTATCGTCGCGATGCTGGTTGAGGACTGCTACTACATACATCTGCAGAAGAGCGCCTCTGATTTGCTGAAGTTCTATCCGAACAATGCACTGCTGTTTACGGTGATGAAGACCACGCTGGCACGTCCGGAGGTCGCTTACATCTCGCATGGGCCTAAGGCGCTCGCGGTCGGAAAGGGGCTCGACTACTACAAGACCAGCATGGGCTTCGAGCTGCAGCCTTACACGGATCACGTGGTGTTCAATCCGTTGGTGAAGCCGTTCCTGATGTGGAAGGGCGACGCGGTGATCAACAAGCTGGTGCAGCGTTACCCGGACAATCTCTTCTGGCAGCGTGCGTCGCGCGCATTGCGGGTCGCGAGAGGCGAAGAGCCGCGCGCAGAAGAATCAGTGAGTGCGGAGCTTGCTACGTGATGCGAGTCTGAGCAGGGCTTTTTAATGCGGAACCACCGTGGGTTCCGCACCTCCTTGGGCAGGGTGACCTCGCCTCTGCACCCAGTGTAAATCGCAAAGTCGCGCGCAGCGCACTACTTTGCTCTGAGGTTCTCTTTTTTTCCTTTTTTGCCCGGGGGAAGGCGCGAGGGGGATTTACCGCGCCCGTTTTACGCGAGGTGTCCGGACTATGCATGGAACCTAACCCCTAACCCTTCCCATATGTACGGACTGGGGACATAGGTAACAGGTGTACGAGGAGATAAGTAACACATTTCGAGTTGAGATCATTGATCGAACTTCGAGCGATCGAGGTCGATGGTGGTGACGAGCTGGTGGCAGAAGAGGACCTCTCGCAATGAGTCGCCGAGCTCGGATTGGCGCAGCGCGATGGGCAAGCCGCGCAGGGCCTTGGAGACGCGGAACGCGTGGCCGTGATAGCTGAACCAGCCCTCGGCCTGGACCTTGCGCACCTCGGGCTCATCTGAGGCTCGTATCTCATCACCACGTAAGCCCAACGGCCTTTCTCATGGCATCTTCGAATGCCTGATCGTCGAGGCTTCTTCGCAAGCCCAAAATCATCTCAGCGTCCTGGCCGACCGGTACACGGAAAGGTGTCGCGGGGTCTTCGATGGCACGGGCGATGGCCAATGCGACAACTTCGGGTCCGGGTCGGGCCAGATGGCCCCGTCGTTCTGGTATCGGCTCCGGCCCACTGCTCCCAAAGTCCGGCGTAGTCGGCTGGTCCCTTATGAGGCTCGCTCGCTTTCATGCCAGAAGCGATGGTCCGGGCTCGATCAACACGCTGCGTATTCCAAAGTGACGGACTTCCAAGTGCAGTGACTCCGTCAAGGCTTCGAGCGCGAACTTGGAGGCGCTGTACGCTGCTCTGAGCGGCGAGGAGACCCGGCCGTTCACACTCGACACATTCACGATCGACGCCGGAACCCCGCTTTCGCCAGGCGGGCAAGACCGCCTGGATTACGCGCAACGCGCCGAGCGTGTTTGTCTCGAACATCTGCCGGATACGATCAAGTGGATAGCCTTCCACCGGCCCTCCGCCGCCAGATATAGCCGCGTTGTTGACGATTGCATCGAGCGGACCAACCTCTTCAAGGCACCGCGCCACGGAGTCATCGCTGGTGACATCGAGCACATGTGCCTGGATGCCTTCCGATCCACTCAACGCGCGATACGTCGGTGGCGACGACTGAATGCCCTCGGTTGGCAAGTACCTGCGCCGTTGCCATTCCTATGCCGCGTGCCGCGCCTGTAATCAAAACCCTTAGCGCCTTTGACATTCGGAAGTCCTCTTGCGTGTCGTAGTTAGTCTTCTACGGTTTGTTCGCCAGCCACCGCACAAATCTGCCATATGGATCAACCTCGGCCAACTCTCGCCGTACACCTCCGGGCCACAGATGGTGGCTCCCTTTTTCCTCGGAAGAGGTAGCGGTCGAGAAACCATGACCTCGCTTGCTCCGCGGATCGGTTTTCGCATGGTCTTTGGAATAGAGATCGTATTGATTGAACAGTCTCACCCAGTGAAACATTAAGAGCCGGGATTCTTCGCTGCGCTCTGAATGACACAAGGACAAAGGGTCAGAGGGAGGTGCGGTAGTAGTGGACGGCTTGGGTCATGCCGCCGGCCAGGCGGGTACGGACGTAGTTCATGAAGTCGGTGGTGAAGACGTACTTGGGTTTCAGGTAAAGGCCGCCGTTGTTCAATGAGAAGAGTATTCGGTGCATCTTCCAGTTGCGGAAGTTCTTATGCAAGGTGAAGCGGGCGGACACACCTAGCGTTTGGATTCCGAAGGGGAACTTGAATCCGAACCATAGCGGCTGCGAATTGATGGATAGGTCCGGTTGATAAGACTCTTGAACTTCCGCTATTCGTCCGCTGGCTAGCGAAAACTCAACAGTCTTATCGAGGTCCGGGATCCTTATGGTCACGGGGCGCAACATCCACAATAGCGCCCGCGGATAACGCTCGCGTATCTGATCAGCCATCACCGTATAGGCTGCGAAAATATCGCCGAGAGGTTTTGTTTCGATTGGGTCGTAGGGCAACTCATCCCATTCGGGCAGCGAACTGTAGCGTTGCAACGCTGGCGACGAGTCGTAGGACGCGCCGACTTCATAGCTGTCGCCGGGATACATGACCACCGCTGTTTGGCCCTGCTGACTCAGGTAGTCATAGGCGTCGTTCACCGTGTTGGCGAACGGATTGACGTACTTGTTGTCCTCGCTCGAGAAGTAGATAAAACTCGCGAAGGGTATCGTGACTTTCGCGTCGAGTGCGCGATGAACCTCCGACATGTTGCGAAGGACCTGCTTCGCGCGCTCGGGCAAATAGCGCTCGGGCGGTTCGAGTCCGGCATAGGCAGCGAGCGAGAACTGGCTTAGGAGCACGTCAACGTGTTTCAGGTCCTGGAGAATAAGGCGGCATTCGGGAGTACTTATGCGGGCGTCGTTTTCATTCAGTATGACTTGTTGATCGTCGATTACTGCCAGCGCGGAATCCATCAGGCCGGCGTGGTAGCAATAAACCTTCGCGCCGTTTGATCCTTCGGTCAGTGGCACTATCTCGCGATGAGGCAGCAGCCGAAAGCGTTGATAGCCCATTCCCTTGAAGGCGGCGACTATCTTGGCGGAATCGCGAGTCTGGAAAAGGACAGTTACACGCTGTTTGAAGGAGTCGGGAAACGAACCCAAGGTCGGGAAATGAAAATGGTCGGGATGCTCATGGGATATCCAAAGGTAGCCAACCCGATCCAGAAGCGCGGGATCCAACACTGGTTCGGGACGCAGAGTCCATGAGTTATTGAAGATTTTTCCGGACAGCCATGGGTCCATCATGATCGACGCGCCGGAGCATTCGACGACGAGGCCTGCATGTCCGATGAAATGAATTTTCATTTTTTTTTCAGTGATTTACGCTGTCAGACGAGTCTCGCTGGACTACGCGACTCCAATCGAGTTGCCATTCATTGGAATCGTCGTTCGAATCGGGCTTTATGGCGACGAAGTAGTGAGGAGCGCCGCGGTATTCACGCGCTACTACCGCCTCGGCCGCGACATTGCCGATTCCGGCCGGGGTCGAAGTGTCAGCGCTGTCGGCGTCTTCGAGGTCGAAGCCCAGTCTTGTGAGCGCCGCGTCAATGCTCGAGGCCATCGAAGGCAGCAGATCGACCAGCGCCTTGCGCGCGGCAAAACTGATGGCCTCGATTTTATTGGCGTCGGTGTTTTCTTCGGGCGGGCGTTTCAGGATGCCGTTGGATCGCGACGGCACCGCGATGGGATCATAAGCTGTCCATGCGTCGTACATCGCGGCATGCATCACGTCGATCATTCGGGTGGCTAGCTGTGGCTGAAAGCCGGTCTGCTGGATGTGGCTGAGGGCGACATTGTCCCAATAGACAGAAACCGTATCGGAACTGGCCGGCGGCGCAAATTTGAGCGTCGCCAACACTACTGTTAGTGCAATCATTGCGCGCCGAAAATACATTGGCACCCCCTGCCGGCTCTGGAGTGCCGTTGCTTAGGGCTCGCGAACGGCACTGGGTGTGTATGGAACGGCTCCGGGCGGGCGCGGGATCTGGCCTACGTCGTGGTGGGGAGCTATTCGGTCAGCCGCCACCCACCGGAGCCAAAATGCCGAAATTTTTACGTACTCTCGCAGTCCTCTCTTTGGCCGCTGCTTAAGCGCACAAAAGACATGCAGAACTTGTGCCGATTACTGACAGGAGAGCAAGGCGAAAGAGCCGGAAAGACTCTAGCAGAAAAATACAGGTGCCATCGGAGTTTTTTGACGATGATCAAGGACGCGACACGTCAAACGGCCTCGACTGAGGTGGAGGCGCGAGTGTGTAGTCGTGAAATAAATTCGCTCCTCGTTGGGCTAAATTTACCGACCCTCTCGGCGCGCAAGTTCAACCAGCAGAACGAAGTCGCACGATCCAGAGCGATGGCATCTTCGTTGCTTTTTCAGCACGGCCATGCTGCAAAAATTACAAACGTCCCCGCGCGATCGCGTCACCGAGGTGCAGTGGTCGAAAGTGCTCGATGACACCGACAATCGTCGCACGCAGATTTTTGGGCTCTCGATTCGACATTTCGAATACCTGGTGGCCGCGGCAGTCGGATTGCTGATCCTCGTGCTGGTGACTCATCCGGAAGGCGGCGGACTAGTCGCGCTCGCAATCGCGGCGGCCGTGATTTTGCCCTATTCAATTCGCTACACGAGCCATCATGTCGGCGGGCTGCTAATCGTCATGGTGTTGATCGAGGCGGTGGCGGCCAGCTACTTCGCCGCAAGTTCAGACGAGAAGATTGGAGCCATCGTACGATATCCGCTGGGCCTGTTGTTCATTCTCCCGTTTATTCCCAAGCTGTGGAAGTCGGGAATTCTGCGCGAGGGCGGCTTTCGCGACTATTCGATTTATCTGATTTGGGCGTTGTTCAGCGTCTCGTATTCAATCCTGCCGACAGTCTCACTTGGTCGGGCATTCGCGGCGATCCTGCCGTTCCTGGCGATGTGCGCGATAGCTATCGAGGTAAAGAGCGCAGACGATGCGCGACGGATGATGGGAGTTCTATTCGCCGGTCTCGGAGTTGTGGTCGCGGTCAACTACCTTGCGATGTTTATTCAGCCGGACCTTGCCTGGCAGCCTGATACCGATAGCGGCATGCTGCGGTTTGCGGGATTTCTCACCGAGCCGAATGAGATCGGCAACCTGATGCTCGCGACCATTGGCGCAGGATTTGGCTATTGGCCGGTCGCGCGAGGATGGAAGAAGGGGCTGACGGCAGCGACGATGACTGGTGCGCTGGTGCAAGCCGTGATGGCGGACTCACGAACGCCAATTATCGGACTCGGTATTGGAATCGCGCTTTACCTGGTGTGGCGATATCGAGTCCGGGGCATTATCGGGGTCGCGGTGCTGTTCGGGGTGTTTTACGCAGTCGCGCACATGATTCCGAGCATGCACGAGTACATCGATCGCGGCGACGTCGCGAGCTTCACGGGGCGAGAAGTCGCCTGGGATTTTGGAGTTCGCAGCGTCAAAGAGAGGCCGCTTGTGGGCTACGGCTACGAGGTCGAGGGCCAGATTCTTTTGAGTCCATTCTTCCAGGGATGGGACGCGGTCTGGGGCATGGGCTACCAGTCGTCGCTGCACAACGGTTATCTCTCGCGCGCGGTGAGTCTCGGGATACCGGCGCTTCTGTTCTGGGCGTTTCTTACATTGCGGCCGATGGTCAGTTGTTTTTTTCCGAATGGCGATCCGTGGAAGTTAAGATCGCTGGTACCGCTGGCGATGGTGCCGATGGTGATGCTGAATACGACGGAGTCGGTCGTGGACTTTCGCTCATTCGCCGGCGTCATGATGGCGCTGGTGTGGACGATGCTCGAGCGCGAGCGGCTCTTTGCCCGCGCACAAGCGGCTGCGCGCGCGAGAGTGGTTGAAGAATCGAAAACTCCGATCGTTCGCGCGCTACAGGGGAGGCATGCCTCGTGAGGCGAAAATCAAGTCGCTGAGCTGGCTCTCCGGAGCGCTGCTGATCGTGGTGACGCTCGCGTACGTGGTTGAAACGCGGGTCGGAGCCACGGTTGAACCGTCGCACGCGTACTATCTCGACTCGAGTACCGGCGACGATTCCAATTCCGGCCGGAGTCCATCGGCGGCGTATCGCACGATCGGAAAAATAAATTCGATTGCACTCGAGCCGGGAGACACGGTTTATTTTCGGCGCGGGCAAATCTGGCGTGAGACACTTGAACCGCACAACGGCGGAGCAATCGGCCGTCCGGTTACGTTTACGGCGTACGGCAACGGCGCGGCGCCTGTCATTAGCGGCAGCGATGTCGTTACGGGATGGAGCTCGATCAATGGGGCGATCTATCGGGCGCATTCTGCGAAGCCGAACAATGTTTATGTCGATGGGGAGCCGGGTTGGGGGCTGCCGCGCGCTTGCTGCATACCCGGGGAGTCGTGCGAGGCGTCAGGTTTGTGCGCAGTGGGACCGATGACCGCTGGCAGCTGGTATTGGAATCCGGCGACGTCGGAGCTGTATGTGTGGCTGGAGGACGCTTCCAATCCCGCGAGCCACACGGTCGAGGCGGCCGTGCGGATTTATGGAATGAATGCGACCGCTGACGAGGGCGAGAAGGGGAACATCGTCGTTGACGGTCTCGCATTCGAGCGCACCGGCGGATACGGGATCTATTTCTACTCGAATGCGGAAAACGGACGCGGGCCGGCAGGAGTAGTCATTCGGAACAATACTGTGCGACAGACCGGGACTGGACGGGTTGACGGCGGCGAATACTACAACGCCATCCATTTCGATGAACACGTGGAGCTGAATACGGCGCCCGAGTTTATCGACAACACAATCGCGTACAGCGGCGGACATGGTAACGCGATCAATTCGCAGAAGGCCGATGGCGCGAAGATCATCGGCAATCATGCGGAGCATTTCAATCACAACGGCTTCGACACCAAGCATTCGGCGTCGGTTCTCATACGCGGCAATACTGCGCATGACGCGGACGAGGCCAACGGCATCTACCAGGAATACTGCGCCGACGGCGTGATACAGAATAACGTGATCTACAACGTCAGCGGGTCGGTGCCGGGGCGCGGTTCGGGGATTCAAATCGACGCGGGTACTTCAGGAGCGACGATCGTCGGCAATTCGATCTCCAGCGTGCTCACCGGCATCTACCTGATAACGCCGGCGACAGTCAGGAACAATATCGTCAGCCGGGCGGGGCACGCGGTGCTCGAAGCGAATGCCGGCGGTAGATTCGATCACAACAATTGGGGCGATTCACCGGTATTCTATGTGAACGACCGCCGTGAAAGTTTCGCCGAGTGGCAAGCAGCCAACGATCATCCCGGCGATCAAGCTGCGGAACACTAGCTCTGAAAATCAACAGTGCGATTAGCTAGTCATTCGACTCGAAGTAGTACTTTGGGTTAGTAACTGCATTACTAACTCGGTGAGCGGTGAAATACTTACGGTGGCAAGTACGTACGGCGCTATAATTGTAAAATATACAAAATTGTAACAGCTACATACTATAGAAAATATACAAAAAAAGAATTGAGCCGCGCTTGAGAAAGTTGAACCACTAATAATCCTCTGCTACTGTTTGCCGCGCGACGTGTCGTGGCGTCGCGACGTTAGTTGGTCCAGGCGCGCGGGTCTCACATCGTTGGCACCGAGCCCACCGCCGGCGCTGCCTGGCAGGTCTGGAAATACAAATGCGAGGGGAGTTTCAGGCTCTGAGGCTGTGAGTCCAGGTCCGCAGGGGAGAGATCTGTCGAGATAGGGGGAAAACCTGTCCAGATAGAGTTTCGTTTTCTGACCTGCCGAGGGTATCACGCCACTGAAATAGCCCGCGCCTAAGCCGCGGAAGTGCGTCGGCGTTAGTCCGGCGAACGGTGATGTGTGCTCCTCCACCGTCCGCCGAAGCCGGCCCGATGCTGCCCGCGAGAGCGAATTTGCGCACGCCTGGGGAGGGCGATGTGTTATGCGCGGATTGAAAGGCAGCTATGGTCTTGCCGGTCTAATCACATTTTTTCTCTGCGGCTTCCTGATACTCGAGTCAGCGGGATTCGCAGGGGTGGCCGCCGCCCAGGTATCGATCAGTTCGCCGCAGCGTGGCAGCACGGTGAGAGGCGAGGTCCCGATCTCACTTAAGAAGGGCGCTAAGACCGCGTGGGTGGACTTATACATCGACGGTGCTTTTTTTGCGTCCACTCCACACAGCAAAATGTCCTGGCCATCAACCACTACCACCAATGGTTTTCATACCATCTCGGCGACCGCATACAACTCGTCCCAAGTGGTGGTTGGAACTGCCTCCAGGCAGGTGTCGGTGAAAAATCGACACTCGTCGCCGACGCCGACCAGCACCTCGACTCCTGCTCCGACACCTACGCCAACCGGCGGTGTAGCTATCTCGTCGCCGGCGAACGGTACGACGGTTTCCGGCACGGTGTCGATCGCGGTGGCGACCAGCGCTCCGGTCAGTTGGGTTAATTTCTACGTTGACGGCGGCTGGGTCGCATCGTCGCCCCCGTACACGATGGCGTGGAATTCGACCGGTGTTGCCAACGGTCTGCATGCCATATCTGTCAATGGATACAACAGCAGCAATGCATTGGTCGCGACTACTTCGATCAATCTGAAAGTGAGCAATGGATCGTCGCCGACGCCAACACCGACGATAGCGCCGACTCCGACACCTCCTCCGCCGACGGTAACACCAACGCCTGCGGGAACTCCCACACCGGCCGGCTCCGTGAGTATAACGGCGCCGAAATCGGGTGCGACGGTTTCCGGCAGCGTGTCGATCGTGGTGACAAACGTCGCGCCGGTAACCTGGGTCAACTTCTATGTTGACGGCAACTACATGGCGTCGTCGCCACCTATGAGTACGAGCTGGGATTCGACCACCGTGGCGAATGGACAACACTCGCTGTCGGTCAACGGATACAACTCCAGTAACGCGTTAATTGCGACCACTGCGCTGAACGTGAACGTCGCGAATGGAACGGGCCCCACTCCAACGCCGACCACGACCGGGTCGCCAAGCGCAACTCCGACGCCGGCACCGGGGGCCTGTGCAGGAACCGCCCACTACGTTGCGGCGGCGGGAAGCGACTCCAATAGCGGCACCTCGACCAGCGCACCCTGGAAGACCATCGCCCACGTGGAGGCCTTCGAGCCCTCGCTCGCAGCCGGCGACTGTGTGTTGTTCAATGGCGGCGATGTTTGGAAAGAGCAGTTGAACATCTCCGGCATCAGTGGTTCGAGTTCTCGACCCACCACCTTCGGCAGTTATGGAACCGGCCGCCCGGTGATCGATGGCGGTTCGACGCGGCTATACGGAATTGAAGACGCCTACGGTTCAAACGGTGATGAGAACGCCAGTAACTACGTTACCGTCACCGGCTTTGAGGTGCGCAACGCGACCCGCGGCGGAATCATCTTCTCCGACCTGCACCAGGTGGGAATCGTGATCTCCAACAACTATGTCCACAACAATGGATATGGCGCCTATGCGGGAGCGAGCGGCTTTGGCACCGACGACAACAACTATGGATACAATGAAGCGATTGCCTTCGTGGACGACGACTATAACGTCCCCGACGGCGTTCAGATCATCAACAACATCGTCAACTATGAGGGCGGTCATAACTCGATCATGGTTGACGGCGATATGGGCGGCGGGCTCATACAAGGCAATCAGGTCGGTCCCGGCTGTTCTCACAATTGCATCGACTTCAAACGCTCGGTGGACGTGACGATCCAGAACAACACGACCATCTGTCAGCCATCGACCATCACCGTCAATGGGAAGTCCTATCCGGCCTGCAACGGCAATGCGCTATATACCGAGCAGGATGCGAGTTTCACGGAGTCGGTCAAATACCAGGAGAACGTCGCGTTCGGCGCGGCTTCGGGCTATGCCTGTTTCGGCCTGCAGGCTAACTCAGGGCCAATCGACGCGGCCTACTACAACAATACGTGTTATAACACCAGTTTCCCCTTCTATGTCACGACCTGCCTTGGCGGGTCGATGACGGTCGAGAACAACATCCTCGACGGCGGGCAAGTGAAGGTGTCCGGCGGGTGTTCTATCAGTTGGAATTACAATGACGACGGCGGCAGCTTAGGAAAAAGCAGCTACACCGGCGTCAGCACTGGGCCGAACGACGTCAGCAATATGAACCCGCTCTACGTCAACATCAGCGGCCTGAACGCCCATCTGCAAGCCGGGAGCCCAGTCCTGGATGCCGGGGAATCGACCCTGCTTCCTGATGTGACCTGGATGGGGGCGCTGGGGCAGTGAGCTTATGAGGAGTGAGTAAGCATGAATGACTAGATCTTAAGCAGTCACACGCAAGACGGGCTCGCGGCTCCGATGTAAATACTACAATCAAGCGCGAGCCCGTCGTTTTTTGAATCGCCAACTCGAATCCTTTAGTCTCCCGAGCCGCTCCTTTTGCTTTCTTTATTTTCTCTGAGCCGGTCTTTAGTCGATCTTAGTTTGTAATCCTTTCACAGTACGCGCCCGCTACTCACCTAATCGGGCCGATTCAGTATCGTTTCAACCATCTCCGCTATGGCACGCGAGTTGCCATTGCTAAGGCGAACGCGTGAACGCGCGCGGGCAGTTGAGTCCAGGGTGGGTCGATCGAGAGCCGATCGCAAAAATTTATGAGGACGCATTTTGTCATGAGGCCGGGCTACGTAAAGAAGGACAGAATCTCTAAGCGCGCGAAGATGATTGTCTGCGCGAGCGCGATTGCTGTCGCACTCGGCGGATGCTCCGCGCAAAGCCAAAATCACGGCGAAAGTGGCGACAAACAATTCGCATCGAACCCGATGTCGGCCGAGCAGTGCGCCGCCAATGCCAGCATTCAGGAAGCCGCCACAAAGACGGACGCCGACTACCGGATCCAGCCTGGCGATACGCTCGCGCTGGACTTCTATATGAACTCCGAGTTCAACGACACCACCACGGTCGATCCCAATGGAAAGATCGTACTGCGGATGGTTGGTCCAGTACAGGCGGCTGGCCTGACACCGGAGCAGCTCGCCACCTCGATCGACAAGGCTTACAGCAACGAGCTTCGGAATCCTGGCGCAGTAGTTCATCTGAACAAGATGCCGAGCCGCCAGATCTATGTAGAGGGCGAAGTCACGAAACCCGGCGCGTTTCCGCTGCAACCTGGAATGACCGCGGTGCAGGCGCTGGCGCTGGCTGGCGGAGTTACTGACAACTCAGATGCGCAGAGCGCGGTCCTGATTCGTCGTGACGCCTGCGGACAGGCGCAAGGAACCAAAGTCGATCTGGCAGCGGCTACCAAGAACCCGGGCTCCACCGAAGACGTGGCCTTGATGCCGCGTGACGTGGTGGTCGTGCCGAAAAGCGGGATCGCGAGTGCGGATCTGTGGGTCAAGCAACACATAAGAGACATTCTGCCGGTGGAACCGTACATCTCTCCGACTTTCTAGCTGAAGAATCTTAGTGGGAATCGATAAGTAAAATGTTGCCCAATAACTACAAAGACTGGATTGATATCGCCTGGCGCCGCCGACGTATCGCAACTATCGCGGGCTCGATGGTCTTCGGGGTGGTCGCGGTTGGGACATTGCTATGGCCTCCGCTGTACTCGTCCAACTGCCAGGTCCTGGTGCAGGACAATCGCGCGCAGTTGCTGGTGTCGCCCGACTTGCAGGGCAGCAACAATCCTCAGAATTCGGCCGCGGTCAACAATCCAGTTCAGGAACAGGATCTCAATTCCGAACGCGAACTGATCACCAGCTTGTACCTGGTCCGCCTCGCGCTTGAGGGCCTGCCGGTTCCGCGCGCTTATGAGCATCGATCAGGAATAGCTGTTGCCGCAGTGAAAGCGGCGATTCGTCTGCCGCTCGAGGGCTATCACGTGCTGCACAGCATTCCGCGGCTCAGTCCGCGTGACGCGTGGGCGATTGACGTCGAGCGCAATCTGGACGCGTCGGTAATCAAGCGCTCGAACATCATCGAGGTTGAGTTCCGTTCACACGACCGCGCCTGGACCAAAGATTTTCTTGATCGCCTGATGAGTCGTTATCTGGAGTTTCACGCCAGCCTGTCGCATGACCCGCAGGCGGAGAAGTTCTATGAGCAGCAGACCAACCTGCTAAAGGCACGGCTGGAAGCATCTGAGAGCCAGCTTCGCGATTTTCAGATCAAAACCGGCATCGGTAATCTCGACGAGCAAAAGAAGGCACTCATCGCGCGCATATCGGATCTGCAGAGTACTGTTGCCAAAACCGACGCGCAGGTTTCAGGAAGCCAGCAGCAGGTAACATCCATACAGTCGGAACTCGGGAGCACGCCGCTCCGGATTCAGAAAGAAACGCGGCAGGAGCAGAACCTGGCGTTGCAGCAGTTGAAGCCGCAGGTGATGCAGCTGCGCGCGGAGCGAGCCGAGCTGCTGACCCGCTATCAGCCAAACAGCGAGCGCATCAAACAGATCGACGCCAAGCTCGCCTCCGAGGAAAAGATTCTCGACAACGAGGACCACCTCGAGGTCAACGAGCAATTGACTGACGTAAATCCGGTCTGGATCACCTTGCAGACCGACCTGAAGCAGGCGAGCACCGCGGCGTCTTCGGGAAAAGCGACGGGCGAAGAGCTCAACAAACAGATCGATGCCGCAAAACAGCAACTGTCGTTGCTGGTGAATAACGGCGTGGACATGGAGCGATTGCAGCGGCAGGTGTCGTCGGACTCCGACGCCTACCAGGCCTACGTCCGCAAAACTGAAGAAGCGCGCGCGTCCGAGGCCCTTAACACCAACAAGATTCTGAACGTCAGCGTGGCGCAGCCGCCGATCGTCCCGCTGCAGCCGGTGTTTCCGAGTATCCCGTTCAATATGGCCGTTGGCCTGATCCTCGCGGCGCTGTTCGGAGTGGCCGCCGCGTACTGGGCGGAAGAAAGCGATTCGAAGATCTATTCGTCGGGCGTCGTGAACAATCTCACTGGACTGCCGATAGTCGCAGTGCTGAGCGAGCGGGTGTAACGGCCATGTATTACAGGCACTTCGGACTCGATGGACCGCCGTTCCGATTCACGCCGTCGCCGACGCTTTACCTCGGCCCGGCTCATCGCGAATGCCTGGCCGCATTGGAATGGGCGCTGCTGCACGATCAATGCGGATTCATGGTGCTGCTGGGCGAAACCGGAACCGGCAAGACCACGTTGCTGAACTCAGTCCTCGCGCGCAGTCTGCCGAACCTTAAGATCGCTTGCGTGCCGAATCCAAGACTCAGCTTCGTCGAAATCATGCGCGTCGTGCTGCCGCAGCTCGGCGTAGCAACCAAGGAATACGGCAAACTCGAACTGATTCAAGCGCTAGAGCGCGCGCTCGCGAATCGACCGCTGGGCAGCCGCACCGCAATCGTCATCGATGAAGCGCAGAACCTGAGCGACGATACGCTCGAGGATCTTCGGCTCCTGTCGAATTCATGCGGTGGGCATGATCGCGAACTCCAATTCGTCCTCATGGGCCATCCCGAGCTGCTCGATCGTCTGTCGGCGCATCATCTGCGGCAACTGCGCGAGCGAATTTCGACCAAGGTAACTCTGCCGGCGCTGAGCGCCAACGAGAGTATCGGCTACATAAATTACCGGCTGCAGGCGCAAAACGGATCCGCGCGAATCTTCGAAGCCGACGCACTCAAGTACCTGGTCGAGGCCGCCGCTGGAGTTCCCCGGCGCCTCAACGTCCTCTGTCACAACGCATTGCTGCTGGCGTACTCGAAAAACCAGGGCGCGGTGACGCTGGATGTCGCGCGCGAGGTGGTCGGCGACTACAAGGATATTTTCCTGAAGCCGAAGGTTAGTCAGCCACCCGAACTCGATATTGCCGCGGTACCGGACCATGCCGCGTTACCCGAGCTGGAGCCCGCCGCGATTCGCAGGCATCCACGATTGGTGCTCGCCGCCGCCGCGTGTGCAGCGCTGGCCGTGATCGGATTCGGCGGCGTTATGTTGTCGGCGTACGAGTGGAATGGCGTCCAGCATCACGACGAAGTGCCGCTTTCCCGCCCCGCGATTGCTCCTGCGCCAGTTGCGAACAATCAGATTCAGCCACCGCCTCCGGTCGAGGCGGAAAAGGCTCCCGCATCGGTGGTGACGGCTCCGCCTGAGCCCAGCATCATCCGCATCCGCCAGGGAGACACGTTTCATGATTTGGCCGCGAAGTACCTGGGCTCGAAGGATCGGACCCGCGATTTGATAAACGCCAATCCGCAAATAAAAGACCCCAACAGTCTGTTCGTCGGACAGATAATTTTCTTGCCAAAAAACCAGCCGACGGATTTGGCCGGAGTAGTGCAGTGAGTAAATACTACGACGCAATCAACCGAAACCTCGCGACCACTCGTGAACCGCTCGCGCCTGTTCGTCAGCGCGCGAAACTGGTCTCGAAAACCACGCGCGAACTGATCGAGCAGCCTGCTCGCGAAGTCGCACCGGCGAGGACCGACGCGATCGCGTTCGCGGATACCTTCCTGCCCGAGCCGCTTCCGCACGATCTGCCGGCAATGCTCGCGCGCCAGGATGCGATTCGGCAGTTGAGCGAGCGGATGGCGCCGACCGCGGCGGTGGACAAGTCGTGCCGGGTCGCTATCGCCGGATGCCGCCCGTCCGACGGCGCATCTTCGATCGCAGCCGCGCTCGCGCTGGATCTCAGTCAGCGGCTGTCGATGCGCACCATCCTGGTGGACGCGAATCTCCAGAGTCCCAGTCTGCATCGCGTCGTCTCGCCGTCGGAAAGGACCGTCGCGCAGATCACGCTGGACGGTTCGCTGCAGCTTCGCACGACCGGCTGGCAGCGCCTGACGCTCGCGACCTGCTGCCTCAACGGCAACGACGACGAGCGCGAAGCGGCGATCGCGGAGCTCGAAGCAGTTCTCAGTACCTTTCCTGCCGCCGTGATCGATCTCGGCGTCGCGCGGCTCGATCCGCGCATGTTGCCGCTGATGCGGCCCGCCGACCCGATCCTGTTGGTGGTTCGCTACGGACAGACCGAACGCAAGGAGCTTGCTACAACCGCAGCCGCACTGCGCGCTGCCGACCGAACTGTGGCAGGCGTGATTATGAACGCGCGACCGTCGCGATCTCAAAATTCTTACGCGGAGTGACCGCCCAATGAATGACTTCATCATCGTTAACGAGAAAAATCCGATGTCGGAAAATGGTTATCGCAACGGCGTCTCCAAGAACGGGCATTCCAACGGCTCGATCAAGGTGGACAAGGTCAACGGCGCGAATGGAAACGGCGCGATCGAGATCGAGCGTCCCATCGTCATCGCGAGCCCGCGTCCGGCGGCCGCGCCCAAAGAGCAACGCGCTCAGCTGAGCGGAGTCGGCGTCGTCGGCCTTGGCTATTGGGGTCCGAATTGGGTGCGCAATCTGCATCAGAGTCAGGCGGCAAAACGTATCGTCGCCTGCGATCTCGATCAGAAGCGGCGAACGCACGTCAGCGAGTTGTACTCGGACCTCGAGACCACCAGCCGCTTCGAAGATTTGCTGAACGACGACGAGATCGAAGGCATCGTAGTGGCGACCCCGGTCGGTACTCACTACGCGATGGCCAAGCGCGCGCTCGATGCGGGCAAGTCGGTGCTGGTCGAGAAGCCGCTGGCGACGTCGAGCGAAGAAGCCAGCGACCTGGTGAAGACCGCGCGCGAGAAAAACCTCGTGCTGATGGTCGGGCACACTTTTGAATACAGCGCGCCGGTGCTGAAGATGCACGACATCATCGCGTCGGGCGAAATCGGCGACGTTTTCTACATCAGTTCCGTGCGCGCGAATCTCGGACTCTTCCAGCGCGACGTGAACGTGACCTGGGATCTCGCGACCCACGACATCTCCATCATTCTCAACCTGATGGGCGGCCGCGAGCCCGAAGCGGTGAGCTGCCAGGGCGAAAGCCACTACGGCCACGGCGTCGAGGATGTCGCGATGCTGACCTTGCGCTTCGAGCGCAACGTGATCGCGTTCATCCACGTCAGCTGGCTCGACCCCGACAAGATTCGCCGCACGACGGTGGTCGGTTCGCGCAAGATGCTGGTTTACGATGACACCGCGCCGCAGGAAAAGATCCGCATCTACGACAAGGGCGTCACCGCGCAAAAGTATTACGACACTTTCGGCGAGTTCCAGTTCTCGTATCGCTACGGCGACATCCAGATTCCGCGCATCGAGGAAAAAGAGCCGCTGTTCTGCGAGTGCGAGCACTTCGTCAAATGCATCAAGAATGGCGAAACGCCCAACACCGACGGCGTCAACGGCGCGCGCGTCGTCAACGTGCTCGAGGCCGCGAACTATTCGCTGCGGCGCGGTGGCTTGATGGTGCCGCTGGGAGCTGCACTCCGATGAGCGCCGCAACCGAACAGCGCCAGGTGCCGCAGATGGCGTGCGTCGCGGACGACGTCCGCATGGGCGAGCGCGTGCGGCTGGCGTCGTACGTAAACCTGTACGGCTGCGAGATTGGCGACGATACCCGGCTCGGAGCGTTCGTCGAAGTTCAACGCGACGCGAAAATCGGGAGTCGCTGCAAAATCTCGAGTCACACGTTTGTATGCTCGGGCGTCACGATCGAGGACGAGGTCTTCATCGGCCACGGCGTCATCTTCATCAATGATCGTTATCCGCGCGCGACCGTCGCGGACGGTGCGCTGCAAACTGAAAGCGACTGGCAGATGGAACATACGGTGGTGAGGAAAGGCGCGTCGATCGGAAGCGGCGCGATCATAATGTGCGGAGTCGAAATTGGTGAAGGCGCATTAGTTGGAGCAGGCGCAATGGTTGTGCGCGACGTGCCCGCGGGCTCGATCGTCGCCGGCCATCCTGCACGCCTGCGCGGGCCTGCAATCGAGTCGAAAGAGAGGGAGTCACAGTGAAAATCAAATTCGTTGATCTTGCCGGGCAGAACCTTGAAATCAGCGAGCGCGTTGCTGCCGAGATGGATGCGGTTCACTCCGCAACTTCTTATGTCGGCGGGCATCAGGTCGAAAGCTTCGAGCGTGAGTTCGCCGAATTTCTGGGCGTGAAGCGCGTCGTCGCCGTTGCGAACGGCACCGATGCACTGCGCATCGCGCTGCTGGCGCTCGGCGTCGGTCCCGGCGACGAAGTCATCACTGTACCGATGACTTTCATCGCGACTGCGGCTTCGATCGTGCAAACCGGCGCGCGGCCAAGGTTCGTCGATATCGATCCCGCGACCGGCAACATGAGTTTGCCCGCGCTGCGCAGCTTTCTGGAATCGCTGCCGCGCAACGAGCGCCGCGCAGTTCGAGCGATCGTTCCCGTACATCTATATGGTCTGCCGGCGCAGATCGTCGAGCTGAAGGAAATCGCGGCCGAGTTCAATCTAAAACTGGTCGAGGACGCCTGCCAGGCCCACGGCGCTCGCGTCCGCACTGCCGACGGCATGAAGATGGCCGGAACTATCGGCGACGCGGGATGCTTCAGCTTCTATCCCGGCAAAAATCTTGGCGCCTGGGGCGATGGCGGCGCGGTCGCGACCAACGACGAAGAAGTCGCGCATCGCGTGACGAGCCTCAGCAATCACGGGCGTCTGTCGCACTACGCGCACGAGATTTGCGGCTACAACTCGCGACTCGATTCGATCCAGGCCGCGGTTCTCCGCGCCAAGCTGGAAAAGCTGGACGAATGGAATCAGCGCCGCCGCGTAGTCGCTTCGGCGTATCGCGAACTGCTCGCGCCGTTGGACGCGCAGCCGATACTGGAACCTGACGGCTACGAATCTTGCTACCACCTGTTCGTAATTCGTAGCAGCAAGCGCGACGCCGTTCGCAACGCGTTGCTTCAGGCTGAAATCGAATGCGGAATCCACTATCCGGTCCCGCTGCATCTTCAGCCCGCGCTGGCCTACCTCGGTTATCGGGCGGGTGATTTCCCCGCGAGCGAGGCGCTGGCGGACACGACTCTGTCGCTGCCGATGCATCCGCATCTCGACGGACAGGAAATCCTGCGAACCGTCCAGGTCGTGACCACCGCGCTGCCGCTCTCGACTGAACCTTTCCGGCCGACGCCGCGCCGCAATGCCTCTCCAGTCGTTGGGACAGCATCCTCGAGTGCATGAGTGAATTTCGATGTTTGCCGGCGAATGTAGAAAACAGAAAGTGCTCTTCGCGATAGCCGATCTCGTCGCGCTCGCGCTCGCCTTCGCTGGCGCATTGGCGCTGCACGATCCGGACGGGGCGATCCTGGCGCATATCGAAAGCGCCGACCTGGACACGCAGTGCGAATGCATCATTCTCGCGGGGCTGTTGTGGATCGGAGTCTTCCGCGCGTTCGACCTCTTCACGATGCGAAACGGCAGCCGCAAGGAAGCTGTTGCGATCGTCAAGGCATGCTCGATCGCGGCCGGCCTCATGCTGCTGGCCGACTTCGCACTGCACGTTCAAATCTCGCGGGTCGCGGTCGCGACGTTCTTCAGCTTCAGCATCATCACAGAATTGGCGATCCGCGGGGCGCTGCGCCATCTGATTCACCAATTCTATTCGAGCCCGCGCATCTCGATCCCGCTGGTCATCATCGGCTTCAACCCGACCGCTCATCTTCTCTGCGACAGCATGCGGGAAGAGCTGACCCAGTATGAAATCATCGGTTTCCTCGACGCCGACGCTGAAGGCTGCGAGTACAGCGGCTATCCCGTGCTCGGAGGCCCCGAGCAGTTGTCTCACATCCGTCGCGTCCATCCGTGCCTCGAGGCCGCCATCGCCACTCCCGACGCGCCGCTTGCCGACCAGGCGCGGATGGTCGAGTTGTGCGAGGAATCGCGGCTGCGCTGGTGGGTGGTGCCGTGGGTTTACCGCTCCGCGCCGACTGGTCTTCGCGTGGACACCGTCGGCCTGATTCCGATAGTCGGCCGCCGCGGCTCGAACGTCGAAGGCTTGAACTACCTGGTCAAGCGCAGCTTCGACGTCGTCTGCGCCTCAATCATTTTAATTTTCGCGATGCCGATCATCGCACTCGCCGCCCTCGCAATATTGATTGACGACGGCAGGCCCATCTTCTTTCGCCAGCAGCGAATCGGCGCACAGGGTCGTCGATTCGAAATGTTGAAGCTGCGCACGATGAAAACTGCCGCCGCCGACAGCGTCCATCGCGAATATGTAGAACGCTGGATCTCCAATGGTCACAGTGCCGCGGCCGATGCCAACGGCGACGGCGGCAAGGTCTTCAAGCTCGCCAACGATTCGCGCGTCACCCGCGTCGGCCGCATTCTGCGCAAGTTCAGCCTCGACGAGCTGCCCCAAATCATCAACGTCGTGCGCGGCGACATGAGCCTCATCGGCCCGCGTCCGGCACTGCCGTACGAAGTCGAGCACTACCAGGACTGGCACCGCCGCCGGCTCGAGGGGCTGCCCGGAATTACCGGTCTCTGGCAGGTCAGCGGCCGCAACCAGATCTCGTTCGACGAGATGGTCAAGCTCGACGTGCAGTACCTCGAAGACTGGTCACTGACTACTGACATCGGAATTCTTTTTCGCACAATCCCGGTTCTGCTGAAGGGAGAGGGACTGTGAACGATCGAGCTGGATTCATGAATTTCAAGAATTTCTATGAAGCCGACTGGGCGACGAAGGACGGCGCTCCGCCCGAGTTCGATCCGACATTGGCCCAGCGCCAGGAGCGGATCGCGCGCGCACTGGGTCCTATATTGGACGGGCGCTCGCCGCGTGAGGTTCGTGTGCTCGACGCCAGTTGTGGTGGCGGTTTTTTCGTGAGCTTTTTTAACCAACTCGGGATGAGAGTCGTTGGAGCGGATATTTCGGCAAACGCGATACTGCGAGCAAGACGCGTCAACCCGAATACGTGCTTCGTTGCCGCTTCCGCCGAGAAGGCGCTCCCTTTTGCCAGTGGCACTTTCGACATTGTGTGGTTCGGCGAAACGCTGGCCCATTTGTTTGATGGTCACAACGCGCTGTCGGAATTCAATCGCATCCTCAAGCCCGCCGGGCATTTGATCCTCACCACGCCATATCACGGACGGTTGAAGAATCTGGCGATCGTACTGTTCGCGTTCAACCAGCACTTTTATCCCGACAACTATCGAATCCGCTTTTACGATCGGCGCAGTCTCGCAGATTCTCTCGGAGGGGCGGGCTTTACGCCGCGTCAATGGAACGGGATCGGGCGAGGCTGGCCACTCTGGAAATCATTTTTCGTGGTTGCTGCCAAAACGGATGTGCCTGGTCCTCCGCCCACCCGCCAGCCGCCTTGGGGAGAGGTGCTGTGAACGATCGTCCGGCTCTAAACGGCGATGCTTCCGAGCACGCCGAGCGCAACCGCTGGTTGTGGGGCGCATTCGCTCGCTCGATCCGCGACAACGCAGTCGCCGAGGTCGTCGTCCAGGTGCTGCGCGTTGGCGGGATAGTAGTGCTCGCGCGCGCTCTTTCGCCGCATGATTTCGGCCTGTTCAAAATTCTCGTCGTGGTCTCGACCTTCGCGATGCTGGTCAACGAAGCGGGCATCCCCGACGCCCTGATTCAGCGCCGAGACCTTACACTTGCGCATCATGCGACCGCATGGTGGATGAGCATCGGGCTCGCGTTTCTGACCGCGGGGCTACTCTACGGAGGCGCGCCCGCGCTCGCTCATGTGATGAAGATGCCCGACCTGCAACAGGGTATGCGCCTGCTGTGCATTCCTTTTCTGCTCGAAGGCGCAGCCGTCACCGCCAACGCGCGGCTGCGGCGCGACATGCGATTCGGTGCGCTGGCGGTCGCCGACGTTCTCGCCGAGATCGCTTTTCTTGTGGTAGCGCTCGGGCTCCTATGGTATCGGCTGCCGACCTGGAGCCTCGCCGGCGGACTCGGGGCGCGCTATGCCACGCACGCGGTTAGCGTCCTTCTGGCGGGTGGAAGGGCTCCGATGGGCCTTCCGACATTCCGCGCGGCGCGCGACCTGGGTCATTTTGCCGTCAAGGTTCTCGGCGGCCGAACCGTCGATTCACTTGCGTTCAATGTGGATTTTCTGCTGATTGGCAGACTGCTCGGAAGCTCGGCGCTGGGCTACTACTCGATGGCCTGGGACCTGCTGCGATTCGTCCCTGACCGCGTTTTCCGGATTGCGGGCCGCGTCACGCTCCCAGCGTTCTGCCATCTGCAGGATCAGACCGACCAACTCGCGAAGGCCTACCTGAATTTCTGCGGCTACCTTTCCCGGATCGTTTTGCCAATCGTTTTGTGCGCCGCGATCGCCGCTCCTGAACTCATCAAGATCATTTACGGGCCTCAGTGGATTCCCGCTGCAGTGCCGATGCAGTTGCTCGCGTGCGGATTGCTGCTGGTTGGCCTGCGCCTCGCCATCGGATCCGTTTACTACGCAAAAAACCATCCAGAGTTCGACTTCTATATTCACGCAGCCGGACTCGTGCTGGTCGTAATAACTGTTTTTGGGCTCGCGTCCCACGGCTTGGCGGCTGTGAGCTTGGGCAGAAGTATGGTCGAGGCGCTGATTAGCATTGTCGGAATGTGGCTTTCTTGCCTCCTGCTCGACATCGGAATGGGCGACCTCGTCGTGGCGATTCTACCCGGCGTTGGACTGGCGCTGATGTGCGCAATCGCCGTCATCGCCGGAAAAATAACCGCGAATGCACTTGGCACGCAGGGTGTCGCTACCCTGCTGCTCATCATGGGACCGCCGGCGATCGTTTATTGCTGGCGCGAATCCTCAACCGCAATGCGGATGTTCGGAGATACATTCGGTCGCGGTGAAACCAGGCCGATTGTCGTAGCGCAGGAGCTTCAATGAACCAGGTTGCAACACAACTTCGCGTGGTGGGGCGCGAACCTGAGCTGAAAATCGTTCCGCTCGAGCAGCGCACGCGCCGAATGGGACGCTCTCACCGGTTCGCATCCCGAGGCGACTCTTTATCATCGCGGGCCGTGGCTCGAAGTTTTGCGACGCGCGTTTGGCGTGCGTCCGCAAATCGCGATCATGAGCGATTCGGGCTCGACCAAGGCCGCCTGTCTGCTCGCCCGCGGCAATCCGATTCGACGCAGTCTCATCTCGATGCCGTTTTCGGATTTCTGTCCGCCGCTGGCCGTGAACGACTCAGCCCGCGACGCTCTGCTATCGAGATTGGCGGTCATTCAAAACCGGTCGAGACTCGAGCTGCGCGGTGTCGCTGCAGGCTATCCGTGGAACGTTCTCGATCACTTCCAGCGTTGGACGCTCGACTTGTCGCGTCCGTTCCAAGCCATCGAAAAGGCGGCGGATCGCGAAACGCGGCGCCATCTTCGGCGCGCTCGCGAGGCCGGAGTAAGCGTCGAATGCTCGCGCGATGCCGAGGCGATGGATTGCTTTTTCAATCTCCAATTGGAGAGCCGGCGCCGGCTTGGAGTTCCGTCGCAGCCGCTAAAGTTTTTCAGGACAGTGCACGAGGTTTTTGCGCAAAACGATTCGATCGAGGTGTGGTTCGCATTACACCAGGGCAAGCGTATCGCCGCGGTAGTCGTGCTGCGCGACGGCAATGACCTGCATGCGAAATGGTCCGCGCGCGTGGCCGGCAGTCCCGACGGCGCCAGTCATTTGATCTTCATGTCGATCGCCGAGCATCACGCTCAGAAGGCCAGCTCGCTGGACTTCGGCCGGACCGACAGCCGCAACCGCGGTTTGTCGCGTTTCAAGCGCGAGCTCGGCGCGACGGCAACTGATTTGCCGTACAGCTACTTTCCGCAGATGCCGACCGTGACCAGCGCGGAAAATCTGACCGGCGTGTGGCAAACCGCGTCGCGCGTATGGCGAAATCTGCCGCTGCCAGTCACCCGCGTGCTCAACAACGTGACCTACAGGTACCTCGCATGATTCGCTACATCGCAATCACACCGGCTCGCGACGAGGAAAAGCTGCTGCCGAAGCTGATCGCCTCGATGGCGTCGCAGAGTTGGACGCCGGATCGTTGGATTATTATCGACGACGGTTCCGCCGATGCGACGCCTGCGATACTCGACGAGGCCGCGCGCGCATATCCCTGGATCGAACCGCACCATCTGCCGCGCAATCGCCCGCGCGCTCCCGGCGGCGAGTGCGTGATCACCCAGTTCCTGCCGCACGAAGCTTGCCAGGAGTACGACTACGTTTTAAGGCTCGACGCCGACGTCAGCTTCGACTCCGGCTTCATCGATCTGCTGCTCGAGGAATTCAAGCGCGACCCGAAACTCGGGATCGCCAGCCCGACTTTGTGGGAACCCAACGGCAGTGAGTGGATTGAGATTCGGCAGCCTGAATATCACACCCGCGGGCCGGCCAAGATGTACTCGCTCGCGTGTTTCAACGCGATCGGCGAACTCGATCCCGATGTTGGATGGGACACGCTCGACGAAGCACGTGCGATGCTGCACGGATTCCACACCCGCGGTTTCCGCCACATCACGGCGCGGCATCATCGTCCGCAGGGCGCCGAATCGGGATGGAAGGCGCGGATGAGGGCAGGTCTGGCGGCGTACCGAGTCGGCTATTCACCGCTGTTCGTGCTTGCGCGCGCGGCGCGGGAGACGTTCACGCGCCCGTCCCCCTTCGAGGGTGCGTTGTTGCTCACTGGTTTTCTCAATGGATACATCCGCCGCATACCGCGCTGCGCCGAACCCGAACTTGTGAGTTTCATCCGGCGGCATCAGCACCGCAGACTGCTCCTGCAGGAGTCGCTATGGCGTTGAGCGCATCAATCGATACCCGCGAACCTTCAGTTCGTATTGAACCGTCGCGGGCGAGTCTCGCACCTGTGCGGGCGCGCGGCGGGAGCAATGACGCATTTTCTTTCTGGAAACTGCCGCAGGATTGGGAGACCGCGCTCGAGTGCGAGATTGCCGAGTCCAAGGCCATCGCCCAGCGCTACCTGTTTGAAGAATACCTGGCGCGCGAAGATCGGCGGCCGCCGTCGCGGATGCAGGCCTACTATGCGATCAAGAGTTTGATTCCGGCCGCGGTTCGTCATCGGCTGAACTCGGCTGCGATCAAGATGCGCGCGAAGCGCGAGTTCCCGCGATGGCCATGCGAAAGCGCGCTCGCCGACTATTGGCGCGATTGGCTGCGAATCATCCTGCACTCGTTGAAAATGAACGACGCGTGGCACGTCGGTTTCTGGCCCGACGGAATGAAATCCTGCATCGTGCTGACCCACGACGTCGAAAGCCCGCTCGGGATGAGCCGGATGGAGCGGATGGCGGATCTGGAGGAACGTTACAATTTCCGATCCTCGTGGAACCTGCCGCTGGCGCAATATGAGATCGATTGGAACCTGGTCGAGCGGCTCCGCCAGCGCGGCTTCGAATTCGGCGCCCACGGATTGTCGCATGACGGCCGTTTCTTCCGCAGCGAGAACGACTTTACCGAGCTCGCGCCTCTGCTCCAGGAGCGGGCGCGCGAGCACGGCCTCAACGGTTTTCGCGCGCCTTCGACGCTGCGGCGCGGCGAATGGATCACCCGGCTCTCGTTCGATTTCGACTGCAGCTTCTCGGATTCTGATCCGTATGAGCCGCAACCGGGCGGCACCTGCAGTATGTTTCCTTTTTTTCTCGCGCACATGGTCGAGTTGCCCTACACCATGCCGCAGGATCACACCCTGATTCATCTGCTGCATCGCAGTCCGATGGAAGTCTGGGCGATGAAAGCGAAATGGATCGAGTCGCTGGGCGGCATGATCCTGACCCTGGTTCATCCCGATTACTGCGGCTCCGGCCAGTATCTCGACGAATACGAAAATCTTCTAAAGCAGCTCAACGATTTCCAATCGGCATGGCGCGCGCTGCCCTCCGAAGTTTCCGCGTGGTGGCGTTGTCGGGATCGAATGCAACTGACGGTTCGCGGCGACTCTCCGTCGATCGCCGGACCCGGCTCCGATCGCGCGGTCGCGAGGATGCTCTCCAGCGAACCGCTGGTGGACTGAGGGAGAGATTTACCATGGCGCGCTTTTTGATGATTGCCTACACCACGTACATGCATGACGGCCGAGTCAAGCGGCACGCCGAAGCGTTGGCGGAGCGCGGCGATCACGTCGACGTACTTTGTCTCGCCACCGGCGAGAAGCCGATCACCAACGGCGTCAACGTGATCGGGCTGCCGATGTCGCGCTATCGGGGCGAAAGCAAGTCGGCGTACCTCAGAAGCTATCTGCGATTCTTTTCGATGGCGGCGCAACGCGCGGCGCGGATGTCGATGAAGCAGCGCTACAACGTCGTGATCGTCTGCACCATGCCCGACGCCGTCATAGTATGCGCGATACTGCCCAAGTTTCTCGGCAGCAAGGTGGTGCTCGACGTTCACGACACGATGCCGGAATTGTATCGCGACAAATTTGGCGGAGCCCGCGGCGCCGCCGGTGCGAAATTATTGATGCTCGAAGAGCGCGCCAGCTCATGGTGGGCGGATCGCGTTCTCGCCGTGCACGATTTGCATCGCGATCGGCTCCAGCAGGCGGGCGTGCCCGCGGGCAAGATTGCGGTCGTGATGAATTCGCCGGATACCAGGATTTTCGATCTGCACAAAAACGGCGACTCGTTTGCGCCCAACCAGTTCACCTTGATCTGCCACGGCACGGTGACCCAGCGTCTCGGCCTGGACCTGGCTATCTCCGCGGTCGCGTCGCTGCGGTCGGAAATTCCGGAGCTGCGCCTCAAAGTTATCGGCGAGGGCGATCGCCTGGCGGAATCTCGCGCGCTGGTCGATCAGCTGGGGCTGGGCGCTCGCGTATCTTTCATGGATCTCGTCCCGGTCGAGAAACTTCCCGCGCTGCTGGTCAAGGCGGACGTCGGTCTGGTTCCATATCGGCCGAGCAGCGCGACTCATCTGATGCTGCCGGTGAAACTGCTCGACTACGCGACGCTCGGAATCCCGGCTATCGCCGCGCGGCTGCGGACCGTCGAATACTATTTCGGCAACGGCGCCGTGGAACTGTTCGAACCGGGCAACGCGAGCGACCTCGCGCGTGCGATCAAGCTGCTCTACAACGATCCGGATTTACGCGCGCGTCTGGTCGAGCGATCCCGCGCCGCGCTCGAAGCACTGAACTGGCAGAACCAGCGAAACGAATACTATCGGGCAATCGATTCGCTTCTTACGGCGTGATTGTCGGGAGAGTCCTGCAACAAGCGAACGGCTGAAACAGGAGAGAGATGTGATGGACGTGAAACAAGAAACCAACGGCAAGCCGAAAGCGAGAACCCTGGTCGTCGGACTCGGCGAAGTCGGCGGAGCGCTCGCGGCCGTGTTGGACCGCAAGGAAACCGTGCTGCGCCACGACCTCGACCGCGTGAAAATTGAGGAACCGATCGGGACGATGCACCTGTGCATCCCGTTTCAATCGCCCCATCAATTCGAAACCGTCGCGCTCGGATACATCAGCCGCTTCACACCGGCGCTGACTATCATCAACAGTACGGTGATACCGGGAACCACCCGCTCGATCGCGGAAAAGAGCGGGAGCGCGGTCGCTTACAGCCCGGTGCGCGGCAAGCACGTCAAGATGGAAGAGGATCTGCTGCACTACGTGAAGTTCGTCGCGGCCCCGGAGCGTACAGCCGCCGCCAGCGCCGAGGCCCACTTCCAGGCGGCCGGCATGAAAACCCGCCGCATGACGGAGCCCGAGTCGCTCGAGCTGGCCAAGCTCGCCGAGACCACCTACTTCGGCGTGTGCATCGCGTTCGCGCAGGAAATGAACCGCTACGCAGAGCGCGTGGGCGGCGACTATTCGGAGTCGATCGATTTTTTTGAGGAAGTCGGTTTCCTGCCGCGTCAGCGGTACTTCCCCGGCTTCATCGGCGGCCACTGCGTTATTCCCAACATCAAACTGCTCCTACAAATCGCGCCATCAAACGCGCTGGAAGCAATATTGGACTCCAATGAACGACGCGCAAATGAACTCGAGTCTCGAGCCGGCGCTGCCGCTGAGGCAGTCTCCAACTCACGCGAGTCCGAGCCGGCCAAAGTGTTGGCTGATCGGCAATAGTCCGGAGCTGCCGACTGCCGCCGGACGCGTGGCGCGGCTGCGCGGCCTCGAGGTCGAGGTCTGCCCGGCAGATGGGAGCGCGATCCCGTCGGCGTCGGCGGCGCGCAATCAGCTTGATAGCGATCAATTTCGCTCAGCTGGCGCAGCTGGAGCCCGACGCCAGGGCGCGTCTGCGCGACGCCGCCGAGAATGGCGCGACGATATATGTACGCGGGGCGCTCGAGCCGGGACGCAGATTCTCCCTGCTGCCGTTCTCGGATCAGCAGTTCGAGTTCTTGAACAAGCCGGCCGACGGTTATCAGTTCTCGACGCATCCGATCCTTCCGGACGCAATCGCCGGCGAACGTGTCACGACGCAGTTGAACATGCCGATGGCGGTCGGACTGGATCACAGCGTTCGTCCGATTGTGTCGAGCCTGCATCGACTGGGATTTGCGCCGCCATCGATTTTTTCGATCGACGTCGGCGCCGGCATCGCGATCTTCGACCTCCATCCCGAACATGACGACGAGCGCGATCTGCTGGCGGAACTCAGTGCGCCGGCGACCAGGGCTGCGCGCATCGGCGCGCTCGCGGCGGTCGATTGGGTGGCTGGACGCATTCCGGCGATTCCCGTGCCGGTCAATCTCGTCATCGATGATCGCCCGATCAATCTCGACTACTTCAACGCGGGCAGGTTGCAGGCCTTCCTGCAGCATCTCGATGATCGCTGTCCCGGCATCCACACCGATTTCGCGTGGACGCCGACTTACACCCGCCCGCATCGCGGCTACCTGGACGTGCTCGCAGCGCACAACACCGGTTTCGTGTGGCACGGTTTCCTGCGACACGTTGACCACCGCGAGATCAGCGAATTCGAATCGCAGTTCGATGCCGGCCGCGCTCGCGTCGAGGAAATCAGTCGCCAGTACGGCGTTCGATTTCAGCGCGTGATGATTTTTCCGTACGAAAAAGACACGCCCCGCGCCACCGAACTTCTGCGGCGCACCGGCTTCGTCGCGAAAGTACGATCGATGGACGGTCCGCCGCCCGCCAACTATTACCGCCTGCGCAGCGCCGCCGACGAACCGTCGTCTTATCATGAATTCAGCGTAATTTATCGCGACGCGATCGAAATCCTTACCCGCGATCGGATGTTGGCGCTGGCGGCGCTTGGGATGCCGATAGTCGCGCTCGCGCATCCTCGCGATCTCGCCCTGCGCCGGTTTCAGCGCGGCGATCCGGGCGATGTCTCTTACTTCGATTCCGTGCTGGCGTTTGCGGCGGAAAAGTCGCTGCGACCGATGTCGCTGGAACTAATCGCGGCTGAAGTTCCGGCCGCCTGATAATCGCGATCTGTTAATTGCCGTGATGTCGCGACGTTTCGTTCGCCGCGTCGCGGTCCTTCCCGTTGTATCGAACCAGGCGGTTGTACAGCGTCTTCAAACTGATCCCGAGGATTTGCGCGGCGCGCACTTTATTGCCGTTGGTAAAATCCAGCGTCTTGAAAATAAACTCCCGCTCGACTTCGTCCAGCGACTCGCCGATGCGCAATTCGAAATGAGGTCCCTTGCGGCCGGCGCGCCTGACATCGAGGGGAAGATCGGCGGCAGCGAGCAGCGGACGGCGTGCAACCACCATCGCCCGCTCGATGACGTTGCGCAATTGCAGTACGTTGCCGGGCCATCGAAACAGGCGAAGGATTTCCAGACATTCATTATCGACGCCGGTCACCGATTTTCGATTGCTCTGCGCGGACTGCGCGACGAACGCCTCGACCAGCGCCGGGATGTCCTCGAGCCTGTCGCGCAGCGGCGGCAGCTCGATGGTGAAAGTGTTGAGCCGGGAATATAAGTCCTCGCGCAAGCGGCCGTAGTGCGTGGCTTCGGTCAGACTTTTAGTTGAAGACGGCGATCAGACGAACGTCCAGCGCCGTTTCGTTTTCGTTGCTGGCGCCGAGCCGGCGGAATTTCTTGTCCTCGAGTGTGCGCAGCAACTTGGCCTGGACTTCGACCTTCAGCTCGGTAATTTCGTCGAGCAGAAGCGTGCCGCCGTTGGCCATCGCGAGTAGTCCGTCGCGGCGCCGTGCGGCGCCGGCAAAAGCGCCGCGCTCATGGCCCCACAGCTCGCTCTCCATCAGGTCGTGCGGCAATCCTGCGCAGTTGACGGCGACGTACGGACCGTTGCGGCGCGCCGACAGCTCATGAATCGTGCGTGCGACGAGTTTTTTGCCGGTCCCGCTTTCGCCGACGATCAACACCGAGGCGGAACTCGACGCCGCCGCTTCCTCGACCTGCCGCATCACGCGGCGCATCGCGGGCGACTGTCCGATGATCGGTCCGAGGGTTCCAGCTCTCGATCAACTTTCGCCGCAAGCGCTGGTTTTCTTCGCTCACTCGCAGCTGAGTCGCCAATTCGTTGAGCAGCACGCGCAGATTGCCAGGGTTAATCGGCTTCGACACCACATCGTAAGAGCCGGGCTTGCTCGTGCGCGCCAACGAATTGAGGTCCGCTTCCTCGGCCATCACGATAGTTGCGACTTCGATTCCGCGCGTTTGCAACTCACGTACGACCGACTCGCCATCTTTCTGGTGTTCTTTCAGATCGATCAGCAGGACCTGCGGCGAAAAAGCCTGGGCCCGTTCGAGCACCTGGTTGCCGGCGACCGCCTGCACCACGAAGCCCCACGAGCTGATCAGATCACGCAAAGTCTCGCGTCCGGAGAGATCATCCGCGGCGACAAGAATTCGCAGTTCGCGATTAATATCCGATGTATTGCAGGTTTTTGTTTCAGGCATTTTAGCTACTAGTCGCCGGAGAAGCTTGCGGGCGATGGAAGCTCTCCACCGCCCGCTAGTTACAGGTTATGAGTCTTCCATCGGCAAGTTACTCAGACGCGAGCCTCGCCGCTGTATGAGATATCGTCGGCGTGGGCGTCGTCGAAGATCTGCTTTGCCACGGAGCGTTCCTTGCTGTCTTCGGTGTGAACCGAAATCAGGATGTTGCCGTTTTTGACCTTGCCTTCGAACTGCTTGGCTTCGTATTCGGGAATCCCCAGTCCGACCAAGCCTCCTGCCAAACCACCGACCGCACCGCCCGCCGCAGCGCCGCTCAGCGCCGCCAGGATCGGGCCGGCCGCGATCAGCGGTCCGACGCCCGGAATCGCCAGGCTTCCGATTCCCACCAGCCAGCCCAGCACGCCTGCCATCACCCCACCGGCAATCGCACCGGTCGCCGCGCCCTCGGGCGCCTTGGTGTGATGCTCATGCGCAAAATCGCGCGAGCCCGCGCGATCCGGCAGCAGCACCGATACGTCGTCGTTCGAAAAGCCCGCTTCCTTTAACTGATTGACTATACTCGTTGCTTGCTCTTCGCTCTTCGCAATACAAAAAACTGCTTTCGCCATGATGAGTAGTGCTCCTGACTATTGAACTAGCTATTGACCTGCGACTTCGATTTCATTGTGGACGGTTGAGCCGCCGGCAATTTGTGCGACCTTGGCCGCTATGTCCGCCTTTTCCTGATCCGTCTTAACCGGTCCGCGCAGAGTTACCGCGCCGTCGATCGTGATGATTTTTATGTTCTTGGCGGCGGTGGAGAGCGAGTCGTCTTTGACAATCGCGCGCCGGATTTCCCGCGTCATTTTCAGGTCCGAAGATTTGTTCGACTGATCAATCGGCGTAAAAGTGTCATGTCCGCGATCGCGCTGATTAATCGCGCTGTTGTCCGCCGAGGGATTCGAATCAGTCTGCGCGAAGCTTGCACCGACCGGAAAAAGAAGCGACCCGACTAAAAGCGATGCGACAATTAGTGATGATTGTGTTCTCATTGTGGGGCAACCTCCTGATTCCAAATCGCTGTCGAATAGACCCCGTTTCGCGTGATTTCTGATGCTTCGCGTTGGCGTCATCACCGATTAAACAGCAACGGATGTGCCACGCCGTGGTGAAAAAAAGCCTTCGATTGAGCGAGAAATTAATGCCTAAACGATCAGCTTATTGAAGAGTTTCTGGCAAAAACCGCCGGGTGAGTAGGAAATACATAATATTCGTCATTTGCTCGCTCAGTGGGTCAGCCGGGAAGCCTTAATTCACAACAAATTTTACTTCCTGCTTTCGGCACAACGATTGCTCAAACACTCAGGATAGCTCGGAGGGTGCGCCAGGGTCCGCGACCACATAACCCTACTACCCATCCCGTTCCTCCCCCGCGGCCTTGGCGCAACCCTTCGATTAACTATCGGGGTAACCAATTATGAAAATCATTACTAACATCGCCCTGGCTGCTTGCGTCGGCCTGTCGCTTGGCTATATGTCGAGCTGCACAACCGAACGCACCGTCACTGAAACGACGACTAGCGAGGCGCCTCCCCCTCCTGCGCTTCTCACGTCCGCACCGGTAGTAACTGAGCCTGGGGTCGTCGTGTCTCCGAATGCCAGCACCGCCTCGACCACGACTGAATTCAACAACGGTACCGTCGAGAGAAAAACCGTTACCGAGTACAATGCGGCTTACCCGCCGCCGGTGGTAGCGCCCGAAGTGGTTACTACGCCTGAAGTCGTCACCACCGTCCCTCCTCGAACGACGACTACTCAGACCACGACTACCAACGATGATGGCGAAGTACAGCGCCAGACTACGACCACAGTCGTCGCTCCGTAGTTCAATCCCCCTCGATTTTCTCCTCGTCTGACTATACGAATTTATATTGTTCGGCGGGATCTGGCTATTGCTGAGAAAGAAAAGAGCAATCCACTGAGCATTTCGTTATGCCCAGTGGATTGCTGCTTTGAGTTGGATTCTAGCTAATCGAGATTCGACACAATTCGGCGAGTGGCCTTGGTTCAAAGGCTAGCTCGTCCTGCGACTAGCGAGACCACGAACAGAACGAGGAATACCACGAAAAGGATTTTCGCGAATTCCGCGGACGTGCCCGCAATGCCGCCGAATCCTAGTGCCGCCGCAACGACAGCTATTACTAAGAAAACGAGTGCGTAATAAAGCATTACTCAGTACCTCACACGTTGGATACTCAGTAATCAGCAACTCGTGTGCCACGACCTCGCGCCGGAAAACATTCCGCTCTGTTAGTAAATAAGTAATCGGCAAAGAAGAAGTGAGCTTTGCAGAAACGAAATACGTAGTTTTTTCCGTGACTGGCTTGCGGCGTGAAACGAACCGCTGGCCTTAGCGCGCCAGGGTAACGGCTGACGCCGCGCGCGCCGGGATTAAAGAGCGTCTCAATATAGCTGCTACGACGATCGCGAAAAGGCCAACCGCTCCCAGCACCTGCCACCACGGCATCCAATGGTGCAGCAACAGCACCACGCTGCTCAGCATCGCGACGACGCCGACCGCCGCGAGCACGACCAGGATGGCCGCGATATAGACGCGGTCCACCAGGCTGTTCGCAGCCTCGACGATATTCGACTCGACCAGGCGAGCCTCCGCCGCGACGATCCGCGCGAAGTCCGACAGGATACGAACCGCGAGCTCCGGCAATTCCTCGTCGCGAGGCTGCCGCTCGACCGTGATGTTATTGTTGTTAGCTTTCATCGGATTTGCCGGCCCTATGTTCACTGGCAAGATGTTCACGGTTGAGCACGATGGCGCCGCCCAGCAGTAACAGGCCTATCAATGCGACCTCGCCCGAATCCGCTCCGAGCGCGAATCCCAAGGCGCCTGCGATGCACGCGCTGGTCAGCGGATGCTTGCGGATGCCACGGTCGGGCCGCAGCTTGGCGACGCCTTCCTCGACGCGATTGTTAATCTCGTGGAGCGCGTCGCGCAGGTCTTCTTTCGCGTCCTCTATCTCAATCTTTGTTTCTGAGATCGTCTGCCATTGCCATTGTGGTCCGTCTTCGAAACTATCGTGGGAATTAATCGGTCTCCGAGTAATCCTTCGAGCACCATCAGGATGATCTGAAACGATGTCCGGTTGCTCAATCCGCCGCCGATCGCAAACCCACCAAGTACGGCGAGCGCAACGGCCCGCTGCGGATTCTCGGCAATCTTCTCTCGCAACTCTTCGGCGTAGTCGTCCCGATGCGATTCCATGACGGTTACCGTTTGGCGGTGATGTAGTTGAGCATCCGAGCCGCTACATAGCCGATCGCGAACGCGCTGGCGATTGCGATCAGAGGCTCGTCGCGCACGAAATCAACCAGGAACGAGTTGGCCGACGAAACATACTCCATTCCCTGCTCAGCCATATCATTGAACTTCTCACGGCCGCTGTCGATCATACCGTCCATATCCACTTTTGACGTATTCATTATTAGGCCTTCCTATAAGCGAAGTTTGCGGAAGTAGATTTCAAAGTTAATCAAAGCAAATCGTCTGCCACCGGATAGAGCAGGGCGTAAGGAAGCATTCGCATTCCCGTTAAGGGATGCCGGTAAGAATTACGGACTTGGACTGAGGTAATCCGGGGCTTTAAAACGCAGATATTCAGATAGTCATTGTAGTTTTTGGTTCTGTAATTGTTGCGCATGAAAATTGCACTCCATCGGCAGAACCGAAACGCGACTGGTGGGGCGCTGTCCCGGGAAATTCAATGGCAAACGAAATTCGAGTCCTGATCGCGGAAGATGACGTCAACATGCACGAGGAATGGCGCGAGTCGCTCGCCGCTTGGGGATTCCGCGGCGAGATTGCCGAGGATGGCGTGCGCGCGCTCGAGCTTATTCGCAGCTTCGACCCGCATATTTTGCTCTCCGACCTGAGGATGCCGCGCAAGGGCGGCCTCGAGCTTCTGCACGATATCCACGAGCTCGGCCTCCATCTGCCGACCATTATGATCTCTGGACAGGGCGAGATTCCCGACGCGGTGGAAGCGCTCAAGCAGGGCGCGATCGACTACATGCGCAAGCCGGTTGACCCGACTCATTTGCAGCGCGTGCTCAAGAACATCGCCGACAACATCAATATTCGAGAAGAGAACAGTACGTTGCGAAGGCGCCTGGCTGAAGTGGGCGAGCTCGGTCCGCTGTTCGGCCGGTCGATGCCGATGCGCAAGGTGATCACCGCGATCGAGCGGCTGGCGCAGTCGTCGGCGTCGGTGGTGATTACCGGCGAGAGCGGCACCGGCAAGGAGCTGGTGGCCCGCACGATTCATGAACTGTCACCGCGGCGGAACGGGGCTTATGTGCCGGTCAACTGCGCTGCGATTCCCGAGACCCTGATGGAGAGCGAGCTGTTCGGCCATGAGCGCGGCTCCTTCACCGGCGCTGACCGGCGCAAGGAAGGATGCTTCGAGGTCGCCAACGGCGGCACTTTGCTGCTCGACGAGTTGACCGAGATGAAGGCGGAACTCCAGCCCAAGCTGTTGCGCGTTATTGAAGAACAGCGATTGCGCCGGGTCGGCGGCACTGCCGAAATCCCGCTCGACGTGCGAGTGCTGGCGTCGTCCAATCGCGACATCGAACAGGCGGTGCGCGAGGGCAAGCTGCGCTCGGACCTGTTCTACCGGCTGAACGTTTTCACGATCGTGCTGCCGCCGTTGCGCGAGCGTATCGACGACTTGCCGCAGCTCGCGCAGATGTTCGTAAATCACTACGCGGCGCAGAACAAGAAGGATGTGACTGGCGTCGACGAGGAATGCATGAAGGCGCTGCAGGCCCATCCGTGGCCGGGCAACGTCCGCCAGTTGCGCAACGTTATCGAGCGCGCGCTGATAGTGTGCGAGGGCCGCACCATCCGCAAATCTGATTTGCCCGACGATTTTCGCGCAGCGAGCGGCGGCGGCGACGGCGGCTTCATCAAGATTCCGCTGGGCACCTCTATAGACGACGTCGAGAAACAGATGATCTCGCGCACCATCGAGTTCACCTCCGGCAACAAGACTCGCGCGGCGGAAATACTCGGGGTCAGCGCCAAGACTCTGTACAACAAACTCGAGCGATTCGCCTCGGACCGCTCATAGCAGAAACGCTAACGCCGCCTTCAGCGCGAAACAGGAATCCCGCGCCGCGTCGGGATCGTGAAGAAATTACGCCGGCTTCTATCGCAAAATTCTTGCGGGCCGTGGACTTATCTCGCTGGCCCTATCTTTGCTCCTTTTATTCGTGTCACGGCCGATGAGGCCGAAAACCCACCGACGCTAACAAGGAGATAGTCCGTTTATGAATACCGATCAGGTAAAGGGCAAGTTCAAACAGCTCTCTGGCGAGATCAAACGCAAATGGGGCCAGGTCACCGATGACGATCTGACTCAGGCCCAGGGCAGCATGGAAAAACTCGTCGGCAAAATCCAGGAGCGCTCAGGCGACCGTCGCGATGCCATCGAGAAGTGGCTCAAGTCGCAAGGAATGACCGACTAACTCGAGGTAATTTTATGGCTACGAAGTATAATTTCCGACTTATCGTACCCGCCGCGCTGTTCGGCATGGTCTTGGCGGTGCCTGCATTTGCCCAGGAAATGGCGCCCACCAACTCCAATTACAACAACCCGCCGGCCGTCACCAATCCCAACGCGCCCCCAAGCCAGCAGATGCGTGCGGCTGGACGTGATATGAAGGGCGCCGGTGAAGATACTGCCGCGGCCGCCGAAGACACCTTTCACGGCGCCACGCGTGCGATAAAGGACACGACCATCACGGCCGAGGTAAAACAGGCGTTGATGCACGACTCGGAGATAAAGTCTTCGAGAATTCGCGTCCGGACGTCCGGCGGCGTCGTAACCCTGAAGGGCAACGTTCCGTCGCCTGACATGGCCGCGCGCGCAGCTCAGATCGCCCAGCAAAAAGAGGGCGTGAAGAGCGTCGACAACCGACTGATGGTGGCTAACTCGGCCCGATAAATAGATCCGTCCGCTAACCATAAAAAATCGCCGCCGGGAACTCCGGCGGCGATTCTCTTTTTTTTTGTGGCTACTACTCTTGCAGAAGCGATATTTCGCCGGCGTCGCTTTCGATCGCCGGCTTCGACTCTACTGTATTGCCGGCGTCGAGCTCTTCGTGACGGCGAGCTTCCTCGATCAATTCGCTCTTCAGCTTTTCCGACCGCGGGATACGCAGCACGATTTCGCGAGCGTCCTCTTCCTCGGCGCGCGCGAGCGTTACGTCCCGCAGCTCGAGCAGCGAGAGTCCCGAGTTGATAGCTATGTCCATCGGATCGAACGCCGGCATGAAGTTCACGCTGTAGCGGCTGCCGTCGGCGGAAAATAGCTCCTCGCCGTTATGCGTCGAGACCATCCTGACATCCGCCCCGACCTGCCATGCCGATAGCAGGAACGCGTAGTACGCGTCGTAATGGCGGATATTGCCGTACACGACCGCATCGACGCCCAGCCACTTGCCCAGCGTTTGCGGAGGCACCCGCTCGAGCTTTTGCTCGGTGTTGACTCCATGGTCTTTCAGAATCTCATCGACCTGGATGATGTTGGCCTCGACGAACTCGCGCGATGCCAGGTATCCGTTGACCGCGCGACGCATCCGGTTCGCGTCGGTCCACGCCCAATCGGCCTGCTCGCCGTCAGTCCGATGGGTCAGCGGGATTTTATCGACCACGTACTGCGCGCTTCCGATATCGTTGAAGGGAAGCACGGCGATCCTTTCCGGCGCAGCCTGTTCGTAGTCGGCCGCCAAATGCGTATTGAGGCGGCCGGGATCGAGTTCTACCAGGTGATCGAACCAGGTCTTGCGCCCGTGAGTTTCGAGACCCTGCTCTTCCCGGAAGAACGTTCGCTGGTCGGGGTTCGTAGTGGTCGTCGCAGCGCATCCGCTAAGCGCGAGCGCGCTCATAGCGATCGAGACGGCGATTGCCGATACCAGGCGCTGGGGGAAGTTTCGGCCGCGTTGGTGGCGGAGGGAGCGGTTTTTCGAGTCCACGTGCGCACCTCATGAGTCTCTTTTAGGCGCACTGCAATTTTCGGTCCGCAGGTGGCAACGTTTTTGTCGCTTTGTGGATGCGAACTTCTTGTTCATTGGGTCGGAAAAATTTTCTGCAGCAATTACATACTTCTCATTTTTTGATCGCGGCTGAATTTTAAAAACCTAGAGAAAATCAGGCAATTGTTGCCTGCCAGGAAATGGCACAAGCGTTGCAAAAATAGTGGTCGATGCAATTTGGTTTGGAGGTTCACCATGGCGAATAAACCGAACCCGAGCGCACCGTGTCCATGCGGTTCCGGCAAGCCTTATCGGGACTGCTGCGGAAAGGACAGCAAATAAAGTCTCCTTCCCCCAATCCGGCAGGGTCAGTCGCCCCGAACGTCCTCCCCCCGTTTGCGGTGCTGATACTGCCGGATTTCTTTTTCCATCAATCGTAGTCGCAACTCTCGAGGAGAGCCCGGTTATGCCCACCCGGAAATCAAGCGGTCGCAAGTATTCGAAAAAAGCCGGTAAGTCGGTCAAACGTGAGATGCACAAAATGAAGCGGGGAACCCTGAAATCGGGCCGCTCGGGCAAGAAGGTCAAGAGCCGCAAACAGGCAATCGCGATCGGTCTCTCCGAAGCCCGTCGCGCCGGTGCCAAAGTCCCAAAAAAGAAATCCTAGTCTTTACGACTCCTGTTCCCCTCTCCAGAAGGGAGAGGGGCTAGGGAAGAGGTTCCGCGCCGGATCCCTTCCCTCGGCTTCCTCCCAATCATAATCATCATCTGCGAGCTCGGCCGCAGCGGACGCCGGCTATAGTCGCCAAAAAAGTCCTCGATCTCGAATCCGGTGTGCAGGAACAGCAGTCGCAGCTCGCGCGGAAAATACACGTGGCTTTCGAAATCGTCGATGTAGCACTCGATAAGACTCTTGCGATGGTACTTTTCGTAGAGAAACCGGATCTGCGCGCGCTGTTCATTAGGTAAGTAAGTAACCGTCCGGCGCCGTACCAGCCTGATCTTCCGAGGCTCGTCGGTCACGTCACGATCGATTTCCACTATCGTCCGCGGAGGATTCGCGAACGAGTCGGCGTAGGCTGAGAAATTCGGCATAACCGTCTCGACCACGAACCTCCCTCCCGGCGCAAGATTCTGAAACGCTCGCCGCCAGACGTCCAGCTGGTCTTGCAGCGCGAGCAAATGAGTAATCGAGGCGCACGGCACGATTATCAGGTCGAACGGTCCGCGGCCGTGCCAATGGCGCATATCGCCATGCACCAGGCGAAGCCGCTTGCGGGCCGCCGCCGGCAGTTGGCCGGCCTTATCCCGCGCCTGCTTCAGCATGTTCGCTTCGCTATCCAGCCCGACCACGTTGAAGCCTGAGCGCGCGCCTTCCTCGGCCAGGGGAACCGTTATCCGGCCGGTCCCGCAGGCGAGTTCCAGTACCGCTTTGGGTTGGAGACTTCGGGCGAGACCTACATAGAAGACGACGTCCTCTTCATCTCCTACGTGCTCGAGATCGTACTCATCAGGCCGTCGATAGATGTCGGTCATGTGCAGTGCTCCCTGTCATGTGGGCGGAGGGGTTAGATGGCCGGGGGAAGAGGGTGGTGAGCACTCTTGCAAACAAAACTTGATAAGTCGCGATGTTGGTAGGCAATGCCGTCTCAATAAGTAAATCTTTCAGGCGATCCTTTGTGGTTCTACACTATTTATCTGCATAATTTATTGGCGCACTTCCTGCTATTTAATCATCTATCGGCCTGCGATGGTCGAAAGACTGAAGACAGTAGAGGACTTAGACCAATGCGTTATGCAGTTGCGTGGCTTCTCGGCGTTCCAGCTTCGATCATCGTCATTTGGTTCGTGCTGGGTCACCTTCTCTAAACCCTTAACCTTGGTCATCCCGAGATGACCCCGCGACCTTCGCGGCGAACCACACAGGATGGCAGTTATGAACCTCATACTCCTTGTTGTACTAGTAATTCTCTTAATTGGCGCCTTGCCCGCCTGGCCCTACAGTGCAGGTTGGGGCTACTACCCGAGCGGCGCATTAGGAACCGTCCTGATCATAGTTCTGGTCCTGGCCCTGCTCGGACGAGTCTAAAGGCTCCTTCAATCCCAGTGGCGGACCGTCAGTAGAATCATCTACTGACGGTTCATCACCATTCCCGCACCGATCAGCACCACGCCTAGCAAGATTGCTCCGCCACTTACTATCGGCGGTATAAAATGCGGCTCTTCGGTCCTGGCTTGGACCTTCAGGCCGCCGAGATTCACCACGTCTTTGGTTTGCTCGGTATTGAAGGACGGCATCGCAAAGGCGATCAGTCCTAATAGCGCGAGCACCGCACCAAACACTACGATACCTTTCATTTTCGTTGTCTCCTTTTATGCTCAGTAAGAAGAGGTCCGAAAAAAAACCCCGCGAGCCTGAGGCCCGCGGGGTGTTACACAGAATCAGTTAGTCATTTCTCGCCGACGAACCCATTCCACCTGTAGTGCTCTTGTTGTTCGCCGGGTTTTCCGTGCTTGCTTCGCCGATATGCTTCTTCAGGTTCTCGGCCATCATCAGATGCGCCTTCAGTACGGGAACCGTCTGTTGCACGTAGAGTTCCATATCGGGATCGCCCTTGAATTGCCCGCGGGCGGCCTCGAATTCGCGCAGAGCTTCCTCGTGTCCCTTCACCTGATCCGCGAGATAAGCCTCGTTGAAAGCGCCGCCCTTCAGATCTCGCATCGGGCTCTTATCGACCTTCGTGGTATCAGTCCCTTCGAGCTTGACACTCTTCTGGCGTGACAGCGCGCTGACCGACTCTTCATTGGCTTCATGATCGCCCTTGATAGTGTCGGCATAGGTCAGCAAGGCCTGGTTGTCGCCGGCCTTATCATGCGCCAGCTTCGCCGTTTCGATTTCCTCGTAGTTCATCTGGTTGGCCTTGTTGAGAAGCGAGGCCGCGTCCTGTGCCCATGCTGAGCCGGCGAACGCGATCGCCAGCGCTCCAATCGGCAGAATCTTCTTGATCATGTCTTTTCTCCTGAAAGTAGGTGTTGGTAGTTATACGGATTGACTCCTGCAAATAAGCAATGCAGATGCCATTGAAGTTAGCTGTACACTTACGCTATGCACGCACTTCCAGCATCGCAGACAGGAACCGTGTAATTGTTGCCATGGTAAAAATTTCCGGCGATATCCCCTTGCGAGTCCTCCGAATTGCGATGCGCATACTTGAAGCAATGGTCCTGAAAGCGCGGAAGCCGGCATGCCTGCAAATCGACTGAGGCGAAGCCTAACTACCACGATTGTGGTCCCAGCCATCTTGATGGCTCTGGCGGCCATCGCGTTGCTGTGGCAGTTGAACCGCCAAGTGGTGGAAACGGATTGGGTCGAGCATACAGACCACGTAATGCTCCTCGCCGAAACCGCCAAAGCCGAATTCCTGTCCGCCCAGACGGCACTCAGGGGTTTCCTGGTATCGGATCCGATCGATCACGACGCGGTCCAGCAACATTGGAACAAAAGCCAGGAAATCATCAGGCAACTGGGGGTCCTCGTTTCCGACAATCCGAGCGAAGAACAGCGGGTGATTGCCCTCAACGGCCTTGAGAGTCAGTGGTTTGAAGCGGCAACGGGCGCAAATCACGTCTCTAGCGATGCCGGGAAACTCGATCTTGCGAGGCGTGCAGCAGCGATCGGATCCAAAGTCCTGACTGAGTTCGATGCGACCACCGCGGCTGAAGAGGAGCTGCGAATTGCGCGCGACACGCAACGCGACGCGCAATATCGCGTCGCCATCTGGGGCATCCCTATCGCCGCGTTGATCCTCGTGTTTGGGCTTACTTCTGTGGCGCGGCGAGAAATCCGAAGCGCCAGCTCTACCTTCAACGCTGCGTTGAAAGATGCCGAGGCGGCGAACCAGGCGAAGACGAATTTCCTCGCCGTGGTCTCACATGAATTGCGCAACCCGCTCAACTCGATCCTGCTCTGGTGCAATGCGTTGCTCGCGGCCGGAACCCTCGAAGGCAAAGTCGATCAAGGCGTCAACGCAATCTGTCGCGCGGCCAAGGCCCAGGCGCAGCTCATCGAGGATCTTCTCGACATCTCCCGCATCGAAAGTGGGCAGATGCGATTTGACGTGCAACCGACCAATCTCTCGGAGGTGGTGCGGGCCGCGGTTGACAGCATGAGTCCGGCCGCTGACGCGAAATCGATTGCGATGCAGGTCGTCCTCGATCCGCGCGCCGACGTTATCATGGGCGATTCGCAGCGGCTTCAGCAGGCGGTGTGGAACCTCGTGTCAAACGCCATCAAGTTCACGCCTAACGGCGGCAAGGTTCAGGTGCGCCTCGAGCGAATTAATTCGCATCTCGAAATTGTTGTCGCCGACAACGGCAATGGAATCGACAAGAGCGCGCTCGAAAATGTTTTCGATCGTTTCTGGCAGGCCACCGGCGCTCACACTGCAGAGCGCGGAATGGGCCTGGGACTGTCGATCGTCAGGCACATCGTGCATCTTCACGGCGGCACGGTAATCGCTCACAGCGATGGACTCGGCAAGGGCAGTGTCTTCACGATCCGTCTTCCGCTTCCGGTTACCACTGCCAACGTTGAGACGACCGAGCGTCGGCATCCGACCGTGACGTCGCAAGCGCAGATCGCCCGCATTCCTCGTCTCGAAAAAATTTCCGCGCTGGTCGTCGATGACGACCCGGAGGCCCGCGAAGCGTTGCGCTCGCTGCTGACCTCGCTCGGCGCCAGTGTCAAGACCGCGGGAACTAGCGAGAGCGCCATCGCCGTCCTCGATGAGTCCAAGGCCGACGTGCTCATCTCCGACCTCGGGATGCCGGGCCACGACGGCTACTGGCTGATCAAGGAAATTCGCGCGACAGAAAAAGCCACCGGAGCCGCCGAGCATCTGCCCGCGGTTGCGCTGACCGCCTACGGACGCGTCGAGGATCGGGTCGCAGTTCTTGCTTCCGGCTTCGACAGCCACGTCGTCAAGCCGGTCGATCCCGCCGAGCTGGCCGCCGTGATCAAACGACTGGTGGAAGCGCGCCGCTCCGGCAGCGATAAGACGTTGCCGGCGCAGGATACTTAAGCGCGGCAGGGCTGCTTCATCACTGGGTAGGTTCGGCCCTTTCTCTATGGATTAGTCCGACATGACGCGCGAGCAACTGCCAGTTTTCACCGCGCTTCGTCCACAGGTTCATGTAACTGGTGAATAGCTTCAACTCGGCAGTATCGGTTATCAGCAGAGAAACTTCGCTGCCGGTGCTAACAACCAGATCGCCGATCACCGCGATGCGAACCGGGCGGCGCTCGTAGGTGCGGAGCTTGAGCCGTCCGCTCTTTATCCACTCGAGCAGGAATTCTTTTCCCGCGATCAGATTAGCGGTGCTGTTGACGACCATGTCGTCGGCCCACAGCGTCTGCAGCGTTGATGTGTCGGCAGCCAGCATCGCTGTGGCTTCCCGCTGTTCCAACGCTTCGATTGTTTTCTGATCCGCGGCGTCGCGATCGTTCGTCGTACTCATGACGTCGGCTCCCGTCTGCAGTAGTGATCAACACTGGTGAGCAGCCGTTCCACATCCACGGGTTTAATGATGACTTCGTTGGCGTCAACGTCGGCGCGATCGCTGAGCGCAGTAACCACGATCACCGGGATATGTGCGAGCCGCGGATTCTTGATTTGTTCCGACCGGAAATGCCACCCGTCCATCACCGGCATCCACAAATCGAGGATGATCAAGTCGGGCGCCGCCGCCTGATCCAGGTAGTCCAGAGCCTCGCGCCCATTGCCCGCCGGCACCGCGCGGTATCCCTTCATCTGCAGAAGGGCGACCATCGCTTCGCGCGCGTCCTCGTCGTCCTCGACAACGAGGATTTTGGGCTCTTCCTGTTCTTGGTCGCCGTGCATCGAAATCATTGTACAAGATACTTCGCGCCCGCCACACCCCAGAGGTCCTCGATTAGTCGGCGCCAGGCTCTAAGACTCAGTTCAATCCTTCACTGTAAACTTTTCCCAATTACCGGCTGACCGTATCGCAAGAACTCCAAAAATGGAGATTTTGCCGTCCTTTTGCTTTTGGTCCAAATCTTGCTGCTGGGACCTACGGAAATTTCTAATTCGTTCACAGGTCTTGAGATGCGTCGAACAGCTGACCATGAATCGGTTCGCTTCCTACGCAAACCTGATGCAGGTGCTTCGCAGAGCGCGAGTGTGCTGATGAACCCAAATGAATTTGATCTGGGCCTCAACCCCGCATCTTTCGCGTCCTCGTTCGCGGCTTCATTCGCGTCGCCCGCCGCATGGACCGACGTCACTCCGCACTCGCATCTGGTCCAGTTTTACGAGGACGACGGCTTTCTTATCGATTCATTGACCCGATGGTTCGCCGACGGCCTCGAGCGCCGGCGACAGTTGCATCTACGTCGGCACCGAAGCCCATCGCAGTCAGCCTCGAGCAACAGCTCTCTGCTCGAGGCGTCGATCTCGACAAGCTTTCCAAAGAGGGGCGCTTCGTCTGCCGCGACGCGTGCGCAGGTGCTCTCAGACCTTCATGGTCGAAGAATGGCCGGACGAGGCTTTGTTCACGCGCGCTATCGAAACTGTTCTCGCGCCGCGTGACGAAACCACGCGAAGTCCGCGTCTTCGGCGAGATGGTAGCGCTGCTGTGGGCTGACGGACGCCGGCAGGCGGCGGTTCGGCTCGAGGAGATGTGGAACTCCTTCATGAAGACGCACGCGCTCTCATTGTGCTGCGCCTATCCGCTTCACAGCTTCGGCTCCGACGTCCGACGCGTCGCTGTTTCTCAAAGTTTGCGCGCAGCATACGCCGGTCCTGCCCGCCGAGAGTTACACCGCGCTGCACACACCGAGGCCGAACGCCTGCGCGCGATCAGCTTGCTGCAACATAAGGCCCGCGTGCTCGAAACCGAAAAAGCCGGACGCAAGGAAGCGGAAAAGTCGCTTCATCTTCATCAGAAGGAGCTTTCGGATTTCATCGAGAACGCGCTCGAAGGGCTCCATCAGGTTGGCGCCGAAGGGAAAATCCTGTGGGCGAACCCGGCGCAGCTCGATTGCTCGGCTACTCGGCGATCCGAATACATCGGCCATGAGCTCGTCGAGTTCTTACGTCGATCGCAAGCGCTTCGACGAATTCTGGGACCGGCTGATGCGCGGCGAAATCATCTACGACTTCCAGGCGGCGCTGCGATGCAAGGACGGATCGATCAAGCACGTCCTCATCCATTCGAGCGGCTACTGGGAAGACGGCAAGTTTCTGTACACCCGATGCTTCATTCGCGACGTGACCGAACGCGTCGAACTGGAACGCGAGCTGAAAGTCAGGCTCGCCGAACTGGCGCAGGCCGACCAGCGCAAGAACGAATTCCTCGCGATGCTCGGTCATGAGCTGCGCAACCCGCTCTCGGCCGTGCTCGACGCGATCGCCACTGCGCAACTTGATCACAGCCGCCGCGATCGCGCGCTCAGCATCGCGCGCCGGCAGACCGATCAGCTCGCGGGGCTGGTTGACGACCTGCTCGACGTCGGACGAATCACGCAAGGCCGAATCGTCCTCAAGAAACAGCCAATCCAGGTCGGCACCCTCGTCAAGCAGGCGGTCGAAGAAGCGCAATGCCTGGTCGAACCCGGCCAGCATCAGCTGTCCGTGATGGTTCTCGGGAGCCGATGACGTTCTGATCGAAGCTGACCCCGCGCGCATGCGCCAGGTGATCACCAATCTCATTCACAACGCTGCGAAGTTCACACCTCCCGGCGGACGAATCGACGTGCTGGCCGAACATACCGACAACGAGGTTGTGTTCCGTGTGCGCGATTCCGGCATCGGGATGTCGCACGAATTGCTGCCGCACGTTTTCGATCTCTTCGCGCAGGCCGAGCGTCCGCTCGACCGCTCCCACGGCGGATTGGGTATCGGACTCACGCTCGTCAAGCGGCTGGTTGAGATGCACGACGGCCAGGTTTATGCTCACAGCGCATGGTCCTGGGATGGGCAGTGAGTTCGAAGTCCACCTGCCGGTCGCAGCTAACAGTCGTCCCCAAATGATCGCGGCCACCAACAAGACCCAGGCCCAGGGCCAATTGCGTGTCGTGATCGTCGAGGACAATCACGACGCCGCCGAAGCGCTCACGATGCTGCTCGAGTTGTTCGGACATCAGGTCACCGTCGTCTCGAACGGAACGGCCGCGATCGACGCGGTCCGCAACGCCACCTTCGACATCGGACTGGTCGATATCGGCCTGCCCGGCATCGACGGCTACGAAGTAGCCCGCCGCATCAGAATGATCCCGAACGCGAAAACCATGACGCTGGTAGCGCTAACCGGCTACGGCCAGGAAGCCGACAAACAGCGCGCCCTCTCCGCCGGCTTCGACGAACATCTAACCAAGCCAGTAAAAATCGAACGCCTCCAAGCGTTACTAAACCGCCCCCGCTAACCCAAGCGCGATTGTTCCCCTTCCCACTATGGGAAGGGGTTAGGGGTTAGGTTCCTCGCTTCACCGGAATGCCAAACGAGCACTCTGTGCTGCCATCTTCGACATCACCTGACCGCCCCCGAGTCATCGACGATACCCTCCGCCTAAATTTCCCTATGATTCCCTGAACTGGTCGAAGTTGCCCCTCAGGCATCTCGCTTGCATAGTTGCCTACCAGGCAATTTATTCGCCCTCGGAGGGAGTTCCATGACTGATACTGGCGGATCACTACGCAAGGAGTGTCTCGGCTTCTCCGGCATCACCGCGATGGCAATCGCGCTGATTTCACCGACCATGACCGCCGCGCTGATCGTGCCGCTGATGTACAGCAACGCCGGCAATGCGAGTTGGCTCGCATACCTGTTCGGCACCGTGATGCTGCTCTTCGTCGCGCTGAATCTGAACCAGTTTGCCAAGCGCTCGACCTCGGCCGGCTCGATGTACGCCTACACCGTGATGGGCCTGGGCACTACTCTCGGCAACCTCTCGGGCTGGTGCCTGGTGTGGGCCTACCTGTTTATCGGAACAGCAGGCATGACCGGCTTCACCATCTTCGCAAGCACGCTGTGTGACATGATGGGCATCCACGTGCCCGCGCTCGCGCTGTTCGCCGTATGCGCCGGCAGCATCTGGTACCTCGGCTACAAGGACATCCGCCTTTCCAGCGGCCTGATGCTGGTGATGGAGGGACTCTCCGTCGCCCTGATTCTTTTGCTGTGCGCGATCGTTCTGTTCGGCCAGAAATCCGCGATTGATCCGTCCCAGATCAAACTGCAAGGCGCGTCCTTCTCAGGAATCAGCCTCGGCGTGGTGGTCGCGATCTTCAGCCTGGTCGGATTCGAATGCGCCACCGCGTTCGGCGAGGAGGCGAGAAATCCGCTAACCACGATTCCCCGAGCGGTAATCGTGAGCCTGCTCCTCACCGGAGCATTTTTCGTCCTCGTCTCTTACACCGAGGTGCTCGGCTTCGCCGGTTACAAGACCAGCCTCGACAAAATCGATGCGCCGCTCAACGTACTGTCCGACATGATGCGCGTCGGATGGCTGAAGGCGCCGATCTCCTTCGGTGCGATGGCGAGTTTCTATTCGCTGGCGCTCTCGTGCATGAACTCCGGCGCGCGCATTCTCTATCCGATGGGCAAGCTGGGCGTGTTTCACAACTCGATCGGAACCTCGCACGAAACCAACGAAACCCCGCACGTCGCCGTAACCATAATGTCGATCCTGATCTTCCTATCGACCGTCATTCTGACGCAGGTCTTCAAGCTCGAAATTCTCGACGCCTTCAACGACGCCGGAACCTTCGGCGCCTTCGGCTTTCTCGGCGCTTACTTTCTGATCTCGATCGCGGCCCCCGCATACCTCAGCAAACGCGATGAACTCAGCCCCGGCGCAGTCGCGCTCGCGGTCGCATCGGTCGCATTGCTGCTGGTCCCGGCGGTCGGCAGCGTTTACCCGGTGCCGTCGTGGCCGGTGAACATCTTCCCGTATATCTTCCTTGGCTATCTCGCGATCGGAATGACCTGGTTCATGATTCTGCGCCGCAATCCCGACTTCATCGACAGCGTCAAGGATCGCATTCACGCCGAACACGGCGCCGCGCCGGTCAGCTTGCGAGGGGTGACCGTGCCCGATATCGAAACCCGCGAAAAAGCGACTGCTTGAAGCGAACGCGCAAACCTTGGCGAAGCGCAATGAAGGAGAACGGACAACCGATGCAATACGAAACGAACGCCGGCGGCTCGATCGTCTCGCTCTGGCGCTACCCGGTGAAATCGATGATGGGCGAGGAAATTAATTCAAGCCTCGTCACCGAGCGCGGACTGCTGGGCGATCGATCCTATGCGTTGGTCGATCTCGCCACCGGCAAAGTCGTCAGCGCAAAAAATCCGCGCAAGTGGCCCGCCATGTTCGGCTTCCGCGCGGCCTACATCGAACCTCCCGACATGCACGAAGGTATTCCGCCGGTGAGAATCACGATGCCCGACGGCATTACGGCGACCAGCACGCAATCCAATCTCGACATTCTGATGTCGCGCGCACTCGGCGCCAGCGTTTCCTTGCAATCGAAGCCGCCCGCAAGTCCGCAACTCGAGGAATATTGGCCCGACCTCGACAACCTCGCCCATCGCGAGACCGTCACCGAAGAGGCGATGCCCGTGGACACGTTCTTCGACGGCGCTGTCGTGCACATCCTCACCACCGCGACCTTGAAGCAACTTCACAGTGTTTATCCGCAAGGCAGTTTCGAAGCACGCCGCTTTCGGCCCAACCTGGTAGTAGCGCCCGACGCGGCCGACGAGGGCTTCGTCGAAAATTCATGGGTCGGACGCACGTTGCTGATTGGCGATCAGGTCCGGCTCAAAGTCACCTGCGCGACCGGCCGCTGCGTAATGACAACTCTGCCGCAAGGCGATTTGCCCAAGGACTTGGGGATTCTGAAAGCCGCGGTGTCGGCCAATCACGCCAACGTCGGAGTATATGCGACGGTCGAACGTGCAGGACTGATCCGCGCCGGCGATGCGGTCCAGATTGAAGCTGCGTGAAAAATCCTTGTTGCCCTGCAGGCATGTTGATGTTAGTTCAATCTCGATGGGGGATCGAATCGGAGGGATCGGGGTCGAAAAACCGCTCGAGCGGGTTCTCTCCTCGCTCGGCACACGACTCAAGACGTTGCGCAGTCAGCGCGAATGGACGCTGGAGCGGCTGAGCCAGCTCAGCAAGTTGTCGGAACCGTACCTGTCACGGCTGGAAAGCGGAAGTCGCCAGCCGTCGCTCGCGGCGCTGCTGACCCTGGCGCAGGTTTATGAGATCCCCGTGCGCACCTTGCTCGATGGCGACACACTGACGATGCCGCCCTGCAGAATTATTCGTTCGGGAACTTCGCCACCGAGAATTGCTAACGGTCTTGCCTATCGCGCGGTGTCCGGCGGTGGCCCGCTGACAGGCCTGCAGGCGATGGAGATGCGGATTCCCGCGAGCCGGCATCACGACAAATTCTATAAGCACGAGGGCGAGGAATGGCTGTACGTGATTTCGGGCGGGCTGAACCTGATTTTCGAAGACGAACGGCATTCGCTGCAACCGGGCGACGCGGCGCATTTCGACGCGCGCACGCCGCATCGCCTCGCTGCGCTCGGAAAGCGCGATGCGGTCGTGCTGCTGGTTGCGTCGGCGGTTTCCGCTGCGCACGCGCAGTCATAGCGAGCGCTTAACCCGCTCATGCGAGCGGCAGGAAGGATCTCGGACAGCTTCGCGCCACACGCGAAGCCGGTTCCGGTCTCCGAAAATCGCGCAGCACTCCATTCCCCTCGCCGTTGCGTTTAATAAGTTGTCTCGACGATCGCGCTGACCCGAGATCTCGATTTAAGTTCTGCGGATCCCCCACCGAGGATAAAAGTGAATGCCCTAACCCAAATCCTCTCGACCCTCGACGCCATGCGCTCCGATCTCGCCGCCTTCTACAAAGACCTGCACCAAAATCCCGAACTCTCGATGCAGGAACATCGCACCGCCGGCAAAGCAGCCGAGCGCCTGCGAACCTACGGCTACACAGTCACCGCTGGCGTCGGAAAAACCGGCGTCGTCGGAATCCTCGACAATGGCCCCGGCCCGACCGTGATGCTGCGCGCCGACATGGACGCGCTCCCTCTCCGCGAGCAGACCGCTCTCCCGTATGCCAGCAACGCTACCGCTGTCGATCCCGACGGCGAACCGGTTCACGTCATGCACGCTTGCGGTCACGACATCCACATGACTTGCCTGTCGGGCGCGGCCGCGCTGTTTGCGCGCAACCGCGATCGCTGGGCCGGTCGGCTCATGATGGTCTTTCAGCCAGCGGAGGAGACCGCCGCCGGCGCCAAGGCAATGATCGATGACGGTTTGTTCGATCGCTGCGCCAAGCCTGACGTCGTTCTTGGACAGCACGTAGTACCCGCGCCGGCCGGGACCATAGGATGGCGCTCCGGTACCGCGATGGCTGCGGCTGACAGTTTCGAGATCAAGCTCTTTGGCCGCGGTTCGCATGGCTCGCGCCCCCAGTCGGGCATCGATCCGATCGTGATGGCCGCGTCGGTCGTCCTGCGATTGCAAACCATCGTCGCGCGCGAAGTGGCTCCCGACGAACAAGTGGTCGTCACGGTAGGCAGCCTGCACTCGGGCACCAAGGAGAACATCATCCCCGACCACGCATCCATCAAGTTGAACGTGCGTACCTTCTCGCCGTATGTGCGTCAGCGCGTGCTGGATTCGATTCGCCGGATCGCCACCGCCGAAGCGACCGCATCAAACGCGCCTCGTCCGCCGGAATTCCGCCCGCTCAATCAATTCCCAATTCTGGTCAATGATCCCGAAGCCACCGGCCGCACCATCAGTGCGCTCGCCCGCCACTTCGGCGACAACCGCGTCATCGAGCGCCCCGCCGTAAACGCCAGCGAAGACTTCGGCCTCTTTGGAACCGCAGCCGGAGTCCCATCAGTCTTCTGGACTTTCGGCGGCATGGATCCCAACTACCTGAAATCTCTCGAGCAGCAAGGCCGCCTCGATGAACTCCCGGTCAACCACTCCCCCCTATTCGCCCCAGCAATCGAGCCAACAATCTCAACCGGCATCGAAGCGCTAATAGCCGCCGCCCTAACCTGGCTCCGCCCCAAATTGGATGACACCGCGGTACTTTACTAGCATGGCGACACTTTCGATTTGCCCGCCAGCGCGACGCTGCTCGCATCGACCGAGATCTGCGCCAACCAGGCTTTTTCGTGGGGCCGCAACACACTCGCCTTCCAGTTTCATCCGGAGGCAACCGCGTCCCGCCTCGAGCAATGGTTCATCGGACGTGCCTGCGAAGCCGCTGGCGTAAATCTTTCCGTCACATCTCCGCGCCGACACAATGCGCCACGCGAACCGCCTCGAAACCCAAGCGCGAAAATGTTTCGCCAGACTGGCTAACCTCGATCGAGTGATCCCTCCCGCGGCGAACCGAGAACGATACAGAAATCTTAGATGGTCGAGGCGGGGGCCAACGCTCGAAGGACGGATGCTACTCCGAGAGCACCGGCTGCTCCGTCGCATCCCTGCGAAAGCTCAAATAATCGGCATTCCACTTCTTGAGCAGCACGGAATCCGCGTAGGTCAGAACCATATCTGAAATCGGCTCGCATCCCTTCAGCTCGATGTCCTGCCACGAATCTTCCTTCTCTACGTAGCAGCTCTTCCGGAAAGTGGCCGTAATTTTCTTGGCGGCATCCTCAGCCGCTGCGTGCGCCACCTCGGGATCGTGTTCCGTGCTGTAGAGAAGGACGATGTTCAGCGCGTAAACATCGGCCGCGCCTTCTCGCTCTACGTCCTTTCCCTCGTCCAAGTCGAAGAAGATGGCGATAAGATGCTCTCCCAAAACGGCTCGACGATTTTCGCGATTCGCTTGTGAAGCTCCCTGTTGTGAAGACGCCGGTCGAATTCATCTGCAAACGCAGAGCGTCGGTATCGCGCAGCCAGCCAGCGCTGAAGCACCGAGCGATCGCGATTTCCGAGAACGAAACTTTGGTCCGGCCGCTCGCTAGCGAGCCCTTCCTTCGGCACAAGCCGCTTATCTCTAGCGAGCAGGTCGAGATACAGAGCGGCGCCGCCCTGTTCGGCCGCTAAGTGAAGCCGTCGCGGATTTTTGGCGTGCGTGAAGTTGCCATCGGCCGCCGCGACGTGCCGACCAATAACCACCTCGACAAGCGGCTCGATTTCGCAGGTTTGCGTTAGATCGCAGTCGTGGGACACGACCAGAGCGAAGGCGGTGCCGGAATCGTCCGCTCCGACCAGTCCGAGCTTCGACGCCGTCTCGCTCGTCAGCATATGGCCTTGCCGCCACGGGGTCTGACGATCCCACTCCGCCATTCGCGCTCAACCCTTTTCCTCGAGCATCGGAGAACCGATGTCCTCGAATGCTTCTCGGACTGGTCGCGCGCGTCCTACCAAACGCTTCTTCAGAGTCTCGCGTTCCCTTGCCTCGCCGTGCACGATCTCGACAAGTCGACCCGCCGCGCCTTCAGCGGAACCTCCCTCCCGCACTAGCTCGAAGAAGTTTTTCCCGTCTCGAATCGAGCGGCGTAAAACGCGAGGGGTCAGCGCCAGACTTTCTCCCGCGAGGATGTCAGCCGCGCGTGTAAGCGCCGAAAGACGAGACGCATTCTCAGGAGCCATTGCTTTTCCGGCCTGCCAATCGTAAATCGCCTGTCGCGATACACCGAGCATCCCGGCCACATCGGTCACTGTGCACCCCAGCACACGCCGAATGCGCGCGATGTTGTCCACGGGCGTCTGACTCGCGACTGCGTCGGTCGCCTTATGCCGCGACTCGTATGGGGCGTAAGGGTAGCCCATGCTTCCCCGCTCCCTGACGTAATCCAGAGTCGCTGCACCACCGGTCCCGATTCCAAAGCCAATCATCGGGACAACAAGGGCTCCGACGGCTACTGTAATCCAAGCTTTTGCCGGCGCAGGTGAAATCGGTGTCATTGTCATGCACCCTACTCCCAGCTTTGCAGCGCGTTTTCTGTCACGCTTGCACGAAACGCCTTATCGATTTCATCATGGATCGCAAAAAGGCGCTCTCGGACCCGGTCGAGCTTGAACGCCTCGCGCGATTCCGCCGACCCGTCGATGTCGAGGATCGCATGCGGTCCGCGGAGCTGCTGAAATCGGTCCGCAAGCTTCAGCGTCATCGGCTGAAGATCAGGAGGATATCCTACCGCCCCGTCCTGAATGATGGCGCGGGCGACAACGCCAATGCCGTCCATCTTAACCTGAGTTTCCGAAAACGCATGAATCAAGGTGCCTCCGAGTTTCTCCGTGAGCCCGAGCATGGACGGGCATATATGATCCCGGAGCATCTCTCCGGATTTTGGGAACACGGCATCCAGGTACCTCACACCGATGCGGTCCGTGTAGCTGAGATCGACAGCCTCGTCGACCGCCCTAAGACCGCTCAGGAATTTGGCGGAGAAGGTTTCGAACACGTCGTATTCCGTGGTTTGAAACGACAGAGCCCCCTGATCAAGGATGAAGGCCTCTGTCTGTTCCATGTTCAAGAACATGTACCGCGCCGTCTGCGTGACCGGAACCTGCGGTGCGCTTGCCTCAGTCGGGACCGCAGGATTGAGATTAATCGTCGCCAAAAGCCCTTTTCTAACATCCGGAAAGCCCTCTTTCCGAAGTTTGTTCTGAATTTGTGGCGCGTACGAATCCAAGGCGAGAATCGGACTGAAACGGGCCTGCACTATTGTAAAGTACACCGGAGCATTCTGCAGTTTAATCCCCATGGTTCAATCCTTTCTCACTTGACAGCGGCTTTACACTTTACACTTTGCCTTACATTTTTGTCAAGTCAGGATCTCCATCGCTTCCTGGATCTCAATATGAGGCCTTCCGCTTGGGAGTACCCGGGTCGGCGGGGTCAATATCAATCGGCGATCTTGGGTCAGCTTTGCACCGACGGCAACATGCCCGCTGGTCATACTCGAATTCCGTGCTACCGGTTCCCGGTGAGCATTGGCGTGGCAAAATTGGTGGAGGCGGGGGGAATTGAACCCCCGTCCGAAGGCCTTCCGGCGACGGCCACTACACGCTTAGTCTGCGAATTTTAGCTCGCGCCCGGAACGCCCACAGACGGGCTTTCCTGACGCCAGCCGGCTGAAGTTTCGGTACCCCGCCCAGCCGGTGAACTGCGGTTCCCTAGCCCACTAAATGACGCCCCGACCCGCTGCCATGGGCGAGCAGCGGCGGGACGCTAGCGGCCCTTAGGCCGCCAGAGCGTAACCGTTATTGTCTGCGGGTAAATTTCGCAGTCTGCCAGTTTTACGGGTCGACAGCACCCGGCGTGCGACCATGGCTATGTTGTCTTCGTCGAATCCAGTTCGCCCCCACGATTGTGGGTCTTCCATCGAGGCCAGTCTTTTAAAACGGTTACTACCTCCAATCTAAGGCCCACCGGCCCCGTTCGCAACCATCCCCGCATGCCGGATAAACTCACCCTGATATGGCGCGCGATTCTCATACTCGCAACGGTAAGCCTTCCGCCGACGGATTCGAGCTGGTGGTCGACAACCGCAAGGCTCGCCACGACTTCTTCATCGAGGAGACGCTCGAGGCCGGCCTCGCGCTCACCGGCACCGAGGTCAAATCGCTGCGCGCCCATCGCGCAAATCTGCGCGACAGCTACGCGCGCATCAAAAATGGCGAGGCGTTCCTCGAGAGCGTCCACATCGGCGCCTACGCACCCGCCGGCCAGTTCAGCCACAAGGAAACTCGCCCGCGAAAACTCCTGATGCATCGTCGCGAGATCGATAAGCTGTGGGGACGCGTGCGCGAGAAGGGCTATTCGATCGTCCCGTTGAAAATCTATTTCAAAAATGGCCGCGCGAAGGTCGAGCTGGGACTTGCCAAGGGCAAGCACTCATACGACAAGCGCGACGTTCTCGCGCGCAGGGCGTCCAATCGCGAAATCGAGCGCGCGCTGAAAGGACGCAACCGCTGATTTACCCCTCCCCCCGGGAGAGGTCGCGCCGAGTCTTCGAGGAGCGGGTGAGGGCGTCCGCATCCAGCTGCGTGCTCGTGACAAGCCCGCGCAACTCCGCAGCGAGGCTCTGGAATTCGACGACGCTCTTAGACAGATCCGCCGGCGTAGTGCCAACGCGTCCTAGCACGCTCGCAACAGTGTCGTGAAATCGCGACGGCTTGATCGCAAATCCTCGCGACTCGGCGAACGCGCCTTTCTCATTCAGAAAAAATCGGCGATTCAGCGCATACAACACAATCGTCATGAAACCCCCCGCGCGAAACAGGCATCCCGCGACATACATGACATCCGCGCGCGCGCCGGGCTTCGCCGCGATCGAAATTTCGAATTCCGCATCGAACAAATGCTTGGTCACGGCGGCGGTCCGAAACTTTTCGGGATATTCGCGCACCAGCGATTTGAGTTGCGCGATCGCATTCGCCGGATCGTAGAGCGGACGGCAGACCTGAACTTCGCCCGCGTAAATCTGCATATGAAATCCGAGCGGATGCCCCAGCTGGTAGATGCTGCGTGGACGCCCGCCGATGCAATCCTCGATCGCGTCGCGCACCGCGCCAATTTCACGATAAAGAAAATCGACGTGATTGCCGCGCATCTCGAGCCATCCGCCGCCATTCACCGCGGGTCCCCATTCGCCGAACGAAGTCACCAACCCGTCGGCGTGACGATCGTCGAGTTCCTTCGCAGCCGCTCCCAGAGCGGGAATCGCGAATGGATGCTTGCCGTCATAATAGATCCCAAGATCGATATCCGAATGTTCGTCAGCAGTCCCGCGCGCCCGCGATCCACCCAGAACGATCGCGAGAACGCCCTCAATCTTCGAGACTCGCGCAACTACCTGGATGAGTATCTGATCGATTTCCCGCTCAGTCGGCATCCGCCGAGCTTAAATCGCCCACTCACGTCGAGCAACGACTTGTACTTCCGGTTCTCCTCTCCTGAAGGGAGAGGGGTTAGGGGTGAGGTTCCTATGCAAGTTTCGACTTACGTGTTAGCCCGAGCCGACGCGTCAATCGCCGGTGGCGGCACCGCCCCCAACAACGCCTGCAGCCTCGCGATACGCCTGCCCAGCGGCGGATGCGTCGAAAACAGGTTCGCGAAAAATCCCTCGTTGTCGTCGCGAATACCCTCGCGCGGATTCACGATGAACAGATGCCCGGTTCCCGCCGTCCCTTGCTTCAACGGCGATTCCGTCTTCGCGATATGCTCGAGCGCTCGCAGCAACGCCCGCGGATTTCTCGTGAACTCGACCGACGACGCGTCCGCAAGATATTCGCGCTGCCTCGACACCGCCATCGCGAGTAGTTGCGAAAAGATCGGCGCTACCGCCGCCAGCACGATCACTCCAACCGTGATCAGCGCCGCCGCCTGGTTATCGCGATTGTCACTGCTTCGCCCGCGCCCGCCGAAGCCGCCGAAAAACATCCAGCGGTACACAAAATCCGACAGCATCGCGATTCCGCCGACCATCACCGCGATCATCATCATCGTGCGGATGTCGTAATCCGCGACGTGCGACATCTCGTGCCCGATCACGCCTTGCAACTCTTCGCGGTCCATCTCCTCGACCAGGCCTTGCGTGACGCAGATCACCGAATGCGCTGGGTCGCGTCCGGTCGCGAATGCATTGGGCGACGGGTCGTCGATCAAATAAACCTTCGGCACCGGCATCCGCGCCGCCGTCGCCATTTCATTGATCACGTCGAGCAAAATCTGATGCTGATTCGTGTAGGGCGTGAGCGGGATGGCGTGGACCGACAGCAGGACCAGCGACGCCCCACTGTAATACGACACCATCGATTGCACGCCGGCGAAAACCAGCGCCGCAATAGTCAGTACCGGGAATCCGACGAAGTGTCCGTCAACGATTGCAACGTCGCGCGCCGCAATATCAAGTCCAAGCCCAAGCGCTCCCAGTAGCAACATGAATGCGACCACCAGCACCGCAGTCTCGCGCCGATTAGTCGCTTCGAGCGCCCTGAAATTGCTCGCTGCCATCGCGCGTCCTGGCCGGGGATGCTCAGGCCCGCGGCGCGCTCATCGACAGATCAACCTTGGGAACTGCCTGCTCTTCGGGCGCGCCTTTGAAATATTCGGCGGACTTGAAACCAAAATTGCTGGCAATGAGATTGGTCGGGAAAGTCTCGATGCGCGTGTTCAGCTCGAGCACGACGTCGTTATACGCCTGTCGCGCGTATGCGATTTGATTTTCCGTAGTCGTGAGCTCTTCCTGCAGTTTGAGCACATTCTCGTCGGCCTTTAGCTGCGGGTAATTCTCCATCACCGCCAGCAGCTTGCCCAACCCGGTCGTGATCTGAGTCTCCGCCGCCATCCGCGAGACCTGATCCGGCGCGCTGACCGCCTTGGCGCGCGCCTCGACCACCTGCGTAAGCGTGTCGCGTTCGAACTGCATATAGCCTTTTACGGCTTCGACCAGATTCGGAATCAGGTCATGACGGCGTTTTAACTGTATATCTATTTGCCGCCACGCATTATCTACTTGATTGCGCAGACTGACTAATCGGTTATAGGCAAAGACTACCCACACAACGATAGCCACTATGACAATCAGAAATAGCATTTGCATTCCCCCGTAAATCCCTTCCCTGGGTTACGCACTCGATTGCCCATCGCCCCTGAGAGCAAAGTAGCGCGCCGCGCGCAACTTTGCGCTTCTCACTGGGTGCAGGGGTCACCCCTGCCGCCCGCCGCGCAGGCGATTATTCTTCCCGCGCTGCACCGACGACGCCGGCAGCGTTAACTGCCGGCGCCTGCGCTCCCCCGGCCGCTGCCGGAAACTTCCAGTAGCCGCCTAGTTGTCGAACTCGACTTTGATCTTGAACGGTTTGCTCTCAGGCCGCTTCGGCAGCGTCACGTGCAGCACTCCGTCCTTATAGGCCGCCTTGATATTCTCGTGGCTGGCGTCTTCGGGCATCGCGAACGCGCGACGCATCGTGCCGTATGTCCGCTCGGACAGATGGACTTCAGCGTCCTTCGCCCACTCGGGCCGTTTGCGCTCCGCCTCGACGATCAGATTGCCGTCCTCGACGCGCACATCGACCGATTCGCTGTTGATACCGGCCATCTCGAAGTAGAAATGATAAGTGTCCGCATCTTCGACCACGTCAGCCGCCGGCGCCTGCTTGCGCGCGGGTTCGAGCTCGTTCCACAAGCACGTTCCAGTGCCGAAGCAATGAGTCATTTGGCGTAAAGCCGTTCATCCGCACTTCCATCTGAAGAATCCTCCTGCCGTAATTCTCCGGCGTGATTTTTTATTTCGGGGCCGCTCGGCGCGAGGAAGGCTCTATCTGTCCTTACGTCTCGAACTCGCCTCGCGTCCCACAATTTCAAGGTAAGTACGAACTCGAATGCGTCAAGCGACGCTCGCGCTGAAACGTCGAAATTTCAGGCAAAAAGCGGCTATTTCGTGGGTTCTGCAGTCTTCGAGATCGTTCGCGATTTCATTCGCGAAGCGCGCCGCCATCTTGCTATCGCCGTTGCGTTCGGCGATTTTCATACCCTCGTCCAGCTCTTTGAGCGCGCGCGGAATTTCGCCTTTGCCGAGATACACGCCAACCTTGCGAAAGATACGCGCGTAGAGTTCTCCTTTTTCGGCGGCATTCATGACTGCGAATACAGTTCAACGAAAACGAAACTCGCGATACGATCCTCGACGGTTCTATCACGCTGATCCAGCCAAAGCACGGCTACCGCTTTTCGGTCGAGGCGATTTTGCTCGGCCGCTTTGCGCGCGCGAGTACGCGCGATCGAGTGCTCGAACTCGGCGCAGGATGCGGCGTCGTATCGATCATGATGTGTCACTCTGTATCGGCCGCGCGAAGTCGTCGCGATCGAAATTCAGCCTTCGATGGCCGAGATGATTCAGCGTAGCGCCGCGATCAACGGATTAAAATCGGTGCACGCGGTGTGTGCCGACCTTCGGCAGAAAAAAATCGCAGGCATCGAGCCCGCGAGCTTCGATCTGGTCGTTGCGAACCCGCCTTATCGCGCAGCCGCATCTGGTCGCGAGAGTCCCAACCACGGCCGCCGAGTCGCACGCGCTGAAGGCAATACTGTCTTGACGGATTTCGTTGCGGCGGCGCGCCGGTACGCCCGCACTCGCGGCCGCGTCGCATTCGTATTCACCGCACGCAGAAGCGCCGAATTGATCTCCGCGATGCGCTCGAAGCAACTCGAACCAAAGCGCATCCGCTTCGTTCATCCGCAAATCGCGATGCCCGCATCGGTCATGTTGAGTCGAGGCCCGCGTCAGCGGCGGAATCGAAGTAGCTATCGAGCCGCCGCTGATACTCTATGACCGTCCAGGAATATATACTTCCGAAGCGCGAGCATTACTCAGTCCGTCCTGACTGACTAATCAGCGATAGACGCTCGCTAGGAAATCTATCTGGTTCCCCTTCCCGCTCGGGAAGAGGCTACTCTCAATAATCTGGTTCGCCCTGCCCACTCGGGAAGAGGCTACTCTCAATAATCTCGGTTCCCCTTCCCGCTCGGGAAGGGGTTAGGGGTCTAGGTTGCTTCGGCTAATCCGTAGCGCGGTCACTTACTTCAGGAATTCGATCGCCCGATCCGCCGCGTACTCCGGCTTCTCCATCGGCAGAAAATGCCCCGCGTCCTCCACATCGATCACCCGGCCATTCTTGATCTGCCGCGCGACCTTTCCCGACAACGACGCGCCGAGCGAATCGCCGCGCGCGCCGAAAAGCACCAGCAGCGGCGATGTGCAGCGGAGAATCCGCGCCGAGCCCGTCGAAGTCGTGCGCCGTCTCGTAGAATTTCGCCTCGACCTCTGGCGCGCACTTCAGTTCGCGCTTGCCATCGCGCGTCGCACGCGTGCCGAACTCGCAATAGTCGCGCAGAATGTGCCTTGCGCCAGGTGTTGTACGGCGGCTTGTTGCTCGAAGTTCGCGTACATCGCCTCGACGCTGTCGAAGATTCGCCTGCGCTTCAGCGTCCGCTCGATAAACGGATTGCGCCATCCAAGTTCCGGCGCGTCCGGCGACTCGAAAATCACCGGCTCGAGCAGCACCGCGCGCGCGATCAGGTCCGGCCGCTCGCTCGCGAGCGATCCGATCGCCGTCGCACCCGCGGAATGTCCGACCGCCCTGATGCCCGACCAGCCCATCGCAGTTATGAACCCTTCGAGATCGCGCATCGTCGCGTCCCATGTGTATTCGCCATCGGCCGCCGCCGAACTGTCGCCATGCCCGCGCTGGTCGTAGCTGTAAACATGACCGATCGCGCGCAGCCGCTCTGCAAGCGGCCGGTAGATGCGCCCGAGAAATCCGGTCGCATGCAGAATCACAATCGGCGCGCCGTCACCGCCCCAGTCCAGCGTATGCAGCCGGATGCCGTTGACGTTCACGAAGCTGCTGCGCGGTTCGATTTTTTCCATCTCTTCATCGTTGCTTAAGTTTCGCGAGTTGGCTTTGTTCTCGATCGCCGCCGTTTCCTGCATCGACCGCCTTCGCTTCCGGCGATCGGATGTCTTCGAGCGTAATCGTTTTGAGCAGCTCGTTGCGCACCGCGCCCATCTTCGCCAGCACGCGGTTGACGCGCGGATCGCCGTCGCTGGCGCCTTTGATCGAAGTCCACGGACTTGATCGCGTCCGCCAGCACGATCGTCGAAGACTGGCGCGCGAGGAATAGTCCCTGGTTCAGCGCACCGCTTACTCGGGTCGGCTTCGATCACAAAGCCGCCCGCTTTCAGCCCGTCGAGAATCGGCGTAAGCGTGGCTTCCGGCAACGAAGAGCTCGTCGCGAGAGCGTCCACGACGTGATGTCGTCGCCGCCGCGATAGGCGCGATCCGCCAGCCGAATCAGGATGTGCATCGTCGCCGAATACAGAAAATCCGGCGACATCGGACCCAGCATCGGCGGGATGTCGCCGCGCTGCATCGACGCGGTCAGCTCGGCGCCGAACAGGATCACCGACCACGCGATATAGATCCAGACCAGGAAAATCGGCAGCGTCGCCATCGCGCCGTAGATCGCCCGATAGTTGGCGACGCCCACCTGGAAGCGCACGTAGCCCCACTGCGCGAGCTGAAAAAGCACCGCGGTCACGAACGATCCGATCAGCGCGGGACCGTATCTGACTTTGGTGTACGGAAAAAAGACGAACAGGAAAAAGAATCCGGCCCACACGAAAAGGTACGGCAGCAGTTGCGTGACGAATGGAAATTCGGAAATCCGCACCGAGAAAACCGCGGTCACGCCGAGCGCCGCGACGATCAGGAACGGCAACCGTAAACAGCACGCTCAGGTAGTCGGAGAACTTGCGAAAATAACTGCGGCTCTGCGGCACGTTGAAGATCGTGTTGAGCGCCTGCTCGACCGTGCCCATCGTGGAAATCACGGTGATCAGCAAAAACGCGCCGCCCGCCGAACCCAGCGCCGCCGCGTTTACGTTCTCGACGTAGCCCATCAACTGCGAACCCGATGCGCCAGTCCCAGGTATTGCTCGACCAGCGGACTGCAATCGCTCGGCGCCGCCGAATCCCTTAACCGCGGAAAACGCGAGCGCGAGAATCGGCACGATCGACAGCGCGACCGTGAACGTCAGCGCCGACGCGCGCAGCAGATCGTTGTTGTTGATGAAGGCTTCGACCGCGTGATTCAGGATGTGCCAGACGCGCAGCGCGGTCGTGTGCTTCGATGCCCGGTTTTCAAGGTCGAGCGTCTTGCTCTCGAGCCAGCTGGGAGCGTGTCGCGCCACGTCAGTTACAGGATTGCGCCGCCGCCGAATTTGCGCTTCACAAATCGATTGTCAGGGCGCGACTTGCGCGATGTCAAGTGTGCGACCAGCACGCGCGTTGCGCGCCCATCCGCTTTACGATTAGCTCATCGTTCATGGCTCGGCTGGTATCGCACGGAAAATATCTCCTCGACGGCGCGCAAAAATTCTACCTTCGCGGCGTTTCGTACGGCCCGTTTGCTCCGAATTCGCGCGGCGAACGATATCCCGAGCCCGAGCGCGCCGCCGCCGACTTCGCGTTGATGAAGAGCCTCGGCGCCAACGTCATTCGCCTCTACGTTCCGCCTCCGCCGTGGATGGTCGAGGAGGCGCAGAAGGCCGGACTGCGCATGATGCTCGGCATCCCGTGGCCGTTCCACATGGCGTTCCTCGATTCAGCCGACATGATGCGCGAAATCCGCGACGCGATCCGCAAGACGGTTCTCGACACGCGCCAATTCGGCGAGACCATCGCCGCCTACAGCATCGGCAACGAGATTCGCTCGGACATCGTGCGCTGGCACGGGCCGCGCGCCGTCAGCAACTTTCTCGCCGAGCTCCGCGATCTCGGCAAACAGATCGATCCCGGCGCGCTCTTCACCTATTCGAATTATCCGTCGGCCGAATATCTCGATCTGAGTTTTCTCGATTTCATTTCGTTCAACGTTTATCTCCATCGCGAAGAAGACTTCCGCCGCTACCTGACGCATCTGATGGGACAAGCCGGCGAGCTGCCGCTGGTGCTCAGCGAAACCGGCATGGATACGATTCGCGAGGGCGAGGAACATCAGGCCGAACTCCTTTCATGGCAATGCCGCGCCGCGTTCGAGCTCGGACTGTCCGGCTTCATCGTGTTCGCGTTCACCGACGAATGGCACACCGGCGGCGCCGAGATTACCGACTGGGCATTCGGACTGACGCGCCGCGATCGCTCGCCGAAACTCGCCTTCGACGCGGTCGGCAAAGTCTTCAGCGAAGATCTGCCGCCTCCGCTCACGGCCGCTCCCAAAGCGACCGTGGTGGTCGCCGCCTACAACGCGGCCTCGACGCTCGGCGAATGTCTCTCATCGCTTCGCGATCTCAACTATCCGGACTACGAAACGATCGTCGTCGATGACGGCTCGACCGATTCGACCTCCGAAATCGCCAAGCCAGTCGAAAGGGTCCGCACGATTCGCGTCGAGCACAGCGGTCTCGCCGCGGCGCGCAACGCCGGCGTCGAAGCCGCGTCCAGGAAGCGAAATCGTCGCGTTCATCGACGCCGACGCGCGCGCCGATCGCGACTGGCTGTATCATCTGATCGAAACGATCAAGCGCCGCGACGCCGCCGCCGCAGCCGGCCCGAATTTCGCGCCCGACTCGCGATCGCTCGCGCGCGCCGCGATGGCGGCCGCGCCGGGATTGCCGCGCGAGGTGCGTGCCGGCGACGATCGCCTCGCGCAACTGTGCGGATGCAACATGGCGATCACAAAGGCCGCGTTGCAGAAGGTCGGCGGCTTCGATCCGATGTTCACCAGCGCCGGCGACGACGTGGATCTTTCATGGCGTCTCGCTGCGTCGAATGAAACGCTCGCGTATGCTCCCGGAGCCGTCGTGATTCACGAGCGCCGCGCGACGCTTGCGGCTTATCTCCGCCAGCAACGCGGCTACGGCAACGGCGAAGGCCTGCTGTTCCGCAAATATCCGCTGCGCACTGCGGACCAGGACGGAATGTACGCCGGGCCATCATGGATCGGCTCGCTCTTCGGAGGCGCGCGCGTTTATTACGGCGAATTCGGCCGCGGCCTCTTCCAGACCGTGTACTCCGCCGGCAACTCGTACGCCGAATTGCCGCTGACCATCCAATGGATCGCACTGTCGCTGATTTTTCTGATCCTCGGCGGCGTCAGTCGTATGCTGGGAGTGCTCGGCGAGCGTCGGAATCGCGCTCTCGATATTGGTTGCGGCAGCGAGCGCCGCATCCGCGCCGTTGCCGCGCAGAAATATTCCGGCCCAATCGCGCGAATCTATCTCTGGATCGCGAACTTGCTCGGCCCCGCCGTTCGCAGCTTCGCGCGCGAATGCGTCAAATGGCAATTCGAACCCGCCAGATCCAGGCAGATCACAATGGTCCTGCTCGAACTTACACGGCCAGATCGAATTCGTTGCGCCCGAAGGCGCCGCAAAGATCGATTCCGCGACGATCCTCGCCGCCATCCGCGACGCACTCGTGCACCGCGGCGTCGCAGTCGCCGAGACCGACGGCTTCCAGTCTTACGATCTCGAGATCGTCGTTCCGCCGATGATTCGCGTGCCGATAAACGCGTTGCGCACCGACGCCAGCATCGCGCTGCTCTGGCGCGTCCGAACCGCACCGCGACTTGCGCTGATCGCCGCGGCAATGACATTCATTTTGTTGGCGGCAGCCTTCTCGCTTCGGCGCCGCAATCGTCGGCGTAGCATTCGCCGCTCTCGCAGTGGGGGTATTCGCGATCACTCGCGCTCGACGCATTCCCGCGATCATCAAAGCCTCCGCCGCGGAAGTAGCCGCCTCGCTTGGAATCTCAGTCGCGAAGCGCGCCGAAGACGAAACCTGATGACCACGCTGGAACTCTACGGTCACGCTATTCGCCGGATGCGCCCGCATCTCGGCCGTCTTGCGATCGCGATCGCCGGCGTGCTGCTCGCCGCCGCGACCGAAGTGCTCAAGCCGTGGCCGCTCAAAATCGTGATCGACAACGTGCTGCGCGGCGTGCCGCTCGTCAGCTCCTGGATTCCCCCGATGCCGCGCGCCGAGCTTCTCATCGCCGCATGCGTCAGCCTCGTCATCCTGTACGCGCTGCTCGGCCTGCTCAACGTCATGACGAACTACGTCACCATCTCGATCGGCCAGCGCATGGTCAACGAGTTGCGCGCGCGCCTGTTCGATCACCTGCAGCGCCTCTCGCTCTCGTTCCATCGCCGCCGCGAAGTCGGCGACCTGATGGTGCGCATCACCTACGACACCTACTCGATTCAAACGATCGCGATGAACGGATTTTTTCCGGTGCTGTCGTCGCTGATTCTGCTCGGCGGGATGTTCGTCGTGATGATCAGGATGGACGCGACGCTGACACTGGTCGCGCTCGCGATCATCCCGCTGCTGATTCTGTTGATCATGTCGATCAGCGGCCGCATCGACGCGATCGCCGGCGGCGCGCGCATCAAGGAGAGCCGCCTCTACACCGTCGCGCAGAGCGCGCTCGCCGCGATTCACGTCGTGCAGGCTTTCACGCGCGAGGGCGAGTCGTACCGCGAGTTCGTCGAGTCGAGCAGCGCGAGCCTCGACGCGACGCTGCGCCTCTACACTTTGCAAACGCTCTACGCCGGCGCGGTCGGCGTGTTGATCGCGTGCGGCACCGCGCTCGTGATTTACCTCGGCGCGCAGCACGTTCTCGACGGCCGCCTCACCATCGGCGACCTCATCGTCTTCACCACTTACCTCGCCTCGCTCTACGCGCCGGTGAATCAGATCTCGCAAACCTACGGACAGATCGAAGGCGCCAAGGCGGGGCTTCGCCGATGCCTCGAGTTGCTCGCGATCGATCCCGAAATCAAGGATCGCGCGGGCGCGCAGGCGCTCGGCCGCGCGCGCGGCGAAATAGAATTCGACAACGTAGTATTCGGCTACGAACCCGGCCGCACCGTGCTCAAGGGCGTCAGCTTCAAGGCGTCGCCCGGCGAGACGATCGCGATCGTCGGTCCAAGCGGCTCCGGAAAAACCACGATGGCCAGCTTGCTCGCGCGCTTTTACGAACCGCAGGACGGGCGCGATCAAGATTGACGGCAACGACACGCGCTACCTCACGCTCGATTCGGTTCGCGGAAACATCGCGATGGTCCTGCAGCCGCCGCTCGTGCTCGGCGACACGATGCGCGTCAACGTCGCGTTCGGAAAGCCCGCGGTTGACGACGCGAAAGTCCTGCAGCGCGATCAAGATGGCGCGCCTCGATCCAGTGCTCGCCAAGCTGCCGGCCGGACTCGACGAAGTGATGGGGCAGGGCGGTCACAGTCTTTCCGAAGGCGAGGCGCAGCGCGTGACGATCGCGCGCGCACTGCTGAAGGACGCGCCGATTCTGATCATGGACGAGCCGACCAGCGCGCTCGACGCCGAAACCGAATCGATGGTGCTGGCGGCGGTGCGCGAGGCGATGCGCGGGCGGACGACGCTGGTCATCGCGCACCGGCTCTCGACGATTCAGAACGCCGATCGAATCCTGGTGCTGCGCGACGGCGTGATCGTCGAGCACGGATCGTTCGACGAGTTGCTGGCTCGCGGCGGCTTCTTCAGCTACCTCTACAATATCCAGGCGTGGAGCCGGGAAGCCGCGGGTTAGAGATCTCACAAATGCTTACAATTGGTCTCACTGGCGGAATCGGTTCGGGCAAAAGCACCGTCGCGCAGATTCTCGGCGAGTTCGGCGCGCCGATTCTCGACGCCGACAAAGTCGCGCACACCACTTACGCGCCCGGCGGCCCCGCCTACGACGCCGTCATCGCCGCGTTCGGCGCGGAGGTGGTTGCTCCCGATCGCACAATCGATCGCAAAAAACTCGGTACGATCGTGTTTGGAAATCCCGAGCGGCTGAATCAGCTGACGTCGATCGTATGGCCCGCGACCCGCGAGAGCATCGGTCGCAACGTCGCCGAATTGCGCGCGAGCGGAGCGAAACTTCCGATCGTGGTCGAAGCCGCGATTTTGATCGAAGCAAACTGGCAACCGCTGTTCGACGAAATCTGGCTGGTACGCGCATCGCGCGAGCAAGTCGTCACTCGAATCGAAAGCCAGCGCGGATTGAAACCGGCTGAGACCGAGGCGCGCATCCGCGCCCAATTATCAGACGAGGAGCGCTCAAAGCACGCGACTCTCGTGATCGAAAACAACGGCTCCCTCGAAGATCTCCGCGAGCTGCTGAAAACGGTCTGGGCCGAAGCGCTCAAGCGCAACGCCTAGTTTCATCCTAACCTCTCGGACTAGGACAAGGAGAGGTTTGGATTTGGACGTTGGGTCCGCTCTAATCCAACGGCTTCGTGCTGGGAGAGAGCGGATGGTCAGCCGAGCAGCTCGAGGCCGTACTCGAACATTCGCGGCGCCGACAATGCGGTCTCTTCCCACAACGGATCGGGGCGTTTGCCGCGGCGGTGGAGCATCAGGTTGAAGCAGGTGATTACGCCGAAACGGTAGCCGGCGAAGGCGCGGAACCATCGGACTTCGGGAATCGAAACTGGGAAGCCGGCGGACTCGGCGTATGCGTCCACGATTTCGTCGGCGTTCAGCAACGAGCCGCGGGCCGGATCAGTGGTGACCCAGCTTCCGGGGTCTGAAAAAAAGCAAATCCAGCCGAGGTCGAGCAGGGTTGCGCCGACCAGTGAGATTTCCCAATCGATCAGCGCGACGACGCGTTCCTCGTTGAACAGCACGTTCGACCATTGGAAGTCGCCGTGGACGCATCCGATGCGCGTGCCGGCGGGGAGGCTCGAGCGCAGGCGCTCGCGAAGTTCCGGTGCGCGCGCGACGACTGCGGGGTCGAGTGTCGGGCGGTCGAGCAGGTAGTCGAGGCGCTTGAGTTCCTCGCTGAGCGCGAACGGCTCGCCCCACGCGTCGCGGCGCGGCTCCCACGGAACGTTGTGCAGCGCCGCCATCGTCGCGATTCCCTTGCGCGCCAACCGTTTCAACTGCGCGAGCGGCAGCGTCGATTCGCTGAGCTTGAATCCCTCGATGAACCCGCCGACGAAGTACGGCCGATCGAAGAACTCGGGCTCGTCGCCGTACCAGATGATCGGCGGCACTGCGACGGGCGTGTCGGCGAGCGACTGCATCACGCGCGCCTGCCGCACGATGTCGGCAGGGCCGGAGATCTTCACGCCCGGCGGCGCGATGCGGACGACATATTTTCCGGCCGGCTTCGCGCCGGGGTCGCTGCGCTCGAGGATGAAGCTGTAGCTGAAGCCGGCATGGCCCGGCAGCGTGTCGAGCGAATGCGCACGAGCGCGAGCGTCACCAGTCTTCGCGCGCACCAGCGCGGTCAGTTGCGCGGTTACCTGTTCGATATCTCCGGGCATCGCAGAGCGAGACTCGGCGCGCTAACCCTTCATCCCGACTTGCGCGGCCGCGGGATGCAGGCTCGACTTGGCGCTGGGCCGTGAATCGACGCGCTTGAACCACGCGTTGAGGTTCTTCAGCGACGGGTCGAGCGGCTGTTTGACGCTGCCGCCGAAATCGAGCGCGCAATACAGAATGATGTCGGCGACGGTGAAGCGATCGCCCGCGATGTACTGCTTGCCTTCGAGCAGCTGGTCGAGCCACTTGAGCTTGTCCTGCACGATCGCCTTCATCCCCGGCGCCGCCTCGGGCAGGATGCGCATCCGCTCTTTGAAAAGCTGCGCGCCCTCGGAGTAGCGGAACGCATTGTAGAGAATCTCGGTTATTTGCAGCTCGACACGCCGCTGCCATTGACGGGTCTCGGCGCGTTCCTCGGCGGTGGTGCCGATCAGCGCAGGCGTCGGATGTTTCTCTTCGAGATATTCCCAAATCGCGACGGTCTCGCCGATACATTTTCCGTTGTCGAGCTCGAGCGCTGGAAGCTGGCCGCCGGGATTGCGATCGGTGTAAGGCGGCTTGCGATTTTCCGCGCCCAACAGATCGACGGTCTTGGTCGGGATGGTAATTCCCTTTTCCAGAAGGAACATTCGCGTCGCGCGCGGATTGGGTCCGAGTGAATCGTAGAGATGCATCGTGGTTGCCTCGCTAGAGTGGACTTCGGCCGGACTATACATCAGGAGGCTGGAAAGCGGGAACCTCAAATCCGGGGATGTGAATTGTCCTGGTTTCAGTGGGGCAGGCCGCCGTGCCCGCCCTCTCCTCGGTCGAAGTGCTCTAGAAGTCAGGTGAGTCATTCGTCGGTAAGCGTGGGCGGGGACGCCCGCGCATCGATGGCGGGCACGGCGGCCCGCCCCACTACAAAACCATTAGCTCCGACTCATGGTAGTTGCGCCACTTTGGACCCACCGAGATGATTTCGAAATCAGGACACCGCCCGCCGGGGCGTGTTGCGCTCCATCGAAGCGCTCATGTAGGAATCTGCCATGCGATTTTGTCCTCAATGCGGTGCGCCACTGCTGGCGGGAGCGAAATTCTGCGTCGAGTGCGGCCGCGCGCTCGACCTCGCAGCGTCGGGCGCAGGGGAATCGGGTACCGCGACGGGCAGAGCACGCGGCGGGCGCAATACGATCACGACGGCGTTCGTGTTGGTGTTCGTCACGATCACGCTGGTGGGCCTGGGCGTAGCGGCGTGGATCATGATGAAGACGCCGGAAGTGGTGCGCGAGCAAGTTGCCAACGCGCCGCCGCCGGCCGTTGCGCCAAGCGCTGAGGCTTCAGGCCAGGGTCCTGGCACGATGGCAAATGCAGCACCGGAACAGAATGTCACCGCGAATCCGGCGGCGGGAGGAAATCAGAGCGGCGGCCTGCCGCCGGGACATCCGACGATCGAACTGCCGACCGAGGCGCGCAGCTTTGTCGATAAGATCGAGCGAGATGCGATCGCGAAACCGAAGGACGTCACGGCGTGGAACAAATTCGGCGCGGTCGCGATGCGCGCGGCGATGTTCGATCAAACCTACTACGGCAAGGCCGAGGAAGCTTACGGCCATGTGCTGAAGTTGGAGCCCGACAACCTCGACGCGCTCCGCGGTATCGGCGATATCGATTACGACAAGCAGCATTACGACGAAGCGATCGCCGCCTACGAGCATTACCTCAAAAAGAAGCCGGACGATCCGGAAGTTCGCACCGACCTCGGAACGATGTACCTCTACACCGGCAACGCCGACCAGGCAGTGGTGCAATACAAGAAGGCGGTCGCCAGCAAGCCCGGATTTTTCCAGGCGTACTACAACATGGGAATCGCGTACGCGCAGATGAACAAGCCGGACGACGCGGCGACGACGCTGAACAAGGCGCTCACGCTCGCGCCGGACGACACTGCGCGCGAGCAAGTGAAGACGCTGATCGCGAAACTGAGCGGCGCGCCGGCGCCGGGCGCGAGTGCGTCGATGCAAGCCGCGTCGGCGGCGACTTCGGCGGCGGCGAAGATCCCGAGCACTCCAGCCGCAGCGATCGCGGCGAAGAGTCCGGCGTCGTCGAGTTCACCGGCGTCGTCAGCGGCGATGGCGGCGAAATCATCGGCGTCACCAGCAGCGGCGGCATCGCCGAGTGCAGCCGATTTTCATGACGCGGTCGAAACGATGGTGCGCGGCCTGCCGATAGCGGGACCGAAGGTCACCTCCGTCGAGTGGCCCGACAAGCTCAAGGCCAAGGTCCTTATGGATCACTTCCCGATGGACCAGATGCCTCCATTTGCGAAGACCAAGTTCCTGACTGATCTGAAAGCGGGAATCGATAGCGCCAAGAAAGACAACAACGTTTCGTCGCCGGTCGAGGTCAATATCGTTGACGGCGCGAGCGGCCAAGTGATGGAAACGATTACCGAGTAGCCGACCGCGCGCGTAGCTGTCGCGTCGAGGTACATGACGATGGCATCGAAATCTTTGGAACGGCTACGCAAGGTCGGCGACCGGCAGACGCTGAGCCTGACGCATTATGGACGCAAAAGCGGGCGGCCCTACGACGTGACTATCTGGTACCTGGTGGACAAGGACGGCTTGTACCTGATCTCGGCAAATGCCGCGCGCAGTTGGGTGCGCAACGTGAAGGCGCGTCCCGCGATTTCGCTTCGCGTCGGCAACGAAGTCTTCAACGGCAACGTGCGCGCGATCACCGACAAGGATGAACGCGACAAGGTCAACGCGCTGACGATGCGCAAATACTGGTACGTCGCGCCGATGCTGCGGATGGGGCAGTTTCTAATGTCGATGGGAATGGTTCGCGACAATACTGCGGCGTTCGAGGTGATCCTGGCGGACGAATAGCTAAGACGGCTCTCCACCTTCGGCGACGCGCTTGAGGCTCTCGACCCAGTTCTGATGACCGCGCTCGAGCATCGGGCGCAAATACCACCACGCGAGTTTCGGCACGATACCGTTCTGGCATTCCTCGGTGATGACGCGGCATCCAGCAGCGCCGTCAGGCTCGATAAGCCAGCCATGATAGGCGCTCAGCACGCCGCGCGCGTCCCATCCGAGTTCATGTGACGGTTCGAAAACGATCACGCGGCTGGTGACGGTCGCGCCAAAGGTCTTCCACTTGAATTCAGTGTCGAGCGCCAGGTCAGGCGGATTACCGCGAAGAAAATTAACGTTGGCGCTGTTGCTGTACCACTCGGGCCATCGGGCGGCGCGAATGAGCCATCGCCAGACGCGATCGGGCGGTGCGGCAATCGCAATCTCATTGCGCGCGTACACAGATGAGTTGTCAGGTTCGAATCCTGCGGGCCATTTCATCGCGATGCGCGCTCCTTGCCGGTTGCCTCGCATGCATGGATAGCGCGCGCACCGACTGTCAAGCAATCGCGATCGAAATGGGATCAGCTGTGGACGTTCGATTTGACCTAGGGCTGTAGGAATGTCATACCGCGCGTGGGGAGGATTTCAAAAATGAAGCGATCGGTTATGTTTCTAACGGTCTTGGTGTTATCTGCGCTGACGGTCTTGCTGGCCAATTGGTCTTCCGCCGAGGCGGGGGGGAATTGCCAATTCAAGCTGGTGGGCAAGTCTTACGATTGCAACTTCAACGATAATGATTATCCACCGTTTTCGAATTGCCTGGAGTTTGGTGTCGGGGGCGTATCACAGTACTTCGATGGCGCTCTTGGCCCCACCGACTTTGGCTGCGCGTGCAATGCAGAGGGCTCGTCATTCGACAAATCTCCGAGCAGCTTCGAGTGCTCAGACAGCACTGAGGCGTTCTCGTTAAACGGAAAGATAAAGGGCAAAAAGCTCTCTGTTCAGGGAGTAGGCTCACTCGGCGAGCAATATGTCGGCACCTGCACGCTGAGGTCCTCGCCTTGTTTTTGAGCTGAAGCGCGACCAAAAAAGAGGCACGCGCTGCTTCACCATGAGGGCATCTGGCCACGCGTGCCTTCGACTCTCTCGGGGGAGAAAGGAGCCGACGCTCTCTAATTAGTAAGCGCGCGCGATTAACGCTACCGGCGGCGAGTTACGCGAGGAACCATTCTGAGCGTTGGCTCCGTTGACCGCAATTTACGCGCGTAGCAAGCGAAATGAGTCTTGAATCGTGGTCGGCTAAGCAAGAGCAGCAAGGAGCGCGCTCGGCGAGGCGCTGTCGCCGAAGGTCTCGCTCACGTGCGCATATAGATCGACGTTGCCGGGACCGAAAACGAAACTGCCGCCGAGCTGAAAGGGATTCGCGCCCAGGCGATGCTGTCGATGGCCGGCGGCCGTCGCGCGCGTCCGAGCCTTTGCGTTGTCGCGTCGAAGCAGATGCAGCAGGTTCGCCGCCTTGAGGCCGGCCGCGCGATACGCGAGCCGATTCGCATCGACCAGCAGCGGAAACGTGATCCCGGTCTCCTCGCGAAAGAGGCGGGCGTAGCCGGCGTCGCCAAGACCGATAGCGGCGAGGTTGGCACCCTTGGCCCGGAATTCTTTTTCATGGTCGCGCAACTGCGCAACATGCTCGCGGCAAAAGATTCAACCGTAATGGCGCAGGAATACGACAACGGCGGGAGTACTTTCCCACAAAGAGCCGAGCCGCACTTCGCGGTCGTCGGTGTCGGGCAGCGCAATTTGAGAAAGGGCGAGACTGAGAGACTTAGGCATCGCAGGAACCTAACACGATCGAGAGAGCATCGGCAAAAGAAACGTTGGCGCCGAGCATCTGAGATTCGCCAGAAATTCGTGCATTTCGTTTATCCACAGAAATGCCGGTTTATCCACAAAAGCAGCCTTTCAGAACTTCGCACTCGAACGATCCCGCACTATGCTCGGCGCTCAAATGACGAAGAAGGAAGCGAAGCGGCGGCTCGAAAACCTCGCGCTCGAAACCGGGCACAGCAAGAATTATTACGTCAAGCGCGCGCTGAACGAATTCCTGGATCGCAACGAGCATCTGCTCGGCCACCGCCCGACTCGCACGATCGGTTTCTCAATCCTGGACCAGGTCCCCTACCGCCTGAACAAATTCCCATCCTGATTGCCCGCCCCACGCCCTATCATCGACATTATGCTCATAAGGGCATATACTTAAGCGCGTGGCGCTTGGAGAACCGGAACCGCTCAAGCCGGTTGTGTGGGTTCGAAGCAGCAAAGACGACCTGAAAAAGTTTCCTCGAACCGCACAGGCGCATCTGGGATTCGCGCTCAAAGTTGCGCAGAGCGGCGGAAAACATCCCGACGCGAAACCGATGAAGGGTTTCGGCGGCGCCAGCTTGATCGAGATTGTCGAGGATTATGACGGCGATACGTATCGAGCGGTTTACACCGTGAAGTTTGCTGACGCGATTTACGTTCTCCATGCATTTCAAAAGAAATCCAAATCGGGTATCGCGACGCCCAAACAGCATATCCGTTTGATAGAGGAACGATTGAGGCGCGCGAAGGAGTTGCATGCCCTCAGGGTTCACGAAAAGGCGAGCCGATGACTAAATCTATCGACTACGAAGTGAGTAGCGGAAATGTCTTTCGCGATCTCGGGCTTCCCGATGCGGATGAACTCGAGATCAAGGCGAATCTCGCGATCAAGATTAGCCAGATCATCAAGCGGCGCGGACTCAGCCAGGTCAAAGCAGCCGCGGTTCTTGGAATCGATCAACCGAAGGTATCAGCGATCGTTCGAGGCCGTCTGGAAAAATTTTCGATCGAGCGGCTCTGCGGACTCCTGACTCGACTCGGCTGCGACGTGAACATCCGCATCCAAGAGAAGAGGAAGGCCGCGCGCGGCAGGATGCGGCTTCAGATTGCCAGCTGATCTTCGAATTCCGTTGGTACGGGCAACAGAACAGATCAGCGCGAGGTTTGCGGCAAATGTTCCGCCGACACGGGATGCCAGCCTGCGCCATGAATCATGTTCGCCATGAACCCAAGGATCCGGGCCTGATCGCCCATGATCGCCGCGACGGGTTGTATCCACACACACGCGCAGTAGGTGCATCTCCCGAATTTCATGCCGGGGTCTAGAGCGGGCAAGTTGCCAACGCCTATGACGTCGATTTCGCCGGAGCGCAGGTCTCGGAGCCATCTGCCCGAAATTCGACCACCACTACATCCTTCCGGACAGCGTGGGATCACCCGTCGCTTCTTAACCACCTTCATTCCAGCTTGGGTGCGGTGACGCCGACGCAGCATATGTGACGCCATGAGACCAAGACCTCCTTCATCGAACTCGAAGAAATTTGGGGGCTGGGATTGCTCCCAGCCCCCGCCGTCACCACATCCGCCGCCCCACCACATCCTGTACTGCGCGAGTCTAATCGCGCCTGGTTTTAAGTGGGCCCCGGAGAATTCGTCATCCCCATTATTCTCCGAAGACTGGCTGAAACTTTTTTCGCCGCCGCGCTGCTACCTACCTGCCCCTCCGCATCCACCTCATCGCCAGTCGCTCGAATTTCCTCCCCGCCTAATCCTCCGGGACCCTTGGTCTCCTTTCCTTATGAGCACCCGCTCGTGGTGCCGCAGTTCATGCATTTGTAGCAGGCGCCGTTGCGCACCATTATGCTGCCGCAGTCCGGGCATGGTGGTGCGTCGGCCTGATTGATGAAAGCTTGCCGAATGCCGCCGTCTTTGCCATCGCGCAGACTGGCTATCGGAGCCATCACGACCGGCCCTGCTTCCGATTTTGTTGACAACGTTTTTTCCGACTCGATGATTCCGACTTCGCGCTTGGCCTCTTCGTCGAGGAACTTCGACGCCATCCAGCGGAACAGGTAGTCGACGATCGACTTGGCGTACGGGATTTGCGGATTCTTGCTGAAGCCCGACGGCTCGAAGCGCATGTGCGAGAATTTGTCCACCAGGAACTGGAGCGGAACGCCGTACTGCAGCGCGAACGAAATCGCGGTCGCAAACGAGTCCATCAGGCCCGAGATAGTCGAGCCCTGCTTGGACATCGTGACGAAAATCTCGCCCGGCGTGCCGTCCTCGTACATGCCGACCGTGATGTAGCCTTCGTGGCCGGCGATATCGAATTTGTGCGTGATCGATTTGCGCTCGTCGGGCAGCTTGCGCCGCTGCATCCGATCGTCAGTTGACGCGATCACAGCCGCAGTTGCAGTCTCGACTGCCTTCTCAGTCTTCCCGGTGTTGAGCGGCTGCGTGCGCTTGGAGCCGTCGCGGTAAATCGCAACCGCCTTGAGCCCGAGCTTCCACGCGGTGACGTACGCCTCGGCGACTTCGTCCACCGTCGCTTCCGCGGGCATGTTGATGGTCTTGGAAATCGCGCCCGAGATGAACGGCTGCACCGCGCCCATCATCTTGATGTGCCCGTTGTAGTGAATCGTGCGGGCGCCGGCGCGCGGCTTGAATGCGCAATCGAAAACCGCGAGATGCGCGTCAGCCAGTTGCGGCGCGCCTTCGATCGTCTCGTTCTCGTCCAGGTACTCGACGATTTCCTGTACTTCCTTCGAGTCGTAGCCGAGCCGCTTGAGCGCGCGCGGCACCGTGCCGTTGACAATTTTCAGCATCCCGCCGCCGACCAGCTTCTTGTACTTGATCAGCGCGATGTCGGGCTCGATGCCGGTGGTGTCGCAATCCATCATGAACGCGATCGTGCCAGTCGGCGCGATCACGGTGGCTTGCGAGTTGCGGTAGCCGGCCGCGGTGCCGACTTTGAGCGCGTCGTCCCAGGAGTCGCGCGCGGCGCGCAGCAGGTCGAGCGGAACGTACGACGGATCGAGCTTGTATGCGGCGGCCTTGTGGCGCTCGATCACTTTCAGCATCGGCTCGCGATTGGGCGCGTAGCCGGCGAACGGGCCCATCTGCTCCGCGATGCGCGCAGACTGGAGATAGGCCTCGCCCGTCATCAGCGCGGTAATCGCGGCGGCGTAGTTGCGGCCCTGGTCGGAGTCGTAAGGCATCCCGAGCGCCATCAGCAGCGCGCCGAGATTTGCGTAGCCAAGGCCGAGCTCGCGGAACGCGCTGGCGTTCTTCGCGATCTCATCGGTCGGGTACGAGGAATTATCGACCACGATGTCCTGCGCCGTGATCAGTACGTCCACCGCGTGGCGGAATGCGCGCACGTCGAACTCGCCGCGGTCGTCGATGAACTTCATCAGGTTGAGCGACGCGAGATTGCAGGCCGAGTTATCAAGATGCATGTACTCGCTGCACGGATTCGACGCATTGATGCGTCCGCTGGCGGGGCAGGTGTGCCAGAGGTTGATAGTGGTATCGAATTGCATGCCGGGATCGCCGCATGCGTGCGCGGCCTCGGCGATCATGTGGAGTACTTTGCGCGCGGGACGTGTCTCCGCAACTTCGCTCGACTTGACGAAATGCGTCTGCCAATCGGCGTCGTCGAGCACCGCCTGCATGAAGCCGTCGGTGGCGCGCACGGAATTGTTCGCGTTCTGGAAAAATACCGAGCCGTAAGCGGGCCCGTCGAGCGAGGAGTCGTAGCCGGCCTCGATCAGCGCCCACGCCTTGCGCTCCTCTTCGACTTTGCACTTGATGAAATCGACGATGTCGGGATGGTCGGCGTTGAGCACGACCATCTTGGCTGCGCGGCGCGTCTTGCCGCCCGACTTGATCACGCCGGCGCTCGCGTCAGCCGCCTTCATGAACGACAACGGTCCCGACGCGGTCCCGCCCGCCGAAAGTTTCTCGCGGCTTCCGCGCAGCGCCGACAGGTTCACGCCCGCGCCGGAGCCGCCTTTGAAAATCATGCCCTCGTTGCGATACCAGCTCAGGATCGAATCCATGCTGTCTTCGACCTTGAGAATGAAGCACGCCGAGCACTGCGGCTTGACCTCGATGCCGACGTTGAAATAGACCGGGCTGTTGAACGACGCCTTCTGATGGAGCAGCAGGTACTTGAGCTCGTCGTGGAAGGTGTCGCGCGCGTCGGCGTCGGCAAAATATTCCTGCTTGTCGCCCCATCCGCTGATGGTATCGACCACGCGCGAGATCAATTGACGGACGCTGTTCTCGCGCCGCGGCGTGCCGAGCGGTCCGCGAAAATATTTCGAGACGACGACGTTGGTGGCGGTCTGCGACCACGCGCGCGGAACTTCGACCTCCTTCTGCTCGAAGACCACGCGTCCGTCTTCACCCGAGATGACAGCGCTGCGGAGATCCCACTCGACCTGCGAAAATGGATCGACGCCCGCGGTAGTAAAAAATCGCTCGAGCACGACGCCGCGCCCCGGCGCCGCAGAATTGACCGGCGCACCGTTGGTGGAAGGGGCCCGGTCGCTTATTTTTGCCTTCGAATCCATCTCGAAATCTATCGCTCCCCCACCCATGACCGCATCCTCCCCGCCCCGGTTACATACGCGTTAAGCCCACTTTCCGTCTCACTACTAATGTCGTCGCTGCTCAGCCGGCTTCGACGTCAATCCTAGTGTCGTCAAGTGCGTCGTGGGGGCCAATATGCACGCGGTCAGTGGAGCCTGTCAAGCCCCTACCCCCTACAGGTAGTGTAGGACAAGGTGTTCACAACCCATATATTAGGTTGTTGATAACTTTTGGTAAATGTTCGCCGATATTAATAATTGTGACTGACCGATGGCATCAAATTAGCTGGACTAATGAAATTCACCATCGCAAAAGGCCGTCGAGCGTACCGTCGGTATGCATTGCGACGGCGGCGGCGCTATCGTCGGACCGTCATGCCAACTCGACGCCACAAGGCTCCAGAACAGATCGGCGCTGCGATGCAGCCGCTGCTCGATCGGATCGACCGCGAAGGTCATTTCGCGATCGTGCGGCTCGCGAAAGCGTGGCCGGAAATCGTCGGCGAAACGATCGCGCGTCGCACCGAAATCGTCTCACTGAAATTCCACACCGCAGTTGTAAAAGTTTCAGGCGCGATGTGGATACAAGAACTCAACCTGATGAAATCGCAAATCCTCGCGCGCGTGACCGATCGGATCGGCGACGACGTCGTGCGTGAACTGCGCTTCGTGCAGGGAAGATTGAGCCGCCGCGAGCGTCCAAAATTACGCACAGTGCCGCGCGCAGCGCGCAAATCAATCGAGCTGCCGGAGCTGAAAGATCCCGAATTGCGCAAGGCATTCGAGCGTCTGATCGAAGCCTGGGGCCGCGCACCGCGGTGAAGGGTAAATCACTTGATTGAATGTGAAACCCTCCGCGGGTTTCACGCTTCCGCGGCAGGGGTGACCCTGCACCTAGTGAAATCGCAAAATGGCGAGGACGTCCTTTTGCTCTGAAGTTCTTTTCTCGTGTCACTCTTTTCTGCTCCCCCTTTCCCGAGGGAAAGGGGGTGAGGGGGATAGGACGTGGCGGAATAGTTGTCTCAAATCCGGTTCCCCTTCCCGCGCGGGAAGGGGTTAGGGGTTAGGTTCTTCGCGCCTCCGCGCGATTTAGTGCGCAATTCGTAAACGGAAACAGCCCGATTTACGTCATAAAACTGTGAATCCCCTTGCTCGCGCCTTCGTATATAAACCAGAGACCTGTCGTGGTTCGCGAAGATTCTAAACAGGACCGGATTCTGCACGTTCTCAACCGGCTCGGCTTCGGCCCCCGGCCTGGGGATTTCGAGCACGTCAGTGCGATTGGGCCTGAACGCTACGTCCACGAGCAATTGCATCCCGAGACGGTCGCAATTCCCGCCGATCTGACCGAGCGCGTCAACGACCTGCACACGCTGCGCATGATGCCGATCGCGCTGTTCATCGAATATCAGCGCCCGGTCATGGAGGCGCGCAAAGACGCCAAGGCCGAGAACAATGGCGACAAATCTGCGCTCAAGGACGCCACCAAGGACGCGCGAATTCAGCAGCGAATCGTGATGCGCGAGGCGGTCGAGGCGCGGATGATGCGTGCGATCGAAGGCCCGCGCCAACTGCAGGAAGTGATGACCGCGTTCTGGTTCAATCACTTCAACGTTTTCGCCGGCAAGGGTCTCGACCTTATCTGGACCGGTGCGTTCGAGGAGACCGCGATTCGGCCGCACACCTTCGGCAAGTTCCGCACGCTCCTCGGCGCGACCGCGCATCATCCGGCGATGCTCTTTTACCTCGACAACTGGCAGAACACTGCGCCCGGCAGCGCCGGCTCGAAGGGCAAGTTCGAGGGAATCAACGAGAACTACGCGCGCGAGTTGATGGAACTGCACACGCTGGGCGTCAATGGCGGATACTCGCAGGCCGACGTTATCGCGCTCGCGCATATTCTGACCGGATGGGGCCTGCCCAAGGGCGGCGGCGGTGGCGGAGGCGCGAATCGCAAATTGGGCGCCGTGGGAATGCCGCGACCTGAAATGGCCGGATTTTTTCCAATGCGCCGAATGATGATGCAACGCCGGCAAAACTTCATGCGCTCGCCAGTCGATCCGAGCGGATTTTTCTTTGACGAATCACGGCACGACTTTTCCTCGAAAACTTTTTTGGGACATCAGATCGAAGGCGGTGGGATCGACGAGGGCGAACACGCGCTGGACATCCTGGCGCGCAGCCCCGCCACCGCCAAGCATCTGAGTTTCAAGCTGGCGCAATACTTTGTCGCCGACGATCCGCCGCCGGCACTGGTCGAGCGGATGGCGGGTCGATATCTCGCGACCGATGGCGAGATTCGCTCTGTGCTCGAAACGATGTTCACCAGCCCGGAATTCTGGGACCCGCGCTACTACGGCGCCAAGTTCAAGACGCCTTACGAGTACGTGGTCTCGTGCGCGCGCGCGACCGGCGTGCCGATTCGCAACTACCGGCCGCTGTACGGCACGATGCAGATTCTCGGGATGCCGCTGTACGGATGTCAGACGCCCAACGGCTTCGCCAACACGCAGGACGCGTGGCTGAATCCCGACGCAATGATGACGCGGCTCAGCTTCGCGACCGCGCTTGGCTCAGGGAATCTGCCGCTGGAAAATCCGCCGTTCGAAGAAGACGCGACCGGCGGTGGCGCGACGCGTCCGGAGCCGCCGGCGGTGCCGCGCAAGGGCGGCAAAGTGAATATCAATTTCGATCCCGGACCGCATGGACCGAAAATGACACCGCCCGATCCGGCGCAGCTCGCCGCGACGCTCGGCGATTATTTTACCTCGGCGACGGCCAACGCGGTCGAGGCGTCGCCGACCAATCTGCGCGCGCCGCTGATTCTCGGCAGTCCCGAGTTCATGAAGCGTTGAGCAATTGAAATGAAAAATAATTTTCAAACCACTGACGCGTGCATCGCGTGCAATCCGGCCTCCGCGACTCCAATCAGCCGGCGTGCGTTCATCCGCCGCGCGGCGATTCTGTCGGCGTCGGGAATCGTGCTGCTGAGCCCGCATGCGTGGGCCGCGCGCTCGCTCGACACCAACAGTAAGCGCCGATTGATCGTGGTGTTCCTGCGCGGCGCGGTGGACGGCCTCAACGTCATCGTTCCGCACGGCGAGTCGGCGTACTACGACGCGCGCCCGACGATCGCAATAGGACGGACCGGCGCCAGCGACGGCTTGATCGATCTCGACGGACATTTCGGGATGCATCCGGCGCTCGCGCCGATGGACAGCCAGTGGCGCGATGGGACGCTCGCGTTCGTGCATGCGTGCGGTTCGCCCGATCCGACGCGATCGCATTTCGACGCGCAGGATTTCATGGAGAGCGGCACGCCGGGCGTCAGGACCACGCAGGACGGATGGCTGAATCGCGCGCTCGCAGTGATTCCGGGGACGCATGGACCGACCGAGGCGTTGAGTCTCGGCCCGACGGTGCCACGGATTCTGAGCGGCAAGGTCCCGGTGGCGAACATCGCGCTTGGCCGCGCCGCGGAGAGACCGATGCCGATGGACCGGCCGGTGATCGAAGCGGCCTTCGACAAGATGTACGTCGGCAACGATTCGATCAGCCGCGCGTATCGCGACGGACGCCAGGCCCGCATGCGGCTGGTGAGCGAGCTGACGCAGGATATGAAGGAGGCGAACGCGGGCGCTCCGTCACCGCAAGGTTTCTCCGACGACACCGACCGCCTCGCGCGCCTGATTGGTCGCGATCCAACCATTCGTGTCGCGTTCATGGCGCTCGGCGGATGGGATACGCACGTCAACGAAGGCGCTGCGACACGGCCAGCTCGCGGGACATCTGAAGCCGCTCAGCGACGGACTTGCGAGCCTCGCGAAGTCGCTGGGGCCGAACTACCAGGACACCGTCATCCTGGTGATTTCCGAGTTCGGCCGCACGATGCGTGAGAACGGCAACGGCGGCACCGATCACGGCCACGGCAACGTGATGTGGGTGATGGGCGGACCCGTGAAGGGGGGCAAGGTTTACGGCCGATGGCCGGGGTTGTCGACCGCGAGCCTCTACCAGGAACGCGATCTCGCAGTGACCACCGACTTCCGCGAACCAATCGCGACGGTGCTGCGATCGCACATGCAGTTCTCCGACGCGCAGATCGATCGAGTGTTCCCCGGACGTCCGCGCGCGAGCGGCAACGTCGAGGGACTGATCAAAGTATAAAGAGAGGGCGGGCGCGGCCGGGATCGCTCAGCCACGCCCGCCCTTGGTTCGGTCGGCTCGGTATCAGGGGGTGAGGATCCGAGCCGCTGCTAAGCGATCCTACGTCGGCCCATCAGAAGTACTCCGGGCAGCACCTGCGTGCCCTCCTGCTGAACCGCCTGCAAGGCGTTCGGATCCAGTCCCAGCGCCTGAAGGATGGTCGGCGCAACCTGGTAAGAATCGGACGCTCCGCCTCAAAACCCGAGAGCAAAGTAGTGCGCTGCGCACAACTTTGCGATTGACGTTGGGTGCAGGGGGTCACCCCTGCCGAAGGAAGCGTGAAACCCACCGCGGGTTTCACATTTAATAAAGTGATTTCCCCTTCCCCATTTGCACTGAGCGTTGCGACTCGCGAATAATCGCGGGCATGGAATATGACGTAGTCATTCGCAACGGCGTCGTCGTCGATGGCAGCGGCGCGCCGCGCTTTCGCGCCGACGTCGCGATCAAGGATCGGAAGATTTCGGCACTGATCGATCCGGGCGACGCCGCGGGCGCATCCGCATCGCGCGAGATCGATGCGGCCGGGCTCGCAGTTGCGCCGGGCTTTATCGATTTGCACTCGCATTCCGACTGGGTGCTGCCGATTGCCGATCACGGGCAAATCCTGAAACCGTTTCTGCTGCAAGGCGTGACGACCTTCGTCGGCGGCAATTGCGGCTTCTCGGTCGCGCCCGTGATGCGCGAGCGACAGCGGATGCTCGACGAGTCGGGCCGCCTGTGCGCCGAGCGGAAGTTCGACTGGCTCTGGGATGACGTCGCGGGCTTCGCAGCGCATCTGAAGCGGCAGGGACTCGCGCTCAACGTCGCGCATTTGGCGGGACACGGCAGCATCCGTCTCAGCGTGATGGGCTCGGACGCGGGCGATCCGTCGCCGGAGCAGTTGCGTGCGATGTGTGCGATGGTCGAGCGGGCGATGGCTGACGGCGCGGTCGGGCTTTCATGCGGTCTCGGCTATTTTCCCGGGATGATCGCGAAGCCGGCCGAACTGGCTGCGCTCGCGCGCGTGGCCGCAGCGGCGAACGGCGTGCTGACCTCGCATCTGCGCGCGTATTCGGAGCGTTCGTTGTTCTTCGACAGCCGCACTCCGCACAACATCCTGGCCGTGCGCGAGATGGCCAACGTCGCGCGCGAGGCTGGCGTCCCGCTGCAAGTCTCGCATCTGATTTTCGTCGGCCGGCGCACGTGGAAGACGGTTGACGACACGATCGCCGAAGTCGAGCGTCACCAGAACGACGGCGTCGATATCGCATTCGACACTTTCCCGTACACCTGCGGCAACACGACGATTCGCGTGATTTTTCCCGCGTGGGCGCAGACCGGACTCGAAGGGCTGCTCGATTCATCCGACGGATGGGCGAAATTGCGCGACGGATTCCAGCCGCTCAAATCATTCATCGCCGATTCGGTCCAGCTGATGTGGGCGGTGAAGCCCGAACTCAGTTATCTCGAGGGCAAGTTCTTCGGCCAGATCGCCGACGAGCTGAAACTCGATCCGATCGATGCGTACCTGACCGTTACGCGTGAGAGTGGAACTCGCGCGCGCGTGCTGAACCATCTATACAGCGGCGACGACTTCGGCGACGAGCATGCGCTCCAGGAAGCGATGCGCCATCCGCTCAACCTGTTCGAGATGGACACGATTCTGACTTCGCATGGGCATCACAATCCCGCGAGCTTCGGCACCTACCCGCGAATCCTCGGGCATTACGTGCGCGAGCTGAAACTGCTGACGCTCGAAGACGCGGTGCACAAGGCCACCGGGATGGCGGCGCGCCGGATGCGGCTTGGCGCGCGCGGCCTGGTGCGTCCGGGCTACGCGGCCGACCTGGTAATCTTCAATCCTGAAACGATCGGATGCTCCGCGGATTCGAGAACCCCAACCACAGCGCCAGTCGGAATCGAGCACGTGATGGTGAATGGAACCGCAGTGGTCGCAGACGGCAAATGGCGCGGCGACGGCGTGATGGCGGGCGAGTGGATCGGGCGAGAGTAGTTCCTCGGCGACCTAACCCCTACCCTCGAGGGAAGGGGGACAATCGTTAGGAACGAGCAGCGTTAGCGCTCCTCGTCTTCCAATTTTTTATCCATCTCGCGCAGCTTGGCGAGTTTCTGATCGGTCGGCTCGTTCACTTTCATCGATGCCTGCGCGACCGTTTTTGCGCGCTCGGTCGGCAGCTCGCCGCTGACCTTCTGCAGTGCTTCCTTTGCCAGCCGCCGGACCATCGGGCTTTGATCCTGCGCGACGACTGCGTTCAGCAGCGGGACCGCCTTGTCGCTGCCGATTTCGCCGAGCGCGAAGACCGCAGTGCCGCGGCCGCGCTCATCCTGATCTTCGCCAAGATACTGCATTACCGGCACCGCGCCCTGCGCATCTCCAATCCTGCCGAGAGCCGCGACCAGGTGCAGCTTGACGATGGGCTCGGTCGAGCGCAGGAAGATCATCGTCGACATCGGCGTCACCGCGTCGTTGGCTCCGCGCGCGCCCAGAATGTCGATGGCCTTGACCTTCACACGCACGTCGGGGTCGGACATCGAGCTGATTAGAATCTGATTGACTTCTGGATCCTGGAGATTGCGGAGTTTCTCGAGTTCGGTGACGCGCACGGCGGGGTCGGCATCTTTGAGACCGAGCTTCACGTCTTTGATAATTTTGAACGGCGTTTCGGTTTGCGCACGACTCGCCAAGTCATCAACCCCGGCCTTGGTTGCCTCCTGATGCGACAGCGGATTGGAGCTGAGCGCACTGCCGATTCCCTGTCCGCCGTACTGCGCAAACGCAAGGTGTGGAACGGCCAGTGCGACGCCCATCGCGAAGGTCAAAAATAATTTTCGCGTGATAGTCATTTCCCACTCCTCCCGAATCGGCCAGAATTATTGGTGATCATGCATGACATTGCAAGGAACCACGCCGCCGTTCCGAGGCGCGCGCAGATCAAGGCGCTGGCTCGGGTCGCGCTCGCGGCGTTAATGCTTACGATTGGGGCCGTCGCGCTGGTGTCGGCCGCGTCTGTGGATTCGGATCCGACCGCGTCAGCTCAGCCCGCGCATCCTCACAAGCATCGGCATTTGCCAACTCCCGCGCCGACTCCGATGGCCCTTCCACCCGACATCGAGGCGAAGCTGCCCGCGTACAAGGCGGGGCCGATTCCGTTTCACGACGGCGAGCAGTTGATCTACCAGGCGTCGTGGCTCGGGATTCCCGCCGCGCAGGCGCGCCTCGAGTTCCACAAGCAGCAAAACAAATCTCCGAATCGATGGCTCGGCGAAATCTGGGTCGAGACCAACGCCTTCGCCGATCTGTTCTACAAGATGCGCGACTACGCGAAAGAGAGCATGGCCGCCGACACGCTGCACAGCAGCGACATTTACATCGTCCAGCGCGAAAAATCGCGGCTCAATTACTACGACGTCACCATGGACCGGCCGGCGCGATTGGTCACGATGACCAAGAAAAATCACAAAGGCACGCAGAGCAAGCAGTTCATCTCGTCGGATCCGTGGGGACCAATCTCGGGCGCCGTGATGGCGCTGACCCAGGATTTCACGCCCGGCAAGACCTACGCCTTCGACGTGTTCAGCGGCAGCCAGCGCTACGTCTTCGCGTTCGTGGTCGATAAGCGCGAGAAGATTCACCTCGACCTCGGCGATTTCGACGCGTGGAAAATCGTGCCCGACGTCTGGTACCTCAGCGACGGCTCGCTTCGCACCGAGGCGAGCAGCACCGTGCTGTGGATCTCGGCCGACGAGCGCCATTTGCCGCTGCGGATTCAGGCGCAAGCCTACATCGGGTACGTGCGCGCCGACTTGATCAGCATCGATGGCAAAGGTCCCGTTCAGAGCGCGCGAAACTGATGGCTCCGGCGACGCGCTGAGCTAATATTAGCGGGGAGATTCGCCATGCCGAAGAAACTAGAATTTTTCTACGATTGCTCGAGCCCGTGGACGTATCTGGCCTTCACCAGGATCGAGGACATCGCGCTGCGCCACGAGGCGAACCTCATCTGGCGGCCGATCCTCGTCGGCGGACTGTTCAACACCGTAAATCCGTCGGTGTATGAGAGCCGCGCCAAGCCGGTCCCGGTCAAGGCGAAATATTACGTCAAGGATCTGCGCGACTGGGCGAAATTTTACGGCATAAAAATCGGCAACCCGACCGTGTTCCCGGTCAATTCGGTTAAGGCGATGCGTGGGGCGTTCGTCGCCGACGAGCATCGCGTGATCTCGCGTTACTCCAGGCGCGTGTTCGAGAGCTACTGGACCGACGACAAGGACATCAGCCAGGACGACGTGCTGCGCGAAATCGTGAATGAGGTCGGCCTCGACGAAAAAGAATTCTTCACCAAGATTGGGTCCGACGAATACAAGGCAAAGCTGCGCGACAACGTCGAGGAACTGATCGCACGCGGCGGTTTTGGCTCGCCGACAATATTCGTCGAAGGCTCGATGTTTTTCGGCAACGATCGGCTGCCGCTGGTCGAGCACGAACTGGCGGTCGGTGTCGGCGGGGCGCTAGACCACGGGTCGGGCGGCTCAACCTGACTTAACTCGCGATACTATGGCGCATTGGGCGGAAGATCAGGCGCAACGCGATGTGCGCGACGACCTCGGGAGTCGCGAGGCCAAAGGCGTGCGCGCGTTCGTCGCGGTGCGGATGAGCGAACAGGTCGAGGACGCAGTCGCGAAGACGATCGACGAGCTGCAGCATCCGGACGACGGCGTCCGATGGGTCCCGCGCGCCAACTTGCACATCACGCTCAAATTTCTAGGCGCGGCCGTGGATTCGCATCGTTTGCAGCAGCTCACCGCCGGCCTGCGCCAATTGGCGGCGAAGACTGCCACGTTCGAAGTCGCCGCTGCAGGAATCGGCGGGTTCCCGAACCTCGATCATCCGCGCGCGATTTGGGTCGGATTGCACAGCGTGGAGTCGGGTGCGCTCGCCGCACTGGCCGCACGGCTCGAGACGGTCGCCGCCGATTACGGCTTCGAACGCGAAAAGCGCCGATGGACCGGGCATCTGACGATCGGCCGAGTCCGCGGCGACTCAATCAAGGACGAAACGCGTGATGCGCTAAACGCGACGCGAGAGCGCACCTTCGGCGTCTCGAAGATAGAATCGCTCACGCTCTACCGCAGCCATCTCGGCCCCGCCGCCGCAAGCTACGAAGCGCTAGCAACCTTCCTGTTCCAATCGCGCTAGCTGAATGTGTTTGGTGCTGACAGAGTGTCAATATTTGTTCCTTTCGTAACATCCACGTTTGTTGTCAACAGCCCTGTGGACACCGGCCGCGCTGCGGATAGAGCTATCGCGATGAGTTTGTGGCAAGATTCCCAGCGAAATAAACAAGTTCCGCATGGATAAAAGCGATGGCGATAGAAATTAAAAGTAAAGCGCTCGACCTGGCGCTCAGCCAAATCGAAAAACAGTTCGGCAAGGGCTCGATCATGAAGCTCGGCGAGCAGGCGATTTCCGCCGATATCGCGGTCGTGCCGACCGGATCGCTCGGACTCGACGTGGCGCTCGGCGTCGGTGGATTGCCGCGCGGGCGCGTGGTGGAAATTTACGGCCCGGAATCGTCGGGCAAGACCACGCTCGCGCTCGAATGTATCGCCGAGGCGCAGAAGATGGGCGGGACGTGCGCGTTTATCGACGCCGAACACGCGCTCGACGCCGCCTACGCGCGCAAGCTCGGGGTCAAGGTCGAGGACCTGCTCATCTCGCAGCCCGACAACGGCGAGCAGGCGCTCGAGATCACCGAGACGCTCGTGCAATCGGGCGCGATCGACGTGCTGGTGATCGACTCGGTCGCGGCGCTGGTCCCGCGCGCGGAAATCGAAGGCGAGATGGGCGAGCCGCAGATGGGCTTGCAGGCGCGCCTGATGTCGCAAGCGCTGCGCAAGTTGACCTCGATCATATCGCGCTCGCGCACCATCGTTATTTTCATCAACCAGATCCGGATGAAGATTGGCGTGATGTTCGGTAATCCCGAGACGACCACCGGCGGCAACGCGCTGAAGTTTTATTCGTCGGTGAGAATCGACATCCGGCGCATCGGCACGATCAAGAATGCGACCGAAGTGATCGGCTCGCGCACCAAGGTCAAGGTGGTGAAGAACAAGGTCGCGCCGCCGTTTCGCGAGGCCGAATTCGACATCCTCTACGGCACCGGCATCTCGAAGGAAGGCGAGCTGGTCGATATGGCGAGTGAGCACAACATCATCGAGAAGCTCGGCGCGTGGTACTCCTACGGCGGCGAGCGAATCGGCCAGGGCCGTGAAAACGCACGCGACCTGCTGAAGGCAAACCCAAAGCTGGCCGAAGAGATCGAAGCAAAGGTCCGCGAAAAGCTCGCGGCTAAACCGGTCGCGCTTCCCACAGAAGCCGCAGTCGAGGAGCCGGAACCGCCCCAAGCGCAAGTCCCAAAGAAGAAGGGATAACTAATCTTATGTGAAACCCGCGGTGGGTTTCACGCTTCCTTCGGCAGGGGTGACCCCTGCACCCAGTGATAATCGCAAAATGGCGAGGACGCCCTTCTGCTCCGAGGTTCTTTTCCTGTGTCCTTCAATTCTTGTGTCATTCAGAGCCCTTCGACTTCGCTCAGGACAGGCTCCGCGAAGAAATCCCGGCTCCTTCCTTTAGGTGAAGCAGCGAACCGACTGCGCCGCCCGGTTGGCCCGACGCGATGCGTCGGACAAACTGGATCGTATGGACATCAGTATCAACGCGCCCACCCGCATCCGCGAGCCGTTTTCTTTCACCAATTTTTTTCTGATGCACAAGGGCGACCTCACCCTGGCGTTTTCGTTCTTCATCTACCTCGTCAGCCTCGCCGCCCTGATGTTTACGCATTTCAAGACGGCGTCGGAGATTGCGGTCTCGATGGCGGAGGCGGCGCTGATCGGCGGGCTCTGCGATTATATCGCGCTCAAGATGATCTTCGAGCGGCGATGGTACCTGCCCAATTCAGGCGTGCTGCCGCGCAATCGAGTCAAGCTGATTGACGGAATCGCTGCGACCATCGAAAACGAGTGGCTGACGCCGCAAATGATTGGCGACCGGCTCAACAAGTTGCATCTCGTCGGACGCCTCGGCACTTTCCTGCAAGAAATGAAGTTGAACGACATACTCGGACAGGCGGGCCTCGAGCGGATAATCAGCAATGCGATCGAGTATCTCGAGTCGCCCGAAAAGCGCGATCGTCTCGAAAACGTTCTCAAGCGGCTGCTGCCGAAGACCGTCACGCGAATCTACGGAGTGATGAATCGTTTCGGCGCGCAATCGATCGGCACGCGCGTCGCGGCGAACTTGCGCAAGCGGCTGCCCGAATTGCAGAACGATCCCGAGCTGCGTGAAACGATCGAAAGCGCGATTCACGAGTTCGGCGCTCAGCTACACGATCCCGACAGCTACGCGAATCAGTTTGCGCAAAAGCTGATCGACAACATGGTGCGCAGGACGGTGGAATCGAGCCGCGGACAGATCACCCTGATGGTGCGTGAGAATCTCGCGCGGCTGTCGGATGACCAGATCAGGATTCAGATCGAATCGAAGACGCGGACCCATCTGGACTGGATTCGCGTCAACGGCGGCCTGTTCGGCGCATTCTTCGGCCTGATATTCGCGTTATCGCGGATACTGTCGCACAACGGCCCGGCGATCCTCGCGCACTTCCACATCGCGATGTGAGATGGATCTTGCCTCGCCCCACGTGGGGAGAGGCCGACGCGCGTCCTCGCGTGGCGGATGAGGGACCAAATTTTCCGAGATTCCGGATGTGCGGCGCAACAGACAATCGCGCCGCACCAACGTCCCTCACCCTAGCCCTCTCCCCTCGTGGGGCGAGGGAACCAGAAATGGCGTCCTCGTCATTTTTCGATTATTACTTTTCACTGGGTGCAGGGGTCACCCCTGCCGCGGGCGCGGGGCGCGGAGCCCCGCTTTCAATTGAGTGATTTACCCTTCCCCAGCTACAATCTGAACATACATGCGCTGGACTACTGCTAAAATTCGACAATCGTTTCTCGATTTCTTCGCCGAGCGCGGTCATACGATCGTGCCGTCGGCGTCGCTGATTCCCAAGGGCGACCCCACCCTGCTCTTCACCAACGCCGGGATGGTGCAATTCAAGGATTATTTCCTTGGCGTACGCACGCCGCAGAATGTGCGCGTCGTGGACGTGCAAAAATGTTTGCGCATTTCGGGCAAGCACAACGATCTCGAGGCGGTCGGCCGCGACACTTACCATCACACGTTTTTCGAGATGCTCGGGAACTGGTCGTTTGGCGACTATTACAAGGAAGAAGCGATCCGATGGCATTGGGAGCTGATCACCAAGGTCTGGGAAATCGATCCGAGCCTGCTCTACGCCACCGTTCACAAGGACGACAAGGAGTCCGAGGACATCTGGCTGAAGCTCGGAGTCCTTCCGCCAGAGCGGATTCTGCAATTCGGCGACAAAGACAATTTCTGGGAGATGGGCGAGACGGGGCCATGCGGTCCCAACTCGGAGATCAGCATCGATCGCGGCGAGCGTGCGTGTATTCCCGAAAAAAATCACGCGGGGCAGAAATGCTTCGTCAACGTCGACGGGTGCGAGCGGTTTATCGAAATCGGCAACCTGGTTTTCATTCAGTACAACCGCGATGAGTCCGGGAAACTGACGCCGCTGCCGAAAAAACACGTCGACACCGGCACCGGGCTGGAGCGCACTGCAGCGGCATTGCAATCTCTCGAGACTGGCCGAATTCTCGGCAACTACGAGATCGATCTGTTCCAGACGATCATCAAGAGAATTGAGATAGCGGCAAAGGAACTCGGCGATGGTCGCCCGTACGGCAAAAACGTCGAGAGCGACATCTCTTATCGCGCGATTGCGGATCACGCGCGCGCGATGACGTTCCTGATCGCCGACGGCATCACGCCCGGCAACACCGATCGCGAGTACGTGCTTCGGCGAATCATCCGGCGCGCCGCACGGCACGGGCGCTACCTTGGAATCCATCGCCCGTTCCTCGCGATGGCGCATGCGGGAGTCGTCGAGGCGATGGGCGACGCGTATCCCGAGATCAAAAAAGCGGCGAGCAAGACCGCCGAAATCATCACGCAGGAAGAATCGCGCTTCGGCGAGACGCTCGATCGCGGGCTCGAACTGATCGATACCGAACTCGCGCGAATCAAAAAGAGCGGCGGTCACACGCTGCCCGGTGAGGTGGCGTTCAAGCTATACGACACTTACGGGTTTCCGCTCGACTTGACCGAGGACGTGCTGCGTAATCATTCGATGGACGTCGACGTCGCCGGCTTCAACCGCCTGATGGACGAGCAGAAAGAGCGCGGACGCAGTGCGCGCAAGGATGACGTTGCAGCGCCGGAGATCAGCCTGGGCGCTGGCACCGCGTCGCGCTTCGTCGGCTACCATAGTTACGAAGGCGAGTCGGAAGTGCTCGCGGCCGGCGGCAAGAATGGCGAGCAGGTTGCCGTCGTCGTCGCCGAGACCCCCTTCTATCCCGAGGGCGGCGGGCAAATCGGAGATCGCGGCGTGATCGAGACCGCGTCAGGCGCGCTGCTTGAAGTCTCGGACACGCGCAAGGCCGAAGGCTCGATCGTTCATGTCGGGCGAATCTTGCGCGGCGAGGCTGGCGACTTCGCCCGTGGCGCGCGGGTCAAGCTCAAGGTCGATAAGACTGCGGCGCGACGCTGCGATGCTGAATCATTCGGCGACGCATATCCTCCACTACGCGTTGCGCGACGTGCTCGGCAATTCGGTGCATCAGGCCGGATCGCTGGTCGATCCGGACAAGCTGCGCTTCGACTTTGCACATCAAGGTCCGGTGAAAGACGATGCGCTCGCGACTATCGAGGAGGAGATCAACGCGCGCATCCGCGAGAACGCCGAAGTGACCGTCGAGGAGATGGCTTACGATGACGCGCTGAAAGCGGGCGCGCTCGCATTTTTCGGCGACAAGTACGGCGACCGCGTGCGGGTGGTCAGGATGGGCGATTTTTCGGTCGAGCTATGCGGCGGCACGCACATCTCGCGCACCGGCGACGTCGGGATGTTCAAGCTCGAAGCGGAATCGGGAGTCGCGGCAGGCGTGCGTCGAATCGAGGCAGTGACCGGACAGGGCGCGCTCGAAACAATCCGCAAGCGTGAAAAAATCCTCGAAGAGATCGGCGCACAGCTCGGCGCGCGCGACGGCGCCGCAGTCGAGCGCCTGGAAAAACTGCTAGCGCGCGAAAAAGAGCTGGAGAAAAAGCTGCGCGCGATGGAGCAGAAGATGGCTTCAGGAGCCGGCGCGGCGGCAGACGACGAAAAAGTTCAGGAGGTCGGCGGGGTCAAAGTCGTGACCCGCAAGCTCGACGGCGTCGATCCGCGCATGATGCGCGAGATTGCCGATCGAATGCGTCAAAAGCACGGCTCTGCGGTCGTCGCACTCGGATCCGACCTCGGCGACGGCAAGGTCGCGCTGCTGGTCGCCGTGACTGCAGATCTGACATCGAAAATCAAAGCCGGCGACATAATAAAGAACATCGCGCCAATCGTCGGCGGCACCGGCGGCGGCCGCCCCGACCTGGCCCAAGCCGGCGGCCGCGACGCATCGAAGCTCGACGAGGCGCTGGCCAAAGTCGTCACGCTGGTTCGGTAGTCAGGTGGTACTCAGATCTCCTCTGACACATGCTCCGCAGATCAACACAAAAGCTTGGTGGTCGCGACCAAGGATTGTACTTCCTATATTTGGGCTCGCCTTTGTCGCGGTTGCGATGTTGGCGTCCCACATTGTTGCGGTGGTGTATATCCCTCGGACGGAATGTTACCACGTCGCTGAGAAGTTCATTCGATCCAGTCCAGAAATATCGAAAGAGGTCGGTCGAATAACGGACCTCGAGGTGATATCCGGCGGAGCTTTTCGCCCGTGGTCCTCTGCTGACTGGGTGCGCTCAAGTCTGAAGATTCGCGTAACGGGTATGAACGGCACCGCTGTAGTGGCGCTGACTCTGGTAAAAGCATCGGGGCGTTGGAAGACCTCGGACGCTCGCCTAGGCGATTACGAGACTGGCAGGAAATTAAATTTAGATGCATCAACAAGCTTTTAGAGAGTGACCTCTTTTTCGGCAGCACTTTCATACGATGCGCGAAATGATTACGATTAATTTCGCCGGTGATTGAACGAATGCCGACCGGCGGGCGACAGACACGAAAGCAGTACCTCAAGAGGCCCCTATAATTTCCCAGCTAGCGACTGAAGACTCGCTCGAACTTCATTTCGACGATCCGCGCCTGTTTGCCGATTTGCTCGGCCAGCACGACGCGCACGTGCGCACGGTCGAGGCGACGCTCGGCGTGCGCATCGGCGTCACCGGAACCTCGCTCAGGATTTCAGGCGCGCACGCCGAGCAGGCGCTGGCCGGCAAGGTGATCAGCGAGATCTACGACCTGCTGAAACACGGCTACCCGATTTATCCGAGCGACGTCGAGTACGCGATTCGAATTATTCGCGGCGATCGCAACGCCGAGCTGAAAGACATTTTCCTCGACACGATTTACGTTTCGGCCAACAAGCGGGTCATCTCGCCCAAGAGCATCAATCAGAAAGTTTATATCGACTCGATTCGCAATCACGATATCGTTTTCGGAATCGGCCCGGCCGGCACCGGCAAGACGTACCTGGCGATGGCGATGGCGCTGGCCGCGCTGATGAAAAACCAGGTCACGCGGATGGTGCTGTGCAGGCCGGCGGTCGAAGCGGGCGAGAAACTCGGCTTCCTGCCAGGCGACCTCGCGGAGAAGGTGAATCCGTACCTGCGACCGCTCTACGACGCGCTGCATGACATGGTGGATTTCGATCGCGCGCGGCGGATGCTCGAGCGCGGGACGATCGAGGTCGCGCCGCTCGCGTTCATGCGCGGGCGCACGCTCAACGACTCGTTCATCATTCTCGACGAGGCGCAGAACACGACCTCCGAGCAGATGAAGATGTTCCTGACGCGGCTCGGCTACAATTCCAAGGCCGTAATCACCGGCGACGTCACGCAGATCGATTTGCCCAGCGGCAAGCTGTCGGGATTGAAGGAAGCGAGCATCGTGCTCGGCAACACTCCCGGCATCTCCTTCGTGCGGTTCAACGATCGCGACGTCGTGCGCCATCGATTGGTGCAGTCGATCATCAAGGCGTACGAGTCGTTCCTCGAAGGACCGGCGGCGGCGCCCCCCATACCGACTCCGACTGACGGCAACCATCGGGATTGAAGCGCGTGGCGGTCGAGTTCCGGTGCGCGACGGCGCGCGGACGTGGCTACGCGCGCGGTCTGCGCGCCGATGCAGACCGGCTGATGCGGGCGGCGGGCCTCGCCGAGTGCGAATTGTCGCTCACGCTCACATCGGATCGCGCGATGCGCCGGCTCAATCGCGATTTTCGCGGAATCGACACGGCCACCGACGTTCTCTCGTTCTCGCAAATCGAACAGGCTGGCAGTGCGCCACCGAATCCGCGCAGCGTGAAGAATAGTCCGGGACTTCCGGTCGGTGACGTGGTGATTTCGATCGACATGGCGATTCGGCAGGCGCGCGAGTATCGCGTCAGTCCGTCGGCGCGGCTGCGGCGGCTGCTGATTCACGGATTTCTGCATCTGATTGGATACGATCACGAGCGATCGCCGGCCGACGCGCGGCGGATGTTCGCGCGCGAGCGGTCGCTGGCGGCGAAGATGGCGGAGAAGGGTCACGAGTTTTCGCGATGAGCCGCCATCCCGCAAAGATTCCCGCGGTTGCGATGCTGACGCATTTCACGCGCGCGTCGACGACCGCCACCGCGCTGGACAACCTGGTTGGAATTCTCAAGGATGGCGTGATTCGCGGCGGTAGCCGAATGATCCGCGGCGCGCGTCCGGCCGTTTGCATGTTCGACGTGCCGATTCCCGAGCTGCGCACGATTCTCGACCGGCGCAATCGCCGGCGCTATGAGCCATTCGGGATCGCGGTCGACAAACGGTATGCTTTTACGATGGGTGCGCGTCCAGTGATCTATCTGCCATGGCGCGAGGCTGAGAAGATTCTCGCGCCGGAAGAGAGTTGGCGCGTGGTATCGCTCGAGATCGACAAGACTCCGCCGGTTGACTGGAGCTTCGAGCGCGAATGGCGCGTCGCCGGCGATCTCAAGTTCGAACCGGAGCTTGCTGCCGCACTGGTCGAAAGCTGGAAGGACGTGGACGAGATTTTCGATCGCTTCAACGGCCGGCCGCCGTGCGCCGGCGTGATTCCGATAGCCGAGATGTTCGCGACGCCCGCCTGACGATGTCGTCGAACACCGCATCCCGCGCGGCGCTCGCCGTGGCCAGCGGCCTCGCGATGGGGCTGGCATTTCCGAAGTTCGATTCCGGCCTGCTGGCGTGGGTCGCGCTGGTGCCGCTGTTTTACGTGATCGAAGGCGAAAGCATGCGGCGCGTATTCGGCTGGGCGTATCTGCAGGGCTTCGCCTCGTACGTCGTGCAGCTCTACTGGATTCCGATTCCGCTGCACGACTTCGCCGACGTGCGAATGGAGTTCGCGATTTTCCCGATGCTGGCGCTGGCGGGCATCGTCGCGCTCAACACCGCGGTCGCGATCTGGGCGGGTGAATTCGTCGCGCGGCGGACGCGGATTCCAGCGGTCGTCACGATGCCGATGGCGTGGACGGCGATCGAATGGTTTCGCACTTACGTTCCGGTCGGGTTCCCGTGGAACCTGCTTGGCTACACCGCTTATCACAATCTGGAATTGATCCAGTTCGCCGAATTCACCGGCGTTTACGGCGTTTCGGCGCTGATCGTTTTTTTCAACGCGGTGGTTTACGTCGTGATTTTTCGCCGTGGCGGTTATCGCCTGCAGACCATCAGCCTGAGCACGTTGACCGCGATGATGATCGCGCTGGTCGCGTTTGGCGCGTGGCGAATCAACAATCTGAAAAACGCGCCGAGTGTGGGAAGCTTCAAGGTCGCGATGGTGCAGGGAAATATCCCGCAATCGCTCAAGTGGGATCCGAAGTTTCTGCCGGACAGTTACGGAATTTACCAGCAGGAAACTGCGGACGCGGCGAAGCGCGGCGTCGATTTGGTCGTCTGGCCCGAGGCGGCGGCGGCGTTCCTGTTCCAGCCCGACGATCAATATCCCGCCGAACTCGCGAGCGACGCCGAGTATCGCACCGCGCTGCTGACGCTCGCGAAGGACCAGCGCACGCCGATATTGTTCGGCGCACCGGCGCTGGCGCGCGCTGACGGGCGCCTGGGATTTTACAATCGCGCGTACCTTATCTCGGCCAACGGCCAGGGCGAAGTGGACGCGCATTACGACAAGATCGAGCTGGTGCCGTTCGGCGAGTATGTTCCCGCGCGCGCGATTCTCGGCTTCTTCGTCAACAAGATCGTGAACGGCATGGGCGATTTGATTCCGGGCAGCGAGCAGACGCTGTTCGACTTCAAAGGCGCGAAGCTCGGAATTTTGATCTGCTACGAAAGTATTTTCCCAGACCTTACGCGGCGCGAGGTAAATGAAGGCGCCGACGTCCTCGTGAATATCACCAACGACGCGTGGTACGGCGAGAGTTCGGCGCCATACCAGGTGCTCGCGATGGCGGCGCTGCGATCGGTCGAGACCAAAGTCCCGATGGTGCGGGTGGCGAACACTGGATTCACCGCGCTGATCGAGCCGTCGGGACAAATCACGAATCGCACGCCGCTGTTCAAGCGCGGCACGACGATCGTGGACGTATCGTGGCGTCCGGTGCGGACGCTTTACACGATCGTGGGCGATTTGTTCGCCGAAATTTGTTTCGTGCTGACAGCTGATCGGATTGATCGTCGCATGGCGATGGCCGCAACCGGCAACGCTCGAAGTCGCGCCGGCCACGATCGCGACCAGTTCGCAGCCAACGGCCGCCCCGCTTGAGCAGAGAGCCAATAGGTATTTTTCGATCCGAGACCGTTTTGCTTGCTTAGTTGACCGGCTTAGATGGGTCGTCGAGGAAGTGCCAGTACGGCGACATTTTGACAGATGTTCCCGTCGGCTCGTCTGGCCCACGAGAGCCGTCAGCCATCTTGATAAACCCAAACGATCCAAAAAAACGACCGCCAGATGCTAGATCAATCCAACCAGAATCATCTGGCTGGACAGTAACGTAGAGCTCTGCTCCGTCATCGCGGGTGGCGATAAGTAACGGTTTCTGCAGCCGCGTGCCGGACTTCATCTCCTGGTGCTGGTATACGATCTTGGTAGTCAGGCGTCCCTCCTTAGCGGAGAACATGTGCGAGGTCGCTTAAAGCGCCATCGGTTCTCCGTCATTTAGGCGCGCTATCCAGCTGAACCCTTCCGTATCTCCATCCCACGCCACTCCATGAATGGGCACGAGATGCAGGGGATTCATTGCTCGCGCGAATGCCCGCAAATCGGCGGGAGACGCGTGGCCACTCGTGTGGAGATGCATGGCGCGGCTGCCCGCGTCCGTGAACCACTTATGGACGAACGCACCATCTTTGTTTTCAGATAGCCGCGCCACATGGACCAGGACCAGGCATCGTCGGCCGTCGGAACGATTCCCTTACGCGCGTAGTCTCGAATGAGAGAAGGTCGGACCATCACCACCCACTTCGACCGCGTTCAGCGAGTTTGCCGGCGGAAATGCCATACGGCAGCATCCGCTGCACAAACGATTCACGCCCGGTTCGTCGATACATCCGGGCAAAAGCGCTGGTGACGACAACCTTCAGATTTTTCCAGCCCGGGCTTTGGCAGTTTTCCGAAATCGGCAAGCGCTTCCATCACCTCAGCGGTGTAGAGATCGACCACCAACGTTCTGCCGGTCTTCAGAGATGCCCGGTAAAGAGTGACCGTGCGATCCATATTCGAGCGGACCACGCAACGAAAACCCGACCTGTCGTTGTCCGGAACAATTCGACGAATTTGTCCTCAAGATTGTTTTCAGTGATGCACGGTTTGTCGCTGCCCAGGTTGGTTCCCTCCATCAGCAAGACGTTCAACCGCTTCGGCGGCGCTGCCATCAACCGACGCACGAGAACCGACTTCCGTCCATGCGTTTGAAATCGCCGGAGTAGATGATCCGCCTGCCGCAAACCTCTATCAGGAGCATGTGCGCGTCGAAGGCGGAATGGTCGATGAGAAAGGGTGTTACGACGAATGGGCCGATCGGAAACGGACGGCACTCCTCCAAGAGACGAAGGTAGCAGGCAGTCTTTTTCCGAACATCGCGGAACTGAGTCTTATGAGCCGCTGAGTCGCAGCGCCACAGTATACGGGCCATTTTGAAGGGGCCTCTTCCAGCAGCCCATAGTGATCCATGTGCGGATGCGAGATAAGGACCCCATCGACTGGCGACGCGATGTCCAACGATTTCGGCAAAAGCTCCCGAGCGTCCTCCGGTGCATCGAGCGGACGCCCGACATCGAGAATTATCCTGTGACCATCGGCTGCGCTGATTTCGATGCAGTTGCCACCAATCGCGTGTGTGGCTCGATGAACGATGAGGAAGACACTGGCCACGCGGTTACGTCGGGTTAGGGAGTGACATCCTTGAAATCGAAATCTCTCGTAGAGCGTATTAGATGCACCGCGCGAAAGCTCACCGGAACACGGCCTGGTTCTTTGTTCCAGTTGTCCGCGGCTGCCTTGTTCAACCGATCCATTAAGTTCCGGTGCTCCACCAAAGGATGGAATTGGTCTGCCAGGAATACGGCGTTGATGCTGGAACAACGCATCACATCTCCGGCAGAGACTCCTGAGCCACGACTCGGCTTCCTAGGATCGAATTGAAATCGTGCGGGTGCAGGGATGGCATCCCTGATGACGCTCGTATAGAAAAACAACTCGCTCAGAATCCCGACAGGTATATTGTCGCCGGTCTTGAGTTCGAAATATCGATAGCGTTCCGTTGGCATCTCCAACTCCAACTAGATTGATGGCGCTTTTTCCGCCTGTGAAGATACGGTTCTCTTTCGCTACGTGGCCGCGGAAGAGGCCGACCGGAAGCTGTCGGTCTACCTTTTCCTTTGCGAGCCGGAAATACACTTTGAATGAATCAGACCGCAGGAGGCTCTTCTCAGTATCCGACTCTGAACCCTGATCATCATCGCCGCCGGATTCAATCGGCTCTCGAAAGGCAGTCGATCTCCCGGAACATTCAGAAAGAATGGACCATTGCCCAAGGCCTCTGCGTCCGATAACAGGGCTTCCTCGGAGAGATGGAACCAATCTCCACATAGCGTGCCGAATCGTTCAGCTCGGTAGAGGAAGCGCTGATAGTGACACCAGTTGGTAGCAGAAACGCCGACGCGCGCGACACGATCCCATTTCAACTCTACCGCCCGACTCCGCACCACACCTTCAGTGCAAGCTCCATGCTTCGAAAGCAGCCGCGTCCGTCTGTAAGTTAGCGACGACGGCTTTTTCCTTCATCGTGATTGTCACGAGATCCTCTTCGCCGCAAATACAATCTCATTCGGCTCTGGTAGTCGAATGTTTCGACGATCTCCGGTTTTCTTCTCGTAATCAGCCTTGAGCTTCATACCCCATTGTCTATTGTCCAACTTTCAATCCTCCACTGAGCTGCTGCCTGGACAGTCGAGCCGCACACGGATCTAATTTTTATCCCCGCGGACGTTTCGCGAACGCCTCGTCGAACGCTTTCTCCAGCTAGATTGGTGCCGCGGATTTTATCGACTACTTCTTTTGCCCAATCGAAGTATTGCTGTTTTCGCTTGAGAGTCCATTTAGCTGGAGGATCCTGAACGACATCTCTCAGATTGCAGGTCTTGTCGGCAAGCTTGACGATTCTCGCGCGCGGCGAAAGCGATGAAGCGTGTTCCACCTGTCGGCGCTTCCGCTTTTTCTTGGGCAGGCTCTTGTCATCGGTGAGTTCTACCACCAACTGTTGAAATTACCGGTCCGAATTCTGCTTTGAGTTCTTTCTCGGTGGTGCAGGTGTCTTCAATCGTATCGTGGAGGAGCGCCGCCGCGATTACTCTGGGTCGCTGATATTCGCCGTGCGGACCAGCAAATCCGCCAGCGCGATCGGATGATTTATATACGGAATCGGCTGGAGAACCTTTCCGGCGCTGATGACGATGTTTGTATGCCGCGAACGACAAGGCTTTAAAGATTAAATCGGCGTCGGATTGAGTCATAGTAAACCGCACCCTACCCCAGGTAGCCGGGAACTCCCAGAGCACCTGAGAGCGGTTGCGCCGGGTTCCAGCCAACGGCCGACCCCATTAATCGGCGCGCGGCTTCATGACATAATATGGCGTCGGCGAGATGCCGGCGTGAGGTGTGACTTCCGATGCTCAGCGACATGAGACAGCAGCTTTCCGAGTTCGACGACCGCGCCGAAAAGCTCGGGAGGCGTCTTTGACGTCCCCGCACTGACCGCCCGCCAGAACCAACTCGTCGAACAATCCGCCAAGCCCGGCTTCTGGGATCGGCAGGAGACCGCGCAAGCGGCGCTCAAGGAGCAGGAGCAGATTCGCGCTCAGCTCGCTGGCTACAAGATGCTGCGCGACAAGCTCGACGAGGCGCGCGTGTTCCTGCAGATGGCCGAAGAGGAATCCGGCGAGGATTCCGAAGCGGCGCGCGAGACCGCGTCGGCGCTCGACGCGTCGCGCACCGAGCTCGAGCGCCAGGAACTGCGGCTGATGCTGAGCGGCGAGTACGATCGCCTCGGCGCGATCCTTTCGATACATCCCGGCGCCGGCGGCCAGGAGGCGCAGGACTGGGCCGAGATGCTGCTGCGGCTTTATCTGCGATGGGCCGAGCGGCGCGGCTTCAAGACCGAGATTGCCGACTTGCAACCGGGCGACGGCGCGGGAATCAAGAGCGCGACCGTCACGGTCGAAGGCGATTTCGCGTACGGATATTTGCGGGCCGAGGCGGGAATACATCGGCTGGTGCGAATCTCGCCGTACGACTCGAACGCGCGGCGGCATACGTCGTTCGCGTCGGTCTTTGTTTTCCCGGAAGTTGACGACACGATCGAGATAGTAATCAATCCCGCGGATTTGCGGATCGATACGTTTCGCGCGTCGGGTGCGGGCGGCCAGCACGTCAACAAGACCGACTCGGCCGTGCGCTTCACGCATCTCCCGACCAATATCGTCGTCACCTGCCAGAATGAACGCTCGCAGCATAAGAATCGCGCGATGGCGATGAAGATATTGCGCGCGCGGCTGTTCGAACTCGAGCAGCGCAAGAAAAAAGAAGAGCTCGAGAAGTTCAGCAAGGACAAAAAAGAAATCGCGTGGGGCAGCCAGATTCGATCGTACGTGCTGCAGCCCTACCAGATGGTCAAAGACCATCGCACCGGCGTCGAAGTCGGCAACACCAGCGCGGTGCTCGACGGCGCGATCGACGAGTTTATCCAGGCCTACCTGATGGGCGTGCGCAAAGGCGACGCGGACAGCGTGCCGAATTAAATGTGGAACCCGCGGTGGGTTCCACACCTCCTTCGGCAGGGGTGACCCCTGCACCCAGTGATAAAGAAAAGATGCGGGACTTCGTCGTTGCGATTTCTTGTTGCGTCGGGCGCGCGACTGATCCAAGTTGCAATATGAAACGGACGCTTTCGACTAATCGGACAAGGAGTCGCGGATGATCGATTTATATTTCTGGCCAACGCCCAATGGATACAAAATTACCTGGATGCTCGAGGAGGTCGGCCTCAAGTACAACGTGATCCCGGTCAATATCGGCGCGGGCGATCAGTTCAAGCCCGAGTTCCTGAAAATCAGCCCGAACAATCGCATGCCCGCGATGATCGATCCCGACGGTCCCGGCGGAAAGCCGATTTCGATGTTCGAGTCGGGCGCGATCCTGATGTATCTCGCGGAGAAGACCGGCCAGCTGATGCCGTCGGACACGCGCGGAAAGTACAACGTGATCCAGTGGCTGATGTTCCAGATGGCGAGCGTCGGCCCGATGCTCGGCCAGGCGCATCATTTTCGCCGCTACGCGCCCGAGAAACTCGAGTACGCGATCAACCGCTACACCAACGAAGCGAAGCGAATTTACGGCGTGATCGATAAGCGGCTCGGCGAAGCGAAGTACCTGGCGGGCGATTACTCGATCGCCGATATCGCGACCTACCCGTGGCTGGTGCCGCATTCGATGCAGGGACAGGCGCTCGAAGATTTCCCGAATCTGAAAAAGTGGTACGACGAGTTGCGCGCGCGTCCAGCGACCCAGCGCGGCTTCGCCGTGATGAGCGACGTCGTCGAGAGGATGCGCGCCGCAGCGCAGCGGCACAGCGAATCAGCCGCCGCAAGATCCGAAGACGTGGGAGATACTGTTCGGCAACAAGCAGTTCGAGAAGAGATAAATCGATTCGAGGCTAAATCCGGTTCCCCTTCCCGCTCGGGAAGGGGTTAGGGGTTAGGTTGCCCGGCATCAACCACAATGCTCAGAGCATTCCTCTTCGGCGCGCCATCGAGCAGTCGCAACAGCGCGTAGATTGTTTCGACTGCGGGGACGCTCATGTTGTGCCGGCGCGCGGCGCGCACTACTGCGCCGCTGAGAGCTTCGTATTCGAGCGTCTTGCCGCGTTCGAGGTCTTGCTGAGTCGAGGTTTTCAGCGCGCGCAGGTTTTTCTGCGAGTGCGCGATGTACGCGTCGATGCGGTCGTCGGAAATCTTCGCGCCCTCGGCTCGCGCTACGTTCACGATTTCCTGCATCAACGTGCGCAGGAGTTTCATGCCTTCGGGGTCGTCGAGAACTTCGCCGACGCGCCGCCGCGTAAGCGTCGTCACGGTGTTGAGCGCGCCATTCCAGATGAGCTTGTCCCATCGCGCGGTCATGATGTCGGCTGAGACCTGGCCGAGAATTCCGGCGCGTTGAAAAACGTCGGCGATTGTCTTTGCTCGATCCGTCTCGCGGCCGTCGAGTTCGCCGAAGTCGATGTGGCCGGTGCTGAGATGAACGATTTTTCCGGGCGCGACCATTTCGACTCCGACGCGCGCGTTGCCGCCCATCACGGCGTCTCGGCCGAAGATCGCGGCGAGCTTCGCTTCGTTCTCGACGCCGTTCTGCAGAGTCAGAATCGCGCCGCCCGGCTCGAGGCATCCGGAGATGGCCTGCGCGGCGGCGTCGGTGTCGTAGGCCTTCACGCAGAACAGGATCAGATCGTACGGCGCGAACTCGCTCGGCGTGTCAGTCGCGGTGACCTCGATGCGCAGATCGCCGCGGATGCTGGTGATGTCGAGGCCGTGCTCGCGAATCGCGCGCAGATTTTCGCCGCGCGCGCACAGTACGACGTCCTCGCCGGACGCTCGTAGCCGCGCGCCGAAGTAGGCTCCCACTGCGCCCGCGCCCATCACCAGAATTTTCATTTTTTCATTTTTCACTTCTTTCCGCTGCGCCTATCGTAGCGCCGCCGCGATCTGTTGTAATCATCGGTCACGATGGAATCGGCGAGCGAAACTAGTCTGCCAACTGTGCGAGAACTGCTGTTTGAAGCGGTGCTGGCGGTGGCGACGCTCACGCTGTGGCCGATTCTCGACGAAAGATCGCAGGGCACCGCGTCGCAGCGGTCTCGTGCGATGGTTTATTTTCCGATCGTCGGATTCGTCCTCGGAGTCGTACTTGCAATTACCGATCGCGCCGCCGGCATCGTCGCCGGACCGATGGCCCGCTCTGTCATCGTGCTGATCGTAGGCGCGGCGCTGTCACTCGGACTCGCGAATCGCGGAGTTGCAGACACGGTCGAAGTGCTTCGCCGGGGCACGCGGCCGGCCTCGACTGGACTGACGCGAATCGGACCGGTCGGCGCGAGCGCATTGGTCGTCGCGTTCGTGTTCGAGGTCTGGTGCTTGTCACGCATCACCGACGACGCAGGGCGCGCGGGCGCTCTAGTGATGGCGATGATGCTCTCACGATGGTCGATCATCCCGATCGGCTACGGGCTCAGGCCGCTGGAGCATTGGGGTCTCGGCATCCCTTACGAAGGCGGGATTTCGTTTCGCGAGTTCGCGGTTTCGAGCGTGATCGCGCTCGGGCTCACGATGGGGCTGTATCAAAACGTCGGGCTTGCGGCGATCATCGCGCTCGCGCTCACGATACTCGCGATGCGGCTGATGCTCAGCCGCCGGATGGGCGGGGCCTCCGGCTATATGCTGGCGGGCGGATGCGCGATCGCCGAAGCCGTCACGTTCGCAGTGCTGGCAGCGATTCGGGCTTAGCAGGTTCCTGCGATAGAGAGCGGTCCGTGATACTGAATCTCCTCCGGACTCTGACAAGCGTTAGGCTCGGAGCGCTTCGCACAGGATTCCGCATCCGCCCATCTTGGTTTGGGGATCGCACCACTTTTGTGCTGGAATCCCCTCCTGCCATTAGTGATCGGCACCAGGAGGTGACGACATGGACACTGCTGCAGCCAAGCGCCAGCCCGAGATTCAGGCGATCCAGACTCCCGAGGAAAATCATCCCGCGCTGAACGCGCTACTCGGCGCCAATCCGTTCGTCGGCCTCGACGCGACCCAGGTGCTCGGCACGTTGACGACTCTTCTGACGCATATCGCGTCGCAACCGGTCAACCTCGCGTCGCGCGCGCTTGAACTGACTGTCGAGCTCGGCCAGATCGTAGCCGGTGCCTCCTCGGTGGCTCCGGAAGCGGGCGACCGCCGCTTCGGCGATCCAGCATGGACCCAGCATCCGTTCTACCATCGGTTGATGCAGGCCTACCTCGCGTGGCGCACGACGATGCACGATCTCGTCAAGGATGAAGGCGTCGAGTGGAAGGAAGTCGAGCAGCAGAAGTTCGCGGTCACGCTGATGACCGAGGCGCTCGCGCCCACCAACTCGTTCATACTGAATCCGGCCGCGCTCAAGCGCGCCTTCGACACCAACGGAATGAGCGTGCTGTGGGGATTGCGCAACTTCGCTGGCGACCTGTGGAACAACGGCGGGATGCCGTCGACTGTGGACAAGCGGCCGTTCGAAGTCGGCAAGAATCTCGCGCTCTCGCCCGGCGCGGTCGTGTTCCGCAGCCCGTTCTGCGAGGTGATTCAGTATGCGCCCGCGACCGACAAGGTTTACGAGCGCCCGCTGCTTTTCATCCCGCCGCAGATCAACAAGTTCTACATCATGGATCTCGCGCCCGGCCGCAGCTTCGTCGAGTACGCGGTCAAGCACGGCATCCCGATGTTCACGATCAGCTGGCGCAACCCGACCCCGCGCGATCGCGACTGGGGCCTCGACGAATACGTCACCGCGTGCAAAGACGCCATCGCAGCCGCCTGCGAGATCACCGGCAGTCCCGATTGCAACGTGCTCGGCGTATGCGCCGGCGGCATCACGACTTCGCTCACGCTCGGGCATCTCGCGGCGATGGGTGACAAGCGCGTCAACGCGGTCACGCTGCTGGTCACGATGCTCGATACGAGCCTGCCCTCGATGACCGGGATGTTCGCGACTGAGGACGCAATCAAGGCGGCTCGCGATCGCTCTGCTGAAAAAGGCGTGCTCGACGGCGGCGACATGGCGCGCGTGTTCGCGTGGCTGCGTCCCAACGATCTGGTTTGGAACTACTGGGTCAACAATTATCTGCTCGGCAACGATCCCGCGCCGTTCGACATCCTCTACTGGAACGCCGACTCGACCAACCTTCCGGCCAAACTGCACGCGGGCTTCCTCGATCTGTTCCTGAGAAATCCGCTCGCCAACGGCGGCGGCGAAGTCTCGGTGCTCGGCACACCAATCGATCTGCACGCCGTCAAGAACGACCTCTACCTCGTCGCCGGCGCAACCGACCACATCTGCTCGTGGCGCGCATGCTATCGCGCGACCAGGATGTTCGGCGGACGAATCGAATTCGTGCTCGGCTCGAGCGGCCACATCCAGAGCCTCGTGAATCCACCAGGCAACTTCAAAGCCCGCTACTACATAGGCTCGCGCCTCCCCGAAGATCCCGACGAATGGGCAAAGGGAGCATCCGAGAACAAAGGCACATGGTGGGATCACTGGATCAAATGGGTATCCGCCCGCTCCGGCAACGAACGCCCCGCCCCAAGACACTGGGCAGCGAATCTATACAAACCAGGAGAACCAGCCCCCGGCCTATACGTCCACGAACGCTACTAAGTATTACCTCTCCCGCGGCTTGCGACTCTGTCGCTAGCCGCAAACCGGGAGAGGTCGTGCGGCGACACTTGTGTCGCGCACGGGTGAGGGCGCCCGCTCGACCCGTCGCATCATAATCATCTCGCAGCCAGCACTTCCGCCAAGTGCCGTACTTCGATCTTCTCGCCGGCGCGGCTCAAGCCTCCGCCGATTTGCATCAAGCATCCGCAATCGTTTGCGACTACGACTTCTGCGCCGCTTTCCCTGATGCGCGCCATTTTGTCGTCGAGCATCGAGGCCGAGATGTGCGGGAATTTCACTGAGAACATCCCGCCGAAGCCGCAGCACTCCTCGCGGTCGCGCAGCTCGCAGATTTTGATCCCGCTCACCGCGCTCAGCAGCGTCATCGGCTCGGTGCGGACGCCCAGCTCGCGCATCAGATGACACGACGGATGATACGCGACGGCTCGCTCGTAGCGCGCGCCGAGATACTTCACCTTCAGCACATTGACGATGAATTGCGACAGCTCGAATACCCACGGCCGAATCGCCAACGCCTTCGCCGCCAGCGCAGGATCGCCGCGAGCAAGTCGCCGTAGAAATATTTTCAGCATGCTGGTGCATGAGCCCGACGGCACGACGATCGGAACGTCCGGCTCGACGGAATTCAGAAATCGCCGCGCGAGATCGACCGCTTCCTCGCGCATGCCTTCATTGAACGCGACCTGCCCGCAGCAAAACGCGCCGCGGATCGGCGTCACCTTGAGGCGCAGGCGCTCGAGCACGGTCGCGGTGGCGTCGTTGACCTCGGGAAAGAATTCCTCGGCGAGGCAGGTTGAGAATAGTTGGACTTCAGTCATCGCGCGGCCACACCACGATCACGTGCAGCGACTTCGGGCCGTGCACGCCAAGCACGATTCGCTTTTCGATATCCGCAGTCCGGCTCGGGCCGGTGATCAAGGTCAATCGATTCGCCGCGACGCCAGCCGGGCCCATCTCGGCGAGCATCTCCGCAAGATTCGGCATCATGCGATCGATCTGAACGATCACGAGGCTCGCCGACGGCAGCAGCGTGAGCGAACTCGGCCGATTCGCGTTTGAAACGACGGCCAAGGTGCCGGTCGAGGCGATTGCGAAGTCCGCCTCCGCGATCCCGAGATCGGCATCGGCGACGCGCGCGCGCATCGCAGCGCGCTCGATGTCCGCGACCGGCAGCGTGCGAACGATTCTGAAGTCCGCGCGCTCGAGGGCCTCGCCGATTGCGTCCATGTCGCTCGCGACGCCCTGTCCAAGCGCCACTGTTTTCGCGCCGATCTCGCCGGCAAGACTGACTATTCGATTAGTCACTTCGGCCGGAGTGAGTATTCCGAGAAACTTGCCGCCGACCTCTTCGAGCTCGCGTGCGAAGGTCGATGCGAGCTCGGCGCGCTGCGCCGACTGGCGCTACGGGCACGGCCGCGATTGCGGCGGCGTCGTGCGAGTTGTTCTTGCGCGCCGGTGCCAAGAGCGTCCTTTACGCTGGCGATTACTTTGTACAGTTCGGCCATGCTCAGCTTTCCGGACGCCGTTTACCGTGGGGGCGCGGGCGCGGAAAGTCGCGATACTTCGTCCAGTTGCCGAACGGTCCCGGCATCCGGCGCAGATAACCATTGTGCGCGAATGGCTTCAGTAGCATCGCGGCGAATTTTCCAAGCGTGCGAATCGTGCGCGGGTGGCGCGCAGCCTTCGCAAAGCGCCGCGCGCCGCGCCGTGCCCGCTCGATTGCCCGCGGCCACTTCAGCGGGGGCTGGCCGGTGCTTTCTTTCCAGCGGAGATGAAGCAGGATTCTCGGGATGTCGATCTTTACCGGGCAGATGTCCTTGCACGCGCCGCACAGCGTCGAAGCGAACGGCAGATGGCCCGCGGCGCTGCCGAAGAGATTCGGACTGACTATTGATCCGATCGGTCCCGGATACACAGACCGATAGGCGTGGCCGCCGATGCGCCGGTAGATCGGGCACACGTTCAGGCACGCGCCGCATCGGATGCAATTCAACGCCTCGCGCAGCACCGGATCCGCGAGCATCGCGCTGCGTCCGTTGTCGAGGATGACGACGTGCATCTCAGCCGGGCCGTCGAGATCGCCTTCGCGCCGCGGCCCGGTGATGAAGCTGGTATAGGTGGTCAGCTTCTGTCCAGTCGCGGTGCGCGCGAGGATTTCCAGGAAGTGGCTCAGGTCTTCGAGGCGTGGGATGACCTTCTCGATTCCCATCACGGCCACGAACGTTTCCGGCATCGTGCTCGACAGGCGGCCGTTGCCTTCGTTCTCGACGACGACGAGCGTGCCGGTTTCCGCGATGGCAAAATTGACGCCGGTGACGCCGAAATCCGCGGCCAGAAAAATCGCACGCAAACGCGAGCGCGCTTCGGCGGTGAGTTTTTCAGGCTGCGCAGTGTACTCGATGCCGAACTTGTCGGTGAAAAGCTGGCCGATGTCTTCCTTCGACAGATGAATCGCGGGCGTGATGATATGCGACGGGCGCTCGCCGCGAAGCTGTACGATATATTCGCCGAGGTCGGTCTCGACCGCGTCGATACCGGCGTTTGCGAACGCGTCGTTGAGATCGATTTCCTCGGTGGTCATCGACTTGCCCTTGACGACGCTCTTTGCGCCTTTGGACTGCGCGAGAGCGACGATATAGTCGCGCGCCTGCGCCGCATCTTCGGCGAAGAAGACTTTGCATCCGCGCTCTTCGAGCTTCGCCGTCAGATCGATCAGCAATTCGTCGAGATGGGCAATCGCGTCGGTCTTGATTCGATGCGCCGCGTCGCGTTCGTCATCGTAGGGCGGGAACTCGGCTTTGACTTGCGCGAAGTGATCGAGATGGCGTGCGCTGGCGCTCTCGAGCTTGCGCCGCAACTCATGATCGGCAACGGCGGCGGTGCTCGACTCGAAGAAATCGGCTTTCGGAAATTCAGACATCCAGGTTGTCGCGCATCAGTTTATCAGCGCGACTTGTCGAATCAGGCGCAGCACCGCTTCGCGCGCCGCTTCAGCCGCGGGATGCTCGGGCGCTTGCGAAAGAAAACTCTGGTAGTCGTCGAGCGCCGGCTTGAAACATTCCAGCCGCTCGAACAGGCCGCCGCGCTCGACCAGCTCGTCGAGCGAGCGCGGCTCGAGCATGATGATTCGGTCGAGCGCAGACAAAGCGCGGGTCCAATCCGACGCGCCTATATAGATGATCTTCAGGTTGCGGAGCATCCGCGCGAGAATGTGACGAGCGCCGCGCGCTTTCAGCATCGCGGGATTCAGCTCGACCGGCTGTCCGTAGATTTGGGTCAGGCGCGCGCGAATCTCGTCGAGCGCGAGAATTTTTCCGCCGACGAAGGGATCGATGATCAACTCGCCGCGTTCGTCCACCGCCTTGACCAGGAAATGGTTGGGGAAGGAGACGCCGAAGAGATTGATGCCGAGGCGGCGGCCGACTTCGAGATAGACCACCGACAGGGTAATGGGGAGTCCGAGACGTCGATTGAGCACGTCGTTCAGAAACGAGTTGCGCGGATCGTTGTAATTCTCGGCGTTGCCCTCGAAGCCCTTCAGCTCGAACAGAAAATGCGACAGCAACTGGACGCGCTCGATGGTGTCTTCGCCCGCGCGCACGATCGGCTCGGCCTCGCGCGCGAGGATCGCGAGCTTGTCAAGATATTCGTCGATGTCGAGGCTGGGATATTCTTCCTTCGCGATGAGCAGCGCGCCGCGCGCCAGAGGCACCGGCTCCTTGGCCGCAAGCGTCGCAAATTCCCGTCGTACGTCGTTCACATCGTTCATAGCGGCGGCACCGTTCGTACCAGTGTTGCTTTGCGCGAATGCTTTGACAAGCGCCGGCGATCAGTTTGTTCAGTTTGCCTCAAGTGCGGCTGATGCCTCTCTACGCACGGCAGTGTCGCGGTCGCGGAGCGCGCGTTCGAGGGCGCGTCGCGCCGTGCTGCCTCCGATTTGTCCGAGCGCCCATGCGGCGTGCGAGCGAATCAGCGGCTCCGACTCGCGTTCGATCGTGCGCGCGAGCGGCGCTACTGCGTCGGGATTTCTGGTGTTGCCGAGCGCGACTGCGACGTTACGCAGCAATCCGCGGCGCTTGGCGCGCTTCACTGCGCTGACCGTGAAGCGGAGCCCAAATTCTTCCTCGCTGAGCGCGAGCAACTCGGGCAAACGCGGAAGTTGATCCTCGGCGCAGTGGTCGGTCGACGCGGTCGTCGTTCCATGGGCAGACGTCGTTGCAAATGTCGCAGCCGAAGATCCAGTTGCCGAGTTTCGGACGCAGCTCGCGCGGGATCGCGCCGCGATTTTCGATGGTCTGATACGAGATGCACAGGTCCGAGCGCATCACGTAGCCGTCGGCCAGCGCGCCGGTCGGACACAGATCGAGGCATCGGCGGCACGACCCGCAATGATCGCGATAAGGCTCGACCGCCGCGTCGAATTCCGCGTCGGTGAAAATCTCGGCGAGAAAGAAATATGAGCCGTGGTCGCGATTCAGAATCATCGTGTTCTTGCCGAACCATCCGATGCGCGATTGCGAAGCCCATTCGCGCTCGAAGACCGGCCCGGTGTCTACGTACGTGCGCGTGATCGAGCCGACGCTGTCGGATGACATCGCCGACGCGTCGCGCACGCTGTTTCACGACCTCGTGATAATCGCGGCCGAGCGCGTAGGCTGCGATTCGGCCACGCATCTCGGCGCGCCAATCGAGCTGGGGCGTCGCGCGCGCGGCGTACGGATATCCCAGGCTCACGACGGACTTGTAGCGAGGGTCGAGTCGGCGCGGGTCGAACCTGCGATCGGGCTCGCGGGCGAGGTAAGTCATCGAGGCGTTGCCGCCGCCGGCGAGCCAATCGCGATAGAAGTCTTCGCGGTCAGCCAGCGGACGAAGCTGGGCGAATCCAACCAGCACGAAGCCTTGATCGTGGGCGGCGCGTGTCAGGATTTCAGGTGAAAGATGCATAGCAGTTGCATTAGATTCGCGTCCTCTTTACTACATGTAGTGGTTCCGGAAGAGATGCACCACCACGGGTGGGTTCGTTCCGTCAAATGTGGTTTTCGGCGCGCGGAGGGCGGGCACGGCGGCCCGCCCCACTGAGGGGCGTTTGGACGATTGTCCATCCGTCAAGTTTTAGCACTTCAGGCGCTGGTCTGGCAGGCTTAAAAGTTCACCCCTGGAAATTGTGGATACATTGACTCGACTATTTGCTATGATTAGTTTCATCGTGAGGCGCAGGATCGACTTGTAAGCGCTGCTTACCGGAGGTTTCTACCGAAAATGGCTGAAGGACTTAATATCGAGCATCACGGGCACGGGCATGAGAATGAACATGAGCATGGGCATGCCGAGCAGACGGCGCCGGCTCAGCCGATCGATAGCGCGTCGCTGCCGGACGTGAAGCTGACGCCCAAGGCGATCGAGATGGTGCGCAAGATGCAGACGAAGGAAGGCCTCGGCGCGAGTCATGGGATGCGGATCGGGGTGGTCGGCGGCGGATGCTCGGGCTTTCAGTATTCGTTGAATTTCGACACGCAGAAGGAAGGCGACCGGGTGACGGATTTCGGCGGAGTGATGGTGCTGGTCGATGAGATTTCACTGCCGTATATCGCGGGCACGACGCTCGACTACGTCGAGGGTCTGCATGGCGCGGGATTCCGTTTTGACAATCCGCGCGCGAGCCGCACCTGCGGATGCGGGTCGTCGTTCAGCGCGTAGCCTCTCCACTAGCCCCTCTCCCTTCTGAAGGCGGGAACCAGAAAAATCGCCTGCGCGGCGGGCGGCAGGGGTGACCCCTGCACCCAATGAGAAGCGCAAAGTTGCGCGCGACGCGCTACTTTGCTCTCAGGGGTGGGAGCGTTAGTACAGATCGGAGAGAGCGACCGTTCCTACCGGGCGGCTTTTTTATTCCATCGGGCGCTGTTAAACCGAATCCACGATGCTCTCGGGATTGATCTACTGGCTGTCGCCGGCGCGGCGGCGGTTTATGCGGAGGCTGGCGAAGCCGGGACTCGAGGCGACGCGCGCGCGGCTGGCCGAGGCGGGATCGCCGCGCGCGGTTCAGTTCATCACGACGATTCTCGATGCTAATGCGGATTTCCTTGCCTATGCGCTTTCGTCGAAAGGGCCGCTTCATATGTATAGCGAGCGCGCGACGCCCGCGACGGTGTCGGCGTGTATCGCCACGATGCTTATCTACGCGGTGAATTTGTTCGCGCGCGACGAGATGACCAACAATGAGAGCGAGATGATTCCGCTGTTGGCGCATATTGTGGGCGTCAAGCCGATACAGGTGATGCTGCGGCGCGACGCGTTGCGTAAAGCACCGCGTTCGGAAGAGTGGATGGTGCTGACGTGGCTCGCGAAGGACCTGGGCGCCGAGCCGCCGAAATACGACGCCGAGCTTGAGCGCGCGTTCGGATACAATTATCTGTCGTACATCGCACAGTACCGGCCGACGCTCGAGCGCGAGATGGCGGCGGCTGACACGGCCTGAAGTTCAGGAGCTCAGATGAAAGATCTCGAAGGGCGCGGAATCATCGTAACTGGCGCGACGCGTGGAATCGGCAGGGCGATTGCGATCGAAGTGGCGCGGCGCGGCGCCAACGTGTCGTTCAACTACGTCAAGAGCGATCAGCAGGCGTCAGAGTTGAAGACCGAAATCGAGAAGCTCGGGGTCAAGGCGCTCGCTTACAAGGTTGACGTCGGCGATCTCAAGAGCGTGCGCGAGATGGTCAACGCGACCAAGAAGGAGTTCGGGCAAATCGACGGGCTGGTCAACAACGCGGGCATGACGCGCGACAAAGTGTTCGTGATGATGTCGGAAGAGGACTGGAACGAGGTCATCAGGGTTAATTTGACGGGCGCATTCAATTTCGCGCGCGCGGCAGCGTTCATGATGATGAAAGCCAAGCGCGGATCGATTCTCAATATAACGTCGGTCAGCGGTCTTATAGGACTTCCGGGACAGGCGAACTATTCGGCGGCTAAGGCTGGGCTTATAGGTCTTACAAAATCCGTCGCGAAGGAAGTAGGGCGGCTAGGTGTTCGCGTCAATGCCTTAGCACTGGGATTTATAGAGACTGATATGACTGCATCATTGCCTGAAGAGAATCGAGCACAAGCATTGGCGATGATCCCGTTAGGCCGCTTCGGCAAAGTCGAAGACGTAGTCCCAATGGCGGCATTCCTGCTGAGCGACGCGGCGTCATATGTCACCGGCGCAGTAATCCAGGTGGACGGCGGCCTCGCGATGTAAGTGAAAAAAATGCGCGACGGCTGTATGCCAGAGCCTTGCCGCGGCGTGAACAGGATCGTTTTCACCACCCCGATTCATTTCCGACTCGAAATCTGCCTGGGAATCCGGCAACACCGCGAGCATTAGTTGCGGAAAGAACCCATTTTATGAGTTCTAAACGCGTAATTGCTTGGCTTGTTCCGGCATGTTACAAGATGTCCGGTTCTACATACTCAATGTAGGGCAAATCGGGAGGGGAGTCTCGACCACATGACGAATCCGACAAGCTTCTGGACCAGATGTTGCAGCGCTGCGAGAGCGTTTGCCCGGCCGGAGCTGATGATTGCCCTGGTGATCATCGGCGCCGCCCTGGCGAACCCCTCGATCGCGATGCAGGGCGATACGATTGCCGATCGCGTGCTCGGACAGGCCGATTTCGTGCACAACGGTCTGAACCTGATCGACGCCAGCGGGATGCTGAGTCCACAAAGTGTGGCGATCGACTCGAGCGTGACGCCGAATCGGCTCTACGTCTCGGACAACGGCAACAGCCGCGTGCTGGGATACAAGGACGTCGCGACCTTCGTCAACGGCGGCGCGGCCGACCTGGTGATCGGGCAGCCCGATTTTCTGTCGGGCGCCTGCAACCAGAATAACGCGAACCCGAGCGCGAACAGCCTGTGCGATCAGGTCGGGGTCGCGGTCGATGCCAATGGCAATCTCTACGTGGCGGATTCCGACAACAGCCGCGTGCTCGAATTCAATGATCCTTTCGCCGCATGCGGTTCGTTCCCATGCGTCGGCGGGTCCGCCAACCTGGTATTCGGGCAGGGCGGCGATTTTACCTCCAACGCCTGCGACAACGGCGGAGTTAGCAGTGGAAGTCTATGTTTCCCGGTCGGGGTTGCGGTGGACGCGTCGGGCAACCTCTATGTCGCGGATGAAAGCGAAAACCGGGTGCTCGAATACAACACTCCGCTTACGACCGACACGCTCGCTGACACTGTATTTGGGCAGGCCGGCAGCTTTACCACTGAAGACTGTAACCACGGCGGGTTGAGCGCGAGCAGCCTGTGCGGTCCCGACGGGATTGCGGTGGATGCGAGCGGCAACGTTTATGTTGCGGAGTTCAACAACAACCGGGTGCTCGAATACAACACGCCGCTCACGACTGACACCGTCGCGGACGTGGTCTTCGGACAGGGCGGCAACCTCGCATCGGGCACCGCGAACAACGGCGGTCTCGGCGCAAACAGCTTGTGGGCGCCAGATGGGGTTGCGGTGGACGCCGCCGGCAATGTTTACATCGCGGATTACAACAATAACCGGGTGCTCGAATACAACACTCCGCTGTCGAGCGGCACCACCGCCGACAAGGTGTTTGGACAAAGCGGCAGCTTCACTTCAAATAGCTGCAATGCCAGCGCGACGGCGAGCAACCTGTGCAGTCCGGCGGGCGTCGCAGTGGACACGTCCAACAACGTCTATGTGGCCGAGTTCCAAAATAACCGGGTGCTGAAATACAACACCCCGCTCACGACCGACACGACCGCCGATGTCGTATTGGGGCAGGTCGACTTCGTGCACAACGGCGAGAACCTGATCGACTCGCGCGGCATGTTCAATCCCAATTCCGTGGCAATCGATCAAACCGTCAGCCCGAACCGGTTGTACGTGAGCGACACCAATAACAACCGCGTGCTGGGCTACAAGAACGTCAGCACCTTCGTCAACGGCGGCGCCAGCCGACCTGGTGATCGGGCAGCCCGACTTTTTGTCGGGCGGCTGCAACACCAATGGGATCGGGCGCGAGCACTTTGTGCGTTCCATTCGGGATCGCGGTTGACGGCAGCGGCAATCTTTACGTGGCCGACCAGAGCAACAGCCGCGTGCTCGAATACAACACACCGTTCGGCGGATGCGGTTCGTTTCCGTGCGTTGGAGCGGGCGCCAACCGGGTCTTCGGACAGGGCGGCAGTTTTACCGGCAGTACTTGCAACAACGGCGGCCTGAGCGCGAGCAGCCTCTGCGCTCCAGTTGGAGTCGCGCTCGACGGCAGTGGCAACCTTTACGTCGCCGATTTCGACAACAGCCGGGTGCTCGAATACAACACCCCGCTTACGACCGACACGGTCGCCGATCGGGTGTTCGGGCAGGGCGGTATTTTCACGACCGGGACCTGCGACAACGGCGGTCTGAGCGCGGGCACCTTATGCCTGCCTATCGGCGTCGCTGTGGATCTCAGCGGCGACCTCTATGTCGCCGACTTCGACAATAACCGCGTGCTCGAATACAAAACCCCGCTGGTGACCGACACGACTCCCGACGTTGTGCTCGGGCAGTCCGGCTTCACATCGGGTAACTGCAATAGCGGCGGGCTGAGCGCGAGCAGCCTATGCCTTCCTGAGGCGGTCGCGGTGGACAGCAACGGCAATCTATACGTCGCCGACGAAAACAACAGTCGCGTGCTGGAATACAACGCCCCGATTACGACCGACATGCTGGCCAATCGAGTTTTCGGGCAGGGTGGCAGCTTCACCACCAAGGACTGCGATTTCGACGGGGCGAACGGCACGGCAGACGGGCTATGCCAGCCGACCGGGGTCGCAGTGGATAGCACCGGCAATGTTTATATCGCCGACACGCAGAACAGCCGCGTGCTCGAATATGACAAACCAGTGCTCGTGGCAACTCCGACCGCAACCGCAACTGCCACTGCGACGGCAACCGCGACCGCGACGGCCACCGCAACTGCCACTGCGACGGCAGCGACCGCGACCGCGACCGCGACGGCCACCGCGACCAAAACTGCAACTCCAACCGCGACGGCGACCGCAACCTCGACTGCGACAGCAACCTCGACTGCGACAGCAACCGCGACCGCTACCGCCACCAAGACTGCGACCGCAACCGCAACTGCGACGCCGACAGCGACGGCGACCGCCACAGCGACGCCAACGGCGACGGCTACCGCGACTGCGACCGCCACTAAGACTGCGACTGCAACCGCTACGGCTACGCCTACCACAACGGCGACTGCCACAGCGACGCCAACGGTAACTGCGACCTCGACCGCAACCGCGACGCAGACGGCCACGTCGACCGCAACCGCGACGTCGACGGCCACGTCGACCGCAACCGCGACGTCGACGCCAACTGCGACGGCAACGTCCACCGCAACTGCGACTGCGACGTCCACCGCAACTGCGACCGCGACCGCTACGTCGACGCCGACTGCGACTGCGACGGCGACCCCGACCCCGACTGCGACTGCCACTCCGACGGTGACCAATACGTCGACCGCAACTGCGACTGCCACGCCGACGGCGACGCCGACCACCTCGATGTCGGTGACGGCGGCGCTCGCGTTCGGTAATGTGGCCGCGGGTCAGACGGTTGCCAAAACTGTGAAGGTCACCAACACCGGCGCGACACATTCGTTGATTATCTCGAATGCGATATCGTCCGACCCGGCGCATTTTACCGTCACCGGCGGAGGTACCTGCGGCGCGGTTCCGATCACGGTCGCGCACGGCACCAACTGCACGCTCGAAGTGGCGTTCGCACCCGGCACGCTCGGCGCGCATAGCGCGACGCTGACGCTGACCGACAACGCCACCACCAGCCCGCAGCACTCGGCGCTAAGCGGCACCGGCATCGCCGATATGACGACCTCGGTGAACAGTCTTACCTTCCTCAGCCAGAAGTTCGGTACCAAGGGCCTGAAGACCTTGTCTGTCACCAACCATCAAACCCAGGCGGTGACGCTCAGCGAGCAGTTCAGTGGCTTCAATTCCGCCGACTTCTCAGTGACGGGAGGCACCTGCACGACGACGCTCGCTGCCGCATCGACCTGCACCCTGACGGTGTCTTTCGCGCCGGGCGCGCTGGGGACGGAAGCTGCGACGATGACGATTAGCGACAGTCCTGACCCGCTCGGTCCGTACAACGTCGCGCTCAGCACCGGGCCGACGATTCCGGCGACGGTGCGGCCGGCGACGCAACTGTTTGGCAACGTTGCTCAGTCGGCGACCAAGACGCTGACCAGCTTGAAGGTCACCAATCTATCGCCATTCACGTTGACGGTCACCGCGAACATCACGGGCCCCAACGAGGCGGACTTCGGTGAGTCCGCAAGCCCCACCTGCGCCGGCGACAGTGTCTGCGTAATCCCGGTGAGCTTCACGCCGAGCGCCGAGACCGCGGAGAGCGCAACGCTGAGCGTCAGCATCGATCAGGATCCGACCAGCCCGCATCTGATCGCGCTGTCGGGAACCGGCGTGACGCCGGTCCGGTTGGCCCCCGCGACGACGCTCGCGTTCGGAACGGTCGCGCTGAGTAAGTCGAAGGCGCTGACCGTCTCGATCACGAACCTGGGCGCCGCGACCTTGACGCTCCCGACGCCGATGATCAGCGGCGCCAACGCCGCCGATTTCTCACTGACGACCGCTACGACCACGCCATGCGGAGCGACTCTCGCCGGCGGCGCGTCATGCCACGTTGGTGTGACTTTCCGCCCGAGCGTGGCGGCCGCAGAGTCGGCGTCGATCGCGATTGGCGACACTCCTGACGCCGCCAGCCCGCACGATGTGAGTCTCACGGGCACGGGCATGTAGTTCTGTTGTCCAGTTGACGAAAACCGCCGGCGCGATTCGATCGCTCCGGCGGTTTAATTTCATCGAGTTCATCACTCGGCTCAAATTCGCTTGACAAAACTCGGTGGGCCAAGCGGAATTGCACTGGTGGGGAGAGGAGTACGCGTACCGGCGATGGCCCGGTATTTTGCCAGGGGAATCGTGCGGCCGGCGATACTCGCCGCGATCGCCTTACTTGTTCGTTCCCATCGTAGTTCTCACGCTGCGCCATTCGCTCTACGCTGCTGGTGGCAACACGATTACCGTCAACTCGCTGCTTGATCCGGGCACCACCGGCGACGGTCTGTGCACCCTGCGCGAGGCTATCGCCAACGCCAACGCGAAGGGCGATACCTCGGGGGGCGATTGTGCTGCCGGCACCGGCAATGACACGATTGTGTTCAACGTCAGTGGGACGATCGCGCTCGCGAGCGCATTACCCGCGATTCAGAACGTCGTCGAGATCGATGGAACCGGCCAGACGATCGCAATCGACGGCGGCGGCGCCAGTCAGGTCATGCAGAATTTCTCCGGATCGCTCACCCTCAACAACCTGACAATTTCCAACGGCAATACGACCGGAACCGGCGGCGGGATCTCGAACAGCGGGACACTGGCGATCACCAACTCAACGTTTCTTGGGAATCAAGCCGCGGTTGGCGGCGCCATTTTCAATTTCTTTTCCGGCACGCTCGCCGTTTCCAACTGCACCTTTTCAGGCAACGTCGCATCTGGCGGCGGTGGCGCGATTCAAAGCGGCCATGGCGGCATCGTGACCAGCAGTACTTTCTCGAATAACAGTGCCGGCGGCGTCGCGGGCGTCGGCGGGGCTATCCTGGCGAACAATTCGACGATCACAGTCACTAATTCGATAATGGCGAACAGCACCGGCTCCAACTGCGGCGTGTCGAGCGCCGGCGTTATCGCAAACGGCGGCGACGATATCTCCGATGACAGTTCGTGCGCACTTGGAACCAGCACCGGCGCCAACGGCGATACTATCGGCGACAATGTCAGCCCGCTGCTGGACACCAATGGGCTCCAGAACAACGGCGGCCCGACCGACACGATCGCGCTGCAAGCAAACAGTCCCGCGGTTAACGCGGTCCCGATAGCCAATTGCCTACCGACCGATCAGCGCGGCGATCCGCGCCCTGACCCGGGCGACAATAGTGGCGCATGCGATATCGGCGCGTTCGAATCGATCGATGCGCTCGCGTCGCCGACCCCGACCTCGACCGCGACGCCAACCGCCACCCCGACGGCGACATCGACTGCCACCAACACCGCTACTGCAACCGCGACCGATACTGCGACTGCGACCGATACGGTGACTGCGACGCCAACCGCGACTCCAACTGCAACTGCGACCTCGACTGCAACTGCGACCTCGACTGCAACCGCGACTGCGACCGACACCGCGACTGCCACTGCGACGGCCACGGCAACTCCGACCGTTACCGCGACCGCGACTGCCACTAGTACGGCGACTCCGACTGCGACCGCGACTCCCAAGCCGCCGCCGATCAAACTTACTATCTCGCCCAAGTCGCTGAACTTCGGCAGCGTCGATACCGGAAACGCGCCGATCAAATCAGTTACCTTGCATAACAAGAGCAAGACCAACGATCTCGTGAGCAACCTGCGGATCAGCGGGCAATACTTCAGCGTGGCGAGCAACACTTGCGCGGCTGGAGTGCCGCCGGACGGAACCTGCAAGATCGGCGTAAGCTTCGCTCCTCAAACCAGGGGCAAGAAGTTCATCGGGAATCTGACGTTCAAGGATCAGTCGAAGCCGAGCAGCCATAAGGTAAAGCTCGAAGGCAAGGGCGTGCTGTCGGTTACTCCGACCCCGACCCCGACTGCGACGCCGTCGATAACCGCGACCGCAACTCTGACCGCGACCGCCACGCCGACCGCCAGCTCGACCGGCAGCGCCACCCCGACTGCGACCGCCACCGCGACCCCGAGCCCGACCAGTATGTCAACCGCGACATATACCCTCATCAGTATTTCTGAGTCGGTGTCGGGCACCGTCTTTTTGACCAACCCGAATGCCACGCCCAATTCGGTTGAGACCACGCAGGCCGTCGCGGTCTCGACGCCTTCATTCTCCGACAGCATCAGCCTGAGCGACACCAACGTCGATATCTCGGGGTCGGCGTCGTCATCGCAGACCTCGGCGGCCAACGGTTCGACGATTTCGGCCACTGAGTCAGCTGCCGCCGATGCGGACTCTCGTTGTGTGGGCCGTCTCCGCTCTGCAACGCGGACAACCAGGGAATTACCAAGTTCGATGCGCAATTCTGCATTGCGGCGAACACGAACTATTCGCTGAGCGGTTCGGTGCAAGCGAGCGCCAATCAGGATCTCGGTAACATCACTGCCGTCGGAGCTGTAAGCATCGAAACCATCGCTCCGATGCCAGTGTTGATCGTCAATGAGCAGGCCACCAACGGCGAGGACGTTCCAATCTCGATGAGCCTGCCGTTGTCGGCCGGATGCTACGACATGAACGTCGAGGTTTATTCCGACGCACTCCCGAGCGGACCGGGCGGCGGCAGCGCGTCGGCGAGCTGCAACGTCCTGCTGAGCCCGGAGTAGCGGCGGCACGCGTCACACGCCCATTTTTATTCCGGGCGGCAGCTTCCATTCGGCGGAGTCGAGTTCGCGGCCGCGCTCTGAAAAGTCCCAGTAGTGACCCTTGAGGTCCTTGGCCTCGTAAGTGCGCCCGCCCCAGAATTTGTCGGAAGGCTCCGAGATGATAATCGCGCCGGCCGCCTTGGCCCGCGCGAAATGCTGATCGATTCCGTCAACGTACACCTTCAGCGACTGAGTGATCGCGCCGGCGATACGCGGGCTGGTGCGGTCGTGCCCGCCCGAGGTGCTGAGCGTGATGAGCCCGTCGCCCACCTCCATCCACGCCAGCACAGAGCCATGCCCAGTCAGCCGCGCGCCTGCCCGCTCACGAAATCCAAACGCCCGAGTAAGAAATTCGACCGCCGCCGGAACGTCCTCATAAGAAAGCGTAGGAACAACGGTAGGTGCAGACCAGAGTTTCGGAATCTCCTCTCGATGCGTTTACAAAGTATAAACCGCCGCGCGCACGAAAGGTTACGGAAGCCGCACGACTGCTCTCCGTCATCCTGAGCGCAGCGAAGGATCTCGCGCGAAGCGCCTCTCTCGCTGCCAACGCAAATACCCACGCAACAGAGTTTGTATCGTGGAACATCTAACGCTCCAAGCTGGGGTTGCGGCCGTTTCTCGTCGGTGCGAATTTGGATCCAGGCTTAAGGTGAGTTTCAAATCAAAGAAAAGGAGCGGATCGGCGGAGCGTGTTCAATGGAACATGACATCCGACGAGGCATACATGCGCTCCTTGCAGCTGATTCTCTCAAGGAAGCCCACTCCGAATACCTACAAGTTCGCAGTGATTCGAGCGCTCGCCGATTGCATGGGTTGGCGCCGTTTTTCCGGTTCCGATCCAATCGTAACGGGGGTTAGTCCTGAAGTGCTGTCATTCGAGCAAATTGCCTCGAATGTAGTCCGCTACTATTGGCCAATCGTGACCTGCCGGCTGCGCCAGAGCATCGACCCTGCAGACGAGCCGAACGTGATGCAGCTAATCAGGGACGAAACCGTTGCCCTCGCTCCTCCGTCGCACTTCGAACCCTCGAGCCATAAGCAAGAATACCCAGAGCGCCACAAGGCTTTAGTGTCACGATGCTGTGATTCCGGCGGTTCCCTGGTCAAAGCTATCTCGCGCCTAAACACCATCATTTTCTTTCGAGTTGATCCGAAACTCTATGAAGTTAGGGGGCATGAACTACATTTGACAGAAGGCGCGGTTGAATTTCTGATTCGCTACAAGCAAGAAGTTGAACAAATGTCGATCGCATGGTGGGTAACGTACACCGAGCAACTGACGACGTCGCCAAGATTGCACTCGAAGATCTTTGGAAGTTCGCCTGCCTTCTTGAATGAGAACGATCGAAGAAAGTATTCACGGATACTCAGCGAACGTTGGGGACCTGGCTGCTTCTATTGCGGGCAGCAGCCTCCAACCGAAGCTCCGCTCGCGATAGGAGATGTTGTCCCTCGCACCTACTTGGACCAAGCCCGCATCTGGAACCTCGTGCTCAGTTGCGACGCCTGCAACGGAGCCAAAAAGGAGCAAACTCCACCAAATTCTTTTGTCGAGCAGCTTATCGGCAGAAATCGAGAACTGCTGACGTTGATTCAGCGATCAAACGTGGGCCTCGGGAATCGGGAAATCCACGAATTGAACCATTTTGGACACCGTATCGCCGAGCACGTTCGAGGTCTAATCGAGAGCTGTCGAGCCGACGGTTTCGGTACTTGGTCAGGTCCGGACAGCATAGTTCGCCCCGGTTAAGGTCAAAATGAAAATACTGCTATTAATTCCTACCTTGCTGCTGGCCGGGTGCGTTGCGTCGGGGATTATGGAATCGGAGGGGGTCGATTCTTCGCGATTCGATCCGGCGCAGCGGCTGAGTCCGACTGCCTTCGAGCAGAATGCCACCATGAAAGACACGTCCGTGCACGAGGATCCGAATCTGCTTCGTGCCGGCGTTTCGCGGAACCAAATTGCGACCGCGTTGGGCGCTCCCAACGAGACCAGCAACGTGAGCGGGCAAGTGCAGGATGTGTACGAATTCAATCCTGACGGTTCGAAGTTCGTGAAGCCCAAAGTGTATGCGCGCAACATCGCGGCCGGCGTTTTCACCGGCGGCATCGCGACGGTCGTGCATCAGGCGCGGATCCATCACACTGAGCAGCAGCTCACGGTATATCGGCTCACGTACGGGCCGGATGGAACGGTTCAGTCGGTGCAAAAGGAATCGCGCCAAGAAGAGCAGCAACCTAACTCCTAACCCCTTCCCATGGTGGGAAGGGGAACCGGATTGTTGGGAGTAACCCCTTTTTCGGGCGTCGAGGGAACAATGGCAGAGAGAAGGGTTAGTGCCGCCAGCTGCGGGCGCAGCTCAGGATGTCGATTTGCGTTCCGTCTTCGACGGCGTGGTATTTTTCGCAGGAAGCCTTCATCGATTTGCTTGAGCGCTGGCGGCTCGCGCCGACGCCATCGATTGCACGCGCCCGGGCCGCCGTTGTAGCCGGCATAAGTCGATCGCGCGAGATGGCTCGAAATCGGCACCGGGTCGTACTTCGCCTGCGACATCGCCGCAAACTGCATCATCTGTGCGAGAATCTCGCAGCCCGCGCCCACGTTGTAGAGCACGTCCCACTTGAGCCGGTCGATATCGTAAAATCCGCGCCAGACGTGCTTGTTCACCTGCATCAGGCCGATGTCGCCGGTGGCGGATTCGAGCAATCGGATGCGGTCGCCGACCATCACGAATTGCCGCCAGCAGCTTTCCTGCCACGCAGTGCTCAGCACCAGGTTGATATAGAGGCGGCCGTTGTCAGTCTCGAGCGCATTCATGCCCGCTGCGATCTGGCTGAGTTGATAGGCGGCGCTGAGATTGAGCAGCAGCGCCATGTCATGGCGATAGGCGTCGACGTTTTCTTCATTGACGACGAGCCGGTAGAGGCGGTCGGCAACGTCCTGCAGCCGGTTTATCTGCAAGTGTCCCGCATCTTCGGCAGCGTCGGCTTCGCTGCGGCGATATGAAAGTTAGGAACCTAACCCCTAACCCCCTTTTTTCGGGCCCTCGCGGGAAGGGTAACCGGATTGTTGGGAGTAATCCCTTCCCTTGAGGGAAGGGGGACAATCGCGAGAGGCGGTCTGGTGCAGCAGCGCTTGAGTGGGCCGGCGGACTTGGAGGGCTCGCGGGCGCGGCGGGGGCGGAGGGCGGGATGTCTTCTTCTTCGATTGGATGGCGGCTGCGCGGCGGCTCTGGCACTGAAAAAAGTTTCTTCATGTCGGGATCTTCGCGGTAATCGAATTGAAGCGGGTCACCGCTCGCGCCCGGCGCCATGATATGAGCGAGGCGGCGAAGGTCGGCGGCCGAAATGCGCATCCCCAGCGCTGGCGCGGCCTGGTCGAGCGCGAACAGCGCGTCGCCGGCCGAAATGAACGACATGAATTCGAGCGCGTGCGCCCCGAGCATCCCGCGCCGCGCGGCGGCGCGCACCGCGTCATGCAACTGCCGCCATTCGTCGAGAAATAAAACGCGCACCGGATCGGGACCGCCGCCGGCAGGCGGATTGTTCAGCGCATTCACGAGACGGTAGCGGCTGTCGAGCAGGATTTGCAGTAACTGGTCGCGGAACTGCTGGTCGCCGACTGCGTCGCCCAGTTGCTTGATCGAAAAAACCAGGAACGCGTCCCATTTATCCAGCGAGTCCTGAAACGCTTTGAGCTCGGCCGGCGTGGGCGACGCCGCGGCGCCAGGATTCATTGGGGGACCAGGCACGTCGGGAACCGTCATCACGAGCGTGACGCGCAGGCCATCGTCGAGCGCGACGATATTCGGCTCGGCGGTCAGACTCGCAATCGCGGCGCGGACCCGGTCGGCAGCGTCGGCGGGAATCGAGTCGGTGATCAACGCCGCCAGTTGCTTGACCGACGGATTGAGGTCGTAAGAAAAATCGTTGAGCCGCGGAATCAGGTAGCCCTTGATCAGGTCGAAGCCCTGGCTCACGACCTCCGCCTTCTGATGCGCCGAGTCGAACACATTCAAATCAGTGAAATGAAATTTGAGCTGCAGGCCGGGCGCGATATACGGGACGCCGAGCGCCTGCACGATGCCGCTCCATTGCACGGCGTTGAGGCATTGCGATCCCATCGCGAGGCCGAGCCCGAGGCTGTTCGCGGTCTCCAGTTGCACGGTCGCGGCAGTGCCCCCGGTCGCATGCGCGAACTCGGGATTTTCTGCGTAGAGGAACTGGCAATCGTTGACACCGTTCCAAAGCTCGGCGCGTCCGCCGGGCGCGGTGTAGAGTTTGCGTTTGAGCGCCTCGCGCAGCGTGATGTAGTCGATAGTCAGTGGAATGCGAACCTGCGAAGCGCGAGCTGGAGCAGAAAGCGCGATCACTCGCGAACGCTGCGACGATTATCCACAACCTAACCCCTAACCCCCTTTTTTCGGGCCCTCGAGGGAAGGGGAACAATCGCGGCCCTGATCGTTCGAGGATATTCATCAATTTGTGGTTTTGGTCACGCAGGCGACTCGATTGCGCAAGCACCGCTGTCACGAGTCAACTATTATGGCAACTCTGCTTATCCTTGAAAGCCGTCGTCGTGGTTACGATAATCAATTAGAAGAATCACCGGAAATTCCAGGTAAGCCGGATGAGCACTGAACGTCAGGCAGATTTTTACGAAGCGGAACCGCCCCAGGCGTCACGCGAACTGGCGAAGCTGCGCGCGTCGAGCGACTACCTGGCGCCGTTCCAAATTGTGCGGCGTCGCGTGATCGACGACGTGTACGACGGCAAGATGATCGTTGATGCGACGCTGATAATTCGAATCGGCGACGTCGAGGAGACCGAGGCGGCGTCGGGCGTCGGCGTGCTGCATGCGCTCGATACCGCGCTGCGCAAAGCGCTGCTGAAATATTTTCCGTACCTCGAGCCGGTGAAAGTCATCGAGACCTACCAGCATGCGACCGGCGCCTCGACCGAGGCGGACGTCGTGTCGGTGAAAAAATTTGCCGACGGCGACCTGGTCTGGACCACGCTGGCCAAGTCGTCGAACACGATCGAATCGGCATGGGTGTCGCTGCTCGACGGCTACGAGTGGCGAATCATCCAGGAGAACGCGCGGCTGCGGCGGATCAACGCGAATCCAAGGTGGTCGAAGCGCTAACCACGATGGCTGGTGAGCAGGCGGCAGCTGTCGGCAAGGCGTCGCCGGGCAAGCTGGCGATTCTGTACGACGGCTCGTGCGAGATGTGCCGCGCGAGCCTCGACGGAATCCGGCAATTCGACAACTCGGGGAAAATGGAGCCGCTCGATCTTCATGACGAAGACGTGCGCGCGAAGTTTCCCGAATTGAAGATGGAAAACCTGCTCGAGGAATTGCACGCGGTGGACGAAGACGGGCGCGTGTATCGCGGCGCGCGCGCGATCAACGAAATTTTGCGGCGGCAGCGCGGGCTCAAGGGCTACCTCGCGTACCTGTGGTACGTCCCGGGCTACGCGTGGCTCGCGGATCGGCAATACAAGCGGATCGCGGCGTCGCGATACGAGCGCGACGCTCAGGGCCGCGTGAAAAGCCAACCCCTCCAGGAAAATTAGCAGGAATCGCGCGCGTCATACTCTTTATCTGGATTCCCCTTCCCGCTCGCGGAAGGGGTGGGGGCTAGGTTCCTGGGCATCGAGCTGCGATGCACGGCGCCCTCACCCGTGCGCGACACGAAGTGTCGGGGTACGACCTCTCCCGAAGGAGAGGTAACTCTTCACATTGAATGAAGTGATTTACCCTTCTTCCATCGCACGCTAAACTTGACGCTCGCACTAGTGAAGCCATTTTACATTTTCAATTCGCTGAGCCGCGCGGTCGAGGAGTTTCAGCCGCTCAATCCGCCCGAGGTCACGCTGTATTCATGCGGGCCGACGGTTTATCTGCCGCAGCATCTCGGGAATCTGCGCGCGTACGTCTTCGTCGATAGTCTGCGCCGCGCGCTCGAGTTCAACGGCTACCGCGTGCGGCACGTGATGAACGTCACCGACGTCGGGCACATGACGAGCGACGAGGACGCCGGCGAGGACAAGATCGAGAAAACCGCACGCGCGCAGGGCAAATCGCCGCTCGAAGTCGCGAACTACTATCTCGAGCAGTTCCAGCGCGATTGCGCGACGCTCAATCTCGAGCCGCCGCACGTATGGTCGCGCGCGACCGATCACATCGGCGACATGATCGCGCTCATCCAGAGAATCATCGACGCCGGCGTTGCGTACGTCACGAAGAGCGGCGTGTACTTCGACGTCGAGAAATATCGCGGCGAGAATCGTGCTGGGCCGGCTCTCGCGCCAGAGCCTCGACGAGCAGGACGCCGCGCAACGCCTCGAGCATTCCGCGGACAAGCATAGCCCGCACGATTTCACGCTATGGGTGCTCGGCCAGCCCGGCCATCTGATGCAATGGGACAGTCCGTGGGGACGCGGCTACCCGGGATGGCATATCGAGTGCTCCGCGATGGCGATGAAATATCTCGGCGAGACTATCGACATCCACACCGGCGGCATCGATCACATCCCGGTGCATCATGAGAACGAGATCGCGCAATCGGAAAGCGCGACGCATCAGCCGTTCGCGCGATACTTCGTGCACAACGCGTTCCTGGTCGGCAAAGAGGGGACCAAGATCAGCAAGAGCGCGGGCAAGTTCCCGCTGCTGAGCGATCTTGCGGACGGCGGGAATCGATCCGCTCGCGTTCCGGATTTTCTGCTACGGCGCGAAATATCGATCCGAGATTGCGTTCAACGACGAGTCGATCCGCGCGGCGCAGAGCAATCTCGATTATTTTCGCGAGTTCGCGCGCAGCGTGCCCGACGACGCGGCGGCCGACGGCGTCGAAGCGGCGGGATGGGCGGCGGAGTACTACGAGCGCTTTCACGACGCGATCAACAACGATCTGAACACGCCGCAGGCGCTGGCGGTGGCGCTGGAACTGGTCGCGGAAGCATACCGGCGCAAGGATTTCCGCGCATGGCCGACGCTGCAGGCGCTCGACGCGGTGCTTGGACTCGACTTGCAAAAGCATCGCACGAGTCAGCGCGCACCGAGCTCGATCGAGCCGGACGTGCAGCAGCTAATCGACAATCGCGCCGCGGCGCGCAAGGCGAAGGATTTCACCCTGGCCGACGAGTTGCGCAAGGAAATCGAGCGGCGCGGCTACGAGGTCAAGGACAATCGCGACGGCACCGCGAGCTATCAAAAGCGTCGCGGCTGAGCTGAGGGCGCGCAATTTTAGCCCGCAGATTTGCCTTGAATGATTGCGCGGAAGTCTCTTAGAATCGCGCCTTGACCAATCAGATCGCCCGACCAGAAGGAACAGATGGGGATTGAGTTAAAGAAATTCGACACCCGGCTGCAAGCCGAGGGACCCGAGGTAAAGCATCTCGACCCCGCCGCGGCGCCGTTCTACCTGCCGATTGGCGACGAAGTGGAAATCTTCACCGCCGCCTACAAGGCGCGCCTGCCGATCCTGCTCAAGGGGCCGACCGGATGCGGCAAGACCCGCTTCGTCGAGCACATGGCGCATCAACTGTCGTCGCTCGCCAACGGCCCCAACGAATTGATCACCGTCGCGTGCCACGAGGATCTCACCGGCAGCGACCTGGTCGGCCGCTTCCTGATCCAGGCCGACGAGACGGTGTGGGTTGACGGTCCGCTGACGCAGGCGGTGCGGCGCGGCGCGATTTGCTACCTCGACGAAGTGGTCGAGGCGCGCAAGGACACCACCGTGCTGATCCATCCGCTGTCGGATCATCGGCGAATTCTGCCGATCGAAAAGCGCGGCGAGACGATCGAGGCGCACGACGGATTTCTGCTGGTGATTTCCTACAATCCCGGCTACCAGAGCATCCAGAAAAATCTGAAGCATTCGACCCGCCAGCGCTTCGTGACGATCGAGTTCACCTATCCGCCGGCCGACAAGGAAGTCGAGATCATCGCGCACGAGGCGGGCGTCGAGCAGGACATCGCGCATGCAGCTGGCGGTGCTGGGCGAGAAGGTGCGCCATCTGAAGGCGTCGGGGCTGGAAGAAGGCGTCTCGACGCGCCTGCTGATCTACGCCGGCGAGCTGATCCGTCAGGGAATTGCGCCGCGGCGCGCGGCGACCGTCGCCGTCACCTGGTCGCTGACCGACGAGGCCGACAGCAAGCGCGCGATCGACGAAGTGGTAAAAGCGATCTTTCCATAAGTTGCGGCAAGATTCGTGAATCGGCGCGAATGACCCAACCAAATCCAGCGAGGTCGCGTAGAATGAGAGTCTCCGCAAACTTCAAAATCAATTCTGGCTTCGGCCGCGATGCTCGCGATGCTCGCCGTTGGCGATCCGCGCGCGCGCAGGACAACTGGCCAACGGGGTTCAGGCGCAGTCAGGACCGCGGCTGGATTTTCCCGCCGGGCTGGCGACCGACGGCCGCGCGGTTTACGTCGCGAACAGCCGCAACAATACGGTCGAGGCGATCGACGCAACGTCGAAGTCGCTGCGAATCGTCGCGGGCACGCTGTTCCAGCAAGGCAGCAACGACGGCATCGGCCCTGCGGCGCGCTTCAACAGTCCCGACGGCATGACGATCAGCGGGCAGAATCTCTATCTTTGCGACACCAACAATTCCGACATTCGCCAAATCACCGTCAGCGGGACGGTCACCACCGTTGCGGGCACGGCGAATATCTCCGGCACCGAAGACGGCACCGGCTCGGCCGCGCACTTCAATCTGCCGACGCAGATCGCGACCGACGGCACCGCGCTGTACGTCGCCGACAGCGGCAACAGCACGATCCGGCGCATCACGCTCGCCGACATGAAGGTCAAGACGATCGGCGGACAGGCGGGCACCTCGGGCAAGACCGAGGGCGGCGCGGACAAGTCGTTGTTCAGCGGCCCGCGCGGCGTCGCGGTCGACAAGAAAGCGATCTACGTCGCGGATACCGGCAACGACATAATCCGCAAGATCGATCTCTCGACGCTGCAGACCAGCACGCTCGCGGGCACCGGCGAGGAAGGCGACAAGGACGGTCCCGCGGCGCAGGCGCAGTTCAACAATCCGGGCGCGATATGCACCGACGGCACGTTCCTGTACGTGCTCGACGCCGACAATCATTCGATCCGCAAAATCGATCTCAACGCCAACACCGTGACCAAGCTGACGCTGGTCAACGGCCATATCGGCTCGGGATGCGCGCTCACCAGCGACGGCAAGCAGCTGTATTTCTCCGACACCACCGAGAACGCGGTCGAAGTCGTCGATACACCAGCGGCAACTTCACCACGCTCTATCCGCCGGGGCAGTAGGCCCCGCGCGACGGGCATCGCGACTTGATCGATCTGCGCAGCGACACCGTAACTTTGCCGACGCCCGAGATGCGCGAGGCGATCGCGCGCGCCGAGCTGGGTGACGACGTTTACGGCGAAGACCCGACCGTCAACCGGCTCGAAGCGATGGCGGCGTCGATGATGGGCAAGGACGCGGCGCTGCTGGTGCCGAGCGGCACGATGGGCAACCTGGCCGCGATGCTGACGCATTGCGCGCGCGGCACCAAGGCGATCGTCGGCTCGCAGTCGCACACCAATCTTTACGAGGCGGGCGGCGCGTCGGCTCTGGGAGGCATCGTGCTCACCGCGATCGCCAACACCGACGACGGCGAGCTCGACACGCACGAACTCGCGCGCGAGCTCGGCACGCCGGCCGACGATCATTTCGCGCAGCCGTCGCTGGTCGTGATCGAAAACACGCACAACCGATGCGGCGGCGCGCCGATCAAGCTGTCGCACATGGCGGAAGTTTCCGAGCGGCGGCGCGTCGCAGAAAATTCCGCTGCATCTCGACGGCGCGCGGATCTTCAACGCGGCGCTCGCGCTCGAGACGACGCCGAAGGAAATCGCGAGCCACGCGGATACGGTGTCGTTCTGCCTGTCGAAGGGGCTCGGATGCCCGGTCGGCTCGCTTCTATGCGGCAGCCGCGAATTTATCGCGCGCGCGCATCGGACGCGCAAAATGCTCGGCGGCGGAATGCGGCAAGCCGGAATAATCGCGGCGGCGGGAATCGTCGCGCTGACCACGATGGTCGATCGGCTGGCCGAGGATCATCAGAATGCGCGCGCGCTGGCGCAGGGATTCGCGCTGGTCGCGGGACTCAACGTGCGCGCGGTCGCGAATCGCACCAACATGGTGGTGTTCGACGTGGACGGTGACGCGGATGCGTCGCGGCGTTTCGCGGCGGCGATGAAGGAGCGCGGCGTTCTGATCTCGCCGCGCGAGGCGACTTCGTTCCGCGCCGTGACGCACAACGGAATTTCGCGCGCCGACATCGATCGAGCGGTCGCCGCGGCCGCGCAAGCCGCCGGCGAAGTTTTCGGCGACTGAAAATGGATTCGCTCGAATCGCTGTTCTCAGTGCAAGGGCATCGCGCACTGGTCACCGGCGCGTCGTCCGGACTGGGCGTGGAATGCGCGAAGGCGCTGGCGATTGCGGGCGCCGATGTTGCGCTGGTCGCGCGGCGCAAAGATCGCGTCACGCGAACTCGCGGCCGAGCTTGCGACGGCGCACGGCGTCAAGGCAATCGGAATCGGCGCCGACGTGACGCGCGAGGCCGACCTCGATCGCGCGATGGCCGAGGCGACGGCCGCGCTCGGCGACGTCGATATCCTGGTGAACAACGCGGGCGTGTCGCCGACCGGGCGCGCCGAGAATTTCAAGCGCGAGGCGTGGGACGAGGCGATCGCGGTGAATCTGACCGCGCCGATGATGCTCTCGCAGCGCGTCGCGCGCCGCCTGATCGAGACCAAACAGCCGGGCCGAATCATCAACATGGTTTCGATCTACGCGTCGGTCGCGAGTTCGGTGTATCGGCTGTCGGCATACGCGGCGACCAAGGCGGCGTTGGCGAATCTCACGCGTCAGCTCGCGGTCGAATGGGCCGGCTACGGAATCCTGGTCAACGCGATCGCGCCCGGATGGATTCCGACCGAGGCCACCGAAGGCGGAATCGCGAAGCCGGCGAACAAGGAGCGGATGGAATCGTTCACGCCGATGAAGCGGCTCGGGCTTGCGGACGAAATTCGCGGCGCGGTGATCTTCCTTGCCAGTCCCGCCTCAAGCTACGTTACGGGGTCGGTGATTTCGGTGGACGGCGGATACCAGGCGTGGTGAACTGCGCGAGGGGAGGGGATGATGGACGAGACCGGGCTCAGAGCGCAAATCTTCCGGCGCAAGCCGGCGGCCGCGCTGATGGCGGATGCCGAGTCGCATGCCGGCGGCCTCAAGCGCGCTCTGGGAGCGCTCGATCTCACGCTGCTGGGAATCGGCGCGATCGTCGGCGCGGGAATTTTCGTGCTGACCGGCGTCGCCGCCGCGAAATACGCGGGCCCCGCGATCGTCGCTCTCGTTCGTCGTATCAGGATTCGCCTGCGCGATGGCGGCGCTGTGCTATGCGGAGTTCGCCGCGATGATCCCGGTCGCCGGCAGCGCGTATTCGTATTCGTACGCGACGATGGGCGAGCTGGTCGGCTGGATCATCGGATGGGACCTCGTGCTCGAATATGCCGTCGGCGCGGCCGCCGTCGCAGTCGGATGGTCGGGCTACCTCAGCGTCATCCTGCACGGTCTCGGGATTCATTTGCCGGTCGCGATCACGCACGCGCCCGGCTCGGTGCCCGGCGCGATCATCAATCTGCCCGCGCTGCTGATCGTGATGCTGATCACCTACGTGCTGTACATCGGCATCTCGGAGAGCGCGCGGCTCAATTCGATCATCGTCGGGATCAAGCTGTTCGTGATCGCGGCCGTGATCGTGGTCGGCGCGTTTTTCGTCAAGCCGGCGAACTGGAGTCCGTTCGCGCCGATGGGATGGCCGGGCGTGATGAGCGGCGCGGCCGTGATTTTCTTCGCGTACATCGGATTCGACGCGGTCTCGACGGCGGCCGAGGAAGTCGTCGATCCCAATCGCGACCTGCCGCTCGGCATCCTCGGCTCGCTGTTCGTCTGCACCTTGCTCTACATCCTGGTCGCCGGCGTGCTGACCGGGATGGTGCCGGCGCACCTGATCGACATGACCGCGCCGCTGGCGTCGGCGTTCGTGCTGCGCGGGATGCATGCGTTGTCGGGATTTATCTCGCTCGGCGCAGTCGCGGGACTGACCTCGGTGCTGCTGGTGCTGATGCTCGGGCAGTCGCGGGTATTTTTCGCGGTGTCGCGCGACGGCCTGCTGCCGCCCGCGTTCAGCAAGATTCATCCGAAGTATCGCACGCCGTATATCCCGACGACGCTGACCGGAATCGCAGTTGGAATCACGGCGGCGCTGCTGCCGATCGAGGAAATCGCGGAGCTGACGAATATCGGCACGCTGTTCGCCTTCGTGCTCGTATGCCTCGGCGTGTGGATTCTGCGCCGCGTCGAGCCGGACATGCACCGCCCGTTCCGCACGCCGCTGGTGCCGCTGGTGCCGATTCTCGGCGTGGTCTTTTGCGTTTACCTGATGGCGAGCCTGCCGGTGGTGACGTGGATTCGGTTTGTCGTGTGGCTGGCGATCGGGCTCGTGATCTATTTCAGCTACGGCCGCTTCCACAGCACGTGCAGCACCACGTCGGTCGATAAAGCCGCCGCGTCGGGGAGATAGTGCCGCGATCCTAACCTCTCCTTTTCCGAGGAGAGGTCGGCGCGAGCCGAAGGTGAGCGACGGGAGAGGTGCAACGCTGGCAGACGCAACACGCGTCGTTCTGCTGCTGTCGCGCAGCCGGAGTTCTGTCTCTGAATCGCGAAAAAACGAGTCGAAGGGGATGAACAGTCGGCGTCGTACCTCTCCCGGCGACACCGCTTCGCGGCTTACGCCGACCTCTCCTCGGACAAGGAGAGGTTAGGATCGAGACGCTAGCGTGAACTAATGACAGGAACCGCTTTACTGGCCGGCGCGGTCGGCTGCTCTCTGAGCGGCTGCGGCTGCTGCTGCCGCAGCGGCGTGGGTTTGCGCGGTTTTTTCCATCGCGGCTTTGCGCTGCTCGCCGTGCGCGAGGTTCTCTCTCATCTGCTTGGCGCCGGCGGCGCCGAGGTTCTGCGTTTCCCACTTGGGCTTCGCATACTGAGACCCACTGGCCGCTCTCGAGCGCGTAAGTGAAGACCAGGTATTTGAGCTTGCCGGTGGCGAGGCCCTTGGCCGTCCCCGGTTTTACGGGATCGTATTCGACGCCGCCGAGCTTGCAGCTCACGACCAGGTGATTGTGCGGGCCGTAGGTCGGCAGGTATTCGAATTTCTGCAGGAGGTCGATGTACACCTGGCCCTTGGCTTTCTTTTCATCCTGCTCGTCGAAGTAGGGGCCCGACACGTCCGAGAGTTTGTCCTGGAGCGACTGCTGTAGCGCGGGCGTCAGATCTTTTTGCGCGCGCGCGTGCTGCAAATCATACGCGTTCGCCCGCGACGCATTCAGCGGAAAAAAGAACGCGGCCGCAAGGGCGACCGCGCTCAGGATCTTGAGAGTTTTCATAACGTCCCGGCCACCATCATAGTAGACGATTGGCCGTACGCAAATATTTACTGACTTCCGCCGCCGCCGCCGCTGTTAAGCCCGCGGCCGAACGCCGAGACCTGCGACTGCCATTGGTCGCCGAACGCGAGGATCAGCACCTGCTGGTTGATGTGCGCGTCCTTGGTCAGCGACTTCATCGAGCCGCCACCCGCCGTCGCGAGCACTTTGTACGCCGCTTGCGTCTGCCGATAGAACTCCGGCAGCGGCGAGATCTTCGGCGGCTCCTCGCGATGCACCTTCAGCCAGAACTCGCGCTCGAACCGCTCATGCTCTTCGGCCGCGACATCCACGGTATTGAAGGTTCCGTTGTTGGCTCTTGAACTGCCGTATCATCGCGAGCAGCGGCGCGAAGTCTTCATTGCGCGGCGGCGAATCGCCGACCAGCACCACGACCTTCTTCGCGTACGGCTTCCAGTCCATCTTGTTGATGCCGGTCTCGACCGCGCCGAGCGTGTCTTCTTCCCATTCGCCGCCGCCCATCGCCTGGATGCCGTTCAAAAAGTCGCTGAGCTTCTGCGGCGACAGCGTCAGCGGCTGGATATTCATCTTCTCGCCCTTGCCGCCGAACACGATTATTCCGATACGCGCGATCGGCACCAGTCGATGAATCGACTGCACCAGTTGCTCCATCTTGGCTTTGACGTCGTCGATGATCAGTTTCATCGAGCCGGTGCCGTCGATTACCAGCACCACGTCGAGGCCCTTGCGTCTGCAGCTCGCCGATGAAGCCGCCGAAGCCGGAGCCGATACCGTGGCCATAGCCCGAGCCCATGCCGCCGCCACGACCGATGCCGATACCGCCGCCGCCGGCTGCGCGCACGTAGTCATTGGCGAGACCGACGGCTTGCGATGTATCAACCGCGGTCGGCTGCTCCATCTGCTGCGGCGCCGTGTCGGGCATCGGCACTTCGGGCATGTCGAGATCCTGCATCTCGTTGCCGCCGCCACCGCCGCCGCCCGCCTCGAGGTTCACCATGATCAACTCGCGCCCGCGCTGCTCGTGGACCGTGATGATCAGGAAGAGCAGGGCGAGAACGTGAAGGGCGACCGACAGCGGGAAGGGCCCGATCAGCAGACCGAGCGCATCCTTCGATCTTCTGCAGGCGGGTCGCGTCCGCTTCATCCTCGTCGCGATTCGCCTCGGCCGCGAGTTCTCGCTTGCCGATGATGCGATAGAAGATGAAGGCGACGACGAACGTCGAGAGGACCAGTAAAATAATGATTACTGCTAACATTTTAAATTCCTACGCTCCCCCTCCCGGCGTTGCGGCACCAGCCGCCGCCTGGAGGTAGCGAAGAGACTGCGATTGCGATTGCTTCGGCGCCCGCCGACTTCGCCAAATCGAGGATCCGAACCATATCTCCCAGTATAACCTTCGGGTCGCCCTGGAAAATCACGATCTTGTCGGTCGAGTTCTGCAGCGCGTCGTGAAGCTGGGGCACCAAGCTCGGCCTCGGTGACCTGCTTGTCGTTCAGATAGACCAGATGTCGGCGGTGTAGGTGACGATGATGCCCTTGGGTTTGTCGGTCGGTGGTGGCCGCGCTTCGAGCCTTGGGCAAATCGACGTGCGCCGCCGATTCGATCGTCACCGCCGTCGTCACCATGAAGATGATCAGCAGGACGAGAAAGATATCGGTCAGCGGGGTGATGTTGATGTCGGCGAACACCCCGCCGCCCTTATTCTTGGTCATTTTTCCTTTTGCCATGCGCAATACCTCAGCGGACTCCGATCAACTCCCACCACCTGAGGGGTTGTGCTCTAGTTGCGCACCCGTGACCCGCTTGGCCGCGATTGCGATCTGTTCGGCGCCGGCTTGCTTGGCGATACCAAGGATCCGCACCATGTCGCCGAGCAGCACTTTGCGATCGCCCTGGAACACGACGATCTTCTGATCCACCTTGGCCAGCGCCTCGCCCAACGCGGACTTGAGTTCGCGCTCGGGCACGTCCTTCGAGTTCACGAACAGCTCGTGCTGCGCGGTGTAGGTGACGATCACGCCCTTGTTCTCGGGCGCGGTGTTGGTTGCGTTGGGCAGATCGACGTGCGCGGCAGACTCGATGGTGACCGAGGTCGTCACCATGAAGATGATCAGCAGGACCAGGAAAATGTCGGTCAGCGGCGTGATATTGATGTCGGCGAAAACGCCGCCACCTTCGCCGCCATGAGGTCCGCTAATTGCCACGAGCCTGTCTCCCCTGGAGCGCGGCGTCGATCAGGCGGTCGTCGTTGATGTGCTGGATCGCGCTGATGTTCTCAACCTTGACCGAGAAGTAGTTGTAGAAAATAACCGCGACGATCGCGACCGCGAGTCCGAGCGCCGTCGAGATCAACGCTTCCGAAATACCGGCCGCGACGACCGAGAAACCGCCGGTGCCCATGATTGCCATCGACTGGAACGCCACAAGAATACCGACGACCGTGCCGAACAGCCCGATGAACGGCGCCGACGCGCCCGCGGTCGCGAGCACCCAGATGTAGCGCTTGAACTCGAGTCCTTCCTGGTAGCGGCGCTCGTCGTCGAGCTCGAGCAGATGATCGCGATCCATCGTCTGCGCGCCCGAAATCAGCGTGTGGAAGATGCGCTCGGACGCCGTCCCGCGCGCCTGGGTCGCCTGCAGCGCTTCGTTGAACTTGCCCTGCCGCAGTTGCGGGATCAGCGAGTCGGCGAGCTTGGCCGTCCTGGGTCCGACGCCCCATAGCGCCCACACGCGCTCGAAAATGATCGCGAGGCATACGACCGAAATGAAGAGCAGGGGATACGTCGCGTAGTAGCCCTGCTGAATCATGCCCAAAATTCCGAATTGGCTTTGCATCTCTTATCCTCTCGAGATTGAATTAGATTGAGCGGCGAAATTCTGGCCCCGCTCGAACCGTTGCGATAACTGCCCCAAAGTGCCTCTGCGGTTCACCCCTGAACCCCTGAACAAGCTAAACTGCCCAATTTTACAATATTGAGCTTCCACCAGCAGGTCAAAGATGCCCGTGTTGGCGCGGAAAGTCTGAATGCAACAATAGAAAGTATTTGTCAAGAGTCGCCGTACGCGCGAGCAAAAATTACCGACCGCTCATTCCTCGATTGTGATTGCCTCGATTGCGATTGCCGTCCAGCCGTTTCCCGAGCCGTGACAGTTCGCGCAACCTCGCACCATTCACGTCTATCGAGTGGTGCGTCATTTAATCTACGTCTGCTTGCCATGCCGGCGACTACCTCAATTTAGTGGTTGACGGAACCGTCGACGGCTCCGGTCGCCTTGACTTCTTGGCTGCTCGCGTCTATCCAGAAGCATGCCAGAGCATGCCGCAGGGTGACCGCAATGCGGTCTTTGTTTTTTTGGGCGATTGACGCTTTTGAGAAATCTCGACGCACTACATAATCAGACGGTGAGCAGGCCCGCTCTCTTCAAATGCGCGGCGCTAGCCACGTGCTTACTCGGACTCGCAGCCTGCAAAGCGACGCCGGTGGCGGCTCCAATCGCGCCGCCGCCCGCGCAGGTCGCGACCGGCCCGACCGACGAGCCGATCCAGACCCTGCCCAAAGACCTGTATCCGCAGATGCCGGTCTATCCGGGCGCCAAAATAGAGCACGTCCGTAAGCCCAAGGGCGCGATGCGCGAAATCATGTTTAGCTCCGACGCGCAGATGCCGCAGATGGTCGCCTTCTACAAGGACGCGCTGAAGAAGAACGACTTTCACATCACCTCGTCGCTGATCATGCCGGCGCGCAAGACCTGGTCGTGTGACTTCCACTACAACGGTCGCCCCGGCAGCATCATGCTGTATCCAAGCGATCAGGATAAGAACAAGATGACGATCGACCTCATCTACGAGCTGCCCGCGCACGTGGATGAGTCGCTGTTAGAGCCGAAGGAAGATTTTGACGTAGAAGGACCGGGCGAAATCGCCCAGCAACAAGCACCGAACCCAAATCCAAATCCAACCGGGAAGGCAAAGAGGAATTAGTTAGATGGCACTACTGACAGGCAAAGTTGCGGTAATCACCGGCGCCGGCCGCGGCATCGGACGCGAAGAGGCGTTGCTGCTCGCCAAACACGGCGCCAAGGTCGTCGTGAACGATCTCGGCGGGCACTTCGATGGCACCGGGCAATCGCGCTCACCGGCCGAGGACGTCGTCAAGGAAATCCGCTCGGCCGGCGGCGAGGCGGTCGCGAATTTCGAAAGCGTCACCGACTTCAAGTCCGCCAAGCGGATCATCGATTGCGCAGTCGATAACTTTGGCAAGCTCAACATCGTGGTGAACAACGCCGGCATCCTGCGCGACCGCATGATTTTCAACATGAGCGAAGAGGACTGGGACGCAGTGGTCGGCGTCCATCTGAAGGGCTCGTTCAACGTCGCGCGTCACGCGACCGCTTACTGGCGCGAGCAGCACAAGGCCGGCAACGTGCTCAACGGCCGGCTAATCAACACCAGTTCCGACTCGGGCATCCTGGGCAACGCGGGCCAGAGCAACTACGGCGCGGCGAAGGCGGCAGTGGCCGCGATGGCGATAATCGTGGATCGCGAGATGAGCCGCTACGGCGTCACCGCCAATGCGATCGCGCCGGTCGCGCGCACCCGCCTGACCGTGGACGCGACTCCGCAGACCGCGGCCGGCATGGCTAAGAAGGAAGGCGAGTGGGACGCGTTCACGCCCGCGCACGTCGCGCCGCTGGTGGTGTGGCTCGCGAGCGACGACGCCAAAGACGTTCACGGCGAAGTGTTCCGCGTCGGTCTGGGCAACGTCTGGATGATGCGCGGATGGCACACCGGCGCCAAGGTTTCGAAGAAGGGCTCGATGTGGGAGCCGGCGGAACTCGGCGGCAAGCTCAAGGAAGAGCTCGCCAAGGGCGTGACCAAGAAGGAGAGCATGGGCGAGGTGATGGGCGGGGGCGTGTAGATTTTTGACGGTTGAGAAGAAACCCAAAAGCGCGGCTCCTCGTGAGCCGCGCTTTCGTTCCATCCTCTTTATTTGCGCCGCCAACACCGCGCGCAGCGTGATGGCCGAGCATATCCTGCGCCGCGAACTCGACGCGCTCGGCTTCGATCACAAAATCGTGATCAACTCGGCGGGCATCGCGCCCTACGCGCGCGACGGTGCCTTGGTCTCGCTCGACACGCGGATGGCGCTGCGCGAAGTTGGCATCGACATCGGCGACGAAGCAACCTCGACCGACCTCAAGCGGCATCCTGAGATGCTCGAGCAGACCGATCTCATCATCGCGATGACCGAGCAGCAGGCGCGCGAGCTGGTCGAGCGCTTTCCCGGCGCGCGCGAACGTCCGGTGTTCACGCTGCGTTCGTTCGCAGGCGAAGAAGGCGATATCGACGACCCCTACGAAAAGGGCGACCTGGTATTCGCCGAATGCCGCGAAGAGATCCATCGTCTCGTCCCGACGATCATCGATCGCCTCTTTCACACCTAGCTTGGGCGCGAGTCCGGCGCGATCATGACCATTATGGAATTCAACAATCCGTCTGACGCCGAGATTCGCGCGATCCTGTCGAAGCCAACCACGGTCGCAGTCGTCGGATGCTCCGACAATCCGGCGCGCGACTCGTTTCGAATAGCAAAATTGCTCAAAGGCCGCGGTTTCAAGGTGATCCCGGTCAATCCGCAGCTCGACGCTGAAGCACTGCGCGCCGCTCTTGGAGAAAAATGCTACCCCGACCTGGCGTCGATTCCCGAGCCGGTCGAGATTGTTGACGTATTCCGCCGCTCAGAGTTCGTCCCGCAAATCGTCGAGGAGGCAATTGCGAAAGGCGCGCACGTGCTCTGGTGCCAGCTCGGAGTAGTCCACCTCGAAGCCGCCCGCCGCGCGCAAAAGGCGGGCATGACAGTCTTGATGGATCGATGCCCCGCAATTGAATACGCGCGCTTGTTTTGAAGGGGCGGCATCACGTAGACGGTCACCATGGCGCGCTGGGAGAGCAGGTCCTTCTTCGTGTACATCATGGGCAGCAAGTTCGGCGTTCTCTACACCGGCGTCACGAACAATTTAGAGCGTCGCGTAAAGGAGCATCGCGAAGGACTGATTCCGGGCTTTACGAAGAAGTATCGCGTCCGGCGGCTACTGTATTTCGAACAGTTTGATAGAGCGGTGGAGGCAATTGCTCGCGAGAAACAGATCAAAGGATGGAAGCGGGCGAGGAAGCTGGAGCTGATTCATTCGATGAATCTCGAGATGAACGATCTGATTGCGTGCTGGAGCACGCGAGATTCTTCGCTGCGCTCAGAATGACGGAAGTTGCGATGTTCCGCGCACTTTCTTTTCTCCGTCATTTTTCTTTCCGTCATTCTGAGCGGAGTCTGCGCAGCGAAGGACTCGTCCGCCGCGTAGCGGCGGCGCCATGAGCTTCAATCTGCGAGTCACGGTCGACGGGGACAACACGTGCGGATCATAGTCATCGGAGCTGGAATCGGCGGACTTACCGCGGCACTGACGTTTCGACGTGCTGGGCTTGATGTGCGCGTGTTCGAGCAGGCCGCGGAATTGCGAGAGGTCGGCGCCGGTATCCAGATAAGTCCCAATGCGTCGCGAATTCTCAATCGGCTCGGTCTCGAAGAGCCGATGCGCCGCATGGGAGTGCGGCCGCGTTCGGTCCTCGTCCGCCGATGGGACGACGGGCGCGAAATCGCACGACAGCCGCTGGCCGACGCATGCGAGCGTAACTTCGGCGCGCCGTACTACAACTTTCATCGCGCCGATCTGCTCGACCTTCTATCAGCGGCCGTGCCCGATGGCGTGCTGCATCTCGACCATCGATGCGTCGGACTGACCCATCGTGCCGATAGCGTCGAAGTGCAATTCCACAACGGCGCGACCGCTGATGCCGACGTGGTCGTCGGCGCCGACGGCATCCACTCGACGGTGCGCAACGCAATCATGGGTCCGGAATCGCCGCGATTTTCTGGACACGTCGCTTATCGCGGACTGGTTCCGGCGGATCGCGTGGCGCATCTCGGAGTCGAGGTCGCGGCGAACGTGTGGTGGGGCCCCGACCATCACTTCGTCCACTACTATGTCGGCGCCGGTGCTCGTTACCACAACTGGGTCGCGCTCACTCCCGGCGAATGGCGGGTCGAGTCGTGGACTGCCAAGGGCGAGATCGCTGACGCGCTCAAGGAGTTCGCAGGATGGCATCCGCAGATTCACGCGATCATCAGCGCGGCTGAGACGACCAATCGATGGGCACTCTACGACCGAGATCCGCTTCCGCGATGGACCGTCGGACGCGTCACGCTGATGGGCGATGCGGCGCATCCGATGCTTCCGTACATGGCGCAAGGCGCGGTGCAATCGATCGAGGACGCTGCGGTGCTGGCGAAATGCCTCGAGCATCCCGACGCGCACGATGTGAGCGCGGCGCTCGCGCGTTATGAGCAGACGCGCAAGCCGCGCGCCTCGCGATGCCAGGAAGGGTCGCGCCGCAACGCCGTCATGTACCATCTTGCCGACGGCGAGGAGCAGCGAAAGCGCGACGCCAACATCGCGTCGGCCGCGACCGCTCCGCTGCCACAGAACGCATGGCTGTACGGTCACGACGTCGAAGCCGAATTCGAGCAGAAGTGACATCCGCGGGCATCGTCGTCAGATGAAGCCGCGCAAATGGAAGACGCTCAAGAGCGACGTCGCGTACAGCACGCCGATTTTCGATCTCCATCGCCGCCGCTCGACGCATTCGCGGCGCGGCGAGCGTGACTTCTTCATCCTCGAGGCGCCCAACTGGGTGAATATCATTCCACTCGTGAAAAATGGCGACGTCGTGATGATTCGCCAATGGCGTCACGGCATCTCGGAGTTCACGCTCGAGGTCCCCGGCGGAATGGTCGATCCCGAGGATGAATCGCCGATGCATGCGGCGCGCCGCGAGATGATCGAGGAGACCGGCTTCGACTCCGACGCGATCGTCGCCCTCGGCAAGGTGCATCCGAACCCCGCAATCCAGGGCAACATCTGCTACTCGTTCCTCGCCGAAAATGTGCACGAGGTTTCGCGCGTCGTGTCTGCTGGCGACGAGGAGACCGAGGTGGTGCTGGTCCCGATGCGCGAAATCCGCGGCCTGATAGCGTCGGGCAAAGTGATGCACGCCCTGACCATCGCCGCATTTTCATTCCTGCACCTGTACAACCCCCCGCCGACCAAACGTCCCCGCAAGTAGTAATCCCCCAAAACTCTTGTTCCCCTTCCCGCTCGGGAAGGGGTTAGGGGTTAGGTTCCACGACTCCACCGATGTGCGAATGACAGCCTTCGCATTAAACTCTGCAAGAAAATCTGCCACGCGCGTTCAAAGAGTCGAGAGGGACGACTCGATGGACACATTCAGCTCGACGCCAAAGCACTGGACTGCCTCACTCGCCGATCCTCGACTGTTCCAGATCATCGCCCTCGGCATCCTGCTCGCCACCGGTGCGTACTTCCGCGACTTCAGCATCCGCCCTGCGCAAGTCATCCTGACCTTCGCCTGTGGACTGCTGACGCAGGCCACGTGCTGGAGGCTTACTTCGACGAAGCCGCGCACCTTGCGCAGCGCAATCATCACCTGCCTGAGCCTCACGCTGCTGCTGCGCGCGGACAACCTGCTCGCGCATCCGATTGCAGCTGTCGCTGCGATCTCTTCGAAGTCGCTTTTCCGATTTCGCGGCAAGCATCTCTTCAATCCCGCGACCTTCGGCCTCATCTTCGCGATCGTCTTGCTCCCCGGCACCTGGGTATCTCCCGGCCAGTGGGGCCAGGACGTTGCGATCGCCGCATGGGTCGTGATGCTCGGGATGCTCGTGACGAATCGAGCGCGCCGCGGCGATATCAGCTGGACGTTTCTCGCCTTCTATCTCGGCGCGCTCGCGCTTCGCATCGAATATCTCGGACAGCGATGGAGTGTCTGGACGCATCAGCTCGAGAGCGGCGCGCTGCTGCTGTTCGCGTTCTTCATGATTTCCGATCCGATGACCGGACCCAACGATCGCCGCGGCAGAATCGCACACGCCGCACTGGTCGCCGCAATCGCATACGCGCGGCAAGTCTGGCTATACCGCACCAACGGACTCATCTGGGCTTTGTTTATCGCGGCAGCATGCGTTCCGCTGTGGGACGCTATCTGGCCCGCGCGCAAATTCGAATGGACCCAAAATGGAGGTGCCCATGTTTTTTCTTTTTCAGCGAATCCCGATTCTCGTTTCGGTGATGCTAGCAGTCCTGATTCTCGCCACGCCGCATGACGCGCGTGCGTTCTGCGGCTTCTACGTCGGCAAGGCTGACGAACCGCTGGTCAATCACGCGTCGCAAGTCGTGATTGCGCATCATGACGACAAGACCGTCATCAGCCTGATGAACGATTACCAGGGCGAGCCGTCGGACTTCGCGCTGGTGGTTCCGGTGCCGGTCGTGCTGCAGAAGGGGCAGGTGCATATCGGCGATCGCGAATTGTTCCAGAAAATCGACGCCTACAGTTCGCCGCGCCTGGTCGAGTATTACGACCCCGACCCGTGTCGGATCATGGATTACGAGATGCCCATGGCTGCTGCTGGCGGGATGGCGTTACATCGGGAAGCCGCAGCAAGTCCGGCTGAAGCCAAAGCGCTCGGGGTGACAGTCGAGGCGGAGTACACCGTCGGCGAATACGACATTGTGATCTTGTCGGCCAAGGAATCGTCGGGACTGCAAACCTGGCTGCAGCAGAGCGGCTATAAAATTCCGCCGGGCGCCGACCGCGCGCTCGAGCCTTACATTCGCAGCGACATGAAGTTCTTCGTCGCGAAGGTAAATCTGACCGAGCACAATCGCACCGGCCTGACCTACCTGCGGCCGCTGCAGTTTGCCTTCGAATCGCCCAAGTTCATGCTGCCGATTCGGCTCGGCATGATTAATTCGCAAGGCCCGCAGGACCTCGTCGTTTATATGCTCACCCAAAACGGCCGCGTCGAGACCACCAACTATCGCACCGTGAAATTGCCGAGCGGGATGGACATCCCCGAATACGTGCGCACTGACTTTGGCGGGTTCTACAAGGCGATGTTCGACGAGCAGGTCCGCCGCAACGACATGCGCGCGGTCTTCACCGAGTACGTCTGGAACATGGGATGGTGCGATCCGTGCGCGGGACCGCCGCTGTCGCGCGACGAACTGCGCAGCCTCGGCGTGTTCTGGCTCGACGACCAGCCCGGCGGTGCGATGCCGATGTATCGTCGTCCCGGCGGCGCACCGATGATATATCCGCAGCCGATGACTGGTGCGACGCCGGTGACGCTCACCCGCCTGCACGTCCGCTACAGCGCCGACACGTTTCCCGAAGATCTGATTTTCCAGGAGACGCAGGATCAGGAAAATTTCCAGGCGCGCTACGTCATGCATCGCCCATGGGATGGATCGCCGAGCGCATGCGAAGCGGCAAAGAATTACTTCGCCGATCTGAACAAGCGCAAAGCGCACGAAGCCGAGACGCTCGCGGGCCTGACCGGATGGAATCTACAAGACGTGATCAAGAAGGCGGGCCTGTCACCTGAGTCGCAGCCAAAGCCATGGTGGCATGACATCTGGGGCTCGTGATGCGGTGACGCCGGTGGACAGCGCGCGGGGTCGCTCGACCCCGCGCGCTCACCTTCTTCCTCCCTCATTCTGGGAGAGGGGAGGAACCGTTTTCCGAATCTGCGGAACTATGAGAGAATTGTTACCTAGGTAACACCGTCTAAAAATCGGCCCGGAGGCGGTAAATCTGACGCGATTGAAAATCAGGCATGTACCCGCTGGTTCCTCCGCATTGACTGCCGCCGCAGTGTGCCCTAACCTTGCCGGTTTGCTATATTATCACTCTCAATTGACTGGGCAGACGCTTTCCTCCACCTGCATTACCAGAGTTTTAATTCATGTTTGATACGCTCAGCGACCGCCTCGAATTAGTCTTCAAAAAACTCAAGGGCCAAGGCCGGATCACCGAGCGCAATATCGAAGAGGCGCTGCGCGAAGTCCGCCTCGCGCTGCTCGAAGCCAACGTCAATATCAAAGTCGTTCGCGACTTTATCGAGCACGTCAAATCCAAGGCGCTCGGCGCTGAAGTGCTGCGCTCGCTCTCGCCCGAGCAGCATCTGATCAAGTTCGTCGCGACCGAGCTGCAGAACGCGATGGGCGGTACCGCGCGCGAGCTCGATCTGAAGGTCAAACCGCCGGTTAAAATCATGGTGGTCGGCCTGCAAGGCGCCGGTAAAACCACTTCGATCGCGAAGCTGGCGCGATGGCTCAAATCCGAGCGCAAACGCCATCCGCTCCTGGCCTCGACCGACGTCTATCGCCCGGCCGCGATGGAGCAGTTGCGCGTGCTCGGTGCGCAGGCGCAAATTCCGGTCCTCGACAGCAACGAGAATCAGGATCCAGTCGAGATCGCGTCGCGGGCGATGGCCCGCGCCGAGACCGGCGGGCATGACGTGATTCTGATCGACACCGCCGGCCGCCTGCAAATCGACGAAGATCTGATGGACGAGCTGGCGCGCCTCAAGGCCGCCCTCAACCCGCATCACATCATATTCGTCGCCGACGCGATGACCGGACAGGAAGCTGCGAACGTCGCCGCCGGATTCCATGAGCGGCTGAACATTTCGGGCGTCATCCTGACCAAGCTCGACTCCGACGCGCGCGGTGGCGCGGCGCTTTCGGTGCGCACCATAACCGGCGCGCCGATTCTGTTCGCTGCGACCGGCGAGAAGCTCGACGGATTCGAGGTTTTCTACCCCGATCGGCTCACCTCGCGAATCCTCGGGATGGGCGACGTGCTGACGCTGATCGAAAAGGCGCAGCAGAATTACGATCAGACCAAGGCCAAGGAGCTCGAGCGCAAGTTCAAGAAGAACGAGTTCACGATCACGGACTTCGCCGAGCAGATTCGCGCGATCAAAAAGATGGGCTCGCTGGGCGAGCTGATGGGCATGATTCCCGGACTCAAGAAATTCGCCGGCGCGGCGGATTCCGAAGACGCGAAGCTCGAGCTCGGACGCATCCAGGCAATCATCGACTCGATGACCTTGCAGGAGCGCGGCAATCATCTGATTATCAACGGGCGTCGGCGTGCGCGAATCGCCGGCGGCAGCGGAACGTCGGTCCAGGACGTGAATCGTTTCCTCAAACAGTTCGAGCAGACGCGCAAAATGATGAAGAAAATCACCCGCATGGGCGCGGGAAAGATGATGATGCGTGGACTGGGGCTCGGGAGCTAGAATAATAGACAGGAGAACTGAATGGCACTTGTAATCCGATTGCGCCGCCACGGTGCGCGCAAAAAACCTTTCTACCGCATCGTAGTGGCCGATTCGCGCTCGCCGCGCGACGGACGTTTCGTCGCCCAGGTCGGGACCTACGATCCGGCGTTCGATCCGCCGCGCGTAACGATCAAAAAAGAGCTGGCGGACCAGTGGCTCAAGGCCGGCGCCAAGCCAAGCGACACCGTAAGGAAGTTGATTAAACGAGCCGAAACAGCAACGGCCTCCGCCTGATGCGACCCGCTGCAACGGAGCCATCCTATGAAGGAGCTCGTCGTATTTCTCGCACAACAACTGGTTAACGACGCTAACGCGGTGGACGTTAAGGAGACCCTGGGCGATACCGCCTCGGTACTTGAACTGCGGGTCGCGAAGGAAGATTTGGGCCGCGT
>CAVQAR010000014.1:0-103633 GCA_963710425.1 uncultured delta proteobacterium
AGTGACCCGCAGATCCACGACAGGGATCAGCCACAGCCTATCCCTCCCCATTTTAAGCCTTCCCTGATACAGCTGGGACGTGGTTGCTTATTTTATGCTTAGCAATGAAGACAACAGATACGTAACAACATCCTGCTCCAAGTTGGAACCGACCATTTCGTCAACTGTCCTTAAAGTTCTTGGGAGTTGTTCATCACTCCGCTCCGTAACACTGGAATTTGTCGATAGTTAAGGAGGTCTCCTCCCACTTTGCCCTTTTCGTCTGATCTAATATCACTGGAAAACACCATCGACATTCGAAACATAGCTCGTCTGCTGGCATTGTCATAGTCTGATACATCCGTCATTGTCGTCCCATTTCAGGATCCAAAATGACTTGGCCATATCACATGGTGGAGCTCACCCATGAGCAAAAACATGAGCGTCGATTGATGCTAGACCGATATGGAGTCTACGCCCAGCTGTCAGCATTGGTACCTATCATATTCTACCAATTATACAGGCTCGGAGTGTGGGTCTATTCCGAGAGACAGAGATCCAAAGTCAGATATTCAGCTGTTCCTAGCTCGCCGACTTTGAAACGTTCGAGGAATTCGACAGCTGGTGGTTTAGTCAAGAAATGGAGGCAGGTTGCTTGGTGGTTGGAGAGCGAGGTGGCTCCAGGGTGGGGTTTAAGGGGTCAGTGGATTGCTACTGGAACTTGGATCAGTTGGTTATTACTTTTGTGTGTCCACAAGACTGGAATTGGTACGTATTTGAACAAATATATTTCTGAAATTAAGATCATTGGCAAGGTCATGGTCCCCCTTTCTACCTTAATCTACCGGCTTGTTCAACGAATTTTATCTTATCTTCCACATTCGCTCTACATTATATTGTATTATCTACCTGTTCAAATTGCTCTCTAAGCTCTAAAGATGAAAGTCGATATATCATGTGATGGACATAGTTTCTAGAAAGACCTCACTAACCCGGCCTAGATTATTGCATATCACGAAACGCTTTCGTGTTATTGCAACATCGCAGTTCCCCTTACACTATATGCTGTCGATGAAGACTGTCTACTCGCCCCTTGCGTTACTGTTCAATTCCTCACACTCAACAACTCAATCCTTGGCATAGACTCTCTGGACGAGTCATCTACTCCCTCCTATGTTGCCATGCTGCATGGTATCGTAACTTTTTCGTGCAAAAAAGAGTGCTTGGAAAACGCCTTCAAGACCTGGACGTTCTCATTGGGATTACAGCTTTCTTCATGATGAACATCATTGTATCGACAAGTCTAGAAAGAGTACGACGCTGGAGTTACAGAGTTCTTCGTACTTCATCTGACTATTGGCATCACGATTCTCCCACTACTCTTCTTCCATGCTAAACCCTTACGCCTGTACATAATCCAGTCCCTAGCTTGATTCACTTCATCTTGGCTGCCGGAAATTGGATACCGTCACCGGCTTTGCAAGATTACTAAAGTCCCTAATACCAAGCTTGTAAAGGTTAAAAGCACCTGTTCCACTTTCGAAGCTCCGAAGATTCCAAGCTGCGCCGGACAGGCATGTTTATCTTTCCATTCCACCTCAGAGCACACCGCTTCATACATCAAACCCATCTATCTACGATTTGCTTTTCAATCCTTTCACTGTAGCAGAGGTCTCAGCTACCGATGTAACCTTGGTGCTCCGAATACTCAATGGCCCTACAACCACCGCGTTGGATGTACTCACACATCTGCCTAAAGCCAAAGCTCCGATCAACATCGAAGGACCATTGGGGTCATCCTCGCGATTCCCAAATCTTGCCTGCAAGATTCACAGGATTCTGCTCGTAGCAGGTGGTGTGGGAGCCACGTTTATCCTCCCAATATACCAAAATCTCCGAGAACAATTAGAAAAAACGAGTCCAAGAGCGCAGATAGAGTCACACTCACATGGTCCATGAGATCGGCTGGTGGAAGCTACTTGGGCTGTCGGTTCAGAAATAGGAGCTAAACTCGAAGAGGATGAGAATGTAAAAAGGAACTGGATGAGAAGTAATGCGGATGACAGGGAGCATAATGATGATTTAATATCTGCCGATGCAAGCGTCGAAAAATGAGATGAGTTGCAATGGACCGAGGAGCCTATAAAAGCTACTGGTGGGCAGAGATAGACCGGATTTGAGGAGGATTGTGGATGAAATCTTTAGGTTTGGGAATGAGGGAAGAAAGAAGGTGGTTTTGGTATGTGGGCCGGCCGAGATGGCAAGGGACTTGAGGGGGCATGTCGGAGGTGGGTGGAGAAGGGGAGAGATGTCTGGTTTCACAATGAAAGTTTTGGATGGTGGAGTTGGTCATAATGTGTACTTTCTTGGCGTATATGGTCGGTGAAGGGTTTACGTTTACAGAGATATGCAATAAAAATGTATAGGTCCTTACTTCTAGGAATACAATCAATATGACAGATGATGAATTTCATATTCCAAGTATATCAATCATTCAGAACACGGCCCAGTAGATATCTAGAATGCCAAGATAGCGGTATAATGTTCTGAGTTGTGGCAATGTTCTAAAAGACTTAGAATAATGATAGAGGCTTGATGCCGAAACCAGATGTGGAATAGAGAACGTCAAATGCATGAGTGCTGAAAATTAAGGTGCGTAACGTGATACTTTCGAGCCTTTTATAAGCCACGTTCAAGTCTCGAATAGGCCAAAACCAAAACTCACTATAATTTGAACACCCAAACAAGCGGAGAATGATTCACTTCATTAATCTGAAAGACAGGAGAAATGATTTCATAACATCCAAGTTCCCAGAAGGAATGGCAGGTATAAAGCAAAACAATCTCCATTTACATGCTAAAGCATCCATCGTACCGTAACATTCAATCCACTCTCTTCTTCGGCGCCTCGGCCTCGGCCTCCCCAGTGTACCTTATCCGCACTCGGAGTCTTCAGGTCCTCCCCTTCCAGCACTTATCTGCGGTGTGCTCATCCTCTTCCCATCCATCTTCCAGATTCTCATCCCAATTTTCAACCTCATCCTCCAATGTCGCCGCTACTGTTCCACTCTCCTGCGCACCAACCCCCTCCCCAAGCTCTAAATCATGTTCCTCCTCGCCTGGCACAACAGCATAATGTTTCGCCAACCTTTTCCGTTCCAACATCCGCAAGTGATACCATGTACTCAACGCCAGCGCCGCTAATGAGCCGACCACATTTGCTACGTATCATAGAAATCAAATTCCCGTCCATCTATCGGGCAATGAAGATGTTGGAGGACTTCGGAGCCGATGCCAGGAAACCGGTGCAGACTAGGAGGGAGAGATTGAGGGTGCGTCTGCGGGAAGTGTCGAGGATCCAGTAGAAACAAGATTAGTGTTATAAACGCATCGGACAAGTTGGAACTATGCACCGCAAATTCAAGCAGTTGACCGTGAGCAGTGTGCACCCGCTCCAAGATTTTGGTGACCTGTCTGAGGTTTGTGAGTTCGAGTATAACCTTTGTCTTATCGAGCGCAGACGCGAGTTCGACGACGCCCTGTATGCCTTCGTCCCATCTGCTCAACGGAAAATCTCTTGAACACCATCTCCATTCTGGGACGGTGACCGCCAAGCTCGATCAACTAGACGATCGTACCATCGGCCAGCACTTTGCCCTGATCGATGAGCAGGGCACGATCGCAGATACTTTCGACCTCCTCCGTGTAGTGGGTGCTGTAAAGAATAGCGACGCCCGAATCCGCCGCTGAACGAATTGTAGCAAAAATGCCTTCGCGCGAGAGCGGGTCCACACCGACTGTCGGTTCGTCCAGGAGCAGCGGCTCTGGCCCGACGGACCATAACGCAGGCCAGATTGAGACGCCGCTTCATGCCGCCCGAGAGCGTCCAAACGGGATCATTCTCGCGATTGCGAAGCCCGACGGATTCGAGGACTTCGAGGCTGCGGCCGACCGGGAGGCACGCGCGTCGATCCCGGCAATTCGACCTCACCGGCATCCGGTGCGATCAGTGTCGCGAGAATCGACAGGATAATGGTTTTGCCGGCGCCACTGGGACCGAGCAAGCCGACAATTTCGCCGGCATTTACGCTGAAGGTCAGTCCTCTATGGCCAAACGTGCGCCGTAGGCTTTTCGAAGGCAGACAGCTTCGATTAGAGCGGGAACCGACATAACGGTAGATCAGCTCACGGCCGTCTTGATGTGCTTGCTCAATTTGTACGACACGTGACTTCGTGAGAGGCCGAGCCTCCTTGCGGCCTCGGCTTGCGCTCCGCGGGTAGATCTCAGCGCGCGTTCGATAAACGCCTAATCGACCGAGGACAGGAACTCGCGCATGCGCTGCCGTGGACAGCTCGCCCGCTTCGTTCAGGAAGAACGCACCCTGATGGGCGGCTTCGAGCAGGCCCTCGCGGGCGCGGTTGGCCCGGGTGAACGCGCCGCGCTCGTGTCCGAACAACTCGCTTTCCGGCAGCGTGTCGGTGAATGCGGCGCAGTTGACCGCGACCAGCGGCTTTGCGGCGCGGTCGCTGCTCTGATGAACGGCCCGGGCCGCGAGTTCCTTGCCAGTCTCGGTTTCTCCGGTGATGAGAACGGTAACATTCGTCGGCGCGGCGCGAGCAATTTTCTCGCGAAGCTGTCGAATCGGAACGCTGCCTCCGCGAATCTCAGAGCTACCTTCCAGGCGTGGAACCGCGTCACGGAGCCTACCATTCTCACGTAAAACAGTCGCGTGCGCTCCACTGCGCGGTGTGCCGAGGCCAGTAGGACCTCTGGAACGAACGGCTTGGTAATGAAGTCAAAAGCGCCCCGGCGCATGCTTTCGACTGCGAGTTCAATGGACGCCAACGCTGTCAGCAAGACGACTGATAGAGCAGCATCAATCTCGCGTGCGGCGATCAGAACATCCACTCTTCGCCGTCGGCAATTTTTTGGTCCGTCACTTCATCGAAACGAATTTCGGCTAACGCGCGCTGCGCTTCGCTGGCACCCGCCGCCTGCACCACCTCGTGACCCTAGTTTCCGAGATCGAGGCCAATATGCGCCGCATGTGCGGCTCGTCATCCACAATCAATATCTTGCCCGTCGACTATTCCTGCCCGCGCTATCTATTTTAAAGAATGCGCCGGAATTTCGATCGAAAAGCATACCAGTTCCGGTTCGTTGATTCTGAGCCCAAGATCGCCACCGTACGCACCGAAGAAACATATAAAGTCCGCCAAAATTTGCTACAGCGATTGTGGCACCGAGGCCGAGTCTGAAAGCGGCTTTCGAGGACCGGTAGCAGCATCCGGGTGTAATAGGCGGTGTCGCCTCTTATGTCATGAAGGCGAGAAGGAGGGCGAGCGCAGAGTTGATCCCGAGCGACCAGCACGTGAGGATTCTCTGCTCCCGAAGCTATAATGAAGCCCTCCTTGGTAGAACCACACGGGGTGAACGGATTGCAGCAGCAAGCGAATAGCGAGAATCCAGATGACGGAGGCTGAGGGTCTGCCGCGGACGAATTTGGATATTGCCTGTAACGCCAACAGCGCTCCGGTCAGGGGGAAATTCAGCAGGGCGAAGAAGAGCTCTTGCCGGCGGAACGACTCAACGTCGCTCATTACCAAATCGGAATCTCCCTCACCAACTGTCACCGCAAGGGCACAGAGAGGCCAGTGACCCAACACACGTTTTTCCTTACATCGGTTGCTGCAAAGCTGTAGATTAGCGGTTTCCTCCTTTATCCGGCAAAGGTTCGCTGCCGGCGGCGGCCGGAGCCCAGGTTACGTGCCCGTGAGCGCTCACGTCGATATCGACCGTGTCGGCGCATCGGAACATGAGAATGCTGGGGTTCTTCATGCCCCACGCGACGTAAGGAATTATGAAATGACCGGAGGCGGTGAAGTCGTCGCCGGCCGGACGCACGATCATCTCGATGGTTACTTCATGCGCGGTTCCATGCAGCATCAAAGTGCCATGGGCCTTGATCGGAAACTCGCCGTCGCCGACGCGTTTGCCTTCGATCCATCGGGGATCGAAGTCAATCGTCGGGTAGCGCCCACTTTCGAGGATGCTGTTTCTCGTCTCTCCGTCCCGCATATGGCTGCCACTATCGACGCTGCTGGCGCCGACGATTACGCTTCCGGTGGCCTTTCCGGTCGCGGGGTCGACGCGCACGACCCCCTTTTCGAGTTTGAACGTTCCGTTGGTGATGTGGGGCCAGCCTTTCAGCGTATAAGCAATCAGGGTCTTCGCCGGATTGAGCTCCAGCACCGCGTCCTGCGTCGGGGTCGAGACCGCAAGTGCCGTCGAATATCCGGTCAGCAGAAGCATGAGCGTAATAACCATTGCGGCGCCGCGAGTGCGTAGAGCCATTGCTATCATCCGTATAAATTTACTGCGATTTTTCATTAACGCGATCACGAACGTCCGCGTTTCGACGGCTCCTTCGGCACAAGCAGATAGCATGCCGTGACAGTGAACGCGGGCCGAGCCATTTTACCACAATTTAACTAAAGGCCTCTGTGACAGTTGACTCTCATTCCATGTTCGTTGACTGCACGAGAGTTTGAACGACAGGGTCCGAATTTTTGGACAATCGTTCGAATTTTCGAACGAGCTTAAGATTTCAGAGAATCCGAGGACTAGCAAAAGTGTAAATGCAGTGTCATTCAGCGCATGGGCGATCGGTGGCAACGCTCTTGCTTTGAACCCCTGAAGTACCCCAGATGAATCGCGAACAAACAAAGAAGCGCAAGTTGGCGGAGGAGATCTCGGTGATGTATGCTGAGTGACGAAAGCAAATCCGAAAGACAGGTTGTCTCATTTCGCAGTGACGACGGCCGATCGCCAAGTTGCTTCATCACAATTGGGCTTTTTTCGCGGGTCCGCTGAAACATGATTTCCGATGTTCCCTCAAGGACCTTCCCTGAGATCAATCCCTTTCAATAGTGACGAATCGTTCGATCAAGACCGTTCGGCCCAATCATTCTGCCTCATAAGAGGGAGCGAAAACAGAGGACAAGCGATGCCCGCCAGGAACATCCCTCCCACCACGGCTTTGCGTTGTGCATATTTCCACGACATAAATAGCCCAGTGCAATTCGATATAACGTGACTACGGCTTACCTGAACCGCATCGCCACTGCCGTACCAGAGCACGATGTGCATCACTCCTTCGTCGTCTTCGCCGAGCAGATGCTCGACGACCCGCGGCTGCGCACGGTCTTCCGCCGCATGGTGAGCCGGGCCGATATCGCGCATCGCTATTCGTTCCTCGATCCGCAGAAAGGTTCCGGCCAATCCTCATCGCATGACGCGAACGAGTTTTATCGGCTAGGCAACTTTCCCAACACCACGCGGCGTATGGAGCTGTTTGAGCAGAGCGCTCCGCTGCTGATGCGGAAGGCCGTCGACCGGCTTGCGTTGAGCGAGAAAGAACGCGCTGGTATTACGCACGTGCTGGTGACCTGCTGTACGGGACTCTATGCTCCAGGGCTGGATTTTGAGATCGTCGACCACCTCGGGCTTCCGGCGTGCGTGGAGCGGACGATGGTTGGCTTCATGGGCTGCTATGCGGCGATCAATGCGCTGAAGCTGGCGCGGCACATTGTGCGCTCAGACCCGCAGGCAGGTGTGCTCATGGTGAACCTGGAGCTGTGCACGCTGCACTTCCAGGAGACGCAGGATCTGGAGCAGATACTCTCGTTTCTGGTGTTTGCCGATGGTGCGGCGGCGAGTCTGATTACCGCGCGGGGGCAGGGTTTCGCGCTGGACAGTTTCAAGGCGGTGATGGTGCCGGAGACACGTGGGCTGATGACCTGGAAGATTCGCGGGCTTGGTTTCGACATGCTGCTCTCCGGGCAGGTGCCGGCAGAGCTGGGCCGCGCGCTGCATGAGGGCGAGCTGCTGGCCGAGCGTGATGGCATCGACCTGTGGGCGGTGCATCCCGGCGGGCGGTCGATTCTGGATGCGGTGGAGAAGGGATTGGAGCTGCCGGTCGATGCGCTGGCAGCGTCACGCGAAGTGCTGTCGTGCTTCGGCAACATGTCCTCGGCGACGGTGATGTTCGTGCTACAGCGGATGATGCAGCAGGCGCGACCCGGGCAACACGGGTGCGCGATGGCGTTTGGACCGGGACTGACAGCGGAGACGATGCGCTTCCATGTGGTCTAGTGCACAGATCGATCTCAGTCGGCGGGTTTCTCCGCGTGAGTTGCCGGAGCTTATGGATGGTGACTGTAGTTATGAGGATTTCCGTGACTGCCTGCGCAGTCTGGAAAAAGTGAATCGCTGGCTGCTGGGCTATCGGCCGACGCTGACGTGGCTGGAGCGGCTACCGCGCGGCTTGCGTGAGCCGATGCACATCGTCGACGTGGGCAGTGGCGGTGGAGATCTACTGCGGCAGATTGCAGGCTGGGCACGGAGACGGGGCATCGCTGTGCAGTTAACGGGAATCGACTTGAATCCTTATGCGGCGCGCGCGGCAGCGGAGTCCACGCCGAAGGAGCTCGGAATTACATGGGTGACCGGCGATGCTGTGGAGTATCGGCCGGAGAAGCCGATGGATATCGTCGTTAGTTCGCTGCTGGCACATCATCTAGAGGACGAAGAGATCGTCGCGCTGCTGCGGTGGATGGAAGCGACCGTGCAGCTGGGTTGGTTTATCAACGATTTGGAACGGGCGGAGTGGAGTTATCGGATGTTTGGGTTGGTGCGGTGGCACCCGATTGTGAGGCATGATGGGCCGGTGTCGTTCCGGCGAGCCTTCCGGAAGGAGGATTGGGTACGCCTGTTGGCTGCGGCTGATGTTCCGCGGGAGGTGGTGACGGTAGAACGTTGGCGGCCGGGACGGTTGTGCGTGGGGCGGTGGAAGTGAGGTCGGTGATTCTGAAGCGTCTCGTTAGACTAAGAGATGTGAAGCATATCGCCCCGGCCGCCCTCGTGGCGCACCTCATCACGTCTAACCATCTGAGAGGCGAATAATGGCATCTTTCACCCTGCCTACACCCAGTGCCAGCCGTTCCAGATTCAAAGCCGTTCTCTGGATCTTTCTTGGTGTCACGACGCTCTTTGTCTTCATCACGTCAGAGGTCCTTCTCTTCATCGATTACCCCATGTACCATGCCTACCGCCTGCAGGTCATAGCCGACCGCGGACTCCTCATCCCGCACGCGCTCTGCGGAACCTTCGCTCTGCTGGCCGGCCCTCTGCAGTTCTCGTCGCGCTTTCGGCAGCGTCACCTGAAGCTCCATCGCGTCGTAGGCCGCATGTACTTCATCGCCGTCATCATCGGCGCCTTTACCGGGATCGCCCTTGCCACCGGACGTCCCGGGCTGCCTGGGACCGCCATGCAAGGCGCTGCATGGATCGTCTGCACTACCGCTGCCGTGATCGCCGCGCGTAACAGACAGATCGCCGTGCACCGCCAGTGGATGGCCCGCTCCTATGCGGTCACGTTTACCTTTGTCTCCACCCGTGTACTCAACCTTGTGCCCGCCTACTGGAGCCATCTTGGCGACGTACTGTCGGCGGTTGGCGTCATCGCCTTCACCCTGGCCTCCATCGTTCTGGTCGACCTCGGGCTCAACTGGAACGAACTCACCACGCGCCGCAGTCTGACGGTAGCGCATTGTCCTATCTCCCGAAGCTGGCTCCCTCCAGATCCGAGCTGACTACAGGCCCGTAACCACCCGCTGTCCAACGATTGATGAAACATCCGTGAATCAGGAGCAATGCCTTGCAAGATGAAGTTCTCGTCCTCGGTGGTGGAGTGGCAGGCTGTGCCGCTTCCATCGCGCTCGCCCGAAAGGGACGAAGCGTCACGTTGATCGAACGCGAGCCCACGCCGCGCCATAAGGTCTGCGGAGAATTCCTAAGCGGTGAGGCCCTTGAAGACCTGCATGCTCTTGGCATCGACGTGGCCTCTCTTGGCGCGGTGCCCATCGATTACGTTCGCCTTGCCGCAGCCAGACGCGCCGCGGAGGCTCCGCTACCTTTTCCCGCAGCCTCGCTCACGCGCAAGGCGCTCGATACAGCGCTCATTGCCGAGGCTGTCACCGCCGGAGTCCGCGTCGAGCGCGGTCGCAGTGTGCAGTCGCTCAGCCGCGCGACCGCCAACCTCTGGCAGGCTACGCTCGACGACGGCACCACATACGAAGCTCCAACCGCCTTTCTCGCCACGGGCAAGCACGATCTGCGCGGCCACGGTCGCCCGAAGGACCCTCACCAATGGGTCGCCTTCAAGATGTATTATCGGTTGTCTGCCGCCCAGACCGCTGACCTGGCGGACGCCTCCGAGTTGACGCTCTATTCCGGAGGCTACGGTGGTATCCAACCGGTGGAAGACGGCATTGCGAATTTCTGCCTGGTGGTGAAACGGTGGTATTTTGCACGTGCGGGTCTTCGCTGGGAGGGCCTCCTTGCGAAGATGCAGCAGGATTGTCCCCACCTCGCAATGCGGCTTGACGGTGCGGAGCCGCTGCTCGACAAACCGATCGTCGTCACTCATATCCCTTACGGTTACATCCGTCGCACAACGGAGGATGGGCTCTACTGCATTGGCGATCAGGCAGCCGTCATCCCCTCGTTCACCGGTGACGGCATATCCATCGCGCTGCATACTGCCCGCCGTGCCGCCGCTGCGTATCTTGCAGCGGAGCCGGCGCAGGTCTTTCAGCCAAAACTGCGCTCCGCAATGCTGCTCCAGATGCGTCTTGCCGAGGCCGCCGACCACGGCTTGAACAACGCACTCGCGCGCGCTGTGCTGCCGTTCTGCCTCAGGGTCTGGCCCGGCGCGATGCGCGTAACGGCCAGGCTCACGCGTGTCAGCCAGCCCGCCGCTGTTGCTCCACAGGCGTTCGCCAACTGAAATCGAGCGACGCCAAAACAACTCTGTTTCAATGAGTCCGGCAAAGGCACCACTGCTCGAGGCGATCGAGATTTCGAAGAGTTACGGCGCGCGGCTTGCGCTTGACAATGTCAGCCTCGCAGTAAGGCCAGGTGAAATTGCCGCCTTGCTCGGACCCAACGGCGCGGGCAAGACCACGACGCTGTCGATTCTGGCTACTCTACTTAAACCCGATAGCGGTCATGTTCTTATCAATGGTAAGCCGCGAAAGAGCGACCCGACTGGACTGGGACGGATGCTTGGGCTGGTGCCGCAATCGCTCGCGCTGTATCCCACGCTTAGCGCGGCGCAGAACGTATGGCATTTCGCACGCATGCAAGGGCTCGTCGCGCGACGACGCGAAAGAGTATTGCCAGCGGGCGCTCGAGGAGGTCGGTCTCGGCGATCGCGCCAGCGATCCTATGCATGCGTTCTCCGGTGGGATGAAGCGCCTGCTCAACCTGGCCTGTGGAATTGTTCATCGTCCCTCCGTGTTGCTGCTGGACGAACCTACGGTTGGCGTCGATCTTCAGTCGCGCGAACAGTTACTGGCGCGGATTCGGCACTATGCCGATGCGGGCGCGGGCGTGATTTACAGCACCCATTACATGGAAGAGGCAGAGCGCATTTGCGATCGCGTGCTGCTGATCGATCGCGGCAAACTGATCGCCGAGGGCGACCTCGAAAAGGTGATCTCGCTCGGAGGCAGCCGGCCTCGCATCGAGCTGACCTATCGCGGGCAGTTGCCGGATGGCCGCTTCGGCAGCCTTGCCGGGGTGCGTGAAATAGGAACCACCGTCAGCGAGGGCAAGGCGATCCTCGAGATGAACAGTTTCGCGCAGGTCGCGGAGGTGCTGCACGGACTTCGGACCCTGGATGTGAACGTCGTCGATTTCAACCTGCACAGCCCGAATCTGTCGGACGCATTCATCGCGCTGACGGGCCACACGCTGCGCGACCAGGTCCTCTGAGCGTATCGCTATGCTTCGAGCAATCTGGCTAACCACGCAAAACGAGGCGCGGCTCCTGGTCAAGGATCCGATCGTGCTGTTCATGCTGTTGTTCGCGCCGGTCGTAATTATCACCGTCGCGGGATACTCGCTCGGCAGTCTGTACGGTGGCTCGGCGAATTCTTTTCGGCTACCCCTGGTCGACCTCGATCACGGAAAAGTAGCCCAGGGAATAATTGAGGCTTTGCGCAGGGAGCACGGCGTCGCTTTGGAGGTGCTCGACGACCCCGACGAAGCGCGACGCGTTGTAAGCCGACGCGATCGGACTCCTATAGCGATGTTAATTCCGGCGGGAACCAGCGCGGCGGTCGCCGCGGGCGGCCAGCCTCGGCTGATACTATTCGTCGATCCCGTCAGGCGAGTCGAGGTCAACGCGCTCGAGCTTCGTATCGACGAGTTATGCCGAAGGATCACCGAACAAGCGAGAACGGCGGCCCAATCGCAAATCGAGTCCTTCGGAGAGGCTCAGGCGATCACGCTCCCGGGAGATATCGGATTTGTCGAGAAACCTGCGATCGAGGGCGAAGCGGTGACGGTGAACGCCTTCGATCAGTACGTACCCGGATTCGGCATCACGTTTCTCCTGATTGGCATGATGCTGGGAATCGCGCTGACGCTCTTCGATGAGCGCGATTGGGGGACCTTGAAGCGCCTCCAGGTCAGTGGTGCGCCGCTTACAGGTCTGCTGCTGGGGAAATTATTCGCGCGGTTCATCGTCGGGATCGCGCAAATGGTGTTGCTGTTCGCGGTCGGATGGGCGCTGTTCGGAATCTCGCTTGGGCGCAATCCTCTAGCCTTGATCATACCGACGGTCGGGATCTCTTTCGCGGCTGCAGCGCTAGCACTGGTGGTCGCCTCTATTGCAACCGCGCACGACTCGGTGCCGTCATTGGGCGTGACCATCAGCATTTCGATGGCGGCAATCGGCGGATGCTGGTGGCCGCTGGACTTTGAGCCCGGATGGATGCGCGAACTCGCTCGATGGCTACCAACGACATGGACGATGCAGGCGTTCAACGATTTGATGATTCGCAACCAGCCGCCGTCCGCTGCGTTAGTGCCCTTGGCGGCAACCTTAGGCATAGGAATGATCTTCCTATGCGCAGGACTTATCCGTTTTGTAAGTCTCGACGACTAGAAGGGATGATGATGCGAAGGACTTCCTACCGATAGCATGGCTTGTAGATCTAGCTGTCTTGGTTGCGGGCTGTTCAAGCTCTCAGCAGAGCCGCTCTGTGCGCGAGTTCCACCAACACAGTTAGTACCGACTCACAGGTGAACGCGATCCTTCAGAAGTCGTGTTACCAATGTCATTCGACCGGTGGAAGCGCACCCTGGTACGCGGCGGTTTCACCGACTTACCTGGCGGCGAATTCAGCGCGTGGAGTGCTGAATTTCTCCGATTGGCAAACTTATGACGCGCAGAAAAAATCCGAAGCACTGAAGAGCATCGAAGCCTCGGTCAATGGCGGTTCGATGCCGCCGGGAGACTACACCGCGCTCGATCACTCGGCGCGCCTTACCGATGATGAAAAGCAAGCGCTCGTGAAGTGGGCATCGCAGCCCGCAATACCTGCACATTGAAATGTCATCTAGATCGCGCGCATTCGCAGTCGTTCTTGTCATCCTGGCCTTCGCCCACCGGGCGGTAGCGGCTGAGTCGCTGTCTGGAACCCTTGAGCTGGATCCCGCGAAGACCCTGGTCGAGTTTCGCTTGCCGGGCACGCTCCATGCCACGCATGGAAAATTCAAGCTCGCGCACGGAACAATCAGGGCCGATCTCGCCACCGGAGAAGCCAGCGGTTCCATCGTCGTCGACGCCAGGAGCGGCGACACGGGCATCGGCAGGCGTGACAATGATATGCGAGAGAGTGTGCTCGAGGTTCAGAAGTATCCTGAGATTATTTTCACGCCGCGACATGCAATCGGCAGACTGGAGAAGGACGGCCAGTTTCAAGCAAGACTGGAAGGAGTCCTGACAATTCACGGTGCGCGACACGAAATCGCAACCGAGGTTCAGGGTCAGCTGGTTGGAAACACCCTGACCGCCGCGTGTCACTTTTCGGTGCCGTACGTCGAATGGGGAATGAAAGACCCGAGCTTGTTCTTCCTCACAGTGGCGAAGCAGGTCGAGATCGACATCGCCACCGAAGGCCGAGTCACTGGCCCACTCATCGCGACCGCTAGTATCGAAGGTTGAAGCGTGGCGCCGCTCGGGGACTATGAAGACCAATATGAAAGCCGCCAAAAAGTCGTCAGCAAATCGGCGCTGGGAAGAGTGCGGATGCGCGCAAGATTCGGAATCTCACTGAGGAGCTGAGTCGTCAGGAATATAGCCTTGGGATACCGCTGCTCGACGCGGCGGTGGCGGGGGTTATTCTTGGCTTTCGGCCGTCGGATCGCGCGATGCGCACACAGGCGCAGCGATGCTGGGAGACGCTGAAGCCGCAACTCAATCAGCATCTGCTCAGCGAAGATGAGACCGTGCTGCCATGGGCGAAAACTGCGGGCGGGCTTGCGCCCGAGGTCATGAAGCAGATCAAAAAGAACCATCGCGAGATGCGGTCATTGATTAGCAAGCTTATTGGAGTATCGTTCGAGGAGGATCCGGACAAGGTAGTCTCGGTGGCCGGCAAGGCGTTGTGTGCGCTGGCGGTCAAGCTCGACGATTTGATCGACAGCGAAGAAATGCGCCTGCTGCCGGCGCTCAGGAAGATGCTGTTCGCCTAGCCCTCGAATATAGATACGTCCAGGAGTGATTTATGGAACCGCAGGCCGCCACCAATCGAGTCGAAAGCGCGTCTGAATTCTCGCTCGACACGATCGAGATCGTCAGCCCCGACCATTACCAGAAAAACGGATACCCGCACGCCGAGTGGACGTATCTGCGCAAGCATCACCCGGTGGCCTACGTCGAGCGGCCGCGCGTCGATCCGTTTTGGGCGATTACCAAGGCGGCCGACATCCGGGAAATCAGCATTCAGCCGCGGCAGTGGCTCAACGGCCCGCGGCTCGCGGTGTTCATGCTGGAGGAAGGTGCGACGACGGGCCTCCGCCCGAGCTGCCGCTGCGGCATCTGCTCAATATGGATCCGCCGCAGCACGGCGAGTATCGATCGATCCTGAGCCAGTATTTCACGCCGCGATCGATTCGCGCGCTCGAGCCGGAGATCGCGAAGATAACCACGGAAATTCTCGACGACGTGATGGATCGCGGCGAATGCGATTTCGTCACCGAGATTTCGTCGAAGGTGCCGGTCGCGGTCATCGCGGAAATGCTGGGGGTGCCGCGCAAGGATTGGCCGACGATTTTCCGCTGGACCAATGAAGTCATCGGCGGCGGCGATCCCGAATTTCAGCGCGGCAAGGACGCGAATGAAACCTTCGCGCAGGCGCGGCTGGAAATGTTCCAGTACTTCACCGACCTGGTCGAGGAAAGCCGCAAGCATCCCGGCAGCGACGTCACCAGTATCGTCTCGAATGCGACGGTAAACGGCGAGCCGCTGCCCGCGTTGGAACTCCTGTCGTACCTGTTCCTGCTGGTGGTGGCGGGCAATGAGACGACGCGCAATGCGACCAGCGGCGGCCTGCTGGCGTTCATCGAAAATCCCGAACAGTTTCGGCGGCTCAAATCCGATCCGACGCTGATTAAATCCGCAGTCGAGGAAATCGTGCGATGGACGTCGCCGGTGATCCAGTTCGCGCGCACCGCCGTCAACGACACAGTAGTGCGCGGGAAGAAGATTCGCGCCGGCGAGTCGGTGTGCTTGTTCTATCCGTCGGCCAGCCGCGACGAGGACGTTTTCGCGGAGCCGTTCAAGTTCGATATCGGCCGCAATCCGAATCCTCATCTCGTCATTCGGGATCGGAGAGCATTTCTGTCTCGGCGCGAACCTGGCGCGGCTGGAACTGGCGGTGGTCTTCACCGAGTTGGCAAAGCGACTCGATCACGCGGAAATGGCGGGGCCGGTCGAGCGTCTGCGCTCGAGCTTCGTCGGCGGCGTCAAGCACATGCCGATCCGGTACAAGCTCAAGCCTGCGTGAGTAGAAGCGACTAGCGGACGGTCGAAGTCTCGATTTCTTTCGAGCCGGCCGGCAACGTCAGTAGCAATCCGTCGTAGCCGAGAATCACGCCGTGCGGCCTGACGTCCGCGACGCCGCGCATGAATGCGATCTTCGCGAGCGCGTTGGGCGTCGGCGGACCGATGTGACTCAGCACCAGAAGTTGCACGCCGGCCTCGTTCGCCTCGGTCGCGGCCTCGACCGGCGTCGTGTGATAGCGACGGACGTCGGCCATGATTTTCGCGACGCGCGCGTTACCGAGATGTTCCGCCGCTTCCTGAATCAGCTTGATGAGATGCGCCGCCTGCCCTTCGTGAATCAGCACGTCGGCGTCCTTTGGAGACCGCGACCAGGTTGGCGCACGGTTTGGTATCGCCGCTGACTACGACCGAGCGACCCTTGTAATCGAATCGATAGCCGTAGGCGGGCGCGACCGGCGCGTGATCGACGGTGAATGCGGTGACCTTGAGTCCGTTCTCTTCGAGCACCGTCGCACTGCCGCCGGCGCATGGCGACGTGCCGGCCGGAGTGTCGATTTTCACGGCGAGCGGCTGCATCTGCCAGTTCTCGGGGGACATCAGCGCGATTCCGTGATGCGCGATGCGGTAGCCTTCATCGAGCGAGTAGGCCTGCGCGAATCCGTTCACCACTTGATCGACGCCGACCGGTCCGTACACGCGCAGTGGATGGTCGCGTCCATTGGCCCAGGTCTCGATGTTGAGCTCGCCGAGATCGCCGATGTGATCGGAATGAAAATGCGTGAACATCACGGCCGCGATGCGCGGCGCGGGAATGTGCCAGAGCGCGAGGTTCTTCCACGCGCCGGGACCGATATCGACCAGGTAGATGTTGCCGCCGGCGAAGATCGCGGTGCACGCAGCCGCGCGTTCGCGATCGGCCAGCGGATTGCCGGTGCCGCACAACACCACTCGGAGCGCATCGGGCGCGAGCAGGTCGTTGCGAGTCTCGGCGAGGGTGCGCGCGATCACGCGGCGGAAAATCGCGTCCTGCACCGCGGGAATGTGAATCATCCACCATGCGATGGCGGCAAGCACCGCAAGCGGGGCTCCTGCCAGAATCAGTCGTCGCGAAAGTTTTGACATCCGAGTGGAAGGGTTATCTCAGATGCCGATCGCGTCGCGCAACGCCTTGGTCCATCCGAGCCAGCGTTGGTCGGGGCCGCTGAAGCCGTCCCACAACATGCTGTTGCAGACGTAGGCCACTGCGATGCCGGATTCCGGATGCGCGAATGCCATGCGGCCGCCTGCGCCTCCGTGACCGAAGGAGCCAGCACCCAGCATCGGCTCGATTGCGCGCGGCAACTCGAAGCCCAGGCCAAATCTCTGCGGCCCAGGGCCTGCCAGCGGCTTCAGTGACGCAGGCGCGCCGAGTCCCTCGTTCTGCGACTCGCGCGCGCGTTCCATCGTCTCGCGCGTCAGCAGGCGGACGCCGTCGATCTCGCCGATACAGGCGGCGTACATCTTTGCGAGCGAGCGCGCATTCGTGATGCCATTGCCGAAAGGCAGTTGTGCGGCGTGCGCCTCGCGCGTGTTGATGAGATTCAGACCGTCGGCGCCGTTAACGGCCAGGTTGAAGGCCGCGCGCACCGGGGGCGAGTTCATGTCAAGTCCGAGGCTGGAGAACAGCGCGCGGAATTGATCCTCGGTCAGCTGCGTTGGGGGAACGATATGCGGCGCGACGCGATGCTCCTGTTCGGCGGGCAATCCGATCCACAGATCCAGCTTGAGCGGGCCGGCGATTTCCGCATCGACAAACGCGCCGACGGTTTTTCCGGAGACGCGCCGCACGATCTCGCCGGCGAGATAGCCGAAGGTCAACGCGTGATAGGCGTATGCCGAGCCCGGTTTCCACCACGGCGCCATCTTCGCGAGCGACGACGTACAGCGATCCCAATCGAACAGATTGGGGCCGAAGATTTCGTCTTCCTCCGTCGAAGCCCATCAGGCCCGCGCGATGCGCAAGGATGTCGCGAACGGTGATCGCGCCTTTGTCGTTCGCCGCAAACTCAGGCCAATAGCGCGCGACCGGAGCGTCGTAGTCGATCAGGCCGCGCTGGGCGAGCATGTGCACGCAGACGGCAGTGACCGCCTTGGTGCATGACATCAAAATCGTGATCGTGTCGGCGGTATACGGACGGCTTTTCAGCTTGTCGGTTCCCGCCCAGACGTCGACGACTCGCTTGCCGTGCTGGTAGACGCACAACTGCGCGCCGCCTTCGTCCTGAGCTTGTCCCTCGGCGAATGCGTCGCGCACAGCCTCGAACCCAGGTTCGACAGTTCCGTCAGCGCGCGCGATCGACGCATTCGATTGAGTTGAACTCACGCTCAGTTGCCGAAGTCCCAGCTCTCGCCGTTGTGATAACGCGCCAGGATGTTCTTGGCGATCAGGATTTTGTGGACCTCGTCGGGGCCGTCGGCGAGTCGCAGCGTGCGCGCGCCCTGGTACATGCCGGCCAGCGGCAGATCGCCGGAGACTCCCGCGGCGCCCCAGACCTGAATCGCGCGATCCACGACTCGCGTGTAGGCCGCCGGGACGAAAATCTTGATCGCCGAGATGTCGGTGCGCGGATCGCCGCCGCCGTCCATCTTTTCGGCGCAGTGGATCGTCATCAAGCGCGCGGCCTGGATGTCGATGTAAGAGTCGGCGATGAAGCCCTGGATGAACTGCTTGGTCTCGAGCTTGCCGCCGTGCACCTCGCGCATCGTCGCGCGCTCGACCATCAGGTCGAAGGCCCGCCACATCTGGCCCACCGAGTTCATGCAGTGATAGACGCGGCCCGCGCCGAGACGATCCTGCGCCGCCTGATGGCCGGTACCGGCCTGGCCGAGCTGATTGCTGGCCGGCACGCGGACGTCGTCGTACACGATCTCGCAATGGTCGCTCGGCCGTCCCCAGACTTCGACGCCGCGCACGATTTTAAGGCCCGGCGTGTTCTTCGGCACGATTATCTGCGTCATGCGGCCGTTGTCGGTGCCGCTGCCGCCGGTGCGGCACATGACGATGAAGAAGTCGGCGCGAAAGCCGTTCGAGGTGAACCATTTGTGCCCGTTGATCACCCACTGGTCGCCCTCGCGGACCGCGGTGGTTTTGATCGAGCGCGGATCCGAGCCGGCCGAGTCGGGCTCCGTCATCGAGAAGCCGGATTCCATCTTGCCCTCGGTGAGAGGCACCAGCCACTTCTTCTTTTGTTCCTCGGTGCCGTACTTGAGCAGGATCGACTGATTGCCCGAGTTGGGTGCGACCACGCCGAAGAGCGCCGCCGCTCCCATGCTGTAGGCGAGCACCTCATTCATATACGCGTGCTCGAGGAAGCCGAGGCCGCTGCCACCGTACTCCGGCGGAAGATGCGGCGCCCAGAGACCGGCCTTCTTGACCTTGTCCTTGATCGACTCCCGCAGATCGCGCGAGGCGCCCCGCTCCTCCTTGGTCGATGTCTCGCGCCATCCCGCCCAGAGCTGGCGTTCGTTGGGCAGGATATCGTGGTTGACGATCTTCGCCGTGAGCGCGCGGATCTCGTTGATCCGCGGTTCAAGCGTCGGGATAGGTTTCACATTCATTTGCATTGGTGGCCTCCTTGGTAGGCTCCATCGTAGAGCGGCGCCGTATTCGCCTGAACACTACCAGATAAAGGCAATAATCACGAAGACGGCGAGCGACTACAGGTTAGGAAGGTCGTGGAACCTGGTCCGAAGTATCAACTGTATTACCGAAATAGCGATAGCAGTGGACAGGGCGAACATCAGCATCCCATCGGCTGTCTCGAACGGCCCCAACATTTTCCATGACGACGACATGACTGCGTCACCGTAGCCCAGGGTTGTATAGAGGGAAGCGGAACCATAAAGGGCTGGTGCAAAGCGGCTGAACTGACCACACAGCAGGAACACGACCGCCCAGATGACCACTTCGACGAAATGGGCCACACCGGTCAGCAGTGTTGCGCCGGATACAATTGCCACGTCTCGCCAGAATCGGACGCCGGTGCGCCGGAGCAGGTGCTCGCGGCGAACGAAATGGAAGATGCCCATCAACGCGAGTGCGTGAATCACGATCGTGATCAAGATCGTGACAATAGAAATGACCATCGGCAGGCCAATTGCGACATCATTCGCCGTTGAAGCGTCCATTCAGTGGCCGGTACTGGCTAAGAGTTTCCGATTCCCACGAAGACTTCCGTAAAGTCGCCCAGATGATGGATCAGGAATAGCACAGCGGCTGCCATAGCGGGCTGCCATGCACCGCGAGCGGAAACAAGGCCGGCACCGTGGCTCCGACGGTGATTACGAAAGGCGGCAGGTTGCAGATGAGGGACACAGACTATGCGTCCTCTCGACGGTCAAGGATCTCCCCTCAGACTCGCGATTTTATTTTGACCGCTCAACGTAGAGCGTCACCCGGTCGATACCTTCTGACGGAGACCGGGCACCAAGAAAATACTCAACCGACACGACGGTGTAGGAATCCCAATGTCCCGGTCCGCCGAGCGGAATAAAAATGCGTTCACCTACTCTCGGCATAAATCTAATCGAGGCGAGGGGAGCTTTGCCTACTTGCGTCTTTTTGGAAACGTCGAATAACTCCAGGTAGGTCTCGTTGTCGGTTGCCATGTGGCATCCTCCCAAACTGAATTGCAACATCGGTACAAAGTTACCATTTTAACGATCGACGATAGCGAAATTGGAACTGGGTAGGCTGCCATCTTAAGCGCCCGGTGAGCGCAGCGTCCCTTTATCCGGATCTCGAAGCAGAACCACCTGCGCGGAAGCCTGCTGCTGGGTTGCCGACGGCTCAGGCGGCTTGCCCTTAGCGCGGTGCGAAATTCGCTCGACGATGACGAAGAGCATCGGGACCAGGAAAATTGCGAAGGCGGTCGAGAACGCCACGCCGACTATGGTGACCGTACCGATCAGGCGTCGCGCGACGCCGCCGGCTCCCAGAGCGGTCCACAGCGGCATCAGGCCGAAGATGAAGGCGAACGACGTCATCAGGATCGGACGCAGACGCGAGCGCGCGCCGTTCAGGGCGGCATCGACGATCGACTCGCCTTTCTCGAGCTCCGTCTTGGCGAACTCGACGATCAGGATGGCATTCTTCGCCGTCAGCCCGATCAGCATGATGAGCCCTATCTGCGCGTACACGTCGTTGTCGAGATGGCGCGACCAGAGCCCGACGAAGGCGCCGCATACCGCAACCGGCACGCTCAGCAGGACGCTGAACGGCAGCGACCAACTCTCGTAGAGCGCGGCGAGAATCAGGAAGACGAGCAGCAGCGACAATCCGAAGACTCCGGCGCCGCCGCCCGCGATCGATTGCTGATACGAGATGCCGTTCCACGCGGTTCCCATGTCGCGCGGCAGGACCTGGTTGGCGACCTGCGTCACCGCGTTCATCGCGTCACCGGTGCTGTAGCCCGGCGCCGGGGCGGCGAAAATTTCGATGGCGCGATACTCGTTGAACCGCGTGGTGTACTCCGGTCCGAATACGCGCTGCATGTCGACCAGGGTGGACAGCGGAACCTTCGCGCCCTGGTTGTTGGTCACGTAGAACTGTCCGACATCCTTGGCCCTCGCGCGATACTGTGGCTCGGCCTCGATGAAGACCTTCCACACACGTCCGAACCGGTTGAACTGGTTCACGTAGTAACCGCCGAGCAGGGTCCCCAGTGCGGCGTAAACGCTTTCGATCGTGACGCCCAGCTTGAACACCTTGTCCTTGTCCACCGCGGCGTACATTTGCGGGACCGCCGGGCTGAAGATGAGGTTCATCCCCGCTATTTCGGGACGCTTGCGCGCGGCGGCAAGGAACTTCTGGGTATTCTGCCACAGGTAATCGACGGTGCCGCCGGAGTGATCCTGAACGAAGAAATCGACGCCTGAGGCCTGGCCGATTCCGGGAATCGCCGGCGGGAGAAAAGCGAACGCCTGCGCGTCGGGGAATCCCGCGAGCTTGCGATTGATCGACGCGACGACTGGTCCGGCTTGCAAGGCCGCGGTCCTGCGTTGCTCGTATGGCGTGAGCAGACAGAAGTAGAGACCGCTGCGGGTGCTCGAGCTTTGCGACAGGATGCTGTAGCCGGCGACTGCGTTGTAATAGCGGACGCCGGGCTCATGCTTGAGGATCTCGTCGATCTTTCTCATCACGATGTTCGTGCGCTGGAGCGACGAGGCTTCGGGCAGCTCGACGTTCATGAAGAAGTAGCCCTGGTCTTCGTCCGGCAGAAATGACGACGGCAGGATCCTTCCAATTCCGCCAGCCAGCACCGCGAACCCGACCAGGATTAGGAGCGCCAGCACGAACCTTCTGATCAGCAGGCCCGGAGATACTGACGTAGCTCTTCTGCACGCGCGCGAAGCCCGAGTTGAATCCGCGGAAAAAGCGAGCGAGCGGTCCGCGTGAGGGTGTGGTGCTTCGCGGCCGTAGCAGGAGCGCGCCAAGGGCGGGGCTTAGCGTCAGTGCATTGAAGGCCGAGAGAATAACCGAGAACGCGATCGTCAATGCGAACTGGCGATAGAGCGATCCGGTGATGCCGGCGAGGAATCCGGCCGGGATGAAGACGGCCGAGAGCACCAGCGCGATTCCGACCAGCGCGCCGCCGACTTCTTCCATCGCTTCCACCGCCGCATCGTGCGGCGAGCGGCCCTGCTCGATCTTTGCCTCGATCGCTTCGACCACGACGATCGCGTCGTCAACCACCAGGCCGACCGCGAGCACCAGCCCCAGCAGCGAGAGCGTGTTGACTGAGAATCCGACCGCCGGAAAGAACATGAAGGCGCCCACCAGCGAGACCGGGATCGTGAGCAGCGGAATCAGCGTTGCGCGCCAGCTTTGCAGGAAGATGAACACCACCAGCGTCACGAGTGCGATCGCCTCGAGCAGGGTTTTCACGATCTCGCGAGCGCCTTCGGTCACGGCGACCGTGGTGTCGAGCGTCAGGCTCAGCTTCATGTCGGGCGGAAACTTTTTTGCGAGCTCGGCCATTTTCGCTTTCGCGCGAGTGGCGGCTTCGAGCGCGTTGGATCCGGGGTTCTGATACAGACCGACGATCGAAGACGGGAGACCGTTGGTGAACGACTGCTGGCTGTAGTTCTCGGAGCCGAGCGAGATGCGCGCGACGTCCTTGAGCCGGACCAGCGAACCGTCCGGATTGGCGCGCAGTATAATCTCGCCGAACTCGTCAGCGTTCATCAGGCGACCCTGCGCGCGTACCGAGTAAGTGACCTGCTGTCCCGGCGGCGCCGGCTCACCGCCGATAGTGCCCGCGGGATTCACGACGTTCTGCGCAGTGATCGCGTTGGTGATATCGGCGACGGTTAGTTGGAGCTTGGCGAGCGTGTCAGGCGCCACCCAGATTCGCATCGCATAGTTCGATGCGCCGAAAACCTTCACCTGTCCGATCCCGGGAATTCGTGCGAGCTCGTCCTCGATGTTGATCGCGACGTAGTTCGCCAAAAATTGCTGATCCCAGGTGCGGTTCGGCGATGTGATCGAAAATACCAGCAGCGGAATCCCGACCGTCTGCTGGGTGGTGAGGCCGTAGTTGTTCACCGCGTTCGGCAGGCTGGCATTCGCTTGCGCCAGGCGGTTCTGCACCTGCACCTGGTCGATATCAACGTCGGTGCCGACCGCGAAGCTGACTTGCAGCGTCATCGTGCCGTCGTCGCCGTTGATGGACTGCATGTAGAGCATGTTCTTCGCGCCGTTCACCTGCTCCTCGATAGGAGTGGCGACCGATTGCTCGACGGTGAGCGCGTCCGCGCCGGTATAGATGGCGGTCGTCTGGATCTGCGGCGGCACGATATCGGGAAACTGGGCGACCGGGAGCCGAAAGACCATCACGGCGCCGGTGATCACGAAAAAAATCGCGATGACCATCGCCACGATGGGCCGGTTGATGAAGAACTTTGACATCGCGCTAGTTCTGGCTCGCTGGACTCGCGCTTGGCGCGGGCTCCGAAGGCGCCAACCGCGGATTCACTTCCATCCCGTCCGACACTTTCTGCAATCCCTCGGTGATCACGCGCTCGCCGGGCGAGACACCGTCGTCGATAATTCGAAGGTCGCCGACTTGCTTGCCGGTTTTGACCATCCGCATCGTGACCTTGTTGTCCGCGCCGACCACGGCGACCTGGTACTGTCCCTGGGTCTCGAGCACCGCGGCTTGCGGCACCAGCAGCGCGTCCTTGCGCACGTCGGTGGCGCTGCGAATCTTGGCATACAGTCCGGGGCGGAGGACATTGTCCGGGTTCGGGAAAATCCCCTGGATCTTGATAGTCCCGGTCTGGATGTTGACCTGCCGATTCGCGACGTAGAAACGGCCGCGATACTTGTAGGTACTGCCGTCGGCCAGCACCATTTCCAAATCGGGATCCTGCTTCGAGTCTCCATCTTTCTCGTGCCGATTAATTTTATCCGCGAAATGCAGGTACTCACGCTCGCTGATCGGAAACTCGACCTTGATCGGATCGAGCTGCGAGACGGTCGTCAGCAGCGAGGTCGGGCTGACCAGGTTTCCGACCTGGGTCTTGGCGATTCCCGCGATACCGTCGATGGGCGAATTCACCTGCGTCCACTGCTCGTTGAGCTTGGCGGTCTCGACCGCCGCCTGGGCCGACGCCACCGCCGCCGCACTGGCGCGCGTGGTCTGATTGACGTGATCGTAATCCTGTTTGCTGATCACCTGCTGATCGTAGAGCGGCTTGTAGCGCGAGAGGTCCTGCTGATTCTTTTTGTAGTCGGCCTCTTTCTGGCCAAGGTCGCCGAGGGCCTGGTCGAGCGCCGCTTTGTACTCGCGATCGTCGATTTGGAACAGCAACTGGCCGGTTCGGACCTGGTCGCCGTCACGGTAGTTCTGCTTCAAAAGGTAGCCGGATATTTTCGGATAGATATCCGCGTTGACGAATCCTTCGGTGGTCCCGACCCATTCCGAATAGACCGGTACGTTGCGCTGGACGACGTCGGTAACCACAACTTCCGGCACCGGCGGCGCGACCGGCGCAGCCGCTTTTTTGCATCCCCACGCGCCGAACAAAAGCGCGATCGCCAAACCAGCGGCAACGCTCAATGCGGACAGTCGATCAGCTCGAGGGTTGCGAATTAATCTCTTCAGAAGCAACGATTTAAATCTCCGGAGGCGAAAGCTGGCTAACGAAGAGGGAAGTTTCGCGCGAACTACTCACTGGGTCAAATTCCCTAATCATCATTGGGAATGCTTCTGACTTCGTTTCAGGCGTCGAGCTTAAGTACTTTGCGGGCGTTGTCGCGCAGGAATTTCCGCCAGACGTTGTCCTTGAAAGGCACGGACTTCATGTCGGTCATGATCCGCTCAAGCGAAAGGCCCATGGGGAAGTAGCCGGCATAGATGATTCGGTCGGCGCCGCGAGTGTTGGCATAGCGAATGATCGCTTCCGGGTAGTGTTTGGGCGCGAAGGCGGAGGTCGAATAATAGAGGTTGGGCCATTTCAGCATCAGCTTGATAGCCAGGTCTTCCCACGGCTCGCAGCCGTGACGGGTCACGAAGACGAGTTCGGGGAAGTCGTACATTACCTGGTCGATCAGGCGTACTTCCTGCGGCCACATCGGGAACCTCGGTCCCGGGACGCCGGCGCAGGCGAAGATCGGGACGCCCAGCTCAACGCACTTGGCATAGATTGGGTACATCAACGCGTCGCCGATACCGACTTGCGGATTGTAGCCCGCGTTGAACGCGCCGAAAGCGCGCACACCATAGGTTTCGTACTGCCGCACCATGTCGCGGATGCCGTCCATGCCGCGATTCGGATCCACGTTGCCGATCGCGATGAACCTGTCGGGATGGTCCTTCAGCGCCTTGGTTCCGACTTCACCGCCGGCGCCGATGAGACCTATCTCGACCCCGAACCGATCCATCTCGTGCAAGGTCACTGAAATCGGATCTTTCGACGATCCGTACAACTCCTTCGGCACGTTCTTGAACATGTACTCGACGGGGAAATCGAACTTCGCCGAAGGGTCTTTCAACTGCGCGCGGATAAAGTCGTACATTTTGAAGTCTTCGGCGGGAAAGCCGATCATCGTATCGACTATTCCGATGTCAGTGGGCATCCCCATGACTTAGGAGGCTGCCTGAAGGGCATCGCGGAAGAGATAGCAATAACTGTCGCGCGGAATTTCCTCGCGCGGCAGCGGAGTCTCCACTTGCGCCGGCGTCGGGCCAACCTTTGCTGCTCGAAGCTTCAACTCGCGCAAATCGAAGTTGTAGAGCGCCGCAGCATTCAGCCCCAGCACCTTTCGCCGGCGCGAGTCGGGCATATCACCAAACGTCAGGCGTAAGGACTGTAGGTTGTAAGGGAAGGTGCCCTCATAGTGAGGATAGTCGTTGCCCCATAGGACGTGATCCTCACCGATCTCATCGATGCCGGCGAGATCGGCCTTGCTCGGGAAGCTCGCGCCGTAGTAACAGTGACGCTTCGCATAGGCGCTGGGCGGCTCCTTCAGCGGCATTTCCATTCCCGCGTAATTCATCTCGCCCAACGCGCCTGCCTTGATAGCGTAGTAGGCGCGGTCCATCTGCTTGAGAACCTCTGGAACCCAGTAGCAGCCGGACTCGGTCAGGATGTGCTTGAGCTTCGGGAACTTCTCGTACACGCCGGCCATCAGGAGGTGCCGGTAGCCGGCTTGACCGTAGAACGTCACGTCCTGGATCCAGATCGATTGGCCCACCACGTCTTCGCCGTAGTCGGGAAGGCCCTGGCCCGTATGCTGATTGATGACGAGGCCATGATCCTGAATGGCAGCGAAGACCCGATCCCACGCCGGGTGGTAGAGCGGCTTCAGCCAGTAGGCGTCGGGCGGGATGAGCGGCAGAAGAACGCCGCCGCGCAGCCCCGACTTGGCGATGAACTCGATATCCTTTATCGCCTCGTCGAAGTCGTTCGGCAGGATCAGTCCAATCCCGGCGCGGCGCACTGGATCCTCGGCGCAGAAATCTTTCAGCCAGCGATTGTGGGCGCGGATACCGGCCAGGCACTGCTGGTAGTTTTCCGGCTTCGGCGGATGGGCGGTGACGATACTCTTGCGATAGAACGGCGGCACCGTATTGGGAAATACAACTTCGCCGACGACCCCCTGGCTATCCTGATCCTTGTTGCGGATGCCGTAATCCCAGTTGCGCATCTTCTTGGAGCCATAGTGCTCCTGGGACGGGTTCTTGTATCCGCCACGCCATTCGTCAAATGCCTCGCGCCACTGGGGATCGAGGTATTCGCGATACTGGGCGTGGCTGCCGCCGCCGTGGGTGTCCGCGGTGATCAGGATGTAGGGCTCTTGGGTCATATGGACCTCCCCTAAGGCTGGCCTACTATCGTTTATGTTCGATCGATTTGCAAAATCATTTCAAACCGAAGCGAGACGTTTCAGGCTGTCCGAATCGCCGATTACGACCAGCAAATCATTCGCTTCGATCTTTGTGTCGGCAGCAGGGATCATCTTGAGCTGTTCGTCATTGCGCTTTAGGGCGACGATCCTCAGCCGCGGATTTTGCTGCTCCACTGCTGCGATCGTCTTTCCTGCCGCCGGGCTTTCACGCGCGACCTTGATTTCCTCGAGATCGACTTCGGACTCGCGGCCGGGCACGGCGAGTTGCAGAAAATCCACGACCGACGGACGCAGGATGCTGGCCGCGATTCTCAATCCGGCCCATTGATAGGCGGCTATAACCTGGTCTGCTCCCGCCAACTTGAGCCGGCGCAGGCCTGCATCAGTGTCGCCGCGCGCGTAGATGAGAATCCTGGGATTTTTTTCGCGCGCCGAAAGCGTGATGTACACGTTGTCGGCGTCCGATCCGGTCGCGACGATTATCGCGCGAGCTGAACTGATTACCGCGTCCTCGAGCACCGTATCTTCCAGCGCCGATCCGATAACGTGCATAACTCCTGCCGTTTCCAGATCTCCTTCACTCGCGTGATTCGACTCGATCACCACCATCGGGACCGCGTTGCGAGTCAGTTCTTCGACAACCGCGCGTCCGAAACGCCCGAAGCCGCATACGATGACGTGATCCCTAAGATCGTGAATTTTGCGATTCATCGCGCTCTTCCCGAGAAACTCTCTAAGGCGTCCCTCGACCACAAGTTCGCCAATCACTGTGAAAAGGTAAACCGCGCTGCCGACACCTGTGACTATCAGCCCTATCGTAAAAAGACGACCGGCCGGGCTGAGCGGCTTCACCTCCTGGAAGCCAACGGTCGAGATGGTGATGACGGACATATAGAAGGCGTCGAGCACCGACATGTGCTCGATCAGGATGTAGCCGGCGGCGCCGATCACAGTCATCAGCGCGACGAGCGAGAATGCGATGGCGAGTCTGCGAGTTGGGGTCATGCTGACGAGGTCTTTGGCATTCCTACGGTGTGTCGTTCGGAGCCAGTTGCGGCATATCGCTGGCTCTTTTCATCACAAGTGCGCGCTTCCAACAAATTGTTTCAGGATCGGTCATGAACCCACCTTCTGGCACGTCTAATGCTCCCTTGTTCTCTTGATGTCGAAAGATCAAAGCGTTTTCCCAAGAGGAACACATGGGTTCCCGCGAAAAATATAATCCGTCAACTGACCTTGAACACATGCAAAGCGATTTCGACGCAATTATCGAGCACGTTGGATCCGACCAACGCAAGAACGTCGTCCAGCCAAAAGCATCCAACCAACTGCCAGTTGAATCGTTCATCGACGGCGACAGCTTCGTCGTGCAAATCCGTTTGCCCGGCGTCGATCCCAAGAACATCGACTTGCAAGTCAAAGGTGAGATTCTAAAGATCAAGGCGTCCTTGTTTCGCGATAAGATCCGCTACGGCTCATTCGAGAAGGCGATTGGCCTGCCTCCCGGTGTCAAAGCAGAGCATCTGAATGCCGTGCATCAGGATGGCGTGCTCGAACTCAGAGCTGCGATACCCGGCAAGTCTTCGGCAAAAGCGATCACGGTTGAAGAAAAGAACCCGCCGGGTGAAAAAGAAGCTCGCTGAGCTTGAGCAGGTAACGTACGTTTTAACAAGCGCAACGCGCTGAGGACGATTCAAAAAGATGGCAGCGGTTTTTTCGAAAATACTGTGCCCAATCGACTTCGAGCGCGACTCGATGGACGCGCTCGAGCTCGCGTACCGGCTGGCGAAGCAGAACTCCGCTAAAGTTTGCCTCCTGACCGTCATCGGCATTCCGCCTCCGGCCGCCACCGCACTGCCGCCGGTGCCGATCTTCCCCAATCCTGAATTTGAAGCTGAGACCCGCCGGCGATTGGAATCAATCGCGCAGGAAAAGCTGGCTGGGTTTTCACATGAGGTGTTCGTCGCGAGCGGGAACGCGGCGCACGAAATTCTCAATCTCGCGGCTGAGAAAAAAATCGACCTGATCGTGATGGGAACCCACGGCCGCACGGGAGTGAAGCATTTCATTCCTGGGGAGTGTTGCAGAACGCGTCGTTCGCGAAGCGCCGGTCCCGGTCCTCACGATCCATCCCAAGCACGCTGAAAACTAGGCTGCTTTTCGGACGCTCGCCGTTGAATGCGCCGTAAGAACTGGGGTCGATGATTCTCGCACGACCCGCTCGGCTACGCTGCCCAGGACCATGCGACTCAATCCCCTGCGGCCATGGCTGCCCATCACGATCAGGTCGGCTTCGAGATTGCGCGCGGCTTCCAGCACTCGCTCGGCAGGATCGCCGCTTATGACGAGCGTTTCGTAGCGAACCGAGCCCGGAATCTTTTCCCGCGCGAGCTTTGCAAGTTGCTGCTGTCTATCCTTTTCAAGGAACGGGTATGGATCCAGAGGCACCGGCTGGAATCCGGCGGCGCCGGCGGGCACAGGCGCGACATTCAGCAGGTAGAGCTTCGCATCATTCTGTTGCGCCACTTTCAATGCGACATCGAGAGCCGCCAACGAGTGTTCCGAGAAATCAATCGGGCAAAGGATCTTACGGAAGAGTTGAATCATCGCTGCCTCCATGACTTTATCCGGATGCTTTAATTGTCCACTGATTCCTTCAATTCTTCAGGAGGTGTCCAAACATGGCGCGATGGCTCATCGATGTCGCCCTCACCGGGGCGCGTCCGCTCACTGCGCTTCTTCTGGCAATCGATACAATACGCGGCTAACGGCATGGCCTTCAGCCGCTCGAATCGGGATCTCCTGCTTGCACTTCTCGCAAATTCCATAACGACCAAGTTTAAGGCGGTTGAAAGCATCATCTATTGCCCGGAGCCTGTCTTCGCATCGTTCGATCATCCCCGCATCCATCTCAACTTCCTCGAGCGAGTGGGCCAAGTCCAAACCGTCGGCGGGCAGTGCAATCGCGTCTGCTTCCTCCGCCTCGCGGAGCATGCGTACTCGGACGGCCGCCGCATCGAGCGCATCCTCGAGAATCTCGATCAGATTCTTTTCCCGAGTATCGTTTGCGATTGTTCGTGGTGTCCTCGTCTTCACTTCCTGCCTGGATTTCATAGAGTCTCCTCGAGCCGCTTCATCAGTTGTTCGAATGAAGTCCAAGCAATTGGCGGACCAGCAGTTGAATGGCTGATCGAGCTTGAAAACCTGGCTAGGTGTATCGAAATGGTCGGTGCGCTGGTGCATTCGGATTCATTAGTCCTGCCCTGACCACCGCCGAGTCAATTCAGACGATGACGCGCGGAACCCAGGCGAGAACAAACGAAGACAACTACACCGACTAACGCGAAGACCACCCACCACTGTAGGAAGACTCCCAGGAACAAGATTATCGCGGTCAGCAGGAGGCACGCGCCAATAACGCTTGCGAACAGCCGTACGAAGCCTGCGTAGGCATCCGAAACGGCTGAGTTGAGAAATGCCATCACGTTTTCTTCGAACTGATGCAGCTCCGCGCTGACTATTCCTTCAACTATGCGGGCCAGGAGCCGCGGCCACTCGACGCCCGGCCTTTCGCCGGCGATCGACGCGGATTCTGCAGTATCCGGCGATATGTCCGCGCGTCCTCTTGCGGTTGAATGAGATGGCATACCGAATGACCTCCTGACTCTCTAAGCAAGCTACTTGCCACAGTTGGAGCTATCTAAATGGCGCGATCGGATACATGTGTCGGCATTAAGTCATCGTTCGAATGCGGATTCGTGTTGATTCAAAGTGAAGAACAGCAATGGCACGGAAGCGGCTATGTATTTCAGGTGAGATGAGGGCCGATAACGTGTACGAAGGAGAATACAAGTCCAAGTTGATGTCGGCTGCGGACGCAGTCGAGTTGATTCCGTCGCGTGGAACCCTTTCGATGGGCATGGCCGTCAGTGAACCGCCCGCTTTGTTGACGGCGCTCGAGAATCGGGCGAAGGCCGGCAAGATCGAGGAGCTTCGCGTTTACTATTCGCACTCGATCGCAGCCGCCGCGTTCACGATTCTCAAGTACGAATACATGAACGTCATCAAGCCGCATCCGTTCTTCCCGACCATCGTCGAGCGGCGACTGTTCGAATTGGGCGAACACGACAATCGGCGCGTCGTTTTCTACATGCCGGGCAATTTCAGCGCGATGCCGCGCACGTTGCGCGAAATAGGAATCGACGCATTCGTCATGATGGTCGCACCGATGGACAAGGGCGGATTCTTCAGTTGCGGAACCAACGCCGATTACACAATCCCGACCGCGCGAATCGCAAAGAAACTGATCGTCGAGGTTAATCCCAGGATGCCGCGGGTGTTCGGCGATTCCTCGGTGCACATATCGGAAGTCGCGGCGATCGTGGAAAATGAAAGTCCGCTGTTCTCGATACCTTCGCGGCCCCTGACGCCAACCGACGAGCTGATCAGCAAGCACATCGTCGGGATGATCCCGGACCGCGCTACGCTCCAGGTGGGAATCGGCGGCGTACCCAATGCCGTATGCGCCGCGCTGCACGGCCACAAGGACTTGGGAATCCATACCGAGCTCATGATGCCGTCGCTGGCGGCGCTGATTCAGTCCGGCGCCGTAACGAACAAATACAAGAATCTCAATCGGTACAAGAACGTGTACACGCTGGCGGCGGGCGACGAACCTTTCTATGAATTTCTGAACGACAACTCGAGCATGGAAGCTCGCCCCGTCGATTACGTGAATGACCCTAGTGTCATCGGACAGAACGATCTTGTAATCTCGATCAGCGCGTTTCTCGAGGTCGGACTTGACGGCGAGGTTAACTCCGAAGCGATCATGGGCAAGCAGTACAGCGCGCCCGGCGGCCAGTTGGACTTCGTGCGCGGCAGCCAGCTATCGAAGGGCGGCAAATCGATTCTCGCCGCCTACTCGACCGCGGGCAACGGGACCATCTCGCGCATTGTGGCCAAGGTCGAGGGACCTGCTACCGATCCAAGAACCGATACTCAGTATGTCGTTACCGAATATGGCGTCGCATGTCTTACCGGCAAATCGACGGCGCAAAGGGCTGAGGCGCTGATAGCGATCGCCCATCCAAAATTTCACGACGAACTTCGTTTCGGCGCGCGGCAACTGGGTTACCTGTAAAACGCTTTTGGAGAAGTGAGTATGAAAGACCTGAAAGTTCGTGACGTGATGACGGCCGATCCCACCAGCCTCAAGCGCAATGACAAGCTCACGCTGGCTGACGACATCATGCGTCTGGGCCGGGTGCGCCATTTGCCGGTGCTCGACGACGATGATCAAACCCTCGTCGGCATCGTGACCCAGCGCGATCTCTTTCGCGACGCGCTGGCGCAGGCGCTTGGTTATGGCAAGCACGCCCAGCGGAAGCTGCTCGACTCTCTCGCGGTTAAAGACGTGATGGCCACCGAGGTCGTCACAATCAGGCCCGATGCCTCGCTGGTCTATGCCGCGCGCGTTTTGACGGAGCGCAAGATCGGTTGTCTGCCGGTGGTCGAGAACGGACGCCTGGTCGGCATCCTGACCGAGGGAGATTTTGTCGCGCTGGTCGCGCGCGGAAACCAATAAGCGATGGAGAATAGACTTAGGCCTCGGATGACTGCATTCCTGATGCTGGCCGTGCTGCTCGCACTTACCGCGCGGACGGGTGCAGCTCAGTCGGGGAAGCAAGATTATGAAACCTATTGCGCAGAATGCCACGGCCCTCGCGGCAAGGGTAACGGTCCCTCGCAGCAGGTCATCCCAATGAACCCATCCCCGCCCGATCTGACTCAGCTAGCGAAGGAGAACGGCGGGAAATTCCCTTTCGATGAAGTAGTGAACACGATCGACGGCCGCAAGCAGATACCGTCGCATGAGCGGATTCAGATGCCTTTCCTGGGAACAACTCTTCAGAAACCGGGCCAGGAGTTTACGCCCGAAAGCGATGCGAGTGTGAAGTTGCGAATCGAGGCGATGGCGCGATATGTCGAGAGCCTCCAGCAGAAGTGACGAAGCCAGCTAGTGCCTGACCCATTCCGGCAAGGGGCGGGGTTCGGGGAACCACAGATTGCTCGCCGTGATGATGCCGATCAGCCTTCCATGATTGACCACCGGCAGTGCGCCGATTTCCTTTCCCTTGAGCAGGGCTACCGCATGCTCGAGGGTTGCCGTAGGCGAAATCGTAATTGGATCAGGCGTCATCGCCTCTAGCGCCACAGTAGTATCGAGCGATTCGAGGTAAGGACGCAGATCGTACTCGCTCAGGATGCCGATCAGTTTGCCTTCGTGCACGACGGGCAATCGGCGAAATCCCCCTGCTTTCATCCTGGCATCGGCGCGCGCGAGAGAATCGCCGGGTTCGACCGTAACTGGATTTTTCGTCATCAGCTCTTGAACAAACATATCTGCCTCCCCGCGAATTTATCTCTGGACGATCTCGTTGGTTGCCTGGACTACGTTCAGAAATGCTTTCAGCAGGTCGGTGGTGGTGATGATACCGACCAGAGTTCCACCGGCGACAATCGGCAGTCCGCCGATTTTGTGCTTCAGCATCAGGCGGGCCGCGTCTTCGACCGTGTTGTACGGCGTCACAGTGACGAGTGACGTTCGCATCGCCGCGGTCACCCGGGTCGACTCCAGAAAGCCCGAATATTTCTGCAAGTCGCGCTCAGTCAGGATACCAACGAGGCGTCCATGATCGACCACCGGCACACGCCTGAAGTTTCCGGCGGTCATGATGGCCTTCGCTTTCGACAGCTTGTCGTGCTGGTCGATCGTAATCGGGTCCGGAGTCATCAGATTGATAATTTGCATCGCTTGTCCTCCAACGCAGTTAATCGTTGAAAGTGCAAATCGCCTGCCATGAGCAACTTGGCGTCGAACGTGTGGGTTTTGTCGATCTGCAAAGACTGACACCTGCCCCGCGGTGCCCATTTGCTCCACTCAAAATTCGTGGGTGACGCGATCGGATACAGATCGCCCCACGAGCGCCGGTGGTTTCCTATCGTGCTAGCCGAAAATTGAGCCCGGCGGACGTGGCACGGCATTGGCTACGTAAGTGAATCAGCAGGACGCCCGACCACGAAGGAGGATATTTTTATGGCACCGCAATTCCGCAGAATCCTTTGCCCGGTGGATTTCGACGACAATTCGATGGAGGCGCTCGATACAGCGGCCAACCTCGCGCGCGAGAGCAACGGCACCGTCTTCGTCTTGCACGTAGTGCCGATGATTATCGCGCCGACCGGGATGCCCGTTTACGTCGATCTCTACCAGGGACAGGAAGAGACTGCGCGCGCCAAGCTGCTCGAGATCGCGCACAAGCGGCTGGCCGGGCTCAAGTACGAACTCCTGGTCCATACGGGCGAGCCCGCCGGTTCGATCTTGAACACTGAAAAGAAAGTCGACGCCGACGTAGTCGTCATGGCCACGCATGGGCGACGAGGCTTCAAGCGCTTCTTCCTCGGCAGCATCGCCGAACTCGTCCTGCGCGAATCCATCTGCCCCGTCCTGACGGTGCGCTGCACTCCGTCTCAGAACGACCTGGTCGGAACCTGGATGACCAAGAATCCCGTCTCGGCGACTCCGCACGAGAAGCTCGATTCGATTGCGGCGAAGATGCACGCGGGAGGCTTTCGATGCGTGCCTATCGTAAATGATGGCGCGGCGGTCGGGAATCGTCACCGACCGCGACATCCGCCAGCACACCGGTTACCTCGATCAAACCGAGGCGTTCAAGGCAATGAGCGAGGCGCTGATAACTGTGACGCCGTCAACCGGATATTCGGTGAGGCTGCGCGCTTGCTGCGCGAGCGGAAGGTTGGCGGATTGCCGGTACTCGAGGATGGTAAGCTCGACCGGCGTGATAACGACGTGCGACGTGCTCGAGGCGTTGACCCACGTCGACTGAGCACGCCGAGTAGGCAGGAGCGACGCGATGGACCCGACGGGCGAAATGATCGGAAGCACGCAGACCGCTCGAAGCATCGCGGACCTTCGGCTGGCGGCTTGCCGCCGCTGGTCGAGGCGATGCTGCGGCCAGAGTTCTATCCGGATTCGCCCGCGCGTGTCGAACTCAAGCAGACCCACATTTCGTACGTCTTCATCGCCGGCGACTTCGTTTACAAGGTAAAGAAGCCAGTTCATTTCCCATTTCTCGATTGCTCGAAGCTTGCGCATCGGTTCCATTACTGCCGCGCGGAGGTGCGTCTGAACGCGCGCCTTTCGCCGCGTGTGTACCTGGGAGTATTCGCGATTCTTAAGCGTGGAGATTCTTTCGTGCTCGGACCCGATGTGTCGGCTGAGCATCCTGAAGCCGTCGAATATGCGGTCAAGATGCGCCGGCTGCCCGAAGACCGGATGCTCGACGTGATGCTGGCGGCGGGCAAGGTGGATCGCGACACGATTACGCGCTATTGCGGCGCGAATCGCACAATTCCACGCGAGCGCCCCGTCGAATCGTGGATGGACCTACGGTTCGGCGGCGGCGATCTGGCGCAACGTCATCGAGGACATCGAGCAGAACGAAAGTTTTATCGGTCACACTCTTCGCAAGGAGCAATTCACTGCGATCGACTCCTTCTGCCGCGCCTTTATCACGGCTCATTGGCGCGCATTGAATGACCGGGCGCTCGATGGGCCGCGTCCGCGAAGGCCACGGCGATTTGCGTGCCGAGCACGTCTGCCTTCTCAATACTGAAAAAAACGAAATCGATGTGATCGATTGCGTCGAATTCAGCGAGCGATTGCGCTACGGCGACGTTGCTTCGGAGATCGCATTCCTCGCGATGGATCTCGATCGGCTCGGCGCGCCCGGACTTGCCGATGAACTGGTCGAGGCCTACGCGGAGGTCGGCGGGCGACGAAGACCTCGCAGTGTTCGTTCCGTTCTACAAATGCTATCGCGCGTGCGTGCGCGGCAAGGTCGAGAGCCTGCGAAGCCTCGAGCGCGAGGTTGGCGATGCTGAGCGCGAGCGCGCGCGCCAGCTCGCAAGCAAGTACTTCGCGCTCGCCGTCGCACTATGCGCGATGCGCATCGCCATCCCTGATCGTCGTCTGCGGACTTTCGGGCTCGGGCAAATCGACCGTCGCGCGCATGCTTCAGCATCGCAAAGGTTTCAAAGCGATCAACTCGGACCGCGTCCGCAAAGCGCCTGGCGTCGGTATCCCCGCAAGAGCACGTCCGCACCGACTACGGCGCGAATATATATTCCGACCGGTTTTCGAAAATCACCTACGACGCGATGCTGGCCGAAGCGGAGCGCCTGCTGAGCGAGCGGCTGCGGAGCAATTCTCGACGCGACGTTCAAGGAACCGCTGCCGACCGACAACTCGCACTCGCGCTGGCCGCCCGGCGCGGCGTGCCGGTGCTCTTCATCGAATGCGTCGTCAGCGAAGAGGAAGCGATACGCCGGCTGGAACAGCGCGGATCGATACAGGGTGAAGTGTCGGACGCCACGCCAGAAGGTGCACAAGAAGCAGCGCGCCGAGTTCGAGCCGATTCGCGAGCTTCCGCAGCGCAAATCACCTGCGCATCGACACCACTCGCGAGCGTGAACAACTTGTCGCGGAAATCGAGGATGCGCTCGAGCCTTTGGTAGCGTCATAGGAAACGCGCAAGCGATGAGTCCGTATTTTCTAGTCGGGAATGATCGTAATCGGCGCCGCGGTGGTTTTCTTCACGCTGCCGTGGACCTTGCCGCACTCGTGGTTCAGAGCGTTCTACTATCCCGGCGGCAGACCGCGGGCGTTCACCAGGCGCCTCAACTCCGCACAGGCGCGGCTAACCGCGCGCGGCGTTTTTCCAGCACTGTTGGTCGCTCTGGAAACAAGAGGGCGTCGAAGCGGCACGGCCTTGCCTGGTCCAGCTGGTCGTGGCGCGGGTCGGCGCGGAACGATACCTGGTGTCGATGCTGGGCGATAACGCCGACTGGGTGCGCAATGCACACGCCAGCGCGGGCGCCGCCGTGCTCCGCCATGGAACAGCGGAAAAGGTGAGGCTGGAGGATGTGCCGGTGTCGCGGCGCGCGCCGATCCTCAAGGCCTATCTGCAAGTGGCGCCCGGCGCTCGCCCGCACTTCGACGTCAGCCGCGACGCGCCGCTCGCGGAGTTCGAGAAGGTGGCGGCGCGCTATCCCGTATTCCGCGTCGTCGCGGAGTGATATCTATCGCATCGCGGTTCGACGATCCTGAATCGTGTTGAGGTACGCGATTATTTTCCCGATCACCTCGCCGATCCCGTACTCGCCCCGTTCCCCTGCGCCCATCTCGTAGAGTTTCTCTCCCCAAACCGGCATCTCGTGATCTCCCGTGCGCTCGCGGCGTATCGCGACCGTCGATGAACTCGGCAATCTTATGCGCCGGCAGCGGCATGCCGTACTTGTCGCCGAGCTTGCGCAGATTCGCCGGTGGCGTGACCAGGGTCTTCGCCACTGGCCCGTCACCGAGCCCGTCGGTGCCATGGCATGACGCGCAGTAGCGGACGAAATAACGATGCCCGTCAGCCACATCATCGGCCGCCGATATCGCAGGCTGCGCGAGAGCCAGCAGCGACGCCTAACGCAAGTAGTTATCCAACACTTTCATATTCATCGATTCACCATTTAGTCGAAATGCTCAATGCGCGACAGGCGTCGCGCTCGGAGTTGGAGTCATGGTTGACGTTGGCGACGGTTGCATCGCGGCCGCAGCCACTTCGGGATCGGGAATGTATTCCGGCGGATAGGTCAGCCGCCGCCAGCTCATCAGCATGAGCGTCAACGCTCTCGATTCCTCGGGCTTGAAATTGAAATCGGGCATCGCGGTGTTCGGCGAAACCGCGCTCGCCTTGGTCAGATGCTGCACGTTCCAGTTGAACATCGTGTGCTCGCCGGTCACGTGCGCGAAGTTCAGCAATTCGGGATTCCGGTCGCCCTCGTAGGTCAGCTCGGGGCCGGTGGCGCCGCCGCGCCCTTCGACGACGTGGCACAGCAGGCATTTTTTCTTCTTGAAAAGCACCTTGGCGAGATTGATCTCGTCCATCCCCGGCGTCGCCGCATCATGGCGATGGCAAAAGTTGCATCGCATCTGGATCATCTCGTTCATCGTGAGCCCGTTTTGCGCCGCGAGCGCGTTCGAGAGCATCGGATCGTCCCATCCACGTCCGCCCTGATGCGCCCCCGCGACAGTCGTCGCCGCGCCGTCGCCGCCGTGACATGGCGTGCATCCGAATTTTGCGAACTCATGTTTCGCCATCCAGTCGTTCATCGGATGCGGCTTCAGCGGCTCGGCGATCGTGGCGGGAAGCACCGACGACCACTCGTAGCCGAGATGGCAGGTGATGCAGCGGTCGGTCACGCCTATTTTCGGAATCCAGATCTGCTGAATCCCCGGCTGGAAGTCGCGCGCTTCCTCGCCCTTGCCGTAATGGCCGAGCAATTGCGGAAACTGCCTGCTGATAGCCGTCCCCATTCGGTGCTGAACTCGAGCCAGAAGCAGACCGCGACCAGCACCAGGAACAGGATCGACATCGCGACCAGCCAGCCGAAGTCCTTCGTCTCGAACGATTCGTTCTTGTCGGCCATGTCAGTAGAGCCGCGGCGTCTCGGGGCGCGCCTGGCCGGGCCAGTAAATCCGCCAGTAGGGTCCGCGCAGATAAACCCCGACCATGATCAGGATGATGATCGCGAGCGTCGCGATGGCGAACGTCATGTTCTGACGCTTGCGCTCGGGCGCGAGCCATCGCCCTTGCGCGCGAAGTGGCGAACGATCGAGCCACGGCCACGCGTCAGCACTGCGAGCAAAAATCCCGGCAGCAATATTCCGCCCAGCAACGCGCCGCTGACGGTATAACCGCCGAACCGAACCGTCGTTGAAGCGACCAGCTCCTGCAGCCAGACGAAGTACCACGGCGCTTTCGCCGGATTCGGCGTCACCGACGGATTGGCGAGACCCTCGAGCGGCGCGTTGAACAGGATCGCGGCCAGCAGCGTGAGGTTGAACACGACCAGGAAGACCAGCGCGATTCGCCGCGACATGTTCGGCGACGAGAAAACCTGGTCGGACTCCTCCAGCCCGGTCGAACTCATCACCGCCACCGAGGTGCCCGGCGTAAGTCCGAACAGCGAGTAGCTCTTCGTCTTCGGCGTCGCCTTTGGCACCATCACGCGCGCGTTGCGGATTCCCTCGACTGCCGCGAGGCCGCCGTCCTTGCGCACGCGCCACATGTGATAGGCGAACAGCACCCACACGAACACCGGCAGGAAGAAAACATGCAGCACGTAAAATCGCAGCAAGCGTCTGCTGTCCGATCTCATGGCCGCCGAGCAGCAGGAATTGGATCGTCGGCCCGACGAATGGCGCCTGCTTCGCGATACTGGTTCCGACGGTGATCGCCCAGAACGCGAGCTGGTCCCACGGCAGCAGGTAGCCGGTGAACGACAGGAACAACGTCAGCAGGAAAAGTACGACGCCGACTACCCAGTTGATCGCGCGAGCGCCGCGGTACGCGCCGGTGAAGAACACTCGCGCCATGTGGATGTACACGACGGCGACCATTCCCTCCGCCGCCCATCGATGCTGATTTCTCAGCATGCGGCCGAAGCTGACGGCGTACTGCAAATCCTTGATGCTGCCGTATGCGCGCTCGGTCGAAGGCACGTAGAAGAACATCAGCATCACGCCGGTGACCGTCAGGATCAGCAGCAGCGACGCCGACGCGGTGCCGAGCCAGAACGAATAGTTCCAGTCCATGCTGGCGCGCGCGACTTTCGCGGGGAACCAATGCAGCCAGAAGTTCTTGACGATCGCTTCGGACGATTCGCGATCGCTTTCGGGCGACCACGCCCACGAAGTCTTGCGCCATAGCGCCTTGAACTTCGCGCCCACCGCTAGGCCTTGCCCTTTCCGCCGATGATCAGCTGAAAATCGCGCGCTACGTCCTTTGCGCTATCGACTTCCAGGTAGCCGTCGGGCGAAACCGTCGTCGCAAACCAGTCGAGCGGACGCGGCGCAGGCCCTCCGATCACCGTGCCGTCGGGACGGAAGCGGCTGCCGTGGCATGGGCAGTCGAACTCGGTGTCGCGCCACTGCACGTTGCATCCGAGATGCGTGCAGATCGCGGAGATCACGTGGAACGCATCTTTCTGACGGATCACGTACAGCCGATGCGCTTCGTCGAGCGTGTAGCCGTCGGGATAATCGTCGGGCTGCTTGAGCTTGAAGCGGCTCGGCGGCTCGTAGAGCACGTTGGGAAAAAATGCGCGGCCCGCAGCGCCGATCTGCGCAAGGAACGCGGCCAACACCGATCCCTTGCCGATGAAGCGCAGGATCTTTCGACGATCACCGTCCATCAGCCGGCCGTTTCCTCGAACTGAAAGCGCTCCATCGTAATTGCCGAGGTCGGGCATCGGGTCGCGCACAGGCCGCAGCGGATGCATTTCGCCTCGTCATAGAGAAACGCGCTGCGCACCTGCGCTTCCGCCATCACGCTCGCAACCCGCTCCTGATCGGCGATTTGATCGGCGAGCGTGAAATGCAGGCAATGCTCGGGGCAGATGTCCACGCATCGATTGCACAGGATGCATTTCGCGCCGTCGTAAATCGGATGGATATGGCAGTAGAGGCATCGCTCGGCCTGCTCGCGCGCGTCGTCGGCAGTGAAGGTGGACTCGACTTCGGTGATTCCGGTGCGGCGCGAGAGCGGCACCAGCGGAATGTCGCGATGCTTCTGCTCGTATCGATCGACCATCTTGTAGGTGTCGGTCGGCAGCTCCTCGATCGTGACGTGCATTCGCGGCTGGCCGAGCGGCTTGCCGCGCAGGTACGCGTCGATACCGCGCGCGGCGACCTTGCCATGCTGTGCGCAGGTGATCAGCAGCGACGGCGGAAAGGCCGCGTCGCCGCCCGCGAACACGCCCGCGATACCAGTCTCGAGCGTGACCGGATCGATCTTGAGCGTTCCCGCCGGCGTGACAGTGACTCCATCTTCCGGCGTGACGAACGACAGGTCCGGCGCCTGCCCGATCGCGAGGATCACCGCGTCGGCGTCAACGACTCGTTTATCGTTCTCGTCGAATTGCGGGCGGAAGCGCCCCGCGTCGTCGAAAACCTTGACGCATTTCACCAGTTCGATTCCGACTGCGTGGCCGTCGCGGATGACGATTCGCTTCGGTCCCCAGCCGGGCATGAAGGTGACGCCCTCGTCGCGCGCGATGTCGAGTTCCTCGCGGCCCTGCGCCGATTTCATCGCGGGCATCTCGGCGCCGGATTCGAGACTCGCGACCGTAACTTCCAGCGCACCGCGCCGCGCCGCTTCGCGCGCCGCATCCAGCGCCACGCGCATCGTGCCGGCCTCGACGCTCTGCTCTTCCTCCTCGGACATGACCAGTCCGGGCACGAGCGCGCGCACCGCGGTCCGCGCCGCATCGATCGCGACGAGGCCGCCGCCGATGACGACGACCTTGCCGCCGAGCGGAACGCGGTAGCCGCGATTTATATTGAGCAGGTAGTCGATCGCTTTGATCACGCCGTCGGCGTCGCTGCCCTCGATCGGCACTGCGCGCCCGCGCGACGCGCCGACCGCGAGGAAGATCGCTTCGTAGCCCTGCTCCTTCAGCTCGCGAACTCCGAAGCCGGCTTTGAGCGGGGTCGAGTAGCGGAACTCGACGCCGAGCTCTTCGATCTCGCGGACCTGGCAGTCGATCACGTCGCGCGGCAGCCGGTAGGCGGGAATTCCGTATCGCAGCATCCCGCCCGCGTGCTGCATCGCCTCGAACACCGTCACGCTGTAGCCCATCAGCGCAAGATCGTTCGCGCACGCGAGACCGGCCGGCCCGGCGCCGACGACCGCGACCTTGCGCTGCGAGCCACCGGCGTCAGGTCGCGCGCCGGGAATGTCGATATGACCGGGAGTTGTGCTGCCGCCGCCCGACGGTCCCGCGATCATCTCGCGCACTCCTTTGGTCGAGAGCGCTTCGGGACCGAATTGTTCGGTGAGAAAACGCTTGAGTGCGCGAATCGTCACGGGCGCATCGATTTTGCCGCGGCGGCATGCGTCCTCGCATGGAGCGCCGCACGCGCGTCCGCATATCGAAGCGATCGGATTGGGCGATCGCGCGACGCGATACGCTTCCGCCAGGCGTCCTTCCGCGATCAGCTGAACGTAGCGGCCCGCGTCGGTCTTGACCGGGCACGCGTCGAGGCACGGCACGTTCTTGCGAAACCACCACAAGTCGCGCGGCGTCGCGTCGATCGAATTTCCGTCGCTCATCGCTACTTCTTGCAGAAGGTCCTGATGTAGGCGACGAGGTCGTGCATCTCGCCGTCCTCGAAGCCCGCGCTCCACGCCTGCATGTCTTTGCTGAGACCGTTGGCGGCGCCGCCGTTCTTGATCACGTTGAACATCGTGTCGTCGGAAATCTTGCCCATCGCGGCGCAATCGGTGAAATTGCGCGGGCTGGTGGACAGTGTCGCCGCGGCTGGACCGTCGCCCTTGCCGCTGGGTCCGTGGCATTTCACGCAAAAAGTATCGTAGTTAGTCTTGGCGGCGGCCATGTCGGCGGCTCGCACCGGCGCAAACGCGCACGCGACGATCGCGCACGCGAGATCGCGTAAGTCCGGGCTTGAGATGAGTCGGTTCACATCGTCCTCCGTTTCAATAGTTGGGGAGTAGATCGGATTCAGCGGGCCTTGAGATATTCCAATATCGCATTGGTGTCTTCCTCCGGAAAGTTCCCGAGCGTACGCATGTGCATGATGATCAGGTCCCACTCGTAAGGAGCTTTTTCGCATCCCGGCCGCGCGTTGTGACAAGTGTTGCAGTACACCGGCCACAGCTTGGCGCCCTCGCGGAACAGGCGCTTGTGCTCGGCCGGCGACATGTTGTCCTGTTCCTGCGCCGAGACGCGAGCGCCCGTCGATCCGATCGCGAGAGTCGCAAGAACGATTGCCACGAATATTTTTTTCATCATCGTGACTCCGCTCAGAATCCGATCGTGAACTGGCTTAGGAAGGCGTGATCGTTCGGGATCGAGCCCGCGGGCGTCTCGGCGCCGCTGGGCGAGACGAATACTCCTCCCGCGCGCGGCAACTCGATATCGAATTCGTTCTGCCAGACGATCGACGGTGCGATCCAGTAGTCGAGCGCCAACGCGACTTCTCGCGAATGCGGCGCGTAGGTTGCCGGCGACCCGTTGATGCCGAAGTCGGGGACCAGTCCTACTTGCGTGCCGCCCAAGCCGACGCCGGTCGCGCCCTGGATGTCGTCGGTTGAAACGCCGCGCTGGTTGACTCCCGAATAACGCACCAGCGGCTCGAATCGACGCAGATAGTTGTTGATCACCTCGGGGATGCCCGGGATTTTAAGCCCGGTCAGGAAGTACCCGGCTTGCACGTACCATCCCTGGCGATTGTCGGTGCTCTGTCCGTTCGGCATCTGGCGGTACGATTCCAGCCATTCGCCGCGAGTCTGCAGGTTCCCGATGAAGTAGTTGAAATCCACGCCCCACGAGTTGAACCAGTTTCCATTCACCCACTTGCCGTTGTAGGTGGACGCGCCAAGCTCGAGCCGGCCCATCTCGGAGTCGACCGGCAGCGGATAGATTCGGAATCGTGCGCCGATCGACTTGCCGTTGGTCTCGGCGGACGCAATCGACGTCGGACTCGACATCGCGGCGCCCAGGACATGCGAGCTGAAGTTGGGACCGTTCCCGCCCCAGACCGTGTAGTCGAGATCCTGGCCGAGCTTGCCGAATTGCATGCCGCCGCGAAGCTGGAGTCCAAGCTCACCCGGCGGAACCACCGGCTCGACTCCGAACGGCAGCGGCGCCGTGACAAACCGGTTCACCCACATCGGGCTCTGGGCTTCGTACCAATCGCCGAACGGCTGATCGAAAAGCCCGGCGACGACCGTCATGTATTTGTTGAGAAAAATCTGGAAATCAGCGGTGGACAGGTCGGTTCCCGTCCCGGTCGCTCCAAACCCGGCGCTGAACACGCCCTGGAACAGGATCCAATCCGTCGGGCGGTACAGGATCATCGGCTCCCAATCGAAGAAGAACGAGTTCTGCGACGCATGATGCAAGTCGTCGAGCGCGCCGCTTTGCTGGTCATAAATGAATTGGCCGCCGGCCGCGCCGGTTACGGTGAAGGTATGCGATCCGAGGTATCGATCGACGGCATTGCCAAACTGCGGCGTTGCGATCGGCGCATCGACCTTCGTCTGCAGAGTCTTCACCTGCTGATTGGTCTGCTGAAGTTCGAGCGTGGTCTCCTTCAGCTTCTGATCCGTGCTCTGCAGTTGCTGCGTGGTGGTCTCGACCCTCGAGTCTTTCGTTTCGAGCTGCTGAACCTTGACCTCGAGCGATCGAATGACCTCGCGGTCGCGCTTGCGATCCTCGCGCAGTTGGCGCATCTCGGCCCTGATTTCCTTGAGCGCGGCGGCATCGGTGGCGTCGCTGTCGGCCGCGCGCGCCATGCCCGCCAGCGATAACGCCGCGACCCCGATTGCCAACAGAAATGTCGAGAAAATTCGTCCAGCTCGCATAATTCCCCCGATCGGCGCGAGTCGCGCAACGCATCTGCCTCAGAGCAACAGTTGTGCCCTGAAGACCAATTTTTGTCGTCCGGTCGGAATTTCTCGCAAATCAGACAGGTTCTCGGAAGCGTAAGCGCTAACGAGTGCCAATTAATCCGCCGCATGTGTTCTTTGAAGAACAAAAATCCTCGTCACCTCGTCATCGAGATGACGCTCGCCAGAATCCGACCTCTTCATCCTGCTGTGTTGCCAAGAGAGGCAGGCGTCTGTGTCCATTGGATGCACACGCTAAGGCTGCCGCTCGAATTCCGCCTAATATCAGGCGTTTCGTCGCCGACAGCACTCGGCACGAAGAATGAATTAAAGAAACGTGGAGTCGATAAATCGTGGCGGACTCGGAGGGTGCAATGCAGATCCAAATCGGCGCATCTGAATCGGAGATGACCGAAGCGATCGAGACGCAAATCATGGCCCAGGTCAAAGCGCTCGAGGACTACGTCAACCGCCTCACCGGATGCACCAGATGCCTGCAGCACCTGCGGTTCATCGTCCTCGAAAAAGCGGGCCGCGTTCGAATCCATCTCGACGTGCCGGGCGGCGAGCTCACGATCGACAAGCAAAACAGCGCTGACTTGCCGCTGGCGATAACCGAGGCTTTCACCGCGGCGCGGCACAAACTCGAGGAATACGTCCACAAGCTCCGCCACGACGTGAAAATCCAGGGACATGCCCCCGACGTTCGCGTCACCACAATTTTTCCGCCGGACGGCTACGGCGTTCTCGAGACTCTCAACGGGCGCGAAATTTATTTTCGTCGTGACCGCTTGGGCGATTCCCGCGCTGAAGCCAGAAACCAGTCAGCGCACCAATGAGGACAACGAATGTGATCAGCGTAAGAAAGCAATCAGCTGCCCGGACTGAAAAGCGCGGCGAGACGCGCAAGATTCGAAACCTCACCGAAGAACTCAGCCGCGACGAGTACCGGCTCGGGATTCCGCTGCTCGATGCGGCCGTCGCCGGCGTCATTCTCGGCTTCAAGCCGTCGGATCGCGAGATGCGCACGCAGGCGCAGCGATGCTGGGAAATTTTGAAGCCGCAACTCAATCAGCATCTGCTCAGCGAAGATGAAACCGTGCTGCCGTGGGCGGAAGGTGCGGGCCGGCTTCCTGCCGCGGTCATGGATCGAATCAGGAAGAGCCACCGCGAAATGCACTCGCTGATCGCCAAGCTGATGGGAGTGTCATTCGAAGAAGATCCGGACAATGTCGTCGCCGCGGCTGGCAAGGCCTTATGCATGCTCGCGGTCAAGCTCGACGACTTGATCGACAGCGAAGAAATGCGCCTGCTGCCGGCGCTCAGAAGGATGTCGTTCGCGTAGCTCCGGAAAAATTGTTCGCGCCGATCGCGCGCCAGGACACCGCGACGGCTGCGCTCAGAATTGCGATACCCCAATCGGCGGGTGCGATCGGGCTTATCATGAGCAACTTCGCTATCGGCGGAGTCAGCATGAATATCGGCAGACTGACGGCTACGGCAGAGATCACAATCCAAAATCGCCTCTTGTCCGGGGCGCGAACCCGCCACCAGGGGCGCGTGCCCGCGTACTCCGCCCACACGAGGAACAAGCTCCCTGCCACGGCGACGACCATCGCTACACTGCGCGCATAGTTCTCACCCTCACCAAGGCGTATCGAGAACAGAGCGAGCGCCACAGCGGTCAGTAGAGCGCCGGATGTAGCCGCGCGTAAAACAGCCGGGCGCTCGACGATCGGCGATGCCGGCGGACGCGGCGGCCGCCGCATGACGTCATCGAGCGCAGGCTCGCCCTCGAACGCGAGCGCGGATACGGGATGCACGATCATCTCCAGCCACACCAGGTTGACTGGGAGCAGCAGCAGCGGAAGGCCAAAGACCGGAGCCAGCAGGGTGAGCGACACTAGCATCACCTTGAAGCCGACCAGGTAGAGGAATGCGCGCTGAAGGTTGTCGAGCAGGATGCGGCCCTCGCGAATCGTGGCGACCATCGCGGAAAAATCGTCGTTCAGCAGCACGATGTCCGCGGCCGCGCGTGCGACCTCGGTCCCGCGCAGGCCCATCGCGACGCCAATGTCAGCGCGGCGCAGCGCCGGCGCGTCGTTTATCCCGTCGCCGGTCATTGCGACGACTTCGCCCGCCCGCCGAAGGGCCTCGACGATCGCGTATTTCTGCTCGGGCCGAATGCGCGCGAAGATACTGCACTGGCGGACCAACCGATCGAAGCCTGCCTTGTCAGCGCTATCGAGTTGCGTGCCGGTCACGATGCCGTCGTCGGCGTGCGCGATTCCGGCCGCGTCTGCGATTGCATGCGCCGTTAGTGCGTGGTCGCCGGTAATCAGCTTGAGCTTCACGCCCGCGCGCTGACATTGCGCCACCGCGTCCGGAACCACGGGCCTCAGGGGATCGCGAAACCCGAGCAGGCCAAGGAGACGAAGCCCGCGCTCGTCCGACGCGCGCATCCCGGTGAATCCGCCTCGCTCCAAATCGCGTTCCGCAACCGCGAGCACGCGCATTCCCCGCCCCGCCATCTCGACATTCGCCCTCTCGGCGAGATCCAGATCCGCCGGCGCAATCTCACAATGCTCGACTATTCCCTCGAGCGCGCCCTTCGCCACGATTCGCTGTTCGCCTCCTGCGTTACCGCCTGCTCCAATGCTCCAGACATGCGACATGTGTTTGCCAACCGGATCAAACGGGTAGTCGTGTACCAGACGCCATCGCGAGTGAAGCGCATCGACATCGATCCCGTGTTCCGCGCAATAAGCAAGAATCTTTCTCTCCATCGTGTCGACGGCTTGGGGCTCACATGCGAGCGCCGCCGCCTCAATCAGCGCATCCTCCGAGATATCTGGTCCGAGCGGCAGGAGCGCCTCAAGCACGAACTCTCCAGCCGTCAGAGTGCCGGTCTTGTCGAGGCAAATGACCGTGGTCGAGCCGAGCGTTTCGACGCTGGCCAACCGACGCACCAGGACTCCGTGCCGACTCAGGCGATATGCTCCGACGCTCAGGAACATTGTCAGCACCAGCAAGAACTCCTCGCCCACCGCTGACATCGCTAGACTGACGGCATACAGAAACGCCCGTCCCGCCGGCGCACCGTCAAGAATGCGCGAGGCGAACAGCAGAGCCGAAACGGTAACCGCTATGCCGACCATCCATCGCACCATCCGCGCGGTCTTGGTTTCAAGTGGTGTCGGACGTGGGCCGACTTCTGCCACCAGTCGCGCTAAATCGCCGTAGCGCGTGCGCTCTCCGGTAGCGGTTACGTCGGCAGACCCATGGCCTTCGAGCACGCGCGAGCCTGCATACACGCGGCTCGTCTCCGGCGCATCTGCGATCGCGCCGATTTCCGGTGGCTGCTTCGTGACGGGCTCCGCTTCGCCGGTTAGCTGCGATTCGTCTAGCGTGAGATTGGAACTCGAACGCACCACCGCATCGGCGTGAACGATGTCGCCCTCTTTCAGGAGCAGCAGATCGCCGGGGACAAGGTCCTCAGTCGAAGTCTCGTTCTGGACGCCGCTGCGCACAACACGCGCGCGGGGCGCGACGACGCCCGCCAGCTTCTTGAGCGCCGTGCGCGATCGCGCCTCCAGGATTACATCGACAGCCAGCACCGGTACGATTGCGGCAAACAGGACGTAGGCGTCGGTCCGCTCGCCCAGCGCGTAGTAAACCGCTCCGGCCACCGCCAGCATGATTGCCATCGGATCCGCGGCCGTTCTGATAAATGCCAGGATCGCTGCGCCGCGCGCTGCGCGCACGACGCGGTTCGGCCCATAGATCTTCAGGCGCCGTGCCGCCTCATCGCTACTAAGGCCGCTAAAGGGGTCAGTGGCCGCTGCTCGCAGTTTTATCGCTCCTTTCAATACAACTTGATCGTCCTCTTCGAAGTCCCTCGATCGTGCAATTGGCCTGCCAACGACCGGCACCCACCTCGCGATCGTCCGGATCTACCGCTGCCCATTCTCGTGCAGCTCAAGCATCCAGAGTTGGCTTCACAACGCCAAGCAGATGGTGCGATTGGATACACTTCAGCGCCGCGACGCGAACCGGACACAAGTCTTCAACCCGGTACGCGCAGACTCTCAATCAAAAATATCGCCAAGTCTACCAATCGTCCGTGGCACGACAATCGCTTGAACAAATTGTATGTGGATTTTCATTCGCCAGGAGCAGAAATGAGTGAGTATCAAGGTTATTTAATCGAGAAAAATCCTGAAACTGGGCGCTGGCAGATTTCCTGGAAGGGAAAAAAACAGACCGTCGAGTTCGACAGGGAGTCACAAGCCGAAGAGTGGATCGACGAGCAATTCCCGTCGCACAGGTTTTAGGATTCGATCGATCTACAAGCCGTACTTTTCGATTTTGGCGTAGAGCTTCTTGCGCGAGATTCTTAGCAATGCCGCGGCTTGGACCTTGTTGCCCGCGGTGGCCTTGAGGGCGCGCGCAATCAGTTCGCGTTCGGCGTCGGCAAAAGTGCCAATCAATCTTTCGGGTTCGGGTATGGCGCTTTTCGATTCGAGCGAAGGCTTGGCAGACTGAATCCCGGCGATGCCGGCCGGAAGGTCTTGCAGCCGGATCATTGGTGAGCGGCCGAAAGTGAAGGCGCCTTCGACAGCGTTGGACAGTTCGCGTACATTTCCGGGCCACGAGTATTTCGTCATCGCCTCGAGCGCATCTTCCTCGATACCTCGTACCGGAATTTGCGGCTGGAGCTTCTCATTGAAGTACTCGATGAAATGCTCGACCAGCAGCGGGATATCATCGGGGTGTTCGCGCAGCGGCGGCACGCTCAGAACACCCGCCTGCAGTCGGTAATAGAGATCCTGACGCAGGTGGCCGGTTCGGACCGCCTCCTCCGGATCGCGATTGGTCGACGCTATCAGGCGCACATTTACCGGCATCTCCTTGGTCGAGCCCACCGGCCGCACCGTTCGTTCCTGTACTGCGCGCAAGAGCTTGCTCTGCGTCTCGGGCGCCATCTCGGTAACCTCGTCGAGAAACAGCGTGCCGCCCTCGGCCGCGCGGAAGAGTCCGAGGTAATCGGCATTGGCACCGCTGAACGCGCCCTTCCTGTATCCAAATAGCTCGCTCTCGATCAGGTCTTTCGGAATCGCGGCGCAATTAAGCGCGACGAAGGGGAGCATCGGCACCGCGCCGCATTCGTGAATCGCACGCGCGACCAATTCCTTCCCGGTCCCGCTTTCGCCGACAATCAGAATTGTGCCGCGAGTGGCGGCCGCGGCTTCGATTCGGTCGTAGAGATGCCGCATCGATAGACTGGAACCAACCAGCCCGTGAAAAACGCTGCGCTTTTCGCGCGCGACCAAAGTTGCCTGACGCTCGAGTGCCTGGATGCGCGCGCCTGCGCTCGCCGATGCGGACCGGAAGTAGGCGTCGGCGAGCAGGATCATGCGAATGTGGCTCAGTTTGTCGAACGCCGTGTAGATCTCCAGCGGCGGCGCCGGGTCTTTGGGGAAAGCCGTGTAGGCGCTTTCCTCGTATAGGTGAAGCGACGCGACGATCTCCGCAAACGGCACGTTGCGCTCGCATAACAGTTCGCCGGTTCGAATCGTATCGATCGAATAGCGATCCATGTCTCCTTCGAGCAGGTCCTTGGTGTTCCGCGAAAGCGCATTGTAGAAGACATCGCGAAAGTCAGTCTCAGATAGACTCCGCGTATCGCCGAAGTGAATAACGTAGAGCTGATACCAGTGCGCTACCACTTCCTCCAGGTGCTCGAGTACCAGCGTGAGCACGGGCCGCAGGGCCTCCAAGTCCTCGTCCCACAAGAGGTGGTAATGGCGCGGACCGTTGTCGAGACTTTGAGCCCTATGCATTCGGCCCTTTTCCGCTGTTTCCGATGGCGACATACAGTCGAAATTGCTTCCTTTCGTTCTCTCAGTATTGTCTAGCGAGGGCAGCCACCTGGCGCGTTCCACTGCCCCTTAATTCGCGTCGATCGAAAGTACCCGGACAGTATCAGGTTTTTTCGCCGATGCCACGCGGCCCCGCACGCGCTTGATGGAAGTGAAAGGCAGATCGGCCTTCTGTTCTGAACCTACAGCCGGGAGCTAGATTCGGCGGAACCAGAATGAACCGGGCCCTCGGTCGGGAAGGCGTCGTCACTGGCCTACTTCGACGCCTTCTCCTTTTCGGCGGCGGTCGGGATGCTGGTATTTTTTTTGTCGCGCTCATGCGCCGTTCGGTAGCAGAGATGGGTGACCCACATTGGTGGGGAGTAGCCAGTTCTGGTTCAAGTCAGCCGGCAAAGTAGCGCCACACTAATCAGACTAGCGCCGCTTTCAGTCTTCGAATGACCGAGTCCTGCAAACTATTCTGGAATCGCGCGTCGAAACTGAATAAGGATCGAAAGCCTTCCACTTCATAGCCCTGTTCCGGAATCATGTTATCGCTCGGCAGATAGCATACAGGCTGGTCCAAACATCCGACGGTTAGTAGTGGTTCCTCACTCGAAAAAGATTCCTCCAACAGCCGCCGATACTTGACTACCGGTTCGGCGTTGATTCCAACAATTCGAAATCCACCGCAGTCGATAAGATGCCAGATCAGAGACTTATCACCAGTCCCTCCGGCGGCATATTCATTCTCAGGTACCTCAATCCGCTTGAGCACCAGCGAGTCAATTTTCAGCGCTCGGCCGGATGAGCGTGCGAAAGAGGCAACCGATTCCGCGAGGCTATTGGACCATTGCTCCCATTCGCGTCTTAGCGGTTGCCGAAATTGCGGCCCCACCAGGACTCTTCGCGCGAAGCCTGCAATGCCGGCGGACCTCCCTGAAAATGGCGGGCGCACGTCGCCGGAGAAGCCCTGAAAAAACAGCACAGGTATATCGCCTAGCTGCGATCGCAGGCGCGCGCGCACGATCCCCGGGTACTCCGCCGAAACCTGTAAAAAACCGGGGAAGTCGGTAGGATGGCACGCGTAGTTCCAAATCACCGCGCTCGGCTCACCATTCAGATTTGCAAATTCGAGAATCCGCACGCTCTCATCGCGGTCCCCATTTGGATTAGGTCCGAAGCCCGATGATCTTGCGAAGCCTGATCTGGTCAGCCGAGGACGAACCAGCCGCCGATTCATCGAATGGTCCGCTCTCCCTATCCGATAGGTGCAGACGCAGCGCTTACCTTTGTCCTCGATCGACTTGACTAAGGCCGTAATTTGAATCGCGACAAAGTTCACGTACTCCGCGTCAGCAATGCCGAGGTGAGGTATCGACGGCGCAGTCATCGGCGCCGAATGGGTATGCGATGCGCATAGAAACAGCTCTTCGCTCCTATCCTCGAGGCCCAGGTTCTTTACAAGGTGAGCCCTCAGCGTTTCGCCGGGATAAAGCAAATCAGTGCTGACTATCGTTACGCTCGATGACGCTCCTTTAATAAGGATCACGTTCGCTTCAAGACGGCTGGCGACTGAGGTAAACAGCGCCGTGCGCTTGTTAAAGCCACCTAGCATCACCGGCCGACGGGGCGTGATATCCACCGAGCCGGATGAAATCAGGAATTCCTGGGCCATCCGATCCATCTCGACTTTCTCACGACGCAACTAAGCCATCTGGGAGACTTCTAAAAGATTCTTTAAACGAAAAGATCCGCCATCGCTCATTACGAATCATGTAGGGCGAAAAGCCCGCTGCGGCGCATCCTTTCAGGGCTGCGACGTTGTCTTTTTGAACATAGGTCACTGCGTAGCGAGCCCCACTTAACAGACCTTTCTCTGCAATCGCCGCCATTGCAGCCGGCATTATCTTTTGTCCGCGAAACTGCTCGAAGGTATAAGCAAATTCCAGCAGGACCTCATCCTTGCGCAGATTTCTCAGCTCGCCGTCGAAGAATGGCCTGAAGCGGTCAAGGTCGGCTTGCCCGATTAGCCATTGCATGTAGGAGATCTGACCACTGTCGGTTATGCCTAGGTAGCACGTCGGGATGTTAGCCTTCAGGATAAGCAAACGACCGGGGCGCGCACTAAGTATCGCCGGTATGTCGCCGTCACTGATAGGCCTTACTTCAATCGGTTGCTTTGGTTCAGGAGCATTAAATGGAACGGTCAGATCGCGCCTGAGCAGATAGGACTCACTATTCGAAAACACCCGCTTGACCAACTCTCGCGCGAGCTTTGCGAATTTTCCACTTCGAACTACCAGGAGAAATCTTTGCGCGTGACCGTAATACCTTTGCATCTGAGTTACCTATGCCCTCGTCAACGCCAGACTGAGTCCAGCATCAGTAAACGGCGAACTTGCTGTTGGCGTATGTACTTTACGAGCTTGGTATCGTTCACACTCGGACGCCGCCCGAGTTGACTGCCGAAATATCCGGCCGTCATGCACAGCGCCGAGATAGGCCGGCTAGCCGCCATGCGCACCGCTCGCGCGATCAGGAAGATCGGCGAATAACCGATGTAGTAAGCCGTCTTGCCCTTTCCGTAATAGCTTTGCCACGCGCCGGCCGCTTCGCCTTGAGGCCGATGATGGAACGCGCGGATGTGCGCGAAGCTCCGGGTTTTCATCCCCCGCATCAACGCGCGCATCTCGTCGATCGTGTCCCAGCCCGGACAACCTTCCAGCGGCTCGATCGCGTCGAAGCACACCGACGAGTACATCTTGGTGGCGCCGCGAGTGTGGAACGAGTGCATGTCAGGCACTGCGACCCATTGTTCATTTACCGGCTCGTAGAGTGTCGCGCCTGCGATACCTAGCTTGGGATTGGCTGCGAACTCTTTCAACATCAGCTCGACGAAATCCGGAGCGAAGCTCAGGTCGGCATCGAGCCGAAAAATAAAATTTAGGTCCTTCCACGCCTCGCGCGGAAGAAACTGCATGATCACCGATTCGCCGCCCGGCTTGCGCGGACGATCTCGCTCAAGATGTATCGGCTCGATCCAGCTATGTTGTCGCGCGGCCTCGTCCAGGATTTCCGCAGTGCCATCGCTTGATCCGTCGTCGATGATGATCCAACGATTCGGCGGCCGCGTCTGCGCCGCCATGCTGGCAATCAGCCCGGGTAAAAATTGCTCCTCGTCGCGGGCCGGAGTTATCGCAATATATCTATCCATCTCAATTTCCAAATTCATTCAACGAACCGGGTAATTCGGTTCGCATCAATCAGCACGACTCTTTGACCGGTAGCTATCGGGAAATCTCACTCGGGCGCGCGTCAGATCCGTATAGCGGACCATCGCGCGGATTCTCTTCGCGAAAAAATTCCGATTCTCGCTGTTCAGCAGATACTTGAGGCGCCCGTACGCCTGCGCATTGTTCATCGCGAACAGCGCGCGATGGATTCGCCAGTTCACCAGGTTGCGCGTCACCGTATGCTGCGCCGAGCTCGACAGCGTCTGCAGTCCATAAGGCCTGAAAAAACAAAAGTGCAGCGCCTGCGAACACATTATAATGTCTGGCGTATTGGTCGCCGCGACTTCCGCGAATGAGTCCGCCGAAATCGAAAATGCCACTGTCTTCTCCAGGTCTGGCAGCTTCACCATCACCGCGCGCAGCATCCGCAAAATCAGCGCGGGATATTTTTCATGCAGATGACGCACCATCTCGTGAAACGCCTGCTCTATCGGCTGCAGCGGAACGGCGGCCGGCGTGTCGTAAGGAAATTGATCGATCGTTTCGTAAACCTCATCGTACTTTGCCAGCGCCGGAACTGAATCGCAGCTCGAGGACGAATCGTAGGTGTCGCCCGGAAACAGGATCGCAACTCCGAGATTGCGCCCGCGCGCGTATTCCCAGACGTCGCGCGGACGGTTCGCAAATGAGTTCATGTAGCGATTGTCCGCCAGCGAAAATCGCATCAGGCTCGCAAACGGAATCGTGACCTTAGCGCCTAGCGCCGCGTGATTGGCGAAAATTTTCTCGAGTATCGCCGCCGCACCGCGCCGCAGATGAGACTCGCGCGGCTGATGGCCGTTATACACCGCCAGCGAGAACTGGCTCAGCACCGTGTCTATGCGCCCGACGTCCGACTTCACCCGCCGGCAATCGGTCGCGTTCAGCCGCGAGTCATTGATGTTGAACAACGCCCCTTCCGGCTCGATCACGCCGAGGCACGAATCGAGCGTCCCCGCGCTGTAGCAGTAAACGGTAGTACGCTCGTTGAGCGCCGCCCGCTGGCGATGCCCTAGCACCTGGAAATTTTTGTAGCCGCACTTTTCCAGCACTCCGAAAACACGATCCGCATGATTGTCCTGGAACAGCACCTTGACCCGCGCTTTGAACTCGGACGGCAGCGCACTCAGGCTCGGGATGTGAAAGTGATCCGGATGAATGTGCGAAATCCAGAGATAGTCGATCCCGTCCAGCATCGCCGGATCGAATGCGGCGGATGGGAACAACGACCACGATTCATTGAAGACCTTTCCGGCGAGCCATGGGTCGGTCCAGATTCGCAAGCCGTGCGACTCGATTACGACTGAAGCATGTGAGACGAGCGTGACTTTCATCAGTTAACCACTGCAAGCTCTGAGAGTGAGGGACCGCGAGCATCCTTCCTTCATGAATCGAGTCGACCTTTGGATGGCTCAATCGGCACCGTAGCAGATATGAAAAGCTATAACAAGCTATAAAAGTTAAAATGAATTAATGAAAATTGCACTGATTGCTGAAAATACGTGATATTATAGTTGGCGACATGTACTGAATTGCTTTATTTGGCTTTTTGTGTCAGGAGAGAATTCGATGAAAATACATTTCGTAGGACATGCCTCCATCGTCGCCGAATGCGCGGACACTTCGATCCTGATGGACCCGTGGTTGTTCGGGAAAATTTTTAACGACTCATGGAGCCTGCTGCCGAAACCGAAGTTCGATCCGGCGATGCTCCACAAGGTCGATTACATCTGGCTCTCGCACGAGCATCCCGATCACTGCCACTTCCCGACGCTCGACTCGTTTCCCGCGGCCTTCAAAGCGCGCGTGACCGTCCTGTTTCAGGACCGCGACTACGCCAAGGTGTTCGGCGCGCTTCGCAAGCTTGGCTATCAGCGATTCAAGCGGTTACCGCACCGCAAAGTCGTGCCGCTGTCCGACCAGCCCGGCGCGACGAAAGTGTATTGCTATCACGCCGGCCTGATGGACTCGGCGCTCGCGGTGCTCGGCCAATCCCAAGTGATCTTCAACGCCAACGACGCGCGCATCAGCGTCGGCGAATGCAAAGGGATTCTCAACGACGTCGGTCGCGTGGACGTGCTGCTCAGCCAATTCTCGCTGGCGGCTTACGCCGGCTTTGAACCTCACGAAAAATATCTGCCGCAACGTGCGAAGCAGATTCTCGAGAATGTTTCGTCGGTGCATCGCGCGTTGGATGCAAAGGTCACGATCCCGTTCGCGAGCTTCATTTACTTTTCGAGCCTCGACAACAAGTACGTGAACAATTTTGTGAATTCCGCCCGCGACGCATCCGATCATTTGACGCGGCATGGGCAGCAAGCAGCGGTGCTTTATCCGGGCGACACTTATGAGGTCGGCGCTGCGCACGATTCATCGCACGCGCTCCAGCAGTTCGACCAACTGCCAACTGTCGATGATCGCACGTACGATCCGATTCAAAGCAAGACGATGGCTGAGATTGTCTCCGCTTACGACAATCTCGCGGCGCAGATGCGCGACAGGTACTCGATGCTCTTGCTGCGGATGCTTCGTCGAGTGACTATCCGGATTCCGGACCTCGACGCGACGGTGGCGCTCAGACTCGCGACGGGTTCGCTCGAGGAAATCGACAGTTCGACCGAGCCCGACCTGGTAATCAACTCTCAGCCGCTTTGGTTCGGATTCAAATTTCCTTTTGGCATGCAGACCCTGGGAGTGTCGGCGCGGTTCAAGCTGCTGCGCAATTTCAACAACTGGAAATTCCACCGCATACTGTTTTCGCTCAACAATGGCGGCGTTTATCTGCGTCCGAAGTATCTGCTGACAGCGGAAATGCTCGGCTACATCCGCACCCGGCTGGGCGGCGGATTGCGGCAGTCAATTCACTATTATCGAACCTCGCTCTGACTATAGCTATTGACTACCGCAATCTCGTTGGACTGACTATCACTGCGCGGCGCCGATTGAGTATGCGAGTCCCACCCGGCTGGTCCCGTAATAGTCATTGACGACCTCTGTCAGCGTGGTCCCAGCGCCCTTCAGCGGCGAGCTCGCCTGCAGATGGAAATCCGCACCCGCGCCGGTCGCATCACCGTAGTTCACGAACATCGGTGGCACGCTAATGTACGGCTCGACAGTCGGATAGGTGCCCAGGCTGCCTCCGCCCGGCATGTAGAAATCGTTGTTATCAAATACCGGGCTGCCACTTGGAACCACGGCGTACGAATCGCCGCCGGCGCCGACATCATAGTAGATGTTGTTAATGAACTCGTCGGCCGGCGATCTCATGTCGATGAAGATGACCCCTTCTTGCAACAGATGGTCCCAGGTGTTGTTGTAAACGTGCAGCGCGCCGACGTTGCTCCCCAGCTGTATCCCCTGTCGCATGTTCGAAAATTCGTTGTTCTGGAAAGTCACCGTCCCGATCAGCCCGTCGATACCTTCGATCATCGCAGTCTCCGCGTCCACCGTGGTTGAGGCGAGCGGCCAGCGGCAGAAGTTTCGCTCGATCAGGATGTCGTCCACTTCCATCGCAGTGCTGCCCCAGGTTTGGAAGCAGTCGGTATGCGGATTCGGGTTGGTCGGCGATTCCGTATAGATGTCGTGCGCGTTATTCGATCGGAAAACGTTATGCTGCCCGAAGAATCGGAACGCGTCCGCATCGGCGCCGCCAGCAATTGTGCATCCCGCATAAATTCCACCTGCCGACGCCGGATACTGCTGCGTGCCCCAGACCTCGTTGCCTTCGATCAGCTCGTAGATGCCATCGACTTGCGCGCCCGCCATCTCCGCCCGCCACATGCGGTTGGTCAGCACCGAGATGTGCGAGACGGTCGGGTCCATGAAAATACCCTCATGGCAAAGTTCGTGAATATAGTTGTTCTCGATCGTGTCGTACGAGGCCGAACCGGTCACGTAGATACCGTAGCCTTCGCTGCCGTTAGTCTGGGTCGAGATATCAAACCCGTTCAGCACCCAGTTACTGCCCGACAGATCGAAGCCCAGCAGCTGGACATCCGCTCCGCTAGCGACTTGCAAAGTGATCGGCGATGCCAGCGTCCCTGAACGCGTGATCGATACGCGCTCGCCGTAGTTGCCCGCCGACACAATCGCGGTCTGCCCCGCTTTCAGAGTGTCAGCTGCCTTCTGAATCGTCCGCCACGGCGAGCCGGAACTGCCCGCGGCAGAGTCGCTGCCAGTCGGCGATACGTAAAATGTCGATCCGCTCGGCGTCGGAGTCGAAGTCGGAGTTCGACCGAGCGTAGCCGTCGAAGTAACCGTCGGGGTTGCAGTGGGTTTGCCAGTAGGCGTCGATGAAACTGTCGGCGTCGCGGTAATCGTTGCCGTCGCGCCAGTATTGCTGACCATCACGCTGACCGTCGCACTGCCGATCGAAGTCGTCCCGTTGTACGCGTAGCCATCCACTCGTAGCGAGTGCGATCCATTGGCAACCGTGGTCGTGTCCCACGGTAAATTGTTGTAGCCGTCGGTGATTGCCGCGCCATCCACCGACAAGTGGGTCCACCAGACTGCATTTGGATTGGTGGTAGAAGGCGGCGTCGAGAAGGCCAGCGCCACAGCTATTGTTCCGCTCACCTTCTGCCCGTTAACCGGCGAGACGAACGAAACCACCGGCCCCGGAGTCGCGGTGGCAGTGGGCGTCGCAGTATGTTTTTTGTTCGAGACCCTGACCACCTCAGAAGCCGTCCGAAGCAGTTGGTTGGATGGCGAATAGGCGCTCGCAGAAATCGTATGCGCACCGTTCGGCACCGTGGTCGAATCCCATACATATGTAGTGGACGAAGATGACGACATCACGGTGCCGTCAAGTTTGAAGGCCACCCTCGCGACATCCGGCTTGATCTTCACCGAGGTCGTCACCAAGTTGGAGACGACCGCGTCCGCGCCGGCGAGGCGATGTGTATCGGACTCGCCGCATGCGCTTGGCCGCCGCCGATCAGCGCGAGTATCAAACTAACTACCCCGACGAGCGCCAGCTTCCCCAAGCCCGACGCCGTCCGCGTTGCAACAGCAACCAACTGCCATCGCGATCGATCTACCATACAGAAAGCTCCCCCGTCCGACTGCGACCGCGCCGGCGTTTCGGCCTACGCGATCAGGACGGAAATTCTGTCGTTCGATTTCTCGACGAAAATGTCTTGGGTGAAGAGGTACACAGTGCGCGCGGGCGTATCAATTCATTGGTCAAAGAAAAGCGGATTTCTGTCGCGATGTTGACACTGTAAGAGATTGACAAAATCGCGAATCGCGCGACTCTAGGCCAAGTACGACGCAGCGTGTGTGAATTTCTAACAGCGCGGACCGCCAATGCTCAGCGGCGAATCACGGGGCGGGAGAAATTTGCATCTGTGCCGGATTCGGCAGATCCCGGTAGCCAGGATCGTTGAAGTTCGTAGCGCCGCGCATGAAGCCCATCTCCACGCCAAGCAGATCCGCGCGATTGTCCAAATCGGGATGATGCACACTCTGATCGCGCGGCTCCTCCTTCGCCTGCAACTGCCTTTGGCCGAAAACGTGGAGTCCCACAAAGCCAATCACAATGACTACTACGACAGCGACCGCGATTCTCAGCAACATTTTCATTGATGCATCTGTTCGCGTCGGGAATGCGCGGACCCGTTGTGCGATCTGGCCGCGGAATGCGCTCGTGGTGAAGTTTGGCGACGGAGCCCGGGATTGCCAATCAGTGCTGCCAGCTTGTCCGGCACCAGGATCAGCTGGCGTCCCAGGTTAATCACCGCGCCCAATCGCACCAGCTCGCCCCAATATTCGTTGATCTTCTGCCGCGACGCGCCCAACAGGTCTGCCAGGTCCTTCTGCGTCATCGGCAGATTCAGGATCAGCCCCCTCGAGTCGCGCACGCCAAACTTCGATCCGATTTCGATCAGCGCAACTACCAGCCGCTCGCGCGGCGACATGTGAAACATTTTTATGTATCGCATCAGCGCTTTCGCCGACCATCCTACCGTCATTTCCGTCGCCGCTCTGAACGCCCGCAACTCAACCCCGAGCAGGATTTCCACCAGTCTCGCCGAATCGATCCTCGCGACCAGGCTGTTCGCGAACGCATACCCGTTCAGGCCATCCGCCATCTCAGCCATCGACGACGAGTCGCCAAATGTCTCTCCCGGCGCCAGCAATGCGACCAGCACCTGATGACGGCTGTCATGCTGCCACGTGATCGCGATCGCGCCCTTCAGCACCACGAAGGTGTCGCTCGCCGATTGACGTTCGACCAGGATTCGCTCGCCTCGCTTAAAACGCACCAGCGACATCTCGCCGGCCATCCGCTCGAGCTGCTCCGCAGGGAGCATCGGAAAATGTTTGTTTAGCGTCCGAACATCAAGCGCCTTTTCCACCGATCCGTTCGCCATCATCTCTGACGGTCGCTTTCGTCTGGGTCTAAAGGGCTTCATGAGCGGAGGAGGAAGAGCGTCGAAAACTCGATGCGTGACGACATTCTACCACGATTTCTCTATTATTGTCTATATTCTTTTATATTTAATTTATTTTATCTTGATATCGACAGCTTTGTCAGCTATCTTGATTACAGTAACGTCGTTCTCATCTCTCCAAATCGACCTCGAACGGCTTCGCGCAGGACGTCTAATGATATCGACCGCCACCTTTAACCGCTTCTATTCGGACCAGACTCGCGACGGCGCCGTCGCCTTCTACGGCTGGGTCCGCAAGGAGACCACGCCGCAAACTGTCCTGCTCAATTTGGGCGCCGGCCCGCCCGCCGACCGCCAATCGATCCGCATCTTCAAGGGCGAAGTCGCTCGAGTCGTCGGCGCCGACCTCGATCCCGAAGTGCTCGACAATCCCGAACTCGACGAGGCCCACGTCATCAACGCCGACAACACCCTGCCGTTCGAGGACAACACCTTCGACGCCGTCCTGTCCGACTGGGTTCTCGAGCACGTCTCCGCGCCCGATCAGTTTCTGCGCGAGGTGAATCGAGTTTTGAAAAAGGGCGGCGTCTTTCTATTCCGTACTCCGAATTCCTGGCACTACGTCGCGATCATCGCGAAAGTAACGCCCAACTGGATTCATCACATCGTCGCCAATTGGGCGCGCGGACTTCCCGCCGGAACGCACGAGCCCTGGCCGACCTACTATCGCCTGAATTCCCGCAAGGCCGTTTATGCTGAAGGCCAAAAGGCCGGCTTCGACCGAATCGAACTTCGAATGTGGGAGCCCGCGCCGCACTACCTGGTGTTTCACCTGCTGCCGTTCCTGATCGGCGTCGGCTACGAGCGGATCGTCAATCGCTATCGAATGTTCGAAGGACTGCGCGCGGGAATTTTCGGACGCATGGTCAAGTAAGCGCCGCTTTCAATCTCCCACCAGATCGAACGCCTTCGCAGCCCTGCGCCAGAAAAGATTCTCCGGATCGATCCGCGTCCGCCAACTCGTCACTGCCTTCCCGATCGACAGCCCCGGTTTTATCAGCGGATTGAGCACCACCTGCTCTTTGAACGGATGAATCCCGAAACCCATGCTCGTCTTGAAATGGTAGAGACCCTCTTTCGCGGCCAGCGCGATCTGGCCGTTCGAAATCCAGCCAACTTCGGGACGCGCAAGCGCAGTCTTCATAACGGTAAACAGCAGCGCGTTGTTCGAATAGTTCTTGAGCTGTGCCGACGAACTTTTTTGCAGATGAATGTAGTAACAGTCCTCCGCCAGCATCGCGACGATGAACGCGGCTAGCTCGCCGTCAACGAACGCACCCCACGCCTCCAGGTCCGGCCACCTGCCCGCCAGTTCGCAAAAAGATTTCCAGTGCGCCTCGCTGCGATGCGGCTGCTTGCCGGTCTGACGCACGTTGGTCTCGGCGATGAGCGGGTAGGCCTTCGCCGCGAGATCCTTGAAGTCCATCCGCTCTACTGTGCATCGCGCAAGCCCGCGCCGCGTATGGCTGCGCGCATTCGCCGAGAGCGTCGCAAAGTCATAGTTTCGATCCGCACAAACGTAAATTCCGCCGTCGGCCGCGGCTTCGCCCGGTGTCCCCGGATAGCGAATCGCCAACGCAGCGCCACGAATCATCACCTTCGCCAACTCTGACCTCGACGGATCCACATTGCGATGAATCGGCAAATTTTTGTACAGAAAGCGCTGCGAACTGTACCAGAAGCAACTCTTCGTCTGGACGATCTGATGCCCCAGCGCGCGGAAGAACTCGGCCATTTGATTTTCACGCATTTATTTTTTCTCTAGTCGTTTCTATCATTTCGCACTGTGTGCGCGCGTCAGTAATGTTTCTCCGTAGCTGGCAAGTCGCTGGAGCCGTTCGCCAATCGCCTCGATCGTACGATGACGAATCGCGCCGGCGCGGCTCGCCTCGAGCATCCACTTGAAATCCTTGAGCGTGGTGCTCGCCATTGGTCCCATCCGCGGCATCACCCGATTTTCGCGATTGGCAATTCTGAAATCCAACGTCATCACTCGCCGATAGCCCGCCGTCCACGCGGCCTCGATCACCGCGTCATTGTAATGCCCGCCCGGCAGCGCGAACGCTGCGATTGGCTCCTGGAGCAGGTCTTCCAGCCGCAGCTTCGATTCACGCAGCTCGTCAGCCGCGTCGCCCAGGCTTATCTGCGAAAGCCGCGTGTGAGTCATCCCGTGCGATCCAATCTCGAATCCTTGCGATCGCATCTCAATCACCTGCTCGCGACTCAAATAACCGGGACGCCCGAGATACGACCACACGACAAAAAAGATCGCGTGCAAATTCCGCCGCGCCAGCTCAGGCGCCGCCACAATCCAATCGCTCTCATGCCCATCATCGAACGTGATCAACAGCGGCTTGGATTCCGACGTGGGACGATCCAGGTCGTCGATCGTGACGGTGAAAAAACCACCATCAACAATCGCGTCGAGCTGCGCACAAAAATCTCGTTCTCTAACCGCGTGCTCAATACTAGAAGTCTGCGGCAGCGCAGCGCACGCCGCCGACGAAATCGCGTGATACATCAAAATCGGAAGGTGATTAATCGTGTCATTCATATGCCACTTTCAATATTCCGGTCCCCCTTCCCGCGCGGGAAGGGGTTAGGGGTTAGGTTCCTCGCACAGCGCGACGCTCGCCTCAAAGAATCGCGCGCGACTAAAAATTCCGACTCTGTCCCCCTCTCCAGAAGGGAGAGGGGCGAGGGGAGAGGTGAATTTCATCACGCCACCCGCCTCAGTATTATCGCTGACTCCGGCATCTTCTTTTCCTCATCCACCACCGGCCGCCGCAACGTCCCCAATCGCTGCCTCTCCGCCAGCGCCCAACAAAGCGTCGCGATCATCCCAACCGCATACCGGCAATCACCCGCCGTCCCTTCCGTAAAATCGAGCAACAAAATCGGCACCACCACCAGGAAAAACAGCGGCTTCAAATTCCACGGATCATCCTTCCGCCTCATCAGCGCGATCCACGGCCGAATGAAAAAGAACACCCAAAACACCAGCGCCGGAATCCCAAGGCTCACCGCCTTCGACAGGTAATCGCTGTGCAGCGAGCTGCGCGGCCCGTCCTCCCACGGCCCCCACCAAATCGGGAAGTCGTGCGCCTTCATGATTTCGCCTTCCACTTCAAAGCCGTAACCAATCAGCGGACGCTGTTCGATTTTCGTGATCGCAAACTTCCAGATGTCGGTGCGCCCGGTGAGACTCGTAACGTCACCGCGATTCAGATACTCGGGATTCAGTTGCGCCACCAGGATGAAACCAACCACGCCCAGCGCCACGATCATCGGTACCGCCCGCAGCCGATATCGCCAAACCAGGTACAGCAGTCCGCCCACCGCGAGACCCACAAACGGCGACCGCGAATCCGCCATCCCCGCGAGCACGAACGCGGCAATCATCTGCGCCGCAAGCAGCCACTTCTTCCATCCACTGATCGAGCTCCAGATGACCAGCCCGACGCCAATCGTCGCCAGCGCGATCTCACCAATCTGGTTCGGGGAACCGTAGATTCCGCGCAGCCGCACCAGCCCGGTCATCTCCTCAACGTCCCACACCACGTCGTGCGACATCAGTAGCGAGCTGACCACGATCACCGCCCATACGATCCCCGTTCCGACTAAGTACCAACTGAGTAATCTCTCAATATCCTCGCGATTAGCCACTGCGCGCGCGATTTTGACTATTGCCATGAACATCAGAATCGCGGCCAATATCCTCGCGGTCGAATAGCTCGGCAATATTGAATAGGAAATACTTACGACGCCGAATCCCAGGTAAATCAGATAATCGAGAAACCCGCCCTGTAAAATTTCCGAATTCTGGAACGCAGTCCAAACCGCCGCTCCACAAAATGCGATCAGCAACGGATAACGAACCATGAAGAACTGATCGTTGGTCAGCGGCAAAAAACTCGCGCCGCTCAGCTCTTCCACCAGCAGCAACGCGCACAGCAGATGCGCGCCGTTGCCCTGCACCATCCGGGCCGCCCACACGATCGATATCGCGCCAGCGACCGCCGCCACGCCCAGGATCAGGATCGGAAAATTGAGCATCAACAACGCCAGCAGCCCAATCGCCGCCGCGCCAATCAGCATCATTGCCGCCGGCGGCCTGTATGCTCTCGATTGCTGTACCAATTCCATTATGACTTCTCGCAAACGGCTAGCGCCGCATCGCCGCCTGCGACGCTGATTTGCTTTTCGCCGGGACCGAGCTGAATTTCGGGTCCGGGCTCAACGCCATTCTCGCTTCGTTGGACAGTTCTTCGACTCGCCGCCGGTTGGATTCGAGCACCGCCTCGAGCATCGGCGACGCCGCGATCTTTTGCATCAAATCGATATTCGGGATTACGCAATGACCGCCGATGAAGCCGGGAAAGTATTTCGTGTCTGGCAGAAAATCGACCTCCTCAAAAAAGTCCAGCGCCTCCGCATAATCGCCATCGACCCGGTTCGCATACCGATTAAGTTCCTGCGCGAATGCAATCAACACGCCGAAGTATGTAGTCTCTCCCAGCTTGGCTAATTCCAGAGTCTCCAACTTGCTAATGCACTGAGTAGTCATTCCGGCTGCGCGGAAGTGTTCGGCGGCACGCTCCGCGGTGTGGTCATCGCTGGCCGCAACAAACTTCCGATACTTGAGCAAGTCCTCCGCCATCCTGATGTGCTTGCCGCGCACCGGGCTGTATGCAATCGGCACCAACGCCTGTTTGGCGATATTCCGGCTGGTTCCCGGAATCACAGTACTGTTGATGATCGTCAGTTCAGGCTTGAATCGCTTGATGTACGAAACCGCGGTCGCTTCGAAATCTGCCTGCCGCGTGAACGGAATGCACAAATGCATCACGCCGATCGGTTCGTCGAACTCGCATCTTTCGATATCGTGCTCGAGCACGCGCCCCGTGCGCCTCAGCACTTGCGACAGCGCGCTGCCAACTTCCCCGAGGCCTACAACTAATGTGTTTGCGTTACGCACTTGATTACTCCTTTCTGATTGGTGAGCAGCGAATCGACCGCGTCGCAGAAGCGCTGGCTATGTACCGGCCAACTGATGCCCTTGACCACTTTCGCCGCCGAATTCGCGAGACTCTCACGCAGGCCCGGGTCGAGGTACAAATCCTGGATCGCTCGCGCCAGTTGTCCGGCGTTGTTCGGCGAAAAGTAGCGCACCGATTGCGCGCTGAAGTAATGCTCGATCGTTCGCAGGCGCGCGCATATCACTGGAATCCCGAGCGCCGCATACTCCAGCAGCTTTACCGGCAGCATGAGATGAGTCGCGCTCGACTCATTGTGAGGAACCAGGCCGACGTTCGCCTCGCCGATCGTCGCTGCCAACTCCTGGATCGGAACCGGATTTTCGAAACTGATCGCCGAATCGACGCGAAGCTTTCGGCTGAGCGCCTTGAGTTCGTCGAGATAGTCGCCCGCCCCGATTATTCTGAGCCGTGATGAGCGGAAACCGATGATGCAGCAAAGCCAACGCCGCGAGCGTCGTATCCAGCCCCAGCCGCCTCGAAATCGTTCCATGGCAGATGATCGAAAATGGTCCGCCACCCGGCTCACTTCGCACGCGATGCGACAGGCATTCCGCATCCGCGACCGGAAAGATGCGCGGATCGGGCGAGTTTGCAATCACCACCAGCTTGCGTTGCGGGACGCCCGATTGATGCAGCCGTTCGGCGTGCAAATCGTGCACGGCCAGCACCCGATCCGCGAGCCGCGCGCTCAGCCGTTCCTGCAGCATCAGCATCCGCGCGCCGAATCGTCCCTGGCGTCCACCGAACTTGTCGAGATACAACTCCGGCATCGTATCGTGAACGTCGAGTACTAACTTCGATCCGAACAGCCGACAGGGTAATGCACTGAGTATTGCCAAATCGGGCATCGTGCACGCGATTACTACGTCGTAACGCTCCTTGAGACTCCGCCGAATAGCCAGTGCCGCCGCCTGGCTGAAAAAGTTGAGATAGCTGCGGAGATAGTCAATCTTGCTCGCGCCACGATAGCGCGGCAGTAGGATTCCGATGACGTTGACTCCGTGAGTGTCGGCGACCTCTCCATCGGCGAGACAGATCGCATCAACCCGATCGCCGCGACCAGTCAAAGCTTCGGCCTGCCGCTTCACCCGTCCGTCACGCGCATAAGCGGTGTAAGCAATGATTAGTATTCGCGCCATGGCTACGCCGGTCCTTCGCTGGGATTTGCCAGCCGCTCGCCGATGCTCACCGAACCGATCGCGCCTCCCAGCATTTCACGAACCGTGCGCGCTTCGATCAGAAGAAACGCGGCCGCAGGCAGCGCAATCATCAGCAACAATTCCATCAGGCCGCTCACGCCGAGATTGGCCGCAAGGACCCGTCCCGCCACCGTGGCCGCGGCGCAACCCGCCGCGGTGGTGAACCCGGGAATCAACACGCGCGATGCTTTCCCGAGACTCACGCCCAGCATCTTGCATGCGACCAACTGTCCGCCGACGCTGCACACTGCTTCGACCGCACTCACTCCCGCGCAGACCCACAGCAATCCGCTCGACGCCGTGACCATCACCGCGATCACGATCAGCGCGAGCCGAACTCCGTGCAGGTACATGTCGAACACCGGCCGTGCCAGCGCGTAGTAAACCGCGCCCATTCCCGCGCGCAGACCGATCGTAATTATTCCGATGCTCAGGATGCGCAGCGGAAGTGCGGCTGCAACCCACTGCGGTCCATAAATCTGACGCAACAACTCAGGCGCGGCGACCGCGATACACGCCAGCGGCGGCACTATCAGCCGGCTCATGTAACCGAGAAAACTCAAATACGCGCGCCGCAGTTGCTCAGGCTCATGCTGCATGCGGCAGAACGCCGGCACCGTCACGCGGCCCGCCACTTTGTACAAACGGTCGGGCACGAAGCGGAGCAGATCCCACGCCATCCCGTAAAATCCCAGCGCCGTACTTCCGAGGAAACGCCCCACCAGCAGGTAATCCGCGTTGCACGAAATCGCGTGAAGAATTTGTCCGCCCATCGCGCCGCCGGCAAAGCCCCGGAGTTCCAGCAGCGCTTTACGGCTCGGCCTGACCCGCGGAATGTACGGCTCAGCGCACCACAGCAGGAGCGCATGCGCGGCCATTCGCGCCGATAGTCCGCCGACCAGGCTCATCCGCGGATGACCGGTCACGAGCAGCGCGATCGCGACGCCCAGGAATGCTAACTCTCCCGCGACCTCGGCGATCGCGAGCGTCCGAAATTCCAATCGGCGCGTAAGCCGCGCAATCGGCACTGAGACCGATCCTTCGAGCAGTATCGGAATGCATAGCAGCCGCAGTGCGTTGGGGATCGAAGGCATCGCCATCGCTTGCGCGATCAACGGCGCCAGCAGGTAGAGCGCGCCGCAGGTGAGCATCGATACCGAAATCGTTGCCCACCACGCCGAGCTCTCGTGCGCGCTCGTCAACTCGGGGCGCTGCACGAGAGTGTCGGGCGCCGCCAAATCGTTGACCATCATGATAATTGCGCTGAACGTGATCAGCACTCTGAACAGTCCGAAATCCGACGGCATCAGCGCGCGCGCGAGCACCACCAGTCCGCCGATTCGCACGACCTGCAGGCCGACTTCACCGATCACGTTGTCGCGAACGCCGCGCGCGAAGGCCGGCGTATGCCACCCCTCGACGTTCGCGACCGCGCTGATGTCACCCGGCGCCTGGCATCACATTCCGCTCCCTTGCAGCATCGCCGGCAGCGTCCGCAGCAAAATTCCCATGTCGCCCACCAGCGACCAGTCTTCGATGTATTCGATATCGAGCTGCACCATCTCCTCGAACGACAAGCGATTGCGTCCGCTCACCTGCCACAAGCCCGTAATTCCCGGCGGCGCGTCGAGCCGATGCCGATGCCATTCCTGGTACAGCTCCAGCTCGTACGGCATCGCCGGCCGCGGCCCGATCAGGCTCATGTTTCCGTAAAGAACGTTGAGCAACTGCGGCAACTCGTCGATGCTGAAGCGCCTGAGCCATCGGCCGATTCGCGTAACCCGCTCGTCGCTTCCAATCTTAAAAACTTCGGTGCCGTCGGCGTGCGACTGCTCGCCCGCGTCGCGCCGAATCCATCCCTTGACGTACTCGCGATGCACCGTGTCCGAGCATTGCGAGCGCATGGTGCGGAATTTCAGCAACTCGAATGGCTTGCCATGGATTCCGATCCGGGTCTGGCGAAACATCAAAGGAGATCCATCGAGCACGCGGATCGCAATTGCGGCAAGCAACAAAATCGGCGACACCGCAATCGTCATCAGCGTCGCCACCGCGATGTCGAAACCGCGCTTCACGACACAATTGAGTCCTTCGATGTTCGATCCCGGCGGCCCAATCAGCGGAATCGCGCCAACCATCTCGACCGTGAGCGGCATCGACTGCGCCATCCGCGGCATGAAGCGCCATCGAACTCGATGACGCTCGCAAAGCTCGATGATGCGTTCGACCTGCTCGTGATCGCGCTCCGGCAGCACGATCATCGCCTCCAGGTTGGAGTGCGCAGCCGACAGGCTCGCAATTTGATCGAGGCCACCGATTACTTGCGTCGAATGTCCGTTCAGACCGTTGGACGCGGGCAAGCCCGGGCTTTCATCCACAAATCCAAGAAATTCATAGTGCGTAAGTTCCGCCCTGATTCGATCGCGCAGATAAACGCCGAACGTGTTGGCGCCGACTATCACCAGCGGCACCGCGAACTGCGGCCTCGAGTAAAAGAACTTCATGCTGCTGCGGACAATCATGCGCGCAATCATGACGAGACCAATCGTCAGCACCAGCCCAGCCGCGACCGCAAACCGCGACGGCGCGATATGAAGAAAAAAGCTGATCGCAACCATCGTCAGCCACGCCGCGCAACTGGCCTTAACGATCGATCTGACTTCGCGGCGGCGCCCGTTGCGGTAAAGTCCCACCGTGCGCGCGACCAGGATCCACACCACCACCAGCATCAGCATGCCCGCGAGCGCTTCCCCCCAACTGCCCGGCTTGAGCGGGTACAGATCGCGCGTTCTGATCACTTGCGACAGTGCGACCGCGCCGACGACTGCGATCGCGTCGGTCGCCGCCAGTAGCGCTTTCTGCCGTTGCAATTCCCCGCCTAACACAACATCACCCCGTCGCCAGCGCGTGCTTCACGACTTTGCTGACCGTCATCACCTCGCGCTCGGTGAGAAACGGATGCATCGGCAGCGACAAAACGCTGTCAGCCATCGCCTCGGCGTGCGGAAAATCTCCACGCTGGTATCCGAGTCCGCGACATGCAGGCTGCAGATGAAGCGGAACCGGGTAGTGGATGCCGCATTCGATCTGTTCGCGCAACAGCGCCGTCCTGATTGCGTCGCGCCGATCGCTGCGGATGACGAACAGGTGGTAGCACGACTCGCTGCCCGTCGGGTTCAGCGAGCAGAGTCAAGCCGTCTTGGGGCAGAGTCTCGCGATAAATCGCGGCAAGTCGCCGGCGCTGCGCGTTCCATTCCTCGAGGCGCTCGAGCTTGGGACGCAACACCGCCGCTTGGATCGTATCGAGCCGCGCGTTGTATCCGTACGCGCTGTGGGCGTAGTGCGACAGCCGTCCATGGTCGCGCAGCGTGCGAATCTGCTCGGCCAACGCGTCGTCGTTGGTGGCGACCGCGCCGCCTTCGCCCCATGCCCCCAGGTTCTTCCCGGGATAAAAACTGAAACATCCCGCCGCTCCGATTGTGCCGGCGAAAAGCGATCGCCCCTGGTAGTTGATGCGAGCGCCGTGCGCCTGGCACGCATCCTCGACGATCTTCAGGTCGCAAGCGTGCGCGAGATCGCGCAATTCGATCATTGCAGCCGGGAGTCCGTAGAGATGCACCGGCAAGATCGCACGCGGGCCGTTGGGCGACGTGAAACGCGCGCGTTCGAGATACCGCGCGATTTCCGGAACGCTCAGATTGCCAGTGTTGGGATCGATATCCACAAACGCGGGCCGCGCGCCGGTCTGCACGATCGCTTCCGCGGTCGCGATAAACGTCATCGGCGTCGTAATAACTTCGTCGCCCGGTCCGATTCCGATTGCGATCAGCGCCAGCCTGAGAGCGTCGGTGCCGCTCGACACGCTGATTACGTGACGCGCGCCGAGGAAACTGGCGAATTCATTTTCGAACGCGGCGACCTGCGGACCGCCGACGTAAGAAGTCTTCGCGTGGATTTCCTCGAAGCCGCGCTCGACCTCCGACATGATTTCGCGGTTCTGCGCCGCAAGGTCTAAAAATTTTATTGTCATTATCGTTCGACTCCATCGAGTTGCGCAGAGCGGCATCTGGAATACAGACGCGCCGGCATGCCCATTACTGTCGTCCGCGCGGGAACGTCGCTGGTCACCAACGCGCCGGCCGCGACCATCGCGCCTGCGCCGATCTCGACTCCGCACATGATGATCGCGCCGCTCCCAATTGATGCGCCGCGCCGCACGTAGGTGCGCTCCATCACCCAATCGTCGGGCCGCTTGGATGAGCCATCGGCGTTGGTCGCGCGCGGATGCCGATCGTTGATGAACATCACGCCGTGCCCGATGAAAACTTCGTCTTCGATCGTGACGCCGGAACAAATGAACGAGTGACTCGAGATTTTGCAGCGCTTGCCGATCTGCGCGTCGCGCTGGACCTCGACGAACGCGCCGATTTGCGACGCGTCTCCGACGCTGCATCCGTAAAGGTTTACGAACGGCCCGAACTTTACGCCCTCGCCCAAAATCACATCGGGTGCGGCGCATACGTTCGGCGGTAGTTCGTGAATCGACATGTCAACCCTCGTCTTACGATCAGATCCTGAGGCCAGCCGCGATCGGCATCGGCTGCCCGTGATTTTTGAGCGAGCGGTCGGCCGCTTCGAGAACTTTCACGACTCGCAGTCCGCTGTGACCGTCGCTGTTCGGAGAAATTCCGCGCTTGACGCAATCGACGAAGTGATCGCACTCCACCTTGAGCGGTTCGGACTCCTCGATCCGCGGAATATTCACGTCGCCGTTGCGGTACGAAAGCTGAAAATTGCCGAAGGTGTCGTAGTAAGGATGTTTGGTCACGCCCTTGTCGTACACGCGAACCTTTTCACTCGGCGCCGTGTCGTCGTACACCAGCATCTTGCGCGATCCGACGATCGTCGTGTGCCGAATCTTGTTCGGGTCGAGCCAGCTCACGTGCACGAAGGCGATCACATTGTTGGCGAAGTGCAGCGTGAGCCGCGCAACATCCTCGACGTGATCGTGATAGTGGCTCTCGCCCTGGCAGCTCACTTCGATCGGCATTTCGCCGAGCAACATCAGGATGATCGAGATGTCGTGCGTCGCGAGGTCCCAGGCCACGTTGACGTCGCGGCGGAACATCCCGAGATTCGCGCGCACGGAATTGATGTAGAGAACGTCGCCCAGCTCGCCGCTGCCGATCAGCTCGCAGATTTTCCTCACCGGCGCGCTGTACTCGAAGGTGTGTCCCGACATCAGCGTGAGATCGCGCTCGCGCGCCATCCGAATGAGCACCTCGGCCTGCTCGCCTGAAGTGGCGAGCGGCTTTTCGACCAGCGTCGCCTTGCCCGCTTTCAGGCAGCGGCTCGCAATTTCAAAGTGAGTGTTCACCGGCGTCGCGACTACGACCGCGTCCACCGCTGGATCGTTCAATACCTGGTCAAGATTTTCGGTGACGACGACCGACGGGTAACGACTCTTGATCTGATCGCGGCGTTCGCGGCTGAAGTCGCAGCAGACGACGCGCTCGATTCCCGTCAGCCTGGGAAAAATTTCGCACCCAGTTCGGTCCCCAATAGCCAAGCCCGACAATCGCGATCCCGCGCATCTGCCGCTGAGTTGCGAGGGCAACGATTTTCGACGGCAGATGAAAACCGTTGCTTGAACCGGCCAGGTTACCGTTGAGTGAGATCACGTCTTGCATTGCTAAGCCTCCATTCCAATCAAGCGCCGAACCAGCGACGGCAGCGGCGACTTGTATCCATTGAGAATCACCCCAGCGACGGGATGGCCGGTGTTGCGCAGTAGATTTACCGTGGCGATCATTTCCGCCCGGTCGGTCCGCAGATGTCGCGCGACGACCAGGATCGGATCGTTGGGCCGCGCCAGCGCCAGCATCCGCGGATCCAGGCGCACGACGCCGAGATCGATCACCGCCAGCCGATAGCGCGCCAGCAACTCGTCCATGTCTTCGAGCATTCGCGCCGGATGATCGCCCAGCTCCATCTGCTCCGGCCGCGCCGTCTCGAGCCGCGGCCATCCGGTACCTTGCACGGCGATCGAAGTGCCACTGGCCGTAGTCAGCGCCGGGACGCCGGCGCGTCCGAGCAAAGGATGCATGGGCGTGATGCGCGGCTGCCCTTCAACCAGTACCGTGCGCGCCGCCAGCCGCTGACTCAGATCCAGCGCCATCGCGGCCGCCACCGTGGACACGCCGTCACCCGGCCTGCATCCGGTCATTAATATTCGCGCCGGGCCGTTGTACGCGCTCGCAGCTCCCAACTGCTCGCTCAAGTTGCGGATCGAGCCGCTGGACGCCATCGCGTCGAGCAATCCTTGCGCCTCGAGGATCGGGACCAGCGCCATCGGCTGAGTGCGCGCAACGACTTCGGACATTGGCTTGGCTCTCGAATCGGTGTAAGCAACCAATCCGGTTTTGCGCCGCTCCATTGCCTGGAAATATCTGCTCATTACTGATTCCTCTCAGTGATCATTTGCCGGTTTGACTCACGCGGATGGACTGACCCGGAAAGATGAGATTCATGTCCTTGATTTCGGGATTCGCCGCGGTCAATCGGCCAAGTTCATCGGTTCCGAACGAACCATAAATTCTTTTCGCAATTTTGCTGATCGTGTCGCCGGTCCTGACGACTACGGTGTCGCCCGAGGTATTCGCAGGCGCCGAAATATTTTCGGCCGAGGACAGCTTCACCGGAATTACATTCCCGGCCGGGTTCGTTTCAGGTTTCGATTTTTCCGGAAGCGGGAGATCAGTCGTCGAAGGCCCTTCGATAGGCCCGCGCATGATCAATTCGTTCGCGCTGCCCGCGGAACCGTCATGCACGTTGAGCGGCGCGATACTGACCGGCTTCGGCGCCCGTTTCGCGGTCTCAACAGTTCGGACTTTGAATTGCGCTGGAGACCCTTGCGCAAAAATTTGCGGTTGCGGGCGCTTGTCTTGCGATCCGTATCGCGCAGACAGCGCCGTTAGAGTCTCGCGAAAGGGGCGCACTTCGGTAATTCCCGCACCTGCGATCGCCAGCAGACACATCGCCGCGAGCGCTCCTGCCCCCGCCGCGCGAAGCGCAGGCCGCCTGCGCGAGGCCGCCGGCCTCGCCGCATCGCGCGCGAACCGCGCCGACGCCGATCTGATCGCCTCGTTCACCGACGCCGCCATTTTCACCGGCGCCGAATCTTTGCTCGCGAGCAGGCGGTCGTAGTCGTGAACGGCGTCTCGTACATGTTGCACCGCCGCACTCTCTTCGCCCTCCGCGTACGCGAGCATCAGGGCGTTGTGGCAGAGCACGTTGATTCGCCGCGGAATGCCGCCACTCGAGCGCATCAGTTCCTGGATTGCGCCGCGACGTGAAAAGCCGTTCGATGTCGCCGCCGCGCGAGCGCAGCCGATACTCGACGTAGGCGTAAATTTCTTTGCCTTGCAGCACTGGCAGCAGCGCGCGCGCTCCGATCCGCTGATTCAGTTGGCGCATATTCGGTGCGGACAGCCGCCGGGCGAGCTCGATTTGGCCCACCAGCACGATCTGCAATCGTCGGCGCTCGAGTGATTGAAAGTTGGACAGCAGCCGCAGGTCTTCGAGCGCGTCGTCGCTCAAGTCCTGCGCCTCGTCGATAATTACCGCGATGCATTCATCCGGCCCGAGACTGGCGAGTTGCGCGTCGAACGCCTGCAGCAGCGCCAGCTTGTCCGACGTATCCGGCTGGTTGACGCCGAGCTGGCCGAGGATTTGACGGAGCATCTCGCCGAAGCTGAGCCGCGGATTCGCGACCCACGCGCTGCGGACTCCCTGGTGCCGCGCCGCGAGCAGCGAGTAGATGAGCGTGGTCTTGCCGGCGCCGATTTCGCCGACCAGCATCGTGAATCCGCTCGGCTCGCGCAGGCCCCATTCCAGCGCCGCCAATCCTTCGCGATGGCCCGCGCTCATGAACAGCACCGACGCCGACGGATTGAACTCGAAGGGCGCGCCGCTCAGACCGAAACGTTCGTAATACATATCGGCTACATCCTGTCGTCGAGAATCGCGACCGTGCTAAGCCCGGTGTCTTTAAAAATCGAAGCCGTCGAACAAATCCTGCGGATCGTATTCTTCGGCCCAATGCGCCACCGCCGCCGCGAGGATCATCGCGAACAGCAGCCCTGTGATCAGGTTCAGCATGATTCGCGGCGAAACCGGCTCGAGCGGCATGGTCGGCGCCTGCACCACGCTCACGTTGAGAATCTGGCTCTGATTGAGCGCCTCGGCCGCGCGCGCCTCCTCACCCTTGCGCACATATGAGAGGTAGGCTTCCTTGTCGCTATCGACTGACCGTTGCAGCGTCTCGATCGTCACACCGTCGCTGGTCATCGTCCTGAGCTGGTCGCGCAGCGTTGCGACTTGCGCCGCCTCTGTCGTCTGGGCGGCCTTGAGCGACGCCGCTTCGGCTCGCGCTTTGGCGAGTTCGCCGTCGAGCGTCTGCCAAGTCGGATTCACATCGGTAGTGGTCTCCTGAACGTTGCTCTGTTTCTCGCGGCTCAGGATGTCGTGGCCGGCTTTCAGCTTGGCGTCGATCTCGCGGATTCGCTGACTGTTCGGCTGATAGCGGCTGAGCAGCTCTGCGCGATTGGTTTCGAGGGTCAGCATCTGCGGCTTCAACTGCTGCAGCGCATAATTCTGGACCGTCTTCGATTCCTTGGTCTGTTGCTGCGGCGTCGCTTTCAGCTCGGCTTCCTCGCTGGCGATTTGCTGGGTCTTGGAATCGAGCATCACGCTGGTCGAGCGATAGTTCGCCTCGGCCGCGTACAGTTGAGTTATCTGCGCTTGTTGCTGCTGGCCGAATTGCGAGATTCCGGTTTGCAATTGCGCGCCGCGCAGCTCTTTTTCCGATTGCTGCAATCGACTGTCGAGCAGATCTCGCTGCTGCTGGAAAAAACGCCTGCGCCTCAGGGTTCTGCGACAGCCGCCCATGCAGCGCCAGGTACGAGGTCATCAACTGCGTCAGGAAAGCCTGCGCCCAGAGACTGTCGTGCGATCGAATCGAGACCTCGATAACGTTCGAGCGTTTGATAACCGTCGCGCTCAAGTGACTCGAGATCTTCTGGACCTCTGACTGAATCGAATCCGCGCGCGGGCCGCCATGCATCGCGATGTACGCATCGGCCGGCAGACTCACGATTGAGGCGACCAGCTCTCGCACGCCGCCGCTGCGTGGACTCGTTTTCATGCCCGCGAGTGCCTGTTGGATCAAAATTGGACTGGTCAGCAGCTCGACCTCGGAGTTGAGATCCTGCTCGCCGACCGGAACCGTCTGGGTCGCCTGATTGGCCGCGTCTTCCTTTAATCCTGGTGAGACCAGCAGTTGCGCCCGATTTGATTGGACCAGGATTTCGGAGTTCGACTCGTAACTCGGCGCCCACAACAGCGATCCGATTGCGATCACGCCGAACACCAGCAGACCGACGCGGAGCGCCAACGTCTTGCGCCGGAATATTTGCTCTACCCAATTCATCAAAGCTTCGTTGTTCATCTGATTAATCCTCGAGGCTCAAAACATTCCCGGCGCGAGGACCGTCTCGAGTGGCATCGCGTCGCGCACGTACTGCTTGATGTTGAGATCGAATTGCGCGATTCCACTGCGCGGAACGATCAGCAGGTCCGCCGGCAGCAGCGCCACGTCTTCTTCGTTGTTCTTCTGGCTCAGTACCTGGTCGAGTTGCAGCTTCTCGCCGTGCGGATTCCCGCATGCGTCACGCCTGATGAGCACCACCTTGCTGGCGCCGGCCGCATCGGTCAGTCCGCCCGACGCCGCGATCGCCTGGATCGCCGTCATCCCGGGTTGCAGCGGCACCGCGCCTGGCTTGGCGACCTGACCCTCGACGTACACCACCTGCCACGGACTCTTGTCGATTCGCACCGTGCTCTTCGGATCCCGGAGTTCCATCGCATAGAGCTGGTCGAGAGATTTTTCGAGTTGCCCCGGCGTGAGTCCCTGCGCGTGAACGTTGCCGGCGATCGGTATCGAGATGTCGCCGTCGGGCCGCACCGTCAGATTCTGATGAAGCTCGGGGCTCAGGTAGAAACTGACGTCGAGCTGATCGTTCGGCTGAATCCGATATGCGCGCGGCTCGTCAATTCCCGCGGCAACGTCGCAGACCGGTGACACCGTCGCGGTGGACGCTCCTCTGACGTCGGACTCCTCCGGATTTTTCGCCGCACATCCCATCCAAAGCTGCGCGCAGCACAAGAGTGCAACGATCGATAATTTTGTATTCATGCTGTTCCTCCAAGCCCCGTAACGTGCGTACACGATCCAACGCGTTAATCATCTGAGATGCGCGCTGTGTGAGAAGATGACAGAAAAGGATGGAAGAAGCAAGTCAAGATAAAGTCAAATAAGAGAACATAATTCAATTTAGGAAAATTATACATTTATTTTAACTTGATAGGCTTGCATTAGCTTTCAAAGCTTGCTAGTGATAGCTAAACAATTTGGACGGGTTTCTCCAACGCTGCGGGGAACACCGCCGTACCAAGGGAAATACGATGAATTCGACACACCCAATGATCCCACAGCGCGAGGCGATCCTGGTGAGACCTTCGCGAGCTTGCCCGCAAATCCGGATCAAATGGAGTTGCTAGCCAAAGGCCAGCATATGGCGGAGCGGATGCTCACATTGCGTGAGGTCTCCGACTATTTGAACGTGAATCCAGCGACGGTTCGCCGGCTGGTGAGATCAGGCCAGTTGCGCGCGATCAGGGTCGGGCGCGATATGCGCTTCGAAGTGCGCGTCGTCGATCAATGGGTGGCGGGCGGCGGCACTCTTCCTGGGGAATCGGAGGCCGCAGTCAGGATCGACTCAGCCGCGACGCCCAAAACAATCAAGCCTTAGTTACGTTAAGCCGACGCGGGCCTTCTGACCTTCTGCAAAAACGCTTCGACATCACCACGTCGAAAGCGCTTGATTCGTCCGATCGCATGACACGGTAACTCGCCTCGTCTGACCATCCGGTAGATCGTCATCGGCGTCAGTTGCAGCAATTCAGCGAGTTGTCCGACGGTATAGAATTCGGGCGGGTTGTCGTTTCTCAGTCGCGATCGTGGCATCTTTTCCCTCTTCCCTGTCCGCACATCCTCACATCAACTTAAGGCACATCCTTGGGTAATATATGACCTTTGTCAAGCTTTTATTGTGCTAACCATACAAATTGTATAAAATCCTCACTTGAACCTTACTGTCATGTACTAAGTTCTACACGACTGCATTGGATTTGCGGCTCGAACGGAATTTACTCTACTTGGGTTATGCTAGGCACCACTTATCTACTATTTTCTTTTAAATACTGCATTTCATTTGATTTAACTCTACTATCCCAATACTCATGAACCTGTAGTCAGGGCCCCAACTGAAGTCCCGGAGGGGAATCCAATGAGAAAGTTCCAATATCTCGACAGAGCACCCGCACCGCATCCAGTCGCCAAGGTTTGCTGCAGTCCCAGTTCTCCATGCCTCAAATGCTCGGTGATTAGGTTGACCAGTCACCGCTTCGCGATGTTCTCCAAACAGTTCGGCCGCCTGCCCGAACTTGACGACGAGCTGTTTTTCGATGGGACGCTGTCTCATCCGGTCCGCGCCACGCATGATGAAATCAGGCACCAGGTTCTCGAAGCGTCAGAGGCGTACGGCCTCAACTGCTTCTCGCTGCTGAGCTTCCTCGGCCTGAGCCAGCCTTCGATCCACCACGAACGAGCGCTCTGAGACCGGATCAATCTCGAATTTGTAGAAGTGCTTCTAGGAAAGGCGTCGTCGAGATAAAACTCGACGGCTCCAAGGCGAATCGCTCGCGCAGCTCGCCTTCATAATCAGTAAAACGCCCAGTTCTCTACTGTTGAGCTGTTCCGGACGCCGGCTGCCGCGAATTCTCGAGGAACGTCTCGACATCGCCGCGGCGAAAACGTTTGATTCGTCCAATCGCATGGCATGCCAGCTCGCCCCGTCTGACCATGCGGTAGATAGTCATAGGCGTGAGTTGCAGCAATTCAGCTAGCTGCCCGACGGTATAAAACTCAGGCTGATCGTCATCTCGAGGTCGTGTTCGTTGCATTTATCCTTCCTTTACTGAACTCCTTTTGAAACGAGACTACACCACTATTATTGAAAACCGCCGATCAGTCAAGCCTTGAATAGATTTATTAGCTATAACCTTAATCTTGGATAACCGCCATTATGCGGCGCCGATTGATTATGCCTGTTCCTACCAAAAACCCCGAAGTCTTTGAAAAGTCTTGCGCGCCAGCGGTCTGGACGCACCCAGCCGATGCGAAGGCGTAGCAGGCTCACGCTATTCTTTGTGATTCTCGTCCTGGCCCACGGCCGCAGGAACGCTTTAGCTATCGCCGTGCGGAATCAAAGTCTGCACCATGCCTTTGACGGCTTGCTTGATGATGCCTGCTTCCTCAGGGTCGCCTCGCAGCACCGTTTCGGTGAAGTGCTTAGCCTGTTCCAAGCTGACGTGCGGAGGGAGGGTCGGGGTATCCGGATCTGAAATCGCTTCCAGCACTACGGGCCGATCGCTGGACAGCGCACGATCCCACGCATCACCCAGCTCGACCGCATTCTCCACGCGGATACCGCGCAAGCCTATAGATTCGGCGAACGCGGCGTAAGGAAAATCGGGCAGGTCCTGACTGGCCGTGAATCGAATATCTCCCATCATTATCCGCTGTTCCCACGTTACCTGGTTAAGATCGCGATTATTTAGAACCAGGGTGATCCAACGAGGATCGGACCATTCCTTCCAGTACTTCGCTACCGTGATACAGGCGTTGAGGCCGTTCATCTGCATTGCACCGTCGCCGGTGACTGCAATGCATACGCGGTGCGGGTAACAGAATTTTGCGCCCACCGCATAAGGCACTGCCGCTCCCATTGAGGCGAGATTCCCGCTGCCACTGGCCATCATCCCGCGACGAATCTTAAGGTCGCGTGCGTACCAATTCGCAGTTGTCCCGCTGTCGGCGGAGAGAATACAGCCCTCCGGCAGCCTGGGGCTCAATTCCCAGAATATACGCTCCGGGTTGAGCAGGCCTTTATTGCCATCCGTATGAGCACGAGCCTCCACCACCTTCCACCAGTCCTTGACGCCCTCGATGATCGCCTTCTGCCACGCGCGATCGCTCTTGCGGGTTATCATAGGTATCAAAGCGGAGAGGGTCTGCCGGGCGTCGCCTTTGAGATTTATATCCATAGGATAGCGCAGGCTCAGCAGACGTCCGTCGATATCGATCTGCACGCCTTTCGCCTGCCCTGCCGGCGGATAGAATTCGCTGTATGGGAAGCTGCTGCCGACAACCAGCAGGGTGTCGCAGCCTTGCATAAGATCCCAACTCGCCTTACTTCCCAACAAACCTATGTGCCCGGTACAGAACGGAATATCGTCGGCGACTGCGGCCTTACCGAGCCAGCTCTTGGCCACGCCCGCGCCCAGCAGCTCGGCGATTTGCAATACCTCGTCTTGCGCACTCAACGCACCCGCGCCAACCAGCATCGCAACCTTCTTACCTTCATTTAGAATTTTAGCTGCGGCCGACAGATCCGACCGATGCGGAACCATATATGGAATCGGGCAACCCACACCGGTCACTGTATAGTCGTGTTTCTGCGGAGGTTCCGGCACGGCTTCCTTTTCTTGAATATCCTTTGGAAGGATCACGGCGGTTACAGACTTTTGATCCATAGCGATGCGGAAAGCCCGATCAATGCAATGGCGCACCGCCGACGGGCTCGATGACGGTTACGCAATATTCACTGGCCACGTCCTTGAACAGAGATTGCAGGTCCACTTCTTGCTGATATTGGCTTCCCAGCGCAGTCGTAGCCGACTGGCCAACGATAGCGACGACAGGCTGGTGATCCATTTTTGCGTCGTATAGGCCGTTAAGTAGGTGAATTGCACCCGGACCGCTGGTCGCCATGCAGACGCCGACGGTGCCTGTGAACTTCGCGTGCGCCGACGCCATAAAGGCGGCGAGTTCCTCGTGTCTCGCTTGAATGAATCGCGGCTTATTTTCATTCTTGCGCTGGCCCGCCAGGATGCCGTTGATGCCATCGCCCGGATAGGCATAGATACGTTCAACGCCCCATTCCTGGAGACGCTGCATGACGTATTGGCCAACACTGATTGCCATGTCTCATTCCTTACTTCTGATGGAAGTTCCGAAGGGCTCGTCCGCGGGATTGCCGAATATCGGATCGATTGTGACTTAAGAGAAAAATCCTTTGTGAGAGTTATTGTTGTTGCGAAGAAGTAACGCCGACAAACCCATCCCTGCCACTAACAACCCGCTGATCAGCTTGGATCGGTTTTTGGTTGCCCATAGCTGAAGACTGAAACCATGCGACAGGTCATCGAATGGCCCGTGCGATCCATGGTCGCCCGGCAAAGGTTCCCAGAAATTGTCCCGCTTCTCCGGATCGGCGGCCTCTGGCAGCATCGCGCCTTTCCATGCCGCATCCGCGAGGTAGTCGTCCAGCAGGCCGGGGATCACTTTCTCGCCGAGCGTCGCCTCGACGGTGGTATATCCAACCATGATCTCGCGCCTATCATTCTCAGCGGCGAAGAGAATTGCATCAGCCGCGACTTCGGGTTGAAAAATCGCTCCTGTAGGACGCGCCTTATGCGGCATTTTGTTTTTCGTCCACACGAATTGCGTGGTATTCAACGCAGGCATATTCACCAATGACAGGCCGACATTGCTTTTCTCGTGAAGCAACTCGGTGCGAAGCGACTCGGTAAAGCCCTGAATCGCATGCTTGCTGGCGCAGTAGGCGCTCTGCAATGGAATCGATCGAAACGCCAGGGCCGAACCTACCTGAATGATTTTGCCCCGATCGCGCGGGAGCATGCGCTGCAACGCGCACCGTGTGCCATGCACGGTCCCGAGAAAGGTCACATTGACGATGTGCTGAAACTCCTCAGGCGACATCTTCATGAAAGGACTGTACATCGACACCATTGCGTTGTTGATCCAAAGGTCGATAGATCCGAACTCGTTTTCCGCGGCATCGGCGGCAGCTTGCACCTGATCGAAATTGCTCACATCGGTCGGTACTACAATCGCGCGGCCGCCGCGTGATTCGACGTCGCGCTTTGCGCCTTCCAGACCTTCGTGTCCTCGTGCTAACAGCACAACTTTTGCTCCGCGCTCGCCTAGCATCCGGGCAGTTGCGCGGCCGACACCGCCGGATGCGCCAGTCACCACGCACACCGTGTCTGATCCAACTCGCATTGTCTTTTCCTTCCTTCTCAGATCACTGCGCGATTTTTCTTTGCCAGCCACCCAGTCCCAATTGCCGCGATACAGACGAGACCAAGGCCGATCGCAGCCCGCATCATCGAGTTCCTAAGGGCGCGTTTCCTGCTATTCACCATCCGCGTCTCAGGACGACCGACCGAAAATTCACGATTTCCGCGAATAGCCATCTGCAGCACCTGCGCCGTATGCAAGGCTACACGATCGGTCTCCTGCTCGATTTGCTCCTGACAACTGAATCCATCCGCGATAATTAGTTCGTCGTCGGCCGCCTTTCGGACCTCGGGAAGCAGCATTCGCTCGCCAGCGGCAACCGAAAGCTCATAGTGCCCGTGCTCTTTTTCATAGCCAAACCCGCCAGCCATTCCGCAACATCCCGTCTTTGGATGTTCGTGTTCAAGGCCAATCTTGTCGAAAATCTCTTTCTCTGCGAAAAGCTGCCCGACCTCTTTATCGTTGAGCGTATCGAGAGCCTTCTGATGGCAATGCCCCTGGACGAGCGCTCTTCGATGCAGTGGGGGAATGGAATAGTGCGGAGCCTTCGAACGTAGAAAATCGCTAAGCGTGAAGGTTAGATCTTTGAGCGCCTTGGCTTCCGGGTTGTCGGGGAAAAGATTGACAAGCTCATCGTGAAACGCCGACCAGCAACTCGGCTCAAGCACGACCATCGGTATGCCTGCCCGGTAATAGGGCCGTAGCTTGTCAAGCATGTCGACCCACCACCGCTCAGCCATATCCAGAAATCCGTAGTCGTACAGCGGACGCCCGCAGCAGACATCTGCGCGCGGGACGTGGACACGAAACCCGCCGCCCTCGAGCACCTCGGTTGCGGCGATCGCCACGTCCGGATGAAAGAAATTGTTGAAAGTGTCCGCGAAAAGGACTACAGGCGGTCCATCCGGATTTTGAAGCTGGTGCGTGCTAAACCACTGCTTAAAGGACTGCGGTGCGAAGGTTGGAATCTTTCTCTTCTGGTTTATACCGGCAAAGAACTTGGCGGCGGAGCTCAATCCGGGGGTTTGCGTAAGCAAGTTAACCATCGAAGGCGCGAATGAGGCCAGGCTTGACCAGATATGAATCCATCCAAACGCATATGCGTTTCGCGGTCTTAGCCGGCCCTCATAGTAATGACTAAGGAACTCCGCTTTGTAGGTCGCCATGTCTACGTTCACAGGACAGTCACCCTTGCAGCCCTTGCAAGACAAGCAAAGGTCGAGCGCGTCCTTGACTTCGTCGCTCTTCCACCCGTTGTCAATAATTTCGCCAGTCATCATTTCGAAGAGCATGCGCGCACGTCCGCGGGTAGAATGCTTTTCTTCCCGCGTGACCATGTATGAAGGACACATTGTGCCCCCTCCTTCGCGGCGACACTCTCCTACGCCGACGCATCGCAGCGCGGCACGCGCGAAACTATGTTTGTCGGAAGAATAGGAGAAATGTGTCTTAGGTTGAGGGGGATGGTAGTCGGGTCCAATTCGCAGGTTCTCAGTGATGCTATAAGCAGGTCTTTCGAGATCGATTACCTTGCCGGTGTTCATTCGGTTGGTCGGATCCCAAATTCGTTTGAATTCGGTAAAAGCGGCCATTAGCTCGCGCCCAAACATTTGCGGCAGAAACTGTCCGCGCGCTTGCCCATCGCCGTGTTCACCGGAAGCAACGCCGCCTAACTTAACAACCAGCTCGACGGCTTCGTTCATGAACCGCTTGTATTTTTCGATACCTGGAGTGGTGTAAAGGTCAAACTGCACGCGACAATGAACACAACCCTGACCCATGTGGCCGTACAGCGACGGCTTGTAATTGTACTTATCAAAGAGCGCCCGAAGCCTACGTAGATACTCCGGCACCACGTCGACCGGCACCGCCGAGTCTTCCCATCCGGGCCAGGTGTCGGGTTGGTCGGGGATCCATGCGGTACTGCCAAGTCCTCCCTCGCGTACCTTCCAGATCATCTCCTCATGCTTGGGATCATCGTAAAGCTTCATGTCAACCGGCGCTCGAGCGCCCAGACCTTTCACGTAGTCCATCATCGACCGGGCTTGCTCGTCACTGTCCCGCTTCGAATCGCCGCCAAATTCAACCAGCATAAATGCAGGTCCTCGCGGCAGAGCCGCAAGGCTGGCGTTTTCATCGCCTTTCTTTTTTACGTATTCAAATAGCAGTTCATCGATACCTTCGCAGGCGATCGGATCGAATTTCAGGACCTCCAGCGCGCATTCAGCGCCGACGAAAATATCTTTGAACCCCAACATCACTACGCTGCGGGCCTTAGGCGAGGGGACGAGATGTAATGTTGCCTCGAGGATAGTGACCAAGGTCGATTCCGATCCCACCAAGGCACGTGCGACGTTGAAACCGTTTTCCGGCAGCAAATCGTTGAGGTTATAACCTGAAACCCGCCGCTCGAGTTTCGGAAATTTCTCGCGGATGGAATCGCCGTAACGATCCACCAGCGATTTCAGCGCGGAATAAATTTCACCCCGGCGGCCACCGCTTCGAATGATCTCACTCAATTCATCCGGCGAAGTAGGCCCGACGCGTAACCGCGTACCATCGTAGAGCAAGACCTCCAGCGAATGGGTATTGTCACTCATGCGCACACCCAGTCCATGCTTCTTGCTCAGGAGAGAATGGCTGCCGCAGGAGTTGTTGCCGAGCATGCCACCGATCGTGCAACGGCTATGAGTCGCGGGATCGGGACCGAAAAAAAGGCCGGCTTGACGCTTAGCAGTCTCACGAAAGTGATCCAGCACGCAGCCGGGCTGCACATGGCCAAGTCTATTCTCGGCGTCAATCCGCACGACCTGGTGCATAAATTTTGAGAAGTCGATGATCACAGCAACGTTGCAGCACTGTCCTGCCAGACTTGTTCCGCATCCACGCGACAAAATGGGCGCACCATATTGACGCGCGAGACCTACAGTCGTCTCAACGTCCTGCAGATGCCGCGGAACTACAACGCCAATTGGCGCCTGGCGGTAATTCGAGCCGTCGGTCGCATAAAGGGCGCGCGTGCCTTTGTCAAATCGTACTTCGCCCTCGACCGATTTCTCGAGCGCAAGGCGCAGCGATTGAACAACATTATCTGGCACCCCGGTCCTTGAATCATCTTTGCGTTGACGTTCGAAGCGTGGCGCTTCGTTCCGGCGTTGAGCGATCGACGTTTCGATTCCCGTAGCTTGATTTTCCATACATTTCGAACTGACGGACGTTTGGGGTCCGAGTAAGAGGTCCCGACGACTAAACGAACGAAATTAGACAGAGCAAAAGTCGATCCGTGGTTAGCGGAAACGACTCCTCCAAGAGTCAAGGCGAGTTCGCGACTCAAAACAGACTGCCGGTAAACGAAATTTTTACCGAGTTCTCAAAATGACAAAGTTTAGCAATTTCTACAGAGCTGGTTGGATGGCCGATACTTTATCGCCCGTAGCGATCCGTTGAAGTTCTTTCCAGAAAACGATCCTATCCTGCGATTGTGGCACGTCGGGTGCTTATAGTTGGATCGGTTCGTTCCCCTAAGGGCAGAGGCTAGGAACCTTCTGCAGGAGTAAGGCAATATCTTGAGTCTTCCTATCGAGGACTACGCGCTTATCGGCAACCGGCATACTGCTGCTTTGGTTGGTCGCAATGGCTCGATCGATTGGCTTTGCGTGCCTCGTTACGATTCACCGGCATGCTTTGCGGCCATACTCGGTTGCGATGAGAACGGTCGATGGCTTATCGCGCCACAAACTCCCGTCAAAAGAGTGCACCGCAAGTATCGGGGCAACACCCTCGTGCTTGAAACGACCTTCGAAACCGATGATGGGGTGGTCGCGCTCATTGATTTCATGCCGCTCAACGAAACGACCGGCCGCGTGGACTTAATCCGAATCGTAGAAGGTCGCGAGGGTTCAGTGCCGATGCGGATGGAACTGGTGCTGCGATTCGATTATGGCGAGATCATTCCAACACTAACACATCAAAGCGGCGGTATGCGTGCGATCGGAGGACCCGACGCAGTCTTGCTTCAGTCTCCTATCGCGACCCATAGCGACGGCGTTAAAACGCAAGCTAATTTTGTGATTTCGAAAGGTGAAACCTTTCCTTTCACCTTTATTCGAAATGATTCATGTCTTCCTCCACCAGCGCAAGCTGGTATTCCTCTAGGCCTCCTCCATGAAACTGAAGAATGGTGGACCGATTGGGCGTCTCATTGCGTGTATGAAGGTCCCTATCGTGACGAAGTGTTGAGATCTCTTCTTACTCTCAAAGCTCTCACTTTCCGCCCCAGCGGAGCAAGTGTTGCGGCACCGACTACGTCGCTTCCAGAACGAACCAATGGGTCGCTGAATTGGGACTACCGCTACTGTTGGCTGCGTGACGCGTCGTTCACGCTGTGCGCGCTTCTCGAATGTGGCTACAGCGAAGAGGTTATCGCCTGGCGGGAATGGCTCATGCGCACGGTCGCTGGACGATCACAGAAACTTCAGAGTGTCTACGGCCTTGCTGGTGAGCGCCGGTTAACGGAATTTGAACTTTCGCCTCTACCAGGATATGAGGGGAGCAAGCCGGTCCGGATCGGCAACGCCGCGTATAAGCAGCTTCAACTCGACGTTTACGGCGAAATTCTCAGCGCTCTTTATATCGCTCATCGTTATCATCTCAAGATCGACCAAGACGTCTGGCTTAAGCATTGCGAGTTTTTGTTCTTTCTGGAGAAAGCCTGGGACAAACCCGATGATGGAATCTGGGAGACGCGAGGCGGGCCGCGTCATTTCACCCAGTCCAAAGTCGCGGCCTGGGTCGCTTTCGACCGCGCGGTAAAGCTTATCGAAGGCGCACACCTGGTAGGTCCGCTGAAAAAGTGGCGTGACATTCGTGACAAGATTCACCGTGACGTCTGCGCGCGCGGCTACGACCGCAGGCGGCATAGCTTCGTGCAGTCATACGGAAGCACCGACCTCGACGCCGCTTTGCTGATGCTGCCGCTAAGGGGATTTCTGCCGCCTGACGATCCGCGGATCGTTGGCACGGTCGAGGCGATTCAGCGCGAGCTTATGGAAGGAGGATTGTTGAAACGTTTTCGCCATACCACCGACGGCGGCGAAGAAGGAGCATTTTTGCCATGTACCTTTTGGCTGGTCGACTGCCTGGTTGCAATGGGTCGAAGATCCGAAGCACTAAAGATATTTGAACGGTTGCTTGGCTTATGCAACGACGTCGGGCTGCTATCGGAAGAATTCGACTGTAGCGAGCGGCGTCAGTTGGGAAACTTCCCTCAGGCCCTCACACACATTGCCTTAATCAATAGTGCGTTGAATCTGTCTCCTGGGCACATCCCGCTGAACGTCTTCCGCGCAGAGTAAAACTTCAAGGCCATGTTAGCTATGAAGAAACAGAATGAAGTCGATGGCACGGTGCCTGAAATAAAGATCGACCGTCTTCACGCAAGCGCGTATCGCATACCTACAGATTTTCCCGAGTCCGACGGGACCATCGAGTGGAACGCCACCACTTTAGTACTGGTGGAAGTAACCGCTGCAGATCATACCGGTATCAGCTATACCTATGCCGACAGTGCCACCGCAAAGCTGATCAACGACATGCTTGCAAAGGTAGTCACAGGTCGCGACGCGATGGGAACTTCAGCGAATTGGATGGCGATGGTTCGGGCGATTCGCAATCTGGGTCGTCCGGGAATCGCATCGATGGCTATAGCAGCGGTAGACAATGCTATGTGGGATCTCAAGGCTCGCATCCTGGGATTGCCGCTCGTCACCCTGCTTGGAGCCGCTCGCAACAGTGTAGCCGTATATGGGAGCGGCGGCTTCACTTCTTATGATAATGATCAATTGCGTAAACAATTATCAGGATGGGCCCAGCAAGGGATCTCACGAGTAAAGATGAAAGTTGGACGCGATCCTCTTAAGGATGTCGAAAGAGTTGCTGCCGCGCGCGATGCGATCGGTCCCAAAGTGGAATTGTTCGTGGACGCCAACGGAGCTTATACTCGAAAACAGGCGCTGTACTTTGCCGACAGATTTCGCGAACTCGGGGTATCCTGGTTCGAGGAGCCGGTTTCCTCTGATGATCTCGAAGGACTGCATTTCTTACGCGATCGTGTTCCCGGAGGAATGGATATAGCCGCTGGGGAATACGGTTATGACTTATCGTACTTCGAGCGGATGTTGGCGGCCGGATCTGTCGACGTTTTGCAGGCTGACGCGACGCGCTGCGCAGGTGTTACGGGCTTTATGCAAGTGGCGGCTTTGTGTGAGGCTCGTTCGATGCCGCTCTCGGCGCATTGCGGGCCTTCATTGCACGCGCATCCATGCTGCGCCGCGCGCCCTGTTTGTCACATAGAATATTTTCACGATCATGTCCGCATCGAACAGATGCTATTCGATGGAGTCTTGACTCCGTGCGAGGGCCGCTTGAAACCCGATTTGTCGCGTCTTGGTATGGGACTGGAATTTAAACGCTCTGACGCCGAGAAATATAAGGTCTAATTGGCGGGAACTCTTCCGCTGCCGCAAATTTGGATAACCAGGAGCTGTTGCGCATACGCGACCTTGCCGCAATGGCCCCCGCAGTCACCAGGCGATTCGCATCGGCCATTTGGTCTGGTGCAACCTGCGCCGGTAGAGAAAGTAACCAGATGCGCTGCTATAAGAGGATGGTATGAAAGTCAGCATTGGCATTGGTGGCGCCGCGTCGGGTCGCAAGCGCGATTTCGACGAACAAGTCGACTACGTCGTCGAAGCGGAAAAGCTCGGGGTGGATTCGGTCTGGTCCGCCGAGGCGTGGGGGCAGGACGCGATTTCACCGCTCGCCTATCTCGCCGCGCGCACAAGCCGGATCCGGCTCGGCACCGGCATCATGCAGATAAGCGCACGCGTGCCGGCGATGATCGCGATGACAGCGCTGACGATGGCCTCGATCAGCAACGATCGCTTCATCCTGGGCCTCGGTGCGAGCGGTCCGCAGGTCGTCGAAGGTCTGCAGGGCCGCCCGTTCAAGGCGCCGCTCACCCGGATGAAAGAAACCGTGGAGATCATCAAGCTGGCGTTTGCCGGCGAAAAGATCGAATACCACGGCAAGTATCACGAACTGCCGCTGCCGGACGGACAGGGCAAGGCGCTCCGGTTATCACAACCCGCCAATGCTAACATTCCGATTTATCTCGCCACGCTCGGACCCCGCGCGTTGGAATACACCGGGGCCGCGGCCGACGGTTGGCTCGGCACTTCGTTTACGCCGGAGCATGCGGCTGCGCATCTCGACTATCTGCGCCGGGGCGCAGAAGGGGCCGGTCGCAGCCTGGCCGACATCGACATTCAAGTCGGCGGAACAGTCGCGTTCGGCGACGATCTCGATGCGCTCGTGGAGCCTTTGAAGCCTGCGATGGCATTTACACTCGGTGCGATGGGTTCGGCGACGACGAATTTCTACAACGATGCATTCAAACGCGGCGGGTGGGAGTCGGCGGCGCGCGAAGTGCAGCGTCTCTGGATTGCCGGGAAGCGTCCCGAAGCCATCGCCAAGGTGCCGCCTGAAATGGTGATCCAGGCGAATCTGCTCGGCGACACCGAGATGGTGCGCAACCGCATCCGGGCCTTCAGTAACGCAGGAGTCACGACGCTGCGCGTTTCTCCCCAGGGGCGCGACCTCGCGGAGAAACTCGCGACGCTTGGACGTGTGATGGACCTTGTGCGCGATTAACGCGGCTTTACCTCGGCCACGAGTCAAGCCACATCGGAGAACTCTCCTGTCAGCGACCTTTGAATTGGGGCTTGCGCTTTTGGGCCTTGGCGGCAAATGCCTCGCGAGTGTCTTCGGTTTCGAACATTCTAAAGTGGCGTTCGGTTTCAAGCGCAACGTACCCCGCAAAGTCCATCCGTTCCGAGTCGACGAAGTTCGCCTTCAGTGTTCGCAGCGCGATCGGCGCGCAATCGGTAAGCCGATTCACGATTGCATCGACTTCTTCCCGAAATCGATCGTCCGGAAAAACGCGCGTGACCAATCCAATCCTGAGCGCCTCGGCCGCGTCGAACTTGCCGGGCAGGAAACAGAGTTCGCGGGCTCGCGCTGAACCAACAATTCGCGAGAGGCTCCACGGCCCGCCCATATCGCCCGCAACGCCAACATCCAGAAACGCGACGTTGAAGCGCGCCGACTCCGCGGCAAATCTGAAGTCGCACGCAAGTGCCCATCCAAGACCAGCCCCCGCGCAAGCGCCGTTGACCGCCGCGATCGTTACAGCCGGCATGCTGTGCAGCAGAATCGGCACGCGGAAATCGTCCGCCGTGAGAGGATCGTTCGGCGCCGCGGACGCGACCCGGCCGATGTCGGCACCGGGGCAGAAGCCCTTGCCCGCGCCGGTCAGGACCAGCACTCTCAGTTCGCGATCCTCGGCGGCGGCCGCGAGCGCCTCGCGCGTCTCGACCAGCATCCGATTGGTCATTCCGTTGAGCCGGTCCGGACGATTCATCGTGAGCCGTGCGACCGGGCCTGACTTCTCATAGATAATTGTTTCGCGCCGAATGCCGCTCACGGTTTTTCTCCTCTGATTCGCATGAATCGCGGCGCGCGGCGACCCATTCCGAATAGATCGGCACGTTGCGCTGGACGACGTCGGTGACCACAACTTCCGGAACCGGCGGTGCGACCGGGGCCGCCGCTTTTTTGCATCCCCACACGCTGAGCAACAGCGCGATCGCAAAACCAGCGGCAACGCTCAATTTTGGCGGGTAGATCGGCTCGACGCTCAGGAGTTAGTCTCTTCAGAAGCACCGATTAGAATCTCCGGAATAAAGGTCGGATGACAGTCTGCTGCGAACCCCGCCGGGCGGGTCAAATTCCCTGAATTGCGGGGTGGATGAGGGAAATCCGTAATTCACCAAATACACGCTCGGACCCGATCAATGGAGATAGTGGCGGAATTCGCGGGCGGTGGGGCCTCTCTGAGTGTTACTTGCGCGAATTCGTAGCTATATCCACGACCTCGGCCGACCTTGATTCGCCGCGCGGACCCAGGATGCGATTCAACTCGTCGGAGCCGACGGTCTCCTCGCGCAACACGGCTTCCACCAGCCGATCCAACTTCTGCCTGGAGTCGGTCAGGCAACGGCGAACGCTTTCATGCGTCTCCTCGAGCAGGGCCATGACTTCCCGGTCAATTTGCGCCGCCGTGGCTTCGCTGTAATCGCGTACCTGCGCGAGCTCGTATCCCAAGAAAGGCTGCTGCTCGTCAGTTTTGAAAGCGACCAGGCCGAGCTTGCTCATCCCCCACCGCGTTACCATCCGGCGCGCCAGACGCGTCGCTTCGACCAGGTCATTCTCAGCGCCAGTGGTCACCTCACCAAAGACAATTTCCTCGGAGGTGCGCCCGCCCAGCATCACGGCCAGCCGCGCTTTAAGATAGGTGAGGCTCAGGTTGTGCCTGTCTTCACCGGGAAGTTGCTCGGTCATTCCAAGCGCCTGACCGTGCGGCACAATCGTCACCTTGTGCACCGGATCCGCGGCTGGCGTAATCCACGCGACCACTGTGTGTCCGCACTCGTGATAGGCGACTACGCGTCGTTCGGCTGGATTGACCAGGTGCTGCTGCGCCGCTCCCATCCGAATCTTGTCCTCGCTCTCTTCGAAGTCGGCCATTGTCACGGCAGGTTTATTATGTCTGGCGGCTGTAAGTGCGGCCTCGTTGCAGAGGTTCGCCAGGTCAGCGCCGCTCATTCCAATGGAGCGACGCGCGAGAATAGCCAGATCAACATCGGGAGCAAGTCGCAGCTTGCGCGTGTGGATTCGCAGTATCCCCTCGCGTCCCTTCCGATCCGGAAGCGTAACCACCACCTGGCGATCGAAGCGTCCCGGACGCAGCAGCGCCGGATCGAGTACATCGGGCCGATTGGTCGCCGCTATAATGATAACCTCAAACCGCTCGTCAAAACCGTCGAGTTCGCCCAACAACTGATTCAGCGTCTGCTCGCGTTCATCGTTGGTGGCTCCCAGACCGGCGCCGCGTCGCCGTCCAACCGCGTCAAGCTCGTCGATAAATACAATAGAAGGCGCAGCCTCCTTGGCTTGGCGAAACAGATCTCGGACGCGGCTCGCTCCGACTCCGACAAACATCTCGATAAATTCGGATGCATTGAGGCTGAAGAAAGGAACCCCTGCCTCGCCGGCGACGGCGCGTGCCATGAGAGTCTTGCCGGTTCCAGGCGCTCCAACCAGAAGCACGCCTTTAGGAATGCGCGCGCCCAGGTCGTGATACTTTTGGGGGTTCTTCAGGAAATCGACCTCCTCCTGAAGCTCGGACTTGGCCTCGTCCGCTCCTGCCACGTCGCTGAAAGTGATCTTTGGCTGCTCGCTGCTGTAGCGCTTGGCCCTCATCCGCCCGAATCCGAACATACCCGACTGACTGCGCATGGCGCGGTTGCTCATCCACCAGAAAAGTCCGAACAGCAGTATCAGCGGTCCCCAGTCAACCATCATTTCGACGAACCAGGGCAGCGAAGTGGACGACACATCTACGACGACGTGATGCGAGACGAGTAGCGGCATCAAGGCGGGATCGCCGACCACGGCGGGAAAGACCGTGGTGAATTCGCCATACGCTATTGGGCGGGGCGCGGCTTTCGCAGGCACTGGAGACGCGGAAGGTGACGACGGTTTCGACGACGATTGATCGGGCGCTGGGGCCTTCGGCGACGACTCAGCAGTCGCAGTTGCTGGTGGCCAGGTGAGCGGCTTTGCGAAGGTTCCTTCGATCGCCGCGCCGGCGATATGAAGCCGCGAGACATTGTCTGCTCGGACCTGTGCGATAAAAACGGAATACGGAATGGAAACCGTGGGATGCGACGGTGGCCACAGTCCAGTCACGTACCAGAGCAGCATGGCCAGCGACATCAGCCACCAGAACAGAACACCGCGAGGAAGCTGCTCACCCTTCTTCGGTGTTTTCTTGTCCGATGCCGCTCGCTGATCCGCCATGTGTTCCCACTTCCCAGCGACTAAAGGTTAACGCCGGTCCGCCCATGCGTCAGCATAACAATCAGATCGACATCAAGGACGCACAATTGCCGTAACAGGATTGGTTTTTTTGGAGCCAATTCGCTGCGGCTGTTTGATTCCTTACAAAGTCTTTTTCGAAATCGGTACATGATGCTTCCTGAACACATGTTCGCATCTTATGCCGCTAATTTAATTAGCCTAGCTTATCGAGTTGAATAATCAATTCGCGCTGCAGCGTCTAATAAATAGACCTACCAATGTACCGTCCGGCCCTGGGACGTGACCGAGCGGCAGAAAAAACATTTCAGCTGCGGCGCGCGTCGTCTCCACCGCGAGCCGCGAAGGAGAATTTCTATGCTAAGGCCAGGCAGAGACAAGGGTCTCGCCACGCCGATTCCACTTGGCTTGGCAGGCCTCGCGACCACTTCGTTTCTGATCGGAATCGCGATGATTTTCCAATCGCCGGCTGCGTTGGGTCCATACCTGATTCAGGCGATCATGTTCGGCGGATTGGTAGAAATCCTTGCCGGAATGTGGGCGTTTCCATATGGCGACCCGATCGCAGCCACCTCGTTTACGTTTCTAGGCGCCTTCTTCGTATGGCTGGCGCTCGCGCACATGACCGTGTTCGGTATTCATGCGGAGACCGCAACCGCGATGAGTAGCATGGCGATGGTATTCATAGTAAGCGGCGTTGTGACCCTGTATCTATGGATCGCATCGTTCTATGAAACGGCGGCGTTCAACCTCGTGCTGCTGTTCCTATGGATCGCGTTCGGTCTTACCGGCGTCGGGATGCTGGGCGGATCAACCGCGCTGGGCATGGTGGGTGGCATCTCGGCCGTGGTATCAGGACTGATCGGCGGCTACGCCTCGTTCGCCGAGGTGTACAATGCCACCAGCCTCCAGGAGGTTGTACCGACCGGCGAGTCCAAGGAAGGGCGCGAGCGGGTTGAAGATGACGAGAACCGGCGAATTCGCCGGCTTTATCCGATTAACGGCGAATCGCGCCATTCCAGCATGAGTGCTTAGGTTTCATCTGAGTTCCAACCCTGCACTCAGGCCACCTTGAGTTGCGCTTTCGCCATTTTCAGACTGACGCGACTCGAGGTGGCGTCGCCCTGATAGGATCTTCGCGGGGCGAGTTTCTCACCAGGAAATACGTGTGCCGCGCGAGCGGGCTCGACTTCTCATAGATAATTGTTTCGCGCCGAACGCTGCTCACGGTTTTCCTCGAATTCGTTTGAATCGCGGTGCGCGGCGCTCGACGAACGACTTGACGCCCTCCGTCGCGTCGGGATGCGTGAGCGTGACTTTCATCAGGCTATCGGCGTCGCGAAACGCGCTTTCCATTGCGAGCGACCAGTGTCGATACACTTCGGATTTGATCACCGCGAGCGAGTTGGGCGAGACGTTCGCTGCCAGGTCACGCAGATAAGCCTTGGTCTCATCGAGCAGGGTTTCGTGCGGCGCCAAACGATCGACAAATCCAATTCGATAGCCCTCGGAGGCATCGAAGCGCCGCGAGCTCCACAGCAGATCGAGTGCGCGACTGGTGCCCACAATTCGCGGTAACAGCCACGCCGTGCCGTGCTCGGCTATCAACCCGCGCTTCGAGAATACGGTCGTGAAGCTCGCGTCGGACGCTGCGAACCGCAGATCGCACATCATGGCGAGCACGAAGCCGCCGCCTGCCGTGACCCCGTTGACTGCCGCGATTACCGGCTTGGGCACGCGCAGCAGATAGCTGAATAGCGCTGGCAATTCATCCGGCGCAGTATTGCGAGCGCTCGGCGGAACGCCGCCCTCAGTCGAGCGTGCGAGATCTCCTGCGTCGAGCCCAGCGGAAAAGGCGCGCCCGGTCCCCGTGATAATGATCGCGACCACGCCTTCGTCCGCAGCGGCGCGCTCCACCGCGTCGCGAATCTGATCGATCATCGCGAACGTGAAGGCGTTGAGCTTCTCAGGCCTATTCAACCGCACTGTAGCGATCGAACCGTCAAGCTCATATTCGATATTCGATGCCTGGGAATTCATGCCGACACCATCATTTTTGGATACGGACTCGAGACTTGACGCATAGCGAGAGTCTGTCCCTGAACGCAACCGCTCCTGCGTCCGTTCCGTTTTTCGGTAGCGACAGTGTCATGTTAATACCTAAACAATACGTTCGGTCGAACCGTCAATTCAGCGAGGACAGTCACGATGAAGATAGGAGTTTCTCTGCCTCTCACAGCAGTCTCAGGCGATCCAGGCGCGATCGCGCATGAGGCTGAGAACCTCGGCTTCGAATCCATCTGGAGCGTCGAACATTCCTGCGTGCCTTCCGGCTACACAACTCATTATCCCCGTTCGGCCGACGGTAAGGTTCCCGCGATGTACGCCCAGCTGGCCGAGACCTGGGTGGTGCTCGCAATCGCGGCCGCTGCTACGAAGCAAATCAAGCTCGGCACCGGCATCCTGCTACTGGCTCAGCACAACGTGATCGAGACGGCGCGCGCGACGGCAACCCTCGATCTCTATTCAGGCGGGCGACTGATCCTGGGCGTCGGAGCCGGTTGGTTCCGTGAGGAAGCGGAGGTTATGGGCGTACGCTTCGAGCAGCGCTGGAAACATTTGCGCGAGTCGGTCGAAGCGCTGCGCATCCTCTGGACGCAGGAAGAAGCCAGCTATGCAGGCGAAATAATCAATTTTCCCGCGCTGCGCGTCGGTCCCAAGCCGGTGCAGAAACCATGTCCGCCCATCATGCTTGGCGCGCACGATCCGAAGTACGCGCTCAGGCGGGTTGCGCGCTACGCCGACGGCTGGATGCCCGGTGGACTCTCACCGGACAAAGCAATGGAATTCATTCCGCAGATCAAACGGATGGCGCGCGAGTACGGTCGCGACCCCGAACAACTGCAGTTCTCGGTGGCGCTCGCTACGCGTGGGGACGAGCCGACTGCCGATACTCTTAAGCGTTACCAGTCGGCTGGCGTGAGCCGCATAATCGTGATGGCCACCGCGGCAGCGTCCGGTGACGGAATCAAAGCAATCCGTGCCATCGCACCATTGGTCGAGCGCGCCGCCAAAGTCTGAAATTCCGTGCAGCCGCTTTCACCTCAAGGCCGCTGAGCGACGGACTTAAGGTGCCGGCGCAGACTAGCGGGTGCTGGAGTTTTTCGGGCGGTTCATCATGCGATGATCGACGTATGCAACCAACTCACCCTTCTGATTGGTGAGCGTCGAGCGCACCACCGCAAAGATCATCGTTCCCGTACGACCGGTCTTTTCATAGGTCTCCTTCAGTACGGAGGAAACGTGAATTGAATCGCCGGCACGAATCGGCGCGCCTAGTTCGATATCGATACCAGCCATGAGCCCGCCGTGAGCGAAAGCCGGGAGACTATCAAAAACATCGTCCGCGTAGCGAAAGGCGGCTACGAAGGCGGGTGGCGCGATGATCCCGCGGTGAGGACCCGCGGCTGCCGCTGCAGGATCGACATAGAGTGGATTGGTCTCGCCGACCGCAATGCAAAAGTTGGCGATTCGTTCGACGGTTACCACCAAGGGCTCGCGCACCTTCAAGGTACTACCACCTATGTTCGACTTGCCGGTCGTATCCGCCATAGCCGTAAGACACTCTTGCAGCCGCGAATATCCTGGGTCCTAGCGACCCATCTTCAGGAGATCGTCGCCCGCCCATCCTTCTTTCAGTGGCACCATGAAGAATGGTGTAAGACTCATTTTGCTGAAGCGCCAGCGCCCGTCGCGCTTTAAGTACTCGTCGTTGTAGCGAGCGGCGACGACATAACTCTCGCCATTATAAACCGGCTTGGCTTCCAGGTAGGCATAGCCGCTAGCGCGATCGCCGTTCACCTTCAGGACGTGGTTATGGATGAACTGCCGCACGCGATAAAGACCACGGCGGCTGTCAGGTGCGGACCGATCGCGGCCGAGGCCCGAGAAAAACGCCTTGATTTGTTCGCGGCCTTTGGCCTTGCCCAGATGCCCGAAATCAAGTTCGCCATCTTCGGTGAATAGGTCCGGAATCTCTGCCATTTGAGCTTCGTTGATACATTCATGGTAGCGATAGCGCAGATCGCGGAGCGCCTCGCGATCATAAAGGTCGGCAACCTTCGCTTCGAGTTCTTTCACCTTGTCTTCGAGACTAGTAGCCATCGTTGTGATCCTTTTGACGCAGCTATGCGAGCTTGATAGCCCTCATTCGGGAGCCCACTTGAACTACTAGGAGGACGGATAGGTCTAGTTCGGCACCCAGGTGACGGCGCGAATCTCGCCAAATTCGCGGCGCACCTTGGTCCATGAATCGCCCGAATCGGTGCTCAAATACAAGTAACCGTGCAGACTGTTCGCGACGACGACATCAGGGTTCGCTTGATTTGTTCCGAACCAGTAAATCGTGGAATTGGGCTCGACCGGCAGCTTGCATGCTTCCCAGCTGGCGCCACCGTCCCGCGACCTTTGGATCGCGCCGCGCTTGCCTGGGATGAAGTCGCCGTTGCCCACGAAGATCGTGTCGGGATCTCCGGACTTGAGCGCGACTCCGCGGCAATAGGAGATCGTGTCCCGTTCTGCGAACTTTGGGAATCCGTGCAGCGACCATGACTCGCCCTCGTCAAGGCTGCTCCAGAGTCCGTCCGGCGTCGTAACCAACAGCTTGGTCCGCGGTCCGGTCGCGAGCGCCACACCGTGGACGTCGTGGTTGAGTTCCTTGTCACCGATTTTCGAATGTTTCCAGGTCTTGCCGTCATCGCGACTGCAATAGACCCCGTCGATTTCGACACCTACCCATATCGTGTGCTTGTCACGCGGATCGATCAGGATGTTGGTAACTTTTGGCGCGCCAGCCAGGCATCGCTCGGCCATCGGCACCGGCAATCGATGCCAGCTCTTGCCACGATCGTTCGTGCGGTAAACCCCGGGCTCCTTGGTGCCCGCGAGCATCGTGTCAGGATCGGCAGGATGGAAGGTCGCCGACCAGATCTGTTTGCCTTCCATCGGCGAGTCGATCCAGTCCCAGGTCGCACCATTATCTTCGCTTCGATAGAGTCCCGCCTCGGAGCCCGCGAGCAGGTGATGAGGATTGTGGGGTGAAACGGCGAGTGTGCGAACTTGTATTTCGCCGGGCTCGGCATAGAACGGCAGCTTCATCCTGCTGCGCCGCCAATGGTCGCCGCCGTCAGGGCTGAACCATACTCCCGCGCCTACCGTTCCAACGCAGATTGTAAAGTCGTTCGCCATTGGACTGGACCTCCATGCGCACAGCAAATTTCGACAGATCGGTTTGATCCGACGCTAGCGACCGCATCGGCGAAAAGTCAAATCTCAACCAGGCCATCGAGCGCGGCGCTTGGAGCGCTCTTTCAGGCGGTGTTATATGGGTTGCATGACGGATTCAATTCAGAAGGCCTCGGAGGCTCAATCGGGGCGCGTCGAAAACTTTGACGCAATTGTGATCGGCGCAGGAGTGTCGGGACTGTATCAACTCTACCGCTTGCGCGAGCTAGGGTTGTCGGTGCGATGCGTCGAGGACGGCGGCGGCGTTGGCGGCACCTGGTATTGGAACCGCTATCCGGGATGCCGCTTCGATTCGGAGAGCGAAAGCTACGGCTATTCGTTCTCGAAAGAGCTCCTTCAGGAGTGGGACTGGAAGGAACATTATTCCGGCCAGCCGGAGAACGAGCGGTATTTAAACTACGTAGCAGACAAGTTCGATCTGCGTCGCGACATCCAATTCAATTCCCGGGTCACTTCCGCGGTCTTCGACGAGCGCGCCAACCGATGGGAAGTCCGGTTGGAGAGCGGACAACGGATGCGCGCGCAGTTTGTCATAGCCGCAGTCGGAATTTTGTCGGCGCGCAATATTCCGCCGTTCGAGGGCGTCGACAGCTTCAAGGGTGAGTCATTCCACACATCCCGATGGCCCAAGGAGAAGGTCGATTTCACCGGCAAGCGTGTCGCGGTCATCGGCACCGGCGCCACCGCGGTCCAGATGATCCCGATTATCGCCAAAGAAGTCGGCCATCTCACGGTCTTCCAACGCACCGCAAACTACACCGCGCCGCTGCGAAATTCGTTGGTGAGCGACGAGACTCAGCGCCGATTCAAGGCTACCTACCCGGAGATTCACAAAAGGTGCAAAGAAACTACCGGCGGATTCCTCCATGACTTCGACCGGCGCGCGGCCCTCGATCTCCCGCGCGAGGAACGGCGCGCGGTGTACGAGCAATTGTGGGCGCAGCCTGGGTTCAGCAAATGGCTGGGCAACTTCAGGGACATCATGACCGACCGCGTTGCCAACGAGGACTTCGCCGAGTTTGTACGCGAGAAGATTCGCGCGCGCGTGAAAGATCCGGCGGTAGCGGAAAAGTTGGTGCCCAAGGACCATCCGTTCGGCTCCAAGCGCGTCCCTTTGGAGACCGAATACTACGAGGCTTACAACCGCGACAATGTTCAGCTGGTCGATATCAAGGAGACTCCAATCGAGCGCATCACGCCCAAAGGCATCAAGACCAGCGACCGCGAATACGAGTTCGACGTCATCATCTACGCCACCGGATTCGACGCGATAACCGGATCGATGACTCGGATCGATTTTCGCGGCGAAGGCGGTCAGAGTCTCAAGGACAAATGGGCCGATGGGATGCGCACGTACCTGCAACTTGTGACGGCCGGGTTCCCGAACCTCTTTATCGCCACCAATACCGCGTTCTGCAACTACACCGTTTGCGCCGAGACGATCGTCGAGTGGATCACGGACTGCATCCGCTATGTTCGCGAAAACGGCTATTCACGCATCGCCGCCACACCTCAAGCGGAAGATGAATGGGTGGCGCACACCAACGAGGTCGGCAGTCGCACGCTCCTGAGCAGTGCCAACGGATGGTTCGTTGGCGGCAATATTGAAGGCAAGGCGCGCGCGTTCCTTCTTTACGCAAACCCCGCTCCCGCCTATCGCGCCAAGTGCGCGGAAGTAGCGGCAAAGGGCTACGAGGGTTTTGTCTTGCGATAGAGAAACCTGATCGTCCGCTCACTTGCCGGCGAAATGCGGTTCGCGCTTCTCCAGGAACGATCGAACTCCTTCGCGATGGTCTTCGGTCTTGAACAGTTCGGCCAGGCTGGTACTGACCCACGCCCCAAGTTCCTTCCAATCCGGATCGAGTGCGCGGCGGAGTCCATTCTTCAATTTTCTGATCGCAAGCGGCGGATTCGACGCGATCTTGCGCGCCAGCTCGGTCGCGGCCGGCATCAACTGTTCATGTGGCACCACGCGGGAGACGAGCCGGATCTGCTGCGCACGATTGGCATCGATGATATCGCCGGTGAACAGCAGCTCCGCCGCAGTCTCGCGACCCACCAGCTGTGCGAGTCGCCCGATTCCCGGTACGTCGCAGCATAGTCCGCGCTTGATGAAGAGTTCACCGAAGCGCGCCTTCTCCGACGCCACTCGTATATCCGCCATCAGCGACAGCTCCATTCCCCATCCGATCGCGGCGCCATTCACTGCCGCAATGATTGGAATGTCGGTATGCAGCATCGCGTCGGCTGCCGGCGTCAGCCGTGGTGCGAGATTGGTGACCGCAGGACGCGCGCCCTCGCCGCCGGCCATGATCTGCTTTACGTCGTCGCCCGAGCAGAACGCCGGATCGGCGCCCGTGATGATCAGGCATCGCACCGCCGCGTTGCGCACCGCATCTTCGAGTTCGCGGTAAGTCGTGAAGGTCAGCGCATTGCGCGCCTCGGGGCGGCGCAGAGTGATCACGCCAACATGTCCGTCAACGTCGTAGCTCAACTCGGTGTACATATCGCTGGTGCTCCTCGATGGCTAAGAGAGATTCGCCTCTTCCTGTGAGAATCCCACGCACGCCGCGCCGGCGTCAAAGGTTTCGATCGACGTGTGTTTTTTCCCGCTTTGCGCTAGTAGGGAAAGAGCTCGCTTTGATCGACCCTTCGATTTCACGCAACTGATTTATCTGACAAGGAGATTTCGATGAAACTTTATTACTCACCCGGCGCATGCTCGCTTTCACCCCACATCGTCGCAACCGAGGCCGGCATCCCGGTCGAATTGGAAAAGGTAAACCTCGCCGAACATAAGACCGAAAGCGGCCAGGATTACATGAAGATAAATCCGAAGGGCTATGTTCCCGCGCTGCGTCTCGACGATGGCAGCGTTCTCACCGAGGGCCCGGCCATCGTTCAGTACCTGGCGGATCAGAATCCGGCGAGCGGACTCGCGCCAAAGGCCGGCACCATCGAGCGCTATCGGCTCCAGGAGTGGCTCACGTTTATCGGCACCGAACTTCACAAGAGCTTTGGGCCGCTGTTCAACAAGGCCTCGTCGGATGAGGTTAAAAATACGGCGAAGACCAACATCAACAAGCGGTTGGCGTACATCAACGACCAGCTCGCGAACCGCCAATACCTGGTTGGCAGCAATTTCACGGTCGCCGATGCGTACGCCTTCACCATAATAAACTGGACGAACTTCGCCGGAATCGATCTCAAACCCTATCCCAATGTGGCTGCCTACCAGGCTCGCGTCAGCGGACGCCCGAAGGTGCACGAAACTCTGAAGGCCGAAGGTCTCGCGAAGTAGCCAGCCGCCGAGGACTAAGATGATAGATCTATATTTCTGGCCCACTCCAAACGGAAAAAAAATTACCATTCTGCTCGAAGAAGCCGCTATCCCCTATAAAATCAAGGCGATCAATATTGGTCGTGGCGATCAACTGACTTCCGACTTTCTGAAAATCTCGCCCAACGGGCGGATGCCGGCGATTCTCGATCACGATCCGATTGGTGGTGGCTCGCCACTGGCAATCTTCGAGTCAGGCGCCATCATGGAATACCTCGCCGAGAAGAGCGGGAAATTCTGGCCGAAGGAACCGCACAAGAAATACGACGTCGCGCAGTGGATGTATTGGCAGATGGCCAACCAGGGACCCAAGATGGGCGAGCAGGGGCACTTTCGGCGCACTGCCAACGCCGGCAAAAACGGCGATCAAGCCTACGCGTTACTGCGCTTCGACAACGAAGTCCATCGCATCTACGGGGTGATGAATCTCGGACTGCACAAGAAGAAGTATCTAGCTGCAGGGGAATATACGATCGCCGACATGATTTGCTATCCGTGGGCGACAACCTGGCAGAATCGCAATCTGGACCTCAACGAATTTCCCAACGTCAAGCGCTGGCTCGATGAGATTGGCGAGCGGCCGGCGGTGAAAAAAGCGATGGCTGCCGGTCCCGAGTATCGCGAAGACCCCGCCTCGGTGAGTGCAGAGGAGCAGGCACGCCGCGCCAAACTTCTCACCCATCAGCGCGCGCAACACGTGCCTAAGGAGTGGTCGTAGCAAGCGCGGCGTTAGTCTTGTCGCGTAATGCTGCGAGGACTCGCTGATGTGAAGTTTTGAAAAAATCAGACCGACGTGGCACGTTCGCTTTGATCGACGGCCCATTGGGCCGTTCAACTCCACGTGGCAATACCAGGGAATGTCGAAAACAAAATCAGTCGAGCGCTCAGAAAGGCCGCTCGCAAAGACCGTTCTGGCGAAACTTATTCAGATTGGTGAGCCGACGCGAAGTATTTATGCCGAACGTCTTCGCGAGCTCAAACCGAACGCGCAAGAGGCGCTTCAGCTGCTGAGCGGATGGGAGGGTAAACGCGCAGAATTGGCCATGACCCAGCCGCTGAGCGAGCACGAGCGCAGTAACCCGAAAACTTTTGAAGCAAAGGCCGCCGCTCTCGCCCGCAAGGTCATCTCGAAGTTATGAGCCCCTCGATAGACATTCATGCTCACGCGATCGTTCCCGAAGCCGAGGCAATCGCACGCAAGGATCCAGCATGGTCGCGCGCGAACGAGGAGACGGCGCGAGCGACAGGGGCGGCGTCAACTGAGCGGAATCGTGTACTGATAACAACCGTCTATCGTCGGAAATTTGCTGACGTCGAAGTGCGGCTGCGCGCGATGGACACGATGCGAATAGATATCCAGGCAGTCAGCCCCGCGCCGCTCTATCACTATTGGGCCGATCGCGAACTCGCGAGCAAAATCGTGACAAGCACCAACGAGGGGATCGCCGCGTTATGTGCGCGACAGCCGAATCGTCTTGTCGGCCTTGCGATGCTCTCGATGCAGCATCCCCAGCTCGCCGCCATGCAACTCGATCACGCGATACGGACGCTGAAGCTCAAAGGCGCGATCATCTCGACTCACGTGAACGAGGTCGAGCTGGCGCATCCCGATTACGATCCCCTCTGGAGCAGAGCGGAGGAGCTGGGCGCACTGATGTTTATGCATCCGGCCGGATGCACGCTCGGCGAGCGGACCTCGCCCTTCTACCTTTCCAATCTGATTGGCAATCCGGCTGACACGACGATCGCGCTGGCTCATCTCGTGTTCGGCGGCGTCTTCGATCGCTTCCCGCGGCTGAAATTGTGCGCGGCGCACGGCGGCGGTTATTTTCCATTCTACGTGAGCCGCTTCGATCACGGTTGGCGCGTCCGACCCGAGTCGCACACGTGCAAGGAACTCCCAAGCAATTACCTGAGGCGAATCTATTTCGACTCGCTCGTCTATTCGCCCGACCAACTCGAATTTCTGGTGCGCCGCGCCGGCCCCGACCAAATCGTGATAGGCACCGACTATCCATTCGACATGGGAGTCGAAGATC
>CAVQAR010000015.1:0-92429 GCA_963710425.1 uncultured delta proteobacterium
AAGAAGCTTCGCGACGATCGCAAGCTCCTGATTCACGCCGCCGCACAAGCGCAAAGAGCCGCCGATACATCCTCGCCCCGAACGCTGTCTGAATAAATCGGCGGCGCCCGCGCGATGCGCGGGCGCCGCAATATCGTAGAAGCTGTGATCGGAGAACACGGGTCGACAGGGCGACGCCGAGGATTGGGCCTGCCCGATCGGTCTCGACTCGTCTTCAGGGAGCACTAGGTAGGCTGACCCGAAAGAGCGCCTCTAACGTAATCGGCCAAGTCCTTGGTCGAGCCCTTCGTAAGAAAAGCCAACGGTGCGTCTCCTCTGAGGTCTGTGGTATGGGACAAAGAAGTGATCGGCCCCGGTTACTTCTTCGTCAGCAGCACGAACTCCTGTTGCAGGGCGGCGCGACGCTCTCCGCCCGCGACGGCACCGTCAGTTCGGGCGGTCTATGCGAAGCCAAGGGGTCAGTTGACCGATGCGCCAGTATTTTTGTTATCCAGAAAGACGCGAAGCCCGGTCGCTATGTCGGCTTCTGCGATGACATTTGGTGGCGAACCCGTTGTGATGACGCGTTCCGCCTGTGCACGCAAGACAAATTCCAGGAATGTCCGAACGTCGCGGCCATTAGACCAATTGGGCGCTTGCCGCAACGCATTGAATGCTGTTGCGAGCGTTGCGTTTGCTTCATCCATGGTTGAGAGCTTTTGACTCTTCAACAGCGCGGCAAAGATTTGGATGCAGTCGTCCGTCGAGTAGTCCGAAAATTGGATGATGTTCGTAAATCGCGATCGCAGTCCGGGATTAGAATTGAGAAAGTCTCGCATCTCGCGATCATAACCAGCCGCGATTACGATCATTCGCCCGCGTTGATCTTCCATGAACTTGAGCAGCGTATCGATAGCTTCCCGGCCGAAATCCTCTCCGCCTCCGCGATTCGTAGTCAGACTGTAGGCCTCGTCAATGAAGAGGGTGCCTCCCAAGGCTTGTTCCAGGACTTTTTTTGTCTTGATGGCAGTCTGGCCTACGAACCCAGCGACGAGGTCTTCTCGGTCTGCCTCCACGACGTGGTCGCTCGGCAGATATCCGAGTTCCTTAAAAATCCTGCCGAGGATTCGCGCAACCGTTGTCTTCCCAGTTCCAGGATTCCCGAGCATTACGAAATATGGCTGAATAGTATTGCGCGCATCCTGACCGCGCATCTTCGCGACAGCGATCTGGTTCTTGTATTCGCGGATGGTGCGTTTTACGTTCTCCAGACCCGTAAGAGCATTTAGCTCATCTTCGCCGCTGGTTTTGGCCAGTGCCGCCTCGCCCAGGAGATCTCCGCGCTCAAGGATACTAAGTTGTTCGCGAGTGTGGCTCACCCCTTTTGCGAGCGACGCGATTCTTACCGCCTGCCGTCGGATCGCTTGATCAAGAACATTGCGCACAGCGCGCGCGTTGCCAAAGTTCGTCCCGGCACGTTCGCGGGAAAGCAGCTCGACTGCCGATGCGACATCGTCCGCTGATATCGTGAAACCCTGGGTTGCAGCCATTGAGGTCATGATCGCTGCAAGCTGTTCGTCGTTGTAGTCGTCAAAATGAATGTATTGATTGAAGCGGCTCTTGAAGCCGGGATTGGACCCGAGGAGCCGATCCATTTCGTTGTCATAGCCAGCAAGGACGATGACCAAATTCTCGCGATGGTCTTCCATGAACTTCAATAGAGTGTCGATCGCTTCTTGCCCGAATGCGTCCGATTCGTTCTGCTTTAGGGCGTACGCTTCATCAATAAACAAGACTCCACCGATGCTCTTCTGCAACAACTCCGTCGTCTTGCGAGCTGTATCGCCCACAAATTGGGACACGAGGGTGCTCCGATCGCTCTCGATCAGATGACCCGAAGTCAAGTAGCCGAGTTCCGCAAGTATTTTCGCGTATGTGCGAGCTACCGTGGTTTTGCCCGTCCCCGGATTCCCGGAAAACACAGCGTGAAGAGAAGGCATGGCGGACTGAAGTCCGGCACTCCGCCGCTCAGCGTCGATTTCGACGAGGCTTTTAAGCTCGTGCACCGAGTGCTTCACACTCTCGAGGCCGATCATCTTGTCGAGTTCAGTGATCGCGTCCGTCAGGTTTCGCACTCCACTATTCGCGGATGTTCGTGAGGAAGGTCCGGTTGACTCAAATTTCGAAGACCCCGAGCGACTTGAATTACTCTCGCTAACCACGAGCCCATTGCGTTCGGAATATGAAATCGCAATCCCGCTTTCCGAGATCTGAACAAACTGTGGGAGCGTCAGCGGGGCATCGCTGAACGCGTGAGCAACCTCCGCAAACTCGATTCGGTCCGCAGGGACTGCAGATGCAGCTTGACTTGCAAGCGCCTCGACCGACGCCTTCAGTTCCTCGCCCAGCGATCCCTTCGCCAATTGAATGAGCGTCGCCAACTTTATTGCGATGGTCGTGAAAATTGGAAATGGAAGGATGTTCTCGCGTAGCTGCTCAAGAACTGCAGCAACTTGTATCAGCGCTACAACTTCCAGATTTTCCTTTGCCACCCAGGAAAGCGCCGAATCGATGTAGTTTAACAGTGACGTGACGTCAGCGATTCCTTGCTGTTGTATTTGGTACAATGTGTTGAGTTTCAGCAGATTGTCTTGGGCCAAGGCATTTAATGTGCTAAACGGCTTTGAGGCCTCAAACAGGAAAGTCATCTGCGCGTGCGTTCCGCTGCTGAGAAAATCGCGAATGACATCGAGGCAGGATTGAATTATGGCCATGACGGAATCTCTTGCGCTCACCGCTTTCTGCCATCGCTCTTCTAGTCCCGGTATGTTTTTTCGGCTACCGGGCGTAGTTCCCTCCACTATGCTCGAAAGGAATGGCAACCCCGAGCTACACTGCACGATTACTCCGGCCGCATAGGTGGCGTAAATCGCTCGGGCCACGTATTCGTGAGCGTCAGTTGCACCGGTCGAGCGGAGTCGTTCGCGCCAGTAGTTGAATGAATCAGCGTTGCCCGCCACCGCGGATGTAACCATGTTCCTGAAAGGGGCTGCATTCACATTTTCAATCTTGAATTCTGGCTTTGCGGACCTCATCGGCAGCTCAGCAATCGCGTAGATCGGTGTTTCTCTTGACCGTTCGACTGAACGCTTGATCCTCTCGGGTGCGGTAGGTTCAGGAACAGCGTCGATGGTAGCGCCGGCCAATTTATACGCTGAATTCAGCGCCGTCACTTTGATTAAGGGGCGGCCGTGGTGTGTTAATGGAGCCCCCTCGGCAAAATAGAACCATTCTCTGCACTTACTGCACATCCCCTTAACGCGCCCACCAGCCTCAAGTTCAGGCCTAGGTTGATCAGCCAATTTGTTCATTGAATCCCTGGCCGTCAGAGGAACAGCTGCAACGGAAGCAGCAGTGGCCGGCGACGTAGTAGACTTCGCTGCGGCCCTTTTCTTCCGTAGGTAAACAAGTATCCCGAGTCCCGTAAGAACGAGGACCAAGACTAGTAGGATATTCAGCGCGGACGAAACTTGCTCGGATCTCACGGCGAAAATACCGGTCCTCTGAAAAGTAAGTTTGAGCACTGCATTGTTCTGGTCGAGCGCACTACGTGGGCTGACCCGAGAGAGCGCCTCTGACGTAATCGGCCAAATCCTTGGCCGAGCCCTTCGTAAGAAGAGCCAACGGGGCGTCTCCTCCTAGGTCAGGATGCGGCGCATTGAGCCACGCGAGCACCCGCGCGTCGGAACCCAGAAGCCTCCGCAGCGCAGCCACCGCAAATTCGATCTCGCGAAGAGCGTCTTGGGCCGCCCTCGCATGCGGCCGTTTCGACAGCGCCGACGGGGTTAGTCCCACCGCCTTCGCTAATCCGCTCACAGAAATGCCAAGACCGCGCGCCACCGCATCAGAGTCTAGGCGGCCCGTGGCCTTATCGTGAAACTCCTCGACCACGATCTCTAGTGCGCGGTCGTCTTTCGGCTTTCCCGCCTGGAACACCTTCGCAAGATTAGCAATCGCATCGTCAAGGGCACCCAGCGGAACCACTGCCGTTGCTCCTGCACGATAAAGTTGGGCACTAATCTCTCCGGAGAGCTTGCGGCTCGTAATCACAATCGCGATTCCAGGAAACCTGCGACGCAATCCCTTGACTTCGAGCACAGCGGTTCCATACTTGCCAGCCCGGCTACGATTAAATCGGGAGCGGTGTCCGGCCGTACGCCGGCCACAGCTTTTGCTACCGGAAGCCTCCGCAAATGAGCCGACCGCAGAGCTGCGGTTACCCTTTCTTCGAATTCCGGTCCCTCATCATTTCGTGTTACATACAGAGCGTTCAGCATTGACATAAATGTGCCACAATTGTGCCGAATCATCAACCTGAAAAAACGCCGAAGGACGCCGCTTGTCGCCGGGAGACGAGTTCGCGAACTATTATAGAACGACTGCGAAAACACTGAGAGGTACCGCTATCCCCATGCCACAAACGCCTGTAGCGCCTGTGACCATTGATGATCTGCTCGCCGATCCTTCACGCTCCGTTGGGCTAACGCGCGGAGCCATCCAGCAACTCTACATCCAGCTCGCATCACGCATCGGCACGCTCAAAGCTCTTGAAAGTGTCTTGCTATCGATGCTCCTACGCCAACCGACCGACAGCGACCCCGCCTCTCAACCTTCCGGTCAATTGCTGACCGCCCCTGAGATGGCGAAAATCTTAAACGTTCCCGAGTCATGGGTAAGAGAACAAGCTAGGCTCGGCGAATTGCCCTCCGTAAAGTTAGGCCACTATGTCCGCTTCCGGTCGGATGAGGTGAGGGCTCTGTTCGCCCGGGGCCAATCAGGAAGGCCTGCTCGATAGCGGGACACAGCCGCCCGCAATGAGTCGGTCATTTCCAGCGGGCGCGATCCTGAGGCCGCGCAGACGCAGTTTCAAGGACGCCGAATTTCAGAATACCCAGACTCGCTTGCGCATGGATCACAAAAGGTTTTATACCAGCGTCCCTTTTCTCGGAGCTTCGCGGGCCCGCCGCAAAGTTCACAGATTCTCGCGCTCTGTTTTTCAGCTTCGTCGATTAGCCTTGAAAACTCGTCCGTCGCAGGCATCGCATAGAACCGCAGCGTTCCGTACTTCTCCTTGACTTGAAGTGCACGCGGCCAATCTGTTGAATCCGGCGCAGCGCCACAACGGCGTGCGCTGCGCTCCAGTTTTTCCGATAGTCGGAAAATGAGATTGAACCAACCGTCTCTGCATTCGAAGAAGAATCGCGGAGCGCTGTCGGTGGCCCTCGGACGGTCGGCTCCGCAGTACAGCACCGGAAACGATTCGACCAGAGCTTTCGTGTTTTGAGCGTTCATTCGTCCGACTCGCCGACCGTATTTTTTCCACGCCTCGCTGGTGGACTCCACGATAATTTCTCATGCTTTCAAGATGCTGTCTATATGCGTTTGACCTGCTAAGTCCGTGACGATAAGCTGACCTTAGAGAGAGAGGCAACCGCCAAACTTCCGGAGGCCGAGCGATGGCCAGATCGCACACACAAGCCGCGACCGCGTTCCACGAAGCGCGAATCTTGAGAGATGCAACAGACGAGAACGGGCGATACGAAGCGGCGAAGATCGCACATCTGCTCGACTGGACCGTAAGCGACATCGCGCGTTATCTGGATAGGGACGCCTCAACAATTTCCCGCTTTGGCGCATCGCCGGTGCACCAGGAAAAGCTCGCCGCCCTCGCTTCGTTGACGCAAGAGGTTTTCGAGATAATGCGTGAAGATCTGCGGGGAACTCGGGCGTGGTTTCGGACCCCGATCAGAGCGCTAGACGGCAAGTCCCCCCAGCAACTAATCCTGAGCGGTAACTTCCGTAGAGTCTTCGGTCTTATCGAAGAATCCCGGAGCGGCTTGGCCTTCTAGGGGCCCTGTTCACCCCTCGCGATTGAGATAACCTTAGAGACACGGTGAGTTCTTTCTACACAAAGGAATCTCGATCGCACCCGCAGGCCGAAACGGAAGAGCGCCGGGCTGAGGACGGGCGTACGTTCGCCGTTTAGGATGCCCTCGAGTCGTCAAGGTGCACCTTTCTCTGTCCTAGACGCGGCCCACTACGGTGCGCCGCGGACGCCTCATGCCCTAGGAGCTGATGAGCGCATCTTCAGATTTGTTGGTGTCGGTGCTGCTCAGGTTGAAATCATCGGGCATTCTGGACGAATATCCGAACCTGGCTGCCTATGTCGCCCGCGGCGAAGCGCGGCCCGGTTACAAGCGGGCCTTCCACGCTCAACTGGCGGTGTACACCGGCAAGCCACCGACCGGCTGATTGAGGTCCGTTCTGGGCTCGAAGTCGTCTCCGGGTTTTTCGTTCAGTTTATGGGTCCTGACCCTAGTATCTGTTTTTGAACCCTTGAGAGCGACTCGCTCTTGCAGGAGGAACACACATAAGGAGTTCGCATCCTACCCACAAACTTGAGAAACCTTCCGTATGAGGAATTTTCTAATCAATTCGAGACCTCAAGACACTTAAGCAACTGCTGAGCGAATGCATTGATTCCGCAACTATCAAATAAAGGCTCGAGGGCCCGAGAGCGTTTTGCACCGCGAGGTTCGTCAGTTCGCTTCGGATCATATCGATGCGTCGCTGCATTGTCTTCTTGACTCCTGCTATCCGCGGCCTGGACCCAACAATCTACAAATGGAGCAACTTAATTTCCAGCGTTCCAGATTTGGGCAGCCCTACAACAGCATCCTCAGCGCGTGAATCTGGCGTGCAGTTAATGATCATCGGGCGCTCGGGATTGAAATAAATTGGCGAAAGAATGCTTGACTTAGCAGTGCCCACTTGTTGTTATCGTGCGCAACGTTAGTTTAATGGGGGGATGTTCAAGCGGTTTCAATGGTTGGTAGCCGTTGCAGGCCGCTCTTCTCCACCAATCGGAAACGCTGGAGCGTTTTCTATTTTGAAGGTTCGGGAACTACCGATCCAAATCGTGCGACATCGTTAGCCGCTTGATCGAAGGTGCGACCGAATTGTTATCGTAAGTATTGCTCGGAGAAAATGCTAAAAGAGGAGGGCACGGATGAGCAGTTCAAACTCAGGACACGGAAGGGGATATCTGCCCGATGTACCACGCGCTGAAGACTGAGGCTATAAGTCGCGAGACGTAATGGGGTTAATTTCCAAGACGCGTTTCGGAAAGGCGCTTGCCGCACCGCAGGCGGCTAATGCGCTACCGGTGAACGTAGATCTTCGCGCTAAGTTTCCGCCGGTACTAGACCAGGGTTTGCTGGGCTCATGCACAGCGAACGCCGCGGCTGGACTACTTGACTATTTCGAGCTCGTAACCAACGGTAACTATGTCGATCCATCGCGGCTGTTTATATACAAGGTGACTAGGAATCTAGTGGGAGCCATAGGAGACACGGGCGCTTTTTTAAGAACCACTGCTGAGACTCTTCAACTCTTTGGAGCGCCACCAGAAGATGTGTGGCCTTACAACGGCGCCGCCGCTGGATTCAACCAGCTTTTCGATCAAGAACCGTCAGCGTTTTGCTATGCGTACGGGCGAAACTACGCTGCGATTCAACCATTTCGTCTGGACCCAAATAACGTTCCCACTACCGAGATTTTAGTGAACATAAAGACTGCACTAGCGGGGGGTCTACCTGCTATGTTTGGTTTTCCTACATACGATGAATTTGACAATTCGACCGGTGATGTTGCTTATCCGGCTGCGGGACATCAACCCACAGGGTCGCACGCGATAGCTGCAGTCGGGTACGATGACAATCACATTATTAACGGTGTCAAAGGGTCATTGATCGTTCGTAATTCTTGGGGTCCAGCTTGGGGTGTCAACGGTTATGCATATATGTCTTATGAATATGTACTCGCTGGATTGGCGGTGGATTGGTGGACAATGGTCAAACAAGAGTGGCTCGACACCGGAAAATTCAATTGATTGAGATTTAGTGTAAACGCATACATCATGATTAGCGAACGCAGGCGTTTCTGCAAAAGCGGCGTTTGGTCGTGGTCCGAAACGCGGATAAGATTCGCCCCTCCTCGCTGAATATTGGACGCTCACAATATACGATGAGAGCTAGCCGTGGCATCGATAGGGGGAGCGCCCTCGAACTGATAAAGCGAAGGTGAACACGAACGAAGGTTTACGGTGCTGCGAGTAAAAGGACTCTCTTACCTGCGCAAAGCCGGGATATAACACTGGTGCCTCCGCCGCTATTGTCGGTGAAAGCGCTTGTCTTCGATGTCTTCGGAACTCTGGTCGATTGGCGTGGTTCGATCATCCGTGAAGGACTGCGTTTGGGTAACTCGAAGCAATTGAATGTTAACTGGGACGAGTTCGCCGATGACTGGAGTAGTGGCTGCTCAAGGTTTATAGAGCGCGTAACGCGAGGTCACGTGTCGTGGCTTAACCTAGACGCGCTGCACCGGGTTGTCTTGGATGAGATGCTCGCCAAATTCAGTATTGCGAACTTCAGTGAAGACGAGAAGGATAATCTCAACAGAGTATGGCATCGACTGGAACCTTGGCCGGATTCCGCCCGGGGGCTAACGAAATTGCGCCAAAGCTTCGTTGTCTCGACGCTCTCCAATGGCAACGTCGCGTTGTTGATAAATCTCGCAAGGAATACACGACTTATATGGGATTGTATCCTGTCCGCCGAATTGGTTAGACACTACAAGCCGGATAAGGAAGTGTACCTGATGGCCATTGATCTGCTCGGGATGCATTGCAGCGATATTATGATGGTGGCTGCTCACGAGTATGACCTAGAGGCTGCAAAGGCGATGGGGTTGAAGACCGCGTACGTAATGCGGCCTCTGGAGTTTGGCACGGAAAGAGTACCAGACCTGAGCCCCGACGCTTCGTTCGATCTCATCGCAAATGACATCAACGATCTAGCACGCCAACTAGATCGCCCAAGGTGAGTTCGTGCTTTTCGCTGTTCACTTTGCCAACATGCAAACAGATCCAACCATTAATCCGAGGTACGAAGGGAAGGCAGATCGGCAGGAAAGATTTCATCAGCAGTGTAGGTGAACACGAAGCGGGAGCCACCAGATTTGTGCCGGCGGCGCCGGATCGCGGATGCAGGTGTTTCCAAATTAATGGACGCCCTGACCACGACATCGAAGAAACGAAAGGGTCAAAGGCCGCTACGCTTGTTGGGAAGGTTTTCTGGTTAGAACGCGAGTTGGACGAGAAGACTAACAAGACGGAAAATCCAAGGAGCATGGAATGATATGGCCACTAGGACCTATCAGAGCAGAGGGACTGGATACTACCCCGATCCTAGCCCCTTAGAAGGCGGCTTCAAGGATAGGTGCGGTAAACCGCTGCAAACCTTGCAAGACTTTCTTAACGGGCAGGCGGACTATGTTTCGGTTGCGATGGATAAGGATCTTGAAATTCCTTACGGGACAAGGGTGACGATTCCTGAGATCGAGAGCAGTTACAAGAAGCGGATAGATTTTCGGGTGGTTGACACGGGCTCTGCGTTCACAGGTAAAGGATACACACGCATCGATATCTGCACTGCTGATCGGACCGCATCGGTGGACCCGGCAATCAATAGAATGCTCACACTGCGGTTTGCGAAGTAGTATCGGGGATGGAAACGATCTTCCTGGTCTGCAGCTACAACCCGCGATTTTCATTGCCTCAATCCGGCTGCAACAGTCGGCGTGGCAGGAGTGTCACGGGCGCGCAGCAGATAGCGCGGAACCAGTGTCCTACGGGAATGCTTCGGTGAATTGCCTTAAGCGCGGTCGGATTATGGACGACATCAAACCGTCGGCTACTTGTCCTCCGACTAATATCGCCCGGCGCGCGCCAGATCTTTGCCTTTGGACGACTCCATCCTGGGTTTTCAACCATTTAAGCTCGAACGTTGATCTCTGATCAGGTAATTCGGGTCCGGCAAACTAAGCAAGCTGAACGAACGTGCCTGATTCAGAAGCGTCCTTTCGGGACGCTTTGCGGTAAAACCGTCAATCTTCAGTCTGAAGTCCCGAGGAGAATAGCGACGGTTTCGTGAGTGAAACGACGCGGCAAGAGCCAGACTTCGATCGAGCAAAAGCGCACGACCCACATTTGCGTTTGCAACAGGTTTGTCCTTACGCAGACAAATTTAAAGTTGGAGCCTTTCGCGGACCTCTCTCGCTCAGAATCTGGCCGAATAGCGAGAACGAATCGCGCATGTTCGGTAGTTGAGCACCATGATTCTCGAAGCTTTCTGCGCATCTCGGATGGCCCTCGAAATCGAGATCGGCCCGTTTTGACTTACACGTGACAAGATGATACCAACCGCCGAGAGATCTCCGGGGGCGCTTGGTTTCTTTTCGAACAGCCGTTTCGTGGATGCGAGGTCCAGGTCTTCGCGTTCGCTAATTAGTGGCGTTTTGATCTTAGAAAGGAGGGGTGCATGTTCCGATTTGAGTCTAGTTCAAGTGTGTTCGTTTTCTTGGTGAGCGTCTTACCCATTTCGGGTTGTACGATGATGGAGTTATATCCTCCCGGTCCAGCGACTTCGGGTTTTGTCCATTCAGATTGTCTCGGCCCACAGATTAAGCCTACAGATTGTAAGGATCTTTCAACTTTCGGCGATCCCAGTATTCAAGTCGACGACGGTACCATTAAACAGGCGGTCGAGTGCACTACCGAAACTCGCAACAATTTCGGAGAGTTTCTGGATTGCCGTGAGAAGAAGCAACTTCTAGCGGGCTTTGGTATCGTTGCACTAGCCGCAGCCGCCTCCGGTCTGGCGACTGCGGGAGCGAGCGATGTAGCTGCCGTTAGTCTTGCGACAGCTTCTACGGGAGGGCTGGGTCTGGAGTTTGCCTTGTATAACAAACCAAAAACTAAGGCGTACTCGGACGCCACCGTTCAGTTGCAGTGTGTCGCGGGCGAGTCTGCTCCTTTGGAGAATACTCTTGCGAAGCTGACTGCTGTTCCCCCCGTAGATCCTGTTCTGCTCGCCTGTCTCCAATCTGACTCAGATCTGAGTGGAGATGGGAGCCTAGCTGTCGCTCAGTACACGATCGCGAAACAACGAGCCGATTTTGCACAAGAGCGTTTGCAGGCGCTACCGATAGATATCGTCGCTACTGTGCAAAATATTGATATCCGCGCATTTACTGCGGCCCAGAGCGGTGTTCCTGATGCCGACCAAATTCAGAAGGGCGTGACAGTGGTAAGTGGGACTTCGAGTAAAACGGCGACTGCGCCTCCAAAAGGCGCTGCAGTATCGTGTAGTGACGCTAACTTGACGAACCTTGAGACTACTACGGCGCAGTTGAACGGTGATTTGGCATTAATACATTTGCCAGAGTATGGCTTTCCAGACTGCCTGGCCCTGAAGGCCGTGGACGAGACAAGTTCGTCTCCTTCCACCACCAAATCAACTGCTAAGCAGACGAAAAAGTCTGGCAGCACAGGTTCGACGACCGGCAGTGGGCAGACCGGTAATAGCGGTTCAGGCGACGGTACCACGCCGACCTCGGACGGCCCTTCAGCAAAACCTGCTGCGGCTCCTTCTGCCAGCACTGACTCAGCTCCCCAACAGCCGCTGACGAAGGTTGCGTTCCAAGTAGAGCCGTCAGACCATGTTTCCGTGGAGGATGGAAAGAGTACCGTTATCAAGGCCGTAGGAGGTACTCCTCCCTACTATGCTGTAATAGTGGACAATAACGTGCAGATCACCAAAGCGACCCAAACCGACTTATTTGTCAGCTTCGAAATCGGCTTAGGTAGCGGACAGTCGGGGCGCCTTTTAGTCGGAGATCAAGCCGGAGCAGAAGAAGTCATCTACGTGAACTTAACGCCAAGCACCCAGGCAGCTGCTCCTGGATCCGCTGCTGCTAACGGAGGGCAACCTCCTGCTCGCGGACAGCAAGCTCCCGCCCACGGAGGACAGCCCGCTGCTCATGGAAAGTAGCCTGTCTCCAGGTTGGAAAAGGACCGTCTTTACGAGTGGTTGCGGTCTCACGAGGGTGCGCCATGAGAGTTCGGCACAACTGCTCCGCCACGTTCCAACCGCGCTGAAGTTAAGCGAGCAGGATGCATAAGCGAGAGCTACCAGTTATGAAACGACGATGGGTTTTTGTTATTGCATTTTTGGCGTCATGGGCCCCGACGACAGTGGTAGAGGCACAGACCGTCTACGTGCACGAACTAACGATCGCTTCAAGCTCGGTGGTGCCTCTTTCAAATTCCGAAGCTGACAACATCGTTTCTGGGATGAATGACATAATCAAGTCGAAGGTTTATCCTTGGGACGTTAGTTGCCCTGCGATACGATTCGTTAGAAACGGGAACGTACTCACAAACCCCGGTCTTCAGTCCACTGGTAACTTCGAGGATTTGGTGGCAAACCTAAGACAATACGCTCCCAATGCTAACATTTTTGTCGTAGACGGTATGAATTGTGAAGGGACTGAATACGCCGCTGGTTGTACCTCCCCCAGTCATGGAGAACCTTCGGTTGTCATAATCCAGAGCGCCAGCATGAAGGTTTATAATTCCCAGATATGGATACACGAAAGGGGTCACGTGGTTGGACTCCAACACTCCGCAGAGTACCCAGCAACAGACGTCGGCGCCCCGCAGGACGAGGGGTTCCGATTCATGTTTTGGGAGATCGGGAAAGGCCATTCCGGCAAATTGAATTCTGAGTGTTTGAGTTACGAGCAGTCGACGCTCGTGTCGGTCGTCCCGTCTCATGGTACGGCTCCAGCCGTGCTGCTTGCACACTCTACGTCATTGCGGAGCGGTTTACTTGCCGAGGAAATCGCGCCCTCATCTGTGCAACCTCTATCTGCACCATCGTCTGCCGACCTGAATCAGGAGGTGAAAGATGCCGCCCAAAAGGCTCACTTGACGGTGGCCGCATTTGAAGTTGTGGGCATTCCCTGGGAAAAGACTCCCGAGGATCAAATCAATCGTCTTTCAACGGCGGACCTCGATTCAATTCGCGGCCTGTTAAAAGGGCCACCGAATGAGTTTTGGCCTCAGAGCATAGAAGTGCTTTCCCGTGTCGGAAACACTGACGATGCCGCCCTGATAAAGCGCGCTCTGAATCTTCCGCTGCCTGCGATTGCTCCGGGTCCTCACCCTGGACTTGCTGATCAAATGAGGACGTTGATAAGCATCAAGCTGGTTGCACCCACTGCCTTAGGTCGACTGGCAAATCGCACACAGTCTAGCGCCGCAGTTGAGACTCTAATAAACACTGCCAATGTTAAAACTGCAGAACGCTTAATTGGACCGCCACGCGCTCTGGCGCTGAGTAAGCAAGCTTTGATTGGTATTTCTAATGCACATACACCCGAATCGCGCAAATTCTTGACTGATGAGATCCTGAGCCTTCCACCGACTGCGAATCCGCATGCGGCCGTGGCTCCGAATCTTCCAATTACAACTACATATGCGCCACTTACAACAAAAGAACAGCAAATCTTAAAGAATAATTCTCTACAATAGCGCAGGTAACAATTCTGGAGTAACGCTGAACGCGATTGGAGGCCGCATCTATAAAGAGCTCTTATAGATACAGCCATCCTCTTTACTTCTTGTGAAGCGAAAATTATCTCGCCATGAGCCGTGGGCAGACCTGCCGCTGTCTCTAGGATAGGATGCTCCGGCACAGGATCGAACGTTTCTCAGCTTGGCTGATCCAGCATCCGTCACGAGTCAATTGGCCGCAAGACTTCGGCAAGAATCAAGCTGGGAGCGGGTGTGCAGCGATTGATTTCGCAATCCAGCTTGAGAGAGAACCGGGGTTGCATGTCCCTGCTATTGAATCTACCGCGATCGTCGGGCTCGACGGGTTTGAGTTGAGGGTCGTGACCGCTCCGTACTTCATCGGGACAAAATTGGAGGCATTCCGCGGAAGAGGGAAAGGAGACTTCTATGCAGAAAGTGACCTCGAAGACATTATAACAGTTCTTGACGGCCGCCCTACGGTTGTCGAGGAGGTCACCGATTCCCCTAGCGAACTCCGCCGCTATATCGGCAAAGAAGTCGGCAGGCTGCTCGACAGCCCGGAGTTCGTGAACGCACTGCCCGGACACCTAGCTGGCGACGAAATCAGCCAGGCTCGAGTCCCGATGGTTCTTAGAACTCTAAATTCATTGCGCGGCCTCGGACCCAAGCGCTCCGCAAGGCGACGAAAGAAAAACTGTGGCGAAAGAAAACTCCCGTTCATAGGCAGCTTTCGGAATTTAGAGAAACAGTTCGGCCGGGTTCGCGCTGCGCGCGCCAAGGCCGCACGACGTGCGGCGCGATCGCGCCGTCACCTCAGGCCATTGCGGCCGTTGCGGTATGGGTGACCGTTCACGCGGCCGTTCGTTTCGTATCCATCGTAGTGTTCAAGTCGGACTGTAAATCGTGCGGCGGCCGACGCCCAAAATCTTCGCAGCGCGGACTTTGTTGCCGCCGGCGTATGTGACCGTGCGGCAAATCAGTTCGTCGACGACATCTTTCATTGAAGAACCCAGGTGAACAATGAAGGAACTGTCCGGCCGGGCGCTCGCCTCAATCTCTGAGGGCAGGTCGCTGAGCGCCAACTGAGTCGTTTCGGAGACAATTGCGGCATGCTCGATTGCGTGTTTCAATTCGCGAATGTTGCCCGGCCACCAGTAGGCGGCGAGCGCGTTCAGGCACTCATCATCGATGCTCGTTATCCGCCTGCCATGCTTTTCGTTCGTTCTTTGGATGAAATGCTCGATCAAGAAGGGCAGGTCCTCGATACGCTCTCTGAGAGGCGGAAGATGAATTGAAAAAACCTTCAGCCGAAAGTACAGGTCCTCGCGTAGCGACCCGTCTCGGAGCGCCCGGTCGATTGAACGGTTCGTCGCCGCCAGCACCCGCACGTTGACGGGTATCTCTTTCGCACCACCGATCCGCAGCACCGTTCCCTCCTCAAGCACACGAAGGAGCTTGGCCTGCGTTTCGCATCGCATCTCCGTAATTTCGTCGAGGAGGAGTGTTCCGCCGGACGCACTCTCGAAGAGTCCCTCGTGCCGACGATCCGCGCCTGTGAACGCGCCCTTTTCGTGACCAAACAACTGGCTCTCGATCAGCGTCTCAGGAATCGCGGCACAGTTGACGGGCCAGGTACGGACCGTCCTTACGCGACGAGAGCTGGTGAATGAGTTGAGCCGTGATCTCTTTTCCGGTCCCGCTCTCGCCGGTGATCAAAACAGGCACATCGGAGGAGGCGATACGTTCGATCAGGCTCATGATCCGGCGCATCGGTACAGACTGGCCAATCATGACGAACTCCCAAGCGGATGTTTCCCATCACCGCCTCCGCTCCGCTACCGCCTGTGGATAAATAGTCGCCCCGGCCTAACACGTCAACAATAATTGAGGTATTAGAAGACGATTCCGGCGAATGGGTAAAGCTAAGAAAATGGCTCGCGGCGAGAAATTTCAGTTTGTAGGCTATTATAACTGCCTCGACTTCGTTAACACGGAGTTCACGAAGGAAGGCGGACGCCGCATCGATTCGCTCCTGAGTTTCGCCGATCTGATTGACTGGCTTGGCGAATCGCGGCTTCTCAATCGAGCGCAGTTGCAGAACGCTCCGAAGCTGTGGGGAAGCGGGCATGCGGTGGAACGCGTTTTTCAAGACGCGCTCGCCTTGCGCAGGGCGCTGCTCGCAATGGCCGAAAAGCTCGCGACACACCGGCCAGTGCCGCGGGAATCACTTGAAGCGATCAATAAGATGATTGAAAAGCGTCCGGCCTGCGTGCTGCGCGCGCGAAGCTCGGGGCGCTTTGAGGAAATGACCCGCCTGGATCTGCACGAGCCCGAGCAGTTGATGGTGCCGATCGCGCAGTCGGCGAGCGATCTGCTCTGTCACGGAGATCTCGCACTCGTCAAACGATGCGCGAATCCCGCTTGTGGCACTTTCTTCTACGACACGTCCAAGAATCACACGAGACGCTGGTGCAGCACCACCGATTGCGGCAATCGAATGCGGGTCGCCGCGCATTATCGCCGGCAGCATGCAGCCGGCTAGCAAAGAGTTGGAGAGGGAATCGCACCGAGCCTTTACTCATTTGGTAGCTGCGGACTCTCCCGCAGGCAACGGGTCTTTCAAAGGACCTTGCAGACGAGCCAGTTCTCGTGCGGAGTCGCAATAGGGTTACAACTCGGCGCGTGCTTCCTGCTTCGAAGCCCAACGGATCAGGGCATGGCGCCCGAGCGTTCCGAGATCATTACGGTCGGCTATGACGGCGAGTCCAGACGCCGCATGTTTGCCCTGAACTACCTGATTGTACGGGGCGACGCGAAATCGGTGGTAGCGCCGCGGTATGGGTTCGGTGATGCGCAGGTGCCGCTGGGAGTCGCCATCGGGTTTTATGATGCCAGCGACCAACCCGGTGCTCTCCACGTCGTTTGCTCCGGCGAACTCAAACGTCGCCAAGCCGTCGAGAAACACGGTGACTTTGAGGCGATTCTTAAGACCCGCGACTTCGCGTTCGGTTGATCCGATCCGCACGCGGACTGCCCTACTGTTTACCGTCGCGTCGGCCTCGTACACGTCCTGGTAAGATTCGGGGGTTCGATCCGGCCACACGTACTCGAAGTCGTCGACGCGGCAAAACTCCCCGATCTGAATCCCATCGTCGTCGCCGTTCTCTGGCGTTCCGCCAGTTGGTCGCCCACTTGTCGGAAGGGCAGAACCGCCACCGCCCATCAGCAACTTACTTTTAACGATCCGCCATTCATCACCTATCCGATACGCTGGTAGGCGTCCGGCCTCCGCTTCTTTCTCGACGGTCGTCACCGGGACCCGAGAAAAGTCGGCGAACTCTTGGGACGTGGCCGCCTCAGGTAATTGATCGAAACTCATCGTTTTTCTCCTTTTCTGTGTTCTCTTTCTGTGATTCATCCTCTTTATGTTCTATTTGAACATTGCTAGTACGTCAAGAGAGTCTGAACATTACTTCAAGGCAAGCAGATCATGGACACGCTGATACAGGCCGAACGTCGGCCGATTGTATCCGCGCTAGCATTCTCGGCCGTTGGCACCGCGTTGGTTACTAGGGGCGCGAAAGCTGAGCGACGTTGATGTCGTGCCAATCGTGCTCCGGCTTAGCGACAACGCCGATCCCGCGACCAGTTCTCTCAAAGAGAGCTGATGCGAACGATCAGCGATGACCGTCGATTTCCGCGAGTGACATCGAAACGTTCGAAGTGTGTGTGCCGAATCTGCACATGCACACTTTTCTAATGGTCGGAGATATCCGACGGTTGGACTGACGCGGCCGACCCAACTCTTTTTTCACGTCCGTTAGGCCCCCACATTGCAATCCGGAGTATCTGGACAAGTGTGGTTGCGGGGCGTGGGCGATCTCCTAAATCACGTTAAGGAGGCATCACTCAAATGCCCGAGATTCAGAGTTCCGAGTCTCAAGACGCCGATCGGCTTTCATCGATTCTCGCCGGCTACCTGACACCAAAGGACTTGGCGCAAGCGCTCGGAGTTTCAGAGCGCACAGTCGCCCGGTGGCATCGTTTCCGAGAGGGTCCTCCACGTGTCGAATTCGGGCGCAAAGTCTTCTACCGTCTCGAGTCCGTTAACGCATGGATCGCGTCGTGTGAACACCCCGAAGCGAGAGCCGATCGGATCAGAAGACGACCACGCTTGCGCGCGGTCGAGCCGTCACGTGTTCCGGTCGCGATGCAGCGGAACAACGTCGGCCCGCTTGCGGGAACGAGCGGCAGCCACGATTGAAGCGAAACGATTCGTTGCCTGACGCAGCGGATCGTCGGCTAGATGCGCATAACGCGCCGTGGTCTGCGGCTGAGTGTGCCCGAGCAAGCGTCCGACGATCGGGAGCGACATTCCGGACGAGACCAAGTGACTTGCGTATGTATGCCGGAGGTCGTGAAGGCGCACGTTTTTCAGATGCGCCTGCTTACAAAGCGCCATCCACACGCGCTTAATTTCCTGAGTCGGCTTGCCGGCTACTTCGCCGGGGAAGAGATACGGGCTGTCGCTTTTTTCTTTCATTGAAACGAGAAGTTGCACGGCAGGGGCACTTAACGGCACATGTTCGGTACGCTTCTGTTTCGTGTGATGGCTGGGCTTTGTCCAAACACCGAGCTCCAGATTAAATTCAACCCAGGTTGCCGTCAGCGCTTCGCCCTTTCGGGCACCGGTCAACAGCATTAGACGGATCGCATTTGCAGCGGATTGGTTCGGATGCTTGTCCAAGGCGTCGCAAAGATGCTCGATTTCTTCGGTCGAAAGCCAGCGGTCGCGCTTCTCCTCGCGATATTTCGCGACCCCCTCGCACGGGTTGTCGGGACGCCATTCCCAGTTCTTCGCCAGATTCAGCATTTTGCTGAGAAGCGCGCGAACTCTGTTCGCCTGATAGGGCGAATCCTTGAGCGATTGGTGCAGTTCTTCAACATCGCGGCGCTTCAGATCGGCGACTTTGATCTTGCCGATCTTGGGGAGAATGTCGTTACGCGCCATGCTTTCGTTCGATCTGATTGTGTTGGGTCGCAGATAAATCTTGGCGTGCCGCTCCATGTAGTCGTTGAACAGATCTTCGATCGTCGGCGCCTCGCGACGATGCTCTTTCTCGGCGAGCGGATCTTCCCCCGTGCGAAGAGCCCCTCGGAGCTGAATAGCTTCCTCGCGAGCAGCCGCGGCATTGAGCTCGGGATATCGGCCGATCGTGTACCGACGCTTTCGCTCGTTTATCCGGTAATCGAGGACGAAGGAGATCACAGAGTTGGCTGTGATGCGCACTCCTAAACCGGGGATCTCGTCGTCGTACAAAATGCGGCTTCCGGCGTGCGGCGCCTTGAGCGAGCGGACGATCTTTTCAGTTATTCGGCCTGCCGATACAGCCATTCTGTGTCACCACTGTGTCACCAAGAAATGTGATCTGAGTGGCAATGATTGTGACTCAAAATCAGCGGGCTGGCAATGAGTGTCCTTGATTTACAAGGCTAGAAATGCGACTGTGCGAATTGCTGTGTCACCACGTGTCACCAGATTTCGGCTTGGACAGCGATTCGTAATCAGCAGGTCGCCGGTTCGAATCCGGCGGGTGGCTCCAACGAACAACCTCGGCGAGAAGGGAGAAAATCGCGCGCTATCTATTTTGACGCCGTCGCCGGGTGCCCATCATCGTTGAAACATGCTCCCGCAGCGGCGCATATTCCCAATCCAGCACCCGTCGCAACGAGCAGCGCGGCTGCCCCGATAATCGGGACTGCCGCTCCCGCATACCACGCTTCGCAAGCGCCCGGCGAATTCGCCGAAGAAGCTGCAACTGAGGCTGGTGACACTGCCCAGTCTTCCGTCAGACCTTCGTTCGGAACAGTGCGGGTGATCGCGCCCGGTTGGAACCCTGCGCCCGTCGGAGGATTCAGCGCCGTTTTGTACTCGCCTGGAGTGAGGCCCCTGATGCAATACCTGCCCGCGTCATTGGTCGTCCCTTGTCCAACCACGTTTCCGCCCGAGTCCGCGACAGTAACTTGAGCCCCAGCGACCGGACCATTGGGCCCGCTAACTTCGCCGGTGACATCACTACAGAAGGCGGCCGTTGCATTCGCAATCCACAGAAAAGCGGCGAAAAGAGCCGTAATATATGATTTTTTCATTTACTATCTCTCCAGGAAGCCAGGTTTTGTATTTTTAAATACTTCCTCCACCATGCACTTAGACATAAAAGGGGATGTTATTGCAAGCTATCCGATTCATAGTGGCGCAGCCTTCGGAGGTTCGGACAATCATTTGCGATCGAAATTGACGTAATCGCGCGCTTATTAGATCGTCGGTACGGCTCACAGATGTTTGCAATCCGATCGCCGCGAGGAATTTGACTTGCCCAAACAGAAACCGATCAAAGTTGCGGTCATCGGGGGCGGATGTGCCTCGATTTCGGCGGCCTTCGAACTTAGCCGTCCCGCGCACAAAGGCAAATACCAGGTAACAATTTATCAGCTCGGATGGCGTCTCGGCGGCAAAGGAGCCTCCGGCCGCGGACCCGCTAATCGAATCGAGGAACACGGCCTTCATTTGTGGATGGGTTCCTACGAGAATGCATTTCGGTTGATACGCGAGTGCTACGCAGAGTTAGGGCGCGATCGGCGCAAATGCAGAATCGCGGACTGGCGGGACGCATTCTCTCCAGCGCCGTTCATCGGCTTGGCCGAGAAATCGCCAAACGGCGCCTATTGGAATTTCCTATCGTACTTTCCGCCGGGCGATGGCCTTCCGGGAGATCCTCTTAGCGAAAACGATCCCTTTACCATAACTTCTTATCTCGCACGCACGGCTAGCATCTTGCGGACGCTGCTCCTGGCGGTGCAAGCGAATCGAAGCAGCCGGAGTTCGACTAAAGCCAGCCGCGACACCGCCAAGGTGCGACCCTCCCCTAAGTCGAGTTCGGAAGGCGTCGAAGCGCGAGACGAACCTTCGAAACGCATGGCACGGCTCTTAGGGCTAGGCTGGATTGCGACAACGGCGGCTCTTATCGAGGCCGTCGAGATGCTCGAACTGGTATTTGCACCGCGCTCTATCTATCCAATGGATGGAATAGTGCAACTCATTGAACTAATCGCGGCGAGCGCTCGCCGTCAACTCGAAAGCATTGTTGAGAACGATCCCGAGTTGATGGTGCTATGGCAAGGTATAGATCTGGCGATGGCATCGATGCGAGGAATTCTTCGCTTCGGACTGATTTCGGATCCGCGCGGTTTCGACGCTATCAACGATTATGACTTTCGCGATTGGTTGCGAATTAGTGGCGCTTCAGAGCGCTCACTGGAGTCGCCTTTCATCCGCGGCGCCTATGATCTTGTTTTTGCCTACGAAGATGGCGACTATCAGCGTCCGCGACACGGCGCGGGTGTCGCGCTCCGCGGTGCATTGAGGATGCTGTTTAGCTCGCGCGGCGCTATCTTCTGGAAAATGCACGCTGGCATGGGCGATACGGTCTTCGCGCCTATGTATGAGGTTCTAAAGAAACGAGGAGTAGCTTTCAGATTTTTCCATCGCCTCGAAGCGGTAAGATTGGCGGATGCCAAGGACCTTGCACAAGGAGAGCGCGCTTACGTAAAGGCACTGGAGTTCGACGTCCAAGCGAAGACCAAGGACGGAGAGGAGTACGCGCCGCTGATCGACGTTGGGGGGCTGCCGTGTTGGCCGTCGAAACCGGACTACTCACAGTTGGTCGATGGAAGCAAGTTTGAGCGCGAAAAGCGCGACTTCGAATCGCATTGGGACCGCATAAAAACCGCGACTAAGACCCTGCGCGCGATAGATGATTTCGATTTCGTCGTCCTGGGCGTCGGCTTGGGAGCCCTTCCATACGTGTGCCAGGACTTTATTCAACGCGATCAGCGCTGGCGCGACATGGTGACCCATCTCAAGACGGTAAATACCCAGGCTTTTCAGATCTGGCTTCGCGAAGATATGGAGCAACTAGGATGGCCCGATCCTCCGTTGGCGTTGTCGGCGTTCGTGCATCCCTTCGAAACCTGGGCGGACATGAGCCACTTGATTCGAGAAGAGAGTTGGAAGGTGAGCCCGAGAGCTATGGCCTACTTCTGCAGCGTGCTAAAGGATCCAATATCGCCCCGAGATATCACTGCTAGCACCTATCCCAAGCGGCGGCGGCGGGACGTTCAGGAAAACGCAATTCGCTATCTCAACAACGACATTGCCCAGCTTTGGCCAAAGGCTGTAAGACACGGAACATTCAGATGGGACCTTTTGATGAATCCTAAGGAAAAAACATCAGGTCGTAAAACGCGCAGCAAGAATCACGCTCTATTTGAATCTCAACACTGGACTGCGAATGTCAATCCTAGCGAGCGCTACGTTCTTTCGCTCCCGGGCACCCAGAAGTATCGCATATCGCCGCTGGATAACACCTACGACAACCTGACTATAGCGGGCGATTGGACGACATGTGGACTGGATGCAGGATGCGTCGAAGCAGCAGTGATTTCCGGCAGACTCGCCGCACATGCGATTTCATCTTCACCACCACTTGAAGACATTGTCGCTTACGACCATCCTTGAGAACCACTGGGAGACGCATGGGCGATCGCAAACGACTTCATCGCGAGGATCCAGCGAGGATTGCGCCAGTCCGCAATTTCTCAAAGTTATACAGCAGGTCTAGCTCCGTAAACGGAGCCAATGCTGCAAAAGCGGTCCAACCCGATGCGCCGGCCCGTGCTACGCGCGGTGGTCCATTGTCGGAAGGCGTCGAACTCGCGTACAACGTGATCGAAAAGTACATCGCCGAAGGACGGCGAACCGCCGAAGGTTTCACCAATCAGCAATATGCAACCCGCTCACCGAACGACAACCTGCGAGTCCTTGTCGAGCGGATGTTGCGCTTCCAGGCCGAGATGCTCCCGCTTTGGATCGAGACGCTGGCCGCACTCGTCAAAGTAGATCCAGCGCGCAACGCCTACCCACCGGCGTCGGATGTCGGGCCGCGTTCGAGCGGCGCGCAGAACCCCGACACGATGGCAGTAATCATCGAAGTAGTCTCGCTCCGACCTGTCCAGGTCTCAGTGGAGCTTCGGCCCAACTCCGAACCTCAATCGCTCGTCGCACTCGGTCTGAGCGCGGTAGACTCGGCGAAACCAATTTTGAAAGACATTACTTTGCTACCGGATGAAGTCGCTGGCCGAATAAAGCTGCGTCTTCGAATACCAGAGAGTCAACCTCCTGGTATTTACTCCGGAGTGATCGTGAATCGCGAAAGTGGCGAGACGCAGGGAACGCTGAGTATTCGAATCGCCGACTAACCAGCAGCAGTGGCTATAGGACTGTGAGCGGCACTACATCATCATTGGTTCCGGCTATGCTACGCGAATACGGTGATCTTACCCGTGCGATGCTCACAACCTATCTCCCGTCGGGGGAGCCGCGGCGCTATCTGTACGATCTATTGAGTGACTATCCGCAGCGCGGCGGAAAAATGATGCGCCCGAGCATGTGCATTGCGGCAGCCCGTCTCTTCGGCGCGCCTCTCGAGGATGCTATGCACACGGCAGTCGCAATCGAACTGCTGCATAATGCATTGCTCATTCACGACGATATCGAAGACGGCAGCGAGAAGCGGCGCGGCCGTCCGACGTTGCATCTTCTTCACGGCGTGCCACTCGCGCTCAACGCAGGCGACACGCTAACGCTGATGAGCTTCAGACCACTGCTCGACAATCGAGTTCGGATCGGCGAACGACTGACACTCAGGATCATCGAGGAGACTGAAAGGATGGCGCGAGAGTGCGCCGAGGGTCAAGCCATGGAACTCGGATGGCGCAGATACAACACGACCGAAATCGGCGATGCAGACTACCTGGAAATGGTCCTCAAGAAAACCTGCTGGCTTTCGACCATCTATCCTATCCGGGTCGGAGCGTTGATCGGGAGTCGCGACTCGATAGATCTGAATCCATTGCTGCGCTACGGGTTTTTTCTCGGCGCCGCATTTCAGATCCAGGACGATCTTCTCAACTTGGTAGGCGACGACGGCTACGGCAAGGAAGTTAATGGCGATATCTGGGAAGGCAAGCGAACGTTGATGCTGATTCATGCCTTTCGAAACTCGACGAGAAAAGAGCTCGCGCGATTATTTGATATCTTGTGCAGGCCTAGAGAAGGACGAACGCTTTCCGAGGTCCGCTGGATACGCAAACTAATGGATAAGTATGGGTGCACCGAGTATGGCCGCAAGATGGCGCATGGATTGGCCGGCGCTGCCCTGCACGAATACTCACTCATCAGCGCCGGACTGCGTGACTGCCGCGACAAAACCTTCCTCGAACAGATGGCTACTTGGGTAATCGAACGAAACTAGAGGGAACACCATGGCGAAGAAGAAGCGCCATTCGCGTCGAAAAATCGGCAATGTCGCTCTGCCCGAATTCAATCAGGCTCTCGGCGAGTTCCTGGCCCTCCCGACCCATCTCGAGCAGAAATACAGCGATGTGGTCACGCAAATATTTCCGCTGAAAGCCAGCATGAACCGGCTCCAGGAATTCTGCGATAGCTATCTCAACCTGGGCGAAGACCTGCCTCTATATTTCAAACCCGCTGTTCCATGGGTCCTGATGCAAGTCGTGGACTACGGGCAGATGGCCACTACATCAAAGAACCTGGGCTGGTTCTCGCAACATGAGCTGGCATTTGGCGTCCCACTTAGATGCTACAAGCAAGAGAAGAATGAGTGGGTCTTCGTCGATTGGGCGATGGTGTTTCCCTTTATCTTCGTGGACAACCCCCTTTCCCTGTCCGGCGGCCGCAAAATTTATGGATGGTCAAAGTCCGGAATCAAGATCGACGTTAGTCCGTCTATCTTCGAGCCAGGCAATGCGCGCCGCATCGCTAGCATCAGCCTGGTCACTTCGGGCACTAACTACGGCGAAGCATCTGGTACTGAAGAGTTTCTTCAGATCTATCAACGCCGGCCTTTCGTCTCGGCAAGCTCGGCATTCACCGATCTGTTCAACGTCCTTCCCCAGGCAATAGCAAGCTCGATCAAAGCTGCATATAGCGTTTTCGAAACTGCAGGCCTCTTCCCGGCCGCCTACTCCGATCGCGATCTTAAGTCTCTACAGGAGGTGGTGACTCAGTTTTATGGGTCGCTGAACTCGGGGCCTGGTTCGTTCCGACCGCCACCTGATAGTGGTTCATCGCAGCAGACTCTAAACCGCAACTCCGGAGTTGCTTTCTTCAACATTATCACCGTGAAGCAGATCCGCGATGTACACAGTTCATTGGCCGCATGTTTTCAAGCTATCGTCGGATCAACGATGCAAATCGAAAGAACGCTCGATGGCGGCTACCTCTTCGATCCTTTATCGGGTGATACGTCTGGCGGGCTTTACATTAACCTGCTCAACACCACAGTTCAGCCGATCGTGCGAACATTGGGGCTCGAAACGTCTGAACATGCCAGCGTAGGAGGCAAGCCCGCTTCGACGCTGCGACCCATGATGCCGTTCTGGCTAAAAATGCATCTAAGCTATGGGTTGGCGAGTTCTCAATGCTGGCGTACACAAACTACCAAATGGACTACGGGCAACACGCTCAGACCACTGGCTCGCAGAGAGATTGCGTACCTGGACGTGGGAAGCGGTGCCAGAGAAGAGGTCGACGGTCCTTATTTATTCCCACAGATCACACTTCGCGTCATGCCCCTTAGAGCGGAGAGGGCCAAGTTGCAGGATTTGCTCGATAGGTATCTCGAAAACGACTTCTTCAAATTCGAAGCAGTGGGTCAGATCAAAGACAAGAGCGGCGCACATGCGGTTGTATGTCTGATAGCCACCAACTTCGACAGAATGACCGTCCCAGACGATCCCGGCATTATGTACTCCGATTGCGAGTTGACGTTCTCGGTTCCGGTGTTGTGGTCGGAAAGGCGCAACCCTCGCATCAAGATTCCAGCATTAATTCCACTCTACATTTTCGCCGGCACCGACTGGAATGTTATAACGTCGTCCGAGATGTATGGACAACTATCTCTCAAGTCGAAATTACTCAATCCGGATAGTTCCTGGCTCATCGATCCTACAGCGCCGCGTGAACCCCAACCACTATTGACCATCGAAACCGAACTCTTTCCCGAGCTTGGCAAGAGTCAAGAGGCAAGGAATTTACCGGTACTCGAGATTTTATCTGCGGAGAGAAATGCAGCGCGGGGTTCAATAGCAACCGACCTGAAGAAGCTGGGACTAAATCACTTTCTCACCGGAAATGAGTTTCATAGCATCTCACTAAAACAGGTGATGGACGCGAAAGACTGTAGGCTGGCCGACTATCAAGCGCTCGTGGCACTTCGTCGCCAATTCACTGGAATCAAAGACCATGACGATCACCCAGCAACAGGCGCGATGGCGCCGCTGTCGGTCAGAGTCTTCGACTATCCGACTTTCCCGATTGTCGGAACTCTGGGATTGATACCGGAAAGCTGTGATAACACCGGCCCATACCCTATATCTACGTTGAAGCCGATTGATCCATTCTGGGTGTCGGGCAAGATGGTTGGCGATGCAGGGCTTGAGATGTGCTCGCGCGTTGGAACCGAATGGCGTCGCAACCAGATTTTTGACGCAGCTGTCTTAAATGCCGGCGGTACGACAAGGAATATATCTGCCTCTCGACAACAAAAGAAAAGACAATAGCGACCGGATGTGGGAACCAAGCTTTAGCAATAACCTATACGTCGATACCAGTTGATCGCATCGACGATGGTTTCACAAAGGGGGCGCGGAGTAATGCCGAGCTCTGACATTTCCTTGCCGGCCATCATATAGTCAAACAGCGTGGCCATCATCATTCCTCCGGCTGGTAACGGCGTCTTTTGTCCGATCGCACCCAACATTAGCTCCATAGCGTACGCACCGGAGACAGCTAGTCTTGCCGCCGTGGATACCCTCGGGCGGGGTACGCCGCCAAGCTGGCAAATCAACGAATACAAGTCTTCTGTAGAGATATTGTGACCGCTCATTTGTATTGACGCGCCATAGTATTCTGCATCGAGAGCGGCACCTATCGCTGCAGCCACGTCGCGCACGTCAATCACGTTCAGCCTCTGGGTGATTGAAGAAGGTATCTCTCCGCGTAGCAGTAGCGGTATCGTGCAAAGTTGACGATCGCGCAAGTCCCAGGGTCCGAGGCAGTAGGTCGGGTTCGCGATGACGATCCGAAGTCCGCGCCGACTCGCCTCGAGCACCTGAGATTCGATCAGCTCCTTCACTTCGAAGTAGGGATGCGCGAGCCGCATCATCTTATGCTCGAAACTCTGCGCGCTGGTACGAGGTTTGACGAGGGTAACGAACGAACCGACGTAAACCAGTCGCGCCTTGTGCCTGCGCACTGCATCGAGCAGTAGCCGAGTTCTTCGTTCAGCATGCGCGATCGGATCCTTGCCGGATTCGCTCACCGGAGAGTAAGCGCTAAGGGGATAGGGAGCGGCAGCATCAACGACCAAGTCATGGCCGGCTATCCATTCGTCCAGTTGTCCCGATGTTTCAGCATCACCCGATAAGTAGCGGACCGGCAGATCGGATAGGTTAGCCGGTGGATCACTCCTACGACCGCACGCAGTGATTTGGTATTTCTTATCGAGGAACTCACGAACGATAGCGTTGCCTAGGTGCCCCGATGCGCCTACGACCAGCGCCTTGATGGTTAAGCGTCGGGGCACGGAGTCAACTTCAACGAGTCAGCGAACCCCGGAATGCCATCCGGATGTGGAACCGATGTTCTTTCATGGCTGTGACAAGATCCAATAGCGCACTGCTTACGTCAAGCTCTGAGTAACGGTTGCCTGGTTTGTGGTCTCACCGAAAGACCTGTCGTAGAATTCTGGTGTATCTTCGAGATGACTTCGAGACACGACAAAGAGGTTCTTATCGTCGGCGCTGGACCGACCGGATTGGTGCTGGGCTTGTGGCTGACTCGACTGGACGTGCCCGTGAGAATCGTCGACAAGACTTCGGAACCCGAGACGACGTCGCGCGCACTTGCGGTACAAGCGCGCACGCTCGAGTTTTACAACCAAATCGGACTTGCGGAAGCGGTCATCGAGCGTGGGCGAAAGGCCATCGCTGCAAATCTCTGGGTATCGGGCAAAAAAGAGGGACATATCGTTTTCGGCGATATGGGCAAGGGCCTTAGCCCGTTTCCTTACGCTCTTATTTTTCCGCAAGACAAGCACGAACGTTTGTTGATCGAACACCTGACCGCGTGCGGCGTCGAGGTAGAACGGCGGACCGAGCTGGTAAACTTTGAGGATTCCGGCGATCGAGTGTCAGCCCACTTGAAACGCTCGGATGGAACCACTGAGACCTGCGAAGTGGCCTACATTGCGGGCTGTGACGGCGCGCATTCCGTCGTACGCCAAGCTCTAGGAATCGGTTTTCCCGGCGGGGCGTACAGTCATCTATTCTATGTCGCGGATGTTCAAGCGAGCGGACCGGTGATGAACGGCGAGTTGCACCTCGCTCTCGGCACTAACGATTTTCTGTTCGCTTTTCCGCTAAAAGGCGAAGGTCGCGCGCGGCTGATCGGCACCGTGCGAGAGGAACTCGAACATCTGCACGAGAACCTTTCGTGGAACAACGTCAGCCAGGGCATTGTCGATCGAATGCGCGTCGACGTCGAGCGAGTTAACTGGTTCTCGACCTATCGAGTGTACCATCGGGTCGCTGATCATTTCCGGATCGGGCGCGCGTTCATCCTGGGCGACGCCGCGCACATCCACAGTCCCGTCGGCGGACAGGGCATGAACACCGGCATCGGTGATGCGGTGAATCTCGCCTGGAAACTCAGCGCAGTACTGCATGGACGCGCGGACGCGTCGCTTCTGGATAGCTATGAGCTGGAGCGGATCGGTTTCGCTCGCCGCCTCGTCGCCACGACCGATCGAGGCTTCACCGGCGTGACCAGCCGCGGCGCGATTGCCCGGCTCCTACGATTGCACATCGTGCCTCTCTTGATCCCTCCCCTGTTCAAGCTGGCGGCGGTGCGACGCTTCATGTTTCTCACCATCTCTCAGACGGCGGTAAATTACCGCGGAAGCAGTCTTAGTGAGGGCCGCGTCGGAGAGGTTCACAGTGGCGACAGGCTGCCGTGGGTTAAGTCAGAAGTCAACGGAACCGATGTAGACAACTTCAAGGCGTTAACCTCGATGGACTGGCAACTCCACGTCTATGGCGACGCTTCACCCGAGCTCCGCGCGCTGTGCGACGCGCGCAAACTCACTTCGCACATTTTTCCTTGGCGGCCAGAAATGGATCGCGCCGGCCTGCGCCGCGACGCTGTCTATCTCGTGCGCCCAGACGGTTATGTGGCCTTGGCGAATTCCGAAAACAGCGTGACGGCGATCATGTCCTATCTCGACGCGCACAAAATTGTTCTGTCACATTAAAACTCACTAATACACCACAGTCCCGACGCGCAGCAATTTTTACAACTCGAGCAATTTTTGCTGCTTTGTAACTCAAATCTTAGAACTGGTCCGACGATTGCTTCTTAAAGAAGCGACTTGCGATTCCACACACAACTCCAATTCTATGCCTGAAAATACGAGGCACTAATAATGAGAATCGGGAAATATCTTCTACCACTCCTCGCCATCACGATGATCTTCGCTTTACCATCGTACAGTTCCGCCGCTCAGGTAGCTGTAACAACGACTACTGTGGACACTGTGCAACCGACGGATAGTATCCGCCCGGGCGAAGTTGTTACTACTGCCAATGCCTCTGTCGCGCGGACCTATTTAACTCCGGGCAGCTATGTGCTGGTGACCCGTGGAGTCCCGCTTCGGATTGTATCCTCGAGCCGCCTTGATTGGCCGCCGCCATACCGAGTCGCAACCGAAAGGTATTCGTCCCAAGTCTCTCTGAGCCGGGATGGAGTGCTTAACGGCTATGTCGCGGGTCTCCCCTTTCCGCTTCTCGATGTAAACGATCCCGAGATCGCCACCAAAATAATCTGGAACTATACCTATCGACCGATGTACTCGGACGACTTCGACATTCGCTATCCTGAGATGGCGACTTATGCTCCCTGGAACGACGCTACTCCCGTCAACTATCTCGTCGTGGGGCATATGGCTCAGTACAGTAATGTCGGAAGAGTGGAAGTACCGCCAATCCCGACGGACCCCGACGCATTATCGAGCGGCATCCGTTCGAAGTTTGCGATGTTCCCCTTCATCGAGCCTTCGGCGTTCAATGGCTATGGGATGCTTCGATTTCGTTACCTGAATCCGAACAGAGCTGATGATATTTGGATGTACAATCGCGAGGCTCGACGGCTGCGGCGTGAAACCGAGTCGGCTCAATCGGATCCAATAGCCTCACCACCGACCTTCGGCGCGGGCGAGGGTGGCGGGAGGTACGCTGGCGTGGCGAATGCTCCAATGGCGGCCTTTGCCAACAACCTGGATTCGGATTCCCTCTTTGGCTTTTCGGCGAATCCTGTCAACTACCACTATCGCTTTCTTGGCGAGCGACGGATGCTGGCGCCCGTGCATGCGCTACAAGCCGGAGCATGCTCGAGCTACTACCAGATGAACTGTACCGAGAACTGGGAAATCCGGCATCTCTATGCGATCGAAGCGGACGCCAAACCGAACACCAATATGACCATACCGAAGCGGATATTGTATATCGATTCAGAAGGTTGGTTTATTACCGCCTCCGATCAATATGACCGCAACGGCGCCCTATGGAAGTCGCTGGTAAACTTCATCACTTACGAAGATCGATCGGCGCCCGGCGCCCGCGTGGCGGTATATCCCTACCGGCGGTTTTTCCAGATCGGAATGGTCGATACCGACCTCGATAGCGGCTATACCACGGTGGCATCGATGCCGGGATCAAGCGCGCCCCCGGACTCCTGGTATATCAACATGGGCGCCGTTGACAACGCGTTCTTCACCACTGGCAATCTTGAACTCGCCAGCAACCATCCTTAGGTGTTGATCGCGATAAGCGAACTTTAAAGCAAGGCTTGCGGCTATGCCGGCGTCGAGTAATCTGGTGCCGGCATAGTCTTGTGAGGGTATCCGTTAGTTCTGAACGATCGCGTTATCTGGATGCTCCGATGCCAGAATTGGCCGGCGATTTGAGTTCAGCCAAAATCAACCTGGCGTCCTTGAACTCCGGCCAATCAAACCCTTCACTGAACCAATCGTGAATTGGCTGTAGCAGACGAAGTGCCTCTTCATGTCGGCCTGTTTTCAGCAGCATCCGGCTCAAACTGATCGTCGCACGCAATTCCAAGGCCTTAGCACCGCGCTCACGCGAAATTTCGATAGCTTTGAGAAAGCTCTGTTCGGCCTCTGGCTCACCCTTCGTCACTTTGCCACTACCAGAAGCAACGCGTGCCACTTGTCTCAGATTCAGTTCACCATAAATCCGATATATTTCGGATTCCATGTATCGTTCATCATTGCGTTCCATCAACTCGCGAGCTTCGGCCAACAACGCCAACCCTATATCGACTTGTCCCAGATTGCCGAGTGCTTCTGCGATGGCAGATCGAGCCCAGGTGTGCGCCAGTTCGTAGCCGGCCGCGGAGAAACCATCCGGATTACCTCCGCCGGCTGTCATTTGATCTATTCTGCCCTGGGCTGCCGCACCGATCACACGATACGCAATCAGCGATTCTGCAAAGAAAGAAAATCCATACTCCTTTGTAAGTGTCAGGCCTTCGGTTATTACTCTTTCCGCGCCGTCATAGTCGCGGCGCATCAAATAGTACTTGCCGATCATCGTGAGGCACCAGGTCAGGGTAAACGGATATTCCAACTCGCGAGCAAGCTTTATCGCCTCTTGCGCCTTTTTCTCGGCTTGGTCGGGATAACCAAGAACCCACAGCGTCATTGCATCGAAACAGTCGCAACTCACGCATGGGTCTTGCCCGAATTGAAACGCCAGCGCACGGTGCCTTTGCCGATCGTACAACCCGGATGCCTGCTCCAGGCGTCTATGGGCTTCAACGAATTGAGCCTTGAAAAATCGACTGCAGCCCGAAGCCCAATGAGCCTGAATGACCATTCCTTCATTCTGCATGTGGGGCGCCAGACGAGTCATTTCATCTGTGTAACTGAGTGCCATCGTGTGCTCACCGCGGACCAGGTGGTAGCTCCATAGTCCGGAAAGCACCGGGAAAAGTCTAAGATCATCCTTGAGACTCTGGCACAGCTCGTGAGCACGTCTATAGGTGTTGCCCATTTCAGGTGCGTACCACCCTTTGGTGGCCAGCAGCGCCAGGCCGTAATCGATTTGTAGCTCCAGCTCACGACGTGCCCGATCTTGCGAGTAGGGCAATCCTTTGAGCAGCTCCAGCGCATTCTGAAAATACCGAAGCGCCCCTTCGTAAGCACTCTGCTTGAGCGCCTGTTGCGCGGCCAGCGCCAGGAAGTGAACCGTCTTATCGGGCTCCGCGGCACGGCCTGCTTGCCACAGATGGTGCGCGAGATTTCCAGCCTGATCCTCCAGCGCGCTGGCGTGAACGCTTTCGATTCCGCTGACCACATTGAGATGGAGCCGTTGACGACGCGGGGCGGAGAGCTCGCTAAGGACTACACTTCGAATCAGCTCATGAGAAAACTGAAAGCTCGCTTCCGGGTATCCCAAAGTCGAGTAAATCAGCGCTGCCTTTTCTACTTCTTCAACACAATCCAACAGCGAATCCGCATCAATTTTGGTTGAGGCTTCGAGTAGCTCGAAGGTAAATGAGCGTCCGATGACCGCGGCGGGGCCGAGTATTTTACGCGCTTCATCACTTAGCCGCGCGAGCCGCCGTCCTATTACCAGGCGCAGGGTTTGCGGCACGTCAATCTCAGCAAGATTGAGATCGCGTCGAAACTCTCCATTCGCGTCCATAAGCTTGCCGCGCTCTACGAGATGGCGGAAAAGCTCCTCGACGAAGAAAGGATTGCCATCTGTGCCCGAGTAGATAAGGTTCACGACATCCGGTGGCGGTTCTTTTTCACTGAGCGCATGAATCATTTCAGCGACAGCACTCTGCGGTAGGCCGCGCAGGCTGATCCGCTCGAGCATATGAATGCGCAGCAACTCGTCGAGGGTCCGCGCTAAAGGCCCGGCCGAGTCGATCTCGTTGTCGCGATAGGTGCCCAGGATCAGCACCGGAACTTTTGAGATCGACCGCGCGATATGATTCAGCAGCGACAGAGTTCCTTCGTCGGCCCAATGCAGGTCTTCGAATAACAGAAGGATCGGACCGCTTGCGGCGCTTCTGCCGAGTAACTCCACCACCGCGTTGAAGAGGATCCTTCGCGACTGCTCGGGCGACAGTTCAAGTGGAGGCGGGATGTCCGGGAAAAGGCGACGCAGCTGGGGCATCAAGCGAGCCATCTCGCCAGCATCATTCCCGAGCGCGGCTCGGAAGGCATCATGGCTGGTCGATTGAGCCATCGCTGATTCAAGAATTTCTACGAACGGATTGAACGGAAAGGAATTTTCGCGATCGTAACAGCTGCCGACCAGCGTCACCAATCCGCGAGCCGAAGCCTCGGCCGCGAACTCGGCGGCGATTCGAGTCTTTCCAACGCCGAGCGCACCTCCGATCATCGCCACCCCACCCTCGCCCCCGATCACACGCTCCAGCAGTCGACGAAGTGTCGAACGTTCCGTTTCTCTGCCGACAAATGTCGTGCGATCTGCAAGCGACTGCACGAGACTCGCTTCGGGGCGGGAGAAAACCGGGGCTGTGACTTCAACGCTTGCCGACGGCTTGATGCCCTCCTCGAGAGAGAATCGCCAGGTTATCGGGGTGCGTGGATTGGCAAGATAGCAACTAAACGATCCGGTTCTTATTGATCGATCCAACAGTTCGCCTAGTTGGCCGTGACGCTCGGAAATTTTTTGCAGCGCGGATTTGATCGCACGAGTGACGTTGAGCCGCGCGCGCTCGGCGGCGGACCCGACCCGCCGATCGCGCCCGCCCAAGCCAACTGCGCGAGCGATCTCGCGATGGAGAAAATCAATTTCAGACTCAACTTGAGCGCCGCGCTTTTCGTCACCACGCTCGCGAAGGTCTTCGAGTTCCTCGCGGAGCTCGATGAGCCTGCGCTGATATTCCTGCTTGGCCTTGGCATCGAGCATCTCGCCCGCATCGCCGAGTCCACCGATGCTGACAGTGGCACCGCCAAGCAGCGAAGTCTGGTCAGCTCTCTCGACTTCGGGAGCGCCGCTCGTACCAGTGCTGCCCAGGAGATCCAGTGCATGGAATTCTTCGCCCGGATGCTGCAGCAGGCGTTGAATGTAGCCGAGTCCCTTGATGTCCTTCAGCGAGAATGTGCTATTGCCGTAGCCTAAGGTCCAATACTCGCCGCTGCACGCGAACATTCCCGTTTGCCCGACGGCTGTTTGCTGCGGTCCGGGATGGCTTCGACGCTCGACTGAGCCGCCGTCATTCTGTGTCACTCAAGTTCCCTCGATGCCGCCCCGCATGACAGAATCTGACGCCGACGCTACCATCCATGTAAACTGGTGTAAATCCGGCGTGGCCAAAGCGCATTTTCGACGGTAGGCTCCGAAAGCGCGAGAAACTGATTCTAGCCGCGCAGTACAAGCCATAAGTACTGGCGGGAGGCATCATGGATCCAAACGGACGAGTCGCGTTGATCACAGGTGGCGCACGGATCGGACAAGTCGTCGCGGCGGCTTTGGCAAACCGTGGATGCTCGCTGTCACTGACCTATCGCGGTTCACGAGACGCCGCCGACATAACTGCGCAGGCGGCGAGAACTGCGGGCGTCAAGGCTACTGTGCTTCGCGCCGACGCGACCAACGAGACCGAAATAATCGCGGCCGTGAACGAAACGGTGAAGTCGCTGGGTCGCCTCGACATTTTGATCAACATGGCGGCGGTGTACCAGAAGACGCCGAATCCGGATTCCGCAGACTGGTCTGCGATCCAGGATGCGAATGCGAAGAGCGCATTTCTATACTCACTTCATTCGGCGCCATTCATGAAGCAGAGCGGCGCCGGGCGAATAGTAAACTTTTCGGACTGGCTTCCGGTGACCGGCCGCCCCCACTACAGGGACTACGTGCCGTACTATGTATCGAAAGCCTCGGTGGCAGCGCTGACTGAAGCTTTGGCGCTGCAACTCGCGCCGGAAATTCTCGTCAATGCGATCGCGCCTGGTCCAATTCTGGCGCCACCTGACCTGACCGCAGAAGAAAATGCGCAAGTGCTCGACGCGACACCGCTGGCGCGATGGGGCGGCGCCGGAGAAATCGCAAAGGCGGTAATGTTCTTCGTCGAAACGGATTTCGTTACCGGCGAATTTATACGGGTCGATGGCGGACGCCATCTTTTTTGAAAATTTGTAGGGCTAACCCCAAACTTCTTTTGCGACTTTGACTACCAACGCCAGCTTGGCGCGCTGGTCGGCCGCCGAAATCCGATTGCCGGGCGCAGTACTCGCAAATCCGCATTGCGGGCTGATCGAGAGCTGGTCAAGCCCTATAAACTTCGCAGGCTTCGTCGATTCGCCGCTTCAGCAAATCGATCGACTCAAGCTCGGGGAATTTACTCGAGACCAGCCCGAGCACGACGGTTTTATTTTTTGGCACCAGCCGCAGCGGCTCGAAACTTCCGGCACGCGGCGTGTCGTATTCCAGAAAATAAGAGTCAACGTCGATCTTGTTGAACAGCGTGTCTGCCACCAGGTCATAGCCGCCCTCGGCGCTCCAATGACTCTGATTGTTGCCACGACAGATATGCATCGCGAGATGCAAGGTTGCAGGGCGTCCCGCAAACGCGCGGTTCATGATGTGCGGATAAGTTTCAAGCAACAGCGTGCGCGTATCGTCGCCGCGCTTTCGAAGTGGTTCCCGGATTCGCGGGTCGCTCAACGATGCGAGCGTCGTCTCATCTATCTGCACGTAGGTGCAGCCAGCGTCGGCCAGCGCCTTCAGCTCCCGGTGGAACGCATCGACGATGTCGTCCCAGAAAAGATCAATGTCGGGGTACGCGTCCTTGCTGATGTTCTCTCGCCCGGCGCGGAAGTGAATGATGGTCGGCGATGGAATCGTAATTTTCGGGGTCAGAATCGTTGCCGCACGAAGAAAGTTGAAGTCGTCCACATGGATCGGAGCATGCCAGCGCATCCGCGCCTGCACTCGCGGAACCAGCAGAGGAAGTTTATGACCTTCGCGATCGATGAAATAAACTTCGTCGATCGACGACGGGTCATAGGCGACCGTGCCGCCGCCAAGGCCGCGGAAATAAAAGTCGGAGTAAAAAATTTCGCGCCGATATTCGCCGTCGGTAATCGACTGAAGCCCGACGCTTTCCTGGAATGCCACCGCGTCGCGAATCGACGAGTCTTCAATCGCGCGCAATTCTTCGACCGAGATCCTGCCGGCCGCCCGGTCGGCGCGAGCCTTCAGCAATTCAGCCGGCCGCAGCAGACTACCGACGTGATCGGCGCGAAACGGAGGATCATGCGGTGAATCGCTTTTCATTGAAGCCTCCAGATTGGAGCGCCGTTAGCGAAGTGCGCCAACCCGCGCAACGACTCGATCGACTAATGTGCCCGCCGATCCCAGGTATCGCGCGGGATCCAAAAGCTTTTCAATCTCGGAATCGCTGAGGTGCGGCCGCAACTCGGGATCATCGCGAAGTATCGAGGCCAGCGAGACGCCATCGGCAATCGACCGATTGCACGCGCGCGCGACCGCGGCCTCGGCGGCAGCCCGACCGAGCTGGGTAGTGAGCGCCGTCGCGATCGCTTCAGCCATGATCGATCCACCAGTCAGTTCGAGGTTGCGACGCATGCGCTCAGTGTCAATCGTCATACCTTCCGCAATCGAACGAGCGTGGGCCAACGCGCCCGCAGTTAGAGCAACGCATTGCGGCAGCGCGAGCGACTCGCTTTGCCACGGCCCGGTTGCGCGCTCGTGATCGGCAATCATCGAACCGAGCATCACGGGCACCAACGCATGCACGGCGCGAGTGGCGCCGAGAATGTACTCGCTCGCGATTGGATTGCGCTTTTGCGGCATCGTCGACGACCCGCCACGGCCCTCTTCATGCGGCTCGGACACTTCGGCAACTTCGGTCTGCATCATCAGTGTCACGTCGAGCGCGAATTTCGACAAGCTTCCGCAGATCAAACCCAGCAGCGCGGCTGTCTCGGCAAAACGATCGCGCTGAGAATGCCACGGCAAGTCCGGAACGCCGAGCTCGAGTTCGCGCGCGAGGCCTTCGACCACCGCAGGTCCGTCAGCGCCGAGCGCCGCGAGCGTTCCTGCGGCGCCGCCGAACTGGACGACCAGAACTCGTGGCGCGGCCTGACCTAATCGCTCGAGGTGAGTGACAAATGGCAACGCCCACGTCGCGCACTTGAGACCGAACGTAGTCGGCACGGCGTGCTGAAGATGCGTGCGGCCGGCAATCGGTACGTCGCGAAAGCGCGCAGCTCGATCGGCAAGAGTGCGCGCGAGCGCGATCAGGTCGCGACGGATGATGGCGAATGCGCGCTGCAGTTGCAGGACGAGCGCGGTATCCAAAATGTCCTGAGTGGTCGCGCCCAGATGGATGTAGCGCGCGGCCTCGTCGCCCGCGATTCGGCCCAGTTCCTTCACCAGCGCGACGACCGGATAGCCGACGCGGCGCGTGCTGTCCGCGATGTAGTCAAGCCGCAAGTTTTCTGCTCGAGCCGCGCGGCCGATCGCATCGGCGACCGTCGCAGGAACCAGGCCGAGTTTGGATTCCGCGCGTGCGAGCGCAGCCTCGACATCGAGCATAAATTGCAGATGGGCGTGGTCGGAAAACAGCGCGCGCGTTTCGTCGGTGCCGTACAGCGCGCCGAAAATCTGAGAGTCGGCAGGATTGATGCTCATACGTCGAAGAACACCGTCTCGTTCTCTCCCTGCAGCACGATATCGAATCGCAGGATACCAGGCTGGTCACTGTTCTCGATTCGAGCGATGAGTGTCGAGCGTCGCTCGGGCGCGACAGTGTTCAGCACCGGGTCGGTGGCGTTCAGTTGCTCGCCGGGAAAGTAGATTCGGGTAACCAACCGCTTCAACAGGCCGCGCGCAAAAATGGATACGTTGATGTGCGGCGCATGAAGCAGATTGCCGGGACCAGCCGCGGAGCCGGGCTTGATTGTGTAAAAGCGAAAACGACCAAGCTCGTCAGTCGCGGCGCGACCGAATCCGTGGAACTCGGGATCGATCAGTTTTTCCTGCGAGTCGTCTGGATGGTCGTAGCGGCCGTCCGCGTTGGCCTGCCACAGTTCGATCATAGCGTCGCTGACGCCCGCGGCGTCGCCATCGAGAATGCGGCCCTCGATCGTGATGCGTTCGCCGCGCGACTTCGCCGTGACCAACGATTCACTTCCGGATCGGATCAACGCGGGCTTGAAGAAAGGACCAACGGTTTGCGACGGAGTTTGCAGCGGGCTCATCTTCAGCCTGGGGTCGGAGTGGACTCGCGCCCGCGCAGGACAAAATCAAATCGATATCCGAGTGCATATTCGGGAATAGTAACTTCGATATCAAATTTGGCTATCAAACGTTCGCGCGCAGCACGGTCAGGGACGCTGTTGAAGATCGGATCGAGAGCCAAAAGCGGATCGCCGGGAAAATACATCTGAGTAATGAGGCGAGTGGCGAAACTCGGACCGAACAGACTGAAGTGAATATGATTGGGCCGCCACGCATTGTGATGATTGCGCCACGGATACGCGCCCGGCTTGACGGTCATGAAGCGGTACGCGCCGTGCGTCGTCGGTGATCACTCTTCCGATGCCGGCGAAATGCGGATCGAGCGGCGCCTCGTGCCGATCCTCGGCGTGAGCGTAGCGGCCGGCGGCGTTCGCCTGCCAGATTTCGATCATAGTGTGAGGAATCGCTCGGCCATCTTCGTCGAGCACGCGGCCGGTCACGATGATTCGTTCGCCGAGAGCCTCACCGCCGTTGAAATGTGTGAGATCGTTTTCACCCGCGAGCGAGCATATCGCCCGCAAATCGAGGACCGGTGATTTCCGACAGCGTGTGCTCGAGCCCAACCGGAGCGTTACGCGGCGCTCGTTTGTGAGTACTCGCATAGGCCGCGTGATCGTAAGGCGGATGGCCTCCCGACGACTCGCGCCGATAGCCGTTGTGGGAATTCATCGCGCGTCCTCTTTCGCCATTTCCTCGAACGCGGTCTTTGCGATTCGAAATGCGGAGTTTGCCGCAGGGACGCCCGCATAGACCGCGACCTGCAGCAAGACTTCCTTCACCTCGTCGGGCGTCGCGCCGGTATTGCGGGTGGCGCGAATGTGGAGGTTCAGTTCTTCATGACGGCCACCGGCGGCCAGCATCGCTATCGTGATGAGGCTGCGCGCTCGGAGGTCGAGGCCGGGCCGCGTCCATATCTCACCCCATGCATGACGCGTGACGAGATCCTGAAAGTCTCTATCAAAGGCGGTGGCATTTTCCAGCGAACGCTTCACGTGCGCGTCGCCCAGGACGCGACGGCGAACGGCCAACCCTGCCTCGTATGCCGGATCTTTCATGACGTCACTCCTGGACGATCGAGCTTCGAATTCCGAATCGATCTATCTGAAAGCTATCGCGCCGCGGGCCGTAACGTCAAAAGGGAATCGACGGGACGATTCAATTTGTAGTATTCGGGCTGGAGGGTTCCAGAACCGGGAGGTGCACATAACATGCGGCGCGAAGATTTTTCCTTCAACAGCGAGGATGGACTCGAGATTGCCTACTATCGATGGCGCGCGCCGGGAAAGGCTGCGGCAATTGTGCAGATTGCGCACGGCATGGGCGAGCATTCGTTCCGCTACGCGCATGTCGCGGAGTTTCTCAACCAGGCATGGGTTCCACGTTTACGCCAATGACCATCGCGGGCACGGACGCAGCGCGAAGGGGCGCGAGTCGCTCGGCGACTTCGGCAATGGCGGATGGAACGGATTGGTCGCCGACATGGTGACACTGACCCGCATGGCGCGCACGCGCGAAGGTCGTTTGCCGGTCGTCCTGCTCGGCCACAGCATGGGTTCGTTCGCGGCGCAGCAGTACGTGCTCGATCACAGCGCGCTGATCGGCGGGCTGGTGCTCTCGGGATCGGCGGCGGTGGACAAGCTGGCGATCGATCCGTCGCAGGAAGCGGATCTCACCGCATTCAATCGCGGGTTCGAGCCGGCGCGGACTCAACACGATTGGTTGAGCCGCGATCCGGCGGCGGTGGATGCGTACGAAGCGGATCCGCTTTGCGGATTTGGAATCAACAAAAAGGCGATGCAGACGATGGTGGCGGGGGCGAGCCGGCTAGTCGATCCGGCGGCGCTCGCGCAAATTCGCAAAGACCTTCCGATCTACATTTTCGCAGGCGACAAGGACCCGATTAATCACGGACTCGAGTGGCTGAAGCCGGTGGCCGAGCGGTATCGCGCGGCGGGAATCGCAAACGTCAGCGAGAAATACTATCCGGAAGGCCGGCACGAGATGCTGAACGAAACAAATCGCGACGAAGTGATGCGCGATCTCGTGAGCTGGCTTCAGAAGGCGATCGCCGATTTAGCGGTTAGCCGGCGGCTAGGCGGCGGATTATCAGGTCGTCGATGGCGGCGTTGGTGTAGCCTAGGGTGCGGAGGACTTCGCGGGTTTGAGCTCCGACTTCCGGGGCGGGTTCGGGTTTGCGCTTGTCAGAACCGGCTACGAAGATTGGGCTGTTGATTGTTTCGATCGTGCCGTGGCCGGGCCAGTCGAGTTCCATGAAGGCGTCGGCGGCACGCATTTGCGGATCGTTCACGACTTCAGCGATCGTCGGCAGCGGGGCCCATTTGATGTCGTACTGCTTGAACATCGCGCGCCATTCGGAGAGATCCTTCGACTCGAACTGCGATTGCAAAATTGCCGACAATTCGGCGGCGTGCTCGGTACGGGCGGCGTCGGTCGCGAACATCGGATCGGTTGCCATTTCGGGCGCATCGAACATTTTGCACAGCCGCGGAAACTCGTGATCGGGATCGAGCTGGACCAGCAGGAACACTTTCGCATCGCGCGTGATGTATCCAGCCGAGAGCGGATTTATCGGAGTGGGACCCGGCGGCTTCGGAAAAGTGGCGCCCAGCATTTGCGCCTGCAAGTCGCAGCTATGCGCCCAGGCGCCGCTCGCCATCAACGACGTGCCGACTTTCGACCCGCGTCCGGTGCGTTCGCGGTTGTAGAGCCCGAGCATAATCGCACCGAACATCGCCATCGCGGTCGGATGGTCGCCGATTCCCGGGCGCGGACCCGACGGAGTGCCGTCGCGTCCGGTCACGCTGGTCATCAGGCCCGAACGCGCCCAGTATGCCAACGCGTCGAAAGCGGGCAGATCCGCATCGTCGCCTTTTTCGCCGTAGCCGGTGAGGTGGGCGAAAATCAGCCGATCGTTGACGGCGCGCAGGTCGTCCCAGTGCAGCCGGAACTTGGTCAGCAGTTGAGCCTGGTAGTTGGTGACGAAAACGTCGGCAGTTTTGACCAGCCGCATGAGCGCCTCGTAACCTTCAGGACTCCCGAGATCGAGCGCGACGCTTTTTTTGTTCCGCCCGGTGAGGACCCAGGCGTAGTTCAGTTTCGACTTCGGCGTGCCGGGCAGATGGGGGAAGAGGCGCCAGAGGTCGCCTCCATCGGGGCGTTCGATCTTGAACACTTCAGCGCCAAAATCCGACATCACGGTGGCCGAGGCCGGTCCCGCGATGTAAGTACCGCAGTCGATCACCCTGATTCCTGACAAGATTCCGTTTTGCATTCGCCAAACCTCAACGAACGAGATTGCAGACTCGTCGTTAGTACAGCGGATCGGATTCGGCAATCCCCCGGCGGTTTCCAAAGCAAAAGAAAACGTGCTCTGCGTTCTGCCAGAGCACGTTGAGTTCGAGTTGTTGAAGGGGAAGGCACTCAGGCGGGGCAATGAAGCCCCGCCTGGTAGCGTCGTGATTAGAGGAACTTCGTCATCATTGGCATCCCGGCAACGTCGCGCCGCCGCTACCGCTTGCCGTGACGGCCGCGTTGAGTGCCAGCGCTCGGCCATTCAGCGATGCGGTAGTGTTCATGGTGATTGAGGTCAGCGCCAGTATGTTTCCTTGCATGACGCCGTCGATCGTCGCGGAACTGCCGACCCCCCAGAAAATATTGGCTGCCTGAGCGCCGTTGGCCAGGATGACCTGGGTCGAGACGTCGAGGGTCGAGCCAACCTGGAAGATCCAAACCGCATTGGTGTCGCCCTGGGCGTCAAGGGTCAGGTTGCCCGACGTCACGGCCATTGAAGTCGCGGGGGCAGTATAAATGCCCGGTAACAGCGTGGTACCGCCTAGTTCTCCGGTCTTGGTGGCTCCCACCGGCAGGGCGAACAAGTCATTGTACGCGGTCAGCAAGGAAGACTCACCGGCCGCCGATTCAGGAGTGTTGAGATATATGTGTCCCGTTCACCATTGAGGGCGGGAAGCCTGTGATCGCGCCTGCCGGAGACACACCAATATCTCCATTTATCGTGGTCACTGTAGGAGAGGTAATCGCAGTGTTGGCGAGAATTGCGAACCCGGTAGCCGCTCCCAGATTCAGCGGCGACATACCCGAGGTGGAGGTACCAGTAGAGAAGGTCCATACAGTGGTTGCGAGCGCATTACCTGCCAGATCCTTCGCCCCACTAATTGTCGCGGTGAATAAGGTGCTGTTTGCGAGAGGACTGAGCGGCGTGAACGTCGCAATCATGTCGGTGACGTCATAGGAGACCTTACCGACGACGACCGTCGCGCCGGGCCCCATCAATGTGAAGGTGCCGGGGTTGATGGTCGAAGGGTCCATCGCCTTGTCAAAGGTCGCGTTGACTGAAGTGTCCACGACCACACCTGAGGTACCATCCGCCGGATTCAAGAGAGTGACTGTCGGCGCGATGCTGTCGGTGGTAAGTCCGGTCGTGAAGGTCCAGACGAAGTTGCTTGCGAGCGCATTACCGGACAGATCTGTAACGCCGGTCGTGATAGTCGCGGTGTAGATGGTGCTGGCTGTGAGTGGGACACTCGGCGTGAAGGTCGCAGTGTCGCCGATCGTCGAGTAGGTCACGGTACCCAAGACAGGGGTTACTCCTGGCCCCATCAAGGTGAATGTCGCTGCAGTGAGAGTCGAGGAGTCCATCCCCTTGTCGAAAGTAGCGACGATATTCTGGTTAGTCCCTACGCTGGAGGCACCATTAGCCGGATTGGTGGTGTTAACCAATGGCGCGGTCGTGTCTGCGCCGGCGCCAGTCGTAAAGGTCCATACGTAGTTATTCGCTAGCGGTAGAAGCCCTGCGCTCTCGGCCGCAGTAGTGATCGTCGCGGTAAATGTGGTGCTGGCTGCGAAGCCTACCTCTGGTTGGAGTAAAGATTGCGATGTTATTGGTCGCATCGTAGGTGACGGTATCCGCGGTTACGGGAGTCACGCCGGGCCCCGTCACGGTGAAGGTACCGGGCTGATGATCGATGCAGGCATTCATCGGCTCGCTGAAGGTTACCGTGATCGTCTGATTGGTCCCCATTCCTTGTCCGCCGCATCCTATGATTGCCGGCGCCGACGCAAACACTGTCGGTGGAGTTGCGGTGGCAGTCGCCGTAGGAGTTGCGGTCGCAGTTGAGGTTGCGGTTGAGGTGGCGGTCGCAGTAGCTGTGGCGGTTGAGGTTGCGGTTGCGGTTGCGGTGGCCGTATCGGTTGCGGTCGCTGTAGCCGTGTCAGTTGCAGTCGCGGTAGCTGTGTCAGTTGCGGTTGCGGTAGCCGTATCGGTTGCGGTCGCTGTAGCCGTGTCAGTTGCGGTGGCCGTAGCCGTGGCTGTGTCAGTTGCGGTTGCGGTAGCCGTGGCCGTGTGCGGTTGCGGTCGCAGGTCGCGGTGGCGGTGGCGGTGGCAGTCGAAGTCGCGGTTGAGGTTGCGGTGGCTGTAGGCGTTGCAGTTGCAGTGGCGGTAACCGTGTCGGTTGCAGTGGCGGTGCTGGTAGCTGTCGCCGTCGCGGTCGAGGTGGCGGTAGGAGTGGCGGTTGCTGCAGTTGGCGTTGCGGTCGGCGTTGCGGTGGCCGGAGGTTGGCTGTTCGGAGAGGTGGTAAAGTCGAAGCTCCATCCGTTATCCCACAGCTTCACGCCATTGGAGTCAGTGATTTTTCCGTGAAACACGAGCTCGTACCTGGTGCTGACTGTAAGATCGTTCAGAGGGGTCAAAACTGCGGTGGAATCGCTGCAACTGAGCGCTTGCGACCGCGATGCGTCCGTGTCTTTCACCTTGAGCCGAAAGTAGATCTGGTTAATTGTTCGGCAGTTTATCGGTCAGGTCGAAGTTCACTGTGACGGTGGTATTGACGGGCACGTTATGGCGTCGTCCGCCGGGATGGTAGAAACCACTACGGGACGTGCAGCCGCGCGGTGCCGGCCATCCCGACGATAAGCAATAAGGCCGCGAGAGGAAGCCCGACTTACTAAATTTCTGACTATCGACGTAATCTTTTTGGTTGCGAACATGACATTCATTTCCTTGTCTACTTGCATATGATGAAGCTCGAAGTATTCCGCGGCATTGTGAATTGACTATTTGTCATAGGCCTCTACGCAGTATTAATCGGGGACCGACGCGGATTTGCGGCGCGATCCGTAACGGACACGAGGAAAACTGCGATCAGTGCGAGCGCGATTGCAGCCGGCGTGACGGTGCGATCTGGACGCGCTGCGCGATTCAATTGATTCGACGGGCGCAGCCGTCGCAGCAGCGTTAGTGGATGACAACAGCCCCTGGATGCCGGCATAGCCGGTGGCTCCGACGGCCAGCACGACCATCAGCATCAGGCTGCACATCGTCACTAGGTAGCGGTCGAATTGCCGATCCGGAGGTAAACTTCGAGTCGTCGATGCGTTCACTTGTCAGAGTCCCCCTTTTGACGAAGCATGCCCGCGCGGCTCGAAAATCTCTGCGCACGGAGTCAGTCCGCCAGTTAGGGATAAGGCAAGTTCCGTACCTCTGTGTGATTGGGGATTTCGGTTACTCAAATAACCGCGAGAAAATCTGAGTGTACTAGTCAGAAGCTCATAGATCGCTTGCAAAGCAAGCCGCAGGCGATAGTCAGTCGGCCAGACCGTAAAAGGAGATGTCAAAGGATTGCCGCGCTGACAAAAAAGTGACTACACAATGATTCGGACGCCTGCGCGGCGGGCGGCAGGGGTGACCCCTGCACCCAGCGTAAGGAAAGAAAATCGCGAAATCGCGCGGACGCACTTTCGCTCTCAGGTTCGAGGCAGGCGGGAAGAGTCAGGCGAGTTTGAGTCCCGTGCTGCGCATTCGATTGTAGGTTCGGCTTCCGGTCACGCAGATCGCCAGCCAGCATCCGCCGAGTGCGAATCCGCCGACGATCGCGCTCAGTGCGAGTCCCGAGTAGATACCCGCGAACCCGATCAGCGCGATGAAGTAGAACGCCCCTGCGACGCTGAGCGTTTGCAGGCGCCAGCTTTGCGTCTCGGCCGCGAGCAGGTACGCGAGCATCCCGTAGGCGGCGGTTGACGCGGTTAGCGCGGCGCTGGGAAAGCCTGCGAATCCGTTCACCAGCTCCAGTTCAGATAGATGAGCGGCATGCTTCGCAAACATCGCCTGCAGCCCATAAGCGAGTGCGTACGAGCCAGCTAGAAATAGCAACGCTGCGATAGACAGGCTCGCCTCGCGCCGGCGCGCATAGCTGACGGCTCCAATTCCGACGATGAGGGCCAGCCAGATCGGATTGGCGAGCATCGCGATCACGCCTACAGCCGCGTCCAGCGCCGGCGTGCGTTGAGCGGCGACGAATAGCGCGACATCGCGGTCCAGCCCGCCGAGCGGGCCCTGGTCCGAGATCGCATCGACGATACCGCCGAACAGCCACGCCAGCGCTACCATCGCGATCAATCCAACCGTCAGATGAAGTCCGAGGTAGCTGCGCGGCGAAAAGCGTTTGCGCACGAAATTGACGAACGGAGTCAGGTCGAAGCCGTAGCGTCCGGTAAGATGCCGCTTCCACCATGCGACGAGCTGGTCTGGCGCCGTGGAGACCGAGCGCCACAACCCGGCTATCAGCCCGGTCAGGATCGCCAGTACGACGATTCCCGCGCTTAGCGACTTGAGGTATTTTTCGACGAGCCTCCAGTTGGATCCCAAGGTATAGCCAAGGCCGACAGTGACCGAGGCCCAGACCAATCCGCCGAGAACCGCGATCGGCGCGAAGTTGCGCAAACGCATTCCGGAGAGCCCCGCGGTGAACGGAACGAACGCGCGTCCGACTGCGACGAAGCGTCCGACGAAGACGGTCGCGCCGCCGTAATGATCGAAGTAGTACTCGAGGCGCTCGCGATGCTTTTCATATTGGTGTCGCGCGAAGGCCCATCGCTTGAGTACCTCGCGTCCTTTTTTGTGGCCGATCGTATAGCCGGTCAAATCGCCGGTCATCGCGGCGATCGCCACGACTGCGAATGCAGTCCACGGTGAGAAGTAACTGTCGGACGCCATCGCGCCGGCAATCACCGCCAGCGTCTCGCCGGGGAAGATCAAGCCGAGGAAGGCCGACGACTCGAGCACGATCGCGACGAAAACTACGATCAGCGACCAGGGGCCGGCCCGATTGAGGAAGCTTTCAACCGCGGCGACCATCGAAGGTGATTAACATGAAGAGGCCCGCCGTCATAAGGACCGGCGAGCCCATGGGATCAGGAATCGCGCGAGAAGCCGCTTAACTGGTGGCGACGGCAGGTTTCCCGATTGCGTAAATCGCGATTCCGACGAGCAAGATAGTCGCGCCGGCGAGTCCGAACGCCTGCCACAGCGGGATCCATTGATGGAGCAGGAGTATCGCGGCGCACAGGACGCATACTCCGCCGCAAAGCATCACGGCGATTATAGTTAGAGTAGCTATTGCATTAGCTAGTCGCGCTGCGAGTGCGGCGCTCATGCTGGTCTCGAGCATGTGCGCCTCGGACTGCAGGATGCGCGTGACGTCGTCCACTGCGCGGCCGACCAGCGTCGGCCAGTCCTGCATGGACTCGGGGGCGCCGTTGGCGTGATGCGGTTGTTTTTCTGTCATGGGATCAGCCTGGAAACTTCAACTGTCGTCGTTTGAACCGTGTTTTGAGATCGCGACGCCGAGCAATGCTGCGATTACGATCGGACCCGCGCCGCGGCTGGTGACGACCGAGCCGAACAGGAAGCCCAAGGCTCCGGCTATCAGCGCGGCGCCGACACCATGACTCTCGATGATGTGGTCGGGGCGCATCTCGTCTTCGGTGCGTCCAACTTTGTCGTTGACGTCGCTCAACGTGTCGCGCAGGTTTTGCCGCGCGTCGTCGCGCTCAGCCTGGATCGCTGAAATCTGTTCTGTGGTTGTCATTGTGTCCATTGCGATAGCTTCCGCCGCGATTTGATCCGCGGCCGGCGCCCGGTTCCGCTGATTGCCGGTGACCAGGTCCACGACGAAAGTGGTGACGGCGCCGCGCAGCGCGATTCGTCCGACTATGGAGAGCAGCGCGAGCCCGATGCGGCTTTTGGCGCCTCCGCCGACGATGAAGCCGACGCCACCGGCTATCGCCATCGAGGTCAGCGGTTCTTCTTTTATATATTCGCCGATGTCGCGATTGCGCCGACGAAGGCGATCAACGTCGTCCTCAAGGCGGGCGGTTGAATTGTTCACAACCTGCGCCCGCTCAGGAAACGCGCCGCACGATCTGCGCGACGACATAGCCGACCGCGAACGCGGCCGCGATTGCAAACCATGGCTCACGACGCACGAGCTCGCGCAGGTCCAGGTCAACGCCGCGGTCCTTGACGTATTGCTGCGCGGCGTCGTAGCCGTCCTGGATCACCTGGCTGGCTTTGTCGGCCGCTTGACGTCCCTGATCCATGGCAGTTCGGACGCTGGAGTTTGCGGTATCTTCGAATGTCATCTCAATTACCTCTTGGCTAGCGGATTGTTGAGAAAAGTAGGCGGGCACCGAGGGAGGGGGAGTCTCCCGGATGCCCGCCGTTTCACCCATCCCCTCGCGGCGAACGCCGCTCGGTTGCTGGAAGAATTGATCGCTTGGATGGCGGCTAGTTTGCATCACTTCAAGGCCGGAATCCTGACCCCGGGGATCGCGCCGATTATCCCGAAGGTCTGCAAAATCCAGATCAACACGACCACGAACACAACGATATTGAGTAAACTCTTGATAGCCCCGGCCATCGGGATGTAGGTATTGATTAGCCACATCACCAAGCCGACTACGACCAGGATTATTACTATATTGACTAGGGTCACGCGGACACTTCCTGTCGAATTGTCAGAGACCGCCGCGTCCGACCAATAGCCAGACCACTACTATGACAAGCACCAGTGGCACTAAGCCGCCGGTGGCGCCGTAGTTAGTATAGCCGTAATAGCCACCGCCGCCGCCGAATAGCAAAACCAGGATAATGATTAATAGCAACATAGTATTTTCCTTTGTCTATTTTCAGACGTGAAGGCCGCCGTTGATTAGCCAGACGATCAACACGATCATCAGTATCAGCATCACCAGGCCGCCCGGATCGCGGGCGCCGTGATGATAGGTCCGGTAACCACCGCCGCCAGCGAACAGGATCAGCAAGATGATCAAAATCAACAGCATCGTGATTGCTCGCTCCTAAGTCAGCTGGCGCCTGCTAATGCCAGGTCAGTTGATCGTTTACCCCGGTGACGCCCTCGGCTGCGGCCGCAATGTCGCCGGCATGTTTGGCGTCCTGCGCCGACTTGACCACACCGCTCAAACGGACCTTGCCGTGATCGCAATCGACCGCGACTGGATAGCCGTCGGCGACACCGTCATTGGCAAGGGCGTTTTTGACCTCGGTGATTAGCAGAGCGTCGTTCGCACGTTCAGCCGGGGAGTTATAGTGATGGTCCGCCGTCACGCTGACCGCGTCGTTCGGCGAAACGCGGAGTTCGAGTCGGTGGTCGCCGGTTGCGCGCTGACGTTGGTCGCATGGACCGCAAACAGTCCGCCGCCAACCAATAGCGCGAGCGCAAGTGCCGGCGCGGCTGTTCTTTTTCGATTGGCTTGGTTTCGCATCGCTGAATTCTCCACGCGCCGCGATTAGTTAGTAGGGCTGACCGTGGTGGATTCGCTGTGATGCGAACTCGAGCTGTCGACCGTGCCCGCGCTGCCCGAGTCAGTTGAATTGGCTGACCGGTCGCTCGAGGTGCTGGTGGTCGTGGTCGGAGGAGTGACCATCACTGGCGGCGCCTGCACGACGACCTGAGCTGCCGGCGCAGTCGGAACATAAGTCGTGGAGTCAACTTCCTTGGTGGTGGTGCCGCATCCGGCAAGTAACGCAAGGCCCGCAACACCCACGACGCTGATAGCAATTCGCTTGATTGATTTCATTTTTTTAAGTTCCCCTCGTAGTTAAGTTCGTTGGTTTTAATAGAGAGCGCGATACGCCTGGTTAGAGGCGTATCGCCCCGCGATTAGTTTTTCTCGTGGCCGCCTTCGTGGCTGGCACTCGCCTGCCTGCTCTGCTCAGGCCGCTGATTAGACGAATGTTGCTCGTGACTCGCTGCGCTGCTGATGCTGCGCCTGCTGCGGACGTTCCTGCTGCTGATGCTGCGCCTGTTGCTCGTGACGTCGCCTGCTGCTGACGCTGGCCTGCTGCGAGCGTTCCTGCTGCTGATGTTGCGCCTGCTGCTCGTTGCGAGTAGCTCGCTGTTCGTTCTGAGTGGCGCGCTCCTGATTGTGAGTCGCCTCCTGCTGGTTGCGAGTGGCCTGCTCCTGGTTGCGAGTAGCCTCATTGCGCTGATTGGTCTGCCGCCCGCTCATTCGTGCGATTCTGCTGGTTCTGCTGCTCGCGCGCCGCCTGCTCGATTGCGATTTTCCTGCTGACGCTGAATCGCGATTCGCCTCGTTGCGCTGATTGGTTACCGCCTGCGCATTCGCGCGGTTTTGAACGGCAGCCTGCTGACGCAGATCGCGATTGCCCTCGTTCTCGGTGCGCATCGCAGCCCGATGGTCCTGCACCTCAGTATGAGTCGCCCAGTTGCTGTGCTGGCTTATCCAGTTGGGATGGTTGGCGGAAACCCAGTTCGGGTTCTGGTTGTACCACCACTGGCCGTAATGCCAGTTGTGCTGGCCGTCGTAAGCCCCGTCCTCGTTCCGCCAATTCGGATACCACGAAACCCAGTTCGGATGATTGGCGTAGAAGTAATCCGGATTGTTCTGATGCCACCAGTAGGCGTTGTGCCAATTGTTGTTGTTGTCGTAGTCGCCGTCCTCGTTGAGCCAGCTCGAGTCCATCGCGGCCCACTCCGGATGATTCTGGTAGAACCACATGATCTGATGCTTGTGCCACCATCGCGCGCCATGCCAGCGATGGTAGTTGTCGTACGCGCCCCATCCGGCCTGTCCGGGTCCGCCGTAGTAGCCGGGGCCGTCATAGCCAGGGCCGTTGTTGTAGCCCGCGTTATTGTAGTTGGGGCCGTTGTTGTAATTGCCTGGGCCCTCGTAGCCGGGACCGGGACCATATTGCGCAAACGCCGGCGCTGCCATGCCGAAGGCGAGTATCGCGCCTGACAAGACAAGCGTCTTTCCAAGTTTGTTTTTGATCGACTTGATTTTCATAGGCTCTTAAAATGCCGAGAGACTGGGTTGTCCCCCGCGCGTATCTCCTCAAGCCTTGGTGATGTCTCTTTTGACGATGGTCTAGCGAAACGTGGCCGAAGGCGAGCGGAAAGACCACTGTAGGGCTGGATCAGAGCCGGACTCGAATCCTATATCGATTCCGACAAGTAGATAGTAAACATAGCAATCAGGAATGTCACTATGATTACTCAGTGGAAACACTAATCAGGTGCTTGGCGGAACATCTAATATTACTCAGTTCGAGTGTACCAGCGGCTTTGTGATGTATTGCGTTCACCTTTTTCGATAATAACCATTCCGGTTCCCCTTCCCGCTCGCGAAGGGAACTATGTTAGGCGTGACACTCACGCTTTTGGTCGGTACGTTTTGGGTGACAGGCCGGTGTTCTAAATCATTTGGCGGGAGTGGGGCTACCGGATGGGCCGAGATTGATACCACTGAGCGCGCGATTCATCTGCTCAAGCAACTGGGCCTTCAACTGCGCTTGCAATGGGTCTTCCCTTGGGCGCGAGACAGTGAAACCCATGCTCCATTTGTCAGGAGGGAGATTGGTGCACATTGGCATGTCGTGCAGAGAGAACGATTGGAAGTACTCCATATTCGGTGCTCGCGCGACTGCAAAATATTCGCAGATCGTGTCCTTAGTGCCTTCGGGTTGGAATCTGTATCTACCCAGTACAACCATGCGAGTCTTGCCCTCCTTCGCATGAGAGACCTGATCGCAAGGTATTATCGTCTGCACCACATATGGCGATTGTGCTGGCAGGTCCGCTCCCCATCGCGCCGCATTATTGGAATTGACCGCAGGGATGTTAACAACTGGAATGTCGTCATCCCACGACCACCCTTCCGCGGTGAAGTCTGTTGCGGTCGTATGACCGATGTTCCGAAGATATACGTAGACGCCGCAGTTCCCGCCAAATTGGTAGAAGTCCGCGAGAACGCCATCTTCTCTGCCGATGGCGATCCGCGCTCGCTCGGAAGCCTGAAATTCTTTTTGCGTTTCTGTCAATTGGTTTTGAAAAATTCCGGTCTGGCTATGCATCGTAAGCCACTGGAAGAGAGCGATAGCGGCGTATATCCAAGCGCCAGCGACGGCGGCAATCGCAATCCAGCGGTTGATCTTGTTGTCGCGCTGGTTTTGCTTCCGATCAGTGCGATACTCCTCAAGTATAGGATCTGGAATCTCTATGATGGTCCGTGTGACTGGCGCAGCGTTGCGTGTCTGGTCGGCGGCTGGATTCCCTTCACTGCCGGTCGGTGGATTGTGCTTTCTCTTCTTACTCACAACGTTACAGGCCGGTCTTCTATCTCACCTTACTTTTCGTCTAATATCGGAATCGAATTTCGGATCGCACAAATTCCAAACAACCAAATTGCGAGTAACGTCGTAAGCCGATTGCAAACAAAACGTCTCGTCCACAAGTTGCTGCCGATTGTCGTATTCGAGTCGAACTGCGGCGAGAATAGTTGTGAGGTTGCTCTGAAGGCCGTTTCGTTCATCTTCGGTCCAAGGGAGAAATTGCAGCGTTACGCTTGGAAGAGCATGTGGCCCAGTGTCGTGAGTCGGTGGGACGTGAATGAGATGGCCGCTCTTCTCGCCATTTCCATAGATAAAACCGCCATCACTTTTAACAATCTCAACGTAACAGCGCATTCTTCCTTCGCCGGAGACTTCCTTGCCCCAGTTCGCGATGAATATAGTCATGACCCCGCTACTATTATCGAACGTTGGTTCGATTGGGCTCAGAAAAGCAACATCAAGAGCGGCAGTATTTTTGCCCAGTTGGTACTGCCAGTAGCTGACGAGTGTGAGCAGAGCAGTGAATACAGCTACGAAGAAGGCCCACCATGCTTGGGCGCTTGGCCAAGAAGACTTCATACCGTTGTTAACTCGTACTCACGCTTGTCTGGATCGGCCTTGTGCTGATCGTAACTGGCTGATTGGTTATGTGGTTTTGGGTCCTTGTGCGTTAGGTACCACCATAATGAATCACTTAACACCGGACTTTCGGGACTTCACTTTTGTGCGCCGCTTTCGACGTTTAGGATTAATGCCGACGCTGTCAGGATCAACGCAAACCAGGTGCTTGAGTGCTTCATGAAAAGTCAGCGGATGGAGCGAGACGGGTTTCGCTTTCGGCATAGTACTACCCTTCGCGGGAACTGCAATCGGAATTGTCCGCCCCTGTCCACAATCAGGTGACTGGCTTTGTATGGCTGAGGCTTCCGCCAGCGGGATGACCTCAGCATCCTGCTATCACGTCGAAGAAAATATTCTTGTTGTCGCGATTGTTGAAGCGGTACTGAAACTCCGCGAGATACAGCGGCAGATATTTCTTGCTGACGTTGTGATAAGTGCCGAGCACGCCACGCTTGAGCAGCGACCAGAACGATTCGACGCTGTTGGTATGGACTTCGCCACGCACGTATTCGTTCTCGTCGTGCTTGATGACCGCATGCGGAATCCCCCAGTTCAGATAGCGATAACCGACGTGCTCGTCAGTCGCTACCAGCTTCACTTCGTCACTGACAGTATCGCGCACGAATCAGGTGAGCGTTTCAGTATCCGTATTCTCAATCATCTTGCAGACCACCGGAAGGGGTTAGGTTGCTTGCCCCGTCGCCAAACAAAATTGCTAATACGTCGTTGCGAACTATTGCAGGGGAAGTCAGCTACTAGCGGTTCGGGTATCAGGTAGAGGCCGGACCGTACTGACCTGCGATGAGCGCGAGACTGAACGTCTGAGCGCGTATAGGCGGACCGCGTGACGCACTTCGCCCCTGCTGCCGCATATTTCCGTGGCACCCACCTCGAGCAGCTCGGCGCGCTGCGCCAATGCGGACACTCCACCGCCGATGATGGTCAAGCGCGGCGATTGCGCCATCAGGGCGCGCACCAGTTCGATCGCGGCGGGCATGCACTCGGTGGTGGTGCATGAAATGAACACCATGTCGGGCCCGTACTGATTCACAAATGCGCAAATCTCAGCCGCCGATTTGTCCATCCCGAAAAAATTAGCCGCGATCCCCGTCCGCCGGAGCAGTTCCAGCAGCATGATCAGTCCCAAGCTGTGAACTTCGCCCGGCGGCGTGATACCCACGATACGCAGGCGTCCTCGGAACCTCGGTTTGTTGAAGCGGTCGCCGAGTTCCTTCACCAGTGCTGCCGGTCGTGTCGAACACCAGCCTCTCATTGTCTTCGCTGATATGGTTTTCGAACCGCTCTTCGCCGGCCAGGATTACCGCGGGCACCAGCACGTCGTCGAAGGTCGGCTCGAGACCGTTTTTGTCGCAGTACTCGACAACGATCTTTCGCGCGCTCGCCTGATCGAGCTCGAGCAGCGCGCGATAGTAATCGTGATAGTCCTCGCGAGCGCTGTCGTCGCCGAACAGCACCGAGAAAAAGCTCAACGCCGGAATATAGTCGCCGGCTACTTTCAGGCACGCAGTCAAAGAGGTCGCCAGCAAGAGGCCCGGCAGCCCCCACAGCCACCCCCAGAACATCGCGGAAAACAACAGACCGAGCGGCGACAAGCCGATCCCGCGGCCGATCAAAAAAGGCTCGATCAGATAGCCTACGATTTGATCGAAGAAGACAAACACCCCGAAAACCTCGACCGACTTGCTCCATCCGGGGAAGACCGCGAACGCCACCATCATCGGCAACAGAGCGGCAATCGGAACCCCGACGTACGGAATGAAACGAAACAGCGCCGCCAGCGCACCCCACAGAATCGGGTTGGGCAACCCGATCATCCACATAGTCAGTCCAATAGCTACTCCGTATCCGAAATTGGTCAGTGCGAATAGCAACAGGTAATGACCCACCGCTTCGCCCGCGGTCCCAATCGCCTGCGCCGACAGCGTGATCCGGCCGCGGGCCGCCAGCCGCACCAGCCGATCGCGCAAGTCGTTGCGGCCATATAGCAGAAAGAACATCAGCACCACGACCAGCATCGTTTCGAACAGCCCCGACAGTATCGGGACCACCGGCTTGGCAGCCTGCTCCAGGTAAGACGGCGCGGCCGGCGCCTGAACGATTCCGGCAGGTTTTGCGCGCTTCGATCGCGGCGCCAGGTCGTTGAGCTGCTGCTCGACGTCCTTCACTCCGTCCTCGACCCGCTGCAGCCATTCGGGCGTGCTGCCCTTAAGCGCGGTCAGTTTGGTGGCGATATTGTCGGAGTAGTCGGAAACCTGAACGGCGACGGAAGTGAGCTCGATCGTTACGAAATAGCCAATCGCGACAACGATCGTAACCGCCGCAATCACCACCAGCGCAGCGCTGACGAAGCTCCCGACAAAACGATCGAGCCGGCTCGCAATCGGACTGAAGATGACCGCCAGCAGCGCCGCCATCGTCAACGGCATCAGAATGTCTTTCGCGAACGACAGCACCACCGTCGCGATGATTATCGCGACAATCGGCCCGGCCGAACTCAGGCCGTCAGGACGTTCCTCCTGCTCGTGCTCGGGAATGATCGGCGCGGTCGAGAGTCTTTCCACCTTCCACACTTAGTCCGTGCTCAGAGCTGAGCGGAGACGGCACCGCTACTGCTTCTGATAGAGACCGCCCGCCACCATAACCAGGCCGACGATCAACGCCGCACCGCTGAGAATCGGCGGTATCTCATGTGAGGTTTGCTCATTCGCCTGAATCTTGAGGTCGCCAAAAGTGGCAACGTTCTTGGTCTGATTGGTGGTGAACATTGGCTGAGCCAGCGCGAGAAGGCCAAGCAGGGCAATAATCGCGCCTATCATTACTATAGGTTTCATTCTATTTCGGTGCCGTCCAATGGATAGTGTACTTAGTAATGAACTATCCCGACAACATCGATGAGGTGCTTACAAGAACAAATTGAGTAAATAATCGATTACTCACTAGACGAACTGACCCGGTGGCAAACCAAACAGGATCCGTCCTGCTGCCTCGTAGCGCGCGGTGTTCATCGTGACGTGCTGCGTGACCGCATGTACGTCGCGCCAGCATCGCTCGATCGGCAGCGCGGTATGCATCGCGCTGATTCCCGCCGCATCGTAAACCAGGTCCACCGCGCGCGCCGCCAGCTTGCCCGCCGTCACCGACGCCAGCCGCGCCGATGCGAGCGCGTCGAGGTCGAACTCATCGCCCGCTTCGCCTCGCTTCCAGCTCTCGGCGATACTGCTGTGCAGGTAGGACTTGGCCGCCCGCAGCTTTCCTTCCGCTTCTCCCAGTTGGAGTTGCGCGATCGGACGTTCGCGCAGCGACGCCATCGTGCCGAGCGGTACTTTGCTCACCGCAAGCTCTTTGAGCGCGTCGATCGCATGCCGCCCGATGCCGAGCGCGACGGCGGCGAGGCTCGCGCCAAGTTGAATCATCAGCGGAATCCTCGCCAGCGGCCCGGTCTGCCAGGTGATCTTCGGATTGGGAAATTCGAAGGTGTAGGACGTCGGGGACGAAAACATTTTCGAACAATACGTCGTTGCTGCCGGTGCCGCGCAGTCCCGACACCGACCAGGTGTTCAAAACTTTTCCGGATTTGATTGGAAATATCCCCGCCCTGAACTTTGGCACGCCGTTGACTATCTGCGGCGCGCCGTTGACCAGCTCGACACCGTTGGCGGCGAGCCAGGTCGCCTGCGCGGAGCCGCTGGCGTAAGTCATTTTGCCGGTGAAGCGGTATCCGCCCTCGCATGCGACGCTGCTGTTGCCGACGGGATTGAACGAACCGGCGCAGAGTGCGCGCGGATCGGCGAAGATACTCTCAAAAGCCTCGCGCGCGACGAAGCTTCCGACGGCCGGGCCGCCCGACCCGATCGCGAGATTCCATCCGGTGGCGCCGTCGAAGCGCGCGACCTCCTCGATCACTTCGCATTGCTGCGCGATCGTGAGATTGAAGCCGCCCATCCGCACGGGCAGCAGCACGCGGAACAGGCCGGCGTCATGAAACGCATCGACGACTTTGATCGAAAGCTGTCCGAGGCGCTCGGACTCCGCGGCGTGCTCGACGATAAGCGGTCCGAGCGCGCGCGCCCGCTGGATACATTCTACAAAGCGGTGGTTGGATTCACTCATGTCGTCCTCGATGGAGCCGTTATAGCAAAATTCCAGAGAACGAAGCGCTGGGCGGGCAGTGGCGCAGAAACAAAACGTTGTTCTGAAGTGGAAATGAGATGGAGAATTTGGTTGACATGTTCCTTCTCTTCCATTTCCTCGTCCGAGGTGTTTGGTGAATGAGGGAAAGCATGCTGGCGAGGGTCGGATTCCGCGAGGTAGTGCGAGTGAGAGTGGGTGAAGTGGTCATGTTGAGTATTATGGCATGGCAGGATGACAGCGGTTGTCACCGCAGGATGATTTGGCGTAGTCATGCTGATGCGTTATTGGGCGGCGGGTAATCCACTTGATTGAATGTGGAACCCGCGGTGGGTTCCACACCTCCTTCGGCAGGGCTGAGCCCTGCACCCGGTGAAAAGTGATAATCGCAAAATGGCGGGGACGCCCTTTTGCTCGAAGGTTCTTTTTTCCGGGCCACTGGAGGGTCATGGCTACAATCACGAAAAACCGCCGCCGCCGCTTCCATTGTCGGAGGTGTTCGGTGAATGAGGGAAAGCATGCTGGCGAGGGTCGGATTCTGTGAGGTAGTGCGAGGTGAGAGTAGGTGAAGTGGTCATGTTGAGTATTATGGCATGGCGGGATGACAACGGTTGTCATCGCACGATCGGAGCGCCCTCTGACGGACGAGGCAATAGTGGACGGCGACTGGTTACTGAATCCGAAACGTACGCGGTATTGCGTAGCCGCCCAAGTAAGCGCTATGTCGTTGCACCTGCGATAGCGCCATCGATCTGGTCCCGGCGTGCGCTCGTCAGGCCGAAAATTGCGATGAGGGCTCCGTCGACGGCGCCGGTGATGATGCTCGTTGATACCGCGAGGGGAGGCAGCCCTCGACTCGTGATTTCCGTGGAGCAACTGGCGCGGAGTCGGAGGGTTGTCGCTGCCGCCAAAGATGTCCTCGTAAAAGTTCACCAGAAAATCGATGTCGCCACCGACTAAAGCCAGCGCCAGCGCGGGTAGCTGCAGCGACTCCGGCGCAAGAAGAAGATTGAATAGGCTGGCGGCATCATAAATATCTACACCGACTTGAAACGCCTGCTGCGAATCATTCTCGACGCTCTGCGGAGATAACCCGCCACTCGAACCCGACGGAGACGGAAATATCATCCCCGATGGCGAAAAGCCTCCGCTGCCGCCGCCCTCCAGCTCCCCCGACCCGCCGCCTGCGCCGCTGCGCTGGTTTGGCCGGCTTCTGAGAGCGAGCGGACGAATTGGGGGCTGTAGAACTGGCCAGAGCCGGTGTAGTAGTAGGGCCCCGGGTCGGTGAACTGCTTCTCGCGGCCTTGGTATTGGAAGGGCCATTCGTTCGGGGTTCCGGTTGCGGTGGGAGTCCCTGATGGACCGAGAACGAAGGAGCCGGGATTCTTCGCTGCGCTCTGAATGACACAACGGGCGAGCGATCGTATTCGAACTTCAGCGTTTTGCATTCGGCTCGATTCGAGCATCCTCATTCACGATACTCTGATTCAGCGGCGCGGATCAGTAAACTTCGGTCTCGATAGTTTCAATCAGCCGCCCTTCAATCCGCGCCGATGCAGGTCGTCGAGCGCAGTCTTGAGATCGTTTTGGGCCTTGACCCACAGGTCCGGCATTTTATCTTTCGAGCACTCGGTCAGCGCTTCCCGGTAAACATCGACGGCTTGCTTGAGATAGTTTGTCGTCTGAACTGCGCTCGCCAAGCTCAAGCAGCGCGCCAGCCAGATCGTACTTGGTCCATGCCCAAAAGGGAGGATTGCTGTCCCGGGGGACGACCTTGAGCGCCTCATTGTACGCGTCGACCGCCTGCTCGGCGTAGTAAGTGTCCGAACGGTTGTCGCCCAGCGCCAGGAGCGCGTTCCCGAGCATGGCTTTCGCAGATGCCCAATACGACGGATCACGTTCGATCGATAGGACCTCCAGCGCGGCGCGACATGCGGCCGCGGCTTGCTCCGCGCACGCCGGGTCCTTGTTCAGCAGGTGCAGCTCCACAAGGGCATGACCCAGGTCGGTTTGGATGGTCCGCCCAAAGGACAGGGTTGTGCTCGCGCGGGTATCCATCGAGAATTTGCCGGTCCATCGTGATCGCCTGTTTCAAATCGTCCTGATTGGCGGTCAACTCGCCTAGCTGCTCGAGGTTCACGGCGACTTCGGATTGGGTTCCCGCCCAATAGATCGGCCACGATTGCTTCTGGTAGACCTTCAATGCTTCCCGACCTGCCGCGATCGCTTCCTCGTATTCCTTGGCGCTCGCATCCCGCTGGGCCACCCAATCGAGCGTTTCGGCGAGATTGCGTTGAGCTTCTGCCCAGCTGACTGGATAATAACGAACGTCAAATCCCTTCGCCGCCGCGCGATAATAATCTGCCGACCGACGCAGACTGTCCGCGCCATTTTCGTGCCCTCCGATATTTCTGGAACGCATCTCCGAGTTCGAGTTGCACGTTCGCCGAATCGAGCCGATCCGGGCGCGACTGATACACAGCGAGCGCGTTCTGGTACGCCGTGGCCGCGGCCTGCACAGGCGCCTCCTGCATATTGAGCTCAGACATGTCGATCAGAGCGGAGCCAAGATTTCGTTGCGCCATCGCCCATTCGAGCGGATCGCGTTCGCGCGTCCAATCGGACAGCGTCCGTTCGAAATAAGCGATTGCGTTGCGGAAGGCATCCTCAGATTTGAGTTCAGAGCCGGAGACCTTGCTCGCGATGCCGAGCACCAGGTTTACTCGCGCACGCGTGTCGGCGTTCCAGTCCGACGTCTTGCGCGAATCGTCGGCGATCGCGCGGACCTGCTGGATGAGAGGCTCGAGCGCGTCGCCAAATTTGAAATCAGACGGCAACATCTCGTCCGCAGTCTGGCTTGCGATCATCAAGCGCGTGACCGCACACAGATCGTCCACCGGCAGCTCCGGCAGCTTGAAGTCGGCTGGCAGGTACGCGTTCCCGAATGACGCACCTCCGCCGTATCGCGTTTGGTAGAGTGGTCCAACTGCAGGATGCGCAGCGCCTGCAATACCGCCCCAAATCAGCGAATCGACGCGCACATCGGTCACCGCTCCGAGCGCCTCGAGATGCGCGATTCCTTGCGGGCGCCCCGCAACCGCAATCCTGCGATTCAGAATCACCGGCGTGATATGCAGGCGATGATCGATGCCGGCCAGCGCGTCGCGCAATTGTCCTTCGATCCGATTGCCGTCATCGCCCTCAAGATTCGCGATCGCGACCACGACCCGGATCCGCCATCGGCTCATGTCCGGGTAGTCGCCCGAACCCTCCGAAACGACCTCGCGCGGACTGCGCCAATAAATCGAAGCACGCTGCATCAGCAGGAACGGGAGGCATGCAAACGCGACGATGCCCGCGACCCGACGCACAGCCTCGTATCGAAACTCGCGTCGCTCAAGCTCGAGTCGCGCCTTCGACCAAAACGTCAGTCCCCAAATAAGCGCACCGATCAATCCCGGAATCGCGGTAACGACGACCAACTCTGTCACCACGTCAGCGTGCGGCCAGATGAAGACGATCAACAGCACGACCGCGAACGCGCAAGTGATCGCGCGTGCGCGCGTCAGCCAGGGAAACCTGTCGGCGAGGTACTGAGTGGGGCTACTCATCTTGCTGCGTCACTAATAGTGGGCGACCATATTAGCGCAATGCCCACGCGTGACCATCAGTTCAGCGTCGAGTCGCGGTGCGAGCTGTTGCCGTATCTGATCGGGCTGCCGCTTGGGCTTTCGCGCAAACAGGCGAAGGATCTGTTGCGCTTCCGGCTGGTGAGTGTGAAGGGAGTCGCTTCAGCCAGGCATGATACTCGGTTGGAGCCGGGCGATGTGGTGACGATTGCGTCGGGCAAGCAGGTTCATCGCGAATCGATCGAGCGGGTTGGGTTGAAGATAGTTTATCTTGACGAGCACATCGTGGTGGTGGACAAGCGGGCGGGGCTGCTTTCGATGGGATCGGAGACTGAGAAGGAACGGACGGCGCATCGGATACTCAACGAGCATCTGAAGGCGATCACTGGCGCGTCGTCGCAGACGGCGTTTATTGTGCATCGACTCGATCGCGAGACCTCGGGGCTGATGATGTTCGCGAGGAGCCGCGCGATACAGGCAGAGCTTCAGCAAAACTGGAAAGCTGTCACGAAGAAGTACCTGGCGGTGGTGGAGGGGATTCCGTCGAAGACAGAAGGGACGTTGCGCGACAACCTGGTCGAGAGCAAGTCGATGAGGATGCATCGGGTCGAGCGCGGCGGCGAGTTGGCGATCACTCACTACCGCGTCGTGAAAACGGGGCGAGGCAACTCGCTGATCGAGATAACGCTGGAGACCGGGCGCAAGAATCAGATACGCGTGCAGATGGCGGGGTTCGGACATCCGGTCGTCGGCGATGGCAAATACGGCGCGACTACCGATCCTGCGCGGCGGCTCGCGCTGCATTCGAGCGAGCTGAAGTTGCGGCATCCGGTGTCGGGGGCGTCGATGGAATTTCGAAGTGAGATGCCGAGCCGGTTGATGGCGTTGATTCAGGCGCGGGCGGTGGCAAACAAATGACGCATGGATGAGATTTTGTCGGTCGAAGATGATCGGGTGCCGAAATAGCGGCGGGCACGGCGGCCCGCCCCACTTCATAAAGCTCGCGAATGCTAGCGGCGGCGAATTGTCGGCCGGCTCGGTCGCATTCGCAACTTCGATTGGACGCGGCGGCATGCAACTTGAATTGTTGAATCGGAGTGAGTGAAACCGCGGGCATGCCGGCGATTGATATGCGATCGATCTCGCAACTCGCCGAGGGGGATGAAGCGGGCGAGCAATTCGTTGCCGAAATAATCGATGTATTTCTCGCCGACCTGAGCGAGCGCGTGCGCACAATCGGGTTGCAAATGAGCAAGAACGATCGCGCGGGGGTTGCGGCGACGGCGCATGCAATCAAAGGCAGTTGCGGGCATTTTGGCGCGGCGCGGCTGATGGAGTTGTGTCGCGATCTCGAAGACCAGGCCAGGCGCGAATCAGGCGGCGATATCGAAATCGCGATCTTTACAATGATCGCGGAAACAGAACGGGTGCTGGCGGCGTTGGAAGCCTACAGATCGGAGCATGCGCGGGCATGAGCGGCGAGGTCAGCCTAGCGGGCACGCGGCACACGCCACTAAATGGCTTACGCGGTCGCGGTCTGCGCGGGTGCCGGTCCGCCGCCAGGTCCGGCGCTCAGCGCGAGCATCACCTCGGTCCATCCGTCGAAAATCATGTCGATGCCGATGAAGAGGCCGATGACCCACAGGCCGGAAACCGGCCACGAACTCATGATCGAGAATCCCAGGAATAGAGAGATGACGCCGTTGAGGACTAGCCAGCCACGATGATGGATCGGGGTCGAGAAGGCGACGAAAATTCTGAAGGTGCCGGCGACTATCAGGAGCATCGCGATCATGAAGGTGAGGGTCACGGCGGCGATTCCCGGATGCGTGATCATGAGGAAGCCGGTCACCAGGTAGAGCAGGCCGCCCATGAGATTGACGAAGAAGCCGCCCCATGCGCGTCGCGCGAAACCGTGAACCACTTCGAACAGGCCGGCGAAGATCAAGATCCAGCCGAGGAACATCACGGAGACCATGGTCATGACTTCGGCGATACCTATCGCGAAGGTGCCTAGAACGATAAGCGCCACTCCCATGAACAGGAACCATCCGCGATGCGCCCTTACCTCTTCGATTCCCAGCACCGGTACAAGTAAAGCCATCCTGGTCTCTCCTTGACTACCTGGTTTGAGTGAGCAGTTTACGGATTAACTCGCGGGGCTCGGCGACGGCGATGCAGCCGGGGTCGTTTGAGTGGTGAAGTGGACGGCGGTGCCGGCGCATTGGAAGTACCCGCCTTCGTCATAGGGATCGACGGCGGCGTAGTCGTCGTCGGCGACGAACCATACTGTAGTGTTCACGATCGCGTTGACCTGGTCGCCATACTTGCGATACGCGGCTGCTCTTATGCCGTCGCCGTGTATCACCTGGCCGCCGGTGGAGTCGGGACGGTTGAAGCAATAGCCCTCCGCGCGTCCGAGCACGGTGTATTGCGGATTGCCCTTGACGTTAGCGCCATGGACGACCTTTATCTTCTTGTTCGCGGCGCTGATGGCGTCCTGTTGCTGCTGGAGCTGGGATACGTCGTGATCAACGGAGGCGCATCCTGCAAGCGCGATCGTCGCAGCTATTAGAAGAACGAGCCGCATTGGTAGCCTCTCGCCGATTGGGGCAACTGGACCGCGCGCAGCCAAATTTATCTGCGCGCGACCAAACCGCGGGCACGGCGGCCCGCGCCACTAATCCCTTAGGAGGTCTTTTTTTTGCGTTCTGCCCAACGCTTCTTCATCGCGATTGAAAGCCGCCTGCGGCCTTCGGGCGTCAAGCCGCCGCGCTTGGGCTTCCTGGTCGTGGCGCCCTTGGGCCTGCCGACCCGCTTCTTCGTTTTGCCACCTGACAAGGCGGCGCCAGCCGATCCCAGGAGGGCAGTGATAGCTCGGCCGAGCCGGTCTCGTTCTTTCGCGAGGTCTGCGACTAATTTATCAAGGTCCAAAGGTTGCTCCTTGTGCGCGGCGGCGGTTGGCGGTCGCGCGTTTCTTTAACTGCTTCGTTATGATTCGCGTCCTATAAGTTCCCAAAAAGAGTATGCGAATTCATGGCTAAGCGATAGCTATCAAGCCAGCTTACTCGACCGGAAGCGCCACAGAATTGCGAAGGCACGACGCACGAAAACATAACAGAGCTAGCGGACAGCGTAAATTACCACTAAGGTGTAAAAATGTTCTCTCGGAAAGGTTCGTGAACCAGGCGTATCGCAGTAAATTTCTCGTCGAGCTCATCAAACCCTCGCATTACGACGACGACGGCTACCTGATCCAATGGTGGCGCGGCTTCGTGCCGTCGAGTTCGCTGTCGAACCTATACGGACTCGCGATCGACGCACAGTCGCGGCAGATTCTGGGCGAGGGCGTCGATCTCGGAATCGAGGCGCACGACGAGACCAATAAGCGGGTGCCGGTGGGCAAGATAATTCGGCGGTTCAAGCGCAACGCGAACCGCGGCGTCGTGCTGCTGGTCGGAGTGCAGACCAATCAGTTCGCGCGGGCAGTGGATATTGCGCGCGAATTGCGCGACGCAGGAATCCAGGTTGCGATTGGCGGATTCCACGTCAGCGGATGCCTCGCGATGCTTCCTGAAATGCCGCCCGAGATGAAAGACGCTCTCGCGATGGGGATCACGCTGTTCGCCGGTGAGGCTGAACGCAGGCTCGACGAGTTGCTGCTCGCGGCGTTCGAGGATCGGATGCTACCGGTGTACAACTTCATGGCGGATTTGCCGGGGATGGAAGGCGAGCCGTTGCCGTTCCTGCCGATGAAATACGTCAAGCGCTACGCCGGCGCGCTCGGATGCTTCGACGCGGGGCGCGGATGCCCGTTCAGTTGCAGCTTCTGCACGATCATAAATGTGCAGGGGCGCAAATCGCGCTATCGCAGCGCCGACGACGTCGAGCATTTGATTCGCGCGCACGCGGCGCAGGGCGTCAAGAGTTTCTTTATCACCGACGACAATTTCGCGCGCAACAAAAATTGGGAAGCGATCCTCGATCGCATCATCAAACTCAAGCGCCGCGACCACCTGAAGATAAACCTCATCATGCAAGTGGACACGATGTGCCACAAAATTCCGAACTTCGTCGAGAAGTCGGTGCGCGCGGGGTGCAAGAAGGTTTTCATCGGGCTCGAGAACATCAATCCCGACAGTCTCAAGGGCGCGTCGAAAGGTCAGAATCGCATCACCGAATACCGCAAGATGCTGCAGGCGTGGAAGCGCGCCAAGGTGCTGACCTACGCGGGCTACATCCTGGGCTTCCCGGCCGACACGCCCGCAGAGCATCGAGCGCGACATCGCGATCATTCAGCGCGAGCTCCCGATCGACATCATGGAATTTTTTATGCTGACGCCGCTGCCCGGATCGAAGGATCACCAGGAGATGTACCAGCGCGGCGAGCGGATGGAAGCGGATACCAACAAGTACGACGCCGAGCATGCGACCGCCGACCATCCGCGGATGAGTGCGTCGGAATGGCAGGACATCTACCAGCGCGCGTGGCACCTGTACTATTCGCCGTCGCACATCGAGACCTTGATCAAGCGAGCGGTCGCCAGTGGGATGCGATCGCGGCGGGTGACCTCGATGATTTTCTTCTTCTATGGAAGTCACGCTTTCGAGCATGTGCATCCGCTGCAAGGCGGGGTGATTCGGCGCAAACCGCGCACACAGCGCCGTCCCGAGTTTCCACGCGAGAATCCGATCAGCTTTTTCGTGCGACGCACGCGCGAGGCGCTGACAACCTATCTGTCCGGAGGGTGGTTCTTTTGGCGGCTCGAGCGGCTGCGGAAAAAGATCGAGAGCGATCCCGCGTCGAAGCATTATATGGATGTGGCACTAAGCCCGGTCGACGACGACGAGTTCGACGGCCGACCTCGGGCTCTACCATGCGTCGGATTCAGCGGTACGCGCGGCGGATCAGGCGCGCTCGCGCGCCGAAGAGATGCGCAAGATCGAGCTTCGCCGCGCGGCGGCCGGCTGATCTACTTCGCGGCCTGTTGCGCGGGCTGCGGCTGGTACAGCCCCGGCAAGGTTTTCTGAAACTGCTCCAGCTTCGGCAAATCGTTGAAAACGATGTAGGGCTGATCGGGATGCAGCTCCAGGTAGTTCTGATGATAGTCTTCGGCCGGATAGAAGCCCGTTAGTGGAACTACTTTGGTCACGATCGGTCTCGGAGAATGCATGCTTCTGATCGAGTTGCGCGATGTAGTCATCGGCCATCTTCTTCTGCGCGTCGTTCGCATAGAAGATCGAAGACCGATACTGCGTCCCTGAATCCGGGCCCTGTCGATTCAACTCGGTCGGATCGTGCGCGACAAAAAAGAATACCTTCAAGCAGATCGTCGTACAGACCTTCGACGGGTCGTAAGTCACCTGCACCGACTCGGCGTGTCCCGTGGTTCCGGTGCTGACCATCTCATATTGCGCGGTGTTCGCCGCTCCACCCGCGTAGCCCGAGACGACCTTGTCAACGCCCTTCACATGCTTGAAGACGGCATCGACGCCCCAGAAACATCCGCCCGAAAATACCGCAGTAGCGTGGTCGTTGCCCGCGGCTTGCGCGAAAACATCGTTCGGCTTCATGCCGAATAAAACGCCACGGCAATCAGATAGCGTTAGTATCCACTTCGTTCGCGATTTCATGTTCATCACTTATTAGCAACGCGGGAGTATCGCTGTCTGGTTCCCGACGGGCGGGTTGAATTTGACGGTCGCGGTTTCTGAGCATATCCAGCCATGCGATTCGCGCCGGTACTTCTCGCGTTGGTAACGCTGGTCTCCACTGGCTTGGGCGGGACTGCCGCCATCCGCATGCGCGACCGGCTTCATTTGCTGCTGGGTTTCAGTTCGGGCGCGGTATTGGCGGTCGCTCTATTCGACATACTGCCGGAAGTGTTCGCGTTCAACCACGGGGCATCATATATGCCGATCACGGCGCTGGGATTCCTGGCCTTCTTCGGACTCGAGCGCTACACCGCGATGCATCGCGCGCGCGAACATCCTCACGCGGTGGGCGCACATGAGGCGGAGCTTGGCGCGATGTCCGCGGCCGGTCTCGCTTTCCATAGTTTTTTGGACGGGGTTGCAATCGGCGTCGGCTTTCAGATGAGCGCGGCGATGGGACTCCTGATTGCGTTCGGCATTATCGCGCACGATTTCAGCGACGGGCTCAACACTGTGACTGTCGTTCTTGCGCACGGAAACTCGGCGAGTCGCGCTGTTTTCTGGCTGATAATCGATATGCTCACGCCGGTTCTCGGCGCGGCCTCGACGCTGATGTTTGATTTGAGGGGAGTGCTGCCGTTCCTGCTGGCATTTTTCGCCGGCTCTTTTCTTTACATCGGCGCGTCGGACCTGTTGCCGGAGGCGCGCGAGCACGATTCGCCGCTGGTCGCCGTCGCCACTTGTGCCGGGCATGCTCACGATCTACCTGATCACCCGCCTGCTGCGCGGGTAGAATTAAAGCAACTGTGAAGAACCTCTATGCCAGCGAAGGTCCAATTCAGAATTGGCGTCTCGTCGTGCCTGATCGGCGAGCAAGTGCGCTTCGATGGCGGTCATAAGCGCAGCGATTTTCTGACCGACACGTTGGGACGTTTCGTTGAGTTCGTTCCGATATGCCCCGAAATGGAAATCGGACTCGGGGTGCCGCGCGAAAGTATCCGGCTGGTGCGAGATAGCAACGAGGCCAGTGCTATTCGATTGGTGGGGAATAAAACCGGGCTCGATCATACCGGCAAGATGAATGCCTACGCGGAACGCCGAACTACCGCGCTCGGCCGCGAGGATCTTTCGGGCTACGTGCTGAAGAAGGACTCGCCGAGCTGTGGGATGGAACGCGTGCGCGTTTATGGGGCGTCGGGGATGGCGACGCGCGACGGCGCCGGCCTGTTCGCGTCGGCACTGATGCGAAAATTTCCCAGCCTGCCGGTCGAAGAGGAAGGGCGACTCAACGATCCTCATCTGCGCGAGAACTTTGTCGAGCGAGTGTTCGCCTACCGCAGGCTGCGGTCATTCTTCTCGGCGCGATGGACGCTCGGCGGCCTGGTCCAGTTTCACACCGTGCACAAGCTGGTTCTGATGGCGCATTCGCCCAAAGCATACAGCGAGCTAGGCCGGTTTGTCGCCAACGCAAAGCATCTCGAGCGTGAAAAGGTGCGCGACGACTATGAGCCAGCATTTATGCACGCACTGAAAACAACTCGCGACGACCGCACGTCACACCAATGTCCTGCAACACATGCTCGGCTACCTCCGCGAGCATCTCGACGCGACCGCGCGCAGCGAAATGGTCACCCTGATCGATGACTACAGGCATGGTCTGGTGCCGCTGATCGTGCCGATTACCATGTTTCGACACTACGTCCGCGAATTTGCTATCACCTACTTGCAAGGCCAGGTTTACCTGGAGCCGCACCCGAAGGAACTGATGCTTCGCAACCACGTATAGGAAACAAGATTTCGTATAATGGGACACATTTTCGATGACATTGACGCTTGGACAATAGCGTCCATCGTTGCGGTTGCGATGATCGCCGGCTGGCTGATAGGACGCTGGATAGGACAGCGCTTACGGCTGAAATCACAGGGCACAGCGGCAGTGTCAAAATTCCTGGACGCGAGTCTTGCAGTCCTTGGACTGCTGCTTGCGTTCACGTTCTCGACTGCGCTGGTCAAGCACGATCAGCGACGACTCATGGTTGTAGCGGATAGCAACGCCATCGAAGACTTTTATACTTGCGCTAGCCTGCTCAAAGAGCCAGTACGAACCAGGTTGCGGCAGGTGATCCATGACTACGCCACCTTGCGGTTAGATCTCGCCAGAGGCGGCTATGATGCAAACGCTGTCGAAATTGCACTCGCTCAATTCCAACAAATGCATAGCCAGATGGTCGCGCTGGTCTCCCGAGCGCTGGCGGATGGGACACCTATAGCAATCTCGTTAACCAATGCGCTTAACGCCGTCACCAGCAGGCAAGAGGAGCGACTAGCCGCGGTCAGGGACCGGTTGCCTGCAATCATTGTAGTGTTACTGCTACTATCCGCGGTCATTTCGGCCATGCTGGTTGGAAGAGAGCAAGGAGTAGCAGACGAACAGGACCTGGCCGGCACTATCAGCTTCATCGTCCTGGTCAGCTGTATTATCTTCGTTACCCTGGACCTTAACCAGCCTGACCGCGGATTCATATCGGTTGAGCAGGAGCCGATCCAACGACTGCTATCAACGATGTCGGAGTGACTTAGCAGGGATGACTGATAAATCTCAGAGATAGGCAATCAGGATTTGAATTCAGATTTCAGACGGTCGGCAACAAACATCTTGAGCAGTGATTGATAAGGCACGTCCCGCTTGTTGGCCAGGATCTTCAAGCGCTCGAGCATTGGCTTCGGCAGGCGGATCGAGATGGTCTGCGACGAAGGTTTCAGATTCGGCAGAGTGACGCGTTTGCCCTTGCGCCAGTCGATGTAGTCGGCCGAGTCGTGAGACGCCCAAAACTTGCGCTCTGCGTCTTCGGTGCTGAACTTCGGTACAGCTTTTTTCATGATGACTGATAAACCTTACGTTCCTTGCGACTCATATCGCGCGCTGAAATCACGCGGATGAGACGGCTGCGTATTGTGAAAACCACGAACAGAAGCCTGGCCGCATCGGTTTGTCCCAATGCGTAGAGCCGTTCCTCAGCGGCGGAGTGTCCCTCGTCGTCACCCACGACAAGAGGGTGACTGAAAAAGACCTCCTCACATTCGATCGGCGCAACCTTATGCCGTTCCCAGATCTTGCCGGAGTTCGCGGCGTCCCACTGGAAGCCTTCGCACTCGGCAAATCTCTCCGCCCATCCCATCTTGCAGTAGTGTATATGCTTGCTATATACACTGGCAAGCGGTGTCGAACGCCGGTTACCAGCATCAGGTGAACGCTATCAGGCACCGCGATGTCATGGATTACGCGAGATCGGCCTTGCTGCGGCTAAGACGCACCACCGTGCCGTTCGCCTCCGCGTATCTCTAGTACTCTGAAGCCGTTGGCACAATCATTACTATTGCGATTTAACAGGTAATATAATTCGACGACTTCGAAAACGGGAGACAGCCGATGCCACATTGGTACGAAGACAATTCGCGTTCGATCGGACATACGCCGCTGGTGCGGCTCAACCGCGTCACCGACGGCGCGCCGGCGACCGTTCTCGGCAAGCTCGAAGGACGCAGCCCCGCGTATTCGGTCAAGGATCGAATCGGCGCCGCGATGGTCTGGGACGCCGAGAAGCGCGGCCTGCTCGGTCCCGGCAAGGAGTTGGTCGAACCGACCAGCGGCAACACCGGCATCGCGCTCGCGTTCGTCGCGGCGGCGCGCAAAATCCCGTTGACGCTCACGATGCCCGATACGATGAGCCTCGAGCGGCGCAAACTGTTGATCGCCTACGGCGCAAAGCTGGTGTTGACCGAGGGCGCGCGCGGCATGACCGGCGCGATTAACAAAGGCCGAGGAGATCGTGGCGTCGGCGCCCGATCGCTACGTGCTGCTGCAGCAATTCAAAAATCCCGCCAATCCCGCGATCCACGAAGCGACTACCGGGCCGGAAATCTGGGACGACACCGAGGGCGCCATCGATATTTTCATTGCGGGCGTCGGCACCGGCGGCACTATCACTGGCGTTTCGCGCTACATCAAAAAAACCAAAGGCAAAGCGATCGTTTCGGTCGCCGTCGAGCCGACCGCGAGCCCAGTCATCACGCAGCAGCGGAGCGGCCAGCCGCTCAAGCCGGGCGCGCACAAGATCCAGGGCATCGGCGCGGGCTTCGTGCCTGAAAATCTGGATCTCTCGATGGTCGATGTGGTCGAGCAGGTCAGCAACGAAGATGCGATCGAATACGCGCGGCGGCTGACTCGCGAAGAAGGAATCCTGTCGGGCATTTCGTGCGGAGCCGCCGCCGCAGTCGCCGCGCGCATCGCCAAGCGTCCGGAGAACAAGGGCAAGACTATCGTCGTCGATACTGCCGGATTCCGGCGAACGATACCTGAGCACCGCGCTGTTCGAAGGCATTGCATAGATGAACGTCTGCCCGCGTGAGCATGATGTCGGAAAAGACCGCGCCCGCGCTGAACCATTCGCATTGGGGTACGTTCGAGCCGGTCGTCGTCGATGGACGCGTCACGGAAGCGCGGCCCTTCGCGCGCGATCCTGATCCTTCGCCGCTGCTGCGCTCGATTCCCGACGCGCTGCATCACGCACAGCCGCGTCGCGCAACCAGCAGTGCGCGCAGGATGGCTCGAACACGGCCCGGGCGGCGCGCGCGATGGTCGCGGCGCCGATCGCTACGTCGCCGTGACGCTGGGATCGCGCGCTCGATTTGATCGCCGATGAAATCAAGCGCGTGATTCGCGATCGCGGCAACCAGGCTATCTACGCCGGCTCTTACGGATGGGCCAGCGCCGGACGTTTTCATCATGCGCGCACGCAACTGCAGCGCTTCCTCGGCGGCATCGGCGGATTCACCGGCGCGCGCGACACCTACAGCAACGCCGCCGGCGCGGTCCTCGTGAAGAACGTCCTCGGCAGCCTGCAGCGCGATGAACGGTCCCGGCACCAGTTGGAAGAGCATCGCCGATCATGCGGACCTGGTCGTGATGTTCGGCGGGATGCCGACGCGCAACACGCAAGTCACTCCGGGCGGAGTCGGCGAGCATACGACGCGCGGCTGGCTCGAGAAGGTCAAAGGCCGCGGGCGTCGAGTTCTGCAATATCAGCCCGATGCGCGACGATGCGGCCGCGTTCCTCGACGCCGAATGGATCGCGCCGCGCCCGCATAGCGATACCGCGCTGATGCTCGCGCTCGCGCACACGCTGATCGTCGAGGGCTTGCACGACGCGGATTTCCTCGCGCGCTACTGCGCCGGCTTCAATCGCTTCCGCGACTATCTTCTCGGCGCCGAGGACGGTGTCGCGAAGTCTGCCGACTGGGCCTGCCGGCTTGAGCGAAATTTCCGCCGACAGGATTCGCGGCCTGGCGCGCAAGATGGCGGCGTCGCGCACCTTCATCAACGTCAACTGGTCTCTGCAGCGCGGCGATCACGGCGAGCAGCCGATTTGGGCGGCGATCGCGCTGGCCAGCGTGCTCGGCCAGGTCGGTCTGCCGGGCGGAGGCTTCGGCTTCGGCTACGGAAGCATGGAAGGCCTCGCGACGCCTGCTGCCGGATATGCCGATCCCGACTCTGTCGGCCGGCCGCAATCCGGTTCGCAGCTTCATCCCGGTGGCTCGAATCGCCGACCTGCTGCTCAATCCGGGGCAGCCGTTCCAGTACAACGGGCAGGACCTCGTCTATCCCGATATCGATCTCGTCTATTGGTGCGGCGGCAATCCGTTTCACCATCATCAGGACATCAACCGCCTGATCCGCGCGTGGCGCCGCCCTTCGACGATCATCGTCCACGATCCGTGGTGGACCGCGACTGCGCGTCATGCCGACATCGTGCTGCCGACGACTACGACGCTCGAGCGCGACGATATCGGCGCCAGCGCGCGCGACCGATTCATCATCGCGATGAAGCAGGCGATCGCGCCGGTCGGCGAAGCGCGCGACGACTTCGCAATTTTCAGCGACCTCGCGGATCGCTTCGGCACTCGCGAGTCTTTCACCGAGGGCCGCGACACGATCGAATGGTTGCGTCATATCTACGAGGCCGCGCGCGAACGCGCGAATCCTCACGTCGTCGGAGTGGCCCGACCTTCGACGAGTTCTGGCGACGCGGCTATCTCGAAATTCCCGAAGCCTCGACGCCGCACGTGCTGTTCGAGGAATTCAGGATGAACCCCGACGCCAATCCGCTGCCGACTCCGTCGGGACGAATCGAAATTTTTTCAGAGAAAATCGCGAGCTATAACTACGACGATTGTCCCGGACATCCCACCTGGCTCGAACCGGCCGAATGGTTGGGCAGCGATGCGGCGCGCGAATTATCCGCTGCATCTTCTGACCACGCAGCCGAGCACGCGATTGCACGGCCAGATGGACATGGGGCGCGTCAGCCAGCAAAGCAAAGTCGCGGGGCGCGAGCCGATGCGAATCAATCGCGACGATGCGGCCGCGCGCGGAATTCGCGACGGCGATGTCGTCCGGGTTTTCAACGATCGCGGCGCGATCCTCGCCGGCGCGGTTCTGACCGACGACATTCGCCGCGGCGTGATTCAAATCTCGACCGGCGCATGGTACGACCCGGTCGAACCGGGCGTGATTGGCAGTCTCGACAAGCACGGCAACCCGAACGTGCTCACGCTCGACAAGGGAACCTCGCGTCTCGCGCAAGGCCCGAGCGCTCAGACCACGCTGGTCCAGGTCGAGAAATATGTTGGCGATCCGCCGCCGGTCAGCGCCTTCGAAATCGCCGCTGATCTGATCAGCTCGCGACCGCGTCCTTGTACTTCGGCGACGACGCCTTCATGAAGCGCAGCAGCATCCGCATCTCGGCGACGCGCTTGCCGTCCGCTTCGTTCAGCGCGGTCTCGAACCACATGTATTCAGTCTTGGGACTCTGGCCGAGCGCCACGATACTGCCCGCTCACGCGATACGGATGTTCGACCAGCACCGGGCCGTTGATGTTGCGCAGCTCGATCGCGCCGAACAGTCCCACCGCCTGCCCGAGCTTGCTGCGCAGCGTCGCGATCGATTGCGAGTAGAGCAGCTGCACCATCGTCGCCGGAGTCGCGATCGCACCGCCCCACGGCGAAGGCTTCGTGTACCATTCCAGCGGTTCGGTGATGACCTTCATCCGCTCGGCCATCGCATCTTTGGTCAGAAACGCGTCGCACTCCTCGAACTGATCGCCAACTTTAAGCCCGCCAAGTATCCGCAACTCACCCGCGTCGAATCGATCGAGCGGACGGCGCAGCAATGCGCTCGGCTCCTCGGGACTTCCGACTGACGCGGTGCCTTCCGCCACGCGCATGCCGTCATCGCGCTCGATCCAGATATCGACCTGCGCGTCGGTCGCGTCGAGCGGCGGCTCTTTCACGAACGCGCGCACCGCTTCGCGATCGGTCGTCGCGTTGAGGAAGTACATCGAGATCGTGCCGCGCTCGAACCATCGCTGGCCGAACGCCTTCAGCAGGATCGGCGGAAACAACTCGAGATGAATCGATCCGGCGACAGTGCCTCCGCGAAATCCGAGCTTGGTCGCCGTCGCGTCATCGTGGATGCTGCCCGCGACTTTGCTGGCGTTGTTGACGGATCGCCGCAACGGGCCGACGAACACATGATCGCGCAATTCGATTTCCGAATTCATGATGCCGTCCTCGAAGCCGATTCAAGCACGGTCTCACAGCGTTCGGCAAACTTCTCAACCGGCTTCTCGATCCATTCGATCGAGTGCTAATTTCGACGCGATGGCAACCTCTTCAGCGATCGAACCGGCTGCGTGGACGCAGCGATCTCCTCGCGTCACTCGGACGCGCGGACACTTCAAATCAACACGCGCTGCAAATCATCGGACACGACCCTGTAATCGCGACTCGCTTTCGCGCCGGCGAGGCCGCAGCCGCAGTAATCGCCGCCAATGCGACCGCCGCCGCGCGACCTGTGGTGCGCGCGCGGCGGCCGTCCGCAGCGTATCGAGGTGGACGTGCGCGCCGCGGCGGCGTCGCTCGTATCGTTCGCGTACTTGAGATATCAAGATGCGTCGCTCGATCGGCGCGGCCAGGCCACGACCGCGCTCTATCGAGCGCGCGACGGGCGATGGATTCATCTGCACGGCGGATTCAGTTCGCGCGAAGGCACCCTCGCGCTTTTGAATTGCGACGATGACAGCGGCGCGATCGCGAAGGCGGTCGCGTCGTGGGACGCGCAAGCGCTTGAAGATGCGCTCGCCGAGCGCGGAGTATGCGGCGCGAAACTGCGCAGCGCCGACGAGTGGCGCGTCCATCCCCAAGGGGATCGCGCTCGCGCAAGTGCCGGTGGTCGAAATTCTTCGCCTCGGCGACGCACCGCCAGAGCCGATTCCCGGACCGCGAGCCGACGAGCATGGCGCGCGGCCGCTTTCAGGCGTGCGCGTTCTCGATCTCACGCGCGTGCTGGCGGGACCGACCTGCGCGCGCACGCTGGCGGAGCACGGTGCCGAGCGTGCTGCACGTGCGGAGTCCCAAGCTGCCGTCGATCGAGCCTTTCGTCATCGACACCAATCCCGGGCAAGCGTTCCTGCTATCTCGATCTCGATCGCAAGGAGGACGCGGAGCAATTGCGCGCGCTGGTCCGCGATGCGCACGTGTTCTCGCAGGGATACCGTCCCGGTGCACTCGCGCGGCGCGGTTTCGCGCCGATGGAATTGGCGCGAGATGCGGCCCGGCATCATCGTGGTATCGATCGACTGCTACGGACACGAAGGTCCGTTCGCAGGACGACCCGGATGGGAACAACTCGCGCAGACCGTTACCGGCATGGCGCTCGAGCACGCCGGCGATGAGCATCCCGCGCTGGTGCCGGCCGCGATCAACGACTACACGACCGGCTATCTCGGCGCGCTCGGCGTGATGCGCGCGCTCGCGCGCCGCGCAACCGAAGGCGGCAGCTGGCACGTTCGCGTATCGCTCGCGCGCACCGCGATGTGGATCATGTCGTTGCCACGCACCGCGCCGGATGCGAAGCCGGGCGGATTCGATGCGGCGTCGATCGCTCCGTGGATCATCGAGATGAATACCGCTTGGGGACCTCTAACGCGTCTCGGGCCGATCGCGCGGATGTCGGAAACGCCGCCGCGATGGGATCTTCCGCCGGCTCCGCTGGGCAGCGATCCACCTGTATGGCGCTAGGCTCGCGCTAGCGCACGGCTGGTCTTTGTGTCGCGATAAATCAGCGGATCGTCTGCGGCAAAATCTTTGCGCATCGATTCGACGATCCCATGATGCGGTGAGAGGCGGCAAATCGGATCGGCCTCGGCGGCATTTCCCGCCAGCATGAAGGCCTGGCATCGGCATCCGCCGAAATCGATTGTCTTTCCGCTCACAACTGCGGCACGGTTCCATCATCCAGTCGTCGCCGCGAAACGCATTCATCGCGGGCGAGTCGCGCCAGATCTTTTCCGACGAGTTATCGCGCACCGATTCGAAGCGCAGACCCGGAATCACGGCGGCGGCGTGGCACGGCATCACTGCGCCAGTAGGATTGATGCAGATGTAGCTGCGGCCCCATCCGCCCATGCACGGCTTGGGCTCGCCCGAGAGATAGTCGTTCTGCACGAATGCGATTTCGAGCGTGCCGCGATATTTCGCGATCGCCTCGCGCGCGATTTCCTCGGCGCGATCATAATCCTCGCGAGTCGGCATCAGCGCGCGGCGATTCTCCGCCGCCCACGCATAGAACTGGGTATTCGCCAGCTCGAGACGATTCGCTCCGAGTTCCAAGGCGAGCGCGATCAGTTCGGGCACCTCGGCAATGTTCAGCCGATGGATCACGACGTTGAGCGTCAGCGGAAATCCGATTTTACGAATGAGGCGCGCAACGTCGAGTTTTTTTCGATGCGATCGCACACCGGCGATCGTCTCGGCGCGCTCGCGCGTCGCACCCTGGACGCTCAGTTGAATGTGGTCGAGACCCGCCTCGCGAAATCGGCCGCAGCTTATTCTCGTCGAGCAGCGTGCCGCCGGTTATCAGGTTGGTATAGAGATCATTCGCGCGCGCGTGCTCAATCAGTTCGAACAGATCGTCGCGGAGGACAGGCTCGCCGCCCGATAGATGCAACTGCATGACGCCCAGCTCGGCCGCCTGTGAAAAAACCCGACGCCACTCGTCGGTCGTGAGTTCGCTGCGCGAGCGATGAAAATCGACGGGGTTGGAGCAGTACACGCATCGCAGCGGACATCGATAGGTCAGCTCTGCAACCAGCGTGTATGGACGCGGCGCGGCGGTCATTGGAGCAATCCGCGCGCGCGAATCGTAGCGAGAAAGTCCGTCACTTCCCGGATCAGTGCGTCGCGATCGGCGTTGTCATATTTTTTCGACAACTGATCGACGATTTCATTTATCGAACGCGCGCCGTCGCACAGCCGCACGATCGCAGCGCCGGTTTCATTGAGAGCCAACGCGGCTTCCGGGAAAAGGAGCATTTCCTGCTTCGCGATTGGATCGAACTTCAGCCGCGCGCGCGAGGCCAGCCGCGGCCGCCATGCGTCATCGGCGTTCATCAGAGTTTTCGCGGATCGTGCCATAGCGGCGGCAAATATCCGGGTGAAACGTACGCGTAGTGAATCGCGTCGAGCAGGCCCCACAGTATGTGGCACTTGAGCGTGAGTGCGTCGGCGGCGCGATCCTGCGACTCGCGCGTCGTGCAATGCGTTACGACGTATTGCAGGCCGAAGTCGGAGTCGCGCGGCGCTTGCACTAGCCGTCCGCGAAAATATTCGAGGCCGCGGCTGTCGAGCCATGGGTAAAGCTTCTCGAGCACGACGATCCGATCCGCCATCAGCACCGGCGCGAACAATTCCGTCAGCGATGACGCGACCGCGTCGGTCAGCGGACGCGTCGCGCACAGATGCAGGTACGCGTCCACCGCGAAGCGCACGCCCGGCAGCACATAGCGCAGGCTCGCGACGTCGGCAGGGTCGAGGCCCGCCGCCTCCGACAGCTTGTACCATTTGCGGATCCCGCCTTCGCTGTCGCCGATGCCGTCGTGGTCGGTGATGCGCGTGATCCATGCGCGGCGAAATTCCGGGTCGTCAGCCTTGGCGAGGATCAGCGCGTCCTTTTTCGGAATGGTCCATTGATAGTAGAAACGATTTTCGATCCACGCCTGCAGTTGCCGCCGGGTCAGTTTCCCCTGATGCATCAGGATGTGGAACGGATGCTTGTCGTGATAAGCGGCCTCGCCAATCGCACGCAGGCGCGCGACGAATTTTTCAGGCGAGTCAGGTTTGCTTTCCGTCATATCGTTCAAGCCCGAACGTCACAGCGTAAAATCCATGCCGTCTTCGGCGACTTCCCATCCCGCTCTTTTCGAGTGCGCGACGCTCGTCCGAGTTTTCATCGAGAATGGGATTGGTGTTGTTGATGTGAGTATAGATTTTTCTGATTCGAAGATCGCCAAGCCGCGCGAGGCTGCCAGCGGCGCCAGAGATGGGCACATGACCCATCGCCGACGCGGTCCGCGTCCCCGCGCCGCGAAGTTCCATTTCGTCATCCGACCAGAAGCTGCCGTCGAACAGTAGGCAGTCGCACTCCGCGGCCGCGGCGATAAACCGTTCGTCGATTTGTTTGATCGCGGGAGCAAACAGGATCGATGAGCCAGCGCGCGTGTCGATGATTTTGTATGCGACTACGGCTCCATCGCAATTGGCCGACGGATTTTTCACATAGCTGGGAACTTTGTCACTGACAGAGAATGCCTCGAAGGCAAGACCAGATCCGATCGTCTCGACTTTGCCGATCTTCGATACGCGTCACGCGAAATCGCTCGGGCTGATTCAACGCGCCGAAAATGGGATTCGACTCAAATACCCAATCAAAAACTCGCGACGTGCAATACAGCCGAATCGGCTGCGATTCGCGGAGCGAGAGCAGGCCGGTGATGTGATCAAGCTCCGCGTCGGAAAGCATCACCGCTTCAATCGGCGATACGTCTTACGTCGCTCTTCGGCAGCAGATCGGGAAACGAGAATATTTGCGTGCGAAGGTCGGGACTCGCGTTAAGTAACGACCATCGCGCTCCGTCCGCACTGATGGCTACCGAGCATTGCGTCCGCGCTTTCGCGCGAATCGACCCGTCCGCAGCCCAGCGCAATTGACGCAGTTGCAGTTCCACTGCGGGAACCCGCCGCCAGCAGCGGAACCAAGGATATGGACCCGCACGCGGCTGCGGTCTTAGGATTCCTGGTTGGTTTCCGATCCGTTGTCGCGATTCATCGGCTGCTTCAGCACTCGCCTTGGATCGTCGGCTAGTGCAGAACTGTAGCAGTTGATTTCCGCGTCCATCCGGATCTCGACGAACTCTGGCTTTTTCCAATCATTCATATTTGTACTCCCCGGGATTCCCCGGAGAATTTTTACACCAAGCGGTCAGGCGAAGCCAACGCTCCACACTGCCTCGTTCTCGAAGACGTTGAACTCTCGGCGAGGTTTGGCGAGACTTCAGGAGTGAGGAAAGCCAATGTCGAGTTTGTTGGACGCGACAGATCGTCTCGAACGAATTCCGATCGCAGATGGAGAAGTGTACTACCTGAGCAAGCTTGAGCTTGGATGCGACGACAATGAAGCTTTAGATCGTCTTATCGCTGACGTGCCTTGGCGACAGGAGAGTATTCTTGTTTGGGGTAAGATGTATCTGCAGCCGCGCCTGGTCGCCTGGTACGGAGATCGCGGCAGCGATTACACCTATTCGGGCATCACGTTGACTCCTTTGCCATGGACCGGCCTCTTACTCGACATAAAAAGAAGGATTGAGACTGTTACCGAAGCATCCTTTAACAGCGTGCTGCTCAACTACTACCGCGACAATCGCGATAGCATGGGATTCCATAGCGATGATGAACCGGAACTTGGCTCAAGACCCGTGATCGCATCGCTAAGTCTGGGCGAAGAACGAACACTTGTCATGAAGCATAAGCTGAACAAGCTTGCCAAGCCGGTTCGGTTGAAGCTCGCGTCAGGAAGCCTGCTACTGATGAAAGGTGAGACGCAGAGATATTGGAATCATGGGATTGCAAAGGAGTCGCGTCCTTGCGGCCCGCGGATCAACTTGACGTTTCGCCAGATTATTCGCGGCAACGTCCGTAGATGGGGATGCAGCAGGAACCTAACTCCTAACCCCTTCCCATAGTAGGAAGTAGCGGGCCCCGCGCAATGTGTAGTGACACTGTGGGAGGGGGTGACCCTGCCGCCCCGCGCGCAGCGGTCCCCGCGTTAGTTCTTCTGTTTCGCTGCTACTTCCGCAAAATGCTTCTGCACCGTTTCGGCGGCGGCGGACATCGCCTTGCCCATCAGTTCCTTGCCGTTATCCCGAACCCAGTTCAGCGAGGCGTCGCGCGCAATATTGGAGCCGTTGAAATGCGGCAGGACGTGACGGGCGAATAGCTCATACGAGCGCTTGGTCGCGTCGAAATTCGCCCAGTTATGAGCCAGCATCAGGATACAGCCGAAGCCGCCCGACTGTTTCTCCAGGCGCACGAGCATCTCGATCGCATCGTCAGGCGTGCCGATAACCGCGCGGCCCGACTCTACCATCGCTTCGGCCGGATCCTTCGCGCCCAAGTCGTCGCCAGTGGCGGTCGGATTGATCGCGGTGAAGTACGCGAGCCATTTGTCGAGTCCATACTTGACCTCGCGCATCGCCTGCTCGCGGCTCTCGGCGATATGCATCGGCGCGACCAGCCGGAGCACCCCGCGATCCATCGTGCGTCCATTTTCACGCGCGATGTCGCACGCGATCTGCCAGTTAGTGCCGAGCACGTCGTAACCCGCCTGCTGCGAGGCTGCCACGCAAAGCATCCCGGCCGCGTAGCGTCCCGCCAGCTTGCCGCCTGACGGCGTGAAGGTACTCGCTACCGCAAATTCCGGGCGCGGACGTGTATAAGGAAGGAGCTGACAGCGCGCTTCCTTCAGCGTGTACCATTCGGTTTTCTCGGTCACGGTCTCACCGGCGATCAGTCGCAGGATGACGTCGAGCGACTCGGCCATCCGATCGCGCTGCTTCGAGACAGGTACGCCGAGCATCTCCGCGTCCGACGGCAGCAGGCCCGGCCCGATTCCGAACATCGCTCGTCCGCGCGTCATATGATCGAGCTGCACGATGCGATTCGCGACCATCAACGGATGGTGGTAGGGCAGCGAGATGACGCCGGTACCGAGTCGAATCCGCTGCGTGCGCTCGGCCACCGCGGCGATCATCAGCTCAGGCGACGCGATGATTTCGTAACCCGCCGAGTGATGCTCGCCGATCCATGCCTCGTCGAAGCCGATGCTATCGAGATGCTCGATCAGATCAATGTCGCGGCGGATCGCGAGGGTCGGATCCTCGTCGACAGGATGAAACGGCGCGAGAAAAATTCCAGCGCGCAAGCGGTTGGGGCGAATAGCTTCTATCATATGAACCTCGGTTGAAGATCTGTTTTCAATTGGCGATCGCGGCGGGCGGATAGGGCGGCAGGTCCGCTGCTTCAATCGAAGGCTTCGGCTGCTGCATGATTTTATTTACCGCGGCAAGGAACTCGGAATCGTTCATTAGCGATTCAGGAGGACGGTTAAGATTGATGACGTTGAACAGCGCCTCTGCAATAACGGGGACGCCGGCACCTTCGCGCAGAATGCGTTCCCAGGCCTCACCGGCCATCGCGCCTTCGGCGTTATCCGACTGCCCCAACGCCGCCCGATCGCGCGCGACCGACAGTCCCCACGGCTGTCGCACGAATTCAGCCTGACGCTTGAAAAACTCCGGCGGAAAATTTGCGCCGGTCGGATCCATTTCGGCGACCAAGGTGCCGAGCACCTGCGAACATACCGAGGCACTGGTCATGCCCTGCGCATAGACCGGGTTGAATGCGCAGACCGCGTCGGCCATCGCGACGAATCCAGCCGGGCCGCGCCACTTCTCGAAGTGCTTCCAGATGTTCTGCATCCCCTTGCGATGAAAAATCGGCGAGATGGGTTTCGAAATCGCCAGCGCCTCCGCCACGATTGGCGATCGCAACCTGGCGCAGAGCGCGGCGAACGACTCATGATCGGCGGGCAGTACTCGGCCGCCCCACGACGCCAGCGTCAGCAGAAAGCGGTCACCTTCGATCGGCAGAATCAACGCGACGTAGTAATCCTCGTCGCGCGTCGGCTTGGCCGAGGGACTGAGAAAAATCCCCTTCCACCACCAGTCGGCGGGACGCTGATCGGCCGGCGGCGCCTGGTACCAGCAAGTGCTGTAACCTGCCTGCGCGTCCACCACTTCGAGCTCGGCCTCAGGATAGCCGAGACGAGTCAGCCATTCGGATGCGCGCGAACTGCGACCGCTGCAGTCGACCACCAGGTCCGCCTCGAGGCGATCCAAAGTGTTGTCGCTGACGCGTCGAGCTTCGACGCCCGTCACGCGCGGCGTGTCACCGGGCGGGGACAACAGCGCCGTGACCTCGGTCCCCTCGATAAATCTGACGCGGGAATTTTTCTTGACGCGATCACGAATCACCGACTCGATCAGCAGGCGGCTGGCGAACAACATCTGATGTCCGGTGTGGCGCCGCGTCGCCCATCCTTCCGGATTCAAGGTAGCGAGTTCGAGGCCCGCATCCATGTCGAGGCCGCCGCGCTGGCGCAGCGACTCGTCGAGGCCGGGAAACAGTGCGCTCAACTCGCGGCGTCCGCGATCGAGTAGGCCGTGCGGATGGCGGCTCTGCGGCACGCCCTTGCGATGGGCCGCGCCTTCGGGCAATTCGTCGCGCTCAATCAGAGTAACGCGCTCGAAGTGGTCGGACAGCACTCGCGCCGCGCACATCCCGCCGATGCCTCCACCGATCACGACAACATGGTTTGCCTTCATCTATATCGATTTCACTTTGAAGTTCAGATCCGGCCGGGTTTCAAGGGTGGGTAAACGACCGTTTACCTGCCAAGAAGGGTAGTAAATGACCGTTTACTTGTCAACCGGAACTGCGCCATCATGGGTACTCTAGCGATGATTTCGAAAACGAAGAAAACTACCCGCAAATAAGCAATCGCGCACGGCGGGACCGGCGCGCCGCAGCCGAAATGGCGCGAAGCCTGCCGAATCGACCCGCGAACGAATTCTCAAGTCAGCCGCGACGCTGTTCGCAGAACATGGCTTTCGAAGGCTCCTCGATGCCGGCGATTGCCCGCGCCAGCGGCATCACCGCCGGCGCTATCTACAAGCATTTCAGGAGCAAGGGCGAACTGCTGCTCGAAGTGGTAAAGCGATCGTTCGAATCAACCCCGCTCTTCATCCAAGATTCCGCCACTGGAGCGGCGACTGTGTTGCCGCGGCTTGCGGCGGTGTACACCGAACCGGAATTGAAATTGGTGCGCCAGCTTTCGATCGAGGTTCATTCAGCCGCGAGCAGAGATCGCGAGGTCAGGCGTGTGTTGGCGCTATCAGATGAAGCTGCGATGCGGCATATCGGCGACGCGATCTCGATTGCGCAACGCGACGGTACGCTCGATCCAAAAATTAATCCCGACTTCGCCGCGCGCCTGTTCTGCGTATTCGTGATGGGCTTGCTGCACATGGACACGCTGCTGCCCAATCTAATCGGCGACAAATCCTGGCGCGATTTCGTACATGAACGCATCTCGACGCTAATCGGAGCTGCTCGAGCTTAATAGCTATCAGCGGGTGTCGCGCGTAACTTTCAGATTCGCAGAGGCGAGCTTTTCGATCGCCGGATCCGCGACTGAGTCTTCGACCACTACCACTGCATACCTGGAAGTCAGCTTGGTGCCGCTGCGAAGCTCGAAACCACCGTCATGCAGAACGGTGAGCGCCTTTAAAAAATCATTCGCCAAAACGTTGGGACCAGTGGGCGGAGGATTAACTATTATTCGTGCCATAGGATAACTTCTCCTAAGGGTCCGAACCTGTTGACTACCTATCTTGGTGAATTGTGTCTATCGCGCGAGTCTTCCCGATTCAATTTTGATCAAACATCGTTGCCACGAAGTGAAAGCCAAACTACGGTGCTAGGTTGCGGAGAGCGCCGGTGTTAACCAATTGCAAACTTCCAATCGCGGCGAAGATCGTTGTTGGAATCTCGATCCTGACGCTCATGAAATCGTCTGTTGCACGGGCCGCGGCGGACTCGTCTCACGCTCCGACTACTCCGATTCGCCATTTGATCGTGATCGTCGGCGAGAACCATAGCTTCGACAATTTGTTCGGCGCCTATCAGCCAGTCGGCGGTCAAACCGTTGCCAATCTGCTCTCGAAGGGAATCATCAATGCGGACGGAACGCCGGGTCCGAATTTTAGCAATGCCCAACAATGGCAGGCGAGTGTCGGGGACAAATACTCGATCGCTCCGCGGCGCACGCAGCCGTTCGCGACGCTGCCGCAGCCGAATACCACCTTCGCGTTCGGACGCAAACCGAATGAGCCGGATCCACGATTCCCGGCTGATTTGCCGGCCGGACCATTCCAACTAAGCCACTACGCCGCGTATCAGAACTCGTTCACCGGCGATCCGGTGCATCGCTTCTTTCAGATGTGGCAGCAGTTCGATGAAGGACGAAACGATTTGGTCGCCTGGGTGGCGACAACTATCGGAATGGGCAGCGGGGGTAATCCGCCGCCGGTTCCGTTCACCGATCAGAGTACCCATCAAGGCGGTGTCGCGATGGGCTTCTACAACATGACGCAAGGCGACGCGCCGGTTTTCAAATTTCTCGCCGATCACTATGCGATGAATGACAACTTTCACCAGGGGATTATGGGTGGCACCGGCGCCAGCTTTATCTACCTGGGCACTGGCGATCTTGCGTACTACGGCGACGGCAACGGGAATCCCGCAACGCCGCCCACGAGACTGATCGAGAATCCTGATCCGTGGCCCGGCTCCAACAATTGGTACAAGCAGGACGGTTACGACAGCGGCTCATACGTGAACTGCGCCGACTCGTCGCAGCCGGGCGTCGCGCCGATCGTAGATTATCTGCGCGCGCAGGGGCGGACCTCCCGTTGCGAGCCCGGTCACTACTATCTGGTCAATAACTACGGGCCTGCATACAACGCAGACGGAACTGTGGTCGACGTGAAGCAGCATCCATATACGCTGCCCCCGCAAACTCTGCCGAACATCGGCGAGGCGCTCAGCAAAGCGGGCGTCTCGTGGAAATATTATATTGGCGGGCTCAAGCGCAGCGGCAATTGGCACTCGGGCGCCAATGACACCTGGTGCTCGATCTGCAATCCGTTGCAGTACAGCAAGAACATCATGACCACCGCGCTGCGCGACAAGATCAACGACGTGTCAGAATTTTATCGCGACGCCGGGAGCGGCAATCTGCCCGAGGTTTCCTTCGTGCGACCGTACGAGCCTTACTCAGGACATCCGGCTAACTCTGCGGTGTCTGCCTATGAGTATTTCGTACTGAGCATCGCGAACAACGTCATCAGCAGGCGGGAACTGTTTGCTTCAACGGCGATCGTGGTCACGCTCGACGAGGGCGGCGGCTATTACGATTCCGGCTACATCCAGCCGCTCGATTTCTTTGGCGATGGAACCAGAATCCCAATGCTTGTGATCTCACCTTACGTGAAGGCCGGAACGATCGACCATACATATTGCGACCATGGATCGATCTTGAAGTTTATCGAGAGAAATTGGGGCCTGAGTCCGCTCTCAGCACGGAGTCGCGACAATCTGCCGAATCCAATCTCGGCGGTGGACAATCCCTATGTGCCGAGCAACGGCCCCGCGATCGGTGATCTTATGAGCATCTTCGATTTCGCCGACAAGCAGTCGAGTCCAGCATTGATCATCCCCGGCGGAATCTGAGCAGAGCTATATTGTCGCTTCGCTCTTTGGGGTACGCGGCATGCGAAATATTTTATCGACGCTGTTGTAGTAAGCGACGATGTCGGTAAACGGGTCGGTTATCAGCTTGATGAACCAGATCATAGAACTGCGGAAGTCATGCGCCCACATAAGATAGAGCACACGTCCCAAGACTGCTGCCAAGGTTAACAGGAACCACTGCTGAGCGACTGCTGGTACAATCGAAGGGATAGCCTCGAGAGTCAGCGAACCGTTCCTGGCTAGCTGCACAATCTGTACTAACGGAATGAGGAAATACCCGCCAACGATAATTGATTTGTTTCGGGTATTGAATCCCAGCAGCGCTTTTTCCTTGTCATGACAGGGCGGCTCAAGGATCGCGTGTCCAAACTGTCGGACGAAGAGTGCGCCCATACCCAGAAACATCGCGAGATCGAAATTAAAAAAGATGAAGACATAGCAGAAGATGAAACGTGCTTGAACTCAGCAGGTGAAAGAATTGATTGATCAAATTGCTGTGCGAAGCGTGATGGTCGTCCTTCTTGCGTTGCATAATCTCAACGTAGAAGCTGGTCAGGGGTTTTGGAACTTGAAGGACGCTTTTGGCCATTTCCCAAATTAAACGAGATCGCATGGTTTTCTCCCTGCCTGGCTGTTGTTCTTCGTTTAGCCACCATCCATCGTTCTTCATTGTTTGCGCCGCCTTCACTAGCTTGCCTTGCAATTCCCGATAGTCGTCCGATCCGAAATCCAGGCTGCTCATGCATCGACCCGTTCCGACCCAGCTCAGCGTCACTCCTTCGGCGCGAAGATAGTATTGCAGCAGCCAGTTGTAGCGCCCGGACTCTTTGAAGAGCACGGTCCAGATGGTGGCGAAATTCATAACCCGAACCGGCAGAGACAGCCGACCGAGGACCTCATTAGTCGAACGAACCCACTGCTCACAACGAAGCTTCGCGTCTGCGTACAACTTGCTGGTCGCCGGTTGCGCGAGCCATTTCAGAAATTCGTTCATGGCGCCCATGACGAGCGGATGAGCCGAAAATGTTCCTATGACGTATGCGATTCGCATCGGGTGATCGGAATCGAATCGCCGCATCAATTCCTTCTTGCCGCAAACCACCCCGATAGGCATTCCACCCGCGACCGTCTTCCCATACACGACCATGTCGGCCTGAACGCCGAAATATTCCTGGGCGCCGCCGGGAGCGAGGCGGAATCCGCTAAATACCTCGTCGAAGATCAAAGGTATTCCGTTGGCGCTGCACACCTCGCGCAAGCTCTTGTAGCCATCGAGCATAGGAGGAACTTGAACCCTCGGTCTTGCGCACCTCGCTAGTCAGCAAGATCGTGTCACTCGGCGGCGGTAAATTGGGATGGAAAGATTGAACCGGATTGATGAGAACTCCGGCAATTTCGTCGGCACGTCTGCGAAGAACATCCAGAGACGCAGGATGAAGGTCTTTAAGAGTCAGGCAGTCAGTGATCGGCCGCTCGCTACCTAGTCCCGGCTGCACGCCATCCCACCAGCCGTGATAGGCGCCGGAGAAGCATACAATCAATTTTCGGCGGGTGTTGAATCGCGCGAACCGTACCGCGGCCATCACGGCTTCGGTGCCACTCATGTGAAACGACACTTCGTCCAGTTTTGAAATCGATTTCAGCAGGTCGATGTTTTCGGCGACTACCGGATGCAAGGGTCCCAGCACGGGACCAAGGTCTTTAACCCGTTCCCAACCCTTTTCCATCCATTCCTTGTAAAGGTCGAAGCCGGCGACGTTGAGTCCGTACGAACCGCTTACATCGAGATTCCAATTGCCGTCGAGATCGAGCAGTTTCGGACCTCTGGATTCGGTTACGACCGAGCACAGGCTGAATTTCTCGCGCACCATCCGCATGAATGGGAACGGAACTCGATTGGCGTCGGTGAAACGCAAATCGGAAAAGCTGTTGCGTATTTCATTTCCCCAAGCGATCGACTTCGAGCAATGGGTCTGAAAAAAGGCGGAGAGGCGTTCGATCGCGTCTTTGCGACGCTGAATCCAGAAACTGTCCGCGCCGTCCGCTCCCCAGACATCGTGTTCCGAATAGTCGAGCGACTTCACCCAATCGGACACTCGGCGCGAAAGCGTAGGGGCCAGCGCCAAGGCTCTAAGCGTCATGAGGTCGGTTGCGATCTTTCGAAGAGTTAGACTTGCCAGAAGAACGACTAACAGCAGTCCAAGCAAAATAATCGAGCTTCGCCATGGGGCTGCCGCGGTCAGGCCAAGATACTCCGTGTACTTTTGCAGAGCCTCACCTATTGTCATCTCTATATTCTCCCACTAGGGCTGGATAGCCACATTTTCGCGCGTCAGCGGAAAAGACGACGCCGTGCGGCCCGTTCTTCGGCCAGCGCTTAACAGCAACGCTTCAAACCTTTCCACTACGCGCGGCCAACTAAGACGGGTAACATACTGACGCGCTTGGCGGCGTATTCTTTTGATGGTCTCCGGCTCACGAACAAGGTCGCAGGCCGACTCAATGAAGCCTTTTGCGTCTCCAAATCGAACGAGCAAGCCACTCTCGCCGTTCGCGATGTGAAGCTTTGCTCCTGCGTAGTTGTAGGCAATAACAGCCAGCCCACTGGCCATAGCTTCCAGAGTTACATTGCCGAAGGTTTCTGTTTCGCTCGCAAACAGAAATACGTCGGCAGATGCATAGTGCCTGGCGAGTTGCTCGCCAGTCTGCATCCCGGCGAAAATCACATCTCCGTGTTCGCTCTGGAGGGCCGGGGCGAAGAGGTCCGTCGCCGACAATGACAAATTTAGTCCGGTCGTTGAATTTTTTTGGCCGCTCGGTAGGCTTCGAAAGCCAATTCCAGATTTTTTTCCGCCGCGATCCGTCCTACATAGATCAAGGCGAGATCATCGTTGGATAGGCCCCACTTGCGGCGCAGCTCGGTACAGCGGCGTTGTGGGGCGAACAGCTCACTGTCCACGCCGCGTTCGAGGATACTTACACTGTTGAATCCAGCGCTTTGCAGTCGGGCGCGGAGTTCTTCGTTGGAGACCAGTGTGGATTCGGTTTGATTGTGAAACCAGCGCAGATATCGAAGAGCCAGTGGCTGCAGCCGACCTACACCGTAGTGCTTACAGTACTGATGGAAGTTGGTATGAAAGCCACTGACGCACGGAATACCCAATTGTCGGGCAGAGCGTACAGCCGACCACCCTAGCGGCCCCTCTGTAGCTACATAAACCGCGGCGGGAGGGTGACGTTTCCAGGTTTGCCGCAAAAGCCGTCCGGAGAACATTCCGAACTGCAATCCATCGTAGCCGGGTAGAGGTAAACCACGCACCGAGATGTCCTCAGAACAAGGAGTGACTCCGGAGCCGTGAGACTTTTCTTGCTTGTGCTGCCTTGGATGAACGACCGAAACCGAATGACCGCGCGCGATTAGTCCTTTGACCAGGTTCGCCAAGGTCAAGGCGACGCCGTTTATTTCGGGAATATAGGTCTCGCTAACGATGCAAAAATGTTGTCGACCTGACTCCGCGGTTTGTGAGCGGGTTTTGAGAGCGACATTTATCAGCGAGTTGCTTTGATCAGCACTCGAAAAGCATGCAAAGGCTCGGCAGCCATCCACATAAGAACGGTCGCCGTTGCGGAGCCGGTTCTCTTCCATCCCCTCACCACACGCCCGACCGGTCAAAGGGTCAGATCGACCCCAAGTGCTTACAATTGGATATACGAAGATCATTGCGGGGTGTTGACGGGCGGTTGAAGAATGGAGGCGAGTAATGTGAACTGCAAAAGTCCGAGCCTTGAACACTCGGTGGCGTAAAGGACGTTACGATCCGAGAGATACCGCGGGATAGTAAATTCCTTCGGGCTGCCGCACCCACCACGCGCCGGTGGCCGCTTTTTCTTGAGGGGTGGAATAGCGGTAGTCGTAAAGCAACGCCCTTACATAGCGCGGTGGTCGAGGCGCAAAAGGGTTGACACCTAGCAGCGCGGTCACCTCTGGCGAATTTTCAAGTAGCCGCTGCAGGAATTGTGGGAACCACGGATTTTCCGAGGCCGTCCCCAAAGCCGCAAACCACATCTGCCAATCAAGCCGCGGTTGATGCGGAAAATTCCACGGTGGTCGCCGCATGACATCGCCCGGTTTGTATTTGAAGCCGTATTCGCGCCAGTGAACGCCATCGTCCGAACCTTCGACGATGATTTCCGGCAGAGTGGTAGTCATCACGGCAAACAGACCATAGGTGTTGACGATACGCAGTGGTGCGATTTCTTCATATAGCCACGCGGCCGCGACAGGGACTGTACCGCCGAACTCAGCGCGAAGCTGTGCAAGACTGACGATCACAATCACTAGCGAGCACACTCCGACCGCATAGGAAGCGATTTTTCGCGGCGCGATGTCGCGGGCGTGGTGTCGCACATACCGGATCAGACTTGTTGGTAGAACCTTGCGAAAAGCGGCATCGTCGAATAGCACCAGGCACAAGGCTATCGTGAGAAGATTGAAAAACGCGTAGTTGCCGGTGAGAAGGATCACTACCTGCAACAACAGAATGCCGAACCCGGCGACGAACCTTAGACGCCGCGGGAAGAAAATCAAAAATGGCAGTACCAGTTCAATCGCAAGGGTCGCCGCGGTTGCCATGGTTAGGACAGCTTGCGGCAGATGATGGACGTACCAGGCCAACGGTGTAGGCAGCGGTTCGGTCTGAAAGTAGTAGGAAAGCGCCGAAAGGTTAGCCCATGTAGGATCGCCGCTCAAGAGCTTCACGACGCCCGAAAGAAACATCAAGCGGAAGAGTAGCCAACGCAGCAGCCAGATACCCGGCCTCGTCGCCATGCTCAGCAAGAGGGCAAGGAAGCCGGCTTCGAGCAAAAGCAGATCCCATTGAAAGCCCATGAACTCCTGGCCGGCGTAAAAGAGCGAGAGATATAACGGATAGAGAAGAAACAGACTGAGGCGCGGAATTAAGTCGAAAATCAAAAGCAGCGATAGCGCGGCCCCGGTCCAGCATGCATCCTGAATCGCGAAATCGCTTTGATTCAGCCAGAAGACCATTGGAAACCGCCAGTAGCTTTCTGAGCCGAGCTGGCTTCTGACGGCGCCGGTGAAGTCGGCTAGCGGCAGGATTCCGTGAGTCCCGATCAATCCCAGCGCTTGCACGCCAAATGAAACAAAGGCGGTGAGATAAATCAGTCCTATGGCTCGTAGAAACAGCCAGGAAACCAGATCGAAACGAGGTGGCTCATAGTCCCGTCCCCATAACCAAAGACTCGGCCGATAAAACGCGGCACGGTGCGAAGCGACAAAAGCGTAGATGAGCTCACTGATTGCGGCAAAGCCGGGAAGATGCCGATAAAGGGTCAGCCAGAAGCCTTTTCCGCTGGCGTGACTTAGGGCAAGAAGAGCAGCTTCGGCACCGCTCGCGATTTTGCCGTCGGGCGCTACGTATTGGACCGCGCGCTGGAAGGCGTTCAGAGGAATTTCCGGAAATTGTGAAGCGACTTCCTGGTACGGCGCGTAAGCCACGCGATCACCAGTGAGTCTGCGCCAATAGTTCACCCAGTAGATGCAGAACGCGCAATCAGCGTCATAGATCAAAAGCGGCTTATGGTTGATTGGTTGCATGACGCAAACTATGCCTGAAGACCAAAAAGAGATCCTCTCGATTCTAGCAACATGAACTAAAAATACTTAGTGGGCTGCGGCCGTCCAAGAAACGGCTGAAGGCTTTCTGATCGACGCGAAAAATGATGGAGTCTCAGAAGAATTTCCATGATTCGCATTTTCCCCACTCTGGAGCGCGCTCTGTTCAAGTTTGGTGACTTGCGGACCTCGAGAATTGCAGTTGCGATGATCGCAGCTCTGTGTTTTCTCAGCGCCGCCGGCGAATTAAATCCCGCGTCAGCGAACCAGACTGCAACCCCGTTCCCGTCTGAGTCGCTTTCTATCGGCGGCGCCACAATCAACGTGGAAATCGAGCCCGGCGACCTCAAATTGTCGCCCACTCGAATATTAGACTGGGTTCAGCGATCGGGATGCGCAGTGACCGAGTACTACTCAGGATTTCCGGTTCGAAACGTGAACGTGAAGATCGCGCCGACCGACGACGGTAACGGCGTACTCTTTGGCAGGACAATCCTGATCGATCAAAGACTGGTTATAAGAGTTGGCTTGTCGAGGCTCGCTACTGATTCGAGCCTGCGAGACGACTGGGTGATGACGCATGAAATGGTTCATCTTGCATTCCCGTCGGTGCCGGATGAGGACCACTGGATCGAGGAAGGATAGCAACCTACGTCGAACCGATCGCGCGGGCCCAGGTCGGCGATCTTTCGCCGGCGATAGTCTGGCGTGAACTTGTTGATGGCCTTCCCAAAGGATTACCAGCATCGGGCGATCGCGGGCTCGATAACACTCACACCTGGGGTCGCACTTATTGGGGCGGCGCACTGTTCTGCTTGATGGCGGATATCGAGACTCACCAGCGCACCAACAATCGATATGGGCTTCAGGATGCATTGCGGGGGATTGTCCGCACCGGCGGCAATATGGAACACGACTGGCCGCTCGTGCGCGCTCTGAGGGCCGGTGACGACGCCATCGGCGCGCCAGTCCTGACGGAGCGGTACGATCGGATGAAGGCAAACCCGGTCACTCCCGATCTTTCCGCGATGTGGCGTGATTTGGGCGTTCGCCCTTCCGGCGACTCAGTTGCGTTCGATCAAAGCGCGCCGCAAGCATCGATCGTGCGATCGATTATGGCGAGACCTTCAAGCCCGGGCGGCGCATGCGTACAAGATTGGAGTCCATGAGAATCAGAGCGAGCGGAAGTTAGGCCGCCGGAGCGAGTAGTTCGCCCCGGCGGCTTCGTCATCGTGGGTCCACTATAAACCGGTGCCGGTAAGGTTAACGCTGTGAGGACTTGTGGGATCCTGAGAAATTCCGACAGCCAGCGTGGCACTGCGCGTGCCAATATCCGTCGGGATAAACGTCACCGCGATTGTACAGAACGAGTTGGCCGCCAAGGTCGGACCGCATCCGCCTAAAATTGTGAAATCTGCCGGGTCAGCACCACCGATACTGTCGCTGAGCGAAAGCGTGAAGGGCGACTTGTTAGTAACGGTGACCGTCTTGGTTTGCAGCGAGCTGGGTAATAGAGCGGCATAGACCAGCGCAGTCGGAGCGACGGTCGCGGGAATGGTAGCCGGGACATTGAGTGACACCATGTGAGGGCTGGCAGTATCAGGGTTGGCGCTGATAGCGATGGTGGCCGATTCGCTGCCGAGCGCGCCCGCCGCAAATTTTACGGCGATCGTACAGGTGGTGTTCGGCGCGAGCGACGTTGCGCAGGTCCCGCCTGTCACCGAGAAATCGGCGGCGTTGGTGCCACTGATGCCCTCGCTGAGGTTGACCGCGATGGCTTGGTGATTGGTCAGCGAAATGGTTCTGGTAACAGGTGTGCCGAACCGGACGTTGGGCCACGTGACGGCGGTGACGGCGGTTGTGACGTTAGGGGTGCCGCTGCCGGAGAGAGCAACATGCTGAGAACCCGTGCCGGCGTTATCGGTCAGTGTTAGCGTCGCGCCGCGAGCACCGAGAACAGACGGCGTGAACCCTATCGAGATCGTACAGGTCGCCGCTGGTGCAAGGCCACCCGCCGGACAAGTTGAGCTACCGGGCAAAAATTCCGCCAGGTTGGATGACGAGACGCTTTGGATGATCAGCGGTGCGTGGCCGCTGTTCTTAACGGTCAAGCTCTTTGTCACCGTGTTGGCGATGGGCTCATTCCCGAAGGCAAGCGATGCCGGCACTACTGCCACCGGCGTCGGCGTCGCGGTTGCAGTGGCAGTCCGGGTCGCGGTTGCGGTTCTGGTTGGGGTGGCCGTCGCCGTGTTGGTTGCGGTCGGGGTCGCTGTCGGAGTAGCGGTTGCGGTGTTAGTTTCCGTGGGCGTCGCTGTTGGAGTAGCCGTCACGGTAGCCGTAGGCGAGGGTGTCGGCAGCACGTTTCCAAACTCGAACGCGCCGACATCGCAAGCGCTGTATCCGGGCGCCGGGCGTACTGTCCCGCGCCGATCAGTTGCCGG
>CAVQAR010000016.1:0-115703 GCA_963710425.1 uncultured delta proteobacterium
CGGGTGATTACGCGCCTCCGCGAGCATCGCGGCTGCGGGATCAAGCCCGCACAATCGCCCGCGATGACCAGACTCCCGAGCGCGATGCAGCAGCGCACCCGTCCCGCAACCAACGTCAAGCACGGTGCGCGCGGACATCAGGTACGGCAGGTAGAAGTCGAAGTCGCTTCTCCGCTCCCAGGGAGAAAGCAAGTCATACAACGCGGCGAGACTAGGCTCGGAAAACAAGCGATCGACCATCACACACGCCTACCAAGCGATCTTGCCGCCATCAATCGCAGCAAGCAGCAAAACCGGGATTGGAATGCCAGTACAGAATTCCAGAGACGCAATCAGCGGACGATAAGCATGATCTTGAAGACCTTGGCCGGCTTGGTCGCCTTCTCCCAAGGACGCAGGTACTGAATCTCAGCGCGCCAGTCCCGCTCGCATCGATCGAGAAGTGAAAAACCTGATGTCCCGATGCGCCAGGCATCGCGCTGTCCAGCGCGAACGCCGGCTCACCAACCTGCCTGACCAACGCGCCGGCCACCGGTTCAGCCTGCCAGGTGTAGCCGGTCCCCGAAGTCGCCGGCAGCGAAATCTCCAGCGCATCCCCGCGATCGAGCGTAAATTCGCGCCCATCGTCGTCGGCGAAATAAAAATCACGCTCGCACTCGCCCGCGACGCGAGCAGCAACGCGATCAGGAACAGCAACGACTGCGATAGGCGAATTCTCATTCGGACTTTTTGCCCTCGAACGCGTCGAGCAGCCAATCGGGGAGAGGGTCGTTGAAGTTTTCAGGAACAATAAACCGCCCCTTGTCCAGACCGATCGGCCGCAGTTGCAGACTCTCCGGCTTTATTGGACAGATCTCGGCGATCGGCACGTTGCGCTCGCAGAGAATGATTGTCTCGCCTTTCTTCACTCGCCGGAGATACTTGGAAAGATGATTCTTGGCCTCGGTGATGTTGATTCGAATCACATCTTGAATTCTGTCACTCGCTGGGCTTCTCCGCTATGACATTTGCGATGGCGATCGGATCGCATCGCAAAGTCCTCAAGCCTCGCGCGCGCGGGCTTGGGATTCCGTTTGACGGCCAGCCCGGGCCGCTCAATGCGATCACCGACGTTGCCGGCGTCGAGGTTGGTCACACCACGATCATCCGCGGCGACGGCAAGCTAAAAGTTGGACGCGGTCCGGTTCGCACTGGCGTGACGGCGATCCTGCCGCGCGGAAAGCGCGACGCATCGCCGGTGTTCGCCGGATATTTCTCGCTCAACGGCAACGGCGAGATGACCGGGACGGCGTGGGTCGAGGAGTCGGGCATGCTGACGACGCCAATCATGATCACCAACACGCACAGCGTCGGCGTGGTGCGCGACGCGGTGATCGCATGGCAGTTGCAGCAGCGCAAGATGACGCAGCCGTGGTCGCTGCCGGTAGTCGCCGAGACCTACGACGGCTTGCTCAACGACATCGACGGATTCCACGTCACCGCAAAGCACGCGCATGCGGCGCTCGAGAGCGCGCGCGGCGGACGCGTCGCCGAAGGATGCGTCGGCGGCGGCACCGGCATGATCGGATATGGATGGAAAGGCGGAATCGGCACCGCGTCACGCCGGCTCGATCGCAAGTCTGGCGGCTATACTTTAGGAGTCCTGGTTCAACTCAACTGCGGACGACCCAACGAGCTGACGATCGCCGGCGTCCCGGTCGGCAAAGAGCTTCGACCCGGCCATGATCCTTTCAGCACGCAGGAACTCGGCTCGATCATTATCGTTGCGGCGACCGATGCGCCCTTGATGCCGCATCAACTGAAACGAATCGCGCGGCGGCTCACGATGGGCCTCGCGCGCACCGGCAGCGTGTCGGGCAACGGCTCCGGCGACATGTTCATCGCATTCTCGACCGCCAACTCCGCGGGCGCGAAACGATCCGACGTCGAAAACGTGAAGATGCTCCGTAACTCGCGGATGGATCCGCTGTTCACCGCGGCCGTTCAAGCGACCGAGGAAGCGATCGTCAACGCGATGGTGGCGGCGACGACGATGGTCGGAATCAACGGTTATCGCGTCGAAGCTATTCCACACGATTGCCTCGCCGAATTGATGCGCAAGTACGGACGTTGATGTTTGCCTCGGCCCCGATCGCAAAATATCGTTCAGCATTGTGGCGTCGACCAATCAAATGAAGTTCTTTTCCGATGCCGGTGAGTTCCTCGAACGCGTTCAGCCGTTTCTGGTGACGCGCGAAGCTGAGCACTGCTTAATACTCGGCCTGCTCGATGGACTTCGATCAGGTGAGCAATTTGGAGCCGCGCCGCCGTTGATGGCGTCAGTCGAAGCAGGCGGTGAGGTTGCGGCCGTCGTTCTGATGACGCCGCCGCATAACGTGGTCGTTTCGTGGACGGCCGACGATTCGACGATCGGCGCCATAGCTGACGAACTCCATTCAAAGGGCGCGGCGATTCCAGGGGTCAACGGTTCCGCGGACATTGCGCGCAAGTTTGCGTTGAAGTGGTGCGAGCTTTCCGGACGTACCTTCCGCGTACAGATGGCCCAGCGGATCCACCAGTTGAGCCGAGTAACAAAACTAATGAGAGCTGCGGGGCGGCTGCGCGAAGCGACTCAATCCGATGAAGCGGTAATGCGGAAATGGCGAGCCGCCTTCTCGATGGAAGCTGAAGGCATGGAGCGCGAACAAGCGGAAAAGGATGCGGCACTGCCGTTGCGGAAATCTAGGTATCTGCTCTTGTGGGAGGTCGAAGGCGCCGCAGTCTCGATGGCGGGATACTCCGGACGAACGCCGAACGGCATCCGCATAGCGTGGGTTTACACGCCGCCGGAGAATCGCGGCAGGGGATTTGCCGGCGCGTGCGTTGCAGCGCTCAGCCAGAAGCTGCTCGATGACGGCCGCAAGTTCTGCTTTCTATACACCGACCTCGCCAACCCGGTCTCAAATCACGTCTATCAAAAGATGGGGTACGAACCGGTTACCGACGCCACCGTCTATTCGTTCTCGGAGGAAGTTCGACAATGAGCGCAAGACAGCTAAACGCATCGATGGTTGTAATCATTCTGGTGTTAGGCCTCGGCGCGGGAGCGCATGCCGAGTCTCCTGCCAAGTCCACCACGCCGCCCGATCGATTGCGCAGTTTCACGTTCAGCTACCACGCAGATATCCCGGTCTCGAATCCGGCAGCGAAGAAGTTCGAAGCATGGATTCCGCTTCCGCGCGACGATGCGTTCCAGCAAGTTCGCGATCTCAAGATTGAGACGCCGGTGCATTTCGAAATCGTCAATCAGGGTTCGAACGGAAATCGCGTCGCGCATCTCGAGGCTTCCGCACCGCTGCCTAAGTCAGTGCCGATTACGATGACGTTCGCGATCACGCGGCGCGAGGAGGCTGCCGACATGGCGGCGGCTGCGCGCGACGTTCCCGAGCCGACCGATGGACACTTCGCCGCGGATCTCGAGCCGAACCGCCTGGTGCCGCTGACCGGCAGAATCGCACAGGTCAGTGCCAACCTGGCTGAGACCGATATGACGCCGATTCAACAGGCGCGCGTCGACTACGAGTATGTGACGTCAGTCATGAAGTACGACAAGAGCGGTAGCGGATGGGGCCGCGGCGACGCGCTTTACGCGTGCGACGTCCGGCGCGGCAACTGCACCGACTTCCATTCGCTGTTCATCGGGCTCGCGCGTGCGCGCGGAATCCCGGCGCGGTTTACGATTGGCTTTCCAATCGGCGCGGCGAAGTCCGGCGAGGTTCCCGGCTACCATTGCTGGGCGGAGTTCTACTCGGGCGGAGTGTGGGTGCCGGTCGATGCGTCCGAGGCGTGGAAGCATCCTGATCGGCACGACTACTACTTCGGGCATCTGGACGCGGCGCGCGTCGAATTCACGATAGGCCGCGACCTGGTGCTGAAGCCGCCGCAGAAGGGCGAGCCGCTCAACTACCTGATCTATCCTTACGCCGAGCTCGACGGAGTGTCGGTGCCGCAAAAGGAAATCAAGACGAAGTTTTCTTACGCCAACACCGGCGCGTGACGCGAATCTAGAACATCGCGAACTGCGCGTTCTTGTCGACGTTCACTTTCAACGCGCTCGCACTCGAGCTGACGACGCGGCACGCGATTGAATCGCCGCTCTTGCATGCGTTGTCGGCGACGTCGGTCTGCTTTTTGGGCCATACGGACAGCGAGAGCGATTCGCAATCGTTCGCGTTGTCCTGCTGGCACGACGCGTAAAGTTTTGCGTATTGATCGCCGAGGCGCTCGCACACTGCGCCATCGCCGCGATCGCAAGCGACAGCGTCGAGTGCCTGGCACGCTGCGTCGTCGTTAGCCAGGCACTTTTGCGAGAGCTGCTTGCTGGCTTGCGCCTGGAAAGTTGGGACGTAGTCGGTGCAGAGGCGCGCTGGCGCGTCGCAACTGGACTGGAGCATCGCGACGCAGGCGTCGGTTTCGTTTTGCGCGCATCGATCGGCATTCGTCTCATAGAGCCGATAGACGACGGACTCGCCGTACGACATGCATCCAACGAGCGAGCACGCTCCAGCCGCGATTGCCGCGAGCGTAACACTACCCCGGCAAATTGGAAACCAACTGCGCATGATCAAAAGACGAACGGCGTCGCAGGATGTTTCAAACGGGCGAAAAGAAGACAAAAAAGGCCGTCCGAGCGGACTGCCTTACAAGTCGAAATCGAACAGTAATTAGTGTTTCGTCTCGATTCGCCTGCCGTACGTCACTTCGCCTTTATCCACGCGCAGGCTGAAACCGCAATCAGGATTTGTGCAAACCCAAGCTTTAAACATTACCGACGCGCCCTCCTGCCCGTAGTCCGACAGGGGAATCAACGCGCCATTGTTACACTTCTGGCACTTCGGCCACTCCATCATCCGCGCCTCCTTGCAGCCGACCCGAACCGCATCGTCCGTGCTGAAATTATCCGACCCTCAAATCTAAAGCAACGTGCCGCATAGACGCCGCCGGAGCGGTCCGGAAGCGCGGAGGAGAGTGCAGGAGGTCCGGTGATTCTACTTGAGCGCGCGAACCGAAAAGCCGCGATCGTTGCTGCATAGCAGCGATCGCTTGCCGTCCAGCACAGTCTCGAGCACGACTTCGCGGCCCCATAGCCGCTGCAGGTAGTTGAGACTCTTCTCGGCGTACTCGATATGCAGGTCGCGGCCGTCGTGATCGTGCTTGACGTAGAGGGTGCGGTTCTGGCCGAAGTCGGCGTCCTCGACTTTGAGCACCGGGATCGAGTTGGTGCCGACGCTCTTGATCAATGTCGCCTTCACTTCCTTCCAGCCGTCGTCGTCGGCAACTTTGCTGACGACCAGCTCGTCGCCGCGCGCCTCATATTCGAAAATATCCATCTCGCGCATCAGATCTTCGGTGAGGTAGCGGCGCAGGAACGACGCGTCACGCTCGACCTCGCGCACCTCGAAGATTTTCTCCATTCCGGATTTCGCCGGCGCTCCGTCGCGCTTGAGCTCGTCCCTGGTCGGATTCGTATAGCGCCGGTAGATGTCCTCCCAAATCTTTAGCCCGAGGTGATACGGATTGATCTGGCCGGGGATCGGGCGGGTGACCTGATTGTGATTGACGATAAATTCAAGATGGAGTCCCTGCTCGAGGTCGAGCGACTCGAGCAGTTTCTTGTGCCAATAGCTGGCCCATCCTTCGTTCATAATCTTCGTCTCCATCATCGAGATGAAGTACTTCGCTTCTTCATCGACGATGGTGAGCAGATCTTTTTCGAAGTCGGCGAGGAACGGGTTGTGATCGCGGATGAAGAGGAGGAGGTCTTCGTCGGGTTCGAGCGGGACCTTGTGGAAGTCGGGAACCTCGACCGTCTTGCGCGCGTGAATCTTCTGAAACGGGTCGGACTTTCCCTGCGCGGTGTCTTCGGCACGCGCCATCTGCTGGTCGGGCGAGAGCTTCTTGATCGCGAAGTTGCGCCGGCACTGCCATGACAGCGCATGCGCCGCGTCGAGAATGCGCTCGACCTTCTCGACCCCGATCGACGGATCCTCGACGTAGCGCCGCACGCGCATCGCGGCCGCCTTGAAGCTTTCGATCGTTAGCTCGGCGCGGGTGGCGGACTTGAACGTGAAATTATTCTTGAAAAAGTCGTTGTGTCCGTACACGTGCGCGATCGTCAGCACCTGCAGCAGCAGCGAGTTGTCGCGCATCAGGTAGGCGATCGCGGGATTCGAGTTGATCACCATCTCGTACGGCAGGCCGCTGACGCCATGATCGTAGAGCGTCTTGAGCTTCTCGTACGATTTGCCGTACGACCAATGCGGATAGTGCGACGGCATGCCGGAATACGCCATGTACCCGAGCATCCCGTTGTGATCGCAAAGCTCGAACTCCTGCGGATAGCAGTCGAGGCCGAACTCTGCGACCTTCTCGCGAATCCGGTTGTCCCACTCGACGAGATCGGCGAGCGTCCAGACCGTTCTGTTGAGGGCGGGGACGGCTTGAGGAGTCGATGGAGACGCGCTCATTGTTCCTTCACCCGATCCTTGGCCAGGAACGCCTTGAATGACGGCCAGATGTCTTCCTTGCGCTCGATCAGCACGGTGTGAAAATTCGGCGCCTGGATTCGGCGGAACACGTTGAGCATCGAGGATTCATAGTAGCGCGAACCCAGCGGCTTGATCTCGCCGTAGCCGAACAGGTTGCAAATCTCGGCGAGCTCCTCGGCATCCTTGAGCGCGGCGGGATTGTCGGAATCGAAATTGTCGCCGTCGGAGCAATGGAACGCGTAGAGGTTCCAGAGCGACGGATGGTAGCGCGCGGCGATTATTTCCAGCGCCTTGGCGTAGCCGGACGAGATGAAGGTGCCGCCCGATTCGCCCTTGTGAAAAAATTCTTCCTCGGTGACCTCGCTGGCCTCCGTGTGATGCGCGATGAAAACGATTTCGACATTGCGATAACGAGTCGAGATGAACTGGTAGAGCAGGAAGAAGAAGCTGCGCGCGAGATACTTCTTCATCGTGTCCATCGAGCCCGAGGTGTCCATGATGCAGATAACGGCGGCGTTGGATTCTTCTTTCGTGTCTACTTCGACGTGCTTGTAGCGCAGGTCGTTCTGATGGAACGGGTAGCGGTGTCGAACCCGCTGGAAAGCGGCGGCCCCGGGCGAGGGCGCGAGGTCCTCTTCGTCGAGCGGCGCACGGTCCAGCGTGCCTTCCTCGAGCGCGATTTCGTCGAGCGCCCCCTCAACGTCAGCATCGGCGCCGATTTCGTTTTCGCGGTCGGCCTTCGAGTCTTCCAGTGCGCGCGCGACGGCGTCGCTGCGCTTCTCGGACGCGAGCATGCGCATCACGCGCTGCTTGGCGGTGCGCCGCTTGTCGAGCCGGATGCGGATGCCGACCTTTCGGTAGCCTTTGCGCCGCGACGAGTAGTCCGACTGGATTTCACGAAGCGCACGGCGCTCGAGATTGGGCAGTTCGAGATCCTCGAACATGATCTCGATCAGTTCCTCGAGCGTCACGTCGGTCTCGTAATAATCGACACCGGGGCGGTCGCCGGCCTCGTCGCCCTTGCCGGGGCCGTCCTTGCCGGTCTTGCCGACGACTTGTCCGGGCCGCGAGTCGCCGTCGCCCTGCGACGCGCCGGGCGCGTTGTCGCCGAAGACGAAGCGGTACTCCTTGATTCCGCGCAGCGGGACTTTGATAACGCGGTCCTTGTTTTTGCCGATGATCGATTCTTCGGCGATGATGTCGGCGATATTCTCGCGAATCGATTCGCGGACTTTCTGCCGATGCCGCAGGCGGTCCCCGGCCGAGCGATCGGAGCGCTCGGCGTCGGAGATCCGGTATTCGCGGAAGATAGTATCGCCACTCATTCAGGAAACCCGCGGAGTCATTGCGCATACCATATGTAGTGGTTGTGAGGCGTCGTCCCTACCATCGGTGGTTTCGTTCCGTCAAAAGCTGTTCTTTTCCTCTGCACGTACAGATTCCGGAGCCGGGATTCTTCGCTTCGCTCTGAATGACACAAGGAATGACACCAAAAAACTGAATGACACGAAAACTGTTTTGGATTCCGAGTCTTCATCTTTGTGTCATTCAGAGCCGCTGCGGCGAAGAATCCCGGTCTTTTCGCCTGATTCAGCGTACGATTGTGATTCGGCACTCAAGTCATGCCACTCCGGATTTTCTTCTTCGATCAGCGCAAACTTTTTCGAGCGCGATATTCCCTTGAGTCGACTTTCAGCCGCAATCGCCTCGTTTATGTCGTTCGTCTCCTGAAAATAGACCAGTCGATCAACTCGGTACCGCTTCGTGAAGCCATCAAATGTGCCGCTCTTGTGTTCATTCACGCGCCGTTCGAGGTCGTTGGTTACGCCGATATAGAGCGTTTGCGAAGGGCTGCTCATTATATAGACGTAGTAGGTTTTGTTGCTCGACCTTTTTCGCATGCTGCTTCAGGAGCCGGGATTCTTCGCTTCGCTCTGAATGACACAAAAACGTGACACAAAAGTCGGACACAAAAAATCAATCCTTCCACAGATTGTTGGCGGCGTACTTTAGGACCACGTCCACGCAGGATTCGCAGTAGCCGTTTTCGAGGAGGTTTTTTACCATCGAGCTGTACTTTTCGCCTTGCTCCTCGTCGCGGGTGCGGGCCTTGGTGATGATGCGTGAAATGTCGCGCACGCTGGTCATCAGCTTTTTCTCGATTGCTTCCTTGAGCGGCTCGTAGCTCTTGTAGCTGATCTTTTCGCCACGCCGCGAAGTGGCCCACAGGTACGCGATCACTTCCTGGCGGAAGCCGTCGGCGGCCGATCCGATGATCGCGATCTGCTCCTCGATGGACTTCAGGAAGCCTTCGTCGGGCGACAGTTCCTCGTTGGTATTTCGATCGCGCACGCGAGTCTTGTTGACGTACGCCTCGGCATGATCGAGGTAGTTCTGGAACAGCGACTCCGCCTGCTCCTGGTACGAGTACACGAACGCGCGCGTGATCTCCTTTTCGAGCAGGTCGAGATATTCCTTGTGCAGGGTGTCCTGCAGGAACTCGAGATACTGCTTGCGGGTGTCGTCGGGCAGGTCGCCCTCTTTGGTCATCGAGATCAGCGCCTCGCGCACGTTGATCGGATTGATGCAGTTGCCGGTGACGTTGTCCGACAGCGCGTTGTCGAGCGCCTTCATAATGAAGCGGGTCGAAATCCCCGACATGCCCTCGCGCTTGGTGTCTTCTTTCAGCTCCTGCACGTCGATTTTCTTGGTGCGTCCCTTCTCGACGACTTCCTCGCCGTTGTAGAGCCGCAGCTTGGTCATCAGGTCGCACTTCGAGGTCGGCTCGAGCCGCGACAGGATCGCGTACATCGAGGCGAGTTCGAGCGTGTGCGGCGCGACGTGCGCGCGGAAGTCGGAGTTCTTGATGATCTTCTGGTAGATCTTGACCTCTTCCGACAGGCGCAGGTTGTACGGCACTTTCACCACGACGATACGATCGAGGATCGCCTCGTTGGTGTGATCGGCCTTGAACTTCTGCCATTCGGCCTCGTTCGAATGCGCGACGATGCAGGTATCGACGTACACCATCCCGTGCCGGCCCGGCGCCGGGATCACTTTTTCCTGCGTCGCCGTGATCATCGCGTGCAGGTACTCGGTCTCGTTCTTGAAAACTTCGATGAACTCGACGATTCCGCGGTTGCCGACGTTGAGCGCGCCGTTGAGTTCGAGCACGCGCGGGTCGCCCTCGGAATATTGATCGAGCTTCGAGATGTCTTCCGAGCCAATCAGCACCGAGGTGTCCTGGTTATTCGGATCGACCGGCGGCACCACGCCAACTCCGACGCGGTTGCGCTTGGAGAAGCTGCGCGCGATGACCGGAAATTCTTCGTAGCGATTGTTGAACTCGGACTTGAGCCGATAACGGCACACCGGGCACAGGTCGCCCTCGATATGCACGCCGAGCATCTTCTCGAATTCGCGCCGCAGATGGCGCGGGACGAGATGCAGCGGCTCCTCGTTCATCGGGCATCCTTCGATCGCGTAGATGAGTCCGACCTGCTCGAGTCCGCGCTGGATGCGCTCGACCAGCGAACTTTTGCCCGAGCCGACCGGGCCCATCAGGTAGAGAACCTGCCGGCTCTCTTCGCCCTTGAGCGACGCCGAATGGAAATAGCGGACGATCTGCGCGATGGTGCGCTCGATCCCGAAGAATTCCTCCGAGAAGAAATCGAACACCTTCAGCGGCTCATCCTTGAACAGCCGCTTGGTGCGCGGATCGTCGGTGTCGGCCAGCGGATGCAGCCCGATCGAAATGATCAGGTCGTAGATCCGCGCGTGCGCGAGCTTGGTCATGATCGGGTCGGCTTTCACGACCTCGAGATATTCGAGCAAAGTGCCGCGCCACTGCTTCGACTCACGCGCAGCGCGGTCTTCCTTGATCACTCGCTCGAAGTTATTGAGATCCGCCATCGGCTATCTCCTTCGGGTTCGGGTTATAGAATGTTGAGCAGTTTTGCTGCCTGGGAGAGGGGAAATCTGTCGGGCCGTACTATTTCTGGCGCCCATTCTTGTGTCGAGTATAACGGAGCAAGTGATTTGCAACAAGTTACATAGGCGGTAAGCAACGCACTCAGGCGCGTTCCAAATCAAAAAATCAGCAGGATGCAAATTTGCGCCACATTGGTAAAAGACTGTAGGGCGACGAAAATTATTCAAAGAGACGCGCGGAAACCGGGACAGTGTCGCCGAGCACGATACGCCCGCGATCGTTTCGCACCATCGCGGCGAAAACGGTGTCGTCATGCGCGAACGACAGCCACCATCGCTTCTCCGCCGCGAGCCCGAGGTAATGCGCCTTTTGTTCCATCGTGCGCAGCGCGTCGAGATCGTAGGCCTGGTTCCATGGACCGCGGATATGCGATCGCGTCGGCACGATATCGGCGAGATGCATGAAGCATTCGCCGCCGTCGCTCACAATCGCCGCCTGATGGTCCCGCGTATGGCCGCCGGTGACGACGGCGCGCACGCCCGCGACGACGTCGGTATCGCCGTCGATGGCTTCGAGCATCGAGCGCACCGGCGCGAGAATTTCCTCAGCATGCCGATACGCCGCGCGCAGCCGCTCGTTGCGCGGATGGTCGGCGATGTCGAGCTCGCCGCGCTGCACGAAAATTCGCGCGCGCGGAAAGGCAGCCTCGAGCGCGCCGGAATCGCGCCGGCGCACGATCCCGCCGCAATGATCGAAATGCAGATGCGACACGATCAGATGGGTGATGTCGCCGGCTTCCATCCCCAGCGCGCTCAGATGCTGCGGCAGCCATCCGTCGCCATGATCGAAGATCTGGCGCTCGACTGAACTGAGACGATTGCCGATTCCGGTATCGACCAGGATCGCGTCGCTGCCCTTCATTATAAGCGGACAGGTCAGGTTGAGGCGGATACGGTTGCGATCGTCGGGCGGATGGTTGCCCTTCCAGAGTTCGCGCGGGACGACGCCGAACATGCATCCGCCGTCGTTGCGCCACAGCCCGTCGGCGAGAAACGCGACGGTGAACGCGCCGACTTTGATCTTCGGTGGTGTCTCAGCCATCTAAGTTCCCATCAGCCAGGTCCCGAGAATCAGCGCGAACGCGCCCATCGCGACGATCGCGATATGCGCCCGCGTCATCCGGGTCATCGCAGTCGGCACCGCATCGGTACGCCCACGCGCGACGACCGCCCTGATAACCGCGCCGATTCTCATCGACCAGGTCATCACGACGATCATAACGATAAACAACGCAATCTTGATCGCAAGCACAGTCATGAACGCAGTCGAAAATACGAAGCGTCGCGCAGCGCCGGCGGTCATCAGGTTGATGAATCCGGTAATCAGCAACACGACCGCCGCAACCAGTCCCAGCACATCGATTTTAGGCGCGGCGTTCGTGACAAAATTGCGCTGCTCGTCGCTGCCGGTCGCGAGCGCAAGTCCCGCGATCACAAAGCATGCACACGCGCCAACCCAGATAGCGCCGGCGGCAGCATGCGTCCAAAGAATCGCAGAAGGAAGCAATCGCGAGGTCTCCGTTTGATAAGTCTTATCATTCTTTATCAAAAATAAGTTGGCGGGCTTCGATGTTTTGGGCTAACTAGGAATTTCCTCCGGAGGTGAACGCGATGCTCAATCCTTATATCGAGGCGTACGAACTGCGCGAGCTGGTGCTCAAGAAGGAAGTTAAGCTGCGCGAGGTTGCTGAGTTCTTCATCGCGCGCGTCCAGAAGCTGAATCCGAAGCTCGGTGCGTTCATGACAATCACGCCGGAACGCGCGCTGGCGGACGCTGACCGGCTCGACAAGATGAGCGATGCGGAGCGGCATCGCGCGCCGCTGTTTGGGGTGCCGTACTCGATCAAGGATCTCAACTGGACCAAGGACATCCCGACCTCGATGGGGTCGAAGAATTACGAGAACTTCATGCCGCCGGCCGACGATGAACACCGTCACGCGGATGCGCAATTCGGGCGGGATTCTGCTCGGCAAGACGACGACGCCCGAGTTCGGCGGGCGTCCGACGACTGAGGGCGGTCTGTGTCCGCCGGCGCGCAATCCGTGGAACCTCGAGCATACGGCGGGCGGTTCGAGCGGCGGCGCAGGCAGCGCGCTCGCGGCAGGACTCGGCCCGATCGCGCAGGGCAGCGACGGCGGCGGGTCGATTCGGATCCCGGCGGCATGCTGCGGCGTCGTCGGGATCAAGCCGTCGCGCGGACGCGTCTCGTTGTCGCCAATCGCCGGCGAGGCGTGGGCGGGATTCGCGACTGACGGCCCGATGGCGCGACGGTGCGCGACGTCGCCACGATGCTCGACGTCATGCACGGTCCGGTCGTCGGCGATCCATACTGGGCGCCCGCGCCGGTCACGTCGTTCAAAGCTGCGGTCGAGATTCCGCCGCGTCATCTGCGAATCGGGATGATCTCGAAAACCTCGCTGTCGAAAGTCGATTCCGAGACGCTCGACGCGCTCGATTCGGCCGCGAAGGTGCTTCGAGGAAATGGGTCATCGAGTCGAGCCGATCAGCTGCGATCCTGGCGGCCGTTTGCGCGACATAGTGATCCCGGTGATCTGCGCGGGAGTCGGCTCGACCCCGGTCAAAGATATCAACCTGGTCGATCCCGTGGTGCGCGCGCTGTGGGACGCCGGTCAGAAAATCACGGCCGTCGAATACATCACGAAGGTGACGCAGATGCACAATATGTCGCGCGAGATTGTGCAGGAACTGGCGCCCTACGACGCCGTCATCTCGCCGGTCACCAGCAGTCCGGCGGTGAAGCTCGGCACGCTCCCGTCGCATCCGGGAAAATACCTGGACGAGCTGCTCGAATGGATTCCGTTCACGTTCCCATTCAACGCGACTGGACAGCCGGGGTTCTCGGTGCCGACCGGATTCAGCAAATCGGGGCTGCCGCTCGCGATGCAAATCGTCGGTCGTCAGGCCGACGAGGTGACGATCATCGGGCTCGCCGCGCAATTCGAAAAAGCGCGACCCTGGAAGGACAAGCATCCGCCGATCGATTAAAGAGGATGTACGACGATGCTCAATCCGTTCATCGAAGCGTGGGATTTGCGCGAGCTGGTGCGCAAGAAGGAAGTTCGGCCGCGCGAGGTTGCGGAATTTTTTCTTGCGCGCATCGAGAAGCTGAATCCGAAGCTGGGCGCGTTCATGACGGTCACGGCCGAGCGTGCGCTCGCGGATGCGGCGCGGCTCGAGAAGATGAACGCTGTCGGAGGCGGCCAAGCTGCCGCTGTTCGGCGTTGCGTATTCGCTCAAGGATCTGCTGTGGACGAAAGATATTCGCACCACGTTCGGATCGAAGAATTACGAAAACTGGCACGCGCCCGCCGATGCGGAACTCGCGGTGCGGCTCGCGAACTCCGGCGGAATACTGCTCGGCAAAACGACCACGCCTGAATTCGGGCTGCGGCCGACCACCGAGGGCGGTCTCTGTCCGCCCGCGCGAAATCCGTGGAACCTCGAACATACTGCCGGCGGCTCCAGCGGCGGGTCGCGCGTCTGCGGTCTGTGCGGGATTGCATCCGGTGGCGCAGGGCAGCGACGGCGGCGGCTCGGTGCGAATCCCGGCGGCATGCTGCGGGCTGGTCGGAATCAAGCCGTCGCGCGGACGAATCACGCGCGCGCCGTCGGAGGGCGAGTCATGGGGCGGGCTTTCGACCACCGGGCCGATCGCGCGCACGGTTCGCGATGCGGCGCTGATGCTCGATGCGATGGCGGGCATGATGCCGGGAGATCCGTACGCGGCGCGTCCGCCGTTGCGTCCATTCGTCGAGGAGGTCTCGGCGCATCCGAAGAAACTTCGCCTCGCGATGATCAATCAGAGCGCGCTCGGCGCCGTGGAGCCGGAAACTCTCGCCGCGCTCGAGTCGGCATGCGGTGTGTTCCGCGAGATGGGGCATAGCGTCGAGCCGATCGCGCTCGATCCCGGCGCGATGCTCGGCAAATATGCGCGCGTGATCGTCGGCGCATCGGTCTCCGCGCTGAACATCCCGAATCCGGACTTGCTCGATCCCGTGGTGCGCGGCAGCTACGAATGGGGCGCGAAAATTTCCGCCGCCGACTACATCCGCGCGGTCACCGGGATGCATAACACGTCGCGCGAAATAGTCCATGCGCTGATGCCGTACGACGCGCTGCTCGCGCCGACGCTCACGCGTCCCGCGGTGCGTATCGGCATCGCTGCCGTCGAATCCCGCGACTGGCGCCGACGAAATCTACGGATGGATCGCGTTCACGTTTCCGTTCAACTCGACCGGCCAGCCCGCGATTTCGATTCCCAACGGATTCAGCAAAGCGGGATTGCCGCTCGCGCTTCAAATCGTCGGACGCCCCGGCGACGAAGCCGGCATAATCGCGCTGGCAGCGGAGTTCGAACGCGCGCGCCCATGGAAGGACAAGCATCCAGAGATTTAAAAATAATCGCCTGCGCGGCGGGCGGCATCGACACCGTCGCGGGGGGTGACCCTGCACCCAGTGAGAAGCGCAAAGTTGCGCGCGGCGCGCTACTTTGCTCTCAGGGGCGACGGCGATGGGTTCCTTCCGCCGTCGCGACGGCGAAAATCGACGGGCTGAAGCGGTTTTACGGGATCACCGACGAGCGCGGACTAAGCTTTTTCGCGGTGCATGAAAAAGCCGACTTTTATCACGCGCGCGCCGGGGCCGACTTGATCGCGCGACATTGCGCTACCGACCGTGACCGCGAACTTGCAATCGACGCTGCCGACCGCGCGTTAGCTGCGCTGTTGACACTGCTCGACGCGTGTTAGCTCAGGTCAGGGGCGCGCTTCGAGCACTAGGTTGAACGGCGCCGTGGTTGCACGACGCACTCGCGAGAATCCGCCCGCCATGAGCACCTCGCGCACGCAACGGCGTTGCGGCGATCGTCGATGGCGTGTACTTGTTACCAGACCGTGCCATTAAGTGTGATTCGGAGGACTGTTACGTCTGGGATTAAGGTGATCTCCCTGCTTGCGGTGTGCTCGTTGCTAGTTTCGTCATCATACGCGCGAGTTGCGAGTCCAATCCCCGTATCGCCCTCAAGCCTCGCGTCATATGACTGGTCGGTTAAGGCGTCTCCGAATCTGGCGACTAAGCCGCCGCCCGAGAAGACCGTCGATGAGTTTGCCCATTATCTAATGCCGGACTTCGAAGAAATTCCTCAATTGGTGTGCTCTTTCCGGTTCGCTGATCTGCGACATGACGGCAATCTTTCATTGGTGGTGGGTATAGATAGCAGCGGCAGAAAGCTATGCTCGGAAGTCTACATCGTAGACAAGACCGGATCGGGGTTTAAAATCTATCTTGCTGGCGGCTCAGGAGCTGACGTTGCGAATAACATCGAAGACATTGGACACGATGGGAAGTTTGAATATATCCTCGACCTCGATTTGGGGACTCTCCGAGAGCAATGCATTGCGGGTTGGCCGGTCGTTTACGCCTGGACGGACGGCGCCTATCGGAACGTAAGCGACCGGTTCAAAGATTTCTATCGGCAGATCCTCGACTCGCTCAACAAGAGGATTTCCGCTCTTCCACCAAGGCAGTCGCCTTATCAAACCAGCACAAAGGAGTGCCTGTTGGCTGAGGTGGCGCAGATCCAGAGATTTCTGGGTGTCTCTTCGGATGCGGGCCTGGAACAAGCTGTGCGCTTGGCGAACAGCAAGGATCCCGCGGAGCGTGAGTTCGCGGCAGACCAATTTGCCAGCATGGACCCTGGAGTGGCGAGTAAATATCTGGAAATGCTAGCCAGGGACCCGGATCGCAACGTGTCGGACCAAGCAAAGTACTATGTCTCAGGCCTTTCGAAAGGCCCGATCCGTCCGCCTGACGAATTGGAGCGGATGCAGTAGGATAAGATCAAACTCGCGCCAATTCCCGCGGTCACGGACGCACTTCGAGGACCAGGTTGAACGGGGTCGCGGTGGCGCGGCGGACTCGAGAGAATCCGCCGGCTTTCAGCACCTCGGTCAGCCGCGTTTCTCCGGCTTGCGCGCCCAGGCCGTTGCCGACTTCCTGCGACAACGATCCGGGTACGCAGATCATCGTTGATGCGGCGTAGAACACGCGGCTGATCGGATTCAAATTGTCCTCGAGGCGATCGTTGCCGAACGGCTCGACTACCATCCAGGTTCCGCCTTCGGCCAGCGTGCTCTTCACGTGCGCGGCAGCGCCGACGGGATCGCCCATGTCGTGCAGGCAGTCGAAGAACGCGACCAGGTCGAAGGTTCCCGGATATTCCTTGGCAGAGGCGCGCTCGAACGTCGCGCGGTCGGCGACACCCGCCTCGCGCGCCGATTCGCGGGCGCGGTCGATCGACGGCTGATGATAGTCGAAGCCGAAGAATTTCGATTTCGGAAACGCCTTCGCCATCAGGATTACCGACGCGCCGTGGCCGCATCCGACGTCAGCAACCCGCGCGCCGCGCTCGAGCTTTTCCTTGACGCCGTCGAGCGCCGGTATCCACTCCGGCACCAGATGCATCGCGTAGCCCGGGCGGAAGAAGCGCTCGGTGCCGCGGAACAGGCAGGCGTCATGCTCATGCCATCCGACGCCGCCGCCGTTGCGAAAGACGTTGGCTACTTTGGGTTCATCGCGGACCGCCGCGGCTGCAATCTCGTACATGGCAGGGAAAAATGCCGGGCCGTTTTCATCGGCGAGCACAAGCGCCTGCTCGGGCGAAATCGAAAAGCGTCCCGACGCGCCGTCGTAGTTGATGTAACCGGCGGCGGCTTGAGCGGATGCCCATTCGCGCACGTAGCGTTCGACCGTGCCGGTTTTCGACGCAAGTTCCGCCGCCGTCAACGGTCCCGCACTCGCGAGAGTTTTGTAAAAGCCGAATTTGTCGCCGATCAGCACCAGCGCCGCGCCCATCGCGGCGCCGACGTCGCCCAGCATTTTGCCGATAAGGTCCTGAAGCTTGTTTCCGTCGACAGCCATCGTGTTCCTCCAGCCCCCAATGGATTTCTGTAGAGCGGGCGCGCGCTCAGGTCAACTGAAATTTCGCGGATGCAGCAACGGGCGCTCGGCGGCCATCAACCGCCGACGCGCCGCCGCTTCCTAGTTGCCAGTCACTCCCGTCCCGCTCAGCGGGATCTTGTGGATCGCTCCGGCGCTCTCGTACACGTTGAGTATCCCGCTGTAAGCCGCCACCGCCGTCGGGATAAAGGTTACGTCCACGGTGCACGAGGCGCCCGCCGCGAGCGTCGTCCCGCAAGTCTTGGTGAATGTGAAAGCAGTTGATCCGGTCTTGTTGATCAACCTGATCCCGGCCGGCACTCCGTCGAGATTGCTGATAGTGACTTTTTGGTCCGGGTTGTCGCCCACCGTGTAGCCGTTGAAGGCCAGTGAGGTCGGTGAAATTGTCAGCAATGCGGTCGCAGTCGATCCGGTCCCGCTGAGATCAACCGTCAATACGCCCGACGAAAGATTGTAGGTCAACACGCCGTTCCGTACGCCGGCCGCGGTGGGCGTGAAGTACACGTTCTCGGTGCAGCTCTTGCCCGCGCCGAGCGACGTCCCACAATTGCCGGTCTTGCTGAAATTACCGCTGATGGAAACGCTGCTGATCGATACGGCCGTGGTTCCGGAGTTCTTCAGGATGACCGCTTGTGCCGCGCTCTTCAGGTTGATGAGTTCGGTCGGGAAAATGAGGCTCTCCGGAGTGGCGGCGACCTTGGGGGGCGTGGCCGCGCCGGTTCCGCTCAAGCTGACGGTTTGCGGCGCCGCGTTGCTGGTTACGGTGACGCTTCCCGTTTCGGCGCCGGTAACAGTGGGTGTGTAGGTTACGGCGATCGTGCAACTGGTTTGCGGCGCCAACGCGGCTCCGCAATTGTTGGTCTCCGCGAAATCGCCGGTCGTGGCGATGCCCGATCCTGAGAAGGTCAAAGCGCCGTTGCCGGTATTGCTCAGGAACAGGAATTGCGCGCCGCTGGTCGTATTGATCGCCTGCGGCTGGTAACTCAGCGCCGCGGGCGCGATGCCGGCGATTGGCGCGGTTGCGGTTCCACTCAACGCGACCGTCTGCGTGCCGGTGAAGGCGTTGTCGGTGATTGTCACAGTGCCGATTTTTGTCCCGGTCGTAGTGGGCGCATAGCTGACGCCAATCGTGCAATTCGATCCGGCCGTCAGGCTCGGGCCGCAATTGTCGGACTGTAGGAAGTCCGCGGAGGCCGCGATATTCGAAATGTCGAGCGGCGCTTCTCCAAAGTTCGAGAGGACAACGTTCTGCGCAGCGCTGACGGTGCCGGTGTTCTGATTGGCGAAGGTCAAGTTCGACGGAGCGACAGTGACCGCGGGCACCGGTGACGGGACCGGCAACGCGAAGATGCCGCCGGCCTGGGAGACGAAGTTAGACGTAATGAAGCCCGCGCCCGTCGCCACATCGTCGAGCATCGACAGGCTGTACATGTTGGCGATGAAGGTAGTACCACTGTTGTCGACCGAAAGCCCCTGGACCGCGCTGCCGGTGTTGGTCGAAACCCAATTGGCGCCGGTCATGTCGTCCACGCGGATCACGTTGTTGCCATCGGCCACCTCAATCCTTCCGGTGGGATCGAGCGCGACGTGGGCAGGCGATCCGAACGTGTAAATGTAGGGGCCGATTGGCGGCGACTGCGTCAGCGTGGTCCAGTTGGTCCCGGACATGTCGTCGATGCGGACGATGCGTCGGTTGCCGGCGTCGGCGATGTAGATTCTGCCGGATGAATCGATCGCGACGCCCGACGCAACGCTCAACTGATTGGTGCCACTGCCCGGCGTGCCGAACGTGGTCCAGTTGGTTCCCGTCATATCGTCGAAGCGATCGATGCGGCCGTTACCGGGATCCGCGACATAAATTCTTCCGCTGAGTCCACCGCTAGGTCGGCGAGGCCGCCAGTGCTGAACTGGTTGGCGCCGCTACCGCAGGTCCCGAAACTGATCCAGTTTGCGCCGGTGATGTCGTCCATCCGGTCGATGCGGCAGTTGTAGGTATCGGCCACGTAGATGCGCCCCGAAGAATCAACGGTGAGTCCATGCGGGCCGTAAAATTGCTTGACGCCGGTGCCGGTGCCGCCCAACGTTTGCTCATTCGTGCCAAAGAGGTCGTCTGCTCTGACCACCCGAGAAAACGAATAGTCGCTAATGTAGACCGGGGTGTAGGCAGAATTAATACCCGCAGACGCGGAAACCAAGGTCGTCGAACCGAGATACGACGTGAGCGGACCGATCGCCGCCGTCGTCTCTCCCCTGATCGCTCCGACGACGCCGTTGGTGGTTTGAGTTCCGTTAAAATTGCCCGAGAAGCTGTAGTAATAATGAATGTTGCCGCCGCGTCCGCCGCCTGAGGCGGTGAGCGTCAGAGTTCCGGCGGAAAAGGGAGCCGCGACCGATATCGTCGCGTCGGAGGACTGAAAAGAAAAACTGCCGCCGCTGCAGTAGTAGTGAATCGCATAGGTGCCTGAAGCGACTGAGGTGATCGGACAATCGAGCGACATGGTTCCAGCCGGATTGGATACCGCCGCGCCGGTTAAGGTGAAATCTGAGCCTAGCGATGCAGTCCCGCCCGAGCTGTTCAGGAGAAGCTGGCTCGCGAAAGCGTCTGGAGCAGCGGATATCAGAAAAAGAGCAATCGCCAGTCCGACGGCGATTCGGCGCCAAGGTGCGCCGGGTCTCATGACACGTCGAACAGGGATAGTAGGAGACGTCTCAGTGATTCTCAGATTAGTCATATTCCCCCTGGTGAATCTTATTGATTCAACCACTATGTAAATTCTACCGAAGCAACATAAGGATTCCGCTGAATAAATCAAGCGGTCCTGATTTTTCACACGAAAGTGTGTAGCATTTTCCTACAAACAAATCGAGGACGACGCCCGGGGTTGAAGGGCGTTCGGAGTGAGGATCGTTCTTATCGCATGGATGCGGCGACATATGCTCGCGATGCCCGAACGGCGAATACGGGAGACTCGACTCAGTGGGGCTAGCTAGCACTCCGCTAATTTTTGTCCCTGGCGTCGGCTAACCAACACCAGGGCGTGCCGGGCTCTAGAAGAGGATGCCCAGAGTGTCGCCGACGATCCGAAATGGCGCCTCGACGATCGTCCCGACCGCATTCGCCGGTCGCGCCTACGACACTGTCGGGCTGATTGTTCGTGGTAGTGGTCGTGGTGGTGGTTTCCGAGGGCGAGTTACATAGCCCCGGATCGCTGCTCGTCGTATAGGTCGTTTGGCTGCTCGTGTCCGCAGCAGGACTGGAGTAGTGGGCATGCGGATAAGATCGCGGTCACTGTTATCGCGGAGATTATCGACTTTTTCATAATGTAGTCTAGTCCTTTACACGCTAGTCACCAGTTCTTCGACGCCGCGCATAAGCGTCCGCTTTCGATTTACTTGGTAAGTCCAAGTTCCAGTCTTACGGGTCAGAAGCCAGTCCTATCGGGACGGTTGCTTCCTCAAACTACGCCGAGGAGCCAAAGTACGAGAACGATCACGACGATGCCTCCCAATGAAATAGGCAGGTACATACCAGCCTCCAAAGGCCTTGCTGAATGAAATTGAATTTGGTCGAGCGGAACGCGGTCAAAGGCGAGTGGAAGGACCGCCGTTTGGGCTGGATCAATTCGGACTCGATTCCTATTTCGATCCCGACTCCTTCATCCTACGTCGGGGATCGATCGCGATAGCCACCTCAGGGCTCTTCATTTGGCCACGTGGAGCACCAAAAGTGTCTATTGGAACATCGAAAGCGCGCGCGTGGGACGATTCAACGAGGAACGAGGTTGAAAGCTTCGGCGAGAAGCTCGTGCGATCGCAGGCGCGCTTGATGGTCGTGAACGACCGTCACCAGCATCACTTCGTCGATATGCAAAACGCTCGCGATATCGACCAGCGTGTCGCGGACGTGCGCGGGCGTCCCGATGATCGCGCGCGGCCATTCGCCAGTCTCGCGCATCATCACGTCGTCGGGCAGCGGGCCCGGGCCCGAACTCCGCGAGCGCTTGCTCAGGCGTGGGAATCGGACCGCGAATTCCTTGGCGAGCGTGTCGCACGAATAGCCGCACGCTCGACGCCATGCGCTCGGCCTCCGCGCCAGTCGGCGCGCATATCGCGCCGATCCCGAGAATCGCGACCGGCGCCGATAGTTCATGCGACGGTTTGAAGTGTGATCGGTAGTACTCGATCGCGGCGCGGGTGTGAGTGGGATCGATGAAATGCGCGAAGGCGTAGGGCAATCCCAGCTGTGCTGCGGCGGCGGCGCTCCACATGCTCGAGCCTAGCAGCCAGACGTCGGGCGCACCGGGCATCGCGGGCGAAAGCTCGATACGGCTGAAAGCGTGATCGGGGCGGAAGCCTCCGTGCAGGAACGCTATCAGCTCGAGCAATTGTTTTGGGAAATCGTCTTCAGTCTGCTGCGCACTTCGATCGCGTCGCAGCGCAAATGAATCGAGCGGACTGCCGCCGGGCGCCCGCCCGATCCCGAGATCGATGCGCCCCGGATAAAGCGCGTGCAGCACCCGGAAGCTCTCAGCGACTTTCATCGGACTGTAATGCGGCAGCATCACACCGCCCGAACCGACGCGGATGTGCGAAGTCTCGGCCCCAACCCGTGCGATGAGAACTTCCGGCGCAGGACTGGCGAAAGCTCCAGTCGCATGATGCTCGGCGATCCAGTACCGCTCATACCCAAGCCGGTCAGCAAGCCGCGCCAGCTCGATAGTGTTGCGAAAAGCGTCAGCAGTAGTGAACCCCGCAGGCACCGGGCACTGGTCGATGATGGAAAGTTTCATAACGAGGGCTACAAGCTCAACTTGCGTGCGTACGTCAAACGATTCCAGAGGCGGGAAGACCGAATGAATTCCAGAGAAGGAATGACGGAATAAATTCCGTCCTACATTTCTCTGAAAGTAGGACGAAATTTATTTCGTCGTGTATCGCGCGCCCGTCCTTCGCGCTCTGGTAAATCCACCCCGCATTGGCGACAATCCGCGTGTGAGTCCCAGCCGAACTCTTCGGCGGGACAACACTCTACACGGAGGACAAATCATCATGAGTTGGGATTTTGAAACCGAGCCCGAGTTCCAGAAGGAGCTCGACTGGATCGAAAAATTCGTGCGCGAGGAAGTCGAGCCGCTCGAGTTCGTGCTCGATTGCCATCCCTATGACGTGCGCAATCCGAAACGCAACGCGCTCGTGCGGCCGCTCCAGGCCGAAGTCAAAAAGCGCAAGCTGTGGGCGTGCCATCTCGGGCCGGAGCTCGGCGGCCAGGGCTACGGGCAGGTCAAGCTCGGACTCATGAACGAAATTCTTGGGCGCGCGACCTACGCGCCGATCGTATTCGGATGCCAGGCGCCCGATTCGGGCAACGCCGAAATTCTCGCGCATTACGGCACGCCCGAGCAGAAGAAAAAATATCTGCAGCCGCTGCTCGACAACGAAATCGTATCGGCGTTCTCGATGACCGAGCCGCAGGGCGGCGCCGACCCCAAGGTCTTCAAGACCCACGCCGAGCTGAAGGGCGATAGCTGGGTTATCAACGGCGAGAAGTGGTTCTCGTCGAATGCGCATCTCGCGTCGTTTCTGATCGTGATGGTCGTGACCGACCCTGAGGCCAAGGAATACAACCGCATGTCGATGTTTATCGTGCCGAAGGAAACTCCGGGCGTGAACATTTTGAAAAACCTCGGCGTCGGCACGCATGAGCGCGGCGGCAGTCACGCGTATATCAGGTATGAAGACGTTCACGTGCCCAAGGATCACATGCTGGGACCGCGCGGCGGCGCGTTCGTGGTGGCGCAGACGCGTCTCGGCGGCGGCCGCATTCATCATGCGATGCGCACGATCGGCCAGGTGCGCAAGGCGTTCGACATGATGTGCGAGCGGGTGCTGTCGCGCACGACGCAGGGCTCGCGGCTCGCGGACAAGCAGATGGTGCAGGAGAAGATCGCGGACTCGTGGATGGAGATCGAGCAATTCAGGCTGCTGGTGCTGCGCACCGCGTGGAAGATCGATCGCTACAAGGATTATCTGAAGGTGCGCAAGGACATCGCCGCGGTTAAGGCGCTGATGCCGAAAGTTTTCCACGACGTCGCGGCGCGCGCGCTCCATCTGCACGGCTCGCTCGGCGCCACCGGCGAGATGCCGTTCGTCGAGCAGGTGATCCAGAGTTTTCACATGGGACTCGCTGACGGACCGACCGAGGTCCACAAGATAACTCTCGCGCGCCAGGTGTTGCGCGATTACAAGGCGACCGACGGCTTGTTCCCGACTCAGCATATCCCGAAGCTGCGCGAGGCAGCGATCAAGAAGTACGCGGACCGGATCGAACTCGAGGTGGCGAATCAATAGGCAGGTCGAACCACTGTAAATTCTACAGATAAGAGTCGCAGGTCATCTCAAAGTTCTCTTCGTGGTTGATGCGGGCATGAAAAATGCTCTTTCAATCCGCAGAGGAAACGGTCATGGGAAAAATGTTTTTATCCCTGGGATTCTGGATGACAATTTTGCTGTTTATCGCGCTTGGTTACACGTTCCAATACGCGTGGGGCGCCGAGTGCCCCGACGCGACCAACTGCGGCTACACCCGCTCTGCGCTTCGCATCACCGGTTTTTCCAGATCGCAATTTGCATTTTGAAAATGATCTCGGCGCCAGCGACGTCGCCCGTCGCCATCGATGCCCGCCAACCGCGTCGCCGCGTATCGACTATCCCGACTTCCAGCAAATGGCGAATTTGCAAGCCGGCGATCGCCCAGTCTACGCCCCCGGAATATCGCTCACGCTAACCCGTCGCCCGCCCGAGGTAGCCTCTGTCCAGGCCCAATCGAAATCCCGCGTCACTGAGAATGTAATCACCGCACAACAATTTTCTGACTTCTGATTCCCCTTCCCACTCGTGAAGAGGTTAGGGGGTTTAATTCTTTCAGTTGCATTATGAAACCCGACTCAGCTAGAACCGGGAAGCTTCAGAATCCGTTCAATCGAAACAGAGGAGAGGAGACGACGATGCAGACGATCAAGTTCGACGATATACCCGCGCTCACGGCGAAGATCAGCAAGGAGTTCGGGCCGTGGAGCGAGCCGATTCACGTGACCCAGGAAAAAATCAATCAGTTCGCCGACGTCACCGGCGACCATCAGTGGATTCATATCGACATCGAGCGCTGCAAAAAAGAAAGTCCGTTCGGCGGCCCGGTCGCGCACGGATTTCTGACGCTCAGCCTGCTGCCCGCGTTCAAGAACACCGATGAGTACGCCGTCACCGGATTTCGCAACGTCGTGAACTACGGCGCCAACAAGCTGCGCTTCGTCTCGCCAGTGCCGGCCGGCGCCAGCGTCCATGCGCGCTCGCGGCTGATCGCGGTCGAGCCGCGGCCGATGGGCACGATGCTCACGCGCGAGACGGAGATCCAGGTCGTCGGTTCGCAAAAGCCGGCGGTGGTTTACGAAGCCCTGATGCTGTTCGTGAAGTAGGCGAACGGAGACTAGTTGATGGCGTACGAACAAATAATTTACGAGGTCGCGGACAATATCGCGACGATCACGCTCAACCGGCCCGAGAAGCTCAACGCCTTCACCGGCATCATGATGAACGAGATGCTCGACGCGTTCGACAAGGCCGACGCGGACGACAACGTGCGCGCCGTCATCGTGACCGGCGCGGGTCGCGCGTTCTGCGCGGGCGCGGACTTGTCGGCGGGGCCGCAGGACGTTCGACTCGACGCGCGAGGATCGTCCCGAAAGGAAATCCGCGATCAAACCTGACGGCAGCGTCGATTGGAGCAACGAAGGCAGTTCGCGACGGCGGCGGACGGCTGACGCTGCGCATCTTCGACTGTCTGAAACCGGTAATCGCGGCGGTGAACGGGCCGGCGGTCGGCGTCGGCGTGACGATGCAACTCGCGATGGACGTGCGGCTCGCGTCGGAGAACGCGCGCTTCGGTTTCGTATTCGCGCGACGCGGGATCGTGCCGGAGGCGTGCTCGAGCTGGTTCCTGCCGAAAATCGTCGGCATCTCGCAGGCGCTCGAATGGACCTTCACCGGGCGCGTCTTCCCAGCCGAGGAAGCGTTGGAAGGCGGGCTCATCAAGAAAATCTACAAACCCGATCAACTCATTCCGGCGGCGCGTGCGCTTGCTCGCGAGATTGCCGACAACACGTCGCAAGTTTCGGTCGCGCTGATTCGCCAGATGCTGTGGAAGATGGCCGGCGCGGACCATCCGATGGAGGCGCACAAAGTTGACAGCCGCGGAATCTTTGCGCGCGGCTCTTCGGCGGACGTGAAAGAAGGCGTCGCGTCGTTTCTGGAAAAGCGTCCGGCGAAATTTCCGGACAAAGTCAGCAAGGACATGCCCGCGTACTTTCCGTGGTGGAAAGAACGAAAGTACAGCTAGCCGCTCACGCCGGCGGCGGCCCTTCAGGAAATTGCGGGATGTCGTCGGTGATCTCGTGCCACGGCGCCTTCGAGCCGACGTAGATGTGACTGCTCGTCCGGATCTTCGGATCGTCGTCGAGTGCGCCGGCCGGAATCAGCACGACGTTGCGAGTCGGAATCGCACGCGGCATCGGGCTGCCGCAAATGCGGCAGAACGAATTTCCAAATCTCTGCGTATTCGGCAGCCGATAGGTGACGACGAGATCCTCGCCGCGCAGCCATCGGAAAGATCCAGCCGGCACGAACATGTTGGCGGCGAATGCGGCGCCGCGCGCCTTGCGGCATCGCGAGCAATGACAGTTGCGCAGCTCGATTGAATCGCTCGCCTCGAAAGCCACGCCACCGCACAAGCAACTTCCCTTGCTCATCGCGAAATCCTCCTGTTACGGCTTGCGACAGATGACGACGCGGACTTCGCCGGCGTCTTTGACCTTGATGACGGCGCGCTGGTTGTCGAGGTCCAGCTCCGCGACGCCGCCGATCACTTCGATCTCGCATCCGCGCGGGTACTGAAGTCGCGGCACGAATATCTCGGTCGCGCTGGCGACGGCCGGAGCGGCCTCGAAAGTATAGTCGAACAGTCCCGTAACGCGATCGAATTTCATCTTGCGCGGAGTACCTTGAGTAGCCAGTGCGTATGGTCTGACAAAGCCGGCGAGCGCGCGGCCGCCGCTGTTGATATCGGCTGGATTAGTCTGTTGGTCGCGCGAGAAGATACTCAGATCCTCCTGGTTCCATCCGTCGCCAATAGCCAGATCGTTGCGATTCGACGCAGTATAGTTCCATTGCGTACTGTTGATTAACAGAGTATCGAGCGCATTATACATTAGATCGAGTGCGACGATGTGAGGCGTCCATGGTGTATCGCTGCGATCGCCGGCTTTGAAGGCGCGGTATGCCTCGGCGCCGTTCAAATCGAACGGGATTCCGCATTCGCCGATGAGAGTTGGCACGCCGCCGTTCACCGTCTCTGACATCCTCGCGATTTTGCCGAGCTGGCGTTCATAGCGCGCCTGCAATTCGTCGGCGGCTTCCGCAATTTCGCCGGTCATCGCGCCGAGACTGAAATTCGGATTGAAAGTCTTGGTCGCAAGCGTCACCACGTCGTACCAGTGGCCGGCGTTGACGGTGTTGGGCGGCGTGTCGGCGGGGAATCCCGGCCCGAAGAAGCCCGAATGCGGATCGAGTTCGGCAAACAGGATCCAGTCGGGATTTATCGCGCGAATATTTTCCGCGACGCGCGCGAAAAACGGTCCCATGTAGTCTTCGATGAAATTGACCTTGCGATCGCCGACGCGCTGGAAAAAATCGTCGCGCAAAACGTCGAAAGTGCCGTCTTTATTGAGCTTCCACGCACCCGCTTGCTCGAACGGATCAGTGCGGTCGTCGGCCCAGATCGAGATGCGATCGGGATTGATCGTGCGATCGCGTTTGTGCACGACCTTCTTCGTCTCCGGATCGAAGTCGAGCACCGGTATCGAGCGCGTGACTCCATGCGAGACCAGCAGGCCGTCGATCGGCGACCACGCCAGACCCGGCATCGCCCGGTTGGGGTTGGTTTCGCTCGGGCCGAGATGACGATAGCTGAGCGACTGCCCGATCCATCCGGGCGTCGGTTCGTTGAGCGAGTCGAAGCCCATGACGTTGGGCAAGTCGCGGATGCGGCGCGCGATCTCGCGCATCGCTCCGAGGTAGTGCTCGAGCATGTAGTCCTGCACGTTCTCGCCGTCGATAGTCAGTGCGGGGGCGAAGTCGCGGCCGGCGAAGAACAGCGTCCACATGATGCCGTTGGCGGGACGGCGCGAGTTCGCCGACCAGCTCATCGTCGGGTAGCGATCTTCCTGGCGGCCGCCGCGCGAATAGTCATATAGATTTTGCATTACATGTGCGGAGCCGGAGTCGGCGATTCTCCGATAGTCAATTCCAACTTTTTCGAATAGCCAGCCGGGCGCGCCGTCACCACCGGACATGCGACTCCATACGTCCTGGTGAAAATCCACGAATACATAGAAGCCATAGTCACCGGCGAGCCGGCACAACTCGGCGAAGTAGTCGAGATACTCAGTGTCATAGTCATTCGGGCCGCGATGCTCGACCGCCTCCCACGTAGTCAGCAGTCGAAGGCAGTTGAAGCCCCACGCGCGCAGGCGCGAGAAGTGCTCGTCGGCCTCGGCAATCGGAAACGGACGGCCGATGAACGAGACCTCGCGATGATTGGAAAAGTCCGAGGGAAAATTGGTGCCGCCGTCGGGGTAGGGAACTTTGCAATCGCCGCCCAGGTTGACGCCGCGCAAAATGACGCGGCGCCCGTGTTCGTCAACGAACCATCGTCCTTCAATATGCAGTCGTGGCAGATTCATGGCGCGAGGTTGACGCAATGTCCGTCGGCCCGTCAAGCTGCGAAGTCAGATGGCGGCGAGTTGGCAGGAGAGCGAAATAATTGCGGGACTGTTCGTCGGCGATTTGCAGGACGCGCAGAAATTCGACGGCACCATTATCAGCGTGCTGCCCGACGTGCCCGAGGGCGAACCGCCGCACGCGATCCAGATGCCGTTTCTTGCGGAAGGCGTCGTGACGCTCGACCAAACGGCGGCGCTGATCGACGACGAGCTCGCGCAGGGGCATCGCGTGCTGGTGCATTGCGAGGAAGGATGCGAGCGCGCGCCGCTGGTGGTGGCGTGGTTTCTGAAAACCAGGCGCGGCATGACGCTCGACGAAGCGTACGCGCTGCTGAAGAGCCGCCGGCCGATCGTCGTGGATCGCCGGCGCTGGCTGGGTATCCACAACCGATAGCTACATCTAAGGTGTCCGCGGCGAATTGACTATTGGCTGGCGACGGCTCACGCTGGCGGCGTGAGGTTGAGTCAAGGTCATGGCGGGCTTTTTTAAAAGAGCGAGAGACTCCACAAAAGCTGCGACCGGAAAGTTGAGCGCGGCGTTTGGCAAGCCGTGGGTGGCGCGCACGCAGGAGTTGGGCCGTTCGCGGCGCGTGCGCAAGATCGGCGTGATCGTGCTCGCGGTCGTGCTGTTCCTCGGCCTCGCGACTTACATCGCGGTTCCGCCGATTTTGCGCCACGTGCTGACCGGCTCCGTCGCCACCAGCATCCATCGCCAGGTGAGCGTCGGCAAAATCCGCTTCAATCTTTATCGGCTGAAGCTCGATCTCGACCAATTGCACGTTGCCGAGCGCGACGATCCGCAAAAACCGTTCGTCGATCTCGGGCATCTGACGGTGAAAGTTTCGTGGACCTCGCTGTTCAGGTTTGCGCCGGTGATCGGCGAAGTCGTCGTCGAGAAGCCGCGATTCACGTCGTGCGGAAGTCGCAGCAGGAATTCAATTTTTCCGATTTGCTCGAGAGCGCGCCCGCGCCGCCCAAACCGAAACCGGCCGCGCCCAGCGCGCCGCAGCGATTTGCGGTTTCCAATATTCAACTGCGCGACGGCGAAGTGACGATCGACGATCAACTGTTCGGCAAGCAGCACAAGATCGAGAAGATTCAGATCGACGTGCCGTTTATCGCGAACCTGCCGGCCGACGTGGACGTCTTCGTGCAGCCGCTGGTGCAGATGGTGATCGACGGCAGCCCGTTGCGAATCGCCGGCGTGGCCAAGCCGTTCCAGGCGACGCGCGACTCGGTGGTCGATCTGAAACTGCATGCGCTCGACCTGCCGCTCTACGTCAGCTACGCGCCGATGAAGCTGCCGGTCAAAATTCCGAGCGGGACGCTGTCCACCGATCTGTATGTGCATTTCGTGCAGGCGGAAGCGCAGCCGCTGATTCGCGTCAACGGGACGGTGGCGCTCGATCAACTCGACGTTCGCGACATCGCCGACGCGCCGCTCGTCGCGATGAAGCATGCGGAGGTGAAGCTGACCGACGTCGAGCCGCTCGGCGCGGTGTTCTATCTGCGATCGATCTGGATCGACGGGCTGATGGCGAATGTCAGGCTCAATGCCGACGGCACCAACAATCTTTCGTCGTTGGCGAGCGGCAATGCGGCCGCACCGGCGAGTCCTCCGGCGCAAGTCGTCGCCAGAGCAGTCCGTCGGCTCGCCAACGCCCGCGGCCGCGCCAACGCCGGCGGGCAACATCGCGCAGCAGGCGGTGCCGGTCGCGGGACCATCGACGGCGAAACCGCCGATGGATTTTCAGTTGGAGTCGTTCGTTCTCACGAAGAGCGGAGTGGACGTGCAGGACAACAGCGGTGCGACTCCGGCGACGGCGGCGCTCGACGCGCTCGAAGTTGGCGTAAAGAATTTTCGGACGCTCGGCAAATCGCCGGCGACCTTCTACGTGAACGCGAACATTCACAGCGGCGGCGCGCTCGCGGTGCTGGGCGCGCTCGATCTCCCGGATTCGCAGGTCAAGTCCGACGTGACGATCGACAAGATCGATCTGCCGGCGCTGCAGCCGTTCGCGCAGAAATTTCTCGCGGCGACGGTAGCGTCGGGCAAGTTCAGCGCGAAAGCCAACGTGCAGACGCATTTCGCGAGCAATCATTTTAACGTGCATGCGGAGCCGGCGAGCGTCGCAATCGCGAATTTCGAAGTTGATGCGCCGCACGAAAAAGAAAAACCGGTGCTGTGGAAAAATTTCAGCGTCGCGGTCGGACAGTTCGACCTGGCGTCGCGCAATGCGACCGTCACCGAAGTGAAGAGCGACGGGATGCATCTGTTCGTGCGGCGCGGTCGCGACGGCAAGTTGAGTCTCGAATCACTGATGCGCGGCAACGAAACTCCGCCTCCTGCAGAGCATGTCGCGTCGCGAGAGGAGCGGCGTGCGCCGCGCGAGCGCAGGCGAGTCGAGCGCAGGCGCGCGGAGCGCCAACCGAAAACGCCCGCGACACCGCCGCCGCCGACGTCGCCGGGTTTTCAATTCCAGGTCGCTTCGGTGTCGCTCGATCAGACCGACGCCACCTTCGTTGACGAGAGCGCGCCGAAACCGGTGACAGTCGCAGTCGCGCCGCTCAATCTGCATCTCAAGGACGTGACCAGCAACTTCACCAAACCGTTCGGCATCGATATCGACGGCACGCTGAATCGCAAGGGCACTTTCAAAGTCACCGGCACCGCCGCGATCGCGCCGCTCAAGGCCGACTTGCGCGTCGGGACCAAGCGCCTCGATCTGACGTTTGCCGATCCGTACGTGAGCAGCAGGCTGAACGCAGTTATCACGAGCGCGAACCTGACGATGGACGGCGCGGTCGGACTCGAGCAGCTGCGCAAGGATTTTCTCGTCAGTTACAAGGGCGACGCGTCGCTCGGCAGCGTGCGGATGCTCGACAAGCTGACCAACGATCTGTTTTTCAGGATGAACGCGCTCAACGTCAACCGGATCGATTTCGCGCTCGGCAAAGGCCCGCCGAAAGTACACGTCGGATTGATCGCGCTTAACGATTTTTATTCGCGGATCATTCTCAACAAGGACGGCAAGCTGAACCTGAAGGACATCACCGCGAACCCGCAGGAAGCGCCGACCTCGCTGACGCGAGCGACCGGAGAACCGGGATCGAAGGGTGCGGTTCCGGTCGCGGCGAGCCCAACGCCGACTCCCGCAGCCGCGCCGAGCGTTGCGGCCGCTACCGCTCCTGGAGCCAGTCCGGCCGCCGTGGCGAGTCCCGCGCAACCGTACCAGGGACAGCCGATGAACGCCGACGTCGAGCTCAGCAAAATCACTCTCAAGGGCGGCAAGGTCGATTACACCGACAACTTCATCAAGCCCAACTACACGGCGAACATGACCGACATGGAGGGCAGCGTCGGCGCGTTCGGGACGAAATCGACTGCGCCCGCGCCGGTTTCACTCGACGGAAAAATCAACGGCAGCTCGCCGCTCAATATCGATGGATCGATAAATCCGCTCGCGCCGACCGCCTTCGTCGATATCAAGGCGAAGGCGGACGCGGTCGAGCTGACCGGAGTCTCACCGTACACGGTCAAGTACACCGGCTATCCGATCGTCAAAGGCACGCTCACCGTTGACGTTCATTACCTGCTCGATACCGGCAAGCTGACCGCCGACAACCACATCTTTATCGATCAGCTCACGTTCGGCGATCACGTGGACAGCCCCGACGCGACCAATCTGCCGATTCGGCTCGCGGTTTCGCTGCTCAAGAATTCGAAGGGACAAATCGACGTGCGCATCCCGATTTCGGGGTCGCTTTCGGATCCGCAATTCAGCATCGGCAGCATCATCCTCGGCGCGTTCATGAATCTGATCGTCAAGGCGGCGACGGCGCCGTTCTCGCTGATCGCTTCCGCATTCGGCAGCGTTACGGGAGGCGGTGCGCCGCAGGATCTCGCGTACATCGAATTCAAGCCGGGCTATTCGACCCTGACGCCGGAGAGTCAGCAGAAGCTGGACACGGTCGCGAAGGCGTTGGCGGATCGCACTGCGCTGAAACTCAATATCGAAGGGCGCGTCGATCCGAAGTTCGACAAGGACGGATACAAGGAAGCGTCGCTGGACCACAGTATCCAGGTGCTGAGGCACAAGAGCGAGGGCGACAGCGCGGATGGAACCGCGAAAAAAGCGCTGTCAACCGAGGACTACAACAAGTACCTGGCGAAGGTTTACAGCGCGGGCGATTTCAAGAAGCCGCGCGACGCAATCGGGTTAGCGAAGACGCAGCCGCCGGACGCGATGAAGAAACTAATCCTCGACAACACTCCCGTGACCGATCAGGACATGAAGAATCTCGCGGATGCGCGCGCGAACGCAGTCCGCGCATATCTGAGCAGCAAGCAGGTCGATTCGGGCCGGATGTTCATAATCGCGCCGAAGCTGGACGCCAACGGGATCAAGGATCAGGGCAAGACGACGCGCGTCGATCTATCGTTGGAGTGAGTGAGCGCGATCGATGGAGGTTTGATAAGTCGATGAGCAATACATGGGGACTCTGCAAGGATTGTAAATGGTGGCAGATCGAGCCGAAGGCGCCGGTCAAGAATTCCACGATGGGACTTTGCATCGACGACAAGATGATAAAATTCAAGCTGCGGGTTTCCGGCAACAGCGGCTGCAATCGATTCATGGAAGGCAAGCCCGCGCACGCCAAAGGATCGAGCGGCCAGCCGCCAACGGCAAAGCCGACGCGCTGATTGAAGCGGAGAACCTAACCCCTAACCCCTTCCCATATTGGGAAGGGGTAGGGATTGTTTGAGAAACCCGTTCTCTTGAGAAAAGGGGGACAATCGCGAGAGTTAGAGGGAGCCGAAGATTTGGTCGGGGACTCCTTCCCATGCGCGGCGTTCTTCGTCGCGCGGGGCATCCTCTAGCTTTGTGTTCGCGCCGAAGACCATCGTCGAGCGATGTGCTTCGTCGTAACGATTCCACTTGCCGGTGCTTTCGCTGCTTGGATCGCCTGATCTTGCGAAGGCCAGCCATGCGTCCTGCATCTGGGTTGCCAGCTTTTCGGCGGCGGGGCCGGTGCCTGCGAATGCGCTCATGCCGGGGATGTGATTGGTGCCGAAGACGAAGCCGAGTTCGAGTGCGTGGCATGAGCCGAGCACGCCGCCCATCGCGGGCGACGGCCAGGTGAAGAGATAACTGTAAACGCGCGCGTCGTGACGCGGCTGGACTTGCGCGAGGCGCACGCCCGGGATGCGGAAGACGCGGTCGGTCTCGATTGCGGTGAACAAATCGGCCGGCGTGACACTCTCGCCACGCTGCGCGCGCGCCTTCGCGTAAGAATCGATGACACTGTCGGCCGCTTCGGCCGTCAGTCGGCGGCTCATGCGCGCGCCGAGGCCGGCGCGGTCGAGCTTGTGCAACGACGCGTCCATCAGCGAGAACAATTTCCATTCTTCGAGCGTCGATCCGACCATCACGGCCACGCCCGACGCCGAGCCGTCCGCGACCATCTCGATCGCGGCGCGCGGCACGTGAGTACCGTCGATAACCGGCTGATACGCCATCCCGAGTTCAGGATCAGGCGTCTTGCCGTCGGCGAGCATCGTGCCGGTGAGCAATTGCGCCGGCGTGAGTGCGCGGATCGCAGCAGTGTCGCCACTTTTGACGCCGAGCTTCGACAAGACTCGCTCGGCGGTGCGATTTGCGCGCGCGACGGGAGCGCCGGTGTGACACGCGCCGCTTTGCGGTATCGCTTTGTGGAACAGGCCGCGCGCCGCCGGCATCGCGAGCAGAGTGCCGACGCTCATGCCGCCCGCCGATTCGCCGAAAATCGTGACGTTGCCGGGGTCGCCGCCGAACTCCGCGATATTGTCGCGGACCCATTCGAGCGCCGCGACTTGATCGAGCATCCCTTCGTTGCCGCTCGACGGAATCTTGCCGCCGGTCACGTCGGCGAGGCGGATGAATCCCAGTGGTCCGAGGCGATAATTAACCGTGACGAGTACAACGTCGCCGCGGCGCGCGAGGACCGAGCCGTCGTAGAGCGCCTGCGAGCTGGCGCCGATGGTGAAGCCGCCGCCATGAATCCAGACCATCACCGGTCGGCGCTTGCCGTCGAGCGCGGGCGTCCAGACGTTGAGCGTGAGGCAATCTTCGGACTGTTCGCCGTCGATCACCATCGCGGAGAGCGCGCTGAGCTGCACGCGGTTCTGATGCGCGACTGCGCCGAAGCGTCGCGCATCGCGGACGCCGGTCCACGATGCGGGCTTTTCGGGCGCACGCCATCGACGCTCACCGATCGGCGGCGCCGCAAACGGGATTCCCTTGAAACTGAGTAGTCCGCCCTGGTCGTCACCTTCGAGCTTGCCTTGATGGATGGAAACAGTCGCGCTCATTTATATAAACCTCGATGCGAGAATTGCCGAATTCTCGCAGAATTCGCGTGCGGTTAACAAACGCCGGCGGCATCGGGCAAATCCCAAAATGGGACACGTCGCATCGAATCGCTCCGCGTGCTGAGCTGATTGGCGAGAGATCGGCGACTTCTATCCGGATCTGCGACAGATTTTCGGGCATTGGACTTGCTCAGATTGAAGTGGATCCCTGCGCCAGCGACGGCGGGGAAGGAAATCGGATGGGCGCGCTGCCCAAGCAACATGACCCTGCCTCACGCGAGAGAAACCCCGAGCATGACCAGTTGAACGCCGGAGTTTTATCTTTCATTAGGCACGCGTACGCCCGTTCGCGCACAACTTTGCTCGATTCAACGATCGCCGACGAAAAGATACGCGGTTCGTTGCGATCGGCTGCGGTGCTGATCGTTATCTTTCAGATAGGCTATGCGGCCCAGCAACTTCACTCATCTGCCCCGAAGATTCGACGCGACACTGAGCCTGGTTGTGACCAACATCGCAATCGGGGTCGGTTTCTTTCTGTCAACCTTCGTCGCATCGATGCCGCATTATTGGCGTCCAATCGGGCTCTTCGTATGCATCGCGTTGCTGATTTCGGCGTCCGGGATCGGCGCGATATCGATGCGGGTCGAGCCGGTGTTCATTTCGTTTGTGTGATCGTTATCGGGGCCGGAACGCTGGCGCCGTGGGATTGGCCGTGGCAAGCGGCGGTTAGCTGCGCGGGGATGATTTGCTTTTTTTTAGTGGGACGCGCGCATGGCGTGGTCGATAGCGATCCGCCGATGCATTGGCTGGGATTTGCGACGGCGGTCGGGCTGGCGCAGTCCAACGTCTATCTGCAGATGAACAATCGGCGCACACATCGCGCAAACGGTGGCGGACCGATTCATCAGTGATCAGAAACTAAAGGACAGCGAAGAAAAGTTTCGCCAGATTTTCCAGCAGAGCGGCGACATGGTGGTGGTCAACAACCTCGACACCGGCGCGATCCTCGAGGTCAACAACCAATTCGTCAAGCGCAGCCGGGTGCCGCGCGAGCTGGTGATCGGCCGCATGGACACCGATTTCAATTTCTTTGCAGACGCGACGGCCCGCGAGCAGTTCATGAAAGAACTGCACGAAAACGGGGTGGTGCATAACCTCGAGGTCGAGCTCAACGGCATCGGCTATGGCCGGCCGATGCCCGCGCTGATTTCCGCGGTGGTGGTGCGGCTGAACAATCAGAAGTGTGCGATCATCGTGGTCCGCGAGATCTCGGACGTCAGGGAAGCGGAGCGCAAACAGCGCAACAGCGAGACCACGCTGCGCAAAATTTTCGACGCGAATCTCGACTCGATAACGACCACCGATGCGCATACGCGGTGCTACACCGACGTCAATCACGAATTCACGCGGGCCACCGGCTTCACTCGGGAAGAGGTGATGGGCAGGACGCACTGGGAAATCGGCGTGTGGCCCAGCCGCGAGGAATCGGACAACTTTTCGGTGGAGATGATGCGCAACGGCGAAGTCCGCAATATGCGCGCGAACATTTACGCCAAGGATGGAACCCTGATTCCGTGCCTGATGTCCGGAGCGATGGTTGAGTTGGACGGCAAGCTGAGCGTCCTGACGATCACGCGCAACATCGGCGATCTGCTGGCGGCAGAACAAAAGTTAAAGGACAGCGAGGCCAGCCTGCGCAAAATCTTCGACTCGATCCTCGACCCTTTGTCGATCACCGACCTCGACGGGCGCTTTATCGATATCAACGCCGAATTCGTACGGCTCAGCGAATTTTCGCGCGACGAGATCATTGGGACGATCTCGCCGAGAGTGGCCGACAACCGTTATGAAAACGACTATCGAGAGTCGCTCCGGGCGACCGGCCAGGCGCGGAATCTCGAAGTGACTATTCCCACCAAGAGCGGCGTCGCGATTCCGGTGCTGCTTTCGTCGGTGGTGGTCGAGCTCGGCGGTGTGCCACGCGTGGTGACGATTGCCCGCGACATTACCGCGCGCAAGGAACAGGAGCGCAAACTGCAAAGCAGCGAAGCGATGCTGCGGGAGATTTTCGATTCCAGCGTCGATAATATCGCGCTGACGGATCTGACCAACGGCATTATTATCGATGTGAACAACGAGCTGGTGCGCTCGCTGGGGCTGGCGAAAAGTGAAATCGTCGGCAAGCGCTTCGATGAGCTCAAAGTCTGGGAGAGCACCGAGCGCCTCAACCTGTTCACCGAAACCCTGCTCAAGCAGCGCAAGGTGCGCAATTTCGAGACTACTTTCCGCACCGTCAGTGGCGGCACATTTCCGGCTCTGATTTCGGCGGTGGTGCTCGAGCTCGGCGGACGCGAATGCGCGCTCTCGATCGCGCGCGATGTCACCGACCTGGAGGCCGCGCGCCAGAAGGCGCTGGCCGCGTCGCAAGCCAAGACCGAATTCCTGTCGAGCATGTCGCACGAAATTCGCACGCCGATGAATGCGATCCTCGGGATGGCCGACCTGATCGGCGAGAGCGATCTCTCCTCGGAACAGCGCCGTTACCTCGATACCATCATCAGCAACGGCAACGCGCTGCTCGAACTGATCAACAGCATCCTCGATCTCGCGCGAGTCGAAAGCGGGCGCATGAACCTCGAGGCGGTCGCGTTCGACGTGGTCGAGCTGACCGAAAAGGTGGCGGACACGCTGGCGGTCCGCGCGCACGAAAAGGGAATCGAACTGTGCGTGCGATTCGACGCCGCTTTGCCGCCCACGCTGGTGGGCGATTCGCTGCGCCTGCGCCAGGTGCTCACCAATCTGATCGGCAACGCGATTAAATTTACCGAGCGCGGTGAAGTAGTACTCGAGGTCGCGCCGAATCCCGGTCAGTCCAATCCGGGCAGTTTGCTGTTCTCGGTGCGTGACAGCGGTATCGGGATTCCGCAAGAGATGCAGCCCAACATTTTCTCGTCCTTCACGCAGGCCGACTCATCGACTACGCGAAAATACGGCGGCAGCGGACTTGGCCTGGCAATCGTCGAGCGGCTGGTCGGCCTGATGGGAGGGAAGGTCTGGGTCGAAAGCGAATTCGGGACGGGCAGCACTTTCTATTTTACGGTGGAACTCGGTTTGCCAGCCGCGACCGGCGTTCAAACGCGAGGATCCTTCGGACTCGGATCTCTCCGGCGTCCGCGCGCTGGTGGTGGACGACAGCGCGACCGCTCGCTCGATAATGAGCGCGATGTTGAGCGCCAAGGGAGCCGTAGTGACCGAGGCGACTTCCGGCGCTGAGGCTCTGCGCGCGCTGGAAATCTCCGAATCGCACTAGCGATGCTTTCGGCCTGCTGCTGATTGATTCGCAGATGCCCGCGATGGACGGTTTCGAGATGATCCGGCAGATGCCGCTCGGCCCGAATCGGAATGCGCCGGTTGTCATGCTAGTGACCGCCAATGGTTTGAGCGCGCGGCTGAATACGATGAAAGAACTGGGCCTGAAGCACTACGCGGTCAAACCGGTCAAGAGTCATGATTTGTTCGCCGCGGTTTCCGACGCGATGGCGGAAGTTGCCGCGCCTGCGAATGCGGTCGCCGAGCCTCGCCAGAATGCGGCGCCGAACGGCTCAGCGGCGCCTCTGCTGGACCGTCCGCTCGAGATTCTGTTGGCAGATGACTCACCGGACAATCGCCTGTTGATTACCGCGTATCTGAAGAAGAGCCGCTATGTGCTCGACGAAGTGGAGAACGGCCAAACAGCGGTCGACCATTTCATGACGCGCGTCTACGACCTGGTCCTGATGGACATCCAGATGCCGGTGCTCGACGGATACAGCGCGGTGCGCCTGATTCGGCAATGGGAGACCGCGAATCATCGTGACCGGACGCCGATAATTGCGCTGACCGCGTCGGCACTCGAGGCCGATGTGCGCCGCGCGGCTGAGGTTGGCTGCGACATGCACGTCAGCAAGCCGGTCAAGAAATCGACGCTGCTAAGGGCAATCGCGAATGTCGTCGAAAACGTTGATCACAACGAAGAGCCAGCGGCGGCGACCAGAAGACATTAAAGCTCCTCATTGCTCTGCGTCCCTGGCTACTCGCCAGGTACAGGCTCGATTCCAGAAAATTCTGCGACTCTCCGATGGTCATAGATTTCTGGCGACGCGGAAACCGATTACGTCGCTACGATTTCCGGAATCAGAGGTGTCACGGCGGGAGGAGCGGAGGGGCGTGGGGTCGGTCACGAACCACGGTGTACCGCGCATGACCCGGGAGCTGCAGCCTGAGCTCGTCCACGCCGCACCGTCGCTGGGCGCGCCGTCGTAGTCCGGGTGCCAGCAATCTTCCACCCACTCGAACGTGTTTCCGGTCATATCGTCCAGACCGAAGGCGTTGGGGCGGTACACGCCCGCCCGCGCCGGTCCGTTGGCGCATTCGTGATAGTTCGCGTATAGGCAGACCGGCGCCGCTTCATCACCCCACCAGAACATCGTCGTCGATCCAGCCCGTTCTGCGTATTCGTATTCCGACTCGGAGAGGAGGCGATATTGGTGGTGCGCTTTTCCGCTCAACCATCCCACATAGGCCTGAGCGTCGTCCCAGTTTACATTCACGACCGGATCGTCACCGTTCTGGCCGATAGACTGCCATGAGCGATCCAGTGAATACCCACTCTCGCTGACAAACGACCTGATATTCATATCGCGTGACCAGGTCCTTGGCTACAGCAAACGGTTTCCTGATCTTGACTCGATGTGGAGGGTTTCCATACACGCTATCGCCCATTGTGAAGCTGCCCGGAGGTATCACAATCATCTCGGGACAACTCATCACAATCGCTAAATTGGGTTCCGGGCCGTAACTGGCCCACAAGCAGCGCACATCCAACGGCCGCCACGGCGGCAAGCAGGAAGGCCAAGAAAAAACGAGGGGGAATCCTAAAGAGCCAATCGCGTGTCATATCTCACCTCGCGAAGACACTAAAGTTCCTCATTGTTCTGCGTCCCTGACTACTCGCCAGGTACATGCCACGCACTCGGTGAAGAAGAACTAGTAATTCCGTCTAAGCTGCGCCAACGACCAAACCTCATGACGCGGCGATCTCTCCTCAGTAAGGGCGAGGCGTTACCCTGCGAGCTGAACCGAAGGCATGGCGGGAGTGGCCGCCGCGTGGAGTATATTCTGCCGTAATTGGGGTTGGAAATGCACCGATTGAAATCGTCATATTCTCGAATTGCACTCGCCCGGAATCTGTTCGCTATCGCCATATTCATGACCGCGTTCGTTTCGATTGACCATGCGAGTGCGCGACTGCTACGGCCGCTGATGCGGGTGACGAATCTGCTGCGGTGAACAAGTTGTTCAAACAGTGGGACACGCCGAGCTCTCCGGGATGTGCAGTCGCGGTTATGAAAGATGGGCGGATCGTGTACGAACACGGCTACGGCATGGCGGATCTCAACCACGACATAAAGGTCACGCCCGCGACGGTATTCGATGTAGGTTCCATCGCCAAGGAATTCACGGCAACGGCGATTCTTTTGCTGGCGCAAGAAGGCAAATTGTCACTCGACGATTCGATTCGAAAATACTGTACCCGAGGTGCCCGACTTCGGCGTTCCAGTCCCGTTACAACAGATGTTGCATCATACGAGCGGCATTCGAGACTACGAGCAGTTGCTGTGGTTCAACGGATGGCGGCTCGATAGCCCCGATCTGCTCACCGATGGGGACATCTTCGGCATCGTGTCGCGCCAGAAGGAATTGAATTTTTCGCCCGGCTCGGACTTTGACTACAGCAATACAAATTACATGCTCCTGGCGCAGGTCGTCAGCCATGTCAGCGGAGAGTCATTTGGGAAATTTACGCAGGCGCGTATTTTCGAGCCGCTCGGAATGGCGCATACGCATTTCCGCAGTGATCATGGCGAGATAGTAAAGAACCTGGCCGACTCCTACGAAAAAGGAGATGACGGAGCGTTTCACCTGAGCCTTCCAAACTCTGACACCGTCGGAGCAACTAACTTGCTGACGACCGTCGAGGATCTTGCTCGCTGGGACGAGAATTTTTACAGCGCCAAAGTCGGCGGCCAACAGCTTGTGAACTCATTGCAGGAGCCTGGGCGGCTTAACGACGGGACCCATCTCAGCTATGCCGAAGGCCTGTTCGTGTCTCCTCCTGGCGGTCTCAGGGTCGTGGAGACGGGAGACGCCGGAGACGCCGGCTACAGTGCCAACCTGAGCCGCTTCCCGGACAATCACTTTTCGGTGGCTACGCTGTGTAACAGCAGGCCAATCGATTCGAACGATCTGAGCCATCGCGTCGCGGAGGTTTATTTAGGCATTAAGCTGAGCGCAGCTTTGGCGGCCGCAACCAGTCCAGCAACATCGGCCCGACCTGAAACGCGTCAACTCGAGGCAGATACGGGTACCTTTGTCGATAGGGACAAAAATCTGATCCTGCGGATCGAGCAACGAGGCGATGTTCTGCAGGCGCATTGGTTTTGGGGCCCCAGTTCGATCGACTCCGATCTTGAAGCTCTAAGTGCCGATCGCTTCCGTTTTTTCGAACATCGGCGAAATTGATTTCGCCGCCGACGGTAACCTTCACCTGATGGAGAGAGCATCGGGAGCGCGGCAGCGGTCTGTGTCCTATACGCGAGTTCCTCAATACAAGCCGGCTACGGCACAGTTGCGCGAGTTCGTCGGCGAATATTCGAGTGAGGAAATGTACGTTCCCTACTTTGTAACATTGGCGGGAGACCAACTCGTGCTGCATCCGCCGAAGATGTCGCCAAGTCCGCTTTTGCCATTGATGGACGACGTGTTTTTTTGCGATGGGATGCGTCTTCGGTTCACGCGTGACACCAAAGGAAACCTATCTGGATTTCTCATGAGCGGACGCTGGAATCGAGTACAGAATTTAAAGTTCGAGCGTGTAGGACATCGGTGAGATTAGTCAGGCGCCTGGTTCAATCCGGCTTCCTTCGCTGCCTTCATTCCACCAAAACAAGAATACCTCAATGGCGCGGGTCGACTATGAACCGGTAGTCTAGCCGAGGCGATTCGCCTTCGATGGCGCGGGTCGCTGGGGAGGGATCTTCGAGAGATGAATTTCCTACTCTACTGTGGGGCCGCCACGCAGATCATATTCGTCATCGTGGTATTCGGCGGTGGCAGTATAGCCGGTCTGTGCCTGGTGAGATGGTTGGTTCCGCTGGACCGCTTGCAAAAGAATCACGAGGTAGCGGGAGTGACGTTCGGAGTGCTGGGCGCATTTTACGGCCTGGTCCTTGCCTTCGTGATCGTGGCCGCGTGGGAGCGCTTCAATGACGCCAACGCCTATGCGCTTACCGAGGCGACGGCGCTGGAGAGCCTCTACAAACTCGGCGAGGCTTTCTCCGAACCGATGCGCTCGCAGCTTGATTCGGCGGTCCTCGATTACTCGCACCGCGTGATCGAAAAAGAGTGGCCGCAGATGGCTGACAACACTTTTTTAGGTGGAAAAGTGGGTGCGCATCAACTCTGGGCGACGGTGCTCGCATATCACACCGCGGACAGCCGCGAGCAAATGTTAATGGACAAGTCGATCGACCAGCTCAACCTGATCAGCCAGGCGCGCGGCGAGCGATTTAATTTTTACGAAGAAGATTTACCGTCCGTCGTGTGGACGGTGATCTATCTTGGATGCCTGATGACGATCGGTTTCAGCTACTTCTTCGGCAGTAATGTTTTTCGCGCGCAGGTGCTGATGTGCGGGTTCTTTTCGATTCTGCTCGGCATGACGATTCTCGCGATCCTGGAACTGGCGCATCCGTACCAGGGTCGTCGTCACAATCTCGAACGAGCCGTACCGCTACGCGCTCGCGCGGATGGAAGCGGCTGACAGCTTCAAGATGGCGACTGCGAAAGCATCGCCGCAGGCGGTCAGTCGCGCGTCGGATCCGAGATGACAAAGAAAAGCGACTAACCAGTTTCGCAAGGCGGTATCAGCTATGTCAGAAAAAAAGCCAATTCGGTTTGGAATTCTCGGTGCGGCGCGGATTGCGCCGGACGCATTGATCAAGGCGGCGCAAAATGTGCCGGATGTCGAAGTCGTCGCGGTCGCGGCGCGCGATCCGAAGCGTGCGCAGGAATTCGCCAGCGCTAACGGTATCCCGCGAGTGATCGCGACCTACGAAGATCTCGTCAACGACTCCGATCTCGACGTTATCTACAATCCGCTGCCGAACTCATTGCATTGCGAGTGGACTATTGCGGCGCTGCGCGCGGGCAAGCACGTGCTCTGCGAAAAGCCGTTGGCCTCCAACGCGGCCGAGGCTGAGCGTATGGCGCGGGCGGCGGATGAGACCGGGAAAATTCTCGGCGAGGCGTTTCACTACCGCTATCATCCGCTCGCTGATCGAGTGCGCGCACTTATCGCCGACGGCATGCTCGGTCGCCTGGTTTACCTCGAGGGCCATTTTTCGGTACCGATTCCGGAGACCAACATCCGCTTCGATTGGAGCCTCGCCGGCGGCGCCACGATGGACCTCGGATGCTATCCGCTCCACATGATTCGCTACTTTTCCGGGATGACGCCGCGCGTGGTCAGCGCCACGGCCGAGACCGGGCCTGTGAAGATTGACATCGCGATGAATGTTGATCTCGAACTCGACGGTGGCGTAACGGCCAGAATGAGTTCCGCGATGAAAAAAGATTCGGTCATCAATGCGACGTTCATGGCGCGCGGCGATCGCGGAGAGTTGCGCGTGATAAATCCGATCGCGCCGCATCGGGGGCATCAACTGACCGTGAAGACCGCCGCCGGCGAGAAGAACGAGACGGTGCAGGGCGACACGACGTTCACGCATCAGCTTCGCGCATTCGTAAAGGCAGTACGCGGTGAGGCCAAATTTCCCACCGACGGCGCCGAAGGCATCATCAACATGCGCGTGATCGACGACGTCTATCGCGCAGCCGGGCTCCCACCCCGCGCCACATAGCCGCCTACGCCCGCCAAAAATAGCTAGCATTTCCGCCAATAATTCGCTTGGGGACGACTTCCGCACGAAGTGGTTGAGCACCTGCTGTAGCCTCAGATCACGAGCATTTGCGCGCCATAGTTGATTAAAACAGGGCAAGGCTTGAATCGTTTAAGCACAATAGCTTAAATATTCACCTAGTTATTGAGGCCATTGGTAGCTAGGAGGGGAAGACCGGTGATGAAATTAGCCAAAGCAAGTTTAGCTGTGACCTGTGCAGGATTGTTAATGCTGAGCATTGTCGGCTCGGCGAGTCACGTCTACGCGCAGGACGCGAGCGCGACTGATGAGAACATAGGCAGTTGGAATGGACCCGACGCCAATAGTGCGGACCAATCAATTGGCGATGTCAAAAAGCACGCCCTCATTATCAAGGGATGTTGGGCAGGCAGCGTGACGGACACCGGCGATGGCGTCGGAGCCGCCACTTTCCAGCTCTCTCAAAGTAAGAATCACAAGAAACTATTGCTGGGGAGCACCTTCAAGTTCGAATGGACTGATAGCGCCTTCGCGCACGGCCCCTTGAAAGGCACGGTAACCCCGACCGGATTCAGCTTCAAAGGCAACGCCGGCGTAGGCTGCGACGTCAGCGGAAACGGCACGGGCGATGCCACCGCGATTACGGGAACAGTTGTGTTCGTAGGGGCCTGCGCGAACGTATTCCAGGACGTGACTTTTTCGATCGCCCCGGGCTGCATGTAGAGACCGCATTTTTTCTACTCGGCGCGCAGACCGTCTTCCATCTTTTCGTGATATAGCGTCGCTATACCCGCGTATCGATACGGAGGGAATATGGCGAGCGAGCAACTCAACAAGGTAATCGATCGGATCAAGTCGCAGCCGCAGAATCCGAACGCGTCCATGGAGCAACGGCGCGCCGGGATGGAGCGGATTAGCGAGCGCGTCCCGGCCGACGTGATTTGCGAGAAGGTCAGCGCAGGCGGCGTCAACGCGGAATGGATCGCGGCGCCCGGCGCGACGCCCGATCGAATCATTCTGTATCTGCACGGTGGCGGCTACGTCGTCGGATCGATCAATACGCATCGCGCAATGGTCTCGAGGATCGCGCGCGCGTCCAATGCTCGCGCGCTGTCGTTAGACTACCGGCTCGCGCCGGAGCATCCGTTTCCCGCGGCGGTCGAAGATACGATCGCGGCATACCGCTGGCTGCTCGCGCAGGGCTACAAGCCGGGCAAAATTGTTATCGCCGGCGATTCAGCTGGCGGAGGACTCACGATCGCGGCGCTGTTGGCGATTCGCGAGGCCAAGCTTCCGATGCCGGCCGGCGCGGTTCCTATCTCGCCGTGGACCGACCTCGAAGGCACTGGAGAATCGGTGAGGACGCGCGCGTCGCGCGATGTGATGGTTACGCAGGAGAATCTGGGGCACTCGGCGAAGCAGTACTACGGCACGCACAACCCCAAGGATCCGCTGGTCTCGCCGGTGCACGCGGACTTTCGCGGACTGCCGCCGATGCTGATCCACGTCGGCGACGCGGAAATCCTGCTCGACGATGCGACTCGAGTCGCGAAGAGCGCAAAACTGGCCGGCGTCGAGGTCGAGCTCGATGTTTGGGACGATATGCCCCACGTCTGGCACGTGTTCGCGAAGATCTTGCCGGAAGGACAGCAGGCGATCGACAAGATCGGAAAATTCGTGATCGCGCGCACGTCGTAACCTTCCCCTCTCCAGAAGGGCGAGGGGTTAGGGGAGAGGTTCCGCGCCGATGCCCCGCTCACAACGGGTAGTGCACGTTAGTCAGCTGCTCGGAAACTTCCCACAGCCGCGATGCGACCGCGCTGTCCTGAGCCGCCGCACTACGGCCGACGTGCGCGGGATGCCCCCACATCTCGGCCATTCCGTCAGGCCCGATGTAGTCGCCGCCGTGGACGTCCGACGCGACCGCCGCATACTCGGTCGGCAGCGCACCCATCGCAGCGCTCTGCGCGAGAACGTTGTTGGCGACTGAGAAAATCGATTCGAGCATCGACGATCCCGTCATCTTTGGTCCCGCCGCTTGCAGATTGGTCGCCGCGTATCCGGGATGACATGCGACGGCCAGCAATTTTTTCCCGGCCGCATCCAGTTTGCGCTGAAGCTCGAGCGTGAACAGCAGATTCGCGAGCTTGCTCTGCCCGTATGCCATCCACTTGCGGTAACCGTTCTTCCATTGCAGATCGTCGAAACGAATTTTGCCCATGCGATGCGCGCCGCTGGCAACGTTGACGACCCGCGCGCCCTCGGTGGCGAGCAGGCGATCGAGCAACAGGCCGGTCAACGCGAAGTGCCCCAGGTGGTTGGTGCCGAATTGCATCTCGAAGCCGTCGGCAGTTTGACGATATGGAATCGCCATGACGCCGGCGTTGTTGCACAGCACGTGCAGCGCTTGATGCTGCAAATGAAACGCGTCGGAGAATCCGCGCACCGACGCGAGGTTCGAGAGATCGAGCTCCATCACCGAGACGTGGGCGCCTGGCGCTGACGACGAAATCTGCGCGGCGGCGGTGCGAGCCTTGCCGAGGTCGCGGCAGGCGAGGATCACTTCGGCTCGCTTGCGCGCGAACGCGAGCGCGGCCTCGTAGCCGATCCCGCTGTTGCCGCCGGTTACTACGATCGTCTTGCCGGAAAGATCCGGTATGTCATCGGCGGTCCATGCTTTCTTGTCGGGCATCGCGCGCGTTCCTCCTCATCGGTTAGCTGAAAGCTATCACACGACTGTCGTGTCAGTGAGCGCAAAAAGAAGGCGTCGGCGCACTCGCATTAACACTGGGTGCAGGGGTCACCCCTGCCGCCCACCGCGCAGGTGATTGTGCGGCTTCTTTTCGTGCCACTTTCATTGGGCCATAACATTCCCAATTTGGTAGAGTTTTTTAAGCGCAGGTTCCGTACAACAAGGAGCGAACTACAATGCAAATGGGAATGGTCGGCCTCGGCCGAATGGGTGCGAACATGGTGCGGCGTTTGATCCGCGGCGGTCACGAGTGCGTCGTGTATGACGTGAGCGCTGCCTCGGTCAAGGAACTGGCGAAGGAGGGCGCCATCGGTGCCTCTTCGCTCGACGATTTCGCCGCCAAGCTCAAGCTGCCGCGAGTTGCGTGGATGATGGTCCCTGCCGCGGTCGTCGAGCAGACCGTCGCGGACTTGTCGAGCCGGTTTCAGCGCGACGACATCATCGTTGACGGCGGCAATTCTTATTACATCGACGATATCCGGCGCGCCGAAGCTCTCGCGGCGAAGGGGATTCACTACGTCGATTCCGGTACCAGCGGCGGCGTCTGGGGACTCGAGCGTGGCTTTTGCCAGATGATCGGTGGCGAGCCGCCAGTCATCAAGCATCTCGATTCGATTTTCGCGACGCTCGCGCCGCCGATCGATTCCGCTCCGCGCACCGCCGGCCGCGAGAAGGTCAAGGGCAGCACCGCCGAGCACGGTTACTTGCATTGCGGCCCGAACGGCGCCGGTCATTTTGTGAAGATGGTTCACAACGGAATCGAATACGGAATCATGGCCGCTTATGCGGAAGGCATGAACATTCTGAAAAACGCCAACGTCGGCAAGCAGACGCACACAGTCGATGCCGAGACCACGCCGCTGCGCAATCCCAAGCTCTACCAGTACGATTTCAACCTACCCGACGTCGCCGAAGTATGGCGGCGCGGCAGCGTGATCGCGTCGTGGCTGCTCGACCTGATCGCCGACGCGACGCTCGGCGATCCTGAGCTGAAGAAATTTGCCGGGCGCGTGTCGGATTCGGGCGAGGGTCGATGGACCATCGACGCGGCAATCGACGAAGGCGTCCCGGCAAACGTGCTCACCGCCGCGCTCTACGAACGCTTCAGCTCGCGCGGAGCGGCTGACTTTGCCGACAAACTCCTGTCCGCGATGCGCTACGAATTCGGCGGACACATCGAGAAGAAAGCCTAAGAGCATTCGCGATGCCGACCCCCGGATTAGTGAACGCGTCAACGCATGGACGCCCCGGCGATCCGTGCGTGTTCGTGATCTTCGGCGCGACCGGCGACCTGACCAAGCGCCTGTTGCTACCGTCGCTGTACAATCTGCTCGCCAACAAACTGCTGCCGGACAAATTCGCGATCGTCGGCGTCAGCAACGTGAAGATGAGTTCCGAAGATTTCCGCAAGCAGCTTGGCGACGAGATCGGTCAATTCGCGACCACCAAGGTCAAGCCCGAACTCTGGAAATGGTTTGACGATCGCATCACCTACATGTCCGGCGACTTTACCGATCCGGCGACCTACACGAGTCTGAAGTCGGCGCTCGAAACCGCCGACAAGCAGCACGGTACGCCCGGAAATTATCTGTTCTACACCGCGGTCTCGCCGAGTTTCTTCGGTGAGATCGTCAAGCAACTGGCTGGCGCGGGACTCACCAAAGAAACCGACGGCCATTGGCGAAGAGTGATCATCGAAAAGCCGTTCGGCCATGATTTGGAATCGGCCAATGCGCTCAATCGCGAGATCGGCGCGTGCCTGCACGAAAATCAGATCTACCGAATCGATCACTATCTCGGCAAAGAGACCGTCCAGAACATCATGGCGTTCCGCTTCGGCAATGGCATCTTCGAGCCGCTGTGGAACAACAACTTTATCGATCACGTGCAAATCACGGTGGCGGAGACCGTCGGTGTCGAGCATCGCGGCGCATTCTATGAAGCGACCGGCGCGCTGCGCGACATGGTGCCGAATCATATACTCGCGCTGGTTTCTCTGACGGCGATGGAGCCGCCGAATTCGTTCGACTCCGAGCCGGTGCGCGACGAGAAGACCAAGGTGCTGCGCGCAATACGCCCGCTCAAACCCGAAGACATCCCGAAATGGGCGGTGCGCGGACAGTACGGAGCCGGCACCCTCGAAGGCAAACCGGTGCCGGGATATCGCGAGGAGCCGCAAGTCGATCCCAAATCCCGCACCGAGACCTACGTCGCGCTGAAGCTCGCGATCGACAATTGGCGATGGTCGGGCGTGCCGTTTTACCTGCGCACTGGAAAGCGGATGGCGAAGCGCCTCACCGAAATCGCAATCCGGTTCAAGGCGCCGCCGCTGCTGCTGTTCCGGCAGACTGGCGTCAAGCACCTGGTGCAGAACGAGCTCGTCATGCATCTTCAGCCCGACGAGGGTATCTCGCTAAGCTTCAGCGCCAAGGTACCGGGCCAGATAGTCAAGCTGGATCGCGTCGATATGAATTTCAAGTATGCGGATTACTTCGGCGCACCTCCGAGCATCGGCTACGAGACGCTGCTGCTCGATTGCATGATTGGCGATCCGACGCTGTTCCAGCGCGCCGACACGGTCGATGCGGGATGGCGCGTGGTCGATCCGATTCTGGACGCATGGAAAGCAACGCCGGCAACCGACTTCCCCAACTACGCGGCCGGTTCGTGGGGACCCGGCGCCGCCGACGATCTACTAAAACGCGACGGGCGAAAATGGAGAGAGCGTTGATGGTATCGCTACGCGAAGTCTTGCAGAAGGCTGAGGCGGACAAAGTCGCCGTCGGCCATTTCAATTTTTCCGAACTGGTTTCATTCAACGCGATCGTCGCTGCCGCGCGCGACCGAAAGTTGCCGGTGATGGTCGGCGTGTCGGAAGGCGAACGCGAGTTCACCGGCGTCCGCCAGGCCGCGGCGCTGGTCAAAGCAGTGCGCGACGAGCACGGCTATCCGATTTTTCTCAACGCCGACCACACTCACTCGATCGCCAATGCTGAGATAGCGGCGAAAGCCGGCTTCGACGAAATAATCTTCGACGGCTCGGCGCTCCCGCTCGAGGAAAATATCAAGCAGACGAAGAAAGCGATCGAGGCGATCAAATCGATCAACCCCGCGATCCTGGTCGAAGGCGAAATAGGCTGGATCGGCGCTTCTTCTGCAGTGATCGACAAGGTCCCGGAGGGCGTTGGAATTTTGACGACGCCGGAAGAGGCGAAACATTTCGTCGATGCGACTAAAGTTGACGTGCTGGCGCCTGCGGTCGGCAACATGCACGGGATGCTCGCGAGCATGGTGCACGGCAACGTTCAGAAGCGGCTGAATCTCGAGCGGATCGCGGAAATCAAGGCAGCGGCGAAAATCTTCATGACGCTGCACGGCGGCTCCGGCACCAACGACGACGATTTCAAGCGAGCGATCAAGGCCGGCATGACGATCGTCCACGTCAACACCGAACTGCGTCTCGCATGGCGACGCGGCGTCGAGGCTGGCCTCGCGGCGGAGGCAAATGAGGTCGCGCCGTACAAAATCCTGGTGCGGGCGGTCGAGGCGGTGAAAAAGGTCGTAGGTTCGCGGCTCGATCTGTTCAGTTCAAAATAAACGACTACTTCGCCCAGCCCTTTTCGTACGGCGCCGACATCCTGCCGATCGCGCGCAAGTGCGAAAACTTCCACTCGCCGTTGAGCTTCACGTAATCGTCTTCGTAGCGCGCGCCGAGCCACATCGCGCGATTTCCGCTGCGCATCGTGAACGGCCCGATGAAGTACCAGATGCCGGTGGCGCGATCGCCATCGACCTCGATGATCGGATTCATCACGTTATGCTGCGAGAAGCTGATCCGTTCCTGGAATCCCTGGAACAGTTTGCGAATCGCGTCATGCCCCTGATGCACGCCGACGCCCGCGCCTTCCCAGATGCCGTCGGGAGCGAACAGCGCGGTGATTTTCGCCGGATTGTGATCCTCGTCGCAGATCGCGCAGTAGCGGGCCTTGAGCTTCTTGATCGCCTCGATATCTTCGAGCGCCGTGATCCGCTTTTCGAGGTCTTCGATACTCATCCCGGCTGTTTGTCCGTCGTTGGCAGATTCACAAATACCGCGGCAGTGACGACTGTCGTCCACAGACCGTCGCGATCACCAATCGCCGACTGCGTGATATTCCGCGTCTGCACGATTTTATCCGACAGCTTCCACACGTCCTTGCGTTCGTCGTAGCTGACGTTGGGATCGAAGTCCACACCGAGCGCAGTCGCGAGCATCGTCGCCGCAAGGTCTTCGGCGTAGTCGCCGGCCTTCTCGTCGGTTTGCCCGAAGCTCTTATGCTCGGACAGGTAGCCGTATTGATCCTTGTCGGCGGGAATCGCGAGGCCGACCGACGTCGCCATCAGGCGATGCGGCTCGTCGGTCGAGTTGTCGTACATCACGGTGTAAACGATCTGCCCGGGCGTCAGCGTCTTCAGCCCGTCCTGAATTGAGATCACTTTGCAGCCGGGTGGAAAAATCGAGCTGACGCGAACCAGGTTGAACTCTGCGATCCGCGCGTCGCGCAGTGCGAGCTCGAACGAAGTGAGTTTCTCGCGATGCCTGCCGACGCCCTTGGTCAGAAAAATAGCTTTACCGGTTGGACCCATCTGAATTTGTTCCTCGAATCCGATTTCGTCATTTACATAGAGCAAGTGCAAGAGTTTCGCGAGATTACGCGCCGATGATCGGTCCGTGAATAATCTTCGGCAACGCGCTAATATAACGGCACCGAATAATTTTCAGCGAGGTGGGGTCGTGATCGAGACCAGTCCATTCGGAAAAACCGGGCATCAGAGTACGCGTGTTATTTTCGGAGCGGCGGCGCTCGGCGGGATGAAACAGGACAAGGCTGACGGCGTGCTCGAGGTGCTGCTCGAATACGGCATCAACCATATCGATACCGCCGCGTCGTACGGCGAGTCGGAATTGCGAATGGGGCCGTGGATGCGCGAGCATCGCAAGCGATTTTTTCTCGCGACCAAGACCGGCGACCGCACCTATCAAGGCGCGCGCGACAGTCTCCATCGCTCGCTGGACCGCCTGCGCGTCGATCAGCTTGATCTGATCCAGATGCACAATCTCGTCGCCGAAAATGAATGGGGGACTGCGATGGGCAATGGCGGCGCACTCGAGGCTTTGGTCGAGGCGCGCGCGCAGGGGCTGGTGCGCTTTATCGGAGTCACCGGTCACGGCTCGCAGGTCGCCGCGATGCATCGCAGGAGCCTCGATCGGTTCCCCTTCGACTCGGTGCTGTTCCCGTACAATTTCACGATGCTGAATATCGAGCAGTATGCGGCCGATGCCGAGGCGCTGCTGAAGGTTTGCCGCGAGCGCGGCGTCGCGACGCAAACCATCAAGTCGGTCGCGCGGCGGCGATGGCAAAACGGCGACGGCCGGAAATTCAGCTGGTACGAGCCGCTGCGCGATCGCGACGCAATCCGCCGCGGCGTCCATTTCGTGCTGAGCCGCCCGGGACTATTCCTGAACACATCAAGCGACGCGACCCTGCTGCGCGATATCCTCGACGCAGCGAGCATGAAAGCTACCGAGCCAGCACGCGCGGAGATGGAAGCCGACGTTGCGCGCTATGCGATGGAGCCGCTGTTCATTCCTGGAGTCTCTGACACGATCTAAAGCATTACCTCTCCCGCGGCTTGCGACTCTGTCGCAAGCCGCAAGCCGGGAGAGGTCGTACGACGACATTCATGTCGGCGGACGGGTGAGGGCGCCGGCATTCAGCTTGATGCAAGCGCCCTCACCCGCGCCGGAGGCGCGTCCTCTCCCGAAGGGAGAGGTGTAGGAGGCTAGACCACCTTCCGGAATGCTAACGCTGGCGGGAGTCTTACTGCTTCCAGGATTGGGACTACCCCGCTAATCAGACTTACAGCCAGCGCCGCAATTAATGCGTTAGCTGTTTGCGCGGGGGTTACCCACAGGGCGCCGTTGCCACCTAGCGCCGCACCTAGCGTGATGCCGCCTGAAAACATCCACAGGGCTGCGCAAGCTCCTATCAGTCCACCTATGAGTCCTATCGTGGCGCATTCGCCGAATAGCAACACACCCACCGCGCCGCGGCTGAAGCCTAGCGCGCGCATCACGGCTACATCGCTGATTTGTTCGCGCACCATCATGACCGTGGAGTTAGCGGCTATCAGTAGGACTGTCAGCAGCACTACCAGGCACAGCGCGAAGACTATGGCTCTAATGTTGCCGATCGCTGAGAGGCCGGACGATAGCGCATCGCTTTCAGTCATCGTGCGTGTTTCGGCGTCGGAGTTAGCGAAGTGCTCGTCGATCTGCTTTGCGAGCGTGGCCAGAGTGTCGTTACTGGTGGCGCGCACGATGATGTTCCACGCGATGTCTTCATCGGGCAGGCCGTGCGCCTTGCGCGCCGCCATCATGTAGTCGCGGCGCATCAGAAAGGTGTTGGGATAACGTTTGGAGGAAATCTGGCCGATGATGATGAAGGTCATCTCCATGTGATTGGCGTCGGTGCTGCGCAGCGTGACAGTGTCGCCGATTTTCCAGCCGTGCTTGCGCATCAGGACGTCGCCAACGATTGCACCGCGCTTTTCTTTCGAGGTCTCAAGCCGCTCCTGGCCAGTGAGCGCGTAATCGGGGAACACGTCGCCTATCTCGGGGCCGGCGCCGACCGCGAAGACCGGGTCGCTGACGTCGCGCCAGGTCGCCGGCCATCCGGTGATCGCGACGCACGCGGCGACACCCGGCATTTTGTTGATGTCGTCGCAGTAGCGCGCGGGCAAATCCTCCCACGGCGCGGTCTTGTTGTTGATGATGAGGCGGAGCGTTCCCGATGCGTCCTTGACGACGCGATCCATCGAGGCCGGCACGCTGACCAGCACCGTATAGATGAAGGTGGCGAGCGCGATGGTGAGGATCGTCAGAATCGTGCGGCGCAGATTCCGCCGCATGTTGCGTTCGATCAATTTAATCCAGTTGAACATAACGCCCCTGTTCAGACCGAGCGCAGCGATTCGACCAGGCGAATGCGCGAGGCGCGCCACGCCGGCAAAAATCCGCCGAGCGCGCCGATTAGGATTGCGGCCACCAGTCCCGACACGAACGCGCCCACGGTCAGCCGAAATCTGAAGATGAATTCGCCGACGTTCATCAGCTGGCTGTTAAGCCCCGTCGAATACGCGACCAGCACCCCCAGAATCTCGCCGAGTATGCCGCCGACCAGCGCGAGCACGATGCTCTCGATTACGAAACTCGTGAGCACGTTGAAGCGGCTGAAGCCCAGCACGCGCAGCACGCCGATTTCGCTGGTGCGTCGCGCGACCGCGGAGTACATCGTGTTCATCGCGCCGAATACTGAGCCGATCGCGAGAATCAGCGCGACGATCAGGCCGAGCGCGCGCAACTGATCGATGAAGCCGGTCTGCTTCGCGTAAAACTCCTGTTCCGACATCGCGTCGAGCTTGATCCGCGAATCGGTCGTCAGCGATTTTGCGAAATCCTCATGCGTGCCGGGCTTGAGCACGACGTGCAGCACCGCAAAGCCGTTGGCGAAGTGAACGTCCTGGGTCAGGATGCCGAGATCGGTCAGCACTTCAGACTCGCGCGCGCTGTCGCGATCGGAAAAGATGCCGACGATTTTAAAAGTGCGCGGTCCGAATTTGAAATCGCTGCCGACCGCGAGGTTGGGGAAGCGCGCGGCGAGCTTGCGGCCGACCACCATCTCGGACGTGCCGCGCGCCGGCCAGCGTCCAGCTACCAGGCGCATGCCGCCGTGAACCTGGTACGCGATTGGATAGACGCCGCGGAGCATCGTGAAAAGTGATTGCGACGGCGGGGCGCTGGGGTTCGCATTGAAGCCGGTGATCATTTCCGGCGAGATAAGCGTCTGCCCGTCGGCAGTCGTCGCGATTTGCGGGCGACTTTTGACGATCTCGTATTGCTCGTGAGAGATGTAGCTGGAGCCTTCGTCGGTGGTGCCGCGGCTGAGCACGATCCAGTTGTCGGGGAGAGCGTTTTGCATCACGGTCGCGCGCAGGCCGGCGACGAATCCCGACAGGATGAAGAGCAGCATCACGACCAGCGCTACGACCGACGCCGTCATCGCCGCGGTCGCGCGTCGAACCATCAGGCTGCGCAAGTTGTAGCGAATCGGGATCACTTCAGCCTCCCGGGAAAATCGTGCCGGGTGTAAAGAACGTTTGCGCGAGCTGGAAAGGGATGGATTCTAGACGGTCGGCGCGTGCGATCCTAGGGCTGCCGGTGCAGTTTGGAAACTGCACGCTCATCTCACGATTTCTTTTCGCGAGCGAGCGCTCTTCTTAATCTGACCTGATGATAAATTGCCCCAATGACTCCTGGGGCTAACACTGCTGCCGTAATGATTATCCGAACGTGAATAGGGATCGTCGACATGACTCTCGGGCCCGCCAACAAGTATGCGAACCAGTAACTGCCGATCGCCACGAATGACAGTCCGAAAATCGTGCCGGAAATAGTGGCGGGCTTTTTTGGTGGCGAAAACCAGTCTCTCATCATGGCTGGAGTACCGATTCAACCATAGCCGATCCTAGACTCCAGCGGCCATCGCGAGCGTCTAACGCAAATTCAAATTTGTACACTACCCGACGGCTGGTGCAGTTTGGAAACTGCACGGCTTCGATACTAAGCTTCGAAAATAAAGTCGGAGGCGCAAACGATGGCCAGCGAGAGTACCTCAGAGGCGCAGCGGATTCGCGCGAGTCTTAAGCATCCGGTGATCGATGCCGATGGGCATTGGCTGGAGTTCGGGCCGATCATCGTCGAGCAGTTGGAAAAATTCGGCGGCAGCCGTGCCGTCGAAGGATTTCGCGCGTTCAACGGCAGAATATCGAAGCGGTTGACCGCTTCAGAGGAAGAACGCAAGCGCAGGCGGCGCGCGCAGGAAGCGTTCTGGGCGCTGCCGACCAGGAACACGCGCGACCGTGCGACCGAGATTCTGCCGCGGTTGCTTTACGAACGGCTCGACGAATTCGGAATGGATTTCACCGTGCTCTATCCGACCGCCGGGCTGGGCATTCCGTTTCATCCTGATGACGAAACGCGGCGCGCGACCTGCCGCGCGTTCAACCGGTTCATCGCGGAATTTTTCGGAGAATTTTCCGACCGCATGACGCCCGCCGCCGTGATTCCGATGCATACGCCGGACGAGGCGTGCGCCGAACTCGAGTACGTCGTGAAGGAACTCGGGCTGAAGGTGGTGATGATGGCGAGCATGGTGCGGCGGCAGATACCGGCGGACGCGGGGCGAGCCGCGACGTGGTTCGACATGCTCGGACTCGACAGCGAGTACAACTACGATCCGGTGTGGGCGAAATGCATCGAGCTGGGAATTTCGCCGACCTTTCATTCGGGGTCGCGCGGCGTCGGGCTGCGCAATTCGCCGACCAATTTTGTTTACAACCATATCGGGCATTTCGCGGCCGCGAGCGAGGCGGTTTGCAAGGCGATTTTCCTTGGCGGCGTCACGCGGCGCTTTCCGCAGCTCAAGATGGGATTTCTCGAGGGCGGAGTCGGATGGGCGTGCGCGCTTTACTGCGATTTGATTGGACATTGGAAGAAGCGCAATCGCGAGGCGCTCGAGGAAACGAATCCGGCCAACCTGAATCGCGAGATGCTCGCGCAACTGATTCGTGAGTACGGCGGCAAGTGGGTCGAAGGCAAGATCGACCAAAAGGCCGGCGCCTCCAACGTCGCGACGATTCTCGAGCGCGACCAAAGCGGTGCGACAGGCGGGCTTCGCGAGCTCGACGATTTCGCCGCGTGCAAGATCAAGCGAGCCGAAGACATCCGCGATCTGTTCGATAACTTTTATTTCGGATGCGAAGCCGACGATCCGATCAACGCGTACGCGTTCAACCGCAAGGCCAATCCGTTCGGCGCGAAGCTGAACGTGTTGTTCGGATCGGATATCGGGCATTTCGACGTGCCTGATATGAAAGACGTCGTGCCGGAAGCGTACGAGCTGGTCGAGGACGAGCTGATCACGGCGGACGACTTCCGCGATTTCATGTTCGTCAACCCGGTGCGCTTCTGGGGCGAATCGAACCCGAACTTTTTCAAAGGCACGCGGGTAGAAAAGGAAGCCGCGGCGCTGATCGCTAAATTCCCGGGCGCCTCAGCTTCTTAGGGTTTCAAATTTTCCGCGAATGCGCGCCGCGCTGCGGCGATGAAAGCGTGCACGCGCGCCGGATCTTTTTTTCCTCGAAGCCCGAGGACGTCGGTGTGCGTGAACGAATCGACGCCCCATGGCTTGACGGTGGCGATCGCGTCGGCGACGTTCTCGGCGGAGAGTCCGCCCGCGAGGATCACGGGGACGCGCGAGCGTTCGACGACGGTGCGGCTGATTGACCAGTCGTGAGTCTCGCCGGTCGCGCCGGCATACGGCGGTCCCTTCGCGCCGGAATCGAGCATCAGGTAATCGAGGCAGTCCTGGTGCGCGTCAGCCTCGGTGAGAGTTTCGCCGGCGCGCACGGCAATCGCGCGCAGGAGCATGACGGGCGCAATCCGCTCGCGAATCCAGACGCAGTCTTCGGGCTCGATCTCGCGCGCGACGACGTGCAGGACGTCGGGGCGCACCGCGTCCACCATCGCGCAAATCTCGTCGCGATCATCGGACAGCGACAGCGCAACGCCGCGCGAGCGCGGGCGAACCGCGGACAGGATTTTGCGCGCGAGGTCAGCGTCGATTGCTTCGGCGACGACGCCGGGCTCGGCGATGACCAGGCCAATCAGATCGGCGCCGGCGTCGGCAGTCGCGACCGCGTCGACTACCGACGTCATGCTGTAGATTTGAACTGCCATCGGAGCGATTATCCGCGGCCGCCGCGCAGCAGCTTGCCGGGCGTCGCGCCGGTGCATCGACCGTCGTCCCAGGTCATCTCGCCGTTGACGACGATCGCGCGATAGCCGCGCGCATGCTGCACGCGACGCCATTCGCCGCCGGGAAAGTCGTGCGCGATGTCGCCGACCCAATCCGGCTCGACGCCGAGGCGATCGAGATCGTAAACGACGACGTCCGCCGCCAGTCCTTCGCGCAGAACGCCGCGGTCGCGGAAGCCGGCCGCATGCGCGGGCAGGGCGGAGAGGCGATAGTGCGCCTCCTCGAGCGTGATGCGTTGTTCGTCGCGCACCAGCCAGCCGAGGAAGTCGGTCGTGTACGCGCCGCCGGTGAAGAATTTGGTGTGCGCGCCGCCGTCCGACACGCCGGGAATCGTGTAGGGCGAGTCGTTGATCATCTCGGCGTAGAACTCGGCGTTGAAGCCGCGATTGGGACCGAGGAACTCGACCTTGAGGCCGCCGGCGATCGACAGATCGAGCATCGCGTCGATCTCATGCTTGTTTTCTTCGGCGGCGATTTGGCCGATCGATTTGCCGACGTACTTCTCCAGCTCCGGCTTGTCGTTTGCCCACGACACGATCAGATGACGAATGGGACCGCCGACTCCTTTCTGGATCACCTCGAGCTTTTTGTTCGCCTCGTCGTGCTCGCGCTTGATCGCCTCGCGCAGCGCGGGATCCTTCATCTTCGCGATTTTTTCTTCGTTGCTGCCGGTCGTGACGGTGCGCCACGCCGGACTCGCGTCGTAGAGATTCCAATGCTCGAGCGTGAAGGCGAAGCCGGTGCGCAGCGTGGCGGTCTGGCCGAAGATCGGCAGACCTTTCTCGCGGCATCGCTTGAGCCACGCGAGGCTGCGCTGATGAACTTTGGGATCGTGGCGCGCGGGCGCGATCGCGTTGTGCAGAATCGGGCGATTCGCCTCGGCCGCAAGGCGTTCGAGGAACGCGAGATCGTCCTTGATATGTCCGGTCGCCTGCGTGATCTGGATGAAGCCTTCGTCGCGATCGCGCAGCACGCGCGCGAGGTTCAGGATGTCCTCGTCGCACATCGTGTCGGTAACCATCGGCGAGCCGTCGAAGTCGGCCTGCGTGGAATCGGGGCCGAGCCGCTGCACCGAGAAGCCGCCGAGGCCGGCGTCCATTCCTTCGGCGAGCAGCGCGCGCATCTCGGCGCGTTCGTCGTCGGTCGCGGCGCGAGTCTTGGCCGCCTCGAGGCCCATCACGTAGGTCAACAGCGACGACGTCGGCAGATACTGGATCACGTTGACGCCCTTCGCGGTGCGATCGAGCGAATCGAGGTACTGCGGAATCGTTTCCCAATCCCACTTCATCCCGACCTTCATCGACTCGTACGGAATCGCTTCGGTGCGCGTCATCGTGAGCATCGAGCGCTCGCGAAAATCCGGCTTGACCGGCACGAAGCCGAAGCCGCAATTTCCGAGCACGACCGAGGTGACGCCGTGCCATCCCGAGATGGTGCAGTACGGGTCCCATCGAATCTGCGCGTCGTAGTGGGTATGCAAATCGACGAAGCCGGGAGCGACGATCATGCCGCCGGCGTCGATAGTCTTTTTTGCGAAGCCGGGGGCGCGCCCGCCGACCTGCGCGATTTTGCCGTCCTTGAATCCAGACGTCGGCGCGGTAACGCGGCACGCGGGTTCCGTCAACTACGGTTCCACCTTTGATGTGAAGATCGATGTCAGCCATCGAAAGATCCCTCCTTCGAAGACAAGGTCGGTGAGTGTGAGCTCGACTATTTTCGTCTTACAGCATCGCGGATCGATTTGGCAAACGAGCGGCCACTCGAGGAGACGATCGATCGCGCTATTGCGGCGTTGCGATCGGATGCGGCCGCACGATTAAATCGGGCCTGTTCGCGACCGTCACCGCAATGGTGGATGGCCTAGCGTCGGCGGGGATCGCCGCACCTATCGTGTAGCCTTGGGCGATGCTTTCGCTGATGGCCGAGATGGCGCCTTTAAAGCCCTTACCGTCGTCCTCTCCTGTGGCGGGCACGATGAAACTTCGACCGCCTGCCGAGGCCGAAAGATCCTTCAAACTTTCGGCGTCAACCCGGTCCTCGTCATTTCCCCCCAGAAGAAACGGACCCAAGGATAAATCTGGGTTTCCGTGCGCATTCGATTCTCCTCGCGCATTAGGATCGCCGATACCCACTGCGTAGATTGGGACGCCGTCCTTCGTTGCCTGAGCTGCAACTTCCTTCTCGGTGGCAGAGCTGGAGTTGTCCATTCCGTCGGTGACCAGAATAATTGTCCGGTTCGGATAGTCTGCACCCTCCAGGTTTTGTAGAGCAGTGATGGTTGCGTCGAATAGCGCGGTCTGACCGTACGCGTGGAACTGCTCGATCTTGCTGGCTGTCATCTGATGATCGGTGGAGAAGGGCATCAAAAGATGCGGCCGGGTGCTGAATGCGTAAAGGATCACTTCGTCGCATCGATTGAGGTTTATCACGAGGTCGCCCAGCGACTGCTTCACAATAGGCAACTTGGGTGTCATGCTGCCCGAGACATCGACCACCAGCGCTATCGCGATCGGTTCGTCATTCTTGTTCTCTCGAAAATTGGCGACAGGAACGCTTCGTGACCCTTCATACATGACGAAAGTTACGAAGAAGTCCTTTTGCGTGAGTCCCGGGATCGGCCGCCCTGAAGAATCGGTTACCGAGACATCGAACTGTTGGTAACCCGGTTCGTGGGCGACGTCCGCCGGCGGCGCGTCCGGCGATTTGCACAACCCCGTAACAGGTGACGGCTTCGCATCGGCCTGCGCGATTTGCGGCGGTGCGCCCGCTTGCCGGCTCCCGGCGCATCCGGCGAACGTCAGCGCGGTCGCCGCAGCGAGAAGCGAGATTAAGATTGCTCTCATCGATCCCCTTTTCGTTCGTTCACCGGCCGTCAGCGCAATATACAAATGTTGCGGGTCCGGGTGCCATTTCGCGAGGGAAGGGAATGATCGCGTCGAGGTCTCGCGCGCTCTTGGCATGCGTGAACGATTAGCGCGGATGGGGAGTCGGCGAATTTTTAGCGGGTCAGGAAATTTTGTCGGGCTTGGGGGCTTCGGTGGCTTTTACTTCGTCGGGTTTGGCTAGCGGAGTGGTGGTTGCGCTGTCGGGTTCGTTCATCGCGCGTTTGAAGTCGCGGATTGCTTTGCCCATCGCGCCGCCGACATCGCCGAGCTTGCTAGGCCCGAAAATGACCAGAATGATCAGCAAAATGATCAGCAGGTGAGTTGGCGCAAAGAGATCCATATTTTTCTCCGGGTTAGCCGCAGCCAGCCTCTCTCTAAAGTCTATATCCTAGACTGCCGCATTGCCAATCTATTCCCGGCCATCACGCGGTGCGGGCGGGTTCCTGGGGGACGCCCGGGGTGTCGTCGAGGTGGTAGCGCTGGACTTTGCGGTAGAGGGTTGAGAGGTGGATGCCGAGGACCTGGGCGGCTTTGACTTTGTCGTTTTCGACCTTGTCCAGCACGCGCTTGATGTGCTCGCGCTCGAGCTCCTCGAGCGTCGCGCCGGTGTTCTCGATACTCGCGATCACGGGCGACGTGGTGCGCAGCTTTTCGGGCAGGTCGTGTGAGTGGATGACGTCGGTCTCGGCGAGAATCGCGGCGCGCTCGACGCTGTTTTCCAGTTCGCGGACGTTGCCCGGCCACGCATAGTTGAGCATCAGGCGCATCGCACCTTTTGAGAATCGCATCGCAGTGCGCGACAGCGACTTTTCATATTTGCGCAGGAAATGGTTGGCGAGCAGCGGGATGTCGTCCTGGCGCTCGCGCAGCGCGGGCAGATTTATATTGATGACGTTGATTCGGTAGAGCAGTTCTTCGCGGAAGCGGCCGGCTTTGACTTCGGCTTCGAGATTTTTATTGGTGGCGCACAGCACGCGCACGTCGAAGGCCACCGGATCGTTGGCGCCGAGCGGGTAGGCTTCGCGCTCCTGCAGCGCGCGCAGCAGTTTGACCTGGAGTGCGAGCGGCAGCTCTCCGATCTCGTCGAGCAGGATGGTGCCCTTGTCGGCGGCCTTGAGCAGACCGACTTTGTCCTGGCCCGCGCCGGTGAAAGCGCCGCGCTTGTAGCCGAACAGCTCGCTCTCGAGCAGGTTCTCGGGCAGCGCGCCGCAATTGATCGGCAGGAAGCGGTTGTTGGCGCGATCGGAGCTGAAGTGGATCGCGCGGGCGACCAGTTCCTTACCGGTGCCCGACTCGCCGGTGATCAACACGCTCGAGTCGGTGCGCGCGACTTTTTCCATAACGCGGAAGGTCGCTTCGATCGCGTCGCTTTTGCCGATGATGCTCTCGAAGCGATACTTCTCGCGCAGTTCCTGGCGCAGGAAACGATTTTCGCGGAACAGCGCCTTGCCCTCGAGCGCATTGCGCATCACCTTTTTCAGATGATCGTTGGCGAACGGCTTGGTGATGTAGTCGTAGGCGCCCTGATGCAGCGCCTCGACCGCCGACTCGACGCTGGCGTAGGCGGTGACGATGATTCCCATCACCTCGGGATCGAGTTCGCGCATCTTGCGCAGCAGATCGAGTCCGCTGCCGCCGCTGGTCAGATTGAGATCGAGAATCGCGAGATCGATTTTTTCTTTTTCGAAAATGTGCAGCGCGACTTCAGCGGCCGGCGCTTCCATCACCTCGTAACCCTCGCTGCGCGCGAGTTGCACGATGATCGAGCGCATCAACGGCTCGTCTTCGACGATCAGCAGGCGGTAGGGTCCGCGCTGTTGTGCGGTCCATGAAGCGTCGTTGTTCGCGGCGTCGGTGATGACCATTGAACTGTCTTCAGGACGCTGCCATCTCGGCGGCCTGCTGGGCGCGCACCGATTCTTCGGCGGCCGCCAGCGTGATCGTCACTGCGGTGCCGCGGCCGACTTCGCTGTCGACGCGAATGGTGCCCTGGTTGGACAGGATCATGCGCTGACACAGCGAAAGTCCAAGTCCGACGCCGGCGCCCGCGGGCTTGGTGGTGAAGAACGGATCGAACACGCGCTCGAGATGCTCGCGCGGGATGCCGATGCCGTTGTCGATGACCTTGATGAACACGCGACGCGATTTGTCGTTGGCTTGTCCGGGGCGCTGGTTTTCAGTGATGACTTTGATGACCGCGCCTTCGGCCGGGGCGGCGTCGGCGGCGTTGAAGAGCAGGTTGAGCAGCACTTGCTGAATTTCGTTGTCGTCGGCGAATGCGCGGCGGAGGTCGGGCGCGAGAATCGGCTCGACCCGGATACCACTGAAGCGTTTGTTGTAAGTGATGAGCCGCAGGGTCTCGGCGATTAGGCCGTTGACGTCCACCTGCTTGCGTTGCGCAGTGGTCGGCCGCGCGAAATTGACCAGGTCCTTGAGCGTGCTCGAGATGCGCGTGATCTGCGACAGTATGGTGTGCATCAAGGTGCGGCGCTCGGGATCCTGCTCGCCGGTGAGAATCGATTGCACCAGCGACGAGATTGACGCGAGCGGATTGTTCACCTCGTGCGCGACGCCCGCGGCGAATGTACCTGCTGCGGCTAGGCGCTCGGCCTTGATCAGCGAGTCGAGCATTTCGCGACGCTGAGTAACGTCGCGCAGGATCATCTGGATGAATTGCTTCTTGCCGTAGGTGATGAGCGCGTATTTTACGTCGAAGAAAAACGGGCCGATGGGGAATTCGAGGGTCTGCGCCGAGCCCTCGCGCATCACGGTCTCGAGGGTCTCGATCACGCCTGCGTGCTTATCTTCCGGCACCAACTCCGGGACCGTTCTCCCGATGATATCCTTGTGAGCGTCGGGGTAGTGTTCGGATTCCATTTTATGGAGATTCATCGCGGCCGCGTTCACGCTCAACACGGTCCAGGTATGCGGCTCGATCTCGTACATCGGATCGGGCGCGTGATCGACGGTGTTGCGGTACTTCTCTTCGGACTCGCGCAGCAAGCGCTCACGCGATTCGATGTAGAACTGCGAGACCATCAGGCGCCGCTCGTCGATCGCGGCGACCATTAAGTCGCGCACCCGTTCCATCGAGGGGCCGCTCATGGTGGATTTTACGTGATCGAGAATTATTTGCTTGAGAGCGATGTGGATGACGTTGAACTGAGACGGCTTGGCCCGCGCGAGCATCCCCTCCTGGCAATGGCGGCGCAGGTAAATGTAGGTGCAAATGTCGTCGGGGTCGCGCAGATGGTCAGTGAAGCGGATGAGAGAATTGACCATGTTGTCTTTGCGGCCTTCCTGATCGTACTTCGAGTGCCCGTGGATGATGTAGGCGATCGATTCTCCCCACTGTGTGACGATGCCGTCGAAGTGGCGGTCGATCAGGTCGGCAGCCTCGGAGCGAATCTGGATGCATTCGGGGGTGCGGCTCCAGATGGTAGGACCCCAGAGGCGTGAGAGGGACTGCTCGATCTCGGCGAGCTGTTCTCTGATGGCCTTTACTTCTTCCGGGGTGGCCTCGATCGGCGCGTCGTTGGTTTGACGTTGTTGCGTAGACTTTGAAGGTCGGTGGCATCCACAGGCGAACGATAGTTTCATTGGGACAACCCGGCAGGCTTTTTCAGTGAAATCTCATTAAAATCTCATTGACGTATAACATTCGCAAAATAACCAATCTAGCGTGTGCATTGAGGCAGCATGATGCGTGATTTTGCACCTCGCGAAGTTGGATTGAAAAAAGTCGCGAGTCGCAAATCGTATGGCGCTCATACCAATTGGTTTGCACGATATGGTCGATCGCTGAAAAGGCCGCATAGTTGCGAGAGATTTACGGTGGCATGGCTCTGGCAATTGAGTCCTCATCGAGAGGATATCCACCGCCATGCTTACCAATACCTGTTCTACCCAACGCGTCACTCCCCACGGTAAGTTCCTTTCCCGCGCAGGTCAGAAATTCTTTTTCAAGGCGATGCGGCTCGCTGATGTGAGCGCGACGCTCGACTTCGGACAGAAGCTGAAACTTCGCAAACGGCTCGACGATCTCAAGACCGCGCACACGACCGGCCTGGTGCTGACGGAGGCGCAGTCGCAGCCATGCCTCGATATCGCGGCGCAGTCGGGACTGGTCGCGATGGTCGAGCTGCGAATCACGTGCGATGAGCTGACGAGCCGGCGCGGGTGGAAGTCGGTGGTGTCGCGAATCGCGCACACGGCAAATATTTTCAGCCGGCATCCGGCGCTGGTCGGATACATCCTCGCTTGCGAAATCGGACAGGACGCGTTGCGCGCGGGCGGGCTCGAGAATGCGCGGCGTCGAGTGCGGAGCGTCGTGAAGACGATCAAGGGACGCGCGCCGGAAGCAATTGTCGGAATCAAAGTGCGTCCGGAGACGCGCGCACTTTCAATATTAGAAGAAGATTTTCTGTACGCGGAGATTCCTGCGCTCGCGCCGGTCGAGATTCGAGATTTCGTCGTCGCGATTCACAACGTCGCGGAAGCGCGACCGGTGATCATCGAATTCAAGGATGCATCGCCGGGGCAGGACGAAGCGGTAGCAGTGGCGTTTGGCACCGGTGCGGCTGGCGTGGTTGCTCCGCCGGTTCCTGCTCCGGTTTCTCACGACTGGCTCGGCGTGCGGATGATGCGCGCGTCGGACCTGATGCCGTTCGTGACGCTCAACGGCACCTGCCCACCGCAGTCGGCGAAGATGCCGATGGTGTCGGTAGTGATTTGCGCGTACAACGCGGAGCGCACGATGCGTCCGTGCCTGGAGTCGCTGCGGCGGCTCGACTACCCGAATTTCGAAGTCGTGATCGTCGATGACGGATCGCGCGACAAGACCGCGGACATCTCGATGGACTTTCCGGAGTTCCGGCTGATTCGCCAGCCCAACAAGGGGCTGAGCGTCGCGCGCAACGTCGGGATGCATGCGGCGCGCGGCGAAATTATCGCCTACACCGATTCGGATTGCGTCGTCGATCCGCATTGGCTGACGCTGATGATGCGCTCGATGACCGAAAATAATTTCGACGGATGCGGCGGCCCGAACTACGCGCCGCACGAAGACGGATGGATCGAAGCGAGCTGCGCCGCGTCGCCGGGCGCGCCGTGTCACGTGCTGGTCGCGGAAGATCGCGCCGAGCATCTGGCGGGCTGCAACATGGTGTTCACGAAGGCGGCGCTCGCGAAGATCGGCGGATTCGATCCGCAGTTCAGGACCGCGGGCGACGACGTTGATATTTGCTGGCGGATGCTCGATGCGGGCTACAAGCTGGGATTCTCGCCGGCGGCCTTCGTCTGGCACTTCCGGCGCAACACTGTGAATGCCTACTACGGACAGCAGCGCGGTTACGGGCGGGCTGAGGCGATGCTGTATCCGAAATATTCGGAGCGCTTCAACGTGATGGGACAGATTGCGTGGCGCGGCACGATTCCAGGACTCGCGCGCACGATCCCCGGCGGCAATCGCAAACGCGTGCTGTGGAACGCGTCGGCACGTGCGCAGTCGCTGTTCGATCCAGGCCTGACGCTGCTGAAAGTTCTGCCGAATACGCTTGAGTGGACCGTGCTGTCGTCAGTTGCGATGGTCGCGTCGATGGTGCTTGGCGTGTCGCTGATTCCCGCGGCTGCGATGCTGGCGCTCGGGCCGATTTGGGCGCTCTACTATGCATGGCACGCGCCGCTCGACAAATCTCACGAAAGCTTTTCGGCGCGAATGCTGATCGCGTATCTCGCTTACACGGGACCGATGGTGCGAACGATGACGCGCTACAAAACGCGGGCGAAAGCCCTGACCGGACTCGCGGGCAACGACGGCGTGCGCCAGCGCCCGACGATCAACTGGCTCCGGCGCACCGTGCGGCTGGACTACTGGAACAATGAGAGCATCCCGCGCGACCGCCTGATGGACAAGATGCTGAAGCTGTTCGGCCGCACCGGCCACGGCGCAGTGATCGACGCGGGCTGGAACGACTACGACCTCGAAGTGCGGCCGAATCCGTGGACGCGAATCGAGCTGAAGACCGCCGACGAAGAGCACGAGGCGGGCAAGATCACCAATCACGTACTGGCGCGAGTAAAGATCACACGAATCAGCACGATAGCTCTGGCAGCGGGCGCGCTGAGTGCGGCAGTCGCAGCGATCGCGGGCATACCTGAGATAGCGCTCGGCCTGGGCGCACTCACAATGGCCGGCGGCGTATGCATCGCAGTGAAGATGGTTGAAGCAGGACGCCTCGTACATCGCGCGGCTGAGGAATGCGCCACCGAACTGAATCTCGCACCGCTCGGAGTGCTGGTACGTCAGCCGTCAACTGCGGAAGTCGCAGCAGCCGCGAACAAGCCAGCGCGTGCGCGATTGGCGTCGCAAGACCGCGCTGCGGAGTAGCCTTTCCAGCTGTCAGAGGATTTGGCGCAAGCGGTTCTGTCGGATCGTCATAGCGATTTCTTGCGGAATCGAATAAACTGTTAGTGTATGCAGGCGAGCAACCGGAACGATCCCGTTGGGGCGCATGTACTCGACCCGGAAATCGCTGCGTTTGAAAAACTTCGCGAGGAATTGGAGCGGACACACCTGGACCAGTTCGCGTTGTTTTTCGAGGGTAAGTTTGTCGGCGTATATCCGGACTTCGATACGGCGGGGAGGACTGCGCTTTCGCTATCCAAAAAAGGGCCGTTTTTCATCCAGCAAATCGGAACTCCCGTCGGTCTGGATCCCGATTCAGCTCGTCACCTCCGTCATCGCTAGAAATTGCCCACAATAAATTCCGGTCCCGGCTCTTCGGCAACCCTGGTGCAGCAGGGAGCTACGATCAAGATCATTGTTAGATCGCCGATCGACGGTCGTGAAATCGCACTAGATGCGCTGATCGATACCGCTTCTCAACTAACATTTGTCGAAAGTAGCTATCTGCAAGGATGGGCTCCCCTGATGTTAGTGGCACCCGCTCAATTCGCCGGTGCTGGTGGACAATTCTCGTCAGATATATTTCTGGCTGAAGTAGAGATTCCTGGCCTGAATTTGCGCGAACTGACCGGAATCGTTCTCGATGATCTGAGCGGCCGGCAAGCAATCCTGGGAAGAAATCAATTGCGCAATTGCGTGCTCATTTACGACGGTCCCCAAGGTACTGTCGAACTTCGCAAATGATCGGCGATTCATCCGCGCCTTAGTGGCGGTTGATCAAATCAGCCGGACATTGCGCTCGGCTGTTTTTATTACTGAGTCCATTTTTCCGTTCAGGACTTGTTTGGCGAGGCTTAGGGTGAAGCGCTCGGCGACCTGGAACGGGACGTGGGCGGGCAGCGATAGCGCGTAGGGATCGACGACTGCGTCCACTACCACTGGGCCGCCTTTGTGCGCGAGCGCCTGGGCGAGTCCTTCTCTTACGTCGCCAGGTTCTTCGATGCGGATGCCCTTTGCGCCCATCGCCTCGGCGACTTTTGCGAAATTGGGGTTTTTGAAATCGACGCCGAACGGGACGATGCCTGCTTCCTGCATCTCGATGTTGACGAAGTCCAGCGATTCGTTGTTCAGGATAATGTGAACCACCGGGGTCTTGCATCGCACTTGGGTCAGCAGGTCGCCGAGGCCGAGCATCGTGAAACCTCCGTCGCCGCACAGCGCGATCATCTGGCGGCCCGGATAAGCGAGTTGCGCGCCGAATGCGTTGGGGGCGGCATTGGCCATCGAGGCCCATGAAAACGATCCGAAAATCCGCCGCTTGGTCCCGCCCGTCACGTGGCGCGCGGCCCAGATGCAGGCGGTTCCGGTGTCCGCAAAAAACATCGCGTCGTCGTCGGCCAGCTGGCTCAGAGTTGCGGCGAGGAACTCGGGGCGGATCGGTTTGATCTCAGGTCCTTTGGTGACGTAGTGCTGCAAAAGTTCATGGAAGGATTTCGTCTCGGCGACATGCCTTTCGAGAAAGGTGCCGTCAGTCTTGTTGCTGACTTTGGGGAGCAGCGCGGTGATCGTGGTCTTGACGTCGCCCACCAGCGCCAAATCAACCGCCGTGCGACGTCCGATATGTTTCGCGTTTTTGTCGATTTGAACTTTCTTGACGTTGTCGCCGGGAAGAAATTCCGAGAACGGAAAGTCAGTGCCGAGCATCAACAGCAGGTCCGCTTCGTGGAGCGCCTTGTACGCGCCGCCGTAACCGAGCAGCCCGGTCATCCCGACCGCGTTGGGATTGTCATGTTCGAGCCACTGCTTGCCGCGAAATGAGTATCCGACCGGCGCCTTGAGTTTGGTCGCGAGTTGCAGCACTTCATCGCGCCCTTCGCGGCATCCGTCGCCGCCGAAAATCGCAACCTTGTTCGCCGACTCGACCATTGCGGCGAGCTTGTCGAGTTCCGCGTCGGCTGGCCGCAGCATAGGCTCGGCGGGAATCGTGAATCCGTGAGCATCGTCTGGCGCGTTTGACGCAGCGATGTCGCCGGGCATCGAGATAAGCGTCGGCCCCTTGTCCACGACGGCTGTCATGATCGCGGTCGTGACGACGGCCCGCACCTGTTCCGGGTTGACCACTCGCCCGACGTAGAGGCATGCGGTTTCGAAAAATTTGTAAGGGTTCAGCTCTTCGAGCGCGGCGGTGTCGATAAGCTTGCGTTTCGACGTTGCCGGCGATCGCGATGACCGCGGCGCCTTCCTTGCGCGCGTCCATCAGGCCGTTGAAGAGGTGCACGACGCCCGGGCCGGCGGTTCCGCAAACCACGACTGGGTTGCCGGTGAGGTAGGACTCGGCGACGGCGGCGAAGACGCCATACTCTTCGTGACGAACGTGGACGAACTCGATCTCGCCGTTGCGGCGGAGCGCGTCGATCACCGGATTGAGCGCGTCTCCGACGATTCCGTAGCAGCGTTTGACGCCGGCCTTCGCCAACATTTCCCACATCACGTCAGCAACTTTTTGCGCCATTGGAAAACTCCTTACAGCCGAGCAGGCGTTCAGAGCGTTGGGCGAAGAACAGATTTTAATCTTCTAAAATTTTCTGGATCGACTCCAGGTCGCGGCGGACCTCATTCAGGACGCGGCGGGCTTTGCCGTCGATCGCCGGCGATGGCGACGAGTGCGCGATCCGGTGACGGCGCCGGCGCGCGTCTTCGGCCAGGATTTGCCGCTCATCAGGGCGTCGATGCCGAATTCCTTGATGTGCTTGTTCGCGCCGACGATGGTGAAGCCTTCGTCGTGCAGCAGGCGTTTGATGAGCCGCAGCACGTCGAGATCTTTTTCCTGGTAGAAGCGATGCTTGGTGCGCGTATGCTTGGGCTTCAGGAACGGGAACTGGGTTTCCCAGAAGCGCAGCACGTAGGTCTCGACGCCGAGCGCGCGCGCCGCCTCGCCGATCTTCAGGCCGCGCTCGGGAATCGTGGACATCGTCGCGGGCTTTTGCGGGGCAGGTTTTCGCCGCCGAACTGATGGCGGGCGATTGCGCGGCATCGGCGTCATACCCCCGGTTTGGAGCCGTTGTTGACGCGCTCTTTCAATACCTGGCTCGGCTTGAAGGAGAGCACGCGGCGCGAATCGATGGTGATCGGCTCGCCGGTCTGCGGGTTGCGCCCGCGGCGCGCATGTTTCTGATTGACGAGAAAGGTGCCGAAGCCCGAAATTTTCACTTTCTGACCCTGGCGCAACGAATCCCTGATGATCGCGAACACTGCTTCGACCACTTCACAGGCTTCCTTCTTGGAGGAGCCCACCCGCTCGTAGATCAGATCTACGAGATCGGCTTTGGTCATGCCCTGCGGCGTAACGATCCCCACCCGCTCGCGTTAGGCACGCTGCTTACTGCCGCAACTCCGCCCCCAATCGCGTCCGCGCCTGCTCGATCAACACGGCGTGAATGCGATTAACCTCCTCATCGGTCAGCGTGCGATCCTTTGCACGGTAACGACAAGCCAAAGCCACACTCTTCTTCCCGGCCGCCACCGCCGTCCCCTCGTACACGTCGAACACCTCGACGCTCTCCAGCAGCGACGCGCCGCATTCCCGAATGGTCTTGACTACCATATCCGCCGGGAAATTCCGATCCAGCACCAGCGCCAAATCGCGCCTGATAGCGGGAAATTTTGGCGGCGGCTGGAAAGTTTTGCGCGGCGAGAAACCATAGGCAATGAGAACTACTCAAGTCAAGTTCGAAGACCGCGCACGGTTCGTTCAGGTCAAGGCGCATCGCTTCGCGCCGGATGCAGCTCGCCGATCAAGCCGATCGCGCGCTCGTCGAGCGATGACGATAGCGCTGCGCCCGGGATGCAGGAATGGCGCATCGGCGTGCTCGATCGCCTTGAACGCAACGCGCTGCGAAATGCCAATCGCGTCGAAGCAGGTCTCCAGGATTCCCTTCATCGTGAAGAATCCCGCGGCGACGCTGTGCTCGCCGACTGCGGACAGCGCGTAAGGTCCGTAGCTGACGGCGGCGAGATGATTGTGCTCGGTCGCGATGTCGCCGTCCATGCGGAAGATCTTGCCGATTTCGAACGCGTGAAAAGCGCGCGCCTCGCGGTTCAGATTGAACCTGAGCGAAGTGACGAGTCCCGGCATCAGGCTGACGCGCAGCTCGCTCAGTTCCGCGGACAGCGGGTTGGTCACTTTGACCGGACGCGTCGCCGGTTGAGATGCCTGAAAAGCGCGCGTTGTCGGCCGGCGCGATGAACGCGATGGTCGCGGCCTCGGTCAGGCCGCATCCCAGCATCACCTCGCGCGTGCCCTTGATGAATTCGCGCTCGCGATTTACCGGCGCCAGCGCGCTCACGCGCGGCGGCAGCGCGCGCGGGAATGTCTTCGAGGCCGCCGAGGCGCGCGACTTCCTCGATCAGGTCGGCCTGCTCGACCAGGTCGGAGCGGAACGACGGCGGCGATTACGGAGAGGATGCCTTTGCCGCGCGTGCTGACCTGCGCGCCGAGCGATTTGAGACGGCTCCGCGCGACGGTCGGCGGGATCGCGGCGCCGAGCAGCGACTCCATCGCGCCGAGGTCGAGCGCAATTTCGCGCGGTTCGGTTTTGCGCGGCTCGAAGTCGGCGATCGGCGACGCCTCGCGGCCGCGCGCGATTTTGCGGATCAATTCGGCGGCGCGAATCAGCGCGCCTACCTGTCCCGCGCGATCGATGCCGCGCTCGAAGCGGTAGCTCGCCTCGCTGCGCAAACCCAGTCGACGCGAGGTGCGTGCGACGGTCATCGGCTCGAAGTATGCGCTCTCGAGCAGGATGGTCGTGGTCGAGTCGCTGACCTCGGAGTTGAGACCGCCCATCACGCCCGCGATTGCGAGCGGCTTGTCGGGGTCGGCGATCAGCAAGTCGTTCGGATCGAGCGTGCGCGTGACGTTGTCGAGCGTGACGAACTCGCGCGTCTCGCCAGCGCGTCGGACGACGATCTTGCCGCCGGCAATTTTCGCGTAGTCGAAGGCGTGCAACGGCTGGCCGAGCTCGAGCATGACGTAGTTGGTCGCATCGACGACGTTGTTGAGCGCGCGCATCCCGCACAGTTCCAGCCGTCGCTTGAGCCACGCGGGCGAAGGGCCGAGCTTGATTCCAGTCATCGCGAGCGCGGCGTAACGCGGGCAAAGATCGGGCGCGTCGATTGAGACTGAGACGGCGAATCCTGCGCCGTCGTGCGAGTCGCCCGAAGGCGCGGCGCGCAGACGCGGCGCGCGCAATCTTCCGCCGAACAACGCTGCGACCTCGCGCGCCAAGCCGAGAATCGACAGGCAATCGCCGCGATTCGGCGTGATCTCGACGTCGAGCACGACGTCGTCGAGGTGCAAATACGCGGCCACTGCGCTACCGAGCGGCGCGTCGGCGCCGAGCGCGAGAATTCCCGCGTGATCCTGCGACAGGCCGAGCTCGCGCTCCGAACAGAGCATCCCCTCCGACTGAACGCCGCGAATAACGGCTGCCTCCAGCGGCGGTTCCTTGCCGAGTTGCGCGCCAACCAGTGCGAGCGGCGCTGTCATGCCGGCCTTGACGTTGGGCGCGCCGCACACGACTTTGAATTTTCCTTTTTCGCCGGCATCGACTTCGACGAGATTGAGGCGGTCCGCATTCGGATGCTTCTCGACGTTGAGCACGCGTGCGGCGAACACTCCGGCGAATCCCGGCGTCAGCTTCTCGACATGCTCGACTACCAGTCCCGCGAAACTTAAGCGTCGCGCAATTTCCTCGACGGGCGCATCGACGCTGACGAAGTCGCGCATCCAACTCAGCGGCAGCTTCATCGCACACCTCCGCTCAGCGCCGGGAACTGGTTCAGGAAGCGCAGGTCGTTCTCGAAGAACAGGCGCATGTCGTCGACGCCGAGCTTGAGCAGGCCGGTGCGCTCGACGCCCATGCCGAATGCGAAGCCCTGGAACTCGTCGGGGTTGTACTCGACCGCGCGCATCACGTTCGGGTGAATCATTCCGCAGCCGAGCACTTCGGTCCATCCGGAATGCTTGCAGACCGGGCATCCGGCGCCGTCGCATAGCAGGCAATGCATATCGAGCTCGGCGCTCGGCTCGGTGAATGGAAAATAGCTCGAGCGAAAGCGCACCGCGGTCGCGCCGAAAAACGCGCGCACGAATTCCGTCAGGACACCTTTGAGATGTGCCATCGTGATTCGTCCGCACTTATCGACCATGAAGCCTTCGATCTGCGTGAACATCGGGGAGGCGCGCACGCTGAGGTCGTCGCGCCGGTAGCATCGCCCGGGACACACGACCGCGAGCGGCGGCCGGCGTTTTTCCATCACGCGGATCTGGCCGTTGGAGGTGTGCGTCCGCAGCAGCATCCCGCCGTCCACATAAAAGGTGTCTTGCATGTCGCGCGCCGGATGATGCGGCTGAAAGTTGAGCGCGGCGAAATTGTGAAAGTCGTCCTCGATATCCTGGGTCATCGCGACTTCGAAGCCCATCGACTCGAAGATGGCGAGCATCTGTTCAAGGATGTCGGTGATCGGATGGATATGGCCGCGCGCGATGCGCATTCCGGGCAGTGTCACGTCGAGGCGCTTCTCGTTGAGCGATTTCGTCAGCGACGCGGCTTTGAGTTTTTCAGTGAGCGTCTCGATGCGCGCTTCGACTTCGCGCTTGATCTGGTTGATAAGCTGGCCGATCGCGGGACGGTCGGCGTTGGGGACCTCGCGCATCCCGCGCATGATCTCCGTCAGCTCGCCGGAGCGGCCGAGCACGCGGACGCGGACCGCGTCGATTTGTGCTTCGTCGGCGTCGTCGGAAAGTTCGGCCATCGCGCGGCGCCTGATTTCTTCGAGTTGTTCTTTCATCGTTTTTTCAGTGTCCATGCAACATTGCGAGCCGGTTAGATGTGCCGAATAACGCAAAAAACCACGTGGGTGATTACCCACATGGTCTCCTGGTGCGCGGCGCTTTCGAACGCGCGGCTCTATGCTGCTTTTGAGCCGAGCGCGCTAATCGCGGTGCGCACCAGCTCGGTAAACAATGCGTCGCGCTCCTGCGCGAGCTTCGCGAGCATCTTGCGATCGACCTCGACGCCCGCCTTCTTGAGCCCGTTCATCAGCGCGCTGTACGAGATTCCGCTTTCGCGCGCGAGTGCGTTGATGCGCGCGATCCAGAGCGTGCGGTAGTCGCGCTTCTTGGCCTTACGATCTCGATAGGCATAAGTCAGGCCCTTTTCGAGGGTCGAGCGAGCCTGCCGGTAAAGTTTACGCCCGCCGACGAAGCCGGAGGCAAGTTTCATTTGACGCTTATGACGGCGGCGCGTCTTGGGTCCGCCTTTGGCGCGAGGCATCGGAGTTCCTTTTCTTTTTTCAGTATTCTAGTTTTTCGGGTTGTCTGTAAATTATCAGGCGTACGGCATCATGATCTTGATCTTTTCGGCGTCGGCCTTGCCCAGAATCCCGGTCCTGCGCAGGCGCGCCTTCTGTTTCGGATTTTTGGCCGTGAACATGTGGCGGGCGTAAGCGTGCTTGAATTTGACCTTGCCGCTCTTGGTCACGGAGAAACGCTTGGCGGCAGTTCGGCTGGTCCTGATTTTCGGCATCGTCTTTCCTGAAATTTAAACTTTTTCGGCTTTAACGCGGCGTCAGCAGCACGGACATGTTGCGTCCTTCCATCCGTGGATTGCCTTCCGCCTGCGCGATATCCGTTACCGTCGCAATAATTCTCTCGATCAGAGCCCGTCCGAGTTCGGGATGCGTAATCGCGCGGCCCCGGAACGAAACGGTGAGCTTAACACGGTGACCCTCTCCAACAAAGCGCTTGATGTGCGCAGTTTTGAAGTCCACATCGTGCTGCCCGGTGGCCGAGCCCATCTTCACTTCCTTGATCATGCTGATGGTGTGCTTCTTGGAGTCGTGCGATTTCTTCTTCTGCGCGTAGCGATATTTGTCGAAGTCGGTGACGCGGCAGACCGGCGGCGTGGCGGTCGAGGAGACCTCTACCAGGTCCAGGCCGCGCGCCTCTGCGACTTTGATCGCGTCTCGCAACGGCAGGATTCCGACCTGCGTGCCGTCGGCGTCGATCACACGGACTTCCTGCGCGCGAATCAGGTTATTGACGCGAATCGCGGGCTCCCTTGACGGTGGGGTTCTGAAATCTCTACGGATAAAGCACCTCCTCCGGCTCGATGGCCGGAAAATTCCCTAAGCCGGCACCGGCTCCTGTTTTAATTTTTCGATTAGCGCGCCCAGCGGCATCGCGTTGCTTTTTTCTCCGCGCAACAAGCGCAGTGAGACAGATCGATCGGCCGCCTCGCGCTCGCCGACTACGACCATATACGGCACCTTGGCCAGTTCCGCTTCGCGAACCTTGAAGCCGAGCTTCTCGTTGCGGATGTCGGCGTGGGCGCGGAATCCTTCGCGCTTGAGAATGTCGGCGACTTCCTTGGCGTAGTCCTCGACCTTCTCGCTGAGCGACAGCACTCGCACCTGCTCGGGCGCGAGCCACAGCGGCAGCACGCCGCCGGTATGCTCGATCAGCACGCCGATGAAGCGCTCGACTGAGCCGAGGATCGCGCGATGGATCATCACGGGACGCTCCTCGGCGCCGCTGCTGTTGGTGTAGGTCAGGTCGAAGCCCTCTGGCATATTGTAATCGAGCTGAATCGTCGCGACCTGCCATTTACGCTTGAGCGCGTCGGAGACGTAGATCTCAATCTTGGGGCCGTAGAACGCGCCTTCCTTCGGATTGATCTCGAATGCGATTTCGTTGCGCTTGATCGCGTTGGCGAGCTTGGCCTCGGCCATCTGCCATTGCTGTTCGGTGCCGAGATGCTTATCGGGCATCGTCGCGAGCTTGAACTCGACGCCCTCGAAACCCAGCGCGCCGTAAACGTCGCGCACCATCTCGAGATTCATCGCGACTTCATCTTCGATCTGATCTTCGCGGCAGAAAATGTGCGCGTCGTCCTGCGACATCGCGCGCACGCGCATCAGGCCGTGCAAGGTGCCCGAGCGTTCCGCGCGATGGAGCCGGCTGAACTCCGCGAAGCGCAGCGGCAAATCGCGATACGAGCGCTTCTCGGCGCGATACACGAAGGTATGGCCCGGGCAATTCATCGGCTTGACGCCGTAGCCGTGACGCCATCCTTCGGGGCTGGTATCGACGGTGTGAGTTTCACTTTCAGGATCGGGGGAGAGAAACATATTCTCGCGAAAATTTTCCCAATGCCCCGAGGTGTTGAACATCTCGTTTTTGAAAATCAGCGGGGTGACGACTTCGTCGAATCCGTAGCGCCGGTACATCCGCCGCATGTAGTCGATGAGCGCATTGAAGATGATGACGCCCTTGGGCAGGTAAAACGGCGAGCCGGGCGAGATCGGATCGAACATGTAGAGGCCCATCTCGCGGCCGAGCTTGCGATGGTCGCGCTGGCGGGCGAGTTCGACCAGCTTGAGATGCTCCTCGAGCGCTTCCTTGCTGGCGAACGCGGTGCCGTAGATTCGCGAGAGCATCGCGTTGTGCTCGTCGCCGCGCCAGTATGCGCCGGCGACGCTGGTCAGCTTGAATGCTTTCAGATAGCGGGTCGAGGGCACGTGCGGTCCGCGGCAAAGATCCATCCAGTCGCCCTGGCTGTAGATGGAAATCGGATCCTCGGCCTCGTTGATTATCTCGACCTTGTATTTCTCGCCCATCGCGGAGAATTTCGCGACGGCCTCCTCGCGCGGGACTTCGATTCGCGTGATCTTGTGGTCGGCCTTCGACAGCTCGCGCATCTTCGCTTCGATCTTCGGCAAGTCCTCGAGCGTAAACGGTGTCGCGGGCGCGAAGTCGTAGAAAAATCCGTCTTCGATAACCGGGCCGATCGTCACCTGCGTGCCGGGATAAAGCGATTGCACCGCCATCGCCATCAGATGAGCGGTGGAGTGGCGGATAACGTCGAGACCCTCGGGCGATTCGGCCAGAACCGGCTCGACCGACGCGTCGTGATCGAGCTTGCGCGTCAGATCGACCACCTTGCCGTCAACGCGCGCGGCGACGAGGTCGCGGCTCGGGATGTCCTTGAGAAGGTCGCGAACGATAGTGCCGACCGGCACGGCGCGAGACTCGCCGCCAAGGGTTACGGTTACGTCGGAACTCATCAAGCGAAGAATTTAATCATTGCGGGAAACGGCGGAGTGAAAACTTGAAGCGGTGAAAAAGGAATCGCGCGCGCGGTTGTGGGCACGGACCTGGTAGGCACGGGCGGGATTGAACCGCCGACCTCTTCCGTGTCAAGGAAGCGCTCTCCCACTGAGCTACGTGCCTTCACGGGCGAGGGGCATTGTGTAGATACATCAAGCAAACGCTGAAGGTAACTGATTATGCGCTGGCGGGCAACCGAAGTTTACAGGATGGAGGTGACTTTGGTGATCAAGCCGGTGATGGCGTCGTCGAGGAAATTGTAGCCTGAGGTCGGCGTCAGTCCGTAGGCGACGACCGCGACGGCGGCGAGTATCAAGGCATACTCGGTCATGGTCTGGCCTGGCGTTCTTCGCAGAATCTTCAATTTTCTAACAGGCATCGCTGCGACCCTCAGCTCTTGTCGAACAGATTGCCAAATTTCCACGACGTGGGCCATGTCCCCAGGGATCGGCGCGCGGCAGGCGACCGTCGCTATGCCAATCTGCTAGGATTTCGCGCCAAGTAACGCGCACACCCGGAGGATCGCCTACGCCTCAGAAAATGGATCGCGAGCGCATAGTGCAGCTCTTTTTCTTCGGCTTCCTGGCTGTGATGGCCTACGAGCTGTACGAGCTGATGCTGCCGTTCCTGACGCCGCTGGCGTGGGGAATGCTGCTCGCCTTCATGGCGCATCCGGCGCTGATCGAAGTCGAGAAAGTTGTGAAGCGGCGTTCGCTCTCGACGGCGATCATCAGCGTGTTCGTCGGGCTGCTGGTCATCCTGCCGGCTATCTGGGCCTCGGGACGGCTCGTGGTCGAGGCACAGGCGCTCTACACGCAGGCCACGGTGATGGTGAATACGGGCGGCGTGACGAAGCTGCACGACTGGGCGGTGAATACCGAGCTCGGCGCCTGGATCAACAAAAAAATGGCGGAGCGTGGCTACAAGCTCGATGAGGAGCTGCCCAAGCTCACGCTGCAAGCGGCGCAAATAACCAGCAACTACGTCGCTGCGAATGCTACCCACGCTGCGAAAAATATCTTCGGGTTCATCATCGATTTCGGTATCGCGCTGCTTGCATTCTTTTACCTGCTGCGCGACGGCGATTTTTATTACAAGGGATTGCGCGACCTGACGCCGCTGCACGAAGACGACAAGAAGGCGATTTTCGATACGCTGCGCACGACGCTGTCGTCGGTGATGCGCGGGCTGATGCTGACGGCGGTGCTGCAGGGCGTGTCGATCGGCATCGGGATGCTGGTGTTCGGCGTGCCGTACTGGCTGTTCCTGGCGATCGCGTCGGCGGCCGCGGGCCTCATGCCAATTGGCGGCACTGCGATCGTCTGGATTCCCGCGATGATCTATCTGGGCTTCGCGGCGAGCTGGTCGGCGGCAGTGGGTCTGCTTATCTGGTGTTCGGTGGCGCTCGCCGTCATCGACAATTTCATCAAGCCGCTCGCGATGAAGCACGGCACCGGGCTGCCGACGATCGCGCTGTTCCTGGGAATCCTCGGCGGTCTGGAAGCATACGGCCCGCTCGGATTGTTCCTCGGTCCCGCGATCATGTCGGTGTTCGCGGCTTTGCTGCGCGTTTATAGAAAAGAATACTCAGGCAGTCGCAAAGAAGCCGCGTGACATTCGGACCTCTCCACCGGAGAGGCGCTGGCATTGCGCTCGATGAGAACAACCTAACCCCTAACCCCTTCCCGAGCGGGAAGGGGAACCGGATTTAGGTGACCGAGAGCGAAAGGTTGTCCTCAACATTTCGCGCTTAATACTGGGTGCAGGGGGCACCCCTGCCGAAGGAAGCGTGAAACCCACCGCGGGTTTCACATTAAATCAAGTGATTTACCCTTCCCTCATTCACATTGGCGGCCGCTGATACCCGCCCAGCGCGGTCTCCGCTGCCTTCGCGACTGCGAGCACCGTCTCCTCGCCGAATGCGCGACCGTTTACCTGCAAGCCGATCGGCAATCCCTCGCGATCTTTTCCGCACGGCACGACGACGCCCGGCAGACCCGCGCAGTTGCCCCATGCGACCGGCCATCCCGCGAGAAAGTGCGGAAATTTTTTCCCATCGATATCGATTTCGGTGGCGCCGTGCTTGAACGCGGTTACGCAGAACGTCGGACCGAGGATGATCGGATATTGCTCCATGAACTCCGCGAGTTGCACGCGCCACGCGTCGCGCAGCATCGCGATCTTGAAGAACTCGGCCGCCGACTTTCCCGCTCCAGCAACCATGATACTTCGCAGGCGCTCGCGCGAAAGTTTTAAGCCCTCGCCAAGCGCCTCGACCACATTCTGGTTGCCGTCGGCGCCGCTGTACTCCCACCACAGACGTTCGCCGTCGTCGATCGGCGGCTTCACGGCTTCGACCACGATCCCCATCTTCTGCAGCTCGCGCCCCGCGCGCTCAATCGCGGCGCGGATGTCGGACGTGACCGGGACTTCGCACGCGTCGGTGAAGATCGCGCATCGAATCTTTTTCAGTTCGACTTTTTCAGGATGAGCAGTTGGCGTCGGTACCGTGTACGGCGAACTCGGATGCTGTCCCTTCACGACGTTGTAGGCGAGCGTGAGATCGTCCACGTAGCGCGCCATTGGGCCGATCGTCGCCATGTGCGCGATCGGCGGCGGCGACGCAATGCTTGGCGCCATATGCCCGCTGCCGGGAATCGTTCCCCAGGTCGGCTTGAGCCCGGTGATACCGCAGAAATGCGCCGGCACGCGAATCGATCCGCGATAGTCGGAACCCATCCCCAGCGGCGACATCCCGACAGCGAGCGCCGCCGCCTCGCCGCCACTGGAGCCACCGGGCACGCGCTCGCGATTCCACGGATTGTTGGTCTGCCCGAAAACCGGATTATCGCAGTCGTAGTCCATCGTCATCTCGGGCGTATTGGTCTTCCCGATAACGATCGCACCCGCGGCACGCAGCCGCGCGACCGTGGGCGCGTCCTGCTTGGCGACATGATGCTCGAACATCTTCATGCCCCAGGTCGAGCGCACGCCTTCGGTGATTATCGAATCCTTGATAGTGATCGGCAGTCCCTCGAGCGGCCGAATCTCGCCCTTGCCGCCGAGCCGTTTGTCAGACTCCTCAGCCTCGCGCGCCGCCCGATCCTCGACCAGGGTGACAACGGCATTGAGCCCGTGATTTACAGTCTCGATGCGCTCGATAAAAGCGTCAACCATTTCAACCGAAGACACGTCGCGCTTCCGCAGCATCGCAGCAAGTTGATGCGCGGGAGCGAAAAAAAGATCCTCAGAAAAAGCCATGATGAAGCACCTCGCCTGATTCAGTGAAATAGCATCGCGCCCAATCTATTGCACGCCCACGGACGCTCTCGATGTCGGGATGGTTCCAATCGCGAGGATGTTCGCCCCAGTACGCTGAATGAAACCACTCCGGATGCTGGCCGTGGTCCTCTCGGATCCATCGCGGATGCGCCTCCGCCCATTCCGGATGATGAGCATAGAACCAGCCTGGATCGCGCCTCGCGCCACCATCCCGCTTCGCGCCAGACATGACCGCGGTCATATGCGCCGTAGGTCCACACCGGATATCGTCTCCAGTACGGATAATCGAACCATTCAGGATGACCGCGATGGTCGGCTACCCACCATTCCTGACGATCGACCGCCCATTCCGGATGGTATCGATACACCCACTCCGGATGATTCGCATGCCAATATTCCGCGTTGCGCCAAACTCCGTGTGAATCCTTCAAGCCCATCCTCGGCGATTGCGGAAGTTCCGATGCCCATTGCGGCCGCGAAGAAGTATCACCGCAAGTAAAAATTTAGCCGCTTTCAATTGCGCCTCCCCGCGATTTTCGATTCATTCGCTCTAGCTGCATTATTGCGGTTGATGATCTCCTCATCTGATCATTTACTCCGGCGGTGTGTCGGGACCTTCTGAGCTGATGATCCGAATCGCCCGGATGATGGACCGCCGCCACCAGCCTCTTCAGGCGGTGCCCCCGCGCTTGCTGGCCTGAGCTGCAATCATAAGTGCAGTGCTCCCGCGTTTGGATACACTGGTCGTTGCACTGCTTCAGGGCGGTCGCCGACTGTCCGAACTGCCCCGCGAGCGCCTGGAGTGAGAAACCTCCGCCGGTGGCTCCTCCGGCAGCTTGAGTCTGGCAGGCCGTATTGCAATGACCCTCGTCCTTTAAACACAAGTCTGTGCAAGGGTTGGCGGCGATCAGTCGGCGCGGCGGCCATCGGAGCGCCTGCCGCAGATCCGGGACTCGACGCGGGGACAATAGATGCGGAACTCGACGCGGGAACGCTGGAAGCCAAGCCCGCGTCAACTTCGATGTGATTCTGCATCCGCAGGCCGGTCTGGTTAAGAAAATCGCTGGATTTGCTCTCGGCGTCTTCTTTACCGTGCTCGGTGCGAACCTGGCCTGACAACTTCACCAAGGTCGGTCGACCGGATGCGCTGCTGAACACTAGCGCGTCGACGTACGGCAGGTGATGCTTGTGAAGGTACTCGCTTAGATCGTCGCTGAGATCTTTGTTCGGCTCTGATCTAGAAGCAGCCCTCGGATGAATCGCAACTGACCCCTCTGCGGCCGGCGGCGGAGCTTCCGGCTGAGACTGTCGCACGCCGTCGTCGGGCGGCGCGGCGGAATCCTGGTTTTGCGCGACGAGCAGCAAGGACAACGGAGCCGCGGCGGGAACGGCAGCGATCCGCAACGGTTCCGTCAACGCATAATTCTCACTCTGCGCGGCGATCGTCGTGCCTGCGTTCCATAGCCCGTCGCCGACGGCCATCGCGATGACCATAAGCACAACGGCTGTAACAAGCAGAATGCGTCTCGACGCGCGCATCGACTGAGCCGGTTGTCGCATCGCCATGTCCGGTGAGATGTAGATGTTTTGGCGCGCGCGGTTTCCCAGTTCCTTGAGGAAATGCGCGCTTCGCTCGATCGGCCCTTTCCCTTTTGACATGGCTCGTTCTCCAGCCTTTTTCTATCGGTACTTATTTTCGGTCGAATTAAAACGATCTAATGCCTCATCTACTGTCTGTAATAAATTCTGTACAGCCTAGATGCACTTTGAGCGCTTTAGCAACTATCTTTGAGCTATGAGCCGTCGAATACTCCATACCCCTCGCTAATGCAAGGCTACTAACTCGCAGTTTCCAAGCGTTATGCGAAAGGGAAGCGCAAACCAATGCAACCAGCAAGAGGGCCGGCGATTTGTAGGGTGCCTGCGCTGTAGGATATCTACTTCAGCGCCGCGCGCAGGCGGTCGCGATCGAAGCCGGCGATTATTTCCTTGCCCGCATACCACGATCGGCCGCTTGATCAGATTCGGTTCCTTCGCCATCAGCGCTAACGCCTGCGGCGGCGTGAGCGATTTGCCCTGCGAGGCCCATCGCCTTGAAGGCCGGGCTGCGCGCGTTTAGAAAATCGCGCGGGTCCCGGCCTGCGAATAAATCTTTCAGCTCCGCCATCGTCAGCGGAGCTTTCGCGTAGTCGCGCTCGTCGAGCTCGACGCCCAGATCCTTACGCAAGAAACTTCTTGCGTCGCGGCACGTCGTTCAGCTCGACTTCCAAAGAAAACGGATCTTCTTCATCTACGACTCTCCGAAAAGGAGCGCGCGAAGCGCGCGGTTAAGAAACCGGAACCGGCGGCGCTGAAGCGCCGCTGTCCGAGATCCTTCCTGCCGCTCGCGTTTGCTCGCTTTGTCAGGATGACAACGCCGCTCGACACTACTCGATATTGCTGCCCGAGCCTGACCCGCTCGCGGGACCGGCGCCGTGATCGAGCGGCTGTGCGCCCGCCGACGACGACGTACTTGCCGACGTCGCTGATCCCGACGCTGGCAGCGGCGTTATCGGAGCGATGCCACCGGAACTCGCAGTAGTAGTTGTGCCAGCCGATGTGCTCGTCACCGGCTCCGTAGCAGTCGGTGGAGTATCAGTCGGTCCGCTGAAATTGATCGGCTGCTGACCGGCGAGCATTTGCGGCGTCACGACGTAGTCGCCGCCGAGCGAGCTGCGCCACACCGTGTTGGCCGCCTGCTGATTGCCCGCAGTTATCAGATACGTCCCGCCGCCGACGATTCCACCGAGGATCGCGTACACCAGCTTGGCCGGGATGTAGATCACGTTGCAGAGCAGGGCGCCCGCGCCGTATCCCGCGCCCGGCCAGTTGACATTATTGTCAGCCGGCTGCGGCACCTGCGTCGTCGCCGCCGGAGGGCCGACGGTTTGCGACGATTGCGCCGCGGCGTTTTCCACGAGCGGACCCGCCGGCATCGCGAGTCATCACCGCGAGCCCGATTGCGATCACTGCGAATCTGAAATTTCCCTTCCTCATGACTTCCTCCACCACCGCTTCAGACTGTTAATTGTTCATTCGGTTTTGACCACCGCTTCGGCCGGCAGCAGCCCCATCAGATGACGAAACGCGCGCTCGAGATACTCCGCGTTCTTCGACTCGAGCGTCAACTTCACGCGGTACTCGGGATCCCCGATCCGCGGATACGAACCCAGCATCAGCTCCGGAAACTTGCGCATGCATTCGTTCAGATGCTCGGCGATCACACCTTCGTTCGCGCTCAGGTAAATCGCACGCATGAAAAACGGGTCGGTCGCGAAGCGGCTGCTGAGCGCGCGCAGCTTGGCCTCGAACAGTTGCGGAATTCCCGGCAGCACGTACACGTTTTCGATTTGCACCGTCGGAAACCGGATGTCACCGGCGTCGTTGAGCACCGCGCCCTCCGGCACCTGCGCCATCCTGAGACCCGCGTCGAGCGACCGCTCGCGGAAATGCTCGCGAACGAGCGCTTCGAGCACCGGATTCATCACCAGGCGCCGCTTGAACGCGCGCGCGACGCCTTCCATCGTGAGATCGTCATGGGTCGGGCCGACGCCGCCCGAAGTGATCACGAAATCGAAATTGCGCGAGCAGTACGCCACTTCGCCCGCGATCAGATCGAGTTCGTCGGGGATAGTCGCAATCCGCGCGAGCGCGACGCCAATCTTGCGCAGCTCGCGAGCCGCGAAGTACGCGTTCGAATCTTGAACCTTGCCGGATAGGATTTCGTTACCCACCACCACCAGCGCGCAACTGCGTTCTCGCATCGACGTGCCGCTCCTTGCGCTCACCGCCTCGGCTCGCATTATCGCAGCACTGATGTGTTTGCGGCAATGGGGGGGTGGGTGGAGGTGTCATTCTGAAGGCCGCAGGCCGTAGAATCCCGGATCCGGGACCCTACCGCTTCGCTTCAGGGTGACAGAAAGACTCGACTCGGCGCTTTATTACGATGGCCCGCTGCCTTCGACGTCGGGCGCCGACGCCTCGATAAACTCCTTGAGCCGCCGCTTGAGCCGCGTTTCTATCTGACGCACCCGCTCGCGACTGATTCCGAAACGCTCGCCGATCACCTGCAGCGTCTCGGGATCCTCGGCCAGCAGCCGCGCGTCGAATATCTCGCGCTCCTTGCCCTCGAGCGTATCGGCGAACTCCCTGACCTTGTCATGCGCAAAGTCGCGCCATTCGCGATCCGCCGTCTCGGTCTCCGGATTGTGCCCGGCGTCGGGGATCACGTCGAGCAGCCGCGTGTCGTTGTCGTCGCCGCTGCCGGTAGGCTGGTCGAGCGACACCTCGCTCTGTCCCATCCGCTCCTGCATCTCGCGCACGTCGCTCTCGCGCACGCCCATCCGATGCGCCAGTAGAAGCGGTTGCGGCTTGAATCCTTCGCGCTCAAGCCGCTCGGTCTCTTTGCGCAGATTGAAAAACAGTTTGCGCTGCGCCTGCGTGGTGCCAATCTTCACCAGCCGCCAGTTGTTAATGAGGTATCGGTAGATATACGCGCGCACCCACCACACCGCGTACGACGGAAAGCGGATTCCATGCTCGGGGTCGAAATTCTTGACCGCTTCCATCAGGCCGACGTTGCCCTCCTGGATAAGGTCGAGCACGTTTTTGGTCGCGCGCGCGAATTCGTACGCGAGCTTCACCACCAGCCGCAAATTCGCGGTGACCAGCCGATAAGCGTCCGCGGGATCCTTGTCCTTGACGTAGCGCCGCGCGATCACCGCCTCTTCTTCGCGCGACAACAGCGGGAAGCGCCGAATCTCGGTGAGATATCGCCCAAGCGGATCGGTAGCGACCAGCGCCCCGCCTTTTTTATCAGCGTCAGCGGCGTCCTTCTCATCGTCGGCATGCGGCTCCGCAGATTCCGCCGCATCAGCGTCGACACTCTCGACCGGCCGAAACTCGGACACCTCGATCGGCGTCTCGACTTCCTTGTCGTGCGATGCCTGCGCGTCGAGATCGACCTCGGACTCGTCGGCAACAACCGGCTCCGCGACTACACGACCGACCTTGCCAGCGGCCTTAACGGCGCGCTTCAGCTTAGCGATGCGCTTACGATCTTTCGGTTTGCCGGGTTTACGCGCCACAGCAGGGCTCCAGCTTCACCACGGGACGGAACGAGCTACGGACGGGCGACGCACACCGTCAACGGCGAGCGGCGGATGTCGATTCTTGTTTGATTCGATCGCGCCCGGTCAGGCGTCGGGTTCTTCGATCGTGACCTTGCCGGCGGCGATTTCACGCAACGCCGTGACTACTTCTTTATTATCCGATTCCACCAGCGGCCGCGCACCCTTGAGCAGTTGCTTCGCGCGCCGCGCCGCCCCAAGCACAAGCTCGAAGCGGTTAGGAATATTCTCCAGGCAATCTTCAACAGTAATTCGTGCCATTAGGGGATTGATTGTCCAGCCCCCACCCCGTCTTGTCAACGCAGCAGGATAGAAGGGCAGATCACTTAATCCAATATGAAACCCTTCGCGGGTTTCAAACTTCCGCGGCAGGGGTGACCCCTGCACCCGGTGGTGAAGAAAAGATGCGGGACTTCGTCCCTATTAGAATTTTTCCTTGGTGTAATCACGAGCGTTCTTAGTCATCCCGACGCCGCTTTGTGTCATTCAGAGCGAAGCGAAGAATCCCGGCTCCTCTCTCTCATCCAGGGTCCTTCACGTAATAATGCGCGCGATCTACTTCCTCAAAACCGCATGACGGATACAGCACTCGCGCCCGCGGATTGACGCTCTCAGTACCTACCAGCGCGGTGTGCAGACCACGCGCCTGCATCCGGCGCAGACCCTCTATCGTCACGGCGCGGGCGTATCCGCGTCCAGTAGAATCCGGACGACAGCCGACCGGCTCGAAATGTCCAATGCCGTTGGCGATGTCCATCCATCCGATGCAGTAGCTGAGAAATCTGCCTGACGGGTCTTCGAGCACGATATCGAGTTCAGGATCGTACAGCGGCACCGCTCGCAGGCGGCGATAAGTCTCGACTGTTACCTTCGACTGTCCCCACACCGACCATGCATCGCGATGAACATCCACGCGCGCTTCGAGGTCGGCGTCCGTCGCATGCCTTAGACGCAACCCGGCGCCGAGTTCGGGTTGAGCAATCGGCGCTCCCGCGAGGCTGCGAGAATAGAGGACATGGAAGCGATCGGTCCGTGTATAGCCGTTCCGCTCCAAAAGTGAGACGCGCTTTCGATCGCTATCGAGCGCCTTGGTTGAGATCGTATTCTCGCCAAGCATCGCGTATGCCTTCGGGATCGTTTCGTTGCCCGGATGCCCAAGATCGCGCCGCCGCTTTTCAGCCCACTGCAGGACTTCGTCGGCAAGCGAATCATCCGGCGACGCTCCGGGACGAATGTCGAAATCTACAGTTAGCGGTGGTTCGAAACAGGCGTAGGCGGCGAGACCATCGTTGTCGAACCAGAGCCGGACGTTCGGGTCTCCGGATTTCGCGCTGTACAGCATCCACACCACATCGCCGGCCTTCATATAGGTGGAGCGAGGCCACCGCGCACCGGTAGCTTTCTGCGCGAAATCAATTAGCCGGTCGAGGTCTGCGCTGCCGGCATATGCACGCGAAGAAAAAGAGGTCATGACAAATCTCCATAAGCGGTACGAGCACCTCCAACTTGGGGAGGCTTCATTGCGCGACGAAGCGGGAGATTGTCTTAGAGAATCATTGTCGTGGTGAGAACCCTTGTCGCAAAGAAAATATCATCGCGCGCTGGCAGTGAATAGATCGCGCACGCTGGCATTGTTTTCCTTGCTTTCGCGCCTTAGTCTCGACCCGAGGAATGAATGAAGCTTCCTGATTTATATACCGACTGGAAAATTGTCGTCGGCCTCGGACTCATCATGCTGGGCGCCGCCAACTGGGTCATCGGCGTCGAGCGGACTCAGATTTACAGCCGCATGATCGTCGCGCATCAGCAGCCCGCTGACGCCACGACTGACTATCGGAGTTTCGACGAGCTCGACGCAGGCGCGGGCGGCGCGGTGCTCGAGCCGCTCACCGCTGAGCAGCGCCAGGCGTCGTACGCAACGGCGAGGATGGATTTTTATCACGCCGCGTTCCTGACCGGCCGCGTCATGGTATTGCTCGGCGTGCTGTTTACGCTGCTCGGTTTCATCAGCGTGATTCAGCAGGATTCCCGCAGCGCGTTTCGCCGCCCCGACGATGACGCGCATCTGCCGCACGCGTTGCCCGGCGCGCCTCGAGCGCCTAGATAGAATAGAATTTGCGCGATGGTAACGGAGCTATCCGGACGCGCATGTGCGAAGATCAATTTGTTCCTGCGCATAACCGGCCGCCGCGACGACGGCTATCACGAGCTCGACTCGGTCTTCCTGCCACTGACGCTCGCTGACGAAATCCGCCTCGAAATCCGCGCCGCCAACGAGCCCTCGGTTACCGTCAGCTGCAATCTCCCTGAACTCGCAAGGAGCAAGAACAACCTGGCGGCGAGCGCGGCACGCGCGTACATGAGCGAATTCGATCTGTTCGCCGCCGTGTCGATCGAGCTCAAGAAACACATCCCCATCGGCGCCGGTCTCGGCGGCGGTTCCAGCGATGCGGCCACGGTCTTGTGCATGATGGCGGCGGCCGCGCAGCTCACTGACGAAGAGGCGATGAGCAAGCTGCATCGAATCGCGCTGTCGCTGGGCGCCGACGTTCCGTTTTTTCTGGATCCGCGGCCGTCACGAGTGACAGGAATCGGCGAGCGAATCGACGCATTTGAGGGCGTTCCCGAGTTTGCCAATCGTAATAGCCGTGCCCCCGTTCGAAGTTTCGACCGCCGCGATTTTCGGGGCGCTCGAGCCTGCGGGATGGAGCGGCGCAGCGCCCGACGATCACATCGAAGCGATCGCGCGCGGTGAAATCTCGCCCGAACTACTGGTGAACGATCTGGCGCCGGTCGCGATTGCGCAATTTCCGGAGATTCGCCGCCTTAAAGTATTACTTGAAGATTCAGGCGCGCGCGCGGCGCAGATGTCGGGCAGCGGTGGCGCGGTCTTTGGCGTGTTCGATTCGATCGAAGAGGCCGAAACTGCAGCGATCAGGATTCGCAAGCGTGCGCCGTTCGCGACAGTGATCGCGGCCTCAACCCTCGGCGACGAATTCGACGATGAAGTAGCCTGATATCCACAATTTCGCCGTACCTGTGCATGCTCGCGCTAGCGGCGGATTGACAGCGAAAAACCGCATCAATAACATCGCATTTCCTGCACGCAGGCTGCTAAAGTCGAAAAGTCCGGGCAGGGGTCGGCGCGACTGCGTTATCGCGACGGTTCGGTCCGTAAAGATTGGATTTGGTTTTTTCGCCGGCTGAGCGCCCGAGTGGTGTTTCGCCGGCTGCTATTTTGACGAGGTTGATTTGGAGAGCTCTGTGCGGGCCGCATTTGAATTCAACGGCGCTGGGCGGTCGCCAAGCTGGTAAGGCACCAGGCTTTGGACCTGGCATTCGAAGGTTCGAATCCTTCCCGCCCAGCCAGGCTCAACGGTGATTTGCGGCAGTCTGATGATGATTACGACGCGAGGCAATTGAAATGTCGGACAGGGTCAAAGACCAGCTCGAAGTCTTCACCGGGAACTCGAACCATGCGCTCGCGCGCGAGGTCACGGAGCATCTTGGCGTGAAGATGGGCGAAGCCGAGGTCGGCCGCTTTCCCGACGGCGAAGTGATGATCGAAGTCCGCGAGAACGTCCGCGGCGGCGATTGCTTCATCATTCAGTCCATCTGCACGCCGCCGAACGAAAATCTGATGGAGCTGATCCTGCTCACCGATGCGCTCCGGCGCGCGTCGGCGGGACGTATCACCGCAGTCATTCCGTACTTCGGCTATTCGCGCCAGGATCGCAAAGTTGCGCCGCGCGTGCCGATCAGCGCCAAGGTCGTCGCCGACCTGATCACGACTGCCGGCGTCAATCGCGTGCTGACGGTGGATCTCCACGCCGGTCAGATTCAGGGCTTCTTCAATATCCCCGTCGATAACCTGTACGCGATGCCGGTGCTGATCACCTACCTGCGCAAGCGAATCGACGGGAAGAAAGTTTCTGTCGTATCGCCCGACGCCGGCGGTGTCGAACGTGCGCGCGCCTACGCACGGCGGCTCAATGCGAACCTCGCGATTATTGACAAGCGGCGCCGGCGTGCGAGCGAAGTCGCCGAGATGCAGCTGGTCGGCGAAGTGAAGGACTCGATCGCGTTGCTGGTTGACGACATGATCGATACTGCCGGCACGATCACCGAGGCGGCGAAGGTCGTCGTGAATGCCGGCGCGACGGAAGTGATCGCAGTCGCGACGCATCCGATACTGTCGGATCCGGCGTGCGATCGCCTCAACAGATCGAACATCACGGAAATTGTTACGACTAACACCATTCCGCTGCGCGCCAAGGCGCAGACCGAGCTGACCAAGTTGCACCCGCTCTCGGTCGCGAGCCTGCTGGCGGAAGCGATGAAGCGAATTCATAATGAGGAGTCGGTGAGCTCGCTCTTTGGCTGAGCGCGCGCACCATCAAGCGAGGAAACATGGAAACCGGTGAACTAGCCTGCGAGAAACGTGCGACCCGACCCAAGGGTCAGAACAATGCGCTGCGGCGCAGCGGCCGCGTGCCCGCAATTTTGTACGGACCGACGACGTCGCCGATGGCGCTGGCGATCGATCGCCTCGAGCTGAAGGCCAGGATTTCAGCGGCGGCGCATACGCGAATCATCAAGCTCAAGTCGAACACGGCGGAGCTCGACGGCAAGCACGTGATCCTAAAGGACATCCAGCGCACGCCGGTGTCGGGCGAAATCCTGCACGCGGACTTGTACGAGGTGGATCTCAACCGCGCGATTCGGGTCGAAGTGCCGCTGAAGTTCATCGGCAAAGCCAAGGGCGTCGCCAATGGTGGAATCCTGGCGCCGCTCGAGCGCACCGCGACGGTGGAATGTCTGCCGCTGGAAATTCCCGACTCGATCGAGGTGGACGTTACTGACGTCGACATCCACGACGTCATCCACGTCTCGGCGGTGAAGTTTCCCGACAAGGCGAAGCCGATTTTCGATACCGACTATCCAGTTGTGACAGTGCTGCCGCCGACCGTCGCGGAAGTCGCGGTCGTCGCGGCTGCGGAACCGGTCGAAGGCGCTGCGGTCGAAGGCGCTGCACCGGCAGAAGGCGCTGCGGCAGCTCCCGCAGAGGGCGCGGCCAAAGAAGGCGGCGACAAGGACAAAGGCTGGCAAGAAGCCCGAGGCCGCCGAGAAAAAGAAGTAGTTTTTTCAGTCTCGCTCGCGCGCGTCGCGAATCGGCGCGCGCGAGCGGTTTCGATGCGAGGGGAACGGGCGCGCGGCTCACGTCGCGAGTCCGGTGCAGGGGGAGGGGCCGCTATGAGTTTCGTCCATCTTCACGTCCACACGCAGTACAGCCTCCTCGACGGCGCCAACAAAATCGGGCCGCTTATCGAACACGCCAAGGCGTCGGGGATGGAAGCGATCGCGATGACCGACCATGGCAACATGTTCGGCGCGGTCGAGTTCTATCAGAAGGCCAAGGCCGCAGGCGTCAAGCCGATCATCGGATGCGAGGTCTATCTCGCGCCCGGCAAGCGCACTGATCGCACGCAGGTCCCGCGCAGCGACGACTTCGACGGCGGCGGCAATTTTCATCTGATCGTGCTCGCGCAGAATCGCGACGGTTACAAAAATCTCTGCAAGCTGCTCACGACCGCCTACCAGGACGGCCTCTACTACAAACCGCGCGTCGACAAGGAAATCCTCGCCGAGCTGTCCGACGGGTTGATCGTGCTTTCGGGATGTCTTTCGGGCGAGATCGCGCGATGGCTCCGCGCGGATCGGATGGACAAGGCGCGCGAGACGGCCGAGTCGTACGCAAAGATGTTCCCGGGGCGCTACTATCTGGAACTCCAGGACAACAAACTTCATTCGCCGTACAACGAGGCGCTGCGCGAGATCGGCAAGCAGGTCGGGCTGCCTCTCGTCGCGACCAATGACTGTCATTACCTGCATCGCGACGACGCCAAGGCGCACGAAGTCCTGCTTTGCATCCAGACCGGCAAGACCATGGCCGACGAAACGCGATGGCGTTTCGATACCGACGAGCTGTACGTCAAGACCCCCGACGAAATGGCGGCGGCGTTCGGCGCGGACTCCGAAGAAGTGCGCAACAGCGTCGAGATCGCGCGGCGAGTCGATTTCGAATTCGAGTTCGGCAAGTTCCATTTCCCGGTTTATACGGCAACCGACAAGAGCGGAGCCGAAATGAACCTCGGAGATGAAATGGAGCGTCGCGCGCGCGAGGGACTCGAAGAGCGACTCACAGAAATTCGCGCGCGCGTTGGTGACGGATTCGAACCAGCGCCATATTACGAGCGGCTTGGCAGTGAGCTGCCGCTGATCCGCGAGATGGGATTTGCGGGCTACATGCTGATCGTTCAGGACTATATCAGTCACGCGCGCAGCAAGGGGATTCCGGTCGGTCCGGGCCGCGGCTCGGTGGTCGGCTCGCTGGTTTCGTATTCGCTCGGGATCACCGAGGTCGATCCAATCGAGCACAAGCTGATCTTCGAGCGATGGCTGAATCCGGGACGCAAGTCGATGCCCGATATCGATTCCGATTTTTGTTACGAGCGCCGCGACGAATTGCTGGACTATGTGCGCGGAAAATACGGCGCTGACCGAGTCGCGCAGATAATCACTTTCGGAACGATCAAGGGCAAGCAGGCGATTCGCGACGTCGGGCGCGTGCTCGGGCTTTCCTTCGCCGAGACCGACAAGATCGTCAAGCTGTATCCGGCGCCCAAGCAGGGCCGCGATTTCCCGCTCGCTGACGCGATTGAAATGGAGCCGCGGCTCAAGGCCGAGCGCAAACTGCATCCCGATCTTTTCAACTACGCGTTCAAGCTCGAAGGCCTGCTGCGCCATGCGTCGCGGCATGCGGCGGGCGTCGTGATTTCCGATCAGCCGCTCACCGACCTGGTGCCGCTCTACGTTGATAAGGAACGCGACGAGGCTGCGCTCGCGATCACCCAGTACTCGATGAAGGGTATCGACGAGATCGGGTTAATCAAGTTCGATTTCCTCGCGCTGAAGAATCTCACCTTGATCAAAGATACGCTCGACCTGATCAGGGCGGGTGGCAATCAGCCGCCGGATCTGAACCGGCTCCGTCTCGACGACGCCGATACTTACAAGGCGCTTTCGCGCGGCGACACCGTCGGCGTCTTCCAGATGGAAAGCTCCGGGATGCGCCGGTTTATCACGGAGTTGAAGCCCTCGAACTTCGAGGACGTGATCAGCGCGATTTCGCTGTTCCGTCCCGGCCCACTCGACGCGATTGAAGACGGCAAGACGATGGTTCAGCACTTCGTCGATCGCAAGCAGGGCAAGGAGCCGGTCGAATACGATCATCCGCTGCTGGAACCGGTGTTGCGCGATACCTATGGCGTCATCGTCTACCAGGAGCAAGTGATGCGCGCGGCGCAGGCGCTGGCCGGATATTCGCTCCAGCAAGCGGATATCTTGCGCGCCGCGATGGGCAAAAAGAATAAGGCCGTCATGGAAAAAGAGCGCGAGAGCTTTATCGATGGCGCCAAAAAGAACGGTCTTTCGGCATCGCTCGCGACTTCGATCTTTGAAAAAATCGAAACGTTCGCGTCGTACGGATTTCCGCGTTCGCACGGTGCGGCCTACGCACTCACCACTTATCGCACTGCCTATCTGAAGGCGCACTATCCGCACGAGTTCATGGCGGCGCTGATGTCGCTCGACATGGACGACGTTGACAAGACCTACAAAAATATCGCGGCGCTGCGCGATATGAAGATTGCGATCCTGCCGCCCGACGTGAATCAGAGCCGGGTCAAGTTCGCGGTCACCGATGGCGCGATTCGCTTCGGCCTGGCGGCAATTCGCGGCGTCGGCAGCAAGCCGGGTGAGGCAATCGTCGCGGAGCGCGAGGCCAACGGCCCGTTCGAGAGCATGGCGGATTTTTGCCTGCGCGTCGGCGCGCAACTGATCAGCCGCCGCGTGCTCGACGCGCTGATCAAGTGCGGCGCGTTCGATTCGGTGAGCGCGGTGCGGTCCGCGCTGATGGCCGAGGCGGAGCAGGCGATCAAGCTCGCGCAGAAGGCGCAGAGCGATGCCGAGAAAAATCAGATCGGCCTGTTCGGCGGCGCGGTCAAAGTGCCCAAGCTGGCCGCGCGCGAGCCGATTCCGGAATGGGACGCCCGCGAGAAACTGAAATACGAAAAGGAAGCGCTCGGCTTCTACATCACGGCTCATCCGCTGGACAAGTACGAGCGCGAGCTCGCGCGAATCAGCAAAGTCACGACCGCCGATCTGTCGTCGGCGCCCGACGGCAGCCCGGTGCAGATCGCCGGCGTGATTCACGCGGTGAAGCTGAAGAACAACAAGTCGGGCAAGCGCTACGCGACTTTCTCGCTCGAGGATCGCGACGGCGCGGTCGAAGCGATCGCGTGGTCGGAGACCTACCAGAAGTTCGAAGCGATCATCATGGGCGACGAGCCGGTGGTCGCGCGCGGCAAGCTCGACGTTGACGACGAGCGCGCGCAGATTATTCTCGAAAGTTTGACTCCGCTCGATTCTGCGCTGCTCGAATCGATCCGCGAGGTGCGGATCACGGCGCCGATGAGCCGCCTCGCAAACGGCGGCCTCGACGCGCTGAAGTCGATGCTCGCGCGGTACCGCGGCAAGTCGATGACGTATCTGCATCTCGGCCTCGACGACGGCCGCGAAGCGGTGATGCTGCTGGGCGACAGCTATCGCGTAACTCCGACGGAGAGCATTCGTCGCCGAGCTGGAGCAGATCCTCGCGCCCGGCGCGGTGGAATTGAGGTAGGGAACCTTCACTTCATTTTACGTGAAACCCGCCGTGGGTTTCACGCTTCCTTGGGCAGGGGTGACCCCTGCACCCAATGTTAAGAAAAGGCGGTATCTGATAGGCTTGAGTCGTAGATTTCGCTGCGATCGAGGTAATCACCTGGCTAAGTCTTACGACGTTGCTCACGAGCATCACGAGAGCGCTGTCCTGGTCGGAATCGAACTTGGTTCCGAGGCGGGGATCGGCAGCGAAGAATCGCTCGACGAACTCAAAGCATTGACTGAGAGCGCCGGCGCCGAAGTTGCCGGGGTTGTTCGGCAGCGGCTCAAGGCGCCTGACCCGCGCACTTTTATCGGCAAGGGCAAGGCCGGCGAGGTGCGCGAGCTGGCGCAATCGAAGGGTGCGTCGCTCGCGATTTTCGACGACGCGCTCAGTCCCGCGCAGGCGCGCAATCTCGAGAATGAACTCAAGATTCGCGTGATCGATCGCAGCCAGCTGATTCTCGACATCTTCGCGCAGCGCGCGCATACGCTCGAGGGCAAGCTGCAGGTCGAGATCGCGCAGCTCAGCTATTTGCAGCCGCGACTGACGCGCCAATGGTCGCATCTTTCGCGCGTTCGCGGCGGCGGCGCGGGCGGCGGCGGCGTCGGCACGCGCGGACCCGGTGAAACCCAGCTCGAAGTTGACCGGCGGCGGCTGCGCGAGCGGCTCACTCGGCTCAAGGTGCGGCTGGGACAGGTCGAGCGCACGCGCACGATTCAGCGCCGGCGCCGTCTCGAGGTTCCGTTTCCGACCGTCGCGCTGGTGGGTTACACGAACTCCGGCAAATCGACGCTGATGAACGCGCTGACCGACGCCGGCGTCGAAGTTGCCAATCGTCCGTTCTCGACGCTCGATCCCACGATTCGGCGCCTCAAGCTGCCGAGCGGGATGAACGTGATGCTGGTCGATACCGTCGGATTTATCCATCGCCTGCCGCATATGCTGATCGACGCGTTCAAGGCGACGCTCGAGGAAGTGCGCACCGCGACGATGCTGTTGCACGTCGTCGATGCGAGCTCGCCGCTGGCCGTCGGAACGTATGACGATCGTCGATGAAGTGCTGCAGGAAATCGGCGCGGGCGCGGCGCCGCGAATCGTCGTGATGAACAAGGCCGACCTCGCCGAGCACGGCGCGAATCGAAACGGGGCGCATGACGCGGTCTCGATTTCGGCGCTGAAGGGCGAGGGCCTCGACGATTTGCTCGACGCGATCGAGCGTCATCTCGGCGGCTCGCGCGAGGAAGTATCGGTCACGTTCCCGGCCAAGCGCGGCGATTTGGTGGCAATGGCGCGACGGGACGGAGAAGTGCTAAGCGAGGAATATCGCGACGGCCTGGTTTCGGTGCGAGCCCGCGTGAGCGCTCCTGTAGCGGGGCGCCTGCGCAAGGCTGCGGACGCCGCAATCTGAGTCGCGTTGAAACCGAATCACGATGGCAGCGCCTTCACATAGCAGCATCCGCGCCCATCCGGCCGCGCAGCCCGCGCCGTCGTATGCCCATCTGCTGAATTTGCCGAACTTCCTGACCCTGTGCCGGATCGGGTCGATTCCGGTCTTTCTGATATTTCTGACCCGGCAGCGATACACGGCAGCGCTGTACGTTTTCGCCGCGGCGGCGGTGACCGACGGACTCGACGGCGCGGTCGCGCGATGGTTCGACTCGCGCACCGAATTGGGTGCGTTCCTCGATCCGTTCGCGGACAAGCTGATGCTGGTGTCGGCGTTCGTCGTGCTGACCATCGACGGCGAACTGCCCGGCTACCTGCTGAGCGTGGTCATGATTCGCGATATCGTGATCGTCGTCGGCTACCTGATGATTTCGTTCTTCACCGGCGAGCGCGTGCCGGTGCGGCCGAGCTACCTCGGCAAGCTGAGCACGTTCATGCAGCTCGCATGCGTGATCGCGGTGCTGGCGCGAGTGGGAAACTACTGGCCCGCCGATTTCAACGCGCTGCTGATCTCGACGGTCGCAGTCACCGCGGCGTCGTTCGTACATTATATGTATCGCGGGCTGGTGTGGCTGAGATCGCGCGAGCCGCAGATGTTCGAGTAAATCACTTCATCTAACGTGAAACCCGCCGTGGGTTTCACACTTCCTTCGGCAGGGTTAAACCCTGCACCTTAGAATCAAGAAGGATGCGGGACTTCGTTCCTGTTAGAACTTTTTGAGCGGGGAATTACCTCTCCCTGCGGGAGAGGTCGTGCGGCGACACTTTGTCGCGCACGGGTGAGGGCGCTCGCATCGTGCTTGAAGTTAATGCCCTCGCCCGCGCCGGAGGCGCGTCCTCTCCCGGGGGGAGAGGTTAGGAATCAGACGATCACTTTCGCGGCGCGGAGTTCTTCTACCTGGCTGCGTTCGATTCCGGCTTCGCGCAGGATTTCGTCGGTATGCTCGCCGAGCTTGGGCGGCACTCGCCACATCTTCATCGGGGTTTCGGAGAATCGCGCGCCGGGATTCACTGCGCGGACGCTGCCTGCGGTGGGATGATCGTAAACCGAGAAGCTTTCGTTCTCGACGATTTCCGGATCGGTCAGCAGCGTTTCGTAGTTGTGGACCGGGCCGCATGGGATGTCGGCGGCCTCGAGCACCGGCAACCATTCGGCGGTGTTCTTTTCGGGGAAAAGTTTTGCCAGACCGCGCATCAGATTGCGTCCGCGCTCGGCGCGTTCGGTGCGATCCGCCGTTTCCGGCCACCATTCGGGATGCCCGACCGCCTCGGCCAGCCGCTTTGACTGCGCGTCGGTGAAGGGCGCGATCGTCAGCCATCCGTCTTTCGTTTTGAACGGATCGAGCGTCGTGCTCTTGGGCGCGAGGTGCTTGAACTCATCTTCGGGCAGCAGCGTGTAGCCGTAGATCGAATCGTTGGCCGTAAACGCCATCATCGCTTCGAGCATCGGGACCTTGATGTACTGGCCGACGCCGCGGGCGCGCGCCGCATGCAGCGCGCTGACGACGGCGAGCGCCGCGGTCATCCCGCTGACTTTATCCGCCAGCGCCATCTTGACCGCGGTCGGCTGTCCGGCTTTGAGGCCCTGAACGTACGCCATCCCGGAGTAGCCCTGGATGACGGGATCGTAGGCGGGAAAATTCGCGAGGCGGCCCTTCGGCGGGAAGCCGCAAATCGAGCAATAGACGACCTTGGGATTGGCGTGGCGAATGTCGGTGTAGCCGATGCCGAGGCGCTCGGCGACGCCGGGGCGATTGTTCTCGACCAGCGCGTCGGCCTTTACCGCGAGCCGGCGGACGAGGTCGCGGCCGTGCTCCTTCTTGATGTCGATCACGATGCTGCGCTTGTTGCGGTTGAAGTTCAGGAACGCCGCGGTGAGTCCGCCGCGTTGCGGGCCGACGTTTCGGCGCATCGAGTCGCCCTCGGGCGGTTCGATCTTGATGACGTCGGCGCCGAGGTCGCCAAGCAACTGCGTGCAGAACGGCCCCGAGATGACGGCGGTCAAATCGAGGACGCGAAAACCAATCAGCGGTCCATCAGCCATGAGAAAAATCCTTCAAGCGCGCATGTTCGAGCGTAAGAGATACTAGCCGCGATAGAGCGCGGTGTCACGGAGCGCGGGGTGGTCGAGGCGAAACTTGGTTGGCCCGTCGGAATGGACGGCGTCAACGTGAATCTTCGTTCGGAAGCGCGGTGGTCACTTGGTAGCCTTCGGATTTGCGATCTTTGCCTCTGTGCACTGCCACACAGCGTCGTATCCGATAGTAGTAGCAAAATATCCATGATCCTTTATTGCAGCTGCTTTATCTTTGGCTTCCTGCGCCTTGGCCTCCGCTGCAATTTTCTGAGCTGCAGCGTTACATGCAGCCTCGGTCGAATAGATTGCATTGGTCCAGAGGCCAGCCGAGCCCGTCGTCAAGTATAAGGACCAGGCCAGCAGTGCAATCGTGTGACGATTCATTCAGTTGGCCGGCGGTTTTGGGACGGTCATGCCGAAGGCTACTTTCAGGTCGTCGCCGTTGAATGGATAGACGTGGACCATCCAGCCGAACGCCTGATCGAGCAGATGGCCGCCGGCGGCTTTGCAGGCCGACGCGTCGGCGATTTTTCCGGTGAAGCCGAAGCGTCCGTCGGCGAGGAATCCGAGTTGCTGATTGATTGCGGGCGCGGACGGACTCGACGACACCGGCAGCATCCCGGGCATGTCGAGATGCCCCGCGCCGACGTCGCCGCGCAGGATGTCTTCGAGGGTGACGCCGTTGGGCAGGCAGATGTTGGTGTGCGCATGCCAGTGCGCGACGCTCAGCGGGATGATCGCGTCGAGTTGATCGTGGCGTGTAGTCGGCGGGCGCGCTATACATCGCGCCGACCAGGACGTAGTCGCCGCTCGAATTCTTCACGTAAAGCAGCGAGCCGGGGCGCGCGGGATCGAAATGCCCGGTGTACTCCTGCTGCGCGGCGGCGTAGTCGGTGAAGTGGTAAACGTCCTGCGGCACCGTCGGCAGAAAGATCTCGTAGTGCTCCGCCAGCGCGACGTGGTAATCGTGATACTTCACAAGCGCGCGGCGCAGCGTATTCATCACGTCGCGCGCGCGTTCGACGTCTGCGGAGTTTGCGGACGCGAATCGGTCATCACCATGTGCGCGCCCATTCCCATCTGACCGCCCATCGCGTTCGGCGCGGAGTCGCCGTCCATATCACCCATCGCGGCCATGTCGTGCGCGAACGCCGGCGCGTTCATCGAAAGAGCAAGCGTGAGAGTCAGAAGAGCGAGCTTGTTCATGGGATCCTCGCGTTAGTCAGCCGTTGTCCTTTGCGATCGCGCGAACGTACGCCGGACGCGCGGTGCATCGCGCCACGTAATCGTCGTAGCATTTGCGGGCGGGGAACAGGTTACCCTTGAAGAACTGGCAGGTTGAGCAATACAGAATGTCGGCACCTGAGAATTTTTCGCCGAGAATATACGGGCCGGCCTCGAGCGCCCGCGCGATGACACCCTCGACGTCCTCGAACTTGCCGAAACCGCTCGTTTGATCCTTGTCCCAGCCGCGGAAGCGCGCTGCTGCGACGGGTTCGAGAATCGACGGATAGAAGAAAAGCCAGCGCAGGTAATCAATGCGCTTCGGGTCGCCGACCATCGGACCGATTCCAGCTTTGGGGAACGCGTCGGTGAGATAGAGGACGATGCCGGCGGACTCGTAGATGACGGCGCCGTCGTGATCAATCGCGGGCACTTTTTTGAGCGGATGAATGCGCGTGTAGCTGTCGGGCGCCGGCGCGCCGGTGCCGTCGCCCCTCACGATCGATGTGAGCTCGATTTTGTAAGGCACTCCGAGCTCTTCGAGCAGCCAAATGATGCGCGAGGAGCGCGAGCGCGGCGCATGATAAAGCGTGATCATCTCAACCTCCGTTTCTCATCCGCGCAGGCGCGCGTGCTTCAGGGCCGGCAACTCACGCCGCACGCGCTCCTGGTACTCGAGATCAATCGGCGCGACGACGACGCCTTCCTGATCCGACGCGCGCGCAAGCACGCGGCCCCATGGATCGACGATCATCGAATTGCCGTAGTCGCTGTAGCCGTAGATGTTGGGGCCGAACTGCGCGGGCGCGATCACGTACGCCTGGTTTTCGATTGCGCGGGCGCGAATCAGCGCCTCCCAATGCGCTTCGCCGGTGGGGAAGGTGAACGCGCTCGGAATCGCGATGATTTGTGCGCCGGCGAATGTGAGGCGTCGATAAAGTTCCGGGAAGCGCAGGTCGTAGCAGATGCTGAGTCCGATCGCGCCCAGCGGCGTGCTAGCAGTGACGACATCGTCGCCCGCGAGCTTGGCGTCGGACTCGCGCACCGTCACGCGGCCGGGGAGATCGACGTCGAACAGGTGAATCTTGCGATACACCGCGATTCTGCTCGCCGTCGGGGCCAAGCAGCACCGACGTGTTGTAGCATCGCGATTCGCTCGCCGACGTGTTCGGTGATCGATCCGGCGACGATATGGATTTGCAGCTCGCGCGCCAGCCGCGACATCAGCGTGAGCGTCTGACCGTCGAGCGTTTCCGCGGCGGCCGCCTGCTCGTTGCGCTTGCCGCGCCAGTTGAAGACTTCGGGCAGCGCGACGAGATTTGCGCCGCGCGCCGCACCGACGCGAACGAGGCGTTCGGCACGCTCGATGTTCGCCGGCTTGTCGGGGCCGGCGTTCATCTGAATTGCGGCTGCGAGGTAAGTCATCGTGGGATTTCCGTTCGGCATTATTGCGCGTTGCGCATTCCGCTTAGTAGCGAGGCGTCGTCGGGTCCGCGTCCTCCGACCACGCGTCGATACCGCCTGACAGATTGAGCACGTGATCGAAACCCTGCCGCGCCAGGTACATCGCGACCTGCGCGCTGCGGACGCCGTGATGGCATACGACGACGGTCTCGCGATCGGGGTCGAGTTCGGTGAGGCGCGACGGGATGTCGCCCATCGGGATGTGAGTCGCGCCGGGGAAGGGCGCGACGAAAATTTCGAATGGTTCGCGGACGTCGAGGATGAAAATTTGGTCGCCGCGGTCGAGGCGGGCCTTGAGTGCGGTCGGTTCGATTGCGCCGATATCAGGCATTATACCACCTGTGGTGGTTTTGAGAGGGCCGCGGTACCATCGGTAGCTTCGTTCCGTCAGAAATTGTTTTTTGCTTGCTCATTGGCTCCCGGCAACCTAACCCCTAACCCCTTCCCGAGCGGGAAGGGGAACCGGATCCGAGAAAGACCCCTCCGATAGTAAGAAGGGGATCGGACGACAATAACACAGAAAGTTGGCGGGGTCAGGCGGAAAAGTTCATCCCCAGTCGGCGCGCTACTGTTTGATGTCGTTGGAGAAGAGTTCGACCTTTGAGAACACCGGCAGCTCGGTGCATGAAATCGAAAATCCGAAGGTGTCGCTCTGGCCCGGCTGGATCGGATCGAAGTGCGGCTTCTCGTTCAGAATTTTCTGGACGTACGGATCGTCGGACAGGCTTTCGGCATGATGGTTGTAGAGGCTCTCGCCGTGGAGAATTTTGCCGCTCTTGTCCTCGAAGGCGAAGTGCAGGCGGACGTAGTCGATCGGCTTGTCGCTGGTGTTGGTGATTTTTCCCGAGACGACCAGGTTCGGCGGCATGCAGCACGAATGCATAATCACGTCGCGCGTGACGACGACCTTGAGCTGGTCGTTGGGCACGACCTGCGTCTTCGGATGATCGTAGCGGAGGTGCATGTCCTTTTCCGCCGCGGCTTGCTCGCTATCCTTAATCTCGACGCGAGTGCCGGCAAACGCGGCGCTCGCCGCGCCGAAGGCCAGAAAAATGGCGATTGCGATTAGTTTTTTCATGTCGTCGGCTCCCAATGCCGATCTTGGTGCGAGGCTTCGCCAATGTCAATCTGCTATTTGGACGAGTTGCATGACGCCCAACGAACACTTGCAGTTTATGGCCGAGGCTATCGCCGAAGCGCGTCGCGCCGAGGCGGAGGGCGAAGTTCCGGTCGGCGCGGTCGCGGTCGCGGATGGGCAAATCGTGGGTGCGGGGCATAACCGGCCGATCGGCCTCGGCGATCCGACGGCGCATGCGGAAATCCTGGCAATCCGCGCGGCCGCCTCGACGCTCAAAACGTACCGGCTGAACGACAGTCTCGATATACGTCACGCTCGAGCCGTGCGTGATGTGCGTCGGCGCGATGCTGAATGCGCGAATCGTGCGAGTCGTTTACGGCGCGCGTGACGACAAGGCGGGTGCGCTGGGGTCGGTGTACGATATCGGCAGAGACGGCGGTTGAACCATCGAATCGAAGTCATCGGCGGCGTGATGGAACCTGAATGCGCGGAGTTGATGCGCGGATTTTTTCGCATGCGTCGCGAGCGAGAATAAGAGGAGAGGGTGGGGCGATGGGGAATTTCAGATTTTATCGGCGCGTGTCGATTTTTCCGGGACTGTCGGTCAACGTTTCGAAGTCGGGGCCGAGTTTGACGGTCGGGATGCGCGGCGCGCACATGACGTTCGGCAGCAAGGGGATTCGCAGGACGGTCGGAATCCCGGGCACCGGCATCTACTATACGTCGCACAGCGGATACCATTCGGGGGCGCATTCGGCGCACGTCGAGCAGCCGATTTCGGAGAGTCAGCAGACGACCGCGCATGGGATCGCGCAGATGATCGGGCTGATGGTAATCATCGGCGCGGTGGCGTTCTGTGATTGCGATTGTCGGGTCGGTCGCGGGCGGCAAGTGATCGCCGCTACGACGCTTGTTGAGTGCGTGGAGCGTCGATGGATGCGGTGGTCGGGCTGATACGAATCAGGAGAGTGCCCTCGCCGTACTTTTCGCCGCTCAAGAGCAAACGTGTCGCCGCTCTCGAGATTCATTTCGGCGGTCATCGCAGGCTGATTGCCGTCGAACAGGACGACCTGCATCGCGATCATATTTCCACCGATTGCGCGCGGCATGCACGTGAAGAGTCTTGCCGCCCGGCAGGTTGAACACCAGCATCTTGCCGGATTGGGTGCGCGCGCCGGTGTGGCTGAAAGCGCCGGAGTTGGCGTCGGCGACGAAGGCCGAATCGACTCGCACGTCAACCAGGCGGGTCGGCGCAATCGGCGGTCTGCTTGCGACGGTCTGAGGTATTGGTCGCGCGAGGTTTTCAGCGAATGGGGCCGACAATCACACTGTGCAGGACGATCACGAGCATCGCGACGGCGACAATTTTTGCGATTACGTCCAGTACCGATTTGGTAAATCCTTCGAGTGAAGGCTCGACCGCGATTTTCCTGAGTTCGCGTGCCAATCGTCGAGTAGTCGGATTGAGCAACCGCACACGAGGCGCATCGCGGTTAGATGATGCGTGACCTCCTGCAGGGCGTTGGGCTCGAGCTCGCCGTCGCCGGCGGCGCTGAGCATCAGGCCAATTTCGCTGCATTCGGGCATCTGGCGGTCGATGGCGGTTACGGTCACCTAGAGCAATAGACGAGGTCAAGGCCTCGAAATTCACCTCCGCACAACCGCGATCTGACCGTGTTTTTACACCAAATCGCGGCGCAGGTGCGATCAAACCTCCGCGGTTCAGCGCGCGCTGGTTCTTTCGGCGTCGCGTTAACGTGTTACATTTTTGGAAATGAACTCTTCTGATTCGATTGTCATCGATTGCGACTCGCATGTGATGGAGCCGCCTGATCTCTGGGAAAAATATCTCGAGCCGAAGTTTCGCGATCGCGCTATTCGGATCATCAAGGATCCCGGCGACGGGCTCGAGGTCCTGATGGTCGATAATCAGCCGCTGCTGAAGGGGATGCTGGCGGGACTCGGTGGCGCCAATCAGCCGCGGCAGGAACTGTTCGTCCCGGGCCGGCTCGGTTACCTCGACGGATGCCCGCCGGCGAGTTATCTCCCCGAGGCGCGGGTCAAGCTGCTCGACGAATGGGGCGTGAACGCGGGCGTGCTGTTCCCGACGGTCGGGATTTTGTGGGACGTCGCGGATCACGAACTCGCGGCGGCGTACGCGCGCGCTTACAACAACTGGATCAACGATTTCGCGAGCCCGGTGCGCAGCCGCGTGATTCCGATCGCGCATATCGCGTTGCAGGACGTGGAATCGGCGCTGATCGAGCTCAAGCGATGTATCAAGCTGGGCTTCAAGGGAATTTTCCTCGCGCCGGAAAATGTCGGCGGGCGACGCTTCTCGCATCCTGACTTCGATCCGATTTGGCGCGAATGCGAAGAGGCCGGCATCCCCGCGTGCCTGCACGTGATCGTGCGCTTCAACCGCGCGCCGGGAATCATCGGGCAGTTCTATCAGCCCGGCGAGTTCCGCACCGTGTTCGGATTCGCGCTCGGCGGATTCGCGCAGGTGGTGCCGGCCGCGATGACGATGGTGGCCGACGGATTGTTCGATCGCTTCCCGCGGCTCAAGGTTTTGTGCGTCGAGGCGGGATGCGGCTGGGCGCCGTACATCATGGATCGGATGGATCAGAAGTATGAGTTGCTCGGCTGGACCTATCCGACCAAGTTGAAGCCGTCGGATTATTTTCGCCGCAACATCTGGGTGGTCGCGGAGCCAGAAGAGCGGACGATAGGCGCGGTGATGGATCTGCTGGGCGAGGATCGCGTGCTATGGGGATCGGATTTTCCGCACGTCGATTCCAATCTCGAAGCGCCGCACCTGATTCGAAATTCAATCTCGAATTTGAGTGAAGCGCGCCAGCGCAAACTGCTCGGCGAGAACGCGCGAATCGTGTTCCCGGCCTGATTCTTCGCTAGTGTACTGATACCAATGAAAAATTCAGAAGAGCGACGGGCACGCGATGCCGAGTGACAAGGCCAAACTGAACAAGGCGCTGATGGCGACCTGCGTCGCGTGCAACAAGCCGATATCAACCGAGAGCGCGGTCTCGCTGACGGGCGTCGAGGACGGGCATCACCGCCAGTACACGGTGTGCAACGCGTGCGCGAACGGCGGATGGCGTCCGCCGGGATTCGTCGGGATGCTCGTCGTTCCGCCGCGAGTAGCGAAAGTCCTGCGCGCGAAAAGGAGTCCCACAATGTCGGAATCTGCCGCACCTATTGCTCAAATCGTCGAGACCATGCGCGCGCTGGCAGGGCCACACCCCGGATTTCGCCCCGTTCATGCCAAAGGGCTTGTCTGTCACGGCACATTTCGCGGCGCACCACCGGCGCGCGGTGTGAGTCGGGCGCCGCATCTGCAAGGCGAAGCTGTGCCGACGGTTATCCGCTTCTCGAATGCGAACGGCGATCCAGACGTGCACGATGGCCTACCCGCTCCGCGGGCGATGGCTGTAAAGTTTCAACTACCTGACGGCAAGAATGCAGACATCCTGGCGCTCTCGATCGAGGGGTTTCCCGCACGAACTCCTGAAGACTTCCTGGCGTTTCTGCAAGCCCAACTCCCCGACCCTGCTACCGGACAACCCCGGCCCGACGCGGTGCCGCGCTTTCTGGAGAAGCATCCGTCCACTGGCGCGTTCATCGGGCGCCTGATGCAGAAGCCGGTGCCGGCTAGCTACGGTCAGAGCAGCTACCATGGCGAGCACGCTTTTAAATTCACGGCCGCCGATGGCAGCAGCCGATTCGGCCGCTATCACTGGGTGCCCGAAGCGGGGGAAGCCTATCTCTCGCCTGCTGATGCGAGCACGCGCAGCGCGAACTTTCTGCGCGAGGAGCTGGAGAGCCGCCTGCGAAATGGTCCCGTCGTGTTCCGCATTCTCTTGCAACTGGCGGGGCAGACTGATCCGACAGACGATGTCACCGCCTTGTGGCCCGCCGACCGGCCCACGGTTGAGTTGGGGCGGCTCGAGATAGCCCGCATGTCACCGACCAGCATCGTCGACGAGCGCCGCCTCGTGTTTGACCCAACGAACCTGACCGACGGCATCGAGCTATCGGCCGACCCGATTCTACTCGCGCGATCGGCGGCGTACTCGATTTCGTACGACCGCCGCAGCAAGGAATGAGCGACCGACGGATGGCGTCCGCCGGGATTCGTCGGACTGCTCGCTTTCCGCCGCGAGTCGCGAGCATCCGCTAGAGAAGAGAGGCCTGAATCTACGCCAGATGGATTGGCTATGGCTTTTACTTGATCCCTATCTTTCTGGGACGATCATCCTGGGGTCAATAGTCCTATACCTATATTATCGAGTAGCAATCCGACACTTAGGATCAGCGCGCGCAATTTGGCTCTCCGTCTGCGTCATTCATCTAATATCGCTCTCAGCATTTGATTATTATTGTGCCCCAGTGGCCGGCTCCGAAGCGGAGCCGCGCTTCAACGAGCAGGCATACTTTCTAGCTTTTTTCCCACCAATGATTTATTCATTCCCCGCAAGCATGGTCTATTTTCCCGTTCTTGGTGGGTTAGCTTACTATTTGTGCTTCGTTGTTGGATTGCATTTCTGCCAAAGTACTTCGGGGATTTCAGGTACGATCACTGATATTACCTGGTGGCTGGTGTCAGTCACGATCGGATACCTGCAGTGGTTTAAAGTGTTTCCTCACCTGTTCAAAAAACTTGAGGAATGACCCGCACGTTGTCCGACTACTAAAAGTCGGATTCTGTCCGGGGGACGCGCAAACGAAGGACTAGCAAATGACTGTTTTTCCGTTAGCGCGGAGTCGAAGGCGGGACTGAACTCTATCGCTCAGACTTTGTACAGGCGTTTGGCTTCGGCGCGGAGTTCGGAGCGGAAGTCGGGGTGCGCGATTGAGACCAGCTCGTCGATTCGATTGCGGATCGATTTGCCTTTGAGATTTGCGATGCCGTATTCGGTCGCCACGTGATGCACGAAGCCGCGCGGTGAGGTCACCACGCTGCCCGCGTCGAGCATCGGCACGATGCGCGAGATGCGCTTGCCCTGGACTATCGAGCTCGACGGCACGACGATCACAGTTTTGCCGCCCGCCAGGCACGCCGCGACGACGAACGCCGTCTGGCCGCCGGTGCCGGTGTACATCAGCGGTCCGATCGACTCGCCGTTGGTCTGCCCGGTCAAATCAACCGCCAGCGCGTTGTTGATCGAGATGAGCCCCTCTTCCTGCGCGACGAAACGGATGTCGTCGGTGGTGTTGAAGTCGTACAGCGCGAACGCGGGATTGCCGTCGATGAAATCCAGCTCCTCGCGCGGCGTCAGCGGCGCGATACCGGCGCCCACCACGAGGCCGGGGAAAAGTTTCTTGTGCTTGCCGGTCAGCACGCCCGCCTCGACCAGCGGCGCGGTGTGGAGCGGAATGATTTCGGTCTGCATGCCGAGCTCGTGATGATTGAGCAGATGCTTGCACAGCATCCCAGACATCGAGCCGACGCCGATTTGGATCGTCGCGCGGTCGGGGATCAGTTCCTTCGCGACCATTCCGCAGACGGTCGCGATATTTCGCGCTTCCTCTTCGCCCGGCTGCGGCAGGATGATTTCCGGCAGCTCCATCGTGCGCTCGACGAAGTAGTCGATTTCCGAAATGTGAATCGAGTTGTCGCCGCCAACCCGAATTGATTTCTTGTCGATCTCCGCGATCACCAGTTTCGCGTTGCGCGCGAGCAGCTTCGACATGATCTGCGCTTCGCCGAAGTTGCAGTAGCCGTGCTCGTCGGGCGGCGACACGGTCATCAGGTACACGTTGAAGTTGTCGAGCGCGGGCGGCAGATGCCCGGCGCGGTAATACTGGATCGGCGTGAAGTCGGCGTCGCCGCGATGGTAGATCGCGCGGTCGTACGGCGAGAGGTACATCGACTCGAGGCGGAAGCGCTCGCCGAGTCCCGGCAAATCCCAATTCATCACCGCGGCGCCATGATTGACGACGACGTTTTCCAGTTCCATCAAGCGGCCGGCGAGTGCGGGGCAAAGCTCGAAGGGCGTCTGCTGCGCGATCGAAAGACAGACGCGGTCGCCCGACTTGATATGCGAGACGGCCTCGTCCGCGGCGACCAGCTTGGCGCCCAGTTGCGCGCGCCAATCGTGTCCGGATTTTTCGCCACGATGCGGACTCGGTGCGGTGGCCATCTCAGGCGGCAGCCGCCAGCGAAGTGTTGATGCCCATCTCGCGCATGAAGGCCGAGGTGCGCTCGTTGAGCAGCCCGACCTTCTGCATGTTGCTGACGACGGTCTGATGCATCTCGCGGCGGAACAGTTTGCGGAACAGCGCGTATTCGCTGCCGAGCGCGATTTGCTTGCGCGCCTTTTGCACGGCCTGGATATCGGCCGCGCTCATGCCCATCGATTCGTAAGCTTCGCGCGGGAATTGTCCGGTCATCACGAGCACCAGCGCCTCGCGCGTGAAATCCTCGAGCTCGTGGAGGTCGCCGGCGCTGAGGCCGCGAATCTCGTCGGGCAGGCTCAGGATCGAAAATCCCATGTGGCGCGATTCGTCGGCCAGGATGCGCTTGCAGATTCCGCGCAGCAGCGGATCCTTCGCCGTTTCCATCAACATCCGGAACAGCGACACGGCGAAGGTCTCGGCCAGCAATTGCAGGCCGACGGTTTTGATGAACCATTTGCCGTTGCCGAGAATATAGTCGAAGAGCGTTTTGATGTTGCCGGTGATCGGATAAATTTTTCCGCCGCATTTGTCGAGCAGGTAGCGGCTGAGCACTTCGGCGTGGCGAGCCTCGTCGACGACCTGCGTCGCCTGGAAGAATTTCGCGTCGTTGCCGGGCACCATGTCGACGAGCTGGCTGCAGGCGAGCATCGCGCCTTCTTCGCCGTGGAGCAGTTGCGAGAGCCGCCAGCATGAGAACTCGACGTTGAGGCGCTGGAAGTCGTGCGGCGCGAGCCGGTCGAGCGTTGGAGTTCCGTGTCCATCGACCAGCTCGTCGGCGAAAATACCGCGATCGAGGTCAACGCTGGTCGTCCAATCGACGTCAGTGGACGCGTTCCACTGGTCGCGCTTGGCATTCTCGTAGAGGCGGCGCAGATCGGGAGCCTCGACGTCGTAGTAGCGCTGGAAGGTGACGTCGAATGAAGTCGGGATTCGGTCGGCGATCGAATTCGATGGCATAAAAAGGCGCTCCTCGGCTCGCTCGAGAAATCTAACTCACGCTAGCAAATTCCGGCATGATCGGAAAATCGCGGGCAAGGCAATCAAAACGTCAATGCAAGCCGCCAGAGGCGCTGATTCTCTCGCCGGTCAGCCATGCTGCGTCGTCCGAGGCGAGGAACACGATCACCGGCGCGAAACTCCGGAAATATTGGAAAATGGAACCACCTCGGCGGTCATCCACGGCGCGTGTTAGCTTGACTGTGCGGGAGCAAACATCGATGCTCATCTGTCGCGGAGAGGTTCGGGAGTTTGGTTTAACCGGCCTGACTCGAAATCAGGTGAGCCTAACGGCTCCGGGGGTTCGAATCCCTCCCTCTCCGCCAATCAGTTCGGCATGTTTCCCTACATTTTGGAGAAGCGACGAAATCGGCGCGTGGAGCGCGATTCACGCGCAGCGGTGGACGCGGAGAAGGCCAACGGCCGCGGTTGACGCTGATTCCGGGCCGTTGTCTCTGTGGTGATGAAATTCGGTGCCACGACGAAACGGTGCGGGACCGATGATCGCGGCCTGATCTCTGACTCGACGAGCAAGTTTCAGATCCTGGACCCACCGCGAATGCTTCGCGAGCAGTTGATCGCTCAGGTGGCGATCGGAGGTCTGCGGCCGAGCGCCGAATAGAGCTCCGCGACCGGCTGGGACGCAAGCAGCGCCTTCTTCAGGCCCGGCGTGTGCAAGTTGTTGGCAATGGCTTCGAGCGTCCGAAGCCCGTCCATCAATTGCTCCTCCGCCTCCCGGTCCCTGCCCAGCTTGAGCAGAACTTGCCCGAGGGAGCACTTTGCCATCCACACATCGGGGTGAGTTCCGATTTGTTCTGCGAGCGCCACCGACGATTCGAGGATTCGCGCCGCGTCTTCGAGCCGGCCGTTGGCGGCGAGCACCATCCCCTCGAGCCGCTGGGCGCGCGCGATGTGCTTGCGCGAGTCGCTTCGGGACGCCATCTCGAGCGACTCGACCGCGAACTTCCACGCATCATCGAGGCGGTTCTCCGCCAGCGCCAACGCGCCGCGAGCACGGAGCAGCGGAATATGCCATCGCCATCGATACCAGGTGTCCTCTTCCAGCAAATTCCAGGCGCGCTGCAGATAGTCCTCGGCCTTCCCATGTTGATCTTTTTCAAGATGAGCCAGCCCGACCTTCAGCCACGAATGCCCACGCGGCTCCGGCCACGGCCACGCTGCTCTCGCAATTTCCTCGGCCTCCAGGTTGCGTTCCGCCGCAACCTCCAGGTCATAGAGTTCCAGGTGAACCGCGCCGATCAAGTTGGGCGCACGCGCGATCCAGAATTTGTCGCCTGAGGCGGAGCCATACTCGCTCAGGCGCTTATACCAGCCCAGCGCTTCCTCGTAGTTGCCCTTGGACAGGTGCGCGTTTCCGATCAGGAAGATGCCGAAGCCATAGTGGAAGCCCGAGTGAATCTTCTGTGCCAGCTCGGCTCCTTCCTTGAGATGCGCCAAGCCGCGGTCAAACTCGCCACGCCACTGTAGTGCTCCGCCCAGGTACACGAGCGATCTGGCGAGCAACGGCTGGTTCTTGATCTCTTTGGACAGACGAAGAGCTTCTTCAGCATCGGGGGTCGTCTCGACGAACTGGCCCCACCCAGCTGTCCGGATTGCGACCCGGCTGGCGAGGCAAATCGCTTGATACTCGCGATCGTCAAGTTCCCGCGCGATCGCAAGTGCCTGCTCGATATAATCGATCGCCGGCTCGCCGCGATGCGAAAGGTCATAGGCTGCGCTGAGCCAGACCAGAGCCTCCATTTCTCGGCGGCGATCGCCCGCGCTGCGCGCCAGCTCGACCGCCTTCAGGTACTCAGTGGCAGCGTCGTCGTATTCGCTCAAATTCAACATGACTTCGGCGTACTTGGAGTGGAGCGCGAGCAGCGCCTCCCAATCCGGAGAAGGAGAAAGCTTCGCCGCGGCCTCGAGCGCACTGAAATAGTGTTTCTTTGCTTCGGCGTTCGCAAAAACGTTCGCCGCCTGGTCTCCCGCGAGCGTGCTGTACTGTATCGCCCTTGCCCAATCCTCGCCGCGGGCGAAATGATGCGCGAGTTCGGCGAAGTGCTCGGTCAGCCGATCGCGGTAAAGCTCTTCGATTGCCTCGCCCACAGCGCGATGAAGGTCTTTGCGGCTCTGGAGGAGCAGGCTGCTGTAGGCAACGTCCTGGATCACCGCATGCTTGAAGATGTACCCCGGCTCGGCGAGCAGTCCCTGCTCATAGATGATCTCCAGCGCTTTTAGTTCAGCTAGCAGCCCCTCGAGCTTGCCGGTAAGTCCGGCGACCCGCTCGAGCAGTCTCACCACGAATTGCCGCCCGATCACGGAGGCCAGCTGAACCATTCGCTTTCCGTCGCCGCCGAGCCGATCGAGACGCGCCATGATGATGCCCTGCATGGTGTCGGGCACGCTCAGATCCTGGAGCGACTTGGTCACCCGGTAGTGTCCGTTCTCACGCTCAAGAAAGCCCAGATCGACCAGCGACTTGGTCATCTCCTCGACGAACAGGGGCACGCCTTCGGCCTTTTCCTCGAGCGCTATCTTTAGTTCCTCGGGAAATTCCGTTGTTCCCAGCATGCGCGTCGCCATTTCCAGAGCCTGCGTTCCGGAAAGATGATGAAGATTTAGCGCGGTGTGAAAGCTTCGGCTGGGAAACGGATTCATCTGCCCAAGGCGATGCGTCAATATTACCATCACGCGCGCGCCGGCGACCGAATCCATCGCGAAATCCAGGTACTCGCGCGTGCTGGTGTCGATCCAATGGAGGTCCTCGAATACCAGCACCAGCGGTCTTAGCGTCGCCCCGCGCAGCATCAGCGCGCGCAATGCATCGAACAGTCGTTTGCGACGCGCCGACGCGTCCATCGCGGCCACCGCTGGATCGCCCGGGTCGGCGGAGAAGAGATAGCGCACGTAAGGTATTTCCTTTTCGAGCCCGCCCATCGCGCGCATGCTCTGTTCGATCTTGGCGATCAGTTCGGGTTCGCCATCGTCCTCGCGCACACCGAAAGTTTCATGCAGCTGATCGATCAGTGGCAGCATCGGGCTGCTCTGCCCGAACGAGACGCATCGTCCTTCGAGCCAGGTGATTGGATCGCCCGAGGCTTCGAGGCGCCGGCGAAACTCGAGCAGCAGCCGCGACTTGCCAATCCCAGCCTCGCCCGCGATGAACACGACCTGCCCGCGTCCTTCGCGAACTTCGCGAAACAAATCCTCGAGCGCCGCTAGTTCCCGGTCCCGGCCGACGAGCGGAGTGAGCCCGCGCTCCGCGGTCACCTCCAATCGCGTGCGCCGCGAACGCGCCGCTGCCACCTCGAAGGCGCGCACGGGAGCATGACCTCTGATCTGCAACTCTCCGAGGTCAACCGTGTCGAAGAAGCCTTCGATCGCCCTGCGGGTCGTTTCACTGACTACGACAGTGGTCGGGCGGGCGCCGGACTGGAGCCGGGAAGCAAGATTTATAGTGTCTCCGATAGCGGTGTAGTCCATGTGCAAATCGTCGGTGATCTTGCCCACCACGACGATTCCAGTGTTGAGCGCGATCCGCATCTGCACGACCAACCCGCTCGCTTGCTCAAGGTCCCGGCCGAACGATCCGAGCGCGCGCTGAATAGCCAGCGCCGCATGCACAGCGCGCCGCGCAGCGTCCTCGTGGGCAATCGGCGCTCCGAACAGCGCCATGAACCCGTCGCCGCCGTACTGGTTGATGGTGCCATCGAAGCGGTGAATTTCGGCGGCTACCAGCTCGAAGCAGCGCTGAACGATGCGATGGACCTCCTCGGGATCGAGCTTCTCGCTGAGTGCGGTGTAGTTCGCGATGTCCCCGAACAGGACCGTCACCTGCCGCCGCTCGCCTTGCAGCGCTGCGCGCCCGCTCAGAATCTTCTCCGCAAGATGGCCGGGTACGTCAGGAACAAAAGCGTGGACCGGGGGACTGTTGGCCACTTGCGGTTTTGAGGATGCGGGTTCGGGAGAGGGGGCGTCGAGAGTTGCAAGCCGGGAACCGCAGGCGCCGCAGAACCGAGCTCCCGCCGACACGGTCGCGCTGCAGCGCGGACATTTCAGTTCAAGTGGCGTTCCACACTGCTCGCAGAACCGCGCTGCCGAGGGATTGTCGAAATTGCATGACGGGCACGTCATTTGGATTGCGCAGCCGCAGCAGAAAACCTATCGCCCCCACTCTCGAAATCATAGCGCACCAGCGGTCCGCGTCGGAGCCTCGCCTCTTCAGCTTTCAGAAACCTACCCTGTCGCAAGAGAGCACGCCTATGACAAGGCAGATATGAGCAGTGGCGCGGATTCGCCAAGGCTGGACCGACTGTGCCATTTCAAGATAATCGCGCATGCGCGCCAAGAAGGAGTCGGCACACGCCGGGGGCTCATCAATATGCCCTCTTCTCAGCAGTGAAGCCGCCGGAAGACAACGGATTGTCCTTGGACCAGGTTTGGATCGGGGTGGACCCCCATTGTGCCGCTAAGAGATTCTCTGGCCGGTACTTGCGGCGATAATCCTTGCGCGGGTGATAGGCAGGTCGCGAATTCTGAAATCGAGCGCGCGTGCGACCGCATTTGCGACCGCCGCCCCGGTGGGCCCCAACGACGCCTCGCCGACTCCTAACGGTGGATGGTCGAGCGACTCGATCAGCGTGACCTCGATTTCCGGGATCTCGTTGAACCCGATGATCGGATAGTTCTTCCACGAGTTAGTGGTGACGCGAGCGTGATCGAATTCGACCTGCTCTTTCAGCGTCCAGCTGATCGCCTGAACGATTCCGCCTTCGATCTGGTTCCTCACGCCGTCGGGATTTATGACGAGACCAGCGTCAACTGCAGACCAAACCCGTCGCACGCGAATTTCGTCATCGACCTCGACCTGCGCGATCACGGCGACGTATGCGGCCGTGTTCTTGTATCGAGCGAAACCGATGCCGCAGGCGCTGCCCGTGCCGCGTTCGAAGCCGCCGCTCCATCCGGCCATGCTCGCCGCAGTCTCAAGGACTTTGCGTGCGCGCGTATCGCGGAGATTTTGCAAACGGAACTCAAGCGGATCTGATATTTGCGGCGTCGGCCAGTTCGTCCATGAATGATTCGCTGGCCATCACGTTTGCGTAACCGCCCAGCGTCCGCAGCGCGGAGGTGCGAAACGGCAGTCCTGGAATGCTGTGGAGGACGATCTTGCGATGCGCGACTTCATAAGACGGCTCGGAGTTGCGGGCGCCGCCGGCAAAGACGCGCATATCTTCGTGCAGCTCGGGAAATGGAATGGGCGTTTCGAGATGAGCCGCGCCGAGCAGGTTGACCGCCCAATGGCTCGGTCGGCGCCCGTGAGGCGCGCTCCAGATCTCGGTTGACCAGTCGGCGATTTTGCCGTCAGGGGTCACGGCGCCATCGATCTTCACGACCATCGGCGAGCCGAACGGCGCCCATGAGAGTTCGTCTTCGCGGGTCCATAGGACGCGGACCGGACGCGGCGATGCGTGCATCGCGAGGAGCGCGGCGTCGAATGCCGCATCGTCGGCTGCGTTGTGCCCGTAGCATCCGGCGCCTTGCGCGTGAATGACGGCAATTGATTCGGGGCTCAGGCCGAGCGCCTTCGCGAGCGCGGTACGCAATGGATGCACGCCCTGCGAATGCGTCCACACCGTCAGCGTATCGCCGTCAAACTGTGCGAGCGCACATGACGGGCCCATCGCGGCATGCGCAATCGGAGGTTTGGAATATCGCGCCGATACGCGGATTACGTCTTTCGATGGCGGAGCAGGCGTGCCGGACTCAGTCTGGCTGTCGATAGCGCGAAGTTTGGGCAAGTCCTCCGCCCAATTGCGGCCGATCGACCAGTCGCTTTCGTCTTCGATCCATTTTGCCGCCGAACGCATCGCCTCCAGCGCTTTGACGGCCTGATACTCGCGCTCGCACAGCACGGCGGCAAAATCGCCGCTGCGGAAGACTCGGACAACGCCCGGCAAGCGCGAAATTTTCGACTCGTCCAGAGTTTCGAGACGAGCGCCGATCGATGGCGGACGCATCACCTGCGCATAGACCATCTGCGGCAATTCGAGATCCTGGATGAACCCGCCATCTGAGACTTTGGCCGGGAGATCGAGCCGGGCGACACTCTTGCCTAGAATCGTCGCGCGATGCGCATCGCTTAATGGTACGGCGCCAGTCACCGGCATCGACCAGTCGAGTGCCGGCGCAACTTTCCAGTAGTCGAGACCAGAGTCGGAGCCGTCGAGAAGAATCTTGCCGTCGGTAACGGTGATTCGCGCAGCGTCAGCGGCCAGTATTTTCGCCGCTTCACGAACGATCGCGGCGCGCGCTTCTGCGCAGGCCATGCGCAGCGACGTGCCGCCAATCTCGATCGACATACTGCCGGCGGTGTAGCTCTCGTTTGGGCAGCAGCGCGTATCGCCCGAGACGACCCTGATGCGCGAGAGCGGCAATGCGAGTTCCTCGGCTGCGATTTGCGTCATCGCCGTCACGATTCCCTGGCCGAGTTCGACCTTGGCGGTGAACGCGCGCACGACGCCAGGCTCGCTGAAGTCGAGCCAGTTATTGAGCCGCGGATTTTCCTGCAGGCTCCACGGCAGCCGCGCTTCGCTCATTGTTTCGCTCCGGCGGCACATTCGCGCCACGCATTTTCGATCGCGCGGATGATCCGTCCGTGCGCGCCGCATCGGCATAGATTCGATGAAAGCGTTCGCGCGATCTTGTCACGATCGGGCGGCCCCGGATCGTTTTGAATCATCGCGACCGCACTCATGATTATCCCCGAAAGGCAGTAGCCGCATTGGCCCGCCTGCAGGTCAAGGATCGCCTGCTGAATCGGATGCAGACGATCGATCGTGCCGATTCCTTCGACAGTCAGAATGGATTTGTCCGCCACCGACCAGACCGCAACCTCGCATGACTTTAGCGCGCGTCCGTCGACCAGCACCGTGCATGAGCCGCAATCGCCGTTGCCGCATCCGAAGCGCGTGCCTTTGAGGCCGAGAGTATCGCGCAGGACATACAGCAGCGGCGTATCGTCGTAGTCGACCGTGACGTCGTGCGACTCACCGTTGACGATCAGATGATGGGTCGTACTCACGCTGGTTAGACTACACCGGAATCAATTCGATCCAATATTCAGCAGGCGGGCCGCATTGTCGCCGCGGATGGCGGCGCGATCTTCCGCGGACAGTCCGGTCGCTGCCTCGAGGCGCTCAATCG
>CAVQAR010000017.1:0-145876 GCA_963710425.1 uncultured delta proteobacterium
GTCTTTATTCATCCGGGCTTTCGCTTCAAGCTGGCAGACGCGATGCTGACGAATTTCCACATGCCGCGCACGACGGTGCTCGCGCTGGCGATGGCATTTGCGGGACGCGATCAGATTCTCAGTGCGTATCGCGAAGCGATTCGCCATCGCTACCGCTTTCTCAGCTACGGCGACGCGATGTTGATCCTGTGAACGGCCCAATCGAATTCAGTGTGAATGCGGTCGAGGGCGACGCGCGCACCGGGCGGATCGTAACTCCGCACGGCGCAGTCGCGACGCCCGCTTTCATGCCGGTCGGCACACGCGCCGCGGTCAAGGCGATGGCGCCCGACGAGTTGTGGTCGATGGGCTACACGATGGTGCTGGCCAACGCGTACCATCTCGCGCTTCGTCCGGGCGCCGACCTGGTCCGCGAGATGGGCGGCGTCGCGCGCTTCATGGGATTTCCCGGCGCGGTGCTGACTGACTCGGGCGGCTTCCAGGCGATGAGCCTGGCGAAAATCAATTCGATCAACGAAGAGGGGATTCACTTTCGATCGCATCTCGACGGCACGCCGCTGATGCTCACGCCCGAAAGCGCGATCGACATCCAGCAGCAGCTCGGCGCCGATATAATGATGGCGCTCGACGAATGCACGCCGTTCCCGGCCGAGCATCGCCGCGCGCTCAAGTCGCTCGAGCTCACCGCGCGATGGGCTGAGCGCAGTCTCGCGGCGCGGCTGAGCACGACTCAGGCGCTGTTCGGAATTATCCAGGGCAGCATTTTCGAAGATCTCCGCAAACCGAGTGCAGCGCAGATAACCTCGATTCCGTTTGATGGCTACGCGGCGGGCGGACTTTCAGTCGGCGAGCCGAAGGCTGCGATGCTCGAGATGGCGGCGTTGTCGGCGACGATGATGCCGGCAGAAAAGCCGCGCTACCTGATGGGCGTCGGCACGCCGTCGGATTTGCTCGCCGCGATTGCGATGGGCTTCGACATGTTCGACTGCGTGCTGCCGACCCGAAATGCGCGCAACGGGATGGCCTTCACCAGCGCCGGGCCCATCTCGATCAAGCAGGCCGCGCACGCGCGCGACTCGACTCCGCTCGATCCCGCCTGCGAATGCCGCCCCTGTAAGACCCATTCACGCGCCTACCTGCGTCATCTATATTTGTCGGGCGAGATACTCGCGGCGCGCGCCTTGACGGAGCATAATCTTCACTTCTTCGCGAGCTTGATGCGCCAGAGCCGGGACGCTATCTCATCCGGTAATTTCAAGGCCTTTGCAAATGTAGCTTCGGCCGGGTGGGACGTTTGAATGGCTGAACCGGTTGAAGAATGATTTTTCCGCGCGCGCGTGATAAGCAGCACGAACACTTGCGCACAAGCACTGCCTGTTAACATGCTCTAGTGGCTATGAATTCGAAAGGCCGGCAGTCGCAATCTTCCTCAAGCTCGCGTAAGACTCCACGCGCTGGACCGAACTTTCTCTCGTGATAGGTATTGTCATCGCAGCAGCTTACTGTGCTTGGGCACAACTGTTCCCGTATCCTGTCGACACGTGGTCACGGGATGCCCCTGTGAGCGTCGGGACGGGTAACCTTGGGCTTGGCTCCCCGCTCCATCCTGGTATCGGTATGGCGGCGGATGGCGTGGGCGGTGCAATTGTGGCGTGGGATAATCAGGAATCTCCCCAGCCCATAGTGTCCCAACATCTTAGCGCGACGGGCACCTTGCTGTGGAGCAGCCCGGTTGCGATAACCGAAGATTCCTCGCTGCAAGAATCACCGATATCAGTATCGGACGGCGCAGGAGGAGCAATCATCGTTTGGCTCGACGGCCGGTACACAGACACTCTTTTCGCTCAGCATTTGGACTCTTCGGGAACACGTCTATGGAGTGCGGATGGCGTGTTGATGACGGCGACTTTCGGTAACCCGCAGTACTATTCCATGGTTTCCGATGGTAGTGGAGGCGCGATCGTCGCTTGGGAGGGTGATCCGAGTCCAGACGAATGCTGCGCGATATTTGCTCAGCGTATCCTCTCCGGCGGCACTCCTGCCTGGAGCGCGGGGGGAGTGTTGCTGACACCAGACCCAACGTTCACAGCCGTAAAGACAGTGAGCGACGGCGCCGGCGGAGCAATCATCGCGTTTGCAAATGGCGCCGGAATCGACCCTGTCCCACTGGAGGTGCAGAGGATCGGTCCAGACGGCTCTATTATGTGGAATTCGGGCGTGACCGTGGGACGGATGGTCTCAGCATACAACAACGACTTTGATTTGGTTTCTGACGGCGCAGGTGGGGCAATTATCGCATGGGACACGACCTTGGCGGGTTTCCCAGCTATTGAGGCGCAGCGCCTGGACCCCGATGGCAACCCTTTATGGAGCGCTGGGGGTGTCATGGTTGTGAGCATCACCGGCAACCTGTTTATCAGTGATCTTGCCGGAGACGGCGCGGGCGGAGCGGTCGCCATTTGGGACGACTCGCGCAACGATCCCTCGCATAACTCTCAAGACTGCGCCAATGCGGGCGATGTATGTAACGTCTATGCGCAGCGCCTCGGCTCCGATGGGAGCTCACTATGGACGAAAAACGGCGTGCCGGTAGTGGCGGCACCCAACTCCCAGTTTCGCGCTCAGCTTACGCCAACGAATGACGGAAGTTTTCTCGCTACGTGGTCCGATTGTCGTAACGCGCCAGGCGTCAGCGCCTGCTTGAACAACATGAAAGTCTACATGCAGGTGCTAACATCAGCCGGTACCCCCTTCGGGCCGGTCAACGGAGTCCCGGTGAGCACCGCTCCCTGGAACCAAGGGACGCTATTCACGGAAGAGGGAGGATGGCCTGATTTCGCGCGAATCCCGGATGGACTCGGAGGGGCCTTGTTGGCCTGGCCGGACGGTCGTAATGCAGTGTGTGAGTTCGGCCTCTATGGCAGCGGATGCGACCTATTTGTTCAGCGCGTCGGTGTGCCGGGCACTGTCGGAATGCCAAGCACCACCCCTACTACGACTCCATCTCCGTCTCCAACTGCGACGCCAACTCCGGTCGCGGCAGCACTCTCAGTCCGGCCGGCGCGGCTCAATCTTGGCAAGGGAGTCTTCCGCGGGAGCGGGGTAGCGGTCGGCAAGCCTCGATATTTGACGATCGAGAGACACGAAGAGGGGTAAGCAAGATGCGCCCATAGTCATCGAGGATATCGAGAGCAGCCCGGTTTACTTAACTCGTCCGGATGATCTGCACTATACATTCAGCATCTTGCCCGGGCAGTGTGTTGGAACACTTCTGCCCGGCGCGAAATGCAAACTGGCCGTGACCTACACTCCTTATCAAGGGCCAGGTCTTCCTTATGAAAATCAGTACGATACTGGCGGCATCACAATCACCGATAACGGATCAACTCAGCCGGTCATTTACCTCTCAGGCATCAATTTCCTGAATGAAATTCGCTACAGTCCAAAAAGCCTTGATTTCGGTCGCCAACAGTTTGACACCACCGGCGCACCGCTGACCGTCAAAATTGCCAACCCGAATACTGTGGCGGTGAACTTGGGCTCGGTGGGAACACAAGGCGGCCGGGGGCAGTTCCCCTGCTTTGGCATAGATTTTACGGCCTCTACCTGCTACAACGCGCCCAGTGCTAACTTTATTGTCCCGCCGAATGCGAGCTGCACAATCGCCGTTGCCTACACTGCTTCGAAAGTAGGTTCGCAGTCCGGGGTACTATACGTGCAGTCGTACAGCGGTCCTGTCTACCGTACCGTAAGGCTGCACGGCGATGGAACCAAGTGAGCGAGCGGTCACTTGACGTAAACGTATGCCGGAAGGTACTCAAGCACGATCCGGCCCGCGCCCGGTTTGCGAACGATCGCGTATTGCACTACGAGCAGCCTGCCGGGCAGAAGTGCCTGCAGGTGACGCCAGGAAGTTCACTTTGATCGATAGTAAGGACGTGATCTGATGTTGTTCGAAGGTACCGCATGGGCGCAGGCTGCCGCCGCCACGCCAGCTGACCAACCGTCGTTTGTGCAGCAGTTGATGACGGGGCCGGGGCCAATCATGGCGCTGGTCGTCGCCGTCATGTATTTCCTGGTCTTCCGGCCGCAGAACAAGAAGGCGCAGGAGCAGGCGAAGATGCTGAGCACGCTCAAGCGCAACGACGAAGTCGTGACGACCGGCGGGATCATCGGGCGGATTCAGGACGCCGGCGACAAAGTGATCACGCTCGAAGTTGCGCCTAATGTCAGGCTGCGGGTCGAGCGATCGCAAATCGCGGGACTCTCGACCTACAAGGCATCCGCGAAGAAAGACGACAAGTAGAGGCTTCATCAAAGTGGACCAGACTCAAAGTTTCGGACCGATCCTGATTCTGCTCGTGCTGATCGTGTCCTTTCTCTACATGCATTTCACCAACGGCAGCGGCCTCACGCGCATCTACATCGCGGGCGCGATCGTGCTGGCGGCGATTCTGATCCTGCTGCCGAGCCTCAACGTCGATCTGCCCGATTGGTTCAAAGCCGGTTTCGGCGCGACCAAAATTCAGCTCGGCCTCGACTTGCAGGGCGGGACCCATCTGCTGATGGCGGTGAAGCTCGACGAGGCGGTGAAAACGCAACTGCGCCGCCGCGGGGATGATCTCAAGAAAGAGCTCAAGGACAACAAGATCGATTTCCAGGACATCTCGGTTGACGATTCCGGCAATCTGATCGTCAAGCTGAAATCGAGCGCCGATCGCACGCCGTTCCTCGACCTCGCGCAGAAGTCCTACCCGGATTTGACCGTGTCGAGCAACACCGATTCGTCCGGTCCCGGCCCTGCTTATTCGCTCGCCTACAAGCCGCAGGAGCTGCAGACGATTCGCTCGAATGCGATGGACCAGGCGCTCGAAACGATTCGCAATCGAATCGACCAGCTCGGCGTGAAAGAAACTACCGTCGCGAAAGAGGGCGACAGCGAGATTTTAGTGCAGCTTCCCGGTATCCAGGATCCCGAGCGCGCCAAGGAGCTGATCGGCAAAACCGCGGTGCTCGAATTCAAGCTGGTTGACGACACCAACAATGTGCAGGACGCGATCAAGAACGGTCCTCCGCCCGGCGACGAGATCCTCTACGGCACTTCCGAGCGCGGCGGCCGCGAACCGTACCTGGTCGAGTCGCCAGTGCTGATGACCGGTGACACAGTTACCGATGCGCGCGTGCGTCCGGGCGCGCGGCTCGAAGGTCCGTACGTTGCGGTCGAGCTCGACAATCGCGGCGCAGGAATCTTCGACGCGATGACCTCGGAAAACGTCGGGCGTCGCCTCGCAATCGTGCTGGATAAAACCGTTTACTCCGCGCCCGTCATCAAGGAGCGAATCCCGGGCGGTCACGTGCAGATCACCGGACGCTTCTCGATGGACGATGCGCACGACCTCGCGATCGTGTTGCGATCGGGCGCGCTGCCGGCGCCGGTGGAAATCGAAGAGGAGCGCACCGTCGGTCCGTCGCTCGGCCGCGATTCGATTCGCCAGGGAGAGATGTCATTCGTGATCGGCGCGGGCGCCGTGCTGATCTTCATGGCGCTGTACTACAGCGGCGCCGGCCTGCTCGCGGATTTCGGATTGACGCTGAACATCCTGCTGCTGATCTGCGTGATGGCTGCGCTCGGCGCGACGCTAACGTTGCCCGGTATCGCGGGAATCGTGCTGACGCTCGGTATGTCGGTGGACGCCAACGTGCTGGTGAACGAGCGCATGCGCGAGGAGTTGCGCAACGGCAAGTCGCCGCGCGAGGCGGTCAAGCTCGGCTACGAACGCGCGTGGTCGGCGATTCGCGACTCGAATATTTCGACCTTCGCCGCCGGCCTGATCCTGTTCCAGTTTGGAACCGGCCCGGTCAAAGGATTCGCCGTCACATTGTGCGTCGGAGTGCTGACCGGCTTGTTTTCCTGTATTGTAGTGACAAGGGCTTGGTACGATTACAAAATTCAGACGCGCAAGTTGACCCAAATTAGCGTTTAGTCACCGTTAATTGCGTTATAAGATGTAAAATTGAACGACTTCGACGGCTTCTTTGTAAACTTTCGGGTGATCGGCAGCTTTTACCTTGACTTCGGCCGTGGGCGCATATTACAAAATCGCGTCCCGACAAAATCCCCGAAAGGCGTCTTGTTGGACTCGACATGGCCGATAAAGACGACATACTGCTGAACTCCCGCGAAGTCGCGTTCCTGCTCGACCTGAGCCCGGACACCGTGAATGAATTTGCACGGCGCAACATTATTCCGGCGTTCAAAAAAGGGCGCCAGTGGCGATTTCGCAAACGAGATATAACTTCTGTCAAACGTCAGTTGCGGGGAATCAACGCCGCCGCCTGACGCGACGCGCGAACGATTCTGTCACGCACTGATCGTTTGGGCTGTCTCCAACCCCAGGGAGTCTCCCAATGTCCCAGCCGCACGAAAGCCGCGTTTACTCCGACCTCGCACGTTTCTACGATTTTTTCTTCGGCCGCGTTTTCGTCGATCGCGAGCATGAGGTTATCGAGAGCTTAAATCTAAGGCCCGGCAACCGCGTGCTCGAAGTTGGCGTCGGCACCGGAATCGCGCTCGACGGATATCCGCCGTATGCGCACGTCGTCGGGATCGATCCGTCGGCCGACATGCTCGCGCGCGCACAGAAGCGCGTCACCGAAAATGGCTGGAAGCATATCGAGCTCCGCCTCGGCGACGCGCTGAATCTCGACTATGCCTGATAACAGTTTCGACTACGTCACTTCGTTTCACGTGCTGACCGTGGTGCCCGATCCGTACCGCATGATGGCCGAGATGGTGCGCGTGTGTAAGCCGGGCGGGCGCATCGCGATGACGACTCATTTCCAGAGCTCGAACAAGGCGATCGCGGCGCTCAACAGCGTCGTGAATCCAATCACGCGGCAACTTGGATGGACCACCAAGCTGCGCAAGAAGGACGTGCTCAAGGGCCATCCGATCACGCTCGAGCGCAATGGAAAAGTCAGCCCAACGTCGGTGCATACGGTGATCGTCGCGCGCAAGAACGCCTGAGGCGTGCGCCCTGACGAGATAGCGCTGCGCAGCTGGCATCGCTTTGCCGCGGAGCTGATAACACTCATCTATATCGCGGTGATTGCCGGTATCGCGACGGCCACCGGCGCCTTCTACGTGATGTTCCCGGAGCTTGGCGCGCTGTCGCACGACGTCTTCACGCGGCCCCGTGGTACCTGGGCGCGTTCGCCGCTTTATGCTTACGATCACGCCCTTCCTCACGGCGCTGATCGGAATCCTCTTCACGCGCGCACTTCCGTATGGCTATCTCTCGGTCCTGCTCACGGTGGGAAGCGCGGTCGCTCTCATAATGGTGCTCAAGTCGCCGATCGCGCCGGCTATTTCCGCTGGCCTTTTGCCGCTCGTGCTGGGAGTCAAAAGCTGGTGGTATCCACCGGGCGTTTTGCTCGGAACGGTGCTGTTGTGCGGCGCTTTCAATCCTGTGGGAAAAGCTTAGCGTCGCACAAAACTGGCTCGAGCCAATCACCGCGGTGGACGTGGTCGATGAAACCCTTGAGCAGAATCCCGCCACCTCCTAGTGGTTGATCGCACTGATGCTGTTCGTGGCGATGGCGGTGCTCGTCGTCAAGCTGACCGGTCTGCGCTTTGTGCTCTTTCCCCCGCTGGTCGTCATCGGATTCGAGATGTTCGGCCATACCGCTGTCTGCCCGTGGGCCAAGCGACCACTGTTTCTTCCGGCCGCGTGTTTTCTAACCGCCGCAGGTGGATTGCTCTTCTGGAATCTGCTGGGTGTCGGACCGGTGGCCGCCGGATGCAGTATCGCAACTGGAATGGCGGTGCTGCGCTTGTTCGATTTGCACGTACCGCCGGCGCTCGCAGTCGCTCTGCTTCCATTCGTGATGGACACGCCGACCATCGCTTACCCAATCTCGGTCGGAATCGGAACGATGCTGATGACGCTATGGTTTCTACTCTACCAATCGTTCTTTCGCAGATACGAGCGCGAGTATCATTAGATCAGCGAAGCAATAATTCGAATGAGCATCAAAGTAACCGATCCGGTGTGCGGGATGCAGGTCGATCCCGCGACGAGCAAGGGATCGTTCGACTACAAAGGCACGACCTACTACTTTTGCGGTCTCCGCTGTCTCGAGAAATTCAAAAATGATCCTGATGGTATCCTCGATCGCGGGGTGCCGAAGCGGGAGCAGGCGAAAGGCAGTGCGCCCAGTCCGATAGCGGCGGGCGCTCCTTTATATACATGCCCGATGCATCCCGAGATCCGGCAGGATCATCCGGGTTCGTGTCCCAAATGCGGGATGGCGCTCGAACCGGTCGCTCCGATACAGCCGGTCACCAAGACCGAATACGTCTGCCCGATGCATCCGCAGATCGTCCGTTCCGAGCCGGGCAACTGTCCTATTTGCGGGATGACGCTGGAGCCGCGCGTCGTCACCGCCGGCGACGAACCCTCGCCGGAACTCGCCGACATGACGCATCGCTTCTGGGTGAGCGTCGCGCTCGCGCTTCCGCTGATACTGATCGAAATGTCGGACATGATTCCGGGCAATCCGATCGCGCGCGTGATTCCCGGATCGATCCGCACGTGGATTGAACTGGCGCTCGCAACTCCGGTCGTGCTGTGGGCGGGCGCGCCGCTGTTCGAGCGCGGATGGCAGTCGATCGTCAACCGCAGCCTCAACATGTTCACGTTGATCGCAATGGGTATCGGCGTCGCCTACGGCTACAGCCTGTTCGCCGCGCTGTTCCCGAATTTATTTCCCGATTCGTTCCGCGCCGCCGACGGCAGCGTGCCGGTTTACTTTGAGGCCGCCGGCGCAATCACCGCGTTGGTGCTGCTCGGTCAGGTGCTCGAGCTTCGCGCTCGAAGCAATACCAGCAGCGCGATCAAAGCGTTGCTCGGATTGGCGCCGAAAACCGCGCGAGTGATCAGGCCCGATGGCCGCGAAGAGGACATCCCGCTGGACCGCGTCGCCCCCGGAGATAAGCTGCGCGTGCGGCCGGGCGAGAAGGTGCCCGTCGATGGCGTCGTAGTCGAAGGTACCAGCCTGGTTGACGAATCGATGGTCACCGGCGAGCCGATACCTGTCGAGAAAAAACCTGGCGACCGCGTGATCGGCGCGACCATCAACGGTACCGGCGGATTCGTCATGCGTGCGGAACGTGTCGGTAGCGATACGCTGCTCGCGCAGATCGTCCGGATGGTGAGCGAGGCGCAGCGCAGCCGCGCTCCGATTCAGCGGCTCGCCGACGTGGTCGCGTCGTATTTCGTCCCGGCCGTAATACTCGCCGCCGTGATTACTTTCATCGTCTGGGCGATGGTCGGTCCGCAACCGCGGATGGCGTACGCGCTCGTCAACGCGGTCGCGGTTCTGATCATCGCGTGTCCCTGCGCGCTCGGGCTGGCTACTCCGATGGCGATAATGGTCGGCACCGGCCGTGGCGCGACCGCCGGCGTGCTGATCAAGAACGCCGAGGCGCTCGAGATTCTCGAGAAAGTGGACACGCTCGTCGTGGACAAGACTGGAACCCTGACCGAAGGAAAGCCGCGCCTGGTCGCGATTGCCGCGGCCGACGGGTTTATCGACGCCGATGTATTGCGCCTCGCCGCCAGCCTCGAGCGCGGCAGCGAGCATCCGCTGGCCGCCGCGATTGTCGGCGGCGCCGAAGAGCGCAAGTTGACGCTCACGACCGCTGAGGATTTCCAGTCGGTGACCGGGCAGGGCGTTAGTGGACGTATCGAGGGGCGCGCAGTGGCGCTCGGCAATGAGCCCATGATGCAGTCGCTCGGCGTCCTCCTCGACGCGGTTTCTCCTGCCGCTGCCGCGCAGCGCAAAGATGGTCAAACCGTGATGTTCGTCGCAATTGACGGCCGGCCGGCCGGAATCATCGGCGTTGCCGATCCGATCAAGGCATCCACCGCCGAGGCGATGAAGATGCTGAAGGATGACGGCATCAAAATCGTTCTTCTGACCGGTGATAATCGAATCACCGCGGCGGCAGTCGCGAAGAAGCTTGGCATCGATCAGGTCGAAGCAGAGGTGATGCCCCAAAGGAAAGCCGCGGTTGTGAAGGGATTGCAGTCGGAAGGGCGCATCGTCGCGATGGCCGGCGACGGTATCAACGACGCGCCCGCGCTGGCGGCGGCGCAGGTCGGAATCGCGATGGGCACCGGCACCGACGTCGCGATGGAGAGCGCGGGCATCACGCTGGTCAAGGGCGACCTGCGCGGCATCGTGAAGGCGCGGCGCCTGAGCCGGGCGACGATGCGCAACATCCGGCAGAATCTTTTCTTTGCATTTTTCTACAACGTGCTCGGCGTGCCGATCGCCGCCGGCGTCCTCTATCCCTTCTTTGGCCTGCTCCTCAGCCCAGTAATAGCCAGCGCCGCGATGAGTCTCAGCAGTGTATCAGTAATCACCAACGCGCTCAGGCTGAAGAGAGTGATTCTGTGAATCGTGGCGTCGAGGTTCGGGTTACATTGACAACGCGATCTCATGTCGATAGCTGTTGAGTCGTCGACATAGAAGCGAACGCAGCGTGGCCGAATCGAACAAACCCGACTCTGAGTCTCAAGAGAACGACGAACGCGTCGAGCAGCTCGCCAAGGAGCTGGCCGACCGTCTGCGCGCGATGCCTAATCGGCAGGAACTCACCGACTATGCAGTGAGCCTGCTGAAAGAAAGCAACGAAGATGCGGGCACGTCCGAGCAGGCGGCCGCGATGATCGAGCGAGCGGCGCGCAACGACCCGTTCAACCCGATCGCATTCGCAATCCCGCTATTCGTGATTGGCGCCGTCCTGTGCGCGACGGGAATCCTGGCTGGCGTCGGCCTGGGCGTAATCGGAATCGGAGTGCTGATGGTGACGTGGGGCCTGATCGTCGCATTCTTCAGCCGCTTCCGCCGCGAGAAGTCGTAACCGCATCGCCGACGCCGACCCAATCCTCCAAAACCGAATTCGTCTCCCAAGGGCGTTCCGCACGAGGCCGGACGCGGCTTTATCTCGCGAAAATGCAGCCATAGCGACGAAGGTTCAATGCAAATGAACAATTTCGTGGTCCGAATGAACGCCTAGGTTGCGGGATACAGGTCCGTCAAAACGTAGCGACTAGTCCAATGCGGGGTCGCTTTCTTGAACGCTCGAAGGGGGGCACCTCCATGGCAGTTCTCGGGGATTCCTGCGTCAGCAGGAAAGTGGGTTTACGCGTATTAGCATCGACACTCAGTTTCGTCATGGCAATCGCCATGATCGCGACCATGCTTTCCACAGGTCGCGCGTTCGCTCAGGGTACCTGGACCACCAAGGCTCCCGATACGAGTATCTTCAACGGCGAAAACCCCGTCGTCAGCGTCGCGATCAACGGGCTCATCTACCGGTATGGATACAACGACACCGGAGTCGATAGCGGAAATGGAACTTTGTCTATCTACAACCCGAGCACAGATACCTGGACAAGCGGGGCACAGCCGCTACTTGCGCGCACCGGCGCCAGCGTCGGCGTCATCAATGGCCTGATGTACGTGGTCGGCGGGTGCATAACCTCGGATTGTAGAATCGGCATCACCAACCAGCTTGAAATCTACGACCCGGTTGCCAACTCCTGGTCGTTCGGCGCATCGATGCCTACTGCTCGCGTTGGAACTGCAGCAGGCGTAATCGGGGGCAAGTTGTACGTCACCGGCGGAACCCAGGCATGCCCGCCATGTACTACGACAAACGCGACTGAGATTTACGATCCAATCGCGAATAGCTGGACAACCGGCGCTGTGATCCCGACCACGCGCGAATCAATGAGTGGCGCCGTCGCGAATGGAATGCTCTACGCCATCGGTGGCTACGAACGAGACATCAGCGCCCTGGTCGGCACCGTAAGCGTGTACAACCCTGCCCTCGACAGTTGGTCAACGGGTTCGCCGATGCCAACCGCGCGTAGTGTAGCAGCAGCGGATGTGATCAATGGGAACATCTACGTGGTCGGCGGTTACGCCGGCAGTCCGGTGGCGATTAACGAAAGCTACAATCCGTCGAGCGATAGCTGGACCGAGCAGGCTCCGATGCCCACCGCGCGTTCGGGCGCGGGCGGGAGCGTTGTAAACTCGACTCTGTATGTGATCGGAGGGCAAGCGAGTGCCGGCCCGGTCGCAAACAACGAAGCGTTCACGCCGCCGGGCGCGTTAACATTCGACAGCGCGACCTTCTTCGGGGGACCGGGGGATCAGCGCGGCACAGGTATCGCCATCGACAATGGATCGATCTACCTGTCAGGCGACGTTCAACCTGAAAGCCAGAGCTCCAGTGATTCGGCCCTGGTTCTCGACTATGCGATACCTACGGCGCAAGACTCGGTCCCAGCCTGGGCGAGATCTTTCGCCTTCGGAACCGACTTCTTCGGGATTGCCGCCACCGGCGAAGGAGTGTACGCCGACGGATGGAATTATTCGCTTTCAACCGACAATGTCGGTGGCAAGGAAGTCAAAAGCATCATGACGAAGTTCCCGCTCGATGGAACCGATGGCGCGGGGCCGGGTGGATCCATCTGGGAGGACACGCCAAACTTTTTTTCCTACAGTGGCGTGGAACTGTATCAGGCGGCAACGACCTCGGTCGAAAACGGATCAAACTTTGTCTATGCAGCCGGGCTCGGCCAACCGTGCAGCTACAATGCCTATATCATCTCGAAGTTTGACACGTCCGGTAATCTGATCGCGTCCGCGACGGATTCAACGGTCGGCATACAGTTCGGCCAGTGCTATATCCCTAGCGCTGGAAGTTCCGACGCCACGAGCGTGACCGTTTTGGATGGCGGTATCTATGCCGCGGGTGAAAGTGGTTGGCAATCAGAGGGAGATGTCGTACGCCCCACTGTGTGGAAGTACGACCCGAACCTCAACCTGGTGTGGCGCGGCAAGGACTCAACCCTGAGCGGTACCTTTAATGCGGTGACCGGATTTGCAAATGCGATCTACGCCGTAGGGTACGCCTATAACCCGAGCGTCCCCGGCACCGAGGACTTCCTGGTCGAGAAATATGACGAGAACGGCAACCTAATCTGGAGAAAGACTTCCGGCGGGCCCAACACCGACGAACTTACCGGAGTTACGGCGGTGGGAAACAGGCTCTTCGCCGTCGGATACACTTATAGCCAAGGGGCAGGAGGAGCGGACGTAGTGCTCCTCGAGATAGATCCCGCTAGCGGCGCCACCTTGTCGACAACCCTTTTCGGCGGCTCTCTGGATGATAAGGCCAACGGAGTCGCCACCGATGGGACCGACCTGTACTTGGTGGGTGAGTCAAGAAGCTTCACGTCCGCTGCCGGCAACCTAGTGGGGCAAAACGATGTAATGCTATTGCACTACGGCTTTGCGGCGACTCCCACAGCTACGCCAACAGCGACCGTAACAGCAACTGCCACAGCGACCACAACCGCAACCGCCACGCCGACTGCGACCTCTACGGCGACTGCGACCGCGACGCCTATGCCCACAGCCACTCCTAATCCGCTGACCTCCGTGACAGTTCCGGCGACGCTGGCCTTTGGCAGTTTTCCGGTCGGGAACACCATCAACAAGAACGTCACCATCAAGAACACCGGTCTCGCGCATCTGTTCGTAAGCAGTGTGTCGTCCAGCAATCCTGGGGAGTTCGCCGTTGGCGCTTCGACTTGTCCGGCTGGCGGGCTCACGCCGGCGACGACCTGCACGATCGCGATCGGATTTACCCCCGATACCCTTGGCGCGCGCTCCGCGACGCTGACGATCTTCGACAACACAGCCGCCGGCTCGCAGCACGTAGCCCTCTCCGGCACCGGCGCGATCGACGCGACCGTCACGCCGGGTAGCTTCTCGATCCCGGTAACGAAGTTTGGCGCCAAGGTCGTGAAGGCCGTGACCGTCTCGAACAAGCAGACCACCGCGGTCTCGCTAAGCAGAAGCATCAGCGGTCCCAATGCCGCCGACTTCGCGGTTACCGGCGGCACCTGCGGGCCGATGCTTGCAGCGAAGACTTCCTGCTCAATCCAGGTAACCTTCCAGCCCGGAGTTCTGGGCAGCGAGTCGGCGACGTTGACAGTCACGGATAGCCCTGACCCCGGCAGTCCCTACAACGTCTCGTTCTCAGTAGCGGGCACGATCCCCGAAACCGTGGCTCCGGTGACGCTCTCCTTCGGCACCGTGTCTCAGTCGTCCTCCAAGGCGCTCGAGACGACGGTAACCAACAAGTCCTCGATGACGATTTCGATCGCGAGCTCGATCAGTGGCGCGAACGCGGGCGACTTCAGCATCGTTGGAGGGTGTAGTGCGACTCTGGCAGGAAACTCCAGCTGCCCGGTCATCGTGCTGTTCAAGCCGACCGCGTCGGGCACGCGCAGCGCCTCACTCGCGGTCAGCGTCCCACAAGATCCAACCAGCCCTCACAATGTGAGTCTAACAGGCACCGGCATGTAACCGAGAGCCATCGCATGACCAAAACCGCCGGAGCGAATCGATCGCTCCGGCGGTTAATTTTCTGCCTTGCGAAGAGCGCTCGCTTTCTTCTGTTCGAGCGTATATTACAAATCGCGCTTCGTTCACTCCGAGCGCAACCACCAGTAGATCGGAGCGCTGACGATTACCGACAACGCAAAGGGTGGTGCGCAGAAGTTGCTGCTGAGCGGGACGGACAAGCCACAGTCGTAAGTCGGAGATCGATCCGCAAGTCTTCGACTCGCCTCAAAATACTTTCAGATAAGTTTTCTAACCATAGGTCACCCTCGTCTTGCAAAAGACAATTTGACTTAAGGTTGACGGAACACTAGATGCTTTCCAAAGACTGGGTTGTGGGGGCCCTCCAGTCGCTTCCGTGCGCCGCGAAAGGGGGCAATGCAAAAATAGGTTCTGATTAGTCGGAATCACTCCGGGCACCGGAGTGACCGGCGGGTTCCAGGGAGGAATCGAGATGTTGAAGTCTGGATTCTGGAAACTGGTGGCGTCGTGCCTGCTGATCGTAGCAGCCGCTTGGGCGACTCCCTTAATCGCGATGCAGCGCGGTTCGATCGCTGGCCGCTTCTTAGGTCAAGCCGTTGTCAAGCATAGCGATCATAAGGGTTCACCAATTGGAGCGCAGAGGCTCAAACTGCTGTCGGCGTATGCGAAGTTGCCGATGACCTTCGAATCGAATCAGGGCCAGACCGCCCAACAGGTCAAATTTGTTTCGCGTGGACCGGGCTACAGTTTGTTCCTGACTCCGACCGAAGCAGTCATCGCGCTCAAGCAAAACTCTGACGTATCGAAGGCCTCGGTCAAGTCCAGCCCGATTGATGGGCGCAAGGCCCTCCAGACGGGCCATTCGGTTTTGCGGATTAGTCTCGACGGTGCCGCGAAATCGCCGGCGGTTAGCGGTCTCGATCCGCTCCCAGGCAACGCCAACTACTTCATTGGCAAAGACCCCAAGAAGTGGCGCACGAACCTCCCAACTTACTCGCGGGTGGAATACCACAACGTCTATAGGGGTATCGATCTTCTCTATCACGGCAGCAACCAGCACGAACTCGAATACGACTTCATCGTCGCGCCCGGCGTCGATCCGAAGGCAATACAGCTGAGTTTCAAGGGAGCTAAGCGGCTTGCGGTGAATGGTCGCGGCGACCTGAGTGTGTCGATCGAGGGTGGCGAAGTGATCGAGCGTGCCCCGATTGTCTACCAGGAAGTTGATGGCAGCCGTCGAGTCCTTTCCGGACGATACGTGAAGCTGGGCGCGCGAGGGATCGGCTTCGAGATCGCTGACTATGATCGGCGCCTTCCGCTGGTTATCGATCCGGTACTGGTTTATTCGACCTATCTGGGCGGTAGCGGCCAGGACATTAGTAACAGCATCGCCGTTGATGACTCGGGGAACGCATATGTTACGGGCTACACGACCTCCGCTAACTTTCCGACCACGACGGGAGCCTATCAGGGCGCCTTTGGAGGCGGGTTCTATGACGCATTCGTTGGCAAGCTGAACGCGACCGGTACCGCCCTTGTGTACTCTACATACTTGGGGGGTAGCAGCCTGGATCAGGGAACTGGCATCGCTGTTGATCCATCGGGCAATGCGTATGTTACAGGCGTCACCCAATCCAGCAACTTCCCAACCACGCCCGGCGCTTTTCAGACCACCTTGGCAGGTGCGACCAACGGTTTCATCACTAAGCTGAATGCGACCGGTACTGCCTTGATATATTCGACATACCTGGGGGGAACCAGCCAGGATCAGGCGACGGCCATCGCTGTCGATTCCTCAGGCAACGCATACGTCACAGGATTAACCGAATCTAGCGATTTCCCCATTACGCCCGGTGCTTTTCAGACTAGCTATAGCACCAGTGAAGACAGCGCCTTTGTCACTAAATTGGATGCAACCGGCACCACCTTAGTCTACTCGACCTTCTTGGGAGGCAACTTTAGCGATTCCGGCCGCGGAATCGCGCTTGATTCTTCTGGCTATGCGTATGTGGTAGGAGTGGCCGCGTCGCCTAATTTCCCCACCACGCCTGGCGCCTTTCAGACGACCTTGGGTGGTACCAGCAGTGGCTTTATTACGAAGCTGAACCCGACTGGTTCGACGCTCGTCTATTCGACCTACCTAGGCGGCAGCAATAGCGCCGATAGAAATAACCCGGACCAGGCGGCCATTGGGATCGCAGTCGATTCCACGGGGAATGCACACGTCGCAGGTAACACGCGCTGCACTGATTTCCCTACCACGGCGGGCGCCTTTCAAACCACTTACGGAGGCGGCGATGGTGACGCCTTCGTCACAGAATTGAATGCAAGCGGCTCCGCGCTCATTTACTCGACCTTTTTGGGCGGCACCGCCGTTGATGATGGTTTCGCCATAGCACTTGACTCAGCAGATGACACCTATGTGGTAGGCCTTACTCAGTCCGCGAATTTTCCCATCGTGAACGCATTCCAGCCCTCTTTGAATGGTGCAGTAAACGCCTACGTTACTGAACTGAACCCATCGGGATCTGCGTTGGTCTATTCCAGCTATTTGGGTGGTAGCGGAAATGATGCCGGCTTGGGAATCGCGCTTGATTCTTCGGCCAACGCCTATGTCACGGGGAACACCAGCTCCAGCGATTTTCCGACCACGGTTGGCGCCCTTCAGACCAATCTTACTGGCTCCTCCAACGCCTTCGTGTCGAAAATCGCGTGCGCTGGCCCGGGCGTGTGGACCCAAGAGGCGCTCATTCCCACACTCGACAGCAATTATTCGGCGGCCACGGTCAACGGCATCGTTTACGCGCAGGGCGGATGCTGCTCGAACAGCCCGACGAACAACGAAAGCTACGCCTACGATCCTTCAACCAACACCTGGTCTGCCGAAGCGACGCAGCCGATCGCTGCGTTCGATCCCAATATCGATGCCGCCGTCAACGGAATCATTTACCACATCGGCGGCAATGCCAACGGTTTCTGCACCAATGAGAACCAGGCCTACGACCCTGTGACCAATAGCTGGACGATAGAGGCTTCGATGCCTACCCCCAGGTGTCATCTTGCGGTGGTGGCCTTGAACGGGCTCGTCTATGCGATCGGCGGCACCAACACCAGCGGTAACGTCTGGTACCAGAATGTCGAGATCTACGACCCATCCACCAATTCCTGGACGACCGGTGCGTCGATGCCCACCGGCAGGTCAAATTTGGGTGCGGTCGCCTTGAATGGCCTGATCTACGTCGTCGGTGGCAACAACAATGGCGTAAATCTCGGCACCAACGAGGCCTACAATCCCACTACCAACAGTTGGACAACAAAGGCGTCAATGCCTACGCCGCGAGACTTCTTCTATAGCGGAGCGGTTAACGGTTTGCTGTATGCGGCGGGCGGGAGCGACTCGTCCGGTGCGCTGGCGACGAATGAAGCCTACGACCCCGCCACCGATTCCTGGACCACCGCCCCGCCAATGCCCATACCAGGAGCCGGCGGCGGTTCCGTAGTGGCAGGTAACGTCCTGTATGCAATCGCGGGAAGTAATGGCACCGGCACTTTCGCAAACACCCAGGCATTCGGTGCCTGCGCGATGCCAACCCCTACAGCGACAGCCACTACAACATCAACCGCGACTGCCACTGCCACAGCGACCGATACCCCGACTCCGACCGCAACGAACACTGCAACCGCGACGGCAACATCGACGGCGACAGCTACAGCAACCGACACCGCAACGGCGACGGCTACCGCGACCGACACTGCCACCGCAACTGCGACAGCGACGAATACTGCGACGGCGACCGCAACTGCAACGGCAACGGCTACGCCAACAGCCACGCCGACGACTTCCATTTTTGTGCCGACGACGCTCGCGATGGGCAACTCGGCGGTGGGAGACACTCTCACCAAAAACCTTACGGTCAAAAACACCGGTACCAATTTGCTGTTCATTGGTAACGTAACGTGCGAACGATCCTGAATTCGCGGCGACCGGCGCTACCACCTGCCCGCCAAGCGGACTGGCGCATTTGGCCACTTGCACCATCACGATTGGCTTCACGCCGAGTGCGCTCGGCGCTCGCAGCGCGACACTATCGGTGTTCGACAACGCAGCGAGCAGTCCGCAGCAGGTCGCGGTCAGCGGCACCGGCACGATCGACATGACCGTCAATCCGGCCAGTTTCTCCTTACCTGACACGAAGTTCGGCGTGAAGATCGTGAAGGCCGTCACTGTCTCGAACAAGCAGACCAATGCAGTCTCGCTGAGCCCGAGCCTCGGCGGTACCAACGCGGCTGACTTCTCGATCACTGGCGGCACCTGCACGGGGACGCTCGCCGCCAAGACCGCCTGCTCGATCTATGTAACTTTCACGCCTGGAGTGCTGGGCAGCGAATCTGCAACATTGACGGTCGCGGACAGCCCGGACCCCGGCAGTCCATACAGCGTCTCGTTCAACGTGGCGGGCACGATTCCTGAAACTGTCGCCCCGATCACGTTGGCGTACGGCACCGTGTCGCAAGCGTCCTCCAAGACTCTAAAGACCACGGTCACCAACAAGTCGCCGTTTACGATTTCGATTGGCAGCGCAGTGAGCGGAGCCAACGCCGGCGACTTCACGATTACCGGAGGCACTTGCGGTCCATCGCTGGCAGGCAATTCGTCGTGCACGATCGGCGTCAAGTTCAAACCCACGAGAGCCGCCGCCGAGAGCGCGACGTTAGCGGTCAGCGTCCCACAAGATCCAACCAGCCCTCACAATGTGAGTCTAACAGGCACCGGCATGTAACCGAGAGCCATCGCATGACGAAAACCGCCGGAGCGAATCGATCGCTCCGGCGGTTAATTTTCTGCCTTGCGAAGAGCGCTCGCTTTCTTCTGTTCGAGCGTATATTAGAAATCGCGATTCGATGACTCTTTTTTGTTGCAGAGAGCGGGCAAAATTAGGTAGCCTTACGCCGGATTTCAAGCATACGTGCGAGTACATAGTCGCAAGCATTTGATTTTTTCACGGTTTTTGCTGAGATTGCTGTGAGCGCCTTTCTTCAGCGCCGCTCCATGGAGTTTTGGTGGTAACGGATGGCTAAGTTTGACTGGAACGAAACCAAACGCCAGATAACCGATTCGCAGGCCTGGCAATCGATCTTCAGGCACGGCTACGAGGACACCCCGCGCAACCGGATCCTGATGGTCTCCGGCAACGTGTGGCTGCATCTGCATCCGTCCAAAGTGCAGAAGCATACTGTCCGCTTGCGCTTCACCTGGTGCATGGGCGGCATCACGTTTCTGCTGTTCCTCGTGACCGTGATCACCGGCGTGTACCTGATGTTCTACTACCGGCCGACGGCGGAATACGCCTACGCCGACATGAAGTACCTCGAGTTCGACATGCCGTTCGGGATGCTAATGCGCAACATGCATCGATGGGCCGCGCACGGCATGGTGATCGCCGTGTGGCTGCACATGTTCCGCGTGTTCATGACCGGCTCATACAAACCGCCGCGCGAGTTCAACTGGGTGGTCGGTGTGATCCTGCTGGTGCTGACGCTGTTGCTGTCGTTCACCGGATACCTGCTGCCGTGGGATCAACTTTCCATCTGGGCGGTGACTGTCGGATCGAACATGGCGCGCGCGACACCGCTGCTTGGGCATGGCGGCCCGTTCCATGAAGTGCTCGGCGTGAATCCGGTGTACGACGCGCGCGCGTTTATTTTCGGCGGCGCGGAAATCGGACCGCATACGCTGCTGCGCTTCTACATTTTGCACTGCATATTTTTTCCGTTGATCGCGAGTATCTTCATGGCGGTGCATTTCTGGCGAATCCGCCGCGACGGCATGTCGGGGCCACTTTAGGCCGGGGTCGAAGCGGAGATGGGAGACATATTTTCGTGGTTTTTGCACCAGGGAATTGTGCGCGTGCTGTCGGTGCCGATCGGCATGCTGCTCTTGCTATATCTAATGTACGTGCTGGCAGCGCCGGAGCCGTGGAGCGACGACGAGGACAAGGCGCCTCACTAAGGGATTAATCATGGCAAGCCCTGAAGGTAACGAAGGCGGCATCGTGATGCGTGCGGCCGGCGCAGGCGGGGGAGCTGCATCGCGGACTCCACCGGCGGCCGCCGGCAAGCGTATCGAAGTCCCGATCAAAAAGGCGGGTGGCGGCGTTGAGGAGAAGCTGCACACCTGGCCGTTCCTCGTGCGCAACGAATTCCTGATCACGTTGCTGGTCATCATTGTATTGACGGTGTGGTCGCTGCTGCTCAACGCGCCGCTCGAGCAGCCGTCGAATCCGACCCGCACGCCGAATCCGTCGAAGGCGCCGTGGTACTTCCTCGGCTTGCAGGAAATGCTCGTGTTCTTCGACCCGTGGTACGCCGGCGTGGTGCTGCCGAGCTTCATCATCGTCGGCCTGATGCTGATCCCGTATCTCGACATCAATCCAAAAGGTAACGGCTACTACACGCTGCGCGAGCGATGGTTCGAGATCATGTCGTTCTTCATCGGGTTCCACATCTTGTGGGTCTCGTTCATCATCATCGGCACGTTTTTCCGCGGCCCCGGCTGGAACTGGTTCTGGCCCGGCCAGGTCTGGGATCCGCATCTGGTCGAGGCGCTGACCAACGTCGATCTGCCGTACATGTTCGGCTTCCGCGACTACCTGGCGTCGGCGCTCTTCGGATTATTTCTGATAGGCGGCTACTTCGTGGTCGGCTACGCGGTCTTGTATTTCTGGATACGATCGCGGCCCGCGGGTGATCCGTGGTCCGCGTTTCCCGGCGGTGGTCCCGAAATTCTGGAGAAATGGGGACCGGTGCGCTTCGGCATCACGGGATTTCTGCTGATCGCGATGGCCGGCGTGTTCATCAAGATGGCTTTGCGGCACGCGCTCAACATCAAGTACATCCTGGTTACGCCCTGGATTAACATCTGACGTGGCCGCGACGACCCCGTGTTCATCCTCGCCAAAGTATTGCAGGCGCTCGGACTCGCCGACGTCGGGTTCGCGCTTTACGTCGGCATCACCCAGCCGCACGGGATGGGCCACGAATACGAGTTCACCGGCATCGGCATCCTGGTTTTTCTCGCCGGCTACATCATCGAGGGCTTGTGGGTGTCGCGCGGGTAAATGACGACTGACTATTCGAGTGACTATTCGACTGAGTATCTGGGAAGTTGGCCGCGCGGCGGCGAGTTGAGGAATAGGTAGAGCAGATGGCTGGCAGACCGGGGCTTGATCCCACCGAAGAAGGAAAATCTTACAGCGCGCTGTTCGTGCTGCTGGTAGCGGTGCTGCTGGTCAGCGCGGTCTGGTCGATTTGGGACGACAACATCTCGCGCCGCCCATGGAAGCAGTACCAGGTTGAGTGGGATCACCTCGCGTACGACAAGTACATGAACGATGCGGCCGAGGAGCAGAAGCGCCTCAACGCCGATCCCGAATATCAGAAAGCGTCGAAGGAGCTGGCCGAAGCGCAAAAGGAACTCGACTCCGGCGCGACCGCCGCCAAGCTCGCCGACTTGCGCGCGCAGTTGGTCGATCTCAACAATACTGCCAACGACAAGGATCAGTTGGTGCGATTCACCAAGTCGTACTTGACCGAGCGATGGTACGACTACAATCACGCGGTCCAGTACAAGGAAGATCCGAGCTCAATATAAGAAGGAAATCGATCAGCTCGACGCGGAGCTCGCGCAGGAAAATATCGTCTCCGACAAGGCCAAGGCCAATCTGCAGGCGGTGAAGGATCAGATCGAGGCGCTCAACTCGAAGGTCGATACCCTGACCGAGCAGATGAAGAAGCTGACCGCCAAACGCGACGACTTTTTCGACAAAGCCGACTCGTGGATGATCCCGGTCAAGTTCCGCAAGACCATCCTGTTCCGCTATCCGAAGATTCCCAAGATTCAGCAGACCGCGATTGACGACTTTGACCGTAACGCGTTCGACGAAGCGATCGCGCGGGTCGATCGATGCCAGAGCTGTCACATGGGCGCCGACAAGAAGGGCTTCGAGAACGCGCCCGAGCCTTTTCGCACGCATAGCAACTTCGATCAGATCATACTCAAGCATCCACCCGACAAACTCGGATGCACGCCGTGTCACGACGGGCAGGGGCCGGCGGTCAGCTCGGTGCGCCTCGCGCATGGCGACGATCCGGATTGGGATTCGCCGATGCTGCGCGGCGACAAGATGCAGTCGCGATGTATCAAGTGCCATATCGACGTCGGCTCGCTGCGTGATGCGGCCGGCAAACCGATCGCGGCCAACTATGTCGAGGGCGAGCGCATGTTCCAGCAGATGGGATGCGCGGGATGCCATCTGGTCGCAGGCTACGAAGACATGCCGAAAATCGGTCCGTACCTGAAACTCGCGTCGGCCAAGCTCGATCCGTCATGGACCGTGCGATGGATCACCGACCCGCACGTCTTCCGGCCGCACACGCGCATGCCGAATTTCTATTTCACGACTGAGCAGGCAACGCAGCTCGCCGCGTTCCTGATGGACAGCTCGGCCAAGAATTCGAAGGACTGGCTTACCGCGCATCCGGAACTGCCGACGCTCGAAGCCGACATCAAGAATCCGGCGTTCGTCGAAGAGGGCAAGGGTCTGTTCGAATCGGTGGGCTGCAAAGGATGCCACGCGATCGATCCCGATCAATACGGAGCTCCGGTCGGCGTCGCCGAGGGCTTCAAGCCGGCCGAAGCGCGCACGACCAAGGACTTCGCACCCAACTTGGGCAAGATCGCTGAAAAAACTTCGGCGTCGTGGATTTACACGTGGCTGAAAAATCCGCGTGACTTCTCACCGCATACTGCGATGCCCTCGTTGCGGCTCAGCGATCACGAAGCCGAGGCGTTGACCGCGTTCCTGATGACGCATGGCGAGAAGAAGGAAGATGCCGGCGTCGAAACTGCGCTCAAGGATCCCGAAAATATCAAGAAGGGCGAAGCGCTGGTGCGCAAGTACGGATGCTTCGGGTGTCACGAGATCGAAGGGATGGACAAGGAGTCGCGCATCGGCGTCGAGCTGACGACGTTCGGCTCGAAGCATCTCGACGAATTATTTTTCGGCAACCAGACCAACATCCCCGAGACCTGGAATGACTGGACGTTCCACAAACTCCAGACCCCGCGCATCTACCAGACCAAGGACGTCGAGCAGTTGATGCCGAATTTCGACTTCGACGACGCCGACATCATCAACTTGCGCGTGTTCCTGGCAGGCGAGACCGATGGCAAGGTGCAGGAGCGTTATCGGATGCCCGGAACGGAGCATCAGACGCAAATCGTCGGCGGCCGGCGAATGGTCAATTACTACAACTGCGTCGGCTGTCATATAATAGACAATCGCGGCGGCTACATACGCCGCTTCTACTCAGAAGATCAAATCAACTTTGCGCCGCCAATACTCAATGGCGAAGGCGCCAAAGTACAACCCGAGTGGCTATTCACATTCCTGCAGGGGCCGACGCCGATTCGTCCGTGGCTGAAGATCAGGATGCCGACTTTCCACTTCACCAACGCCGAAGACGACACCATCGTCAACTATTTCACCGCGATGTCGGACGTGAACGTGACCTATATGTTCGTCGATACCAACCTGATTGCGCCGGCCGAACTGCAGGCGGGCGCGAAGCTGATGACCAAGGATTATTTCAACTGCTTCAGTTGCCATCAGCAGGGCGACAAGAAGCCCGAGGGCCCGGAATCAGGATGGGCGCCTGACTTGGCGCTGGCGCATCAGCGGTTGAATCCCGACTGGATACTGAAGTGGATCGCGAATCCGTCGGCGATACAGCCGGGGACCAAGATGCCCTCATTCTATCCCGGCGGTCCCGACGACATCCTCGGCGGCAACCAGGACGCGCAAATCCGCGCGCTGCGCGACTACATATTCTGGTTTGGTACTCATCCGGGTCAGACCCTACCGGGACAGGTAGCGGCGGTGCCGGCAAAAGTGAGTAATGCGGAGACGGCACCGACGAAAGTGAGTAAGAAGTAAGTTGCTATCGTCTAATTGATTGAGTTGGCAACTGAGTATTCGCTAAAGTGAATGTTTGTTTAACCGATTGAAATATCCAGGAACTTTCCAGGAGGAAAACGGTAATGAAGAAAATTCGAGTTGTACTGGCGGCGTGCGCCGGAGTCGCGCTCAGCATGAGCGTCGGCGCCAGTCTCGCGAGCGCTGCCGGCGGCACGATTAGCGGAACGGTGAAGTATGACGGCACGGCGCCCGCGCCCAAACCGGTCGAAGTAACCAAGGACAAGGAAGTTTGCGGGCTCCATCAGCACTTCCAGGAAGACCTGATCGTGGACAGCGGCGGCGGAATCGCCAACGCAGTCGTGATCGTCAAGGGCGCCAAGGGCGACTTGAAGCCCGGCGACGTGACCTTCGATCAAAAGGGATGCGACTATGTACCGCACGTGCTCGCGTTCCCGGCCGGCAGCACCGTGAAAATCGTGAACTCCGACGGGATTCTGCACAACATCCACACCTACTCGACTGCGAATCCGTCGTTCAACATGGCGCAGCCGAAGTTCAAGAAAGTGATCGAGCAAAAAGTCGAAAAGCCGGAAGTGATCAAAGTCACCTGCGATGCGCACAGTTGGATGCACGGATGGTGGGTCGCGACCGACACTCCGTACTTCGCGGTGACGGACGACAAGGGCAATTACACGATCAAGGATGTGCCGCCCGGCGACTACACGGTCGAAGTGTGGCAGGAGAAACTCGGCACCGACGATCAGAAAGCCAGTGTGAAAGACGGCGCGACGACGACCACGAATTTCTCGATGAAGCCAAAGGGCTAGCCGAAAACGTCAAAACTCACGTGAACGAAACGGGGCCGGTCGCAATCCGGCTCCGTTTTTCTTTTGGAGTCGCGGCGCGATAAGATTCGCGGCGTGATCAAACGCCTCGATACGTTGGAAGTCGCGACTGCGGATCTCGCGGACGCATCTTCGATCTACGAAAAAAATTTCGGTTTTTCAGTAACCCGGTCGCAAGACGGAAAATCGGCATCGGTGAAAGTCGGTGGCGCTGAGATTCGCCTCGTAACAGGCCCTGCGATCGATTCGTCGAGCGAGGGCATGATCGGTCTGTGGCTCGAAGCGGAGGACGTCGATCAAGTGGTCGCGAATTTTCACATGGCTGGTCTCGATGCCGGCACGATCGAAATCGACGCGGGCCGCCGTATCCTGACGATCGACCCAAAGTTCGCGAATCAGGTCCCGCTGTTCATCTTCGATCGCAAAGCCTGACCAATCGCACTCGCGGGCACAGGTTTTGCTCGATTCTTCAATAGGCAAGCGAAAGTTTGCTGATGGAGAATTATTTATGTCGAAGAAAAAGCAAATTCTGCCAGTTCTATTGGCCGCCGGAGCGCTGTTCGTCATGTCCGGCTGCGCGTCGCAGCAGGCCGAGTACACTACCGACCGCGTAACAAATTCCACATCCAATACCGTCGGTTCGGTGCTCGACGCCACCGGCCACGTGATCATGTATCCGTTCCACCTGGTCGGCGATTTGTTCTCGTAAAGCGCTCGATCAAGTGCGCGGCGCGAACAGGATGCTGTCGATCGCTTCCCGTTGCGCGCGATTTGGATCTTTCTCGACCTTGCATTCGCGGTTGAAGATCATCGTCGCGCGATCCGAAGCGTCGTAGGCGGGCCATCGAGGCGCTTCGTCAGCGTTCGGATTGCCGCTCCGCGCGAACGCAATCCATCGATCGCTCATCGCATGTGCGAGGGTGTGGACGTCCGCCCGGTCTGGCGCCAGTCGCGGGGCCAACGCGGTGTTGTCGAACACAAACGGTATCTCGAGCGCATGCGGTGATTTGAGTCGGCCGCCTGCAATCGGAGTCTCCCAATCAAATCGGTAGAGGTACGCGGCCGCGCCGCCGTGTTCAGCTTTGCGTTCGGCAATCTTTCTGGAGTAGGCCGCGGTTGGATACTCGGTTCCAATCAGGAACATCAACTCTGACGGACTCGCGCCGGGATTCTCCTTGCGGAAAATCTCGATCACGCTGTCTGCATTCGGTCCAAGCAGGCGACCCGCCCGCTTGTGCAGCCTGTCTTCGTCCAGTGAAAAAGCTTTTGGATCGCCGGCGACGAACAGCGTCATCTCGGTGCGGTTGTAGCCGATGATCAAAGGCACGTCGGCGGAAACGTCGGGCGCGGTCGGATCGAACGGATGCGTCGGCAGCGTGACGCCGTCCATCACCGGCGAGAATCCCTGGATGAAGCCCGGGACGCGCGCCGCGAGTTTGCTTTGGACCGCGGCTTGCGCTGCCACGATGCGCTCGACCGGCACCGTCTGCGCTTCGCGGAGTTGCCTGCGGCTCAAGCCCAGCTCGGTGAGCAGCATCTCCGCGACCTGCTCGGCGTGAGCGGGTTTGTTCATCCTGAATCCCGGGCCGCTCTGAACCACAGCTCGGTGAAAGAGATTCTTCGCCGCCGGCATCGCAAGCAGCGTCGAGACTTTCTGGCCGCCACCCGACTCGCCGAAGATCGTTACAATCCGCGGATCGCCGCCGAACTTCGCAATGTTGTCGCGCACCCATTGGAGCGCCGCGATCAAATCCAGATTTCCGACGTTGCGCGCACCGCTAAAATCGTCACCGCCGACGCCGGCGAAAAACGTGTAGCCCAACGCGCCCAGCCGATGATTGACACTGACGACGACCATGTCGCCGCGCCGTACCAGATTGCTTCCGTCGTAAATCGGCGGTGAGCCCGAGCTCGCCTGGAAGCCGCCGCCATGCAGCCACACCATCACCGGCCTCTGGCGATTTTCGCTCGCATCGCTAGTCCAGACGTTGAGCACCAGGCAATCCTCGCTCTCGATGATGCCGTCGGGATCGCCGTACGCCGCAAACCCGCTCCGCGGATCGACGAGGCCGCGCATCGAAGACGGATTCTGCGGCGCCGTCGGCCCATAGCTGAGCGCATCGCGCACCCCCGCCCACGTCGCAGGCGCAACTGGCGGCATGAAGCGATTGCGTCCCGCAGTCGAAGCACCATACGGGATGCCCTTGAAACTGCTGACCCCGTTCGCCGCAACCCCGCGAACCTTACCGCAAGCGGTTTCTACCACCGGATATGCAGATGACTCTTTGGGCACAGATGCGGCTGTCATGATTCGATCCTCCTCAGATGCATAATCGATCTGCCACGTCCGCCCCCACCAGGGCAACCGCGAAACTCAAACTTCGGCCGTGCCTCAAACTTCGGTCGTGAACGTCGCGCGCACCGCTTCTTCGAGCCGCCGCGTCAACTCGGTGCGGTCACTGCTGCGCATATTCTCGGTAGGAATCGGCTTTCCGATCGTCATCCGCATCGTGAGGCCCGGCGTCACGAATATCGCGCCGCGCGGGTAGAAGCGGCCCGAGCCACTGATCGACATCGGCACCGCCGGCAAACTCGACAGGATCGCGAGCCACGCCGCGCCGTCTTGAACTCGTGCACGCGGCCGTCGTTGTAGCGATGGCCCTCGGCAAAGACGCAAACGTCGAGGCCGCTCTGGATGATCTTGAATCGCCTTGCGGATTGCCTTCCGCCGGACTCGCGATCGATGAGGATGTGCCCGCCTTTCTGCATCGCAAATCCAACGATTGGAATTTTGAGCAGTTCTTTCTTGGCGACGAAACGCGGATCCCCCGGCATGAAGCCGCCGATCGCGAAGATGTCGAAGAAACTCTGGTGATTGGCCACGAGCACGTACGACTTCAGCCCAGTAAGATTCTCAAGCCCCTCGACTTCCACCTTGATCCCGCAAACCCCAATTATCCCGCGCCCCCAAGCCCGAGTGACCACGGTAACCCAGTGCGGCTTGTTCATCAGAGCCGAGAGCGCCGCGCCGCTCGCGCAGATCATCGTCCAAATCGCCGACAACACCGTCGCAACGACGCCCCACGCAAGATTGAAGATCCCGCGCGGTGGAGCAGCGGTATACGATGAAGTTTGAGGTTGACCGGCCATGCCCAAATACTCTGCCCGCAGGCAACGTCGCCCTGCAAGCGGGAAAGTAGCCCAACGCGCGACGGCCGCGCGGAGAGCGAAATGGCGTCCTCGCCATTTCGCGATTTCCGGTCACTGGGTGCAGGGGTCACCCCTGCCGAAGGAAGTTTGAAACCCGCGGAGGGTTTCACATTCAATCGAGTGATTTACCCTTCACGGCATATTCGGAACCGAAGGCAAACTACCCGCACCCGGTATTTTCGAAGTTACGCCGCTGGTGGCATTGGCGGTGGCGCATGACGCCAGGATGTCGGTCGCATGTTGCGCGACATACCCCTTCAGCATATCGGTGGCGCTCGAGAGCGGAAGATTCGTGCTGCCCGCAAATGACGATGCCGCCGTGGTCATTACGGCCGGGTCGCTCAATGCGGACGGACCGGCGGACGCTGGATTAGGAAAATGACTTCCAACCGCCGAACACAGCGCGCTGTTCGCTGCCGACTGCTGATCGCCGGTGAGCGCCTGGGCCGCTTGCTGCGGCGCTGCCGGCATGTAGCTACTGATTTGTGCGCGCAAATCGGTCGCGCAGGCCACCAACAGCGCCAATGTCGCAATGACCACCAATCGCTTCGACAAATGAATGTTCATCGATCGTTCCTCCAACTGTTTCTATCGTGTTTGAAGATGACGGTAGGGTCACGCGTTCAAGGCGCTTTAAGGCGAGTGGTCGATCGAGCAGTCGGGCGAGGTAGCGCTGCCAGCTACGCTACGATTTACCGTTGCTTATAGGCAAGAGCGCGTGATGGTTCTAGTTTTGCGATTAGCTCTACGCATCCTGCGGCCCATCAAAGTTGACGATGCCTAATGGGGTTGGTACATCTGGTTGTAGATAACTTCGAGCGGCGAGGGGTCTATCGTGCAAATTACCGGGTTTCAACAGTTTCTCGAAATCCTGACCGTGCCGGATAACATTCCGATCATCGCGATGATGATCCTCGTGATGTTTTTTACCTACATCGCGCTCAAGCAGGCTCGGCGCAACGATCAGTTGATCGAGCATGGACATCGCGAACGTATAATCGACGAGATGAGGAAGTAGGCCACCAGCATGCCATTTGAAATCATCGCCGAGAATTGCACCGGATGCAGCGCGTGCGAAAAGCGTTGCCCGACCGGCGCCATCTCGGGCCTATCGAAAAAGGTTTATTACATCGAGGCCGCGATGTGCATCGATTGCGGCGCGTGCGGAGTGATTTGCCCCGACGACGCGATCATGAACAATCACGGCGAGATAACCCACGTGCTCAAGCGCGCCGAACGCCCGGTCGCCGTGGTCCATCCCGACAATTGCAACGGATGCGGCGTGTGCGTGGACGTATGCCCGTTCGATTGCATCTCGCCGTCGCCGGAAAACACGGCGGTCTATCTCGGCAAGGTGCAGGTCAACGAAAAGACCTGCGTCGGATGCCTGCTCTGCGAAGAGGTCTGCGGATGGGACGGAATCTACATCATGCCGTCCGGCGAGAAGGAGGCGTTTTTCACTTCGCTCGGCTACGACACCAGCGAAGAAAACGTTCTTTAGCATCTACCCGTGCGCTGCTCGTGCTTGCGGCTGTGCTGTTTATCCCGCATCAACCAGCGCTCGCTGCGGACTTGTCGCCGGGGCCTGAGAGTGACGCCGGCGCCGCATGCACCGAAATCAAGACTGCGCTTCATGCCCTCGCTGACTCCGAACATGCAGAATCGTTAGCGCTCGATCTGGCGTCAGGCGGCGGCAATTCGACCGCGATTGTCGAGGCGCGGCTGTCGGTCCTGCTCGATCGCACGCAGGATTTGCGCGTCACGCTCAGGCGCGTGCGTCAAAGTGCGGTCGCGCGCGATCCGATGGTCGATCAGTGCACGCGGATGGGATTTCGGGCGCTGGTGATTTCCGAGCAGCTGACTTCCGACGTGGAGGGTGTGCTGTTCGGCGGCAATGGCGACGATTCTTTCGCGCAGGCGCCTGCGGTCACGCCTGGCGCGCCCGCCGCATCTCCGCTCGCTCCGCAACCCTGACTTGCCGCGCCGCCGCGCTCCGCGGCACGAACACGTAAGCGGCCGCGAGTACCAGCAGTACCGCCTGCGCGCCGAGCGATTGCACCGTCGGGAATATCCCGAGCATCGGAATCGTGGGCGCATAGTTCACGAACGTCGCCGATACCACCGAGGCTTCCTGCAAGCTCGCAACGCCCTGGCCGACAAACACGATCGCCAGCGCGTAGAGCATGAAAGATGTGGTGTGGAAGAAGAGCCGCATCGGGATTCGATCGGCAGCGCGCTGAATGACCACGAAGGTTGCGGCGAGAATGATCGCGGCCGCGACGACGCCAGCCATCACCGCGTGACGCTCGACAGTTTCGGTCGCGCCGTTGGTGAGCGCCTGGAAGAACACGATCGTCTCCGCACCCTCGCGCATCACTGCGAGAAACGCGGTCAGTCCGAGCGCGATGCCGGGAATGTTACTGCGCTCGGCGTCCTCGAGCTTGTGCGAGATGAATTTCATCCAGCGATCGGATTGACCCTTCGAGGTCATCCACGAGCTGACGTAGAAGAGGGTGGCGGCGGCGAACAATTGGAAGACGCCCTCGAGCGTGTCGCTCGCGTCGTCGGTGATCAGATGGTTAACCGCCCACGCCAGCGCGATACTCGCGAAAATCGCGGCGATGGCGCCCGCATAGATGTCGCGCGAGCGGCCGATTCGTCCCGCGCCGCGCGTGCCCGCCGCGAGCGCGACCACGACCAGCATCGCCTCCATACCTTCGCGAAAGAGGATGCCAAGCGAGTAGAAGAAGTAGGCAACGGCAGTTTGAGTCATGTTTTCTAAATGAATTCTGAGAATGATTCTCAATTCCGATTCTATCACGCAATTTTACGATGTCAAACCCGTTTGATGACGCCTCGCCAACTAATGCTTGCGACCACCTAAAGCCGGTAGTAGCCTCAGAAATGAAGCGGGCCCGCCGATTTTTCGTGCGCACGGCCGCTTCAAGCTTTTTTCGGGCTGGTCATGTCGAGGCGGTCAATCTCCTGATGAGATGCGTTTATTGCAGCAAGCGAGCAGGGTTCCTCCGGCGCGTCTGCATGCCATGCGCCAAGGTGGTCGCTATCATCGATCGTGCGGGCGGCGAAGTCGGCTTGGCCGGGCTGGTCGATATTTTCGTGGCGGAGGGTCTATCGCGCGAGCAGGTTGACGTGGTGCTCGACGCGCAAGTTGGCGACGCGCCGACGATCCGCGACCGGCTGACTTCGAATATGACCAACGTCCTAATGCGCAACCTCGGGATGCCTGGGCGTCAGTCGCCGGAGGACGTGATGAAGGTGCGCACCGCGATGCGCAGCGGTGGTGGCGCGGGCACGTGGGTCGGCGGCGAGGAACCGCCGGATCATCACTAATCAAATCGACGATGGAAAAAGATCGCAGCGATTTTGCCGTGATGAACCGGATGATCGATCACATCCGGTTGCTGATTGCGGTGGATGACGAAGCGATTCCAGTAAAAAAGAAACTCGAAGCGCAGGCGATTCTCAAAGATTTCCAGGCGATGCTCGCCGAGGCGCCCGAGAATCAGGAGCGCGGGCGTATCAAGGGTTACTACGAAATTCTGTGCCGCGACCTTGGCGACGAGGCTGACGTCGCGGCGTTGCTTAGCTCGCTCAAGAATTATATCCCGTACCTCTAGTTCGGGACCGCGAAGTTTTTCGGAGAGACGAATGAGTTTGCACCAGATCGGCGTAATCGGGGCAGGGCAGATGGGCGCGGGAATCGCGCAGGTCGCGGCGCAGGCGGAAATCGCGGTCGTGATGCACGATATCGCGCCGGACATGTGCAAGCGCGGGGTCGATACGATCGCGCGCAACCTCGATCGCATGATCGAGCGCGGCCGCTTCAAGCCCGAAGAGCGCGATCGCGTGATGCGCCGGGTCGAGACCACCACCAATCTCGATGACCTGGGCAAGGTCGGCTTTGTGATCGAAGCCGTGATCGAAAACGAGGACGCGAAGATCGCGCTGCTGCAGAAACTCGACAAGGTCTGTCCGCCGGAGACGATTTTCGCCTCCAATACGTCCTCCATCTCGATCACCAAAATGGGCGCGAAGACCTCGCGCGCCGACCGCGTCATCGGGATGCATTTCATGAACCCGGTGCCGGCGATGAAGCTGGTCGAAATTATCCGCGGACTCGCCACTTCGGAGACCACCTTTCAGCAGACGCGCGCGCTGGCCGAGCAACTCGGCAAGACCACGATGACGGCACAGGATTTTCCGGGGTTCATCGTCAATCGCGTGCTGCTGCCGATGATCAATGAAGCGATTTATACGATGTACGAGGGTGTCGGCGGCGTGACCGATATCGACACCGCGATGAAGCTCGGCACCAACCAGCCGATGGGTCCGCTCGAACTGGCCGACCTGATTGGGCTGGACACCTGCCTCGCGATCATGGAGGTGATGCATCGGGTGCTCGGCGACGACAAGTATCGCCCGTGCCCGCTGCTGAAGAAGTACGTCGATGCCGGCTATCTCGGCCGCAAGTCGGGCCGCGGATTTTATGTATATGATGAGAAGGGTGCTTTGATTCCGCCACCACGATAACCAGGGGCGCGCTCGGCCGCACGCCCGGGAGGAAACCAGCATGGCTGTGAAGGCATTCATCCTAATAGACACGTCACCGGGAAAGGCGCGCGAGGTCGCGGCCAAGATTCGCGGCGTGCAGGGAGTTTCTGTGGCGCATGCGGTGACGGGGCCCCACGACATCATCGCAATTGCGGAGGCCGCGGACGTGACTTCGCTCGGCGAGCTGATCGTGCACAAGATTCAGAGCGTCACCGGTGTCAATCGGAGCCTTACGTCGATCGTCGCGGATTGAGGCTCGCCAAACTCGCGAATCGTATAGAATTAAAGTGAACGGCTTTCAGGAAGAATGTATCGATGGCTGAATTACCGGTAATCAAGCGGCTCAAAAAGGACCTCGAGGTGCTCAAGCACGAGCTCACCGTGGACCTGCCCAAGGAACTCGAACGCGCGCGTGCGCATGGCGACCTGTCGGAAAACGCCGAATATGCGATGGCCAAGCAGCGCCAGGAGTTCCTGCGCGCGCGAGTCGGCAACCTCGAGACGCGAATCGCGGAGCTCACGATGATCGACCTCGAGACAATCCCGCGCGACACCGTCGGCCTAGGCAGTCGCGTCAAGTTAGAAGATCTCGATGAAGGCGGAGTCGCAGAATACGAGATCGTCGTGCCCGAAGAAGTCGATGGCGCACAGAACCGCATCTCGTTGTCGTCACCGTTGGGCCGCGCGCTAATCGGCAAAGCCGCCGAGGACGATATCGAGGTCGTCACGCCGAAGGGCAAGCGCGCATACATGGTAAAGAAGCTGACGACGATCCACGTCCTGATGGCCGCCGAGAACGGCAACAAGCAGTAAGAAAAGAGCGGGGCTCCTCGCCCCGCACCCCGCGGCAGGGGTGACCCCTGCACCCAGTACTAATCGCAAAATGGCGAGGACGCCATTTTGCTCCCAGGTTCTTTTTCCCGTGTCGTTCAGTTCCTGTGTCATTCTCTTGTGTCATTCAGAGCGAAGCGAAGAATCCCGGCTCTCATCTACCTCCACCAAGTCAGCCGCTGGCGACTGCGTCGCCAGCGGCGGGAAAGATCACCCAACACTAGTTCGAACAGGGACGAAGTCCCGCATCTTCTTTCACTGGGTGCAGGGGTCACCCCTGCCGGGGTGCGGGGCGCGGAGCCCCGCATTCAATCGCCGTACATCGAATCGATCTGATCCTTGAAGTGCTCCTGGACTATCTTGCGGCGTACTTTTAGCGACGGGGTCAGCTCGCCATTTTCCTGGGTGAGCGGCGGGACGATCGCAAACGTCGCGATCGCCTCGACGTCCGAGAGCTGCTTGTTGATTTCGCGAATCCGTCCGTGGACGAAGGTTTTCAACTCCTTTGACTCTCGTGAGTGCGTCCGGATTTTTCGGATCGAGGTTGTTCTCTTTCAGAAAATCCACGAGATTTTCGTAGTCCGGGACGACCAGTGCCGCCAGATGCTTGCGGCGGTCGCCGATCACGCATGCCTGGCTGATGAACTTGTCGCCAGTGAGCTTGCTCTCGACGTAGGCGGGCGAGACATTCTTGCCGCCCGACAGCACGATGATTTCTTTTTTGCGATCGGTGATCGCGATGTATCCCTCGACGTCGATCTTCGCGATGTCGCCGGTATGCAGCCATCCGTTTTCGTCGATCGCTTCCTTCGTTTCGGCCTCGAGCTTGTAATAGCCCTTCATTATGTTCGGTCCGCGCAGCAGCAACTCGCCGTCGGGCGCCGTCTCGACCTGGATGCGCTTCAGCGGCAGTCCGACCGTGCCGATTCGCGTCTTGCCGTTGTGCAGATTAACCGCCACCACCGGCGAAGCCTCGGTCAGGCCGTATCCTTCGACGATTGGTACTTCGGCGGCTGACAGGAACCGATTGATCTCGGTCGGCAGCGGCGCACCGCCGGAAATCAGGTAGCGGATGCGGCTGCCGAAAATTCCGCGCACGCGCGCGAACACCAGGCGCCTGAATACCGCCATCGAAAGCGCGAGCAGCGGCGGTACCGGTTTCCCGCGATTGCGAAATTCGGCCGCTTGCTCGCCCGCATTGAGCGCCATTTTGAACAGCCGTTGGCGCATCGGCGGCGACGTCTCGACCGTGCGCATCACGCGGCTGTGTATCACTTCGAGCAGGCGCGGCACCGTGAGCACGACGGTCGGCTCGACCTCGGTTAGGTTCGACGCGATCTGGCCGAGGCTCTCCGCAAATGCGATCGTCCCTCCCGCCATCGCGACCGTGTAATATCCCGCCGTCCGTTCGAACGAGTGCGCGATCGGCAAATGCGACAGCGTCATGTCCGTGTCGTTGAGCGCGAGTGCCGCGAGCGAATCCTCGGCGTTGGCAAGCAGATTGCCGTGCGAGAGCATCACGCCCTTCGAGGTGCCGGTGGTGCCCGACGTATAGATGATAGTCGCGAGGTCGTCGCTGCTGCCCTCGACGATCGCGGCCGGCGCGTCGCCACTTATCGACGCCGCGCTCATAACGGCGGGCGTTCCGTTGGCGGCGGGCGTGGACTCCGCCCCGGCATGCATCGCGACAATCGCAGTGACGTCAGGAATCGAGGCGCCGAGGCCGAGAATCTTCTTGACCATCTCGTTGCCGTTGGCCGCGATCACTTTCGCGCCCGAGTCACTGATGACGTGCGCGGTCTCCTCGAGTCCGCTGGTGGTGTAGAGCGGCACGACGATCGCGCCGAGGCCCAGCACGGCCTGATCGACGACGATCCACTCGGGGCAGTTGTCGGAAAGGATCGCGACGCGATCGCCCGGGCGCACGCCGAGGCCGAGCAGGCCGGCGCGCAGTTTGCCGGCGGCCTCGGACACCTCGGTCCATGAGTGGTCGGTCCAGACCTTGTCGCGCTTGTCTTTCAGGAACGCGCGCGCGCCGTACTTATGCGCCTGCGCCTCGAAGTTTTGGGAAAGCGTCGCCACGCGATCGGCCATAACAAACCAAGACCTCCTCTTCCTCAACTAGCCCTAATAGCTCAAAGATTTGTTGCCGCCAATCGTGCGCGGGAGCCTGTTTGCGCCGCGCGCGAGCCTTGCTATCCTGCGACCGCGAAGCGCTTGAATTTGCTGGCGAAATGTGAGCGTCATGTCGGCGTTGATTAAGCGCAGGTTGCGGTGGGGTACGAAGATTTTTCATTTCACTAATCGATGTGCTGGCAGGCATAATCGCACCGATTCATGAATCGCAATTCGTCCGAACGTAGTATCGGCCGCCTTGATCGGCGCGGCCATCGCTCGTCCAGCATTTCAACGTTGATAGCGTAGAGGTAACGCTTCGATGCTCGAGCATCTGTATTTTCCGCACGACATCTCGACCTTCGGTCCCAGGATCGACTGGCTCTTCGAGCTGATCTTCTGGATCGTCATGGTCGTCTGGATCGCCGTGATGATCGCGATGGTGATCTTCATGATTCGCTATCGCACCCGGCCCGGCCGCAAGGCGGAGTATATCGAGGGCAATTCGCGTCTCGAGATAATCTGGACCACGGCGACCACGGTCATCCTGATCACGCTCGCGATCATGAGCCGCTCGACGTGGGCCGATATCAAGGAGCATGGACCGCCGGGCGACGTGTTCTACAAGGTGAACGCGAAGCAGTTCAACTGGGAAATCACCTACCCAGGGCCCGACGGCAAGTTCGGCACCAAGAGCGAGCTCACGATGGACAACGAGCTCCACGTGCCGGTGAACAAGGTGGTGCGGATCGACTCTGACGTCGAAGGACGTCATCCACAGCTTTTTCGTCCCGAACATGCGCCTCAAGCAGGACGCGGTCCCGGGCCGTATCATTCACGTCTGGTTCGAGGCGACCGAAACCGGCCAATACGAAATCCCGTGCGCGGAGCTGTGCGGCTTCGGCCATTCGGGGATGAAAGGCAATCTGACGGTGCAGTCGCAAGAGGATTACGACAAGTGGCTCAAAGACCAATACGCGCAGAACAAGTAACGCCCGCATCGGTCGGCCACATCCCCGGAAGGAGCTAGTCGAAGATGAGTAGCACGGCAGCGGTTGCGGCACACGGCGCCCACGCGGAGCATCATGAGCTCGGCTTTGTGCGCAAATATATTTTTTCCGAAGATCATAAAATGATCGGGCGCCAGTTCCTCTTCATGGCGCTGTTCATGATGTCGATCGGCGGCCTGATGGCGATGCTGATGCGGTGGGAACTCGCGTTTCCCGAAACGGCGGTCCCCGGATTCCACTGGGTGCCCGAGCCGTTCATGTACGACGGCGCGATCCCGCCCAATACCTACAACGCGATGTTCACGATGCACGCCACCATCATGATTTTCTTCGTGGTGATGCCGATCCTGGTCGGATGCTTCGGCAACTTCCTCATCCCGCTGATGATCGGCGCACGCGACATGGCGTTCCCCAAGTTGAACATGCTCTCGTTCTGGGTTGGCGCGGTCGCCGGCGTGATCATGCTGTCGTCGTTCTTCGTAACCGGCGGTCCCGCAGCGGCGGGCTGGACCTCATACGCTCCACTGAGTGCGGTGCCGATATATACCGGGGTGGATTGGGGCCAGGATTTATGGTGCATCAGCATCATCGTGCTCGGCGCGTCGTCGCTGATGGGCTCGATTAACTACATCACGACGATCATCAACATGCGCACCAAGGGCATGTACTTCTTCCGCTTGCCGCTGGTCATCTGGTCGCTGTTCATCACGGCGATCCTGCTGCTGCTCGCGCTGCCGGTGCTGACCACGGCACTCGCGCTGCTGCTGTTCGATCGCATGGGCGGCACGCATTTCTTTCTGCCCGCAGGCGGCGGCGAGCCGTTGCTGTGGCAGCACTTGTTCTGGTTCTTCGGCCATCCCGAGGTCTACATAATGATCCTGCCCGCGATGGGCATCTCGTCGGAGATCATCTCGGTGTTCTCGCGCAAGCCGATCTTCGGATACCGCGCGATGGCATACGCGATGATCGCGATCGCGTTCCTGTCGTGGGTCGTGTGGGGCCATCACATGTTCCAGTCGGGAATGGATCCGGCGCTCGGCAGCAGCTTCATGATCACGACGATGATCATCGGAGTGCCGTCGGCGATTAAAACTTTCAACTGGCTCGGCACGCTCTATAAGGGCAACATCCACTACACTGTGGCGATGATGAATGCGCTCGCGTTCGTCGCGATGTTCGTCATCGGCGGGCTCTCGGGAATCTGGATGGCGTCCACTCCGGTCGACATGTACATCCACGATACCTACTTCATCGTCGCGCATATTCACTACGTACTATTCGGCGGTAGCCTGTTCGGCATCTTCGCGGGAATTACCTACTGGTATCCCAAGATGTTCGGCCGCATGATGAACGAGACGCTCGGCAAGGTTCATTTCTGGATCACGTTCATCGCGTTCAACTGCACGTTCTTCCCGATGCACATTCTCGGGATGGGCGGGCATATGCGCCGAATCTACAATCCGCAGCAGTACGATTTCCTGAAGCCGATGATTCCGATCAACGAGTTTATCTCGATCAGCGCGTTCGTGCTCGGCGCCGCGCAGTTCCTGTTCCTGGCGAACATAATCTACAGCTATTACAAGGGCGAGAAGGCTACCGAGAACCCGTGGCATGCGAATACTCTCGAGTGGACCACGCCGTCGCCGCCGCCGCATGGCAACTGGCCCGGCGCGGTGCCGGTCGTTTACCGCGGGCCCTACGAGTACAGCTCGCCCGAGGTCGCAGAGGATTTCCTGCCGCAATCGCAGTTGATCGAGCACTCGACGGTTGCGGCGGATTAGTCAGTCGAATAGCCAGTGATTAATCAGTCGCCAACTGAGGTTGAGAAGGCGCGTGGACTGCATCGCTTTGCGGTGCTGACCGCGAGCGCCACCTTTTGCCTCATCTTCATCGGCGGACTGGTCACTTCGACCGGTTCCGCGCTCGCCGTTCCCGACTGGCCGCTCGCGTTTGGCAAACTCATTCCGGCGTGGCAGGGCGGAATTCGTTTCGAGTTCGGCCATCGGCTCGCAGCGGGAACCGTGGTCATGCTCACGCTTGTGCTGATGGCGTGGGCGTGGCGCGCCGAGCCTCGCAAATGGGTTCGCCGCCTCGTCATGCTCGCATTCGGACTGATTATCGTACAGGCCGTGCTCGGCGGTATTACCGTTCTGTTCGAATTGCCGCTCGCGATCGCAGTCACGCACGCAGCCACTGCGCAGGCGCTGTTCTGCCTGATGGTGTCGATTGCGATTTTCACCAATCCACGGTGGGACACGACGCCGCACATCGACGAACCACCGTCGCGAATTCCGCTGCCGACGCTCGCCCTCGCGACCACCGCCATCATCTATATGCAGATTCTCGTCGGTGCGCTGATGCGGCACATGAGCGCCGGGCTGGTGATTCCTGATTTTCCGCTTTCCTTCGGATACGTGGTGCCGCCGTATTGGAACGAGTTCATCGCGGTTAATTTTGCGCATCGATGCGGCGCGGTGGTCGTCACGGCGATGGTTTTATGGACGGTCGCGCGCGTGCTGCGAACGCATCGCGAGGTCGTCGCGCTTCGACGCCCCGCGCTCGGGCTGTTCATCCTGCTGGTCGCGCAGATTTGTCTCGGTGCGATCACAATCTGGAGCGGACGCTCGGTGATCCCGACCACCAGCCACGTCGCGGTCGGCGCCGCGGTTCTAGCGACCAGCCTGACGCTGACTCTTCGCGCCTACCACATTCTCGGCGCGCCGAATCGCGCGCATGCAATCGAGTCGCGCGCAAGTTCGCGCGTGATCGAACGGCGGGTGACCGCGTGAACGCAAAAATAGCGATGGCCGAATCCGCGCTGACGATTCCTCGCGGCCGCGTGAGCGATTACTTCGAGCTGACCAAGCCGCGCGTAGTGCTGATGGTGCTGGTCACGACGCTCGCCGGTTTCTATCTCGGTGGACGCGCGGGATTCGACGTCACGCTCGCGCTGAATCTGCTTGCAGGCACTGCGCTGGCCGCTGGCGGGACGCTCGCGCTCAATCAGTACGTCGAGCGCGACACCGACGCGATGATGGATCGCACGCGCAATCGTCCGCTGCCCGACATGCGGATGCGCCCGGCCGAAGCGCTGGTGTTCGGCGTTATCGCGACAGCCGCCGGCCTCGCGTACCTGTTGCTCGCGACGAACCTGCTCTGCGCCGCGGTCACTGCCGCAATCGCGATCGTTTATCTCGGCGTGTACACTCCGCTGAAGCGTTACACCTGGATGTGCAATATCATCGGCGCGATTCCCGGCGCGCTCCCTCCCGTCGCGGGATGGGCGGCGGCGCGCGGCGGCCTCAGTTGGAGCCGATGCTGCTGTTCGCGATCATGTTCCTGTGGCAGTTGCCGCATACGTTTGCGGTCGCGCGGCTTTATCGCACCGACTACGCGCGCGCCGGCATCCATCTGCTTCCCCAGGACAATGCGCGCGGCGGAAATGCTTCGAATCCAATCGTTATCGCGGGAAGCCTCGGACTCATCGCGGTCGGCGTCATCCCAACCATGCTTGGCTTCGCGGGAATTCCGTACATGGTAATCGCCGTCGCGCTCGGAATCTGGATGCTGGCATTTGGCGTTGCGATGGTTCGCGCGCCCGGGAATTCGAAAGCGGCGCGCCGCTTGCTCCTCGCATCGTTAGTTTATTTGCCAATCGTGTTGTTAGTACTCGTGCTGGATCGCGTGTGAGTAATCGAATGAGTACCCTGGTTACGCGCGAAGAGCGCAAAGAGGAAATCTGGCGGACGCTGAAGATAATAATCGGCGTCATGGTCCTGCTGGTAACGATCTCGGTCGTGACGATTATAGTGAAGCATTGAGATGGCACTCGGCGTGACAGCATCGACCGCGAAAGTTCGCCCGTTCGTGGCGCCAGTTCGCCGCGGCCGCACGTCCGACTCGGGCGCAGGCGGCGATCAGGTCGAGCGGCCTTTCATCAGCAGCGCGATGCTCGCGATCATGATGGTGATCGCATCGGAGATGATGCTGTTCAGCGGTCTCATCGGCACCTTCCTGGTTTACCGAATGCAATCCGCGTTCTGGCCGCCGCCCGGCGCTGCCGCGCCTGCCGATCGCGGTCACTTGGGTGAACACTTTCGTGCTGCTTGTCGAGCGCGCGTCACGATGACGCTCGCAATCCGCGCGGTGCATCAAAGCCGCCAGCGCCTGACTGCGCCGCTATCTTGCTCGCGACGCTCGCGCTCGGCGTGACGTTCCTCGCGGTGCAGGGCAGCGAATGGGTGCGACTGGTCGCGCACGGGCTCAAGCTGTCGAGCGGCATGTACGGCGGCACTTTCTATTTGCTGATCGGATGCCACGGCGCGCACGTGACGGCCGGCGTCATCTGGCTCGCATGCGTGGTTTGGTTCGCGATGAGCGGCCGATACAACGCGCGCAACGCCCACGCGATTGAGCTGTGCGCCGTGTACTGGTATTTCGTTTGCGCGGTCTGGCCGTTGCTGTTTGGGCTGGTATATCTAATGTAGTTCGGCGCGTGAGGATGAACGTGATGATTAAAAATACAAGTAAGCTGTGGTGATGACGATGGCTGGTGCGATTGTCGCGTCGGCGCCGCGGCTCGCAAACGCGTGCGCGACCTGCGGGCTGTCGGAGGGCGATGCCGCGTTCCACGCGTACAAGGCGAGCGTGCTGTTCATGCTGGCGTCGCCATACGCTCTCGTTTGCCGCGATCGGCGGGATTACTTACTTCGTCTATCGGCGGTCGCAGCGCAAGAATCAGAATTCCACTACCAAGTAGTCAATTCGAATGAACACTGACTATAGCTATTTGCTCGAAAGAGGAGGTCGCGATGAGCGAGGCCGCTGCAGTAGAGACCCACGAACACGGCGCGGTGCAGGCCGATCAGCTCGAACCGTCGCTTACCCGGGAAATCTCGGCAAGCTCGGGATGTGGTCGTTCCTGGCCGGCGACGCGATGACCTTCGGCGCCGCCATCGCCGCGTACGGCGCACTGCGCATCGGCAATCCCAACTGGCCGTCGCCCGCCGCTTATCTCGGTATCACCACCACCGCGATCATGACCTTCATCCTGATCTGCTCGAGCGTCACGATGGTCGAGGCGCTCAGTTCGATCCAGACCGCGCAGGATGGCGCGCTATCGCAACTTCATGGCGTTGACGGTTCTCGGCGGCATGCTGTTTCTCGGGATGCAGGCGTTCGAATGGCATCACCTGCTCGGCGAAAGAGGGATGTCGATCAAGGTCGATCTGTTCGACGCGACCTTTTTCATTCTCACCGGCTTCCACGGCTGTCACGTTTTCGGCGGCGTCGTTTACAACAGCGTGCTGCTGATTCGCGGCATGACCGGCAAGCTGACGCCGGCGAAAGCGAACCTGGTCGAAGTCGCGGGGCTGTACTGGCACTTCGTCGATCTGGTCTGGATCTTGATCTTCACGTTCATCCTATTTAGCACTTTCCAACGCACGCGGAAAATTTAAATCATGACGACGCAAGCTGCGATTTCAGGACACGAGGCCGAACATAGCGGGCCGAACTACATTGCGGTTTTTATCTACTTGTCGGTGTTGACCGCGATCGAGCTGGGCGTTTACGCGATGGGCCTGCCGCAAGTCGCGAAGGTCGGTCTGCTGGTCGCGCTGGCGTGGGCAAAGGCCGTGCTGGTCGCGATGTATTTCATGCATCTCGCGATGGAGCGAAAGGGCCTCGCAATCATCGCGATCATTCCGGTGATACTCGTCACGTTTCTCTGCTTCATGCTGCTGCCCGACTTGACGACGCGGATGTGGACCAAGTTCGACCATCCAAGGCCGGTCACGGATGCGGCCGAGATGGGCGCGCATCCAGTCGCGCCGCCTCCGGTGCAAACGCCGTAGCTGCGTCTGGATTTTTTTGGAATCGTATCATTGGCTGGCGCCGTTCAACGCATTTCTTAACGGATGCGCGACGGCGGCGCTGCTCGCCGGATTCATCTTCATCAAAAGGGGAATGGTGCGAGCGCATCGCGCGTGCATGATCACCGCGATGGGCTTCTCCGCCGTGTTCCTGACGTCGTACCTCGTCTATCACTACAACGTCGGTAACGTACGCTTCAGCGGACAGGGATGGGTGCGTTCGCTGTACTTCTCGATCCTGATTCCGCACGTCATCCTCGCGGGGGTGATCGTCCCGCTCGCGATCGCGACGATTTGGTTCGCGCTGCGCGGCAACTTCCGCCGCCATCGCCGAATCGCGCGATGGACCTGGCCGCTCTGGATGTATGTTTCAGTGACGGGCGTGATCGTGTACCTGATGTGCTACCAGATGTACACGCCGATCTATTCGATGCCCGCGACCGCGATCGCCGCTGCTACCAAATAGATCCGGTTCCCGTTCCCGAGCGTGAAGGGAACCCATAAGGCGGCGTCCGTCGAAATTCTTCGGCGCGGGCTGCTCAGAAATGACGACAAGAATGTTCGGAGTGAAACGGAGCGCGTCAGGCGGAGGCGGCTTCGTCGAATTTGACCAGGTCGGCGTAGAGCTTTTCGATTTCGCGGCCTAGTCGATCGTAGCGCGCGATCAGAGCGTCGGCGTCTTTGCGAGCGAGGTAGAAGTCGGGCACGTTCATTTCGGTGGCGAGCGCCGCGCGTTCGTTTTCCTTCAGCTCGATTTCGGCTTCTATCTGTCCCCGCTGGCGCGCGATTCGTTCGCGCCTGCGAGATGCGTCGCGATCGTCTTTCGCAGGCGGTGCGGCCTTCGGCGCTTCGACTTTTTTCTGATGCGGCGCGGTGCCGTTGTTGCCGCGCGCGTCGCGCAAATGGACCGGTGCTGTTCGCGCGGCCTGCGCTGACGGCGATGGCGCTTCGGTCTGCGCTTTCTTCTCGAGGTATTCGTCGTAGTTGCCGAGGTAGCGAATCGCGTGCCCCTGGCCGACTTCGAGCACTTCGGTCACGAGCTCATTCAGGATGAACCGATCGTGACTGACTATAATGACAGTGCCGGGGAAGCGGCGGAGCGCTTCGAGCAGCGTGTCCTTCGCGACGATATCGAGGTTGTTGGTCGGCTCGTCGAGCAGCAGGCAGTTGCTCGGATGCGCGAGCACTTTCGCCAGTGCCAGGCGCGCGCGCTCGCCGCCCGACAGCACCTCGACGCGCTTGTGCACGTCGTCGCCGGAGAACAGCATCGCGCCGAGAATCGAGCGAATCTCCGCCATCGTGCGGCCTTGCGCGTTGTCGCTCAGCTCGTCGAGCACGGTCTTGTCATACGAGAGCGACTCGGCGAGATTCTGCGCGAAGTATCCGGCCTGCACGCTGGCGCCGACGATTCGCTCGCCGCCGGACATCGGCTCGACGCCCGCGAGCAGCTTCATCATGGTGGATTTTCCGGAGCCGTTGGGGCCGACCAGCGCGATTCGCGCGCCGCGCTCGATCGTCAGATCGACGCCGTCGTAAACCGTGTGCGCGCCGTAGCGTTTGACCGCGCCCTTGAGCTCGAACACGCGGCGCGTGCTGCGCTCGCATTTCGGAAACGAAATCGCGGGCGGCTTCTGCGATCCTTCCGGCGGTTCGAGGCGCTCCAGCTTGTCGAGCTGCTTGATCCTGCTCTGCACCAGGCGCGCCTTGCTCGCCTGGTAGCGGAAGCGGCTGATGAAACTTTCCATGTGCTCGATTTCTTCGCGCTGCCGTTCGTACGCCGCCATCTCGAGCGTGAAGCGTTCCTCGCGCAGCACCAGGTAGCGCGAATAGCCGCCGACATATTCGGTGAGCCGCCCGCGCGACACTTCGACGGTGCGCTTGGTGACGCGGTCGAGGAAGTAGCGATCGTGCGAGACCAGGATGATGCCGCCCTGGTATGCGACGAGGTAATCCTCGAGCCAGTTGCGCGCCTCGATGTCGAGATGGTTGGTCGGCTCGTCGAGCATCATGAAGTCGGGCGCGTCGAGCAGCAGTTTCGCGAGCGCGATGCGCATCCGGATGCCGCCGGAAAATTCGGCGACGTCGCGCGAGAGATCTTCTTCGGTGAAGCCGAGGCCGAACAGCACCGACGTTGCGCGGCTCTCGGCGCTGTAAAAGTCGTGATGCTCGAGCTCGGTCAGCACCTCGCCCAATTCCTCGAGCGCGGCGTCATGCGACGGCCCTGAATGCTCATGTCGCGAGAATCTGCTCGACTTCCTTGCGGCGCGCGTCGAGCGCCTGCATCCGATCGAGCGCCGACAGCGTCTCGCGCAGCACCGTACGCCCGCCCATTTCGGGAGCGTCCTGCGCGAGGTATCCGACGCGGGTGCGCTGCGGACGTGCGATTCTGCCCGAGTCGAGCGGCAACACTTCCGCGATCATTTTGAGCAGCGTTGACTTGCCGGCGCCGTTGAGTCCGACCAGGCCGACCCGTCCGTCGTCGGCCATCGACCAACTGACGCCGTCGAGGATCTTGCGGCCCCCGTAGGACTTGGAAAGGTTGTCGAGACTAAGCATGGTTAAAAAAGTCATCTTATCAGCGCCGTATACGTGCCGAAAGCGATCCTCGCGCGCCGTGATGTTGGAGGGGCTTCCTTGGTTCCCGACATTGTGTTAGGAAATGTTACACTATGGCTAAATTCGCTCCCGGTTATCCGCTGCCCAGAAGTGCCGACGAGTTCGAAAGACTCTGTCTGAAGCTTCTGCGGCGTCATTGGCAGCTTCCTCAGCTCGAGCGATTCCGCGATCCGGATCGCGCCGAAAAGGGGATCAACTTAATCGAGATCAGCGGCCGTCCGCGACTCGCCGCCGTCAAGTGCGATCTGCGCGCTTCGCGAAGCGAGTTGACGATTGCCGAGATCAAGGACGCCGTGGACCGGGCCGCGAGCCTGAAGCTTCCAATCGGACGCTTCGTGATCGCGACTACGGCCGCCAAGCCCGACGGCTTGCAGCGTTCGTTGTTCGATCTCAACCGCGCCAACCGCAAAGACGGCATCTCGGCGATCGAAGTTCTGACGTGGGACGATATTGAGGAGCTGCTCGACGAGTATCCTCAAATTCTCACCGACTTCGGAACCGCCGCCAAGCGCCAGGCGCTGACGCGCGCCGATGCGGTGGTTCATCTCGAGGCACGATGCGAGCCCGCGGCGGCGGGACCGTCCGACGCACTGGGAGAGGAGATCTCGGCCGCCGCGGCATTTCTCGAGAGCCATCAATGTCAGCTCGCGCGCCTCGCGTTGCTCCGATTGCGCGAGCAGAAGTGGAGCCAGCTCTCGAACGTGCACAAGTTCCGCGTGCTCTCGTACCTCGGCGCCGCGTGGTTGAAGGAAGGCGAGCCGCGAAAATCCGCGATGCTGTTTATCGCGGCGAAGTCGCTGCAGCCCGACGAAGAGAACGCATGCACCAACGAGGCGCTCGCGCACGAACTGCTGGGTGAGCGCGAGCGAGCGTTTGCGCTGGCCGACAAGCTGCGGATGCAGTTTCCGTCGAGCGGCCGCGCGGTCGCATTGTGGCTCAACAACGCGCCCAAGTCGTACGACGCAAGGTCGCTCGAGGAAAACGTCGCGCCTGAGCTCTCATCTGATCCCGAAGTTGCGGTCGTGATGGCGCGTCGCGCGCTGCTCGATGCGCATTTCGATCGCGCCGAACGCTATGCGCGCCTCGCCAGCGCGGCGTTGCCGAATAATTCGATCCCGTGGCTCGTGCTCGGACAGGCGATTCTGCTCAACGAGCTCGAAATGGCCGGCGAGAGTTCGAGCGAAGCGCCAGTGCAGAGCGACGAGGCTCGCGTGCGCGAGGCCGAGACTTGCTTCACGCAGGCGCTGACGCTCGCGCAGGCCGAGCACCAGGCGTCGAGCGAAGTGCAGGCGTTGATTGGACGCGCGCAGGCGCGAATCGCGCTGCGCGACACCGACGGCGCGGGCAAGGATATCGAACAGGCGCATAGCCTCGAGCGCGAGGATGCCAACGGGTTGTGCGAGTATGGAATCGTGCTGCGATCGCGCGGCAGCCTGACCGAGGCTATCGAAGTGCTGCGGCGCGCCGCTGCCGTCGGCGGTCGCGACGACATCGATTATCATCTCGCGGTAACGCTCCGCGAGCGCGACGAACCCGGCGATTTGCAGGAGGCCACCGAGCTGCTGATGCGCTCGATCGCGCGGCCGGACGCGATCCCCGCGGGCGATTTTCCGTTCGCGGTTGCGGCCGCGGTCGAATCGCTTGCTGCCGCCGAGCGCTATCATGACGCCGACGCGTTGTTGTCGTCGATTGCCGAAGGCCGCCTGCCCGCGGTCACGCTGCGTACGCTGCGCGCCAATCTCCGCCTCACGCAGGGCAAGTTCGATCAAGCGTCGAAGCTGGCCGACGAGGCGCTATCAGGACTCACGCCCGATATTGGCGCCGACAATCGGCGCAAGCTGGCCGCGCTGCTGCATGACCTCGGGCGCTATCGCGACGCGCTGCCGTTGTGGCAAACGCTCGCGCCCGCCGGCACCGCAGGGACCGACACGCGCCGTCTGCTGGATTGCGCGAGCCGTCTCGGCCGCGAAGACATCGTCGGCGACATCTCGCGCCAGTTGCATCCTGAAAAAGCGGTCGATGCCGGCGCTGCCGCCGATCAGCTCGACAAACTCGAACGCAACGATCCCGAAGCTGCGCTGGCCCAGATCGAAGAACTACTCAGCGCGCATCCTGACGACCGCGTGCTGAAGCTGCGGCGCTCGATCGTCGCGGCTCGCCTGGGCAAAGTGGATTTGGTCGTCGCCGATCCGCATGCGATGCCGTCGGCGCGCGAAATTCCGCCGGCGCTCGGCCGCGCTGCCGTGCAATTCATGCGCGACGGTGGCCGCGCCAACGAGGCGCTCACCTACGCTTACGAACTGCTTCGGCGTCAGCCTGACAGCGTCGATGCGCATCGCGCGTACCTCGCGGCGCTCGGCCCGGTCGGCCCGATGCCTCATGTGCCCGATTTCGATTCCGCTGGAACCGGCTGCGCGCTCAGTTTCGTCGAAGAGGGTTCCAATACCGACAAATGGATTCTGCTCGAGGACGCCAACGACGCCGACGAAGCGCTCGACGAGTACGGCCCGCAGCATCCCATGACCAAGGCGGTCAAGGGCAAGAAGGCCGGCGAGAAGTTTCAGCTCCCCGAAGGCCGCTTCAGCCGCCGTCAGGCCACCGTCAGGCAGATGATCAGCAAGTACGCGTTCCGCTACATGGACGTACTCACTAACTGGCAGGCGCGTTTCCCCGGAGAAGCCGAAATCGAAATGACCTATGTGCGCGCCGACGCGATTCCGTGGAGCGAAATGAATGACAGCTTCGACTCGCTGTTCGAGGCGAGCCACGCTAATGGAAACGGCAACGGCAACGGTGTCGTCAACGGCAACGGCGTCGCCAAGGCCAACGGAATCGCCAACGGTCACGCCAATGGAGCCAACGGCAAGCGCGAGGATGGTCTCAAGCAGGCCGAGCGCACCTACGCCAACAATTCGATTCCGATTCATGCGGTGGCGGAACGCCTCAACCTGAATGATCTGCAGACCGTGTTCATTTTGGCGCAGCGTCCCGAGGCGCCGCTGAAGTGCTGCACCGGATCGCCAGAGGAGCTGGAGATGGCTCTGGGGGCCTTCGAGCGCGCCAATGCAGTCGTGCTCGATCTGACTGCGATCGCGACCCTGTGCATGCTCGGGCGGCTCAGTCTGCTGCCGACCTGGCCGCGTCAGTTTGTGATTTCGCAGTCCACACTCGCCGAACTTCGGCGCCTCGCGTTCGAGGATACGCTCCTGCGCCTGCCGCCCGGATTCTCCGCATCGATCACCGGCAACGCCAACGACGGCAAGCGCGCCGACGTCCAGTTGAAGGGACTCGCCGACGCGTTGCAGTCGGTCTGCCGCGTGCGCGACGGTGCGGTGCTCGCCTCGATCGATCCTGAGCGGCGCGAGCGGCTGGTGAAGTTCTTCGGCCGTCACGGCGCCGAGAGCATCGTGATCGCCTCGATGCCGGGGCACGTGCTGTGGACCGACGATATGATCCTCGCCGATCTCGCCAAGACCGAGTTCGGCGTGCGCCGCGTATGGACCGAAGCGGCGCTGCAGGCGCGCGCGCAGGCGGGCAATCTCGATCCCGCCGAGTTGGCCACGGCCAGCACCAAGCTCGCGGGATGGGGCTACTCGTTCACCACGCCGAGCATCGAGACGCTGATGCGCGCTGGATCGGTCGCGGTATGGAATCCCGATCAGTTCCCGCTGAAGCAGGCGCTCGATCAGTTCGCGTCCGAGACGATGAACATGTCGGATGCGGTGCGGCTGGCGGCCGAGTTGATCGTCAAAATGTACAACGACCAGTACCTGCGCGGGCAGCGCCGGACGGTGACGTCGCGGCTGCTCGACCGGCTTGCGATTCGCCCCGGCGGTCGCGACGCGATCGAGACGTTGCCGCGTTCGTTGCCGATCCGCTTTGGACTTGACCTGATCCGCGCGCGTGAATTAAGCGATGTCGTACGGGGATGGACCGCTGCCCAGGGTGAGGGACAGCAGACCGAGCGCCTGATGGCCGGCCGCTGATTCTGGGGCGCTCGATAGATCCGGTAGTGGGTCGTATTGCCCACTACCGTTGATCTCGGCGCATCGTGTCAGCCTTCGCTGATCGAGTAGAATCCCACCCGGGCTTTTTCAGCGGGCTACAGGAGGAACACACGATGGCGGCAATCGCGGAAGGGGACCGGATCGTCCTCATCGATCGCAGGCTCTTCAAGGACGACAACACCAGGATTTTCGTGGGCATCGTCGAGACCACCGAGGGCTCGCTGGTTCGCGCCCGCGGCTATCGTCTTTCACGTAAGCTCCTACGAGGTCGCCGGCCAGGAACGGCGCGGTGAAGAGCGCGTGCGCGTGTTCTCGATGGGTAGCGGAGACATCGTGTACCTGCTGCCGCAGGGTCAGGACATCTCGCGGCTGATGCTCAAGCGCTCGCCCAAGTCGATGACTCTTAGCGACGGGCAATACGCGATGGACCTGAGCGACTTCCTGCTGCGCGCGTAAATTCGGCTCAAAAATCCTTTCTCGCTATGCTGGTAGTAGTCGGCGAGAATGGCAAAGAGAGCAGTCAGTAGCGGCGCACGTAGCTCCGCATCAGCAAAATCGAAATCGTCCTGGTTCTCGCGGCTGCCCGGCTATTTGAAAGCGCTAGGCCCGGGCATCGTAACTGGCGCCGCCGACGACGACCCCAGCGGCATCGCGACCTATTCGCAAGTCGGCGCGCAATTCGGCTTCGCGATGCTATGGACGATGCTGGTCAGTTACCCGCTGATGGCGGGAATCCAGGAAATCAGTGCATGGATAGGTAGGGTGACCGGCGTAGGTCTGGCCGGCAACATTCGGCGTCACTACCCACCCATGGTCGTCAACACGTTAGTCGCGTTTTTACTGATCGCGAATATGATCAACCTTGGCGCAGACATGGGCGCGATGGGATGCGCGATGCAATTGATCGTAGCGGGACCCGCGCTCCTATATAGCATCTGGTTTTGGAATAATTTCGGTGCTAGCGGCAATCGCTATCCCTTATAAGCGCTATGCCGAGTATCTGAAGTGGACGACGCTGGTGTTGTTCGTGTACGCAGCGACCGCCATGGTAGTTAAATTCCCCCTGATGCCTGTAGTACTAGGAACTTTCATCCCAACGGTATCCTTTTCGAGTGCCTACCTCACCGCGCTGACTGCCGTACTTGGAACCACGATAAGTCCTTATCTATTCTTCTGGCAGGCGTCAGTGGAAGTCGCGGAACAAAAGGCGGCGCCGCGCGAAAAGCCGCTCAAGGTCGCGCCCCACCAGGCCCCGCCCAACTCGAGCGCATGCGAAGTGGCACCTATCTCGGGATGGCCTTCTCGAACATCATAGCCTTCTTCATAATCCTCGACACGGCCGCGGTGCTGCACGCGCATGGCGTCACTGATATTCAGACCGGCGCGCAAGCGGCTGAAGCGCTACGACCGTTAGCAGGTGAACTAGCATTCCTGCTCTTCAGCATTGGTATTATAGGAACCGGGTTGATAGCGATTCCCGTGCTCGCCGGATCTTCGGCCTATGCACTAGCCGAAGCCCTTAAATGGCCGATAGGACTCGAGCGCAAGCTGCACCGGGCGAAAGGATTCTACGGAGTTCTAACCGTGGCGACTCTGATGGGAGTCGCGTTGAATTTTACAGGATTGAATCCTATCAAAGCCCTGTTTTGGAGCGCGGTGATCAACGGTGTGGCGGCGGTTCCAATCATGATCGTGATGATGCTCATGACAAGCAACAAAAATATCACCGGCGGGCTACGACTACCCACGCTTCAGAGGGTCATAGGATGGATAGCTACCGGCGTGATGTTTATCGTCGCAGGGAGCATGATAGCGACGATGATATGGAGCGCTTTGCCCGGCGCCGGCCAGGCCCCAGGTCATTGACTACAGCTTCTCGACGAATTCTATAATCGCTGCCGCGGTATCGCGTGGATTGTCGAGCGGCACGTGATGGAACGCGCGCGGAATTTCCTTCATCACCGATCCTTTGATCTTCCGATGCATCGCCGCGACGTGCCGCCGGACCTACCAGCCCGCTCTTATCGCCGCGCAGCAGCAGCGTCGGCATCTTGATCTTCCTGATCTTCGGCCGGGTCATCCTTGCGCCATGCTTGCGCCACGCCCGCGTTTCCGGATCGAACCGAAACGCCCAGGTGCCATTGGGTAGCTGTTCCGCGCCATGCAGCGCGAGCCGCTCGATTTCCAGCCGCGTCAGGTTGGTCTCGGGCGGCTGCAAGACGAAATTTCTTGATGATGTCGCCGGCCGATCGCAGCTCGGGACGAACGCCGCCATGCGAGCGCCGGCGCCATCGCCACATCAGGCGCCGAAACAGTGGCGGCGGTCCATGCGGCGCATCGACGATTATCAGCGCCTCGAGCAAATCCGGATGCGTGACTGCGACCCACTGCGCGACCGCGCCACCCATCGAATGTCCGACCAGGATCACGCGCGTGCCGAGATGCTCGATCAGGCCGCGCACGTCATTCAGATATGCCGGCGGTCCATAAACTCCCGATTTCGACCATTGGCTGCGCCCATGTCCACGAAAATCGAGCGCGATCACCCGCCCATACGGCGTCAGCAATGGTGCGACGCCGTCCCACCAATGCACGTGCGCCGCGCCGCCGTGCAGCAAAACGAAAGTGTGTTTGTCGGGATCGCCGCCCCAGTCCAGATAGTGAAGCTTGAGTCCTTCAACCTCGACGTACCGATGGGTCGGCTCCGCGAGCGCGGTAGCCGCTTGCTGTTGTGCCATAACCTGCGATTCTATTCGACGCGGGATGGTGAGGATAGATTTTCATGTGCGATTCGTCATGCTAACAACCGCAGCAGAACAGAGATTGCCAAGGAGTATGGTTCGATGGCTTTGAGACTCGAAAACAGGAATGCATTGATCACCGGCGGCGCCAGCGGCATCGGACGCGCGACTGCGATTCGATTCGCGGAAGAGGGCGCCAATGTATTCGTCGCCGACCGCCATCTCGCCGCCGCCGAGGAAACCGCCGCCTCAGTGAAAAAACTCGGGCGCAAGGCGGTCGCGTACCAGGTCGATACCAGCGACGAGGCGCAAGTGAATGCGATGGTCGCGCAGATGGTGAAGGATCTCGGCGGCGTCAACATCGTCGTCGCCGCGGCCGGAATCTCGCACGCGCACTACGGCGAGGAAGGCCAGCCCGATATCACGTTTCTCAGCAACAAGTCTTTCGCCAACTGGCGCAAGGTCTTGAGCGTCAACCTGGACGGCGTGTTCCTGACCGATCGCGCGTGCGCACAAGCGATGATCGAGGCCGGCAAGGGCGGACGCATCATAAATATCGCGTCAGCCGCGGCACGTCTGCCGACTCCCGGCGTCGGCGAGTATTCCGTCAGCAAGGCCGGCGTGTGGATGCTGACGCGCGTGCTCGCGACGGAGTTGGCGCCGTTCAACATCACCGCCAACGCGATCGGCCCCGGCTTCATCAAGACCCCGATGACCGCGCAGATTCCGGATTTCTCGCAAATGACGCCGCTGATGGAACGCGTGCCGATGAAGAAGATGGGCGAGCCGGTTGACGTCGCCAACACCGCGCTGTTCCTCGCCAGCGAAGAGGGCCGCTACTACACCGGCTCGATCCTGCACCCCGACGGCGGCATCGTCATGCAGTGAGAAGTCGAAGATCTTGCGCGATTGTTCCTTCTTGCGCTCCGAGCGCAGGAAGGTTACTCCCGCAGCGGTACCGCATGCGCCGGAGCAGAGGCGTCCGCGAGTTCGGTTGCTACGGCAGTTCGCCGCTCATGACAGTCGCGCGATCGCCGCTTCATTGCCTATGATCATCGCCGCGACCACATCCGCATTCGCGCAGGACGCGACTGCGACGCCGACGCCGATGGTCATGCCCATGATTCCGCAGATTCAGCTGCAAACCGTGCCCGCTTACGGACCCGCGCCGCTGACCGTCGGCTTCTTCGTATCTAGCATCAATCCGGACGCTGCGCCGATAACCAGCTACATCTGGAATTTCGGCGACGGCCAGGTCTCGATGCTGCCGCCGACCGCGCTCTTTCACACCTACACAAATCCCGGCAGCTACGTCGTCAACGTAACCGTGACCGACAGCGGCGGCCATCAGGCGTCATCGTTCGCCGCCGTGATCGTGACGCAGCCGGTGCAGTAGCCGCCTCGCAAGTAGTGAAAGGCTAGTCCTTCAGCATCTCGATCGTGCCGGTGTCGAGATCGTAGATGCCGCCGACGATCTTCAGGTCGCCCGCTTTGACCATCGCCGACAGTTCTTCCGAAGTGGCGAGGTTTTTCATCACCAGCTCGACATTCTCACGCACCGCGTTCTCGACCGGATCGCCCGCCATGCCTTTGCTCTCAGCGACCGCCGGTCTCAACTCACTGAGCATCGGACCGACGTCCTGATCGGCGGTGCCTTCATGACCATCGACCGCTGCGATCACCGCGCCGCATCGACGATGCCCCAGCACCATCACGACCCGCACGCCGAGATGCTTGACCGAGTAGTCGAGGCTCTCGATCACCACCTTGTCGGCGACGTTGCCCGCCACGCGCACGGTGAAGATGTCGCCAAGTCCGCGGTCGAAGATGATTTCGGGCGGCGTGCGCGAGTCAGAGCATGCGAGCACCGCGGCGAACGGATGTTGTCCCTTGGCCACTTCGGCGCGCCGCTCCGGCGTCTGATTGGGATGCTCGAGCTTGCCGGCGACGAACCGTTGATTGCCGTCGAGTAAAAGTTGCAGGGCTTTATCGGGTGGCATGGTTGCTGCATGGACTGCGGCTAACACCGCCCGCGTCGTGATCACGCATAGCCCGACGATAGCCAGTAGCATCGAAATTGTCGACCAAGACTTTCTTCTTCGAATCACAAACCCTCCCCGTGGCCTTCATAGCAGTCACCTAGCCCTCGCACTTCGGCATTGACACCGCGCCGCTATTCGCCAGTATTGGTGGCGATGCGACATAATTCCAGCGCCAACACAATTCCCACATCGGTGACAGATTTGGCAAGACGAATCATCGTGGCACTCGTACTCGGCGTTTTCGCGCTCGTGGGCTCAGGATGCATGGGCGATCAGATGGACGCTACCAACAAGCTGGTGCAACAGCAGCAGGAACAGCTCGAGCATCAGCAGCAGGAACTCGAAGCGCTCCAGGCGACTCAGAATCAAGGCTACACGCCGGGAGTCGCGAGCTCCTCTCGGGGTGGATGCGACAAAGATGTCGAGATGACCGCGACCCATCGCGGCGGCGACCGTTTTGCCGCCGGCGATTTCAACAAGGCGCTCGGATACTACCAGGATGCGCTGCTCGCATGCCCCAACGATGAGCGGGCCGAGGTCAACGTCGCGCGCACCTACGAAGCGCTCGGCAACAAAGTCGCGGCGATCAACCTCTATCGAAAGGTGGCCGACGCTGCCGACAACAGCGCGACCGTCAGCGACGCGCAGGACGAAGCGAAGGCCGCGCTCCTCCGCCTGCAAGCCGCCCGCATGCCCTGATTCTGTTCCCTCGCCCGTTCGTCGGGAGAGGGTTAGGGTGAGGGACATTTGTGTGGCGCGATTGTATGTTGCGCCGCACATTCTTAATCATGCTGGAAACTGAAGAATTTTGGTCCCTCACCCGCCGCGCGCGGACGCACGTCGACCTCTCCCCACAGGGGGCGAGGCAATTCCGGATCTCGCGCCGGTTTGGTTCTGCTCGGCGCGCTCGTTAGATTCGATAGTGGAGCGACAAGCAGTGAAGATCGCTCCCCATCTCCATGGACGGCAACGGCAATAGCGAAACTTCCGAGCCGACCCGCGCGCGACCGCGCCGAATCGCGATTCTCACCGCCGGCGGCGACGCTCCCGGGATGAATGCCGCGATTCGCGCCGTAGTTCGCAGCGCCGCGGTCGCCAACATCGAGGTGATCGGCTTCCGACGCGGCTACGAGGGCCTCATCCGCGACCTGGCCGAGCCGCTCAGCGGCCGCTCCGTCGCCAACATGATCCAGCGCGGCGGCACCTTCCTGGAAACCTCGCGATCGCCGGAGTTCCGCACCCCAGCCGCGCGCGGTCTTGCGGCTCGCAACTTGAAGCGTCATCAGATCGAGGCGCTGATCGTCGTCGGTGGCGAGGGCTCGATGGTCGGTGCGACCGCCTTCTGCGCCGAGACCGGCGTTCCGGCCTACGTAATCCCGGCATCGATCGACAACGATATCCCCGGCACCGACTACTCGATCGGCTTCGATACCGCGGTCAACACCGCGCTCGACGCGATCGACCGTATCCGCGACACCGCATTCGCCTACGAGCGCGTCTTCTGCGTCGAGGTGATGGGCCGCGATTCGGGCTTCATCGCAATCGCAGTCGCGCTTGGCGGCGGCGCCGAAGCGGTCATCGTCCCGGAAATCCCGTTCAGCCTCGATGACATCTGCGACCGCGTCGAAGACAGCCATCGCCGCGGCAAACGCTCGACTATCGTCGTCGTCTCGGAGGGTCCGCGCACCGGCGGCGTCATCCCGGTCGCCGAGGCGCTGACCGCGCGGCTCGGAATGCAGGCGCGCGTCGTCGTGCTCGGCCATGTCCAGCGCGGCGGAGCGCCCACGGCCCGCGACCGCTTGCTGGCAAGCCGGATGGGCGCAGGCGCAATCAAGGCAATCCTCGACGGCGCCGGCCCTTCCCTGATAGGCGAGGAACGCGGCGCAATCGTGCGCGTCCCGCTGAGCGAGGTCTCCACCCAGCGCCGCCCCCTGGACCCATCCCTAATCGAACTAGTCCACCAACTCTCCACCTGACCGAGCGAAACTGGTTCCCCTTCCCGCTCGGGAAGAGGCTACTGCCCAAAATCTGGTTCCCCTTCCCGCGCGGGAAGGGGTTAGGGGTTAGGTTCTTCGCATCAACCACAGCTTTGGCCCTTCCACCCTCCGGGAATAATCCACCCGCCCGCCCGGTCCGTATCTTCAGATGACCGGACCCAGCACAAAGCCGCTCCTGAGCCGGCCCAAACCACGATGCGAAAAAGAATCGCCAGTGGGAACCAATGGTTCCGCTCGACAGTTAACAGGGCGCATGGGGACCGTCTCATCGCGGTCGATGAGAGTCCGGTCGGGAGCATCGCGGATGGGCTCCCGAGGACGCTAACGCCCCGCAGGGTTTTGCAAATGTCTGAAGGCTTCCAACTGGCTTCCGATAGCGCGGTCGAACGCTTCGTCGGCCTCAACCAGATTCTTCCCAGCCAATACTACGACGTTTCCGGCGGCCATCGCCTGACCGGCGAACAGCGCCTGATGCTCGCGTTGCTGGCCGACGCGATCAACGTCTATCAGCAGGGCGTCCTGTCGCGAAACACGCGCAAGCGCCTGCTCTTCATCGACGCCGAGCGATGGATCACGGCCAGCGCGAGATGCCGCCACGCATTCAGCTTCGACACCGTATGCGACGCGCTCGGAATCAACCCCAGCATGCTGCGGCGCCGGATGATGGCCTGGAAGCATGAACTCCGCCGCAACGTCGAGACCCGCGGCACGCCCCATCTGCGTCTCAAAATCACCCCGCGCAACAAACACCTGAGCCAGCGCCGCAACCGCAGCCAAACGGCCGTCCCCGCCTTTTGACGATAACCCGCTGACTAGCCACAAAAGGTTGGTGCTCGATCCAAACAACCTAACCCCTAACCCCTTCCCGAGCGGGAAGGGGAACCGAATTTATGTGGCCTAGAGCAAAGTAGTGCGCTGCGCGCAACTTTGCGATTCTCACTGGGTGCAGGGGTCACCCCTGCCCAAGGAGGTAAGGAACCCACGGTGGGTTCCGCATTCAATAAAGTGATTTCCCCTTCCCCTCCTCACCTCTCGCCAACGCTCCTCAACAGTGCGATAAATCCAATCGAACCCCATCGGAGGAAGTTTTCATTTTGAACAATCCATTCAGTGTCGAAGGCAAAGTTACCATCGTGACCGGCGGCGGAACCGGGATCGGCGAGTCGATCGCCAAGGAGTTCGCGCAGCGCGGAGCGCCGGTGCTGATCGCGAGCCGCAAGATCGAGAACCTCGAGCGCGTGCGCGACGAAATCCGCAAGGCCGGCGGCAAATGCGAGATGGCGCAGGTCGACGTCCGCGACGCCGACCAATGCGACAAGATGGTCGCCGAGGCGGTCAAGCATTTCGGCCGCCTCGACGTGCTGATCAACAATCACGGCGCCAGTATCACGACGCCGTCGCTCAATCTCTCGCCCAACGGATGGCGCGCGGTGGTCGGAATCAATCTCGACGGCGTGTTCTTCTGCTCGAAGTCGGCGGCGCGCCAGTTCATCGAGCAGAAAAGCCCCGGCTCGATCGTCAACATCTCCTCGACCGCCGGCGTGCACGGATCGCCCACGATGCTTCCGTACGGCGCGGCCAAGGCCGGCGTAATCAACCTGACCGTATCGCACGCCGGCGAATGGGGCCCGCGGGAATCCGCGTCAACTGTATCGCGCCCGGCCCGATCGACACCGAAGGCGCGGCGCCGCGCGTATGGCCGAATCCGAAGGTCAAAGAGATGGTCGCGCGATCGCGCGCGCTGCAGCGCTTCGGCCGCGTCGAGGAAATCGCGTACCCGTGCATCTTCCTGGCCTCGGACGCATCCAGCTACGTCACCGGCTCGCTGCTGATAATCGACGGCGGCGAAGGCATGATGCGCCTGGGCGGCTAAGTGGACAAACCGCATCGTTCAACAGTAAATAATTCGTCGATCCTGTCCGGAGAGGATGATTCATCATGGCTGATAAAAGCGCGGTCGGGAAAACCGGCAAACCATTCAAGATGCATGTCGATTGGAGCAAGGTGCGCGAGTTCGCCCGCGCGATCAAAGATCCGAATCCGCTCTACTTCGATCAGGAACTGGCGAAGAAAGAAGTCGGCGGAGTGCCGGTGCCGGTCACGTTTCTGCAGACCAGCGCGTTCTGGACCGACGAGACTTCGAGCCCCGGCTTCGGCGGCTTCGACCTGCGCCGTATCCTGCATGGCGAGCAGGAGTTCGAATTCTTCAAGCCGATCTTCGTCGGCGACACTCTGACCGGCGTCACCAAGGTCGCCGACGTGCTCGAGAAAGAAGGCGGACGCGGCGGCAAGATGACGCTGCTGATCACGGAAACCGAGTACACCAATCAGAAGGGCGAGAAAGTTGCGATCGCGCGCTCGACCCTGATCGAAACCGGACAAGCAGTCAAAGCCTAATTCCTAGGCGGTAGAATAAAATGGCAAAATTGAAATTCGATTCAGTCAAAGTCGGCGACGAAATTCCTAAAATCGAAATCAAAGGCGTCACCCGTCCTGATTTCGTCCGCTATGCCGGCGCGTCCGGCGACTTCGTCCCGCTGCATTACGATCAGACTTTCGTCGAGGCGGCCGGAATCCCGACCGTGTTCGCGCAGGGGATGTTCACCGCGGGCCTGCTCTCGAAGGCCGTCACCGACTACGTCGGAATCGGCAACGTCCGCCGCTTCCAGGTCCGCTTCGCCACCCGCGTATGGCCGGGCGACGTCGTCACCTGCGCCGGAAAGATCACCAACAAGATCGAGAAGGACGGCGAGAAACAAATCGAAGGCGACCTGGTGGTGCTGAATCAAAAAGGCGAGCCCGCAATCAAAGGCAGCTTCCGCGCCGCCTGCGCGTGAGGGAAGGGTAAATCACTTTGCTCTCAGGTACTTGATTTCAGTGGCACAGGCTTTAGCCTGTGATTTTCTCGTCCATGCGAATCTAGGAAAGATCACAGGCTGAAGCCTGTGCCACGTCTCTCCCTCCTCGCACATAACCGCGGCCTCTTTTGAGAACCCCCACTTCCTACTAAGATATCCCATCGTCAAAACTTAACTTCCTGTCAGAGCCGATCGGTGCTAAGGGGCGTGCGATGGTGCCGATTCGCTACAATCTTCCGCAGCGTCATCGAGCGGCGCGCCACGTCGCTGATGACGATTCTCGGCGTCGCGCTCGTCTCGATGATCTTCATCATCGTTTTCGGATTTTCCGCGGGGCTGAAGCAGTCGCTCCTCAACGCCGGCGAGGATCGCAACGTGATCGTCATCGCGCGCGGCGTGACCAGCGAGAACGAGAGCTTCGTTCCTCATCCGGCAATCGAGATTCTCCGCGTGCGTCCGGAAATCGCAACCGACCAACACCATCAGCCGCTTCTTTCGCGCGAAAGTATCGCCGGCGTGAACGTCAGCCGCACGCGCGGCGCCAAGGAATTCGCCCTGCTGCGCGGCGTCCAGCCAATCGCCTACGAAGTGCATCCGAACCTTCATCTCGTCGAGGGACATTGGCCGGTGCGCGGCAACGGCGAATGGGTGGTCGGGCGACGGCTGCTCACGCGCTTTCCGTATCTTCAGCCCGGGACGGCTTTTCACTATGAGCATCGCGATTGGAAAATCGTCGGCGTGTTTTCCGACAACGACAGCGCGCGCGAATCGGAACTCTTGACCGATCTCGACGATCTCGATCAACAACTTTCACTGGGATGTCGGCGGCGCCTCCGCTCTGCACGTGGTGTTGAATCCCGGCAGCGCGACTGAATTTGCGAATGCGATCAAATCCGACGGCCGCATGACGCTGCAAGGCGAAACCGAAACCGAATACTACGCCGCGCAGGCCGCGTTGGTCGGGCAACTGCGATTGCTGGGATTGATCGTCGCGATCGCGCTGGCGATTGGCGCGATGTTCGGCGGCATGAACACGATGTACACCGCCGTGACCCGCCGCGGACGCGAGATCGGCGTGCTGCGCGTGCTGGGATTCTCACGCGGCGACATCCTCAGCAGCTTCGTAATCGAGAGCATCATCCTCGGCCTCGCGGGCGGCGTGGCCGGCGTCGTGCTCGCGACCGTGGTGGCGTGGGCGACCGGATTGACCAGCCGCACGATGAGCGTGGGCGCGATGTTTTTTTCGTACCGTCCAACCGCGGGTGCGCTCGTGGCTGGGGTCGTAGTGTCCGCGATTATCGGCGTCGCGGGCGGGCTGATGCCGGCGCTGCGGGCCTCGCGCGTCGGTATCATCAGCGCGCTGCGGGAGGCATGACGATGGCGGCGAAGTTGCTGACGATCGCTTTCCGCAATATGCGCCGCCAACTGCGGCGAACGATTCTCACCGGGCTGACCTTTGCCATCGCGGTCTTCATCTTCACGGTGCTGGTCGCGGTGCCGTGGTCGATGGATCGAATCGCCGACAACGCCTCGAAGGAGCTGCGCCTGGTGGTGACCGAGCGCAACAACGGCCGGCTGCCCGCGCGCTACTGCGGTCCGATCAGGAAGCTGCAGCACGTGCTGGGATGCGCGCCGGAAATCCTGTGGACGGCGGTTTACCGCGATCCCAAAAATCCGGTCATCACTTACGGAGTCAATAGCGATCTCGAGAGCATCACCGGTACCAGCGACTACCAGATTTCGCCGGAACAAATGAAGCTGATCCAAACCGATCGCCGCAGCGCGCTGGTCGGATACAAAGCTGATGCGCGAGAACGGATGGAAAATCGGCGAGCCGATCACGCTGCGCAATCCCGACGACCCGAAGCTCACGCTGACCTTCATTCCAATCGTCGAATACCCGACCGAGTTCATGTCGCGAGCGTTTTTGTTCGATCGCAGGATGCTCGACGACGCGGTCAAGAAAGTTTACGGCGCCGATATCGCGGACCGCGCGTCGTTCATCGTGGTCAAGGTCGATCGCGTCGAGAACATGGGACTGGTGGCCAACGAAATCGACGAGAACTTCCACAACTCCGACTCCGAAACCGAAACCACCACCGAGTCCGATTCGGTCGCCAACTCCGTCAGCGCGATCGGCAACATCCGCACCATCATCTATAGCTTGTGCCTGGTCGTGATGCTGACCGTGCTGCTGATCGCCGCCAACTCGATGGCGATGATGGTGCGCGACCGAATCAGCGAAGTCGCCGTGATGCGCGCACTCGGATTCACCCGCACCCACATCGCGGTCCTGCTATTCACCGAGGCCGCGCTGATCGGGCTCATCGGATCGACGGTCGGCGCCGGACTCGCCCTGTTGGCATTCGCCCACGGCATGAGGCTCGGCGAGATAACCGGCATGCTCGGCTACCTGGAGGTGCGTCCCGAGACGGCAGCAGCGGCAGTCGCCTCCGCGTTCCTGGTGAGTATCCTGAGCGCGCTAGGCCCGGTAATCCGCGCGATGCGAGTAGTCCCAGCCATGGCATTCCGCGAGATCGTTTAAGCTTGAGTTCATCGAACCATCGTTGAGCCACACCGTTCCCTACTATTGCTCCCGAAACGGGATCCATTCCTTGCCGCGTCGCTGAAGCAGGGTCTTGGAAATGAAGTTCGAGGGCGTTCCGGCGCAAAGTCGATCGCGCGCGGCGGCGAGGCTCTCGATTCCTCCGGGAATACCAGTCGCGCTAACTAGACATACGTCGCGAGCAGGAACGCAGACGACGATATCATCCGAAATCGACGATCTTAGCTGTTCCCAGACCTCGTCGAGCAGAATCAAGCTCGATTCATGGGTTCCGTTAGCGATCAAGGTGAAGATTTTTTCGTTGCCGTGCCTGGCAAGTTGCAACGGCAGACGCGTACGCAAATTTGCTAGCGCTTTGCCCGCGAGTTCCATCCGCGGGTGCCCAAATTTATCTAACTCGGACCAGCGCGCATATTCCATCGTACTCGCATCGTCGAATGCATAGACCACGTAGAGATCAGCGGCCAAATGATCGCTGGCCAGATCCTGCGCCGACGCAGGAATACCCTCGACCCATTGAGCGCTCTTGATCAACGGAACAACTTGGTCGAGCGACCGTTGCTGCGTCGCTTTCCCCGAATCGACGAACGCCGCGATAAAATGCGAGACAAGGTGCTCACGCACATCCGGTGCGGCTCGGCTCGCGTCGGCAAACAAGTTGTCGACCAGAACGGTGAGCGTTTTCCCCCGCCTCGTACGAACCTCTAGTCCGAGCGGATCGCCAAGTAGCGCGGTAGCGCTCGCGACTGCAGAAGACTGTTCGAACGCGAGGCGGGACGACTCACGAAGAGATTCCTTCGTCAGAACCTTCGCGCGCAGCAGAGACTGCCAAGATCTGTCCATTGCGGAGATGATACCATTCAATTTTTCCTGGTGCGCCCGCTGTTAGAAAGTCCTTCCATAGTCCCGCTCAAACACTGGATGCAGGGGTCACGCAGCCCAAGTAAGTGTGAACTCTGTGGTGCTTTCACTCGTTTGCAAACGTTTAGGCGCCTATGCGACTCTGAATCAGGACTTCCAACATGGAAATTCCCGTTTACAGTCGATTACAGCTTTTTTCTTTAGAGCCGCCTGCATGCCAGTGATGAACAAAAGCGAGACGCATCGAATTATCGAGCACGAGGACGAGCGCCTCGCGGGATCCACCGGGATCTCGGTCCGTCTCACCCGCCGCGCCTTGCTGAAGCATGTTGCGGCGCTCGCGGCGGCGTGGACGATCGGTCCATGGCGAATCGGCGTGCCGTCCGCGTTCGGCCAAGGAATCGACCAGCCGGCGACAACGCAGACGCTCGAAGCCTATACCGATACCCCGGCGATGACGCAGACGCTCGAAGCCTACGCCGATACGTTGATCCCGGGCGAGAAGCGCTTCCCGGGGGACCGGGCGATCGCCGGCGTAGTGAGCGGCGCGGGCGCGGTGCAGGGGGGCGCGATCGAGATGATGAACTTCCCGCCGGTCGGCTTTCAGCCGGTACTGCCTCTCCTCGCTTTCAGCATCAATGTGTACGCATTCCTATACGCACTGCTCAGCGGGATCGTTCTCGATCCGACGGTGCCACCCTTCGTCGCGCTCGACTTCGCGTCGCGGACCGCGCTCCTGGTCGCGATCCTTGGCGGGAGCGGGCAGGATCAGCCGGCGTTCGGTATGTCGCCAGCGTTCTACGCGCTCGCGGCCGTTTCTTTCGTCGCATACAACACGGCGGCGTACCTCCCGACGGCGGTCGCAATCAGCGAAGGGCATCCCGGTTTGCTGGCGATCGGCTTTCCGCCTCCCAATCCGGACGGCTTGTGGCGCTTCCCCGAGTTCTCGTACCAGCGCGTCCTCGCGAAGCCGCATCCGCACTCGAAGGGCGGCAACCCGGCATGATCCTCAGAGGGACGCGATGGCGAATGAAACCACTGACGTCCTGATTATCGGGACGGGCTTCGGCGGCTCGATCCCCGGTTACTACCTGGCTGCCGGCGGCGCGCAGCGTGATCATGCTCGAGCGCGGGCCGAGGTTCTCGACCGAAGATTTCACGCAAAGCCTGCAGGTGGGCGGCTACACCCGCATCATCGACAGCATCGCGGGCAACGGCATCGACGTCACCGCGGGCAACTGCGTCGGCGGCTCGAGCGTCGTCTACTACGCAGCGTCGCTGCGGGCGCCGAGCTTCGTCTTCGAGCGTCGCGGCACGATCGGCCGTCGTATCTGGCCGAAGTCGATCACCCGCCAAAAACTCGACAAGTGGTATCGCCGCGTCGAGGACGCCTTGCCGGTGAGCCGGCTGAGCTGGAACGACGTGCCCTATGCCGGCGGCGTCTTCGGGGCAGCGTGCGCGCGCGCGGGACACACCTGCCAGCCGCTGCCGGTCGCCGTCGACCTCACGCGCTGCACCAACTGCGACTGGATGCATACCGGCTGCATCTTCGACGCGAAGCGCTCGATGCTGCTGAACTACATCCCGGCGGCGGAAGCGTCGGGCGCCCAGATCCGTCCACTGCACGAGGTACAAGCCATCCAACCGGCCCAGACCGCCGGCTACCGCTACGCGGTCTCGTATCTGCAGCTCGACCCGAACGACTACACCAAGTCTGTCGGCAGCGGCGTCATCGAGGCGAAGATTGTCATCGTCGCCGCAGGCGCGATGGGAACGCCGGTGATTCTGCAGCGCTCGGCACAGTATCTCGGCGGCATGCCGCAGGCGGTCGGACGCTACTTCTCGGCGAACGGCGATCGGGTCACGGTGGCGGCCCTGGACGAGGATAAGGTCCACGATCTGCTCGGGCTCGAACGCGCGCCCGGTGTCGCCTACGACGCTTTCCCGATCGGCAAGCCCATCAGCGCCATGACCTTCGACTACCTCGACCCGCGCGCGCCCGAGTTCTCGCGCTTCGGCTTGCAGCAGATCTACTTTCCGCCAATCGTGAACCATCTCCCTGGCGTGGACGATCCGCCGCTCTGGTTCGGCGTTGACAAGCGTGATCTCCTCTCGCGCTGGCGCTCGTGGCTGACGATCCTCGCGATGACCGAGGACGCCAACGAAGGTGTCTTCGGCCCGCCGCCCGAGACTGGAAATTTCAAGCGCATCGGGCCGGCAGCGGTCGGCCAGCTAAAGTTCGACATCACGCCGGAGACCATGCAGGGCTTCAACCTGTCCGACGCGGCGAGCGAGTCAATCATGACGCTCGACGGCCTCGCCACGCTTCATCTCGTGACGTCGACGTCGAAGATCCAGTGTGCGCACCCCTTGGCATCGTGCCGAATCGGCGACGATCCCGCGACGTCGGCGCTCGACGATCGCCACGAGCTGCGCGGCCATCCCGGCATCTTCGTCACCGACGCGTCAAGCGTACCGACCTCGCTTTGCGTGAACCCGTCGCTCACGATCGCCGCGCTCGCCGAGCGCGCATCGTCGATATTGCTAAGACGCGCCGCCAACTACGGCGTCCCGGTCAAGCATCGCGGCGCCATGGACGCCTTTTAATGCTGGGTGCAGGGGTCACCCCTGCCCAAGGAAGTGTGAAACCCACGGTGGGTTTCACATACAATTTAGTTCTTCGAGGTGGGAGGGGCACGCCTGTTGATGGAATTGTTGAGCGATTGTGGATAGTTAGCGCCCCAATGCTCTTTTCTGCTTGATAAGCTGGCTCGAATCCGGCAAAGAAGACAAATTAGCTCGACTGTTGGACCGGCGGATGGGCTATCGCAGCCCGCCACGGAGGCGCAACATAATCGTAATGGATGAACCTCGGCACATCATAATCCACGGGCACTTTTATCAGCCCCCGCGCGAGAGTCCGTGGACCGGTTTGATCAGCCCTGAGCACGGTGCGGCGCCGTTTCAGAACTGGAACGAGCGGATTCTCAGCGAATGCTACACCGCCAATGCCCACGCGCACACGATGCAGGGGTCGGTCGTTCACGTCCGCAATAACTACGAATCGCTCAGCTTCGATGTCGGCCCGACGCTCGCCGGATGGCTCCAAACCCATGGCAAGACGGCGTACCGCGCGATGACTCGTGGCGACGCGCTGTCGGCGTCCGCTCACTGCGGTCATGGCAACGCGATCGCGCAATCGTACAGCCATTCGATTTTGCCGCTTCTACCGCCGCGCGATCGTGAGTTGCAAATAATCTGGGGCATCGACGATTTCGTCTTCCGCTTCGGACGCAAGCCAGCCGGAATGTGGCTGCCTGAATGCGCTGCCGACGACGATACGCTCGCGTCGGTCGCGGCGGCGGGAATCCAGTTCGTCATCCTCGCGTCGGACCAGGGGAATTTTCGCGGCCCCGGCGCGGACTCGCGAGGCGCGGGCCCATTTCAATGGCGCAGTGGCGATTTGAGCCTGGCGGTGTTCCGTTTCGATCGCGAATTGTCCAACACCGTCTCATTCGGCGAAGGGATGGCCGATGGCGCGCGGCTGTGTGAGTGGATTGCAGTCACCGCGCTCAATCTGGAACCGGGCGCGGCGTTGATGATCGCGACCGACGGCGAGACTTTCGGGCATCACAGCAAACACGGCGCCTCCGAACTGGCGCGCGCACTTAAGGCGCTCGAAGAACGCGACGACGTCGTCGTCACCAATTGCGACGAATACCTCGCGACGCATCCTGCCGCAGGATCGTTCGAGATGCCGTCGGCGACCGCGTGGAGTTGTTCGCATGGGGTTGAGCGATGGCGCTCGAACTGCGGATGCCGCAACGAGGCGAACACTTCGCAGGAATGGCGCGCGCCATTTCGCGCCGCGATGGATTTCGTCAAGTATCACGCCGAGGCGACCTACGATCGTTTCGCCCCGGCGCTGGTGAAAGACCCTGGCGCGTTTCTGCGCAGCGGAATCCGTTTGCTGATCGATCCGAATCCGGCGGTACACGACGAGACCTTCAAGCGTTTCGGCGTTACGGTCGAGTACAATCGCGAGAGTCTCCTGCGGATGCTCGAGATGGTGCGCGCCGGGCAGGCTGCGCTGACCAGTTGCGCGTGGTTCTTCGACGATTTCGGCGGCCTCGAAGGTCGCGTCGCGCTCAGATGGGCGGCGCGCGCAGTCGAGCTCGCGGCGGAGCATTCGGCCAGCGTCGAGAACGAGCTGCTCGAGCGCCTCCGCGGAATCAACTCGAACAAGCGCGAAAACGGCGACGCCGCAACTCTGTACCTGAGCCTGAAAACACGCGAAGCTCGCGGTCGCGTATAGCCACGAAATAATCGGCACTTGCTCAGTTTCGAAAAAGGGCTGGGGATGAACTATTACCGCCTGATCACGTCGGACTTTCTGTGCTAATCATACGGTATGCCACCAGCCAATGCTCACCTCCCAATCGCACCCCGCTGAAGCTCTGCCACCCTTTCCTCCACGATCTTTGTTCCCCTTCCCACTACGGGAAGGGGTTAGGGGTTAGGTTCCTCGGACGTCCATGAGCAGGAAAAACAATTTCTGACGGAACGAAGCTACCGATGGTAGTCGACCCACCTCGATACCACTACAGGTGGTATAAGAGCAGCGATTTGACCAAACTTGATCCACAGGTGCAGTGCTAATGGCCACCGAAGCGACTCATATCGATTCGACCCTGACCGAATCCCGCAAGTTTCCGCCGCCGCCCGAGTTCAGCGCCAAGGCGTGGGTTAAGAGTCTCGAGGACTACAACGCCCTGTGCCGGCGCGCCGAAACCGATCCCGACGCGTTCTGGGCCGAATGCGCGCGCAACCTGCATTGGTTCAAGCCGTTCGGCAAAACCCTCGAATGGAATTTCCCGAATGCGAAATGGTTCGTCGGCGGCGCCATCAACGCCGCCTACAACTGCCTCGACCGCCATCTCGACACGCCGCGACGCAACAAGGCCGCGCTGATTTGGGAGGGCGAGCCCGGCGATTCGCGCGTCCTGACCTACCAAATGCTCGCAGACGAAGTTGGCCGATGCAGCAATGCGCTCAAGAGCCTCGGGGTCAAGGACGGCGACCGCGTCGCGATTTATATGCCGCTGGTGCCGGAGGCCGCGATCGCGATGCTCGCGTGCGCACGAATCGGCGCGATTCATTCGGTGGTCTTCGGCGGCTTCTCGTCGGAGGCGCTGGCCGATCGGATCAACGACGCCGAAGCGAAGGTCTGTATCACCGCGGACGGCGGATGGCGTCGCGGGCAAGTCGTCGAGCTAAAACAGAACGTCGATGAAGCGCTGAAAAAGACTCCCTCGATCCAGAAAGTGCTGGTGCTCAAGCGCGTCGGCAACAAGGTCGAGATGCGCAAGGGCCGCGACGTATGGTGGGACGAGCTGGTCCCCGCGCAAAGTTCAAAGTGTGAAGCCGCGCAACTCGACAGCGAGCATCCGCTCTACACGCTCTACACCAGCGGCACTACCGGCAAGCCCAAGGGCGTCGTGCATACCACCGGCGGATACCTGACGCACGTCCTGATGACGATGCGCTGGGTGTTCGACCTCAAGGACGACGACATCTACTGGTGCACCGCCGATATCGGATGGGTCACCGGCCACAGCTACACCGTGTACGGGCCGCTGTCTGCGGGCGCGACCGTCGTGATGTACGAAGGCGCGCCGAATTTTCCCGAGAACGATCGCTTCTGGAAGGTGATCGAGAAGTACAAGGTCAGCATCTTCTACACCGCGCCAACCGCGATTCGCACTTTCATCAAATGGGGCGACTCGTGGGTGAAAAAGCATGACCTGTCGAGTCTGCGGCTGCTCGGGTCGGTCGGCGAGCCGATCAATCCCGAGGCGTGGATGTGGTATCGCAAAGTGATCGGCGGCGATCGATGCCCGATCGTCGATACGTGGTGGCAGACCGAGACCGGCGGAATCATGATCAGCCCGATGCCCGGTGTGACCGCCGCCAAGCCCGGCTCCGCGACGTTCCCTCTCCCCGGCATCGCCGCCGACGTCGTCACGCGCGACGGCAAAAGCGTCGGCGCAAACCAGGGCGGCCTGCTGATAGTGCGCCGCCCATGGCCCGGGATGCTGCGAACGATCTACCGCGACCCCGAACGCTACAAGACCAACTACTTCTCGCAAATCGACGGTGCGTACTTCACCGGCGACGGCGCGCGTCGCGACCAGGACGGCTATCTCTGGATCATGGGGCGGGTGGACGACGTCATCAACGTGTCGGGCCATCGCCTCGGCACGATGGAAATCGAAAGCGCGCTGGTCTCGCACAAAACCGTCGCGGAGGCGGCGTGCGTCGGCCGTCCCGACGATATGAAAGGGCAGGCCGTGGTCGCATTCGTCACGCTCGAAGGCGGCCGCAAAGGCGACGACAAACTGCGCGACGAATTGCGCGCCCACGTCGTCAAGGAAATCGGCGCCCTGGCCCGCCCCGACGACATAAGATTCACCGAAGCCCTGCCCAAAACCCGCAGCGGCAAAATAATGCGCCGCCTCCTCCGCCAAATCGCCTCCGGCGACGAAACCCTCGGCGACACCACAACGCTCGAAGATTTGTCGGTACTCTCAAAACTCCGCGACGACGACGATTAAGGACTCCAGGGCCGGCTCTTAATAACCTCCCCTTGTCCGAGGGGAGGTTAGGAATAGCAATTCCGACTCTACAACTGATTCTCCTATAGTCAGTTGGTATGCAGTTGATTAACTACTCCGACCACCCGCGCCGGATCGACAATAACTATTGCCGCCGCGCCGACCGCGAACATGATCACGAATCCCGCCATCAGCCGCAGATAAAACGCCGGCTGATGACTCGTCCTCGCGATCGCCGACTTGAAGATCGCATTGACCCCGCCGCCAGCGTCAATCCGATCACCGCGTCGCGCGCTGCGCTGGTCCCTGCCTGCACGAAACCCGCCAGCGTCAGCGAGATCGCATCGACGTCCACTAGTCCGCTGATCGCCGAAACCACCATCTGGCCGCCGTATCCCGCGTAATGCTTGGCGACGCGGGTCACCAGCAGCACGATGGTGAAGATCACGCCGAACTCGAGCGCGGGACGAATCGAAAACGGATTGCGGAAACTGGAATCCGCGACCGAAGTGTGTTTTCTCGTCACTGGCGCGATCAGAATGGCGGCGGCGAATCCCGCTAGCATCATCGCGGCGAAACTGGGGCTCGCTGCTATCGCGAGCGTCGGACTGACTACCGCGACCAGCAACAGCATCCGCGGGAATAGTATCGAATTGGCTATTAGCGCGTAGCGAGCCGCCGGTACCGCACCCTCGGGAGAGTCTGCCACTACTCGCGAAATACCAGTCGTGTATGCAGTCGTCGAGGCTATCGCACCGACTATTGCAGTGAGTAATGCGCCGCGCTCGCCGCCGGTGAACTTGGTAAGGAAGTAACCTACATATGAGACGCCGGAAACTAGTATTACGAATAGCCAGATCTTGCGCGGCTCGAAAAATCCGAATGGTCCGTAGCTGCCGGTTGGCAGCAGCGGGTAGATGATAAAAATCAGCGCGAGAAAACTCAGCGTGTCGATATATTCGCGGTCCGAGATCGCGGTGCGCACAAATCTGCGCAGCTGATCGCGTTCCGCCAGTATCGCCGCCAGCACGATTCCGAGTCCCGCGCCCAGTTGACGGTCCGCAGTCAGGCACAGCGCGCCCAGCACGAAGGTCGCGACCGCCGCCAGCTCGGTCGTGATTCCGTTGCGCTCCGGATGCTGCAAGCGCATCACGAGGATCGCGCCGATCGTAGCGGCGAACAACGCGATTGCGATTGCTGCGTTGCCTTGCCGTCCCGCGACTGCGCCCAGCAGTGCGATTATCAGGAAATCGCGCATCCCCGGCCGCGGCGGAGCTTTAGGCTCGGGCTCCCGCGTGCGCCCGACCAGGAATCCAATCGTCAACGCGAGGATGAACCCCACGACGGGTGAGTTAGGGCCGGTCAGGTCGGGCATCGAGTGCGCAATGTTAGCTGAATGTGATGACGAATGCTTGAGATTTACCTCTCCCGCGGCTGGCGACTGCGTCGCCAGCCGCGAATCGGGAGAGGTCGTCTGACGACGTGAGTCGTCAGACGGGTGAGGGCATTTGCATCAAGCTGGATTCTCGCGCCCTCACCCGTGCTGCGACACAAGTGTCGCAGCACGACCTCTCCCGAGGGGAGAGGTGATACCCCGCCTTGCCGATACCTCGCCCGCGGTGGTATCTTGCTGCTTGGAAGTGGGCGCGTGCCCACTTTTTTGTTGGTGTCGCCAAAAGGGTTTCGTCACATAAGCCGGTTTGACGGCAATAGCGAGCATAGAGGTGAGAGCAGATGAATGCCCTGACGCTTCATCCGACCGCCGAAAAAGTGGTCGCGCTGCTCGAGCCGCACATCGAACGCCAGGGTTATGAACTGGTTTCGGTGGATTTTCGCAAGGGCACGCGAAATTCGATGCTGCGATTGCTGGTCGATAAACCGGGCGGCGGAATTGCCCTTAGCGATTTGGAGAAGTTGAGCCCGACGCTCGGCGATTTGCTCGACGTGTACGACCCGGTCGAGGGCCGCTACACGCTGGAGGTCGCGTCGCCGGGTATCAACCGCCCGTTGCGCAAGCTCGAGCATTTCGAGGCGGTCAAGGGCGAGCGGGTCAAGGTGCGGACGCATCGCGCGCGCGACGGCCAGAAGGCGTTCGTGGGCAAGTTGGTTGCGGTCGGTGAAAGTGGAATCGAGCTCGACGACGAGTCGAGCCGCAAGCGACAGACGATTGGTTTCGACGAGATGTCCGGAGCGAATTACGAGTATGACTTTGACAAGTAGATACATCGGCTCCCGCTTCGAGGGAGCAACAAAAATAATTGGCGCGCAGCGAATTGCGTGCCCCGGGGAGGCGCTATGCAGGTCGATCTGAACCGGGTTATCGAGCAGGTCAGCAAGGAAAAAGGCATCGACAAGACGATCGTCATCAACGCGGTCGAGGAGATGATGCATTCGGCGGCGCGGCGCACCTTCGGCCCCGACCGCAATATCGAGTCGCGCTTCAATCCGGAGCTCGGCGAAATCGAGCTGTTCGAAATCAAGACCGTGGTCGAGAAGGTCGCCAACGCGGCGGCCGAGGCCGACGTCACCGAGGCGCGCGCCAAATACGATCCCGAGGCGGAAGTCGGCGACGAAATTCTGATCAAGCTCGACACCGCCACCATGGGCCGGATCGCGGCGCAGGCGGCCAAGCAAAATCTCATCCAGCATATTCGCGACGCCGAGCGCAAACAGATTTTCAACGAGTTCAAGGATCGCAAGCAGGAAGTTGTCTCCGGAATCGTGCAGCGCTTCGAGCGCAAGAACATGATCGTCAACCTCGGACGCACCGAGGCGATCCTGCCCGAGAAGGAGCAGATTCCGCACGAGCGCTATCGCCAGGGCGATCGCATCCGCGCGCTGATTCTCGACGTTGACCTTTCCGAAAAGGGCCTTTCCATCGTGCTCTCGCGCACCTCGAACGACTTCCTGATGAAGCTGTTCGAGCAGGAAGTGCCCGAGATTTACGAAGGCATCGTCGAGATTCGCCAGAGCGCGCGCGAGCCCGGCGGTCGCGCCAAGGTCGCCGTGTACTCCAAGGATTCGGACGTCGATCCGGTCGGCGCATGCGTCGGGATGAAGGGCACGCGCGTGCAATCGGTCGTGCAGGAATTGCGCGGCGAGAAAATCGACATCGTGCCGTGGACCGACGACCAGGCCGAGCTCGTATGCCGCGCGCTCGCGCCCGCCAAAGTCTCCAAGGTGATAATCGACGAGGACGAGCATGCGATGGAGGTGATCGTCCCCGACGATCAACTGTCGCTGGCGATTGGCAAGCGCGGACAGAACGTCCGCCTCGCGCATCGGCTCACCGGATGGAAGCTCGACGTGCGCAGCGAGGCCGAGGCCGAAGAAGAGGCCCGCTCGGCGCGCGCGTCGCTCAACGCGATTCCCGGCATCGGCGATATCAACGCCGAACTGCTCTACCAGTGGGGCTTCCGCTCGGCCGAGCAACTGTCGGAGGCCGACGAGACGGCGTTCGACGTCGAGGGTATCAGCGCCGAGCGCGCGACCCAGATAATCAACGCGGCGCGCGATCACGTCGCGAACAAGAAGATCGCGGCCGCTGAAAAAGCCGCGGCTGCCGAAGAAGCGGCCGCTGCTGCGGCAACAGCGGCGGCGGAAGCTGCCTCACTCGCGGCGGACGCAGCGGTAGCGACCGAAGCGGAAGGCGCGGAGGCGGCGAACGAGACGCTGGTCGAGGAATCCGCGGCGGCTCCGTCCACCGAAGATGCGGGAGAAAAGTAACTGGCTAAGTCGCCCGAGCGCACGTGCATCGGATGTATGAAGCAGGACGCGAAGGCGGCAATGGTACGGATTGCGGTCGTGAACGAACAATGTCGAAGTGGATTTCGAAGCGCGACAGGAAGGCCGCGGCGGTTATTTGCATCCGACGCTTGAATGCGTCGAGCGCTTCGTCGTCTCAAAAGTTAAGGTATTTCGCTCGCTCCGGCGGAAAATCGAACGTCCCGAGCGTGACAAAATAGCGGCGGCAATAAAACTCCGACTGGATAGAAACTTAAAGGTCGAATAGTATAACTCGGATGGCGCGAAAGCGGATCAAAACTCTTGCTTCTGAATGGGGATTCCCGGTCGAGGATTTGCTCGCCGGATGTGCCCGTCTGAAACTCGGGCATACGCAGTCCGAGTCGAGTCTTCTGTCACCCGAAGAGGCCGACCGGCTCAAGGCCGACCTCGACGACCAGGCGCATCGCGCGACGATTCTGCGTCGCGAAACCGTGCTCGAAACGAGCAGCGGAAAAATTCTGGAAAAGCGCCTCAACTCAACCGTCATGCGCCGGCGTCATGCCGAAGGCGGCGCGCCCGCCGGCGGCTCGGATACGCCTTTTCATTTTGAAGTCGAAGAAAGTCGCGACGATTCTTTCGTCTCGCCTTTTCTCGGCGACTCGCCGGCCGAAGCCGAGACCCCGGTCATGTTCGACTCGGGACATCACGAGCCCGGGCCCGCGGTCGAGCCGCATCGCGCGCCCGAGCCAATCGTCAAGCCGGAACCCGAAATCGAAGAAATTGGCGCGGCCGACTACGAAGCGCATCTGCCCGAGGCCGAGGTCCATACCAAGGATGAAGAACCCGAGCCCGAGCCTCGCTATGTGCCCGAGCCTGAGCCCGCGCCGGTCGTCGTCGAAGCTGCGCCCGCAGTCGAAGCACCTCCCGCCGCGCCGGTGGCGCCGTCGTCGCGCTTCGGCTATCGCACCGATCGCGTGCGTCCCGCGGATGGGGCGGATCGCGGCTCGATCAATCTGACGCGCGGCTCCCAGACTGGCCCGACCCTCGACGATGGCCAGAAAGGACCCAAGGTCCTTGGCAAGATCGATCTGCGTCCGAAGGCGCCAGCACCGCGGCCCGCGTCGCCCGGTACCCGCACCCAGGCCGGCGCTCCAAGTGCGCGTCCCGGACTGACTGGACGCTTCGCTCCGCAACAACAACAGCCGACGCAGCCCGCCGACGGCGGCCCGCAGCTTACGCCCGACCAACTCGCGGCCAACAAGCCCGGCGCGCGCGGCGCAATCAAGAAAAAGAAAGTCGTCAAGAAGGGCAGCACCGACCTCGCCGCCGAGCGCGAGATGCGCGGGCTGCGCGTGCCGAAAAAGCGCCGCGCACTCCCCGGCAAGGAACAGCGCAAGACCGAAATCACCACGCCCAAGGCCTCCAAGCGCGTCGTGCGCATCACCGAGGGCGTCACGGTTGGCGACCTCGGCCGCTCGATGGGCGTCAAGGCCGGCGACCTGATCAAAAAATTAATGGAACTCGGCCAGATGGCGACGCTCAACCAGGTGCTCGACGTTGACACCGCCACGTTGCTCGCCGGCGAGTTCGGCTACAGCGTCGAGAACGTGTCCTTCGACGCCGAGCAGGTTATCGAAGAAGCGCCCGAGGAGGTCGTCGTCGGCGAGAGCGTCACGCGTCCGCCGGTCGTCACCGTGATGGGCCACGTCGATCACGGCAAGACCTCGCTGCTCGACGCGATTCGCCACACCAACGTGACCGCGCGCGAGTTCGGCGGAATCACGCAGCACATCGGCGCGTACACCGTCGAAGCGAACGGGCGCACGATCGCGTTCGTCGATACTCCCGGCCATGAGGCGTTCACTGCGATGCGCGCGCGCGGCGCCAAGGTCACCGACATCGTCGTGCTGGTGGTCGCCGCCAACGAAGGCGTGATGCCGCAGACGCAGGAGGCGATCAACCACGCCCGCGCCGCCAACGTTCCGATAATCGTCGCGATCAACAAGATCGATTTGCCCGACGCCAACATCGACAACGTCAAGCAGCGCCTGACCCAGGTCGGGCTGGTGCCCGAAGACTACGGCGGCGATATCATTACCGTCCCGGTCTCGGCCCGCACCGGCGCGGGAATCGACAAGCTGCTCGAGATGATCCTGCTGCAGGCCGACGTGATGGAGCTCAAGGCCAATCCGAATCGCCCGGCGCGCGGCACGATCATTGAGTCGCAGCTGGACCGCGGTCGCGGCCCGGTCGCTACCGTGCTGATCCAGGAAGGCACACTGCATCAGGGCGATCCTTTCGTCAGCGGAACGTCGTACGGACGCGTGCGCGCGATGCAAAATCATCTCGGCCAGCGTCTCACCGAGGCGGGCCCGTCAACCCCGGTCGAAATTTTCGGCCTCTCAACCGTTCCCGAACCCGGCACCGTGTTCACCGCGGTGGTCGAGGAATCGAAAGCGCGCCAGGTCGCCGAGTATCGCCGCAGCAAGCAGCGCGAAGGCGAACTCACCAAGACCAGCCGCATCTCGCTCGAAGATTTGAGCCAGCGGCTGGCGGCGGGCGAGGTCAAGGAACTCAAAGTTATCCTCAAGGGCGACGTGCAGGGTTCGGTCGAAGCGCTCGCCGACGCGCTCGCGCGGCTCTCCACCGAGGAAGTCAAGCTCGAAGTGATTCACGCTTCGGCGGGCGCGATTTCGGAAACCGACGTAACGCTCGCGTCGGCTTCCAAAGCCATCATCATCGGATTCAATATCCGTCCCGAGCCGAAGGCCGCGAACCTCGCGGAGAAAGAGGGCGTCGAGATTCGCCTCTACACGATCATCTACGAAGCGATCAACGACATGCGCGAGGCGATGGAAGGTCTGCTCGCGCCGACCTACCGCGAGAAAGCGCTCGGCCGCGCCGAAGTCCGCAAGATTTTCAACGTCCCCGGCGCCACCGTCGCGGGATGCATGGTGGTGGACGGCAAGATTGTACGCAGCGCGCGCGCGCGGCTGGTGCGCGACGGCCGTCCGGTGTGGGAAGGCAAGCTCGCCACGCTCAAGCGCTTCAAGGACGACGCGCGCGAAGTCGCGCAGGGCTACGAATGCGGTATCGCGCTCGAAAATTTCAACGACGTGAAGCCCGACGACATCATCGAAGCTTTCGAGATGGAAGCGATTCTGCGCAAGCTCGCCGCGCCCACTCCGCAGTCAGTGCGCGGTCAGCCTGCGGTCGAAAAGCAGCTTCAGCCTTAGACTGGGAGTGAGTTGGACGTTCCGGACGCGCCGCGTGCGCGTTGGCGGAGGTGGCGTATCATGGTCATCGGCATCATGCGGCTGACGCTGTTTCTGCCCGAAAATCATTCGCTCAAGGGCAAGCGCCAGGTGCTGCGCGCGATCAAGGATCGCGTCCGCAACAAGTTCAACGTCTCGATCGCCGAGTCCGACAACCACGACATGTGGCAGCGCGCCGAATTGGGCATCGCGCAGGTCGGCAGCGATCGCGCGTTCGTGGACAAGGCGCTGCGCGAGGTCGTGAACTTTATCGATTCGCTGGGCCTGGTCCCGCTCGGCGAAGAGCAACTCGAAATCATCAACTACTGAAGAGTGAAAAACAGTGCCTGAAGGCCGAAGACCCGAGCGCGTAGCCGAAGCAGTCCTGAGAGAACTGTCAGCGCTGCTGGTGCGCGATTTGCGCGACCCGCGCCTGCGCGGAATCACGCTAACCGCGGTCAAAATGGACGACGACCTGCGCCACGGCCGCGTCTATTTCTCGCACCTGGAAGGCAGCGTGCGCGCATCCGCCGCAATCGCCGGCTTCAAAAGCGCCAGCGGCTTCATCCGCCGCGAAATCGGCAAATCACTCGGCCTTCGCTACACCCCCGAGCTGGATTTCGAATTCGACCCCGCCCTGGAACGCGCCGCCCGCATCGACGCGCTACTCAAACAGTCCGCCCCCAAAGATTGAGACCCGCGGGTTTCAAACTTCCGAGGGGTGACCCCTGCACCCATTCGCGTCCGCGTATTCGATCGCGATTCTTGCGCCGCGCTCAAGTAACGGCTCGACGTCGCCTGTGATCAGTCGCGCGCCGCGATCGTTGCGGAGGTACGTCCACGCCCATTCGACGATCACGATGAAGCGGTTGCGGAATCCGATCAGAAAGAAAATGTGCACGAATAGCCACATCAGCCATGCGACCAAGCCGCTCAGATGCAGTCCCGCGATATCAGCGACCGCGGCCGCCTTGCCAATCGTCGCGAGCGTTCCCTTGTCGCGATAATGAAACGGCAGCGTCGGCTCGCCGCGAATCAATCTCATGATGTTCTTCGCCGCATGCCGCCCTTCCTGCATCGCGGCCGGCGACAGTCCCGGCACCAGCTTGCCGTCCGACGAAATCGACGCGAGATCGCCGATCACGAACACATCGTCAGCGCCCGGCACCGAAAGATCCTGATTCACGATCACGCGCCCCGCGCGATCGAGCTTTACGTCCTGCTCCCAGAGCCTTGCCCAGCGGCGACGCGGCCACGCCTGCCGCCCAGATTACGGTGCGCGACTCCAGCCGCATCCCGCCGTGCGTGACGCCGCGATCGTCAACTGCAGTAACCGGAGAGTCCGTGATTATCTCGACGCCCAGCCGCTCCAGTTGCCGCCGCGCGCTCACCGACGACTCGGGCGACATCGCAGGCAGCACCTTCGGGCCTGCCTCGATCAGTACGATGCGCGCCTTGCCGGGATCGATCTTTCGAAAATCGCGCATCGAGCACGCGCCGCGAAATCTCCGCGAGCGCCCCCGCCATCTCGACGCCCGTCGGGCCGCCGCCGATTATCACGAACGTCATCCAGTTCGCGACTTCCACAGGATCGATCTCGCGCTCGGCCGCTTCGTACGCGACCAGAACCCGCCGCCGAATCTCGACCGCATTTTCGAGCGTCTTCAACCCCGGCGCCGGCTCCGATCCATTCTTCGTGCCCGAAGTACGAATGCGTCGCGCCGCTCGCGACGATCAGATAGTCGTACGCCACTTCGCCGTCGAGCAGTTGCACGATCTTCTTTCGCGTATCGATCGACGACGCCTCGCCCAGAATCACGTTCGCATTGCGCTGGCTCCGCAGTATCCGCCGTATCGGCGACGCGATGTCACTCGGATTCAGCGCCGCGGTCGCGACCTGGTACAGCAGCGGCTGAAACAGATGGTGGTTGCGGCGATCAACCATCGTCAGCCGAATCGGCGCACGTTTGAGCGCTCGCGCCGCCGCGATCCCGCCGAATCCGCCGCCGATGATCACGACATGTTTGACCGCGTCCATGACTAAGATCGTAACTGGCTACCGCGAGTGGAGCGAACGCTCTTAAGCGCCGCGATGGTATCGGATAAGGTAATGGGTCTTCTCATGAACGCAATCTTGTTGGTCGATAAGCCTGCCGGAATCTCGTCGGCAGAGGTGGTGCGCCGCATCAAATCGCGCGTGAAGCCGGCTCGTGTTGGACATCTCGGCACGCTCGATCCTTTCGCGACGGGGCTGTTGCCGATCATGATTGGCGAGGCGACCAAACTTGCGCCGTTTATCGACAGCGGCGACAAGGAGTATGCGGGCCTTATCCGCCTCGGCGTCGAGACCGACACTCTCGATCGCGACGGCGCCGAAGTTCGCCGCGCCGAAGTGCCGGCTATCTTCGCCGAGAAGCTGGCGGAGGTGACGGCGCAGTTTACCGGCCCGATCGATCAAGTCCCCCCGGTATATTCCGCAATCAAGCGCGCCGGCGTGCCCCTCTATCGTCTCGCGCGCCGGGGCGATGAGGTTGCGCCGCCCGACAAGCGCAGCGTCGAGATCAAGCGCCTCGATCTCACCTGCGAAGCAGTCGATGCGATCCGATTCGTCGCGACCTGTTCGCCGGGCACCTATGCGCGCTCGCTCGCACGCGACATCGGCGTCGCGCTCGGGACAGTCGCGCATCTCGACGAACTCCGCCGCACCCGCAACGGCGCATTCTCGATTGCCGACGCGATGCCGCTGGCCGACATTCTTGCTTCGCTCGATTCCGACGCGCCGCTCCGCCTGATTTCTCTTCGCGAGGCGCTCGTCGGCATCCCCGAGGTGATGGTCGATGCCACCGCAGAAAAGCGCCTGCGCAACGGCGACTCGCGCGCGCTTGATTCGCTGGTTCCGGGCGGCGGGTCGCTCTTCAAGGTGATATCGCCGAGTGGCGAGCTGATCGCAGTTGCGCGCGCGACCTCGCGCGTGACGGCGATAGTCGAGCGAATTTTCAACCCAGGTGATTGATTGCCTGCTCGCTTTTTCCTTGTGTGATTCAGAGCGTACCGAAGACTCCCGGACTTGACGATGCAAAATCCTCGCACGCGCCGTGGTTGGGGTGAGTCGGCCGGCACTGAGAAAGATTCGGGATTCTTCGCTTCGCTCAGAATGACACGGGGGACCCTACCTTTACTCTCCCGCCCGGCTCTGTTAATTTGGTCGGCTAAAGATAAAGGAAAAAGGGAAAGTAAGAACTCCGAATGCCTCTTCCATCAGCCCGTAAGCGGGAAGTCATAGAAGCCAACGCTCGAACCACCAATGACAGTGGCTCGCCTGAAGTTCAGGTCGCGCTACTCTCGGCCCGGATCGACCAGTTGACCACGCATCTCGCGGCGCACAAGAAGGACCATCACACGCGCCGTGGTCTGTTGCGATTGGTCGGCAAGCGTCGTCGGCTGCTTGACTACCTGCATTCGCGCGACTTCTCGCGCTACAAAGGGTTGATCGAAAAGCTGGGTATCCGGAGATAGGCTGCACATATTTTGCCGCGCCGCCCTCAAACACATCGGGCGCGCGGGCCTTGGCTGCCAACCTGGCAGAAAAACAAGGCGCGTCCCCTGTGGCGCCTGGCGGGCAATTAAAACCGCAATCGTCGCGCGGCCTCAGATCCTCCCTCAGGTATCACTAATGTACGAGAAACTCGAAATTGATTTCGCGGGGCGCAAGCTCTCGCTCGAAACCGGCCGCCTCGCCAAGCAGGCGCACGGCAGCGTGCTGGCCACTTACGGCGACACCGTAGTGCTCGCGACCGCGGTCTCGCAGTATGAAGCGCGGCCCAACATGGACTTCCTGCCGCTCACGGTTGACTACGTCGAGAAAACTTTCGCCGCCGGCAAAATTCCCGGCGGTTTTTTCAAGCGTGAAGGACGCGCCTCCGAAAAGGAAGTGCTCACGTCGCGTCTGATCGACCGCGCGATGCGCCCGCTGTTCCCGAAGGGCTACGATCGCGAGACCCAAATTATCACGACCGTGCTGTCCGCTGATCGCGACAACGATCCCGACATGCTTTCGCTGATCGCGGCGTCGGCGGCGTTGCTGGTCTCCGACATCCCGCACAAAGGCCCCGTCGCATCAGTGCGGATGGGCCGCGTTGACGGCAAAATTGTCGTCAATCCGACTCACACGGAACTCGAAGGCAGCGACGTATCTCTGGTCGTCGCGGCGAGTCCCGAATCGATCATGATGCTCGAAGGCGGTGCGCAAATCGTCGACGAAGAGGTGATCCTCGAAGCGCTGTTTGCGGCGCACGAGGCGATGCAGCCGATATTCGCGATGCAGGAAGAGCTGCAACGCCGCGCGGGCAAGCCCAAGCGTGAGTTCGCCGTCAAGGAACGCGACGCCGCGCTGTTGAAGGCGGTCGAAAAGAGCATCGGCGACAGTATCGAAAAAGCGCTCGCCATCAAGGGCAAGAAAGAGCGCGCCGCCGCGGTTTACGCCGTCAGCGACAAGGTCGTGGCCGAGCTCGCCGAGAAATTTCCCGAGCGCTCGAAAGAAATTGTCGACGCCTGCGACTACCTCGTGCGCACGCGCGTGCGGATGGCGATTCTCGACGACGACAAGCGTATCGACGATCGCAAGTCCACCGACATTCGCCAGGTCAGCGCCGATGTGCAGATCCTCCCGCGCGTCCACGGCTCGGCGGTCTTTACCCGTGGGGAGACCCAGGCGCTCGCGACCGTCACGCTCGGTACTTCTTCAGATGAGCAAAAAATCGACGCGCTGCTCGGTGAGCGCTTCAAGAAATTCCTGCTTCATTATAACTTCCCGCCATTCTCGACCGGCGAAGTGAAATTCCTGCGCGCACCGTCGCGGCGCGAAATTGGTCACGGCGCTCTCGCTGAACGCGCGCTCTCTCCGATACTGCCCGACGATGCGGACTTTCCGTACACGATTCGCGTCGTGTCGGACGTGCTCGAATCCAACGGCAGCTCCTCGATGGCCACAGTGTGCGGCGGCAGCCTAGCGCTGATGGACGCGGGCGTGCCGACGAAGTCGCCGGTCGCAGGTATCGCGATGGGCTTGGTGAAAGAGGGCGACCAGGTCCGCGTGCTCACCGACATCCTCGGCGACGAGGACCATCTCGGCGACATGGACTTCAAGGTCGCCGGCACCAAGGCCGGCGTCACCGCGATCCAGATGGACAACAAGGCCGGCGGCGTGTCGAAGGACATCATGCGCCAGGCGTTGCATCAGGCGCGCGATGCGCGTTTGCACATTCTCGGCATCATGGAAAAAGCGCTGCCCACCCCGCGCAAGGACGTCTCCAGCTACGCGCCGCGAATCGTCACGCTGCACATCAAGCCCGACAAGATCCGCGAAGTGATCGGCCCGGGCGGCAAAGTCATCCGCGGCCTGGTCGAGCAGACCGGCTGCAAAATCGACATAGAAGATGACGGCACAGTGCTGATCGCGTCGGCGGACGGGACCGCGATGGAAAAAGCGATCAGCATGATCCAGGCGATCACCGCAGAGCCCGAAGTCGGCAAAATCTACGACGGCGTCGTCCGCAAAATCGTCGAGTTCGGCGCCTTCGTCGAGATAATGCCCGGCACCGACGGCCTTCTGCACATCTCGCAAATCTCCAACGAGCGAATTCGCCGGGTCGAAGACGTGCTGCACGAAGGCGACGAGATCAAGGTGAAAGTGCTCGACGTCGATCGCAGCGGCAAAATCCGCCTCTCGATGCGCGAAGCTGAACAGGAACCCAACAAGGGAAATTAGTCGGCGAATGATTCAAAAGAGTGTTATCGGAAACGGCGTGCGCATTCTCACCGAGGCGATGCCGCAAGTCGTTTCCTCGTCGATTGGCATTTGGGTCGAAAACGGATCGCGCTACGAGGAGCCGGCCGAAAACGGCACCTCGCATTTCATCGAGCATCTGCTTTTCAAGGGCACCAAGAAGCGCACCGCTGCGCAAATCGCCGAGGCCTTCGACGCGGTCGGCGGCGTGCTCAACGCCTTCACCGGCAAGGAATACACCTGCTACTACGCCAAGGTGCTCGGCAAAGACCTCGAGATGGCGACCGAGGTGCTCGCCGATATTTTCCTCGACTCGGTTTTCGATCCCGCCGAAATCGAGCGTGAGCGCCAGGTTGTCCTGCAGGAAATCTCACAGGCCGAGGATACCCCCGACGATTTCATCCACGACCTGTTCAACGAAGAGTTCTGGAAAGGCCATCCGCTGGCGCTGCCAATTTTCGGCTCGGTCGCGACGGTCAATAAAATCGATCGCGAGCTGCTGACCTCGTTCATGGCGGCGCGCTACCGCTCGAGCCGCGTCTTCATCGCCGCCGCGGGCCAGGTCGAACACGAACGCCTGACCGCAAAATGCGCCGGGCTGTTCGGCGGCGTCGCGGGCGACGGCAAGGTCGAAAAATTCTCGCCGCCAATCGACCATCCTCTCGTGCTGACCCGCGAGAAGAAACTCGAGCAAGCGCACATCTGCATCGGCGGCCCCGGCATCAGCCAGTCGCATCGCCTCCGCTACGCCGCCTACGTGCTCAACACCGCGCTCGGCGGCGGGATGTCGTCGCGTCTGTTCCAGGAAGTCCGCGAAAAGCGCGGCCGCGTTTACAGCATCTACTCGTTCATCTCGTCGTTCATCGACTCCGGCTACTTCGGCGTTTACGCCGGCACCAACCCCGAATGGGTGGACGAAGTCCTCGAAGTAACAATCGCCGAGTTGCGCAAAGTCGAGCTCAACGGCCTTGAGCCAGCCGAACTGGCGCGCGCCAAAAGCCAGCTCCAGGGCAACATGCTGCTTGGGATGGAATCGACCGACAGCCGCATGAACCGCCTCGCGCGCAACGAAATCTACTTCCGCCGCGACGTCCCGTTAGATGAACTCTCAGCCGGAATCGAAGCCGTAACCAACGACAACATCGTCGAGCTGGCATCGGCCTGGTTCCAACCCGACAAACTAGCGATGGTCCTGCTAGGCGACCTGAAAGGCCGAAAAATCACAAGAGAAGTCTTCGCCCCCCTCGCATAATTCCGACTCTTACCTCTCCAAATCCGGTTCCCCTTCCCACCATGGGAAGGGGTTAGGTGTTAGGTTGCCCGCGGATCGTTCACGACCTCCGCCGCGAAATTTTTCCGCCTCGTCCCATCCTTGTGTCATTCAGAGCGAAGCGAAGAATCCCGATTCCTTCCTTGCCACGCGCGCAAACTCCTCGCGCGACGGGGCTCACCGGACGGGACCTTTTCGCTTAATTCGCCCTCTCGGGTAGTCGAAGTAATAAAGGTAGCATACGTCGATCTCGCTGTTGGGCGACTTTAGATTGTGGCCGACGATCACTTCGTAGTTGCCGGTCTTTGTGAATATCAATTGCGGCTGTTTCAGGACCGCCGCATCCTTTCCCTGCACCCACGGCTCCATCACTGAGCCCCGCGCGTCGGCGGTGGCGAGCCTGACCTGCTTCATCTTTCCGAACTGGCCTTGTGGAATCATGGGGTCAGTTTTATCTTCCGGCTGGCGCTTGAATGAGATAAGCACCGTGCGGTTTTCCTCGTTCAAAATGGCTAAATCCGCATCATCATGCTGCGAATAAAAGTCCACTACCAAAGTGTCGCCCCGATATAGGCGCGTCCGCTCGCAATTGAAATCAATTTCTTCTGCAGGTTGCGCCGATGCAGGCACGACCCGAAAGCCGCCCACCAAGAGTAGCAACGCCAGAGACCAGCACAACGGAAGCCTCATATGAGAGCTCTGATGATCAAAATTGTATGTGGAAATGGTCTTCCTCCGGAATCCAGTGTCCCGATCCAAGAAGCTCACGCACCACTTCTGCTAATACGTCGGGCTGCAAGGGCGGATTCGTGTTGGACAGAATGTCAACAGCCTCGCCTTTGAGATGAAGGGAGATGTACCTCCCGTCTTCGACTTGCTGCTCAATCACGCGAGTCATCGCATCAACGGTGGCCCGTCTGTCCGCTCCTGACCGGCGCCCTTCCAGGTAAGCCTGATTAATCTCGTTGAACGCTTGAACATTCCTGATAATGAACCTGCCGATTCCTGCGATAGTATAGGTTGTTCCACATCGCTTCAGCCTGCTGACGCGGCGTCCGTGTGCCGCTGTGAACTTTCAGTTTACCGCAAGTCCGGACGTAGTAGAGCTGCGCGATGCGCCTTAGAGTACCGCGCCCTCCGGATTGACAGATCAACTCCGGAGTCCAGCGTGAAATGGTCGCCTCCGGAACCCGTATCAATTGGAATAACGAAGCCATCCCGGCGTGCTCGCTCGGCAGTCGGGGCGTCGACCACTCCGTCTGTGATAAGACGCGATCTGCGCTGGTATTCTCGCGTTGCCTTTTCGGTCGAGTCGTCAAACTTGCCGCTGATAGAACCGCCATAGAGTGATTTTGATTTTAGGAATTGCTGCCATGACCCGACTTCGCATCCTTGCATTCCCAGGCCAAGAGTTTTCATTTGGCTGCCTCCGTTTCGTGAAATCAGGGTCAGAAATGGCAGAAAGCCCGCGCCGCGATAAGGCTGAACTGTTCATCCCTGAACAAAAGTGGCAATCCGATGGATCTCGCGCTCGGCCGAACCGCCGCGCGAGTGGCAATGACGGATTGAATTAGCGATATTGTCTTTTCTGCGATGCCACCAACTTTGAAAATTGCGCGGGTGCGCAAAAGCGCGCTGCCGCTTCCCGCCTATCAAAGCGAACATGCGGCAGGAATCGATCTGATGGCCGACATCGGAGCTCCAATCGAGATGGCGCCGCGCGAGCGTCGCGCCGTCCCGACCGGAATCTGCTGTCGAGATTCCTGTCGGCTACGAAGGGCAGGTGCGGCCGCGCAGCGGCCGCGCGCTGAAAGAGGGCCTCGCGCTCATCAATTCGCCCGGAACCATCGACGCCGACTATCGCGGAGAAGTTAAAGTATTACTTGTGAATTTGGGCGAGCAGCCGATCGTGATCAAACCCGGCGATCAGAATCGCCCAACTCATCATCGCGCCCGTCATTCGCGCCGAAATTGTCGAGGTCGATGAACTCGCGCCGACTTCGCGCGGACCCGGCGGCTTCGGACACACCGGCCGCTGAACGCACGAAGCACCCCTCTCGATTGCGCGAGCGTCGTCACGTAATTTAGTTCTATCAGCACAGCAGTGAAAGACAAACAAACCGAGACCGACGCGGCTTTGACCGCGGTGACGCCGATCGACGGCCGCTACCGCGCGCGCACCCGGAGCTTGGAGGCCTACTTCAGCGAAGTCGCGCTGATTCGCTACCGCGTCCGCGTCGAGATCGAATGGTACCTGTCGCTCGCCGGGCATCCCGAGATTAGCTGCGCTGAAACCGATTCCCGCCGCGACCGCGAAAAAGCTCCGCGCCGTTTACGAGACTTTCACGCTCGACGATGCGCGCCGCGTGAAGGAACTCGAGGCGACCACCAATCACGACGTCAAGGCGGTCGAGTATTTCGTCAAAGAGCGAGTCGCCGCGATCGATGCCGCGCTGCCGATCGAGATGGTGCATTTCGCCTGCACCTCCGAGGACATCAACAATCTCGCCTACGCGCTCATCCTGAAGGAGTTCGTCGCGAACGATCTGATGCCGCGGCTCGAGGCGGCGAATGCGCCGATCGTCAAGCTGGCGCATCGCTACAAGTCGCATCCGATGATGGCGCGGACGCACGGCCAGGAAGCGTCGCCGACCACGGTCGGCAAGGAGATGGCGATATTCGCGACGCGCCTCGCGCGCCAGCTCTCGCAGCTGCGCCATCAGGAATTTCTCGGCAAGCTCAACGGCGCGGTCGGAAATTTTAACGCGCATCATTTCGCGCATCCCGAGGTCGATTGGATCGCGCACTCGCAAAATTTCGTCGAGCGCCTCGGCCTGACCTGGAATCCGATGACCACCCAGATCGAAAGCCACGATTTTATCGCCGAGCTGTTCGCGATCCTGATGCGCATCGACACTATCCTGCTCGGCTTCTGCCGCGACATGTGGAGCTACATCTCGATCGGCTACTTCGCGCAGAAGGCCGTCGCGGGCGAGACCGGCTCGTCGGTGATGCCGCACAAGGTGAATCCGATCGACTTCGAGAACTGCGAGGGCAATCTCGGAATCGCCAACGCGCTGTTCGATCATCTGGCGGCGAAGCTGCCGGTCTCGCGATGGCAGCGCGATCTGACCGACAGCACCGCGATCCGCGCGATGGGCACGGCGTTCGGGCATCTGGTCGTCGCGCTCGCGTCGTTGGAGCGCGGCCTCGCGCGCGTCGAGGTGAACGAGGCGCGCATCGCCGAGGACCTCGAGGCCGAGCAGGCGTGGGAGGTCGTCGCCGAGGCGATTCAGACTCTGATGCGGCGCCACGGGATGCCGAAACCGTACGAGACGCTCAAGGAACTGACGCGCGGCCGGCGGATCGATCGGCGCGTGATCGAGGAATTCATCGCGACGCTGCCGCTCGACGACGACGCGAAGCGTGCGCTGCGCGAGTTGAATCCGCGCAGCTACGTCGGACTGGCGGCGAAGCTGGTCGAGCAATTCGCGCCTCCCGTGAAAGCAGACCTGGCGCTGGCGAAAAAAGTGCGCGCGGCCAAGCGTTGAGCTGTCTATCCACACGCCCGCGCGAGGGTTTGTGGACAACTGGCGCCGGCTTCGTTGTGATGAGGCGACCGGTCGGTAGATGATGATTAGGTTAAGCAATTCGAAATGACCCTAAGGGAGAACGAATCGTGGAAACAACTCCGCAAAAACTCGAAATGTTTTACGAGGGCAAGGCGAAGAAACTTTACTCCACGTCCGACCCCGACCTCGTCATCGCCTACTTCAAGGACGACGCGACCGCCTTCAACGGCAAGAAGAAGGACACGATCGAGGACAAGGGCGTGATGAACAACCGCATGTCGGAGTTGTTCTTCACCCTGCTCGAGAAGAATGGCGTGAAGACGCACTTCGTCCGCCGCCTGAACGATCGCGAGATGCTGTGCAAGCGCCTCCAGATCATCCCGGTCGAGACCGTGGTGCGGAATATCGTCGCGGGCTCGATGGCGAAACGGCTCGGCCGCGAGGAAGGCGAAGCGCTGCCGCATCCGATTGTCGAGTACTACTACAAGTCCGACGCGCTCGACGATCCGCTGATCATCGGCGAGCATGCGATCGCGTTTGGATGGGCGACCGCCGAGGAACTCAAGCAAGTCGACGCGATGGCGCTGAAGGTGAATTCGATACTGAAAAGATTTCTCGATGAGCGCGGCGTCATCCTGGTGGATTTCAAGCTCGAGTTCGGACGGCATCATGGCGAAGTTCTGCTCGGCGACGAAATCTGTCCCGACACTTGCCGGTTCTGGGACAAGGCGACGCGGCAGAAGCTCGACAAGGATCGCTTCCGGCGCGATCTGGGCGGCGTCGAAGAGGCGTATCACGAGATGCTGCGGCGGGTGGAGAATTGATGGCTGACGGCGGTGCGCGAGAGGATTTGAGTTGCAAGTAAGAGTGTTCGTGACGCCCCGCAAGGGGATCCTCGACCCGCAAGGGCGCGCGGTTGAAAGTTCGCTCCAGAGTCTCGGCTTCAAAAACGTCTCGGGCGTCAAAGTCGGCAAGTACATCACGCTGGAAATCGAGGCGCGCACCGCATCGGAGGCGCGCGACGAAGCGAAAAAGATGTGCGAGGCGCTCCTCGCCAACCCCGTGATCGAAGACTACCGCTTCGAGGTGGACGGCGAATGAAGTGGGGCGTCGTGCGATTCCCCGGCTCGCTGGACGACGGCGACGCGCTGTACGCGCTCGCGGACGTGATGGGGCAGGACTGCGCGAATCCTGTGGCACAAGGACGAATCGCTCGGCGGCGTCGAATGCATCCTGCTGCCGGGCGGCTTCAGCTACGGCGACTACCTGCGCACCGGCGCGATCGCGCGCTTCTCGCCGATCATGAAGAGCGTGGCGAAGTTCGCCGCCGACGGCGGGCTCGTGATCGGCACCTGCAACGGCTTCCAGATTCTATGCGAGGCGCATCTGCTGCCCGGCGCGCTCACGCGCAACCGCTCGCTGTCGTTCGTTTGCGAGCGAGTGTTCCTGCGCGTCGAGAATGCGAGCACGCCGTTCACGCGCGCGACCAAGCAGGGCGACGTGCTGCGGCTGCCGATCAAGCATGGCGAAGGATTGTACGTCGCGCCCGAAGATGAGCTGCGCCAGATGGAGGAGCGCGGGCAGGTCATCCTGCGCTACGTCGATGCCGACGGGCGCGAGAGCGACGCGGCGAATCCCAACGGATCGATGCGCGCGATCGCGGGCGTCGCCAACGAGCGCTTCAATGTTTTCGGTTTGATGCCGCATCCGGAGCATGCGGTCGAGCCGATGCTTGGCGGCGAGGACGGACTAAAAATATTTCAGTCGATTGCCGGGAGCGCGCGATGAGCGAGCATCCGGTTTCGCTTGCGGGCGAGCCGAAAGTCGATGTCGAGCAGGCGCGCGCGTTCGGGCTGTCGCCGGACGAGTATCGCAAAATTCAAGAGATCATCGGGCGCACGCCGACTTACACCGAGCTCGGCGTTTTCTCGGTGATGTGGTCGGAGCATTGCTCGTACAAGTCGTCGCGCATTCACCTGAGAAAGCTGCCGTCGAAGAGCGAGCTGGTAGTGCAGGGGCCGGGCGAGAACGCCGGCGCGATCGACGTCGGCGACGGCTGGGCGGCGGTCTTCAAAATCGAAAGCCATAACCATCCGTCGTTCGTCGAGCCTTACCAGGGCGCGGCGACCGGGGTCGGTGGAATCCTGCGCGATATTTTCACGATGGGCGCGCGGCCGGTCGCGAGCATGAACTCGCTCAAGTTCGGATCGTTCGACCATCCGCGCACGCGCTACCTGCTCGGCGGCGTGGTCGGCGGGATCGGCGGTTACGGCAATTGCGTGGGCGTGCCGACGGTCGCGGGCGAAGTGATGTTCGACGCTGCGTACAACGCGAATATTCTCGTCAACGCGTTCTGCCTCGGGCTGGTGCGCAAGAGCGGAGATGATGAGCGCGAAGGCGCGCGGCGTCGGCAACCCGGTGCTTTACGTTGGCTCTGCAACCGGTCGCGACGGGATTCATGGCGCGTCGATGGCGTCGGCGGAGTTCGACAAGGAAAGCGAGGCCAAGCGGCCGGCGGTGCAGGTCGGCGATCCGTTCACCGAGAAATTGTTGATCGAGGCGTGCCTCGAAGCGGGCAAGACTGGTGCGATCGTCGCGATCCAGGACATGGGCGCGGCGGGACTCACGTCGTCGTCGAGCGAGATGCCGTCGCATGGCGGACTCGGAATCGAGCTCGACCTCGACCAGGTGCCGCTTGCGCGAGGCGAATCTGACGCCGTACGAAATTCTGCTTTCGGAATCGCAGGAGCGCATGCTGATCGTCGCCGAGCGCGGGCGCGAGGCGGAGTTGCAGGCGGTGTTCGAGAAGTGGGACCTGCACGCGGTCGTGATCGGACGTATCACCGACGACCAGCGATGGCGCGCGCGATGGCACGGGCAGGTCGTCGCGGATATTCCGATCGGCGCGCTGGCCGATGACGCGCCGCTGTACGATCGTCCTGCGGCGCCGCCGAAGACTCCAGCCATCCGCTAGATACGTTCGGCCACTTAAACATCCTGAGACCTACCAAAGCGCTGCGCGCGCTGCTCGACAGTCCCAATGTCGCGTCGAAGAAGTGGGTTTATCGGCAATACGACTCGATCGTGCAGAGCAATACGGTGCTCGGGCCGGGCAGCGACGCGGCGGTGATCCGAATCAAGAATTCGCGGCGCGCGATGGCGCTGAAAGTCGATTCGAATCCGCGCGCGTGCGCGCTCGATCCGTATCTTGGCGCGGTCGGCGTGGTCTGCGAAGCGGCGCGCAATGTCGCGTGCGCCGGTGCGCGTCCGGTCGGAATCACGAACTGCCTCAACTACGGCAATCCGGAGCGGCCCGAGGTGATGTGGCAGTTTATCCGCGGCGTCGACGGGCTGCGCGATGCGTCGCTCGCGTTCGGTGCGCCGGTGGTCAGCGGCAACGTGAGTTTTTACAACGAGACCGAAGGCCACGCGATTCCGCCGACGCCGACGATCGCGGTGCTGGGCGTGATGTCTGACGTCGCGCGCCACGTCACGCAGTTTTTCAAGAATCCCGGTGACGCGATCGCGATCGTGCGTACTGCCGCGCCGTCGATTGCGGCGAGCGAGTATGCGGCGCTGTTCGGAATCGACGGCGGCAGCTTGGCGCAATCGATCTCGCGCGCGAAGCGGCACTGATCGACGGGCTGGTTGAAGGGTGTGAACGGGGGCTGATAAGATCGGCTCACGATATCGCCGAGGGCGGGCTTGCGGTGGCAATGGCTGAAGCCTGTTTCAATCCGCGGGCGATTCTGGGTGCCGAAGTTGAACTTGGGCGGGCTGGAAGCGCTGACGCGGATGATTTTTTTGGCGAGGGCGCATCGACCGTGATTTTGTCGATTGCGCCGGCGTGACGTGACCAGCGTCGAGAAATTGTTTGCAGGTCGAGGATTGGAGTTTGCGGTTGATCGGAAAAGTAACTCGCCGATCCGCGGCTCAAAATTGGCGGAGCGATCGACGAAGAAGTTTCCGAGTTGCAGCGAATTTACGAAGACGCGATTCCAAGGAGGCTAAGAAGCGGTGACTGAAGAAGATTCGGTCCTTGCAATCGAAGCAGTCGAAGAATCGCCGCTCGACGTCTTCCACGAAGAGTGCGGCGTGTTCGGCGTGTACCGGCATCCGGAGGCCGCCAACCTCGCGTACCTCGGCTTGTATGCGCAGCAGCATCGCGGGCAGGAGTCCGCGGGAATCGTCTCGTCCAACGGCAAGTCGCTGATCACGCATCGCGGGATGGGGCTGGTCGCTGACATTTTCAACAGCTCGATCATCGAGAAGCTCGAAGGCACCAGCGCGATTGGGCACAACCGCTACTCGACGACCGGCTCGACGACGATTGGCAACTGCCAGCCACTGGTGGTCGAATACGCGCGCGGCGGACTCGCGCTCGCGCACAATGGCAACATTGTAAATTTCAAGGAGTTGCGCGAGCGGCTCGAGTCCACCGGCTCAATCTTCCAGTCGTCGTCGGACAGCGAAGTGATGATTCATCTGATTGCGGCGTCGCGCGCGCCCACACTGCCCGAGCGGGTTGCTGAGGCGCTGTCACAAGTGCGCGGCGCGTATTCGCTGGTGGTGCTGACCGAAGATTCGATGATCGCAGTGCGCGATCCCCAGGGCTTTCGTCCGCTGGTGCTGGGTAATCTCAACGGCGCGACGATCGTGGCGTCGGAGACCTGTGCGCTCGACCTGGTGCGCGCCGAGTATGTTCGCGAGATTAATCCCGGCGAGATGATCGTGGTCGATGAGAGCGGCCTGCGCTCGCTCAATCCGTTCGCGCATGCGCCGACCAAGCGATGCATCTTCGAGTACGTTTATTTCTCGCGTCCTGACAGCCAGGTTTACGGCCGCAATGTGTACCAGGTCCGCAAGGAGCAGGGCAGGGCGCTCGCGCGCGAAGCTCCGGCGATTGCGGATATCGTGGTGCCGGTGCCCGATTCAGGCACGCCCGCCGCGCTTGGCTACGCGGAAGAATCGGGGATCCCGTTCGAGATGGGGCTGGTGCGCAGCCATTACATCGGCCGTACGTTTATCGAGCCGCGCTCCTCGATTCGCCATTTCGGCGTGAAGATCAAATTCAATCCGGTGGCAGAACTGCTGCGCGGCAAGCGAATCGTGCTGATCGAAGACTCGCTGGTGCGCGGCACCACGCTCAGCAAAGTGATCCCGATGCTGCGGCAGGCGGGCGCGCGCGAGGTTCACATGCGGATCGCGGCGCCGCCGACCACGCACTCGTGCTTTTACGGTATCGACACGCCGACGCGCGACGAGCTGCTGGCGTCGTCGCATTCGATCGAGGAAATCCGCAAGTACATCACCGCCGACACGCTCTCGTTCCTCAGTTGGGACGGATTGTATTCGTTCAACGGCGAGAGCCGCGAGGGATTTTGCGACGCGTGCTTCACCGGGAATTATCCGGTCGAGATTCCGCGCGACACTTCGCCCGCGCAGTTGCATTTGTTTCTGGCGAATGAAGACGGAATGAAAGCCGACCGGAGATAGGAACTTGATCTAATGTGAAACCCCTCCTGGGTTTCACGCTTCCTTGGGCAGGGGTAACCCCTGCACCTTAGTATTAAGAGATTTTAGTTGCGGCGGAGCTGATCGTCGATCGCTGATTCGAAAGCTGAATCCGGCTGAGCACCACTCATCGGACGACTGCCGACGATGAAGTACGGCGTTCCGTGCGCGCCGATCCTTTCTCCCTGCGTGCGATCCGCGACCACGGCGCTCTCGTATTTGCGTCCGTCGAGGCACGCGTCGAAACTTATGGGGACCAGACCAAGCTGCGCCGCAGTAGTCTTAAGCGCGTCCGTCGAGAGGTTCGAAGGATTTTCAATCAGCGCGTCGTGATACGGCCAGAACTGGCCCTGCTCGTCGGCGCATCGCGCAGCTATCGCGGCGTCCATCGCATGTTGATGGAAGCCCAACGGGAAATCCATGTACACCAGGCGCACCTGGTCGCCGTATTTTTTCATTACCCGGCGGAGTGAACTTTCCACCGCGCGGCAATACGGGCATTGGAAGTCGGAGTATTCGACGATCGTTACCGCGGCGTTGTCGCCACCGCGTTGCGGATGGTCTGCGGCTGGCTGGCCGTCTTGCGAGTTCGATTTGTGCGCTGTCTCTGAATCCGAGCTATCGCCGGATGAAGGTAGCCGCACCCAGTCGTCCTGCGCCCGAAGTACCCCAGATATCAGCACGACGCAGCCGATAGTCCCAGCGAGAACGAGTTTAGATTTTCGCAATGATCCCCCTGAATCCTGCGCCCAGCTGTCAGGGCGTTGAGTTGACGATGTCCTGGACGAACTGCTTCATCGGGTGCTGCGAAACCAGTATGCAAATGCATCCGGCACGCGGGTAGCTAAGGCAGACGCTGTAGCCCTTGTACTCGTAGTAGTGATGCTCGGCGCCATAGACGTTAGTTTCGATGCCCAGATCCTGCGCCTCGCCCGGCGGTGGCTGCAAGCCGTGCGACTTCATGTAGGTGCATAGAATGCTGCCCGAGTCGCCGCGATAAAATGTGTACGCGACCGGGCTGCCATCAGGCAGTCGATCCAGCCTGGCGCCGACCATCTTGTAACCACGCTGACTGAAGTCCCACACAAATCCCGGCAACTGATGTTCCATGTAGGTGTCCGATAGGTCGGCGGGCGTGCTCGCCTTCACATTGGGTTCGAAATGCTCGACGAACTGCGCATAGTTGTTGATAGCAAGATCGAACGGAGGGATCGCCTGCGCCGGTGACGTACCGCGACCGCCATGGAGTATCACGAACGCGAACACCGCGACCGCCGCGATCGCAATCGGCGCCCACACCCGCGCACGGCGCATCGACAGGAGACCGCCGCGATTCGCACTGGCCGAGCGGTCGAGTCTGCGGCCCGCGTCCTGTTCGGCGTCAGCCGAATCGATAGCGTCGAGCGCGGCGAGGATCGATCCGCGAACTATCGGCGGCGTCCGCCGCATCGCGGCACGCTCGCGGAGCAGCGCTTTGACCGCGCGTTCTTCGGCAAATCGCGCGCGACAATTTACGCATCCCGCCAGATGCTCCTCGGCCTCGCGCAACTCGTCCGCGCTTAACTCCCCGTCAACATGGGCCGACAGGTACTTGTCTATGTAGGTCTTACAATCCACTCTATCGTTCGCAGCTTGCTACACTCCATGCGGCGTTCAACTTGGGAGTCAAGACCGTATTATCCCGCGCTCTTTCGCTAAGTTCGCTAAGGTATCGCGCAGCAACGCGCGTCCACGTGACACTCGCGATTTGATCGTACCGATTGGCACGTTCAGAACTTCCGAAACCTCCTGGTAACTGAGTTCTTCGACGTCCACCAGCAGAATCGCATCGCGAAACTCCTCCGGCAAGCTCGCCAGCGCCGTCTCGACCTCACCCTCCATACCTAGCGCCGAGAGCATCGCCTCGGGATTCGATCCGGCGGGGTCGGTACGCAGGCTTTCGTTCTCGACCTTGCGCTCGAACTCCTCCGGTGATGATGCCGGCTGTTCGCGAGACGATTTGCGATAGCCGTTGCGAAAATTGTTGAACAGGATTGTCAGCATCCACGCCCGACAATTCGTCCCGCTCTCGAATTGATGAAAGAAGCGGTACGCGCGCAGCACCGTTTCCTGCAGCAAATCGTTGGCGTCGTCGGGATTGCGCGCGAGCCGAATCGCCATCGTGTACAACGCGTCGAGATGAGGCAAAGCCTCGTCTTCGAATCGCTTGCGCCGATCCGCGCCGGTGCCGCTTTTGTCCGCCATATGCCAATTTTAACAACATAGCATCCCCCACCTATGGAATCTTGCATAGGCCCGAAATGTTCCCGTTGCCGCTGGTTTATTTTGCGATCGGACTATCGCTTTGCGCATCCACTCAGCTCCGCCCTCCGTACTATTGATCGATGGAACCGATGGGCGGGCGCAATGACGTTTAGACTCTAAGCCGAAGCTATAGTAGGTTCGGCTCACAACCCCACACTTAGGGAGACTCGGCCATGACTTCTAAAAAGGCGAAACTCACGGGTGCAATGCTGGCGACCGCGGTCGCGCTAGTTTTTGCGGGCAACAATGTGTACGCGGCTGATAGCAGCGACTCGAGCGCGGCCTCGTCGCAGGTGAAATGCGTCGGCGGCAACGCGTGCAAGGGTCAGAGCTTGTGCCAGAGCGCGGAGAGCAGTTGCAAGGGCGCCAACAGTTGCAAGGGCAAGGGCTACGTCATGACGCCGACGGCCAAGGAATGCCTTGCGGCCGGCGGCAAACCGGATACCAGCAAGAAGTCCGATTGAGACGATCGCGGAAGTGTTGAAGCGTTCCGACTTTCCGATGCTCGGTTACGGCGTCGGCCTGCGGCGTCAACACTACAGCCACGTCCTCGAGACTCGTCCCGAGGTCGATTGGTTCGAGGTCGTTTCGGAAAATTTCATGGTCGCGGGTGGACGCCCGCTCGAAGTGCTCGAGGGTGTGCGCGCGAACTATCCAATCGTGATGCATGGCGTGTCGATGTCGATCGGATCCACCGACCCGCTGAATCGCAGCTATCTCCGGCAACTGCGCGATCTCGCGCGGCGATTCGAGCCCGCGTGGATCTCGGATCACCTATGCTGGACCGGAGTCGGCGGCCGTAATCTTCACGACCTGCTGCCGCTGCCGTACACCGAGGAGGCTATAAGCCACGTGGTCGCGCGCATCCGCGATGTGCAGGACATTCTCGAACGCCCGATACTTATTGAAAACGTATCGAGCTACATGGCGTTCGCCGACTCGACCATGCCCGAGTGGGAATTTCTTTCCGCGATTGCGAACGAAGCCGATTGCGGAATCCTGCTCGACATCAACAACATCTTCGTGAGCGCGTTCAACCATAACTTCGACGCCAACCACTATATCGACGCGGTGCCGGCTGAGCGCGTCGTGCAATACCATCTCGCTGGGCACAGCGACCACGGGACGTACCTGCTCGACACGCACGACCATCCGATGCGCGACGAAGTGTGGGCGCTCTATGAACGCGCGGCGCGTCGCTTCGGCGCAGTGTCGGCGCTGGTCGAGTGGGACGACAACATCCCGGAGTTCGCGGAACTGGCTGATACTGCGGATCGCGCACGTACGATTTTCGATGCCAATAGATCTAAAACAACTGCAAAGCCTGCTCTATCGGCTGATCACCGCCCCTAGCGGCGTCGCCGAGGGTCTCGCGGCTGAGCGCGATCTGGGCGCCGGCGGCCTCGACACGATCGTGCTCGGCGATGATCGGCTGTCGCCGGAAGCTCGCGTCGATATTTACGCGAACATGTATTTCTACCGCATCCTCGACGCACTCAAAGAGGATTTCCCCGCAACGCTCGCAGTTCTTGGCGACGACAACTTTCACAACCTCGTCACCGGCTACCTGCTCGAACATCCGCCAACTGATCCGTCGATCACTCATAGCGGAAGTCACCTGGCCGACTACCTGCGCGATCACCCGATGCGCACGGACGCGCCGTTCGTCGCGGACCTCGCGAAACTGGAACGCGCCACCGTCGAGGTATTCCTCGGTCCCGACGCCCCCTCACTCGAAGCAGACGCGATCCGCACAGTCGCAATAGAAGACTGGGCCGCCATGAAACTGAAGCTCCATCCGTCAGCGCAAATCCTGGCGCTCGATTGGCAAGTGTCAGACCTATTGCGAGCAGTAGAGGATCACCGCCCTTGGAATCCACCAAACCAAGGCCCAACCAAAGTCCTCGTATGGCGCCGCAATTCGCAAGTCTCCCACCGCGACCTGGACCCCACAGAAGCAAACGCCCTCGAAGCCGCCGCGCAATCCTCAACCTTCGCAGAAATCTGCGACATAGTAGCCGCAACGGCTAGCAATCAAGACCCTGTCGCTACAATGAACCAACTCCTATCCCGCTGGCTCTCCAACAACCTCCTAACCCCCGTCTTTCCATAATCCGGTCCCCCTTCCCGCTCGGGAAGGGGTTAGGTTGCTCGCATCGTTCGCGGCGCTCGCCGCTTCACTTTTTGTGTCACCCTGACGACCTGAGCAACGCGAAGGGAGGAACCCGCCTCGGACACAGCGCGTACGCGCTGCCGGTGCCGGTTTCCAAAAATCGCGCAGCGCTCCTTCGTCCCAGATGATTTTTCCCCCACCCCCAGCTATAAGAAACATTGAGCGCACCAACCGCCTCAACTCATGGCCGCCAACCCCAAAACCACCGCCGACACCATCACCATCGAACGGCCCACCACCCGCGAACAGCTCGAGGAGTTCGCGCGCCTCCCATTCCAGGTTTACGCCGGACGCGACGCGTGGTGGCCGCCCGACGTTCAGAACGAGATCGATCTGCTATCGCGCCGCAGCCTGCTCTCGTCGCATCTCGAAGTCACTCCCTTCTGCGCGCGCCGCGCTGGACGCCTCGTCGCGCGCGTCAGCGCGGTCATCAACCGTCGCTACATCGAACATTGGAATGAGCAACTCGGCCAACTGATTCAGTTCGAGGCGCTCGAGGGCGAGGACATCGCGGTCGCTGCGATGCTCGATCAGGCCGTGCAGTTGCTCCACGAGCGCGGGATGCGCTCAGTGCGCAGCGGCTTCGCGGCGTTTCTCGATTATCCTTATGCGATCGACAACTACGATGCGTTGCCATCGTTCCTGCTGCGCGGAAATCCCGCGTCGTACCATCGCTACTTCAAAGAGGCGGGCTTCGTCACTGAAAAAGGGCAGGTCGATTACACCGCGCCGCTCACGCCCGAAATCCTCGCGCGCTATCGCCGGATGGCCGAGGCTGCGGCTGTCGCCGGCGTCACGATCCAAAGCTGGCGCGAGTACGGATTTCTGGCCGCGATCGACGCGTGGACCGACGTCACCAACGCCGCGTTCGATCGCCATTGGGGATGGAATCCCGTGACGCGCGCGGAAGTGCGCCCGATGCTCACGTCGCTGTGGGAGACTCCGGTCGCCGACCTCTCGATGCTCGCGACTATCGACAACCAATGCGTCGGCGCCGTCTTCTCGGTGCCCGATCTCAGTCCCGCGCTTGCCCGCCTGCGCCGGGGCGTCCGACTCGATCCCGAACGCGGCGGCGGCACGCGCGGCGCGCTGATAAATATCGGAGTCATCGAGCGCGCGCGCGGACGCGGCGTCGCGCTCGCGATGGCGGCGCGATCGTTCCTCGCGATGGCGCGTCGCAAGATGCGCTTTGCGGGCTACACCCTCGTCCTCGACGACAACTGGGCCTCGCGCCGCACCGCGCTCAGCCTCGGCGCCCGCGTCACCGGCAATTTCGTAACTTATCGTCTATCGAGCCGCCCGACGTTCCGGCTCTTACTCTTTGAAGTAGCTGTCGCGATTTCGCGCGGCCGCCGGTCCGTTTGGTCGAGCTTTTTCTCATCGGCGCTTTTGTGTTCGGACTGTCCGATTTTTTCTCAGAGGTCGCGCCCTTGGTCAGCGCCTCCATCTGCAACTCGCCGAGCTTTTTCCGCGTCCAGTTGAGATGCTCGTCTTCTTCCTGCTCAACTTCGCTGGCGGCGGCGCCAAGAACTTCGCGCAAGCGGTCGTCATTCGACTGACGCGCAATTTTGCCAATCAGTTCCCAGTCCGCGTGATCCTTAGTCTCTGCCAGCACGATGTTTTCCATCGCATTCAGTTCGGCCTGATCCTTCGATAGCCCGTTGCCGTCCATGCTTCTCAACAGGGCCTGCGCCTTCTCGGTTGCGACCTTTGCGCCAGCGCTCTGCGCTCGCGTATTCCCACCGAGTTTGTGGATCACATCAGTGAGGACCTTCTGATGCTTGATCGTCTGTCGATGAAACTCGCGGAATTTGGTTTTCACCTCGGAATCGGAAACCAGTGTCAAGCGCCTTTTCATAAAGTTTCTGACCGCCCATCTCAACCGCCAGAAATTCGCTCAGGACGTCCATCAGCGTGCTCTTATTGATTTTCGCGCTGGTGAAGAAGTCTTTTACTTTTTCGGTTAACTCAGCCATATGAATTTCGCTCCAGGAAAAACGAGATAAAGATCCAAATGAATAAGCAGGAAGCGCGCCAACCGTCTCCGTGAGATTTCGGACTTGTCGGATATCCAGCGACAGAACGGAATCATTCGTCCTCAGGGACCGCTCATCGATCCAGACAAACCGGAAGCAGGTAATTTCGTCTCAACCGGAATGTCCCTTGCTCCGACGGGACTCCGTCCGATACAAGCGGTGCTTGATGCTGAGTCTCCGCTTCCTCGTGCTGTTCATTCACATCGTCGCCGTTATCGTCGCGCTCGGCGGATCGCTGTTCAGCACCTTCGCGCTCGCCCCCGTTCTCGCCGCGGAACTCGACGCGCCCACGCGCCTGCGCGTGTTCCGGCGAATCGTTCGCCGCCTCGGCGTCGATCGTCCTGACTTCGCTTGCCGTGCTGGTGGTGACCGGAATCCTCAACGTGCTGTTCATCGGCGGCGTTTCGATTCTGCTCGCGATCAAATTGGTCCTCGTCGTCGTCGTTATCGGCCTGGCGCTCTATCAGTATGGAACCATCGGCGTGCAAATCTGGCGGGCCGCGGGACCGAGTCCGGAAGTTGCTGAACTCCAGGCGCGCTTTCGCCGCATCGGTTTGACCGTCGGCTCGCTCGTGTTGCTGATTGTCTATCTCTCGATCGGACTCACGCGCGGCTCGGGCGCGATCGTCGCGTCGATTCGCTGAAGGCTCACTGATGCCACGAAACAAGAAACCGCGCCGAACTCCCCAGATGGATGGGACGGCTCACCTTCGTCGCGCTCCTGCTCGGCGCCGTCTTCACCCTCAGCTACGGAACCGGCGCGCATATCGCCGTGCGGTATCTCAATCCGCCGTTCGGCGCATGGTGGAACGCCAACGAGTTTGCAATCCTCGAATGCGCCGCGGCGGCGATCGGAATGTTGATCGGAATTCGCATCGGCGCGCGGCTGGTGGATGACGCCGCGCTGAAAAACCGCTCGATGGTGGCGGCCGTGATCGTCGGCGCGCCCTGTCGCTGCCGATCGTCGGGCGCGTCGGCGCGCAAATCGCGCGCTTCAAATTCACCAGCGGCGCATCCGCCGACGGAATGGCTGATCGACCGCTTCGGCTACGACACCGGAATGTTTCTTGACAAGCTTCTGGCGGCGGGCGTTTACTCGATCAAGATCGCAATGTTCGCGCTTCCAGTCGGTATGATTCTGTTCGGCGTCGCGATTGCAGTCTTCATGACCTCCGAACCCGCTCGCGATACCGCAGCCGCAACCTCCAAATGAAACCTCGCAAGCCCAACGCAATCAGCCGCCGATCGTTCATCAAGGGCGCCGGCGCGGTCGCTGCCGCCGCAGGCTTGGTGCACGTTCGGCCCGCATCCGCCGATGAGAAGACGCTGCCGCCGGGCGTCGTCGAAAAACTCGGGCCCGAAGCCACGACGATCGAACTCAATATCAACGGCAAGCCCGCGACGCTCGAGATCGAGCCGCGCGTCACTTTGCTGCGCGCACTGCGCGAGCATCTCGGGCTGACCGGCACCAAGCTCGTCTGCGATCGCGGCGCGTGCGGCGCATGCACCGTGCATCTCGACGGCAAGCCCGTGACCTCGTGCATGGTGCTGGCGATCGACGCGCGCGGTCACCAGGTCACGACCATCGAAGGTCTCGGCACGCCGGCGAATATGCATCCGGTGCAGGCCGCATTCGTCGAAGAGGACGCGCAGCAATGCGGCTTCTGCACGCCCGGGATGGTGATGTCGGTCGCGGCGGCGCTCGAAAAAAATCCGGCCGCGACGACTGACGAAATCAAACACGCGACCGCGGGCAATACCTGCCGATGCGGCACTTACCCGCACGTCTTCGCGGCCGCTCTCAAAGCCGCCAATACCGGGACGCGCAACGAAGGACGTCTGATGTCGCGGCGCGTCACGCTCAACCTCGGCTTTCAGGGCAACACGCGCGACGTCACCGTCGACATTCCCGACGACGAGCCGACGCCATGGCAATGGGGCGATCGCCTGTCGGTCGTCGGCAAGCCGACGCCGCGCGTCGATGGACCGCTGAAAGCGACCGGCGCCGCGCGCTACACCTACGATATCGAGTTGCCCGGGATGCTTTACGGCGCGATCCTGCGCAGTCCGTGGCCGCACGCGCGAATTCGCAACATCGATACTGTCTGCGGCGCAGAATCTTGCGGGCGTGCGCGCGGTGCTTGCGCTCGACGATCGCGAAATCCGCTTCGCCGGCCAGGAAGTCGCCGCCGTCGCCGCGATCAGTTCCGATATCGCCGCCGACGCGCTCAAGCTGATCAAAGTCGACTACGAAACGCTGCCGTTCGTGGTCGATATGGATTCCGCGGCCAAGGATTCCGCGCCGCGCGTTTTCGGCAGCGGATCGAACGTCGGCAAGGTCAAGCATTCGAGCGTCGGCGACGTGCCGAAGGGACTCGAGATCGCGGCGAACACGATCGAGGCGACCTACACGACGCCGGTGCAGACGCACGTCTGCCTCGAAACGCACGGCGCGGTCGCGAGCTTCAACGCGGCGGGCGACCAGCTGACGGTCTGGTGCTCGACGCAGGGCGTTTTTTCCGTGCGCGACGATCTGGCCGTGTACTTCAGCCTGCCGCCCGACAGCGTGCGCGTGGTCTGCGAGTACCTCGGCGGCGGCTTCGGATCGAAATTCGGCGCAACTCCCGAAATGATTGTTGCCGCGCGGCTGGCGAAGGCGGCCGGCGTGCCGGTCAAGGTGATGCTCCCGCGCGCCGACGAGCATCGCTCGACCGGCAACCGTCCGAACTCGGAGCAGAAGGTCAAGATGGGCGTCGATCGCGACGGCAAGCTGACCGCGATCGATCTGGTGACGCGCGGCAGCGGCGGAATCGGCGGCGGTGCGGGCAGCGCGGGCCCGTTCAAGTCGGTCTATCGATGCGCGAATATCCGCGTCGAGGAAACCAACATCTATACCAACGCCGGGCCGTCGTCGCCGATGCGCGCGCCCGGATGGCCGCAGGGATGCTTCGCGCTGGAACTCGCGATGGACGAGATGGCGCGCAAGGCGGGAATCGACCGGCTCGAATTCCGGCGCCGCAACAGCGACAACCCGGTGCGCGCGGCCGAATACGAAATCGGCGCGCGCGCGTTCGGATGGGCGGAGAAAAACGAGGCGGCGAAATCCAGCGGGCCGATCAAGCGCGGCGTCGGCGTCGCGTCGGCCGAGTGGCATGCGGTCGGAGTGTCGGGACCCGAGGCGCAAGTGATCGCGCATCGCGACGGCAGCGTCGAGGTGCGCGTCGGCACGCAGGATATCGGCACCGGCACGCGCACGGTGCTCGCGATCGTCGCGGCGGAAGAACTCGGGCTGCCGGTCGATCGCGTGAAGTCGGAAATCGGCGACACGCGATTTCTTTTTTCAGTGCCGAGCGGCGGCAGTCTCAGCGCGCCGTCGAACTCGCCCGCCGTGCGGCAGGCCGCGGCGCATCTCAAGGACAAGCTGTTTCGAATCGCCGCGCCGATTCTTGGCGCCGAGCCGGGCGACCTCGAGGCGGCCGACGAAACGATTCGCGTGCGCACCAATCCCTCGCGCGCAATTTCATTTAACGACGTGTGCAAGCGAATTCCCGGCGATTCGATTTCCGCGCAGGGCGAGCGCGTGCCGAACTACGGCGGCTTTCGCACCGACCAGGCGGGATGCCAGTTCGCCGAAGTCGAAGTCGATACCGAGACCGGAATCGTGCGCGTGACGCACGTCGTCGCGGTGCACGACGCGGGACGGATTGTCGATCCGCTGACGGCGCGCAGCCAGGTCAACGGCGGCATCCTGATGGGAATCGGGTTCGCGCTGTTCGAGGATCGCCGGATGGACCCGCAGCTCGGCATCATGGTGAATCCGACGATGGACGACTACAAGCTGCTCGGCGCGCTCGACGTGCCGCAAATCGACGTGACGTTTTTCGAGGTCGCCAACGGCATCACCAACACCGGCGTGATGGGACTCGGCGAAGTGGCGCACGTCGCGAGCACGGCCGCGGTCGCATGCGCGGTGTACGACGCGATTGGCGTGCCGGTGCGCTCGCTCCCGATGACGCCGGACCGAGTGCTGGCGGCGCTGGGGCACGCGTGAACGATTTGGAATTGCGATGAATCGATTCGAAGTGATCACGCCCGCCGATGTTGCGAGCGCCTCGCGGCTGCTGGCCGAAGATGGCAACGTCGCGTTTGCGGGCGGCGTCGATGTGGTCGATCTGTCGAAGCAGAATATCGTATCGCCGGCCGCGCTGGTGAATCTGAAGGGTCTGAAGGAGCTCGGCGGAATCGAGCTGCGGCCGTCGGGCGACCTTCGCCTCGGCGCGACGGTGAAGCTGAGCGAAGTCGCCGAGCATCCTGCGATTCGCGCGAAGTTCACCGCGATTGCCGAGGCGGCAGGCGAGGCGGCGACGCCGCAGATTCGCAATCTCGGCACGGTCGGCGGGAATATCCTGCAGCGTCCGCGATGCTGGTATTTTCGCAATCCCGACGTGAATTGCCTGAAGAAGGGCGGCGACACCTGCTACTCGATCGGCGGGCTGAATCGTTATCACGCGATTCTCGGCGGCGGCCCGTCGTTCATCGTGCATCCGTCGAATCTCGCGCCCGCGCTGATCGCGATGCGCGCGAGTGCGACGATCGTCGGCCCGGCCGGCACAGCGCACGGTCGAGCTGGAAAAATTCTTCACGCTGCCGACAGTCGATCCGAAGCGCGAAAATTCTCTCAAGCCCGGCGAAATAATCACCGAAGTGATCGTGCCCGCGCCGTCGGCCGGCGTGCGCAGCCATTACCTGGAGGCGCGCGAGAAGCAGAGCTTCGATTGGCCGCTGGTCAGCGTCGCGATCGTGATCGATCGCGCGCCCGGTGCGAAGACTGTCCGCGATGCGCGCGTCGTCATGGGCGCGGTCGCGCCGATGCCGTGGCGATCGCCCGAGGCGGAAGCCGCGCTCAAGGGCGGGCCGCTCGACGAGTCGCGCGCGCGCGCCGCCGCCGACGCCGCGCTGAAAGACGCGCAGCCGATGTCCGACAACGCGTACAAGGTGGTGATTGCGAAGGTGATCGTGCGCCGCGCGATCATGCACACCGCCGGCCTGGAGGCCGCCTGAGATGCCGTGCGTCGCCATTTTGCGCGCTGCTGCGCACCAAGACCGCGTACTATCGCACGCCCGACGGCGAGCGCATTTTCAAGCCCGACGATTCGACCGCGTGCTACACCTGCCTCAAGACGCAGCGGCCGGTGGGACCTGACGGGCGGCCCGTCGATGCGCAAGCGTGCGGCGCGGATCGCGGATGTTTCGAGCAGGAGTAAAGCGATGAGCAAGCGGGCGATGAACGCTCGCGCGAGGAATCGCTTTCGGCCGGGCGCGTGCTATGGTGTGCGAAGGGTACGCATCGAGGTCTCGTCAACGTCGGAACGCAACGCTATCGCCAAGTCGCTGTCGAATTGAAGTGAGGCGGTGGAGTTAAAGTGATACTTTAGAATATGAAAAAACCGAACGGACGCCGGTGTCCCGGCCTGCTGTCCGTCATCGCAGTTTTTTTCGCGCTGACATTTCCACTCACTCCAGCTCACGCCCAGGTAAAACCCGGCGACACGATCACCGCCAAGAACGCGGAGCAGGTCCGCGCGCTGGTGAGTCCCGGCACGTTTATCGCGGTCTCCAAGGGCATGGAGATGAATATCGTCGCGCCGAGCCGCGTCACTTGGCCGCCGCCGTACCAGGATGCGACCGAAAAATATTCGGGCCAGGTGCGCCTCGCGCCCGGACCATCGCGACCTGATCGGTTACGTCGCCGGGCAGCCGTTCCCGCTGCTCGATCCCAACGATCCCGACGTCGCGACCAAGATCATGTGGAACCAGTACTTCAAGCCGATCGCGACCGACGATTACGATTTGCGCTTTTTCGAATGCCAGGTGGCGAAGCAAAATCCCGGCGCGCGAACAGACGCTGATGACGCTGACCGAGGTCGGGCATCTGGCCGGCTACTCCGATATCGGACGCACCGAGGTCGAGCCGATGCCCGCCGATCCGGATTTCAAGACTACCGGTATCTGGGCGCGCGCCGGGGCGTATCCGCGCTCGCGCCGGCCGAAGATCGCGGCAGCGGCGCGATCCTCTATCGCTACTGGGATGCGATGAAGGCCGACGACACGTGGGCGTTCCTGGCGGGAACGCGGCGCGTGCGCCGGGTGAACGAAGTGATGTTGAGTTCGTCGCCGGGGCTTTCGACCTGGGACGCCGATCACGCCGGCGGATTTGGCGCCAAGCCGCAGGAGTACAACTTCAAATATCTCGGCGACAAGAACATGCTCGCATGCGTCCATGCGCAGAACTCGCCCGCGCATCCATGCGCGACTGACGGCGGCGCGACCTCATGCGACGAAGATTGGGAGATGCGCCATCTGTACGTCGTCGAGGTGACGCCGCGTCCGGAAAGAATCCAGGGCGTGCTGCAGTCGAAGACGATCGTGTACGTCGACGGCGAGGGATGGTTCAATCCTTACGTCGACAGCTACGATCAGAAGGGCGAGTTGTGGAAGACGCAGATTTATCTGAACACCTATCGCGACCGCCCGGTGCCCGACGCCAAGATTGCGGTCTATCCGTTCAAGCGTGAGTTCATCGTCGCCGCCTCGAGCATCGACGTGCAGTCGGGAGTCTCGACGACGTGCTACCTGCCCGGGCCGGACACGCCCGAGCGCGAATGCTGGTACATCAACATGGGCGCGGTGGACAAGAGTTTCTTCACGACCGAGGCGCTGACGAAAGCGGGGCACTAATCGAGTGCGCTGACTCTGCCTCTTTTCCGACTAGTGGCCTGCAGCAGACGAACCACTTACGTCCGCAAAGTTATTCGGGTCCCTTAAACACGAATACACTAGAGAAAGAACCATATCACCTCTATAGATCGCTAGTATCGGGGGCGCGTACATCGAAAGGAGGGCGACGGCATGTTCGTCAATTGGGAGGCTGTATCAGCTATAGGGAGCTTGGCTACGGCTAGCGCTGCGGTGGCAATCGCTATTCGGGCTCACATGTTTGCAAAGAGACAGACCGATCTAACACTTGTAAACCAAAACAATTCCATGGCGAACGAATTCAACCAGATGATGGTGAACTCCGAATCGGCGAGACAGATTATGTCTAAATTTCGGACACCGATCATTGGGAGCCCGCACGATGCTATAATGTTCATGTATCTCAACTATGTACATAACGCGTACAGGACAAATAAGACGGGCGCTAATGTCCGACAACGTATGGCAGGGCATTCTAAGAAGGTGCATAAGTCTGCTGACGCAGTTTGATCGATCTCAGCTGCATAGAGTTGCTCGAAGGCGGCTATGAACAAGAATTCGTGAGTCTAATCTTGGAACGTCATACTGCGGCGGTAAGCGCAAAGGAAAAGAGCAGCTAGAACGGCCGACCTAACGGCGAAACGTTCGCGCCTCAATGCCTGCAAGCTTGATGTTCTTTCCGTTCTGGACTGTTGACTGCGTGCAACAGCCATATCGACCGGAGTCCAGCACGTTCGCCTCTCATTCTCCACGTTAATGTCGAGCGGTTGGGTACTACTTGATCGCCAGCGCGTTTGGCGGGGAGCCTACTCCTCCTGGGATGTTTAGCGGGGCGGAGGTCAGGAAGAAATCGTAGTCGCCGTCGGCTGCGCATTCGTCGGCCAGGCCTTCGAGGTTCCACATCTCGCCTATCGGCATTCCGAAGAAAGCCAGCATGTGGAAATGCAGGAACTCCATTTCGTTGCCCGCAGTTTTCGGCAGCGCTTCGAGCGCCGGCGAATCCGACGCGACCGCCGCCAGGTGATTGTCCCATAGCCATCGCGCGGTGCGTTCGCTGCCTTCGATTCCCGGCACGACGGTCTCCTTCGACAGCTCCTCTTTTATGTGCGCGCTCGCCGACAGGTAGAACTTCGTCCATCCGATGCGAATCAGCAGGATGTCGCCGGCTTGCAGCTCGACGCCTTCATCTTCGAGCGTTGCTTTCACGTCGTCGAGCGGAATCGATTCGGCCTTGGTGAAGTTGATCGACTTGCCGACGCGATCGTAGTAGCGCGCGACGTCGGCGAGCACTCCGCGTCCCGCGATTCCGCGCCGCGCAAGGTTGTCGATGCCGAGCCGCATCCCGCCGCGCCCGGTGATCTCGATGTCGGGAATCCCGTTGTACGCGCCGTGCACCGGATGCTTCACGTGCGCGAGCGCGTCCCATTGCGACGACGCTTGCGGATAGAAGTTGTCGAGAAAGTCGTCGAGCACAAATTCCGCGCCGGGGAAAATCTTGACGGTGTGCGTATGCTTGCCGCGGGTGAACAGCGGCGGGTCGGGAATGTTGATGGGCAAATTCAGCGCGAACACTTTGCCGGTGCGAATCGACGAGGTTGCCGCGACCACGCGGTCGGGCGTCAGCAGATTGATGGTGCCGACTTCGTCGTCGTCGCCGAACACGCCCCATGCCGCGCCCGCCGGAGCGCCCGCGCGTACCGGCAATTCGTCATAGCTGGGAATTTTCGGCGCGTGCGACATCGCACTCCTCAATGCCCGCGTGGCGCGGCCGGCAACTTCGCCGACTTTGCGCACGGCCGCGCGCTCCATCCGTCCGACGGCGCTCTCGAAATCGACGGACGCGCGAGTGGATGCGGTCACGACCTCAGCGACGCGACCTCGCATCGGCTTGGCGGATTTTTTCGGCGCCGGTCGCTTCGCGGCCTTGGGCGTTCTTGCGTTTGACCGCTTTGGGAGCGACTTTGCGGACTTTGGGCGCCGCTTTCTTAATTTTCTTTTTGGGCTTGGCCATGGACGGACCTCCTGGATTGCTCAAACACGACCGTCATCTTCTCCATAACAGACCGTTCGTTAATGGCAAGACCAAAGATGGCAGCGATTTCGACGCCTCAAATAACTGCGATCCGCCTTGAGACAGCATACCGGCGATGGTACTGTACGGGATTGCTCCTTGCTCCAACCTGGGGCTCAAATCCGTAAGGAGGACCAGCAGCCGCATGCGGCGCTACGAAACTATTTTTATTCTCCGCCCTGATTCGGGCGACCCCCAAATCAAGGAAGCCATCAAACGCTACGAGGGGATCATCGCGGCCGGCGCCGGCGAGATGATCGAAACCGAGGAGTGGGGATCGCGCGAGCTCGCCTACAAGATCAAGGGCGAGCGCCGCGGCTTCTACGTTCGCATGGACTACGTTTCGCCCGGCCCCGTGATGAACGAGGTCGAGCGCAATTTGCGCATCTCCGACGCCGTCCTGCGCTACCTGTCGGTGCTGGTGGACGATAACGCCGACGTGGCGAAGGCGCGCGAGGAACTCGAGGCGCGCAACCGCCGTATCGCCGAGGCCAAGGCTGCGCAGGAAGCGCGCGCGGCGGCTCTGATGGCCTCGCGCGAGACGCCGGTCGAGGAAGCGCCCGACGCTCCCGAAGAGATAATGGAAGCGGCGGTCGAGGAAATCGGGCCCGAAGGTGACCGGGAACCGGATTGAGCTGGAAGGCCGGCTGATCGACCCGCCCGAAGTTCGCATCACGCCCGCAGGCACGCCCGTGCTGCGCTTCACGGTCGAATGCGGCGCGCCCGGCGAAACTCTGAGGCTCGGGATCGTGATGACGGGAGAACCGGCGCTGGCGGCAAAAGCGCTCCTGGAGCCGGGGCGGCAGGTTAAGGTGATCGGAAGGATGAGAGGGTTGAAGGGTAGCTTGAAGACGGGCGGTGGCATTCGAAGTCGTAGCCGAGTCGATCGAGCAGACCAAGTGAACAGACACTAAAAAAGAAAAATTTCCAGGGAAAGATAAATGGCTGACGAAGAAAGATCTGAAAGAGGCGGCGACCGGCCGCGCGAAGGTGGCGGCGGCGGACGCTACGGCGGCCCGCGTCCCGGCGGCGACGATCGCGGCGAGGGCCGTGGTGGTGAAGGTCGCGGCGGCGGGATGCGTCGTGGACGTCCGGGCGGACGGCGCAAGGTATGCCGCTTCTGCGCCGACAAGACGCTAAAGGTCGATTACAAAGACGTGCGCACGCTCGGCAGCTTCATCACCGAGGGCGGCAAGATTGTTCCGAGCCGGACTTCGGGCAATTGCGCCAAGCATCAGCGCCAACTTGCGGTCGCGATCAAGCGCGCGCGCGTGCTCGCGCTGCTGCCGTTCTCGACGCTCGGAGTTTAGACGGCTGAATCCAGTGACGCGCAAGGCTGTCATAGGGATGGTTCGTGCGGCCGCGCTGTCGGGGGCGTTCTTCCTCGCCGGCGGCGCGATACCGATAATCGGCGGCATCCTGATGATGCTCGCGCCCGCGCCAATCCTGGTGTACGCCGTCGGCAAACCGAATCCCTACGCACGCGCGAATATCGCAGTCGTGCTCGCGACCGCATTCGTCGGAATTTTGTGGGGACCGATCGGCGGTCTCGCCTACTTCGTGTCGTTCGGGCTGGCGACGGCGATCGCATGCTACATGCTCGAGCGGCGCGCGTCGTTCGAAATGATCACCGCAGTCGGCGCGGGCGTGATGGTGACGGCGTCGATCGTGGCAGCGCTCGCGATGATGGGTGGCCCCGACGCGCTCATCAAAACCGTCCACGACGAACTCGCGCAAGGGATGGCGCGCGGGCAGGACTTCTACAAGCTGCTCGGGATTCAACAGACGATTTCGGCCGACATGCAGGCGAGCGTCATCTCGCTCACGATGCATCTGTCGCCGGCGTTCGCGCTGCTGGTCGCCGCGAGCACGATGCTGCTCAACCTGCGCGTGTTCTGGCGATGGGCCGGGCCGAATCGGCTGCCGTACAGCCTGTTTGGCGATCTTTCGCGATGGTCGGCGCCGGAATGGATGGTGTGGCTGCTGCTGGCGGGCGGCTTCGGACTGTTCATCCCGGTTTCGGCGATTAGCGAGATCGCGCTCAACGGCTTCATCTGTATCGCGGCGATTTATTTTTGCCAGGGACTCGCGATCATCGGATTTTATTTCCAGTCGCTCGCGGTCCCGTCGATCGTTCGCGGCATAATTTATTTTGTCGTATTCGCGCAACCGGTGGTGGCGGCGCTCGTGTGTGTCGCGGGCGTCTTCGATATGTGGATCGACTTCCGGCGGCTGAAGCCCCCCAGCCCGGAAGCGAACAACCTGGGCGATTTTTTCTAAGCAGCGGGGAGCGCCCACGAGGCAGTCAAGACGATGAACGTGCAAGTCATACTCAACGAGGACCTTCCCAACCTGGGAAGGACCGGCGACGTGGTCAAGGTTCGCGCCGGCTACGCGCGCAACTACCTGTTGCCGCGCAAGCTCGCGGTCGAGGCGGATCAGAAAAATATCCGCGCCTTCGAGCATCAGAAGCGCACCGCCGCGAAACGCGGCGAGATCAAGCGCAACGACGCGCTCGCGGTCAAGGCTAAAATCGAGGCGCTCGCGATCACGATCCATGCCCGCGCCGGCGAGGAAGGCAAGCTGTTCGGCTCCGTGACCAATATCGATCTCGAACGCGCGCTCCGCGAGAAGGGTCTCGATATCGAGCGGCGCAAAATTCACCTGCCCGAGCCCATCAAGCAGCTCGGAGATTTCACGGTGCCGGTCAAGCTCGATTCCGAGGTTGAAGCCAGCTTGAAGATTACCGTCGCCGCGCAGGCCGAATGAGGACTCGCCCGATATGATCAAACTCTACGACTTCCTTTCCTGCCCCTTCGGCCAGAAGGTCCGCATCGTGCTGGCCGAGAAGGCGCTGACCTACGACCTGGTCAAGGTCGATTTGACCCAGCACGAAAATCGCAAGCCCGACTTCCTGCGGCTGAACCCGTTCGGACGCGTGCCGGTGCTGGTCGATGACGACACGACGATTTACGACTCGACTATCATCAACGAGTACCTCGACGACGAGTATCCCGAGCCTCCGGTGCTGCCGCCGGTGGGTTCCAGTGCGATGCGATCGCGGGCGCGGTCGTTCGAGGATTTCGCCGACACGTCGTTCACGCCGCCGGTGGGCCAGCTAATCGCCGAGGTGTCCAAGCCCGAGGGCGACCGCGACCAGTCTCGCGTCCAGCGGCTCCATCAGTCGGTCGAGCGCGTGCTCGACTATCTGAATCACGAACTGCAGGGCAACAATTATCTGGCGGGTGAGTTCTCGGTCGCCGACATCGGCTTCGCGCCGCGGATGCTGATTCTGAACGAGATCGGGATCGACGTGCTGGGCAACAACCGCAACAACATCGACGCCTGGATCAAGCGAATGATGGAGCGCCCAAGTATCCGCAACCTGCAAGGCGTCGCCGCAGTGCCGGTCGCGGGCGGCTGATCGAGATCCTCGCGAACACTTTCCTGAAAAAGAAACGCGCGCGCCGTCCGGTTTCCCGGACGGCGCGCGCGATACTGATAGAACTACGGATCTAGTGACGGACTGACAATACTAGACGATCCGCAGCGCGCGTTAATAGCGGGAGTCTGCTCCCATTTCGTCGTCATCGCTACGCGATCGGACCGACGCCCGGTCGCGCGGAACAGCAGCTTGGCCGCGAAAAGCTTTTCGCTGATGCGTCCCTGGGATTTCAGCTGGCCGCCATGCCGCTTGCAGTGCGGGCACGGCATCGAGCCGCTGAGCAGGCTGGCGTTTTGCGGCGTGATCCGGAGGTCGAACTTGTACCCGCAGCCGGGGTTCTGGCAAATCGTGCGGTAAACGATTCCCGGGTTGCTGGTGCTTTTGGATTCATGTCTGACTGCTGTTTGCATTTTTCTATCCTCCGCTCCCGCGCTAGTCCGAGAGAGGTTGGCATCCAATTAAGATAACCATGCTTAGCAACTTAGACGTAAGATCGTCACCGAAGTTTCAAGCAAATGACGTGCCTCGCGTAACAATTCGCCACGGAAGGCAAAATTGAGTAAAATCAAGCTAAATTCACCGTCGCCGAGCATCATCACTTGAGAGACTCTCACCGGTATCCGGAAATTCCTGCGGCTATTTGACACAATTCCGCCAAATTCTCGAACAAAAAATCGCTGCACTCTCGGTTCCCGACCGAATAGACTTCCGATGATACCGCGAGACACCTATACTTGACGGGCTGATTTTTCCGAGGCTGGCTGCGACATGACGATCCGACGCCGATTGTTTACGATTGTTTAGATGAGAACGCTTGCGCTAGTGATGGCCGGGGGGCAGGGGACGCGGCTGCATCCGCTGACCCGCGATCGCGCCAAGCCGGCGGTGCCGTTCGGCGGCAAATATCGCATCATCGATTTCGTTCTCTCCAACCTCGTCAACTCGGGCATCTACGCGATCTACGTGCTGGTGCAATGGCGCTCGCAATCGCTGATCGAGCATCTCAAGGACGGATGGCAGTTCGGCGGGATGCTGCCCGATCACTTCGTCATCCCGGTCCCGGCGCAGATGCGGATGGGCGAGTTGTGGTACCAGGGCACGGCGGATGCGATTTTTCAGAATCTCAATCTGATCGACGACACCAAGCCGGACCTGGTCGCGGTGTTCGGCGCGGACCATATCTACCGGATGGACATCCAGCAGATGATCGAGTTTCACATGGAGCGCAAGGCGGCGGTCACCGTCGCGACGCTGCCGGTGAATGTCGATGAGGCGAATCAGTTCGGCATCGTGCAGGTCGATTCGGGGCTGCGCGTTTCGGGTTTCGTCGAGAAGCCGGACAATCCGCCGCAGATGCCCGGGGCGCCGGGCCGCTCGCTCGCCTCGATGGGCAATTACCTGTTCAGTCCCGAGGTGCTGCGCGAGGCGCTGATCGAGGATTCGATCAACGAAAAGAGCAATCACGATTTCGGCCGCGACCTGATTCCCGCGTTGATCAACCGGGTGCCGGTGTACGCGTACAACTTCATGACCAATCGGATCCGCGGCGACTCCGAGGTCAATCTCAGTTACTGGCGCGACGTCGGGACGCTCGACGCGTACTACGAGGCCAACATGGACCTGCGCGACGCGCGCCCGCATTTGAATCTGTACAATGCGTACTGGCCGCTGCGCACCGCGTACTACGATCAGCCGCCGGCGAAATTCGTGTTCGACGAAAACGGACGGCGCGGGCTGGCGCTGCATTCGGTGATCGGCGAGGGATGTATCGTGTCGGGCGGCGCGGTTCGCAATTCGGTGCTCGGGCGTTCGGTGTTCGTGCATTCGTACAGCCTGGTCGAGGATTCGGTCATCATGGACTACGCGGAAATCGGGCGGCACGCGAAAATCCGGCGCGCGATTATCGACAAGAACGTCTATGTTCCCGAGGGCGAGGAGATAGGATACGACCTCGAGCGCGACCGGCAGCGATTTTTCGTCACCGATTCGGGCCTGGTCGTGATTCCCAAGGGCCCCAAGCGCGAACGGTCGGTATTTTAGATGGCGCAAGCGTCTCCGTCAGCAAATCTCAAGCTCGATCGCAACGAATCGCAGGCTCCGAACGGCGACATGCTGCGGCGCGGCGTCGCGCCAGCCGACGCGACCGATGGCGCCCCGCAGAAGTCTGACTTTCCGCTCTCGCGCGGACAGGCCGAAGAGCACGCGCCTGAAGCTCGGACTCAAGGACCGGCTGATTTTCTGGATACTGGTCGCCGTGCTGCATGCGTTCAGCCTGCTGCCGGATTTCATCCTCTACAAACTGGGAATCGCCTGCGGTTTGATCTTTCACCGCTTCGATCATCGTCACCGGAAAATCGGAATCCGCAATCTCGAGATTGCGTTCCCCGAAAAGAGCGCCGCCGAGCGCGAGCGCATCCTGCGCGCGTCGTACATCAACCTCGGCCGCACCGGCGCCGAGTACGTTCGGCTGGGCGGATTCTTCTACCGCAGCCTCGCGCGCCGCATCACTTACAATCGCCTCGACGTCTGGAACGAACTGCATCCCCGATATCCCGGCAAGGGTGCGCTGATCCTGACGGCGCACTTCGGCGGCTTCGAGATGTTGCCGGCGGGCCACGCGCTGCACGGCTTCCAGATAGGCCTGGTGCATCACACGCAACGCTTCCTCGCGGGCGACGACCTGATGTCGTTCATCCGCGAGCGCGCGGGCGTGCAGATAATTCGCAAGCATACCGCGGCGCGCGAGATGCTGCGATCGCTGAAGCGCGGCGAGATCATCGGCATCCCGCTCGATCAGAACGCCAAGCGATCGGAAGCAATCTGGGTGCCGTTCTTCGGCGAGCTGGCCGCAACGCCCAGCGGCTTCGATCGCCTCGCGATGATGGCGGGTGCGCCGGTCGTCCCGGTCTTCATCGTGCGCCAGCCCGACGGCATCAGCCACGTGATCGAGATTTTCGAGGAGATCCCGCAACAGCGCACCGGCGACCGCAACGCCGACACGCTGGTAAATACGGCGCGCTACCAAAAAGCCATCGAAGAGATGGTCCGAAAATACCCCGAGCAATGGCTCTGGACCCACCGCCGCTACCGCACAAGGCCAGTAAGAGGGACGCCGTCGCTGTACGATTAGATCTCAGGAGCCAATGTAAGACCTATGTCCGCGCAGCATCGGTCGATCGGCCAGGTTGTATTGCACTGGTTCGTAATCTTCGTCGCTCTCGGTGTGATTTTTGTCGTCCTCGGGTGTGGGGGTGGATTGGCGTTGGACGACTTCGGCTTTCCGGCAATGGTTTCATACACGAGGTGGTTTTCGTTCTGATGTGGCCGCCGTACATGCTTTACAGCGCTTTCGGCTGGTTCAGCGCCTACACCGGCGCCTCAAGAGTGTCCAATTCGGATCTCCTCGGGCCCCTTTTTATTCAACTTCTCGGATGGGGTCTTCTTGGAATACCTGTCGGACTCTGGCGAGCGAAGCACTAAGATTCGTCGTAGGCGTCAGGATCGAGCTTCTGCGTAATCAGGGAGGCGTTCTTTGCGCGCCGGTGATTTGGCGGAGCGTCGCGAAGATAGCTATCGCGATCAGCCCATGCGGTGGCGCCGGCGATTAGCGGGATTGCGCCGCCGCCTGCTATCCACCATGGGATTGCGGCGCGGTTCAGGATTATTTTCGGCCACATCTTTGCGCCCAGCACGAAGCCGCAGTGCAGGCCGATCGAGAAATACACACTGCCCGTGAGGATATATGCTTCGCCGAGCACGATGCCGAGCAGGAAAAGGCCTATCAGCGTTGGAATCGCAATCGCGGGATTAGTGAATTGGTCAACGCTGTGCGCGAGCGTCATCAATCCTGCGGTTGGCTCGTAGCCGGTTACGTAGAAGCGGGCGGGAGAGCGCACCAGATGCGCGACGGCGTAGATTGCGGCACTCGCAATCAGCGCGATGCGGTTGCCGAAGTCGTTGCTCATGCCGCCCAGCAGGAATGCGCGGAAGAATGCTTCCTCGATGAATGCGATCGCGATCGCCGAGAGAAAATATTTCGGGATCAGCGCTGCGGCCGCTTTATGATCGCCGATTCCGCCGCCGCCGACCGCGAATGCGAGTCCGAATAAAATCGCGATCGCGATCATCGCGACGACGAAGCCGCGAATCGCGCGCACGATGCTTGGCAGCGCAGGATGAATGAAGCCGCGGCTGCAGCAGCGGGATGAGATTCAAGGTCGCGCGCGGCGAACAGCATCACGATCAGCATCGACACCATCACGGTGCGATCGAAGATTCTCGGAAACGGGTAGTGCCATCCTGCAGCCGACACCGCGACTGCCGCGAGCGGTGCGAAAATGATCGCGGCGACGATTCCTGCGATCAGTACGAGTGCGAATCGCGCCGTGAACGACCGCGGCATAGGAACCTAACCCCTAACCCCTTCCCGAGCGGGAAGGGGGACAAGATTATTGGGAGTAAGCTCGTCCCTCGAGGGAAGGGGAATGACAGAGGAAAGAACCTGAGAGCAAAATGGCGTCCTCGCCATTTTGCGATTAGTAACAGGTGCAGGGGTTACCCCTGCCGAAGGAAGTGTGAAACCCATCGCGGGTTTCACGTTAAATCGAGTTCCGCTCAGCGCGGCCGCTCCGGATCCATTTGTGGTTCGAGTGTCACCTCGACTGGGCACGCGCCGGCGGGCGAGTTCACGATTTGCATCACGGCGTGGGCGACGTCGTCCGCCGAAAGCATCGCGGCGCGATCGAGCCGCTTGTTGTTGGGAATCATCGCGGTATCGACGAGGCCGGGGATGATGACCGAGAGCTTCAGGCCGCTCTGGCGCATCTCGTGGAAAGCTGCGCGCGTGAATGCGATCAATGCGGCCTTGGTCGCCGCATAAACTGCCTCGCCCGCGGGAGCCTTGATTGCGGCCGACGATGCGACGTTGACGATCGTGCCAGTTCCTCGCGAGCGTCATCGCGGCTGCGGCAAGGCGCGTGAGCGCGATTGGCGCGCGCAGATTTACGGCGATCATGCGGTCAACGTCGGCGGGACGCATCTTGAGCAGCGGGGTTCGCGGCGGTGCCCATCCGGCGTTGTTGACCAGTACGTCAACACGTCCGTAGCAATCGAGCGCGGCGCCGATGAGCAAGTCGGGCGCATCCTCGGTCGCGAGGTCAACCAGGACGATCAGCGCGCGTTCGAGCGGAAGTCCGCTCTGGGAGCGGGTTTCCTCGAGTTCGTCGCGCGAGCGAGCGGCGAGGCATAGCGAGTAGCCCGCGCGTGCGAGCTCGAGCGCGACCGCGCGTCCGATGCCGCGCCCCGCGCCGGTCACTATTGCGACGCGGGCTTTGTCGCTGCCCGGTGATGCTCCTGGCGTGCTCATTCGCAGCCATCTTGCGCTGATCTAGTCGCTCGCACAGACTGACGATAATGAATTCGCATGTGTTCCGCGAGTACGACATCCGCGGCATCGTCGAGAACGATTTCGACGACGCGTTCGTGGTCGATCTCGGGCGCGGCTACGCCACCTTGTTGCATCGCGCCGGTAAAAAAACGATCACGCTCGGCCGCGATTGCCGCCTGTCGTCGGACCGCCTGCGCGACCGGCTGGCCGAAGGTCTGCTCAGCGCGGGCATCAACCTGGTTGACATCGGCGTGGTGCCGACGCCGTTGCTTTATTTTTCGATGCTGAGCTGGAAGATGGACGGCGGCGCGATGATTACCGGCAGCCACAACGCGGCCGAGTACAACGGCTTCAAGCTCGGCGTGGGTCCGACGACGATTCACGGCGCCGAGATTCAGCGGCTGCGCGAAATAATCGAGCGCCGCGATTTCGTGACGACCGGCGCAAAGGGCTCGTCCATCGAGCGTCCCGTGATTCCCGATTACAACGATTTCATCATGTCGCAGTTCAAGCTCACGCCGGGACTCAAGGTGGTGGTGGACGGAGGCAACGGATGCGGCGGCGTGATCGCGGCTCCGCTGATGAAGCGGCTCGGGCTCGACACCATCGAGCTCTACACCGAGATGGACGGGCGCTTCCCGAACCATCATCCGGACCCGACAGTCGAAGACAACATGCGCGATCTGATCGCGGCGGTGAAAACCAATCACGCGGCGGTCGGAATCGCGTACGACGGCGACGCCGATCGCATTGGTGCGGTGGACGAGAACGGAAAAATCGTCTGGGGCGACGAGCTGATGGTGGCGTTCTCGCGCGCGATTCTGCGCGAGCGTCCCGGCGCGACGATTATCGGCGAGGTGAAATGCTCGAAGCGGATGTACGACGACATCGCAAGCCACGGCGGCCGGCCGATCATGTGGAAGACCGGGCATTCGCTGATCAAGAGCAAGCTGAAGGAGGAGCACGCGGCGCTGGCGGGCGAGATGAGCGGGCACATGTTTTTTGCCGACCGCTATTTCGGCTTCGACGACGCGATCTATGCTTCGTTCCGCCTGCTCGAAATTCTGAGCAAGGAGGGTCGCGGCCTCGGCGCGATCCTCTCGGATCTTCCCGCGAGCCATATCACGCCGGAGATTCGCGTCGATTGCCCTGACGATCGCAAATTCGAAGTGGTGCGGCGTGCGGCCGAATTTTTTCGCCAGCACTATGAAGTCATCGACATCGACGGCGTGCGCGTGAATTTTGCCGACGGATGGGGTCTCGTGCGCGCGTCGAATACGCAACCCGCGCTGGTGACGCGTTTCGAAGCGACCAGCGAAAAGCGGCTGGCCGAAATTCGCGCGCTGTTCGAGGGCAAGCTGCGCGAACTAGGCGCGATCTGACACGATGGCTCGACGTTCCGCGCCGCATCGCGCGTCGGTGCTGATAATCGCAGGCGGCCGCGGCACTCGATTTTGGCCCGCGAGCCGCGAAGCGAATCCCAAGCCGCTATTTTCGATCGACGGCAAGACGAGCCTGCTCGCTGACACCATCGCGCGTCACTCGCCGCTCATCCCGCGCGAGCGAATATTCGTGCTGGCCGCACAGGCGCATGAGGCGCCGTTTCGCCGCGAACTGCGCACTCTGATTCCCGCGCAGAACCTGATCGTCGAGCCGTTGGCGCGCGGCACCGCGGTCGCAATCGCGTATGGCGCCGCAGTTATCCGGTGTCGGCTCGGCGACGGGGTTATCGCGTCGGTCGCCGCGGACCATCACATCGTGACCGGCGAGCAATATCGGCGCACGCTCGCCGATGCGATCGGTCTCGCCGCGGCGCAGGATTCGATAGTAGCGATTGGGATTCCACCGACGCGCCCCGAAACCGGATACGGCTATCAGAAAATCGGCGCAAAGGTCGGCGCTGGATTTCGAATCGAGAAGTTCGTCGAGAAGCCGCCGCTCGCAGTTGCGCGCCGGATGCTAAAAAGCGGGCGCTATTTGTGGAACGCCTCGATGTTCGTGGCATCGACGCAGACGTTGGCGAGCGAGTTTGCCGCGCATTCGCCACTGCTCGGCATCGCCGCGGAAAAACTCGCGCGCACACCGCGGACGAAACTCGCGCGGGCGTACGGCCGATTGCGGTACGACTCGTTCGACCGCGTCATCATGGAGAAGAGCACCAATGTGCTCACGGTGCGCGCGCGATTCACCTGGCATGACGTTGGATCGTGGGACGGCCTGTGGGACGCGGTCGGCGACGCGAGCGGCAACGTGACTCGCGGCAACGCAATCGCGCTCGAGTCAGAGCGCGTGCTGGCACATTCGGATTCGCGCCTGATGGTGCTGTTCGGCGTGCGCGATCTGATCGTCGTCGATACAGGAGACGCGATCCTGATTGCGCATCGCGAACGATCCCCCCACGTCGGACGGGTTACTGAGGAACTCAAGCGCCGGGGATTGGAGCGGTACCTGTAAAGGGGGATTGGAGCGGTACTTGTAAAGAAGGATGCGGGCTGACGCCCGAGGAACCTAACCCCTAACCCCTTCCCGAGCGGGAAGGGGAACCGGATTTGGGCGCGAGGACGCGAAGCGGACTCGTGCCCAGCAGCCCAAATACACCTCAACCACTCTTCCCGGAAATACTTCTAACAGGCCGTAAGTCCGCATCTTATTTTTTAATACTGGGTGCAGGGGTCACCCCTGCCGCGGGTGCGGGGCGCGCAGCCCCGCTTTAATTAGTCGAGCGCCATCGCGTCGCACATCATTGCCAGCTTGCGCAGTTCGCTTTCGCGGGCTTCGTCTTCGACCGCCAGTTCCAGCAACGTGGCCGCGACGCCGTCATCGACGGATTCCCACCGCATCGCATTGAGTCGCAGATCAACCGCCAGCGTGCCCAGCACTTCGAGGTCGCCGCTCAGGCGCGCCCAGTTGTTCGAGCCGTCATGCAGCGCGGCTGCCGGCAATTTCGACCAGACGTTGTTGTCCGCTAGAAGCGAGTTGAGCACCTTGACGTGGCCGGCTTCCTTTTCGGCGAGCGTTTCGACTCCTACCTTTATATTTGGAGGAGTCATCGGAGCGTGACGCTTCAAACGCTCCACGAGCCCCTGATTGAGGCCGGCGATCACCGCCAGTTCCTCGAGCAATTCCGCGCGCGCCGATGCCGGCGAAAACAATCTCTGGAAAAATCCCATGCCAGTAGCCATCTCCTCGCTCTCTCACGCCCGATGCGCGTTGTGATTATGCAGACTGGTGGCGCATCGCGACAATAGCTATTGGGATCGCGGCCGCGTCTGTCAAGGAGCTACGAATTGAACAGCGCGCGCACCAGCGACGATTCGCGCTGGAAGAAACCGCGCGTGTGGTATGAATCCTCGAGCCGCAGATGAGCGTAATCAAGGTAGTGCCCGATTTCATGCATCAAGGTTCGCACGAAAGTCTTCGGCTTGACCACGTCATGGCGCTGCGCCGTACGCATCCAGAGCACGATGTACGGCTGCCGGCGCAGGCGCGGATCGTAAGGATAGAACAGCCCGTGCAGCTCGCCGCGCGTGTTGCGAGGACGCACGCCGCGAATCTCGACGTTGACCGGCGGCGTCGCGAGGCCACGGCAAATCTCCGCAGTCAAGGCGCGCGCGCAGGTAGTGCATGCAGCGAGGTTGCCGGTCTCGAGCACGCGCATCAGGGCGTCGAGCGAGTTGCGCGCGGCGGCAGTCGCGACGTAGTCGAAACGCTCGACGGTATCGCTCTTCAGATAAGTTCGCTGAGCGCGCGGCGAGAGCCGGTAGAAATACGCAGGCAACCGCGCCTGGGAATTCGTACGAAGGGTCAGTCCGGTAGCCACCACGCCTCCATCGCCGGATACTCACTTCCGGCGCCGCATCAACGCGACTATCATCCGCGCAATAGTCACAAGGGGCAAGTACTATGCAACTGAGTATTGTCGAAATAGTTAAACCTGCCGACGCCAACGTGATTATCGGGCAGGCGCACTTTATCAAGACGGTCGAAGACGTTTACGAGGCGCTGGTGCAGGCGGTGCCGAATATCAAGTTCGGGCTGGCATTCTGCGAGGCGTCGGGGCCGTGCCTGATTCGGCATACTGGCACCGACGCCGCGCTGGAACAGTCGGCGGTCGAAGCGGCGTCGGCGATTGGGGCAGGGCACGTCTTCGTCGTGATTCTCGGCAACGCATTTCCGATCAACGTGCTCAATCAAATCAAGTCGGTGAGCGAAGTGTGCACGATCTTCTGCGCGACGGCGAATCCGGTGCGCGTGATCGTTGCGGAGGAAGCGGCGGGCGCGGCGTGGTTGGCGTGATCGACGGCAGTCCGCCCAAGGGCGTCGAGACTGCTGAAGATCAGGCAGAGCGACGCGCGATGCTGCGGCGATTCGGCTACAAGCAATAGGTGCGTAGCGTTGACCGCGATGGATCACGTTTCCAGACGCGGCTAACCTTATAGATGAGGCAGTAACCCCGATGAGTGGCGGCGGGCGGCAGCCAGCGAAACCGAATCCAGCGAAAAAGAAACCGGCCGAGTGGAGAATTCGCGGATGGCGCGTGCGAAATCTCGCCGCCGGCGGATTTCTACTGGTCTTCTTCGCGGTGGGATTTTACGTCGCACAACTGTACGGCGAGATTTCCGCGCTGATCGAGCAACGGCGCGCCGCGCTGACGTCCGCGATCTTCTCCGCGCCGTTCCCGATTCGCGCCGGCGACGACCTCGATCGCAGCGGTCTGCTGGATCGGCTGGCGCAGTTGAGTTATTCGCCGGTGCCGTCGGCCAATGCGCCCGGCGAATATACCCGCGCGAAAAATGCGCTTTTGATTTACCTCCGATCGTTCAAGGACGGTGCGAAGGAGTATCCGGCCGAGATGGTGCGAGTGAGCCTGCAGGGCACACGAATGGCGGGCGTTGCCGATTCGTTCGGCGTCTCAAAGTCCGAGGCGATGCTCGAGCCGGAAGTGATCGGCCGGCTCTTTCCGGGCGCGCCGGCCGAGCGGGTCGAGGTGCAACTTGGCCAGCTGAAGCCGTATCTGCCGAAGGGGCTGCTCGCTAACGAAGATCGTTTTTTCTACTACCATCCAGGAATCGATCCGATTCGAATCGTCGAGGCCGCGATTTCCGATTTTCGGTCGCATCGCCTGGCCCAGGGCGCCAGCACCCTGACGCAGCAACTCGCGCGCACTTTCATGGAGCGTCGCGAGCGCAGCTTCAGCCGCAAGTTCAAAGAGCTGGCGGTCGCCGCCGTGCTCGAAATTCGGCTGAGCAAAAATGAAATTCTCGAACGCTATATCAACGACGTGCCGATGGGCGAGTACGAGGGCACGCCGATCGACGGGATGCCGCAGGCGGCGCGATATTTTTTCAACAAGGACCTGTCCGAGGTGACGCCGGCTGAGGCGGCGACGCTGATCGGAATGATCCAGGCGCCGACACTGTATGACCCGCGGCGCCATCCCGATAATTGCCGCAAGCGGCGCGACGTCGTGCTTGGAGTGATGAAGCAGGCCGGCGTGATCGACGACGCGACCTTCGCCGCCGCGATCGCGACGCCGATTCAAATCACCAAGCCGCCCGGGTTGCGGCGCGCACCATATTTCACCGATTACGTGACTGCGTTCGTAACCAAAATCCCGGGCTTCGACGGACATCTCGAGGGGCTGAAGGTTTATACTACGCTCGACACCGAACTTCAGGCCGACGCGGTCGACGCGGTGACTGACAATATCGCGACCCTCGAGAAGAATCATAAGCGTCTGCGCCACGCGAAGGCTGACGGTCGGCTGCAGACCTCGATGGTCGCGTTGGACGCGGAGACTGGCGCGATTCGCGCGCTGATCGGCGGACGCGACTACGCCGAGAGTCAGTTCAATCGCGCGGCGAACGCTGAGCGTCAGCCCGGGTCCGCGTTCAAGCCGATCGTTTATCTGGCTGCGCTCGATCCCGATCGCGCGCCGTTCTCGCCCCCGCTCACGCTCGCCTCGCTGCTGCCCGACGAGCCGATGTCCTTCGACGGATGGACTCCCGCGAACTATGAGCGCACCTACCAACCGCAGGTGACCGTCGTGCAAGCGCTGTACGAGTCGCTCAACGTGCCGACTGCTTACGTCGGCAACGAGCTCGGCCCCGCGACGATTGTTAAAACCGCGCACGAGATGGGTATTCACGAGGATCTCCAGGCGTACCTGCCGATCTCGATTGGCGCCGACGAGACCACGCTGCTCGAGCTCACCTCCGCGTACCAGGTGTTTGCGAGCGAGGGCGATCAGTCGCCGCCGTATGCGGTCGAGGCGGTCGTCGATGCCAAGGGTCATCTGATTTATCAGCACGAGGACACGTCGAATCGCATCATCCGTCCCGCCGTCGCGTATCTCATCACCGGCGCTCTGAAAGCCGTCCTGCGTTATGGAACCGGCGCGAGCGCGGGCCGTCTCGGACTGGATTTTCCGGCGGCGGGCAAGACCGGCACGACGCAGGATTACAAGGACGCGTATTTCATCGGCTACACGCCGGCGATAGTTTGCGGCGTCTGGGTCGGCTTCGATCAGCCCGAGAGTCTCGGCCTGACGGGTGCGCAGGCGGCGCTGCCCGCGTGGGTTCAGTTCATGCAGGATGCGGCGCCGGCTGACCCGGAAGACTTCCCCGAGCCGAGCGGGATCGTGATGGCGAATATCGATCCGGAGTCCGGTGGTCTCGCGACACCCTCGTGTCCGAAGCAATTCCCGCTGCCGTTTCTGCTCGGCACGGCGCCGACGCAGATGTGTCCGCTGCATGGCGGAATCCTTGCGAGCGCGCCGGCGCCAGTTGCGCCGATGTTCGGTATGACGCCACCGCCGTCCGGATTCACGCCACCGTCGCCGGTTGCGCAGGCGAGTCCTACCACGCAAGACGTTTTTGGCGCGGTCGGGAAATTCTTTAAGGGTATATTCTCCCATTAATTTTCAATCAGGTGAATCGCGATTGAAACTTTTTCAACCCTGACTCGTCTAATGGTCGCGCTATAATAGATCGTGATGCCCTTGAATGCGGCAGCTAATTGATTGCTGCCGAGTTCGAAGAGCCGAGGACTTGCAAGAGCATCTACACACCAACACCCGCTGGGTGCGAAGGGCGTTCGTAACGCTGAGCGTGGCCGCATTGATCGGCCTGCTCGCGGCCAGCGGATGTATCAACCCTGAGGTCGTCGAAACCTCGTCGTCGCATGAAGGATCTGCGGCGGAAGATTCAGCTGCTGCCGGCGCGCGCCGGCTCGCGGCGCAAAATCTCAAACCGGCAATTGCAGGCCCTGGAGACGTGTTGATCGCAGGCGGCGTCGATGCGTCGAATCGGAGCATCGCGAGCGCGGAATTTTTCAATCCGTTGTCGGGCCAATTTGTCCTGACAGGAATCATGGAGTCAGGTCGCGTGGGCATCTCGGCCGCACCGCTGTCACCGACCCAGGTACTGCTCGCCGGCGGATTCAGCGGCATCGCCACCATCAAGAATTTTTCGCTCAACCTCGACGGCAGGATTTTGAACAGCGCCGAATCGTTCGACGAGACGACCGGCGTATTCTCACCGACTGCCGCGATGGGCACGCCGCGAATAGGGTTCACCGCGACCGAGTTGAATAACGGCAAGGTGCTGATAGCCGGAGGCCTCGACAATCACGACAATATCCTCGACACCGCGGAGCTGTACGATCCCGTCGCGCGCAAGTTCGTCGCGGTCGCCAATACAATGAGCGATCGGCGCATGTTCCAGACCGCGACGCTGCTGCTGAGCGGCAAGGTGCTCATCGCCGGCGGCGCAAACAATCTTGCCGGCGAGACCACCAACACCGCCGACATCTACGATCCCGCGACGAACTCTTTTGCTCCCGCGACCTTCCCGATGGACCATCAGCGCGCGACGCATACCGCGACCCTGTTCACCAGAGGCCCGGCGGCCGGCAAGGTGCTGATTGCCGGCGGCGTCGGCGGTTCCGGATTTTTCTTCAAGGACAGCAGCGCCGAACTTTACGATCCTGCCTCGCAGGAATTCGTGCTGCTCTCGAGCTTCATGAACGAGCCGCGCTCGATGCAGACTGCGACGCTGCTCGACGACGGCAACGTCCTGCTGGCGGGCGGATTCAGCGGCACGGTCGCGGTCACCGGCGGATTGCTGTCGGGCGCGTCGGGGCTGATCAGCAATTCAGCTGAGACCTTCGATCCCACCACCGGCGATTTCACCTGCGTCGGCGGATTCAACACCGACACGCTCCGATGCAATCAGTCGATGAGCGCCGCGCGCGCAGGGCACACGGCAACGCTGCTAGCGACCGGCCCGCAGCCGCATCGCGTGCTGATAGCCGGCGGAATTGGCGCCACCGATCCCGCCGCACACGGCAAAGCGCTAGCCAGCGCAGAACTCTTCAACCCCGCGTCCGGCGGCAGCTTCACCCCAACCGCCCCGATGTCCATCGCCCGCGCCCTGCAGACTGCGACGTTGTTGAGGTAGATCGTTTTCGCGGCGATCAATCCGCGCGATGGTTCCCCTTCCCTCTAGGGAAGGGATTAGGGGTTAGGTTCCCCGCCTCGACGACAAACTCAGACTCGCGTCACTTCCAGCGCAATCCGTGCCTGCCCACTCATCCCGCTCCCCGTCTGCGGATCAACCGCCGGTTGCGCGATGCCATTACCGTCGGTCGCGCGCACGCGCATCATGAAATCGCCCGCGGCTTGCGGCGCGAAGCGATACTTCCAGACCGTCCAAACGTACGGCGAGCTATTCTGGACCAGTTGCGCGTTGTGCCAGCTGACGCCGTCGTCCGCAGATACTTCGACGCGCTTGATGCCCGACGGTCCCGCGAGCGCCCATCCATAGATGTCCAAAGGTGCGGTCACCTTGGCCTTGCGATCGAAAATCGACATGAGACCGCCTTCGACGCGCGGCGAGAAAAATCCCGAGTTGACCTTGCGCCAGCACACGTCGCTCCATCCGCGAACCTCCCAGTAGCCGGGAATTTCGTGATCGGCGAATTCGAGCTCTGTGATCCACTTCGGCTGCTTCATTCCGTATTTCCCGGGAATGAAAATCCTGAGCGGATAGCCGTGCTCAGGCGGCAGCGGCTCGCCGTTCATCAGGTACGGCAGAAAATTTTCCTCGCGCATCAACTCGTCAACCGGCAAGACGGTGTGATAGCCGTCCGCCCCGCGCATCGCGACAAACCTCGCGCCTCGCTTGACCCGCGCGCGCTCCAGGAGCGGCCGCAGTTGCACCCCGGTCCATTTCGCGTTTCCGATAGCGGTGCCATCGGGCGGATTCGAAATGCATTCGAGCGTCAGCATCTCGTCAATCTTCGGGAGTTTGCGAATATCCGCGTATGAAACCTGGATCGGATTTTCGACCATCCCCTTGATACTGAAGCGCCACGAGTTGACGTCCACCGACGGCGTCCGCGCGTACGACGTCACATAAAAATTCGCGTTCGGCGTCGGTCCGCCAAATTTCGACGCCGCCGCGGATGCGCGCACGATTCGCGGAACACTTGCGAGCGCAATCGCGGCGCCCGACCCCGCCAGGAATTTCCTTCGCGTGATCACGCAATCAATCCAGCGGTTCGTCTAAATCTGACTCCCTGGAATCTGCGACGAATGGCTCCTGCGGATGCGACACGTCTACGGCGACCAGTTTGCGCGACACGATGATGAACGCCGAGTGCGCGATCATCCTGAAATGCGGCCGCACGCTCATCCCCTTCACCTGCCAATGCCGCAGCAGCGTCTCGAAGCTTTCGATCTCGCCGAAGTCACTGCGCGCCTGAATCGCCTCGACCGTGTCCTTGAGCTGCACCGCCGTTGGCACATAGCAAACCAGCACGGCGCCAGGCCTGAGCGCCTCCGCGGCAACCGCAAGCGCGCGCCCCGGTTCCGCGAGATCGAGGAACATCCGATCGACGCCGGTCTCGTCGAAGCCGGCGTAGAGATCGCGCACCTTGATTGTCCAGTTGGGCGCGTCGCCGAAAAATGCCGCGACATTCTTCCGCGCCGCATCGGCGAAATCCTCGCGCAGCTCGTACGAGATGACGCGCCCAGCCGGTCCGACCGCTCTCAGCAGCGCAATCGTCAGAGCGCCCGCGCCGGTGCCGCCTTCAATCACGGTCGCGCCCGGGAACACGTCGCCCCAAATCAGCAGCGGCCCGGTGTCCTTGGGATAGATCACCTGCGACGCGCGCGGCAGATGCGGGATCAGGTCGGCGTAGGTCGGCCGCAGCACCAGGAACGCCTCGCCCGTCGAAAACTTGACGCGCGATCCTTCTTCGACTCCGAACAGTTCCTCCGCGCGCAACTCGCCCCGGATGAGCAGCTTCTTGCCCGCCCGCAGCATCTTCATGTACCGGCGCCCCTTGCGATCGATAAAAATTACGGCGTCATTTTCTTTAAGGCGCGAGTCCAAGATGAATCAACGCTTGCACGCATCGCGAGCGCGGGCAACACACAAGGCGAGGTACACTTTACTTAGTATGAAACCCACGTTGGGTTTCAAATTCAATTAAGTGATTTACCCTTCCCGGCGTGAACAGCCTATTGACTATCCAACCCTGCGACCTTACCTTTGAGGATGCACCCGGCCAGATGGTAGCATCCATGGCCGGGTCGTTTTTCGTCAAAGTTAATTCAACTCGAGAGCGATTCACGTCATGGCAGAGAAAAAGGCAAAGACCGCTGAGAAAAACGCGGGCCTCCAGCAGAAACACATCTGTCCCAGTTGCGGCGCCGAGAGCAAGGTGACCAAGTTCGCCGGCTTCGGGCGCAAGGGCTTCTACCTCGTCTGCGAGAAGGCTTGCGGCTTCGTCGGACGCACGCGCTAGTGCGCGGCAGGGGGCATCGAAATGGGTAGAGCCCGCAAAAGCAAGACCTCCAAGCGCGACAAGTACGCCTCGTTCGGCGACATGGCGGACGAGTCGGACGAAGATGCGGATCTTCCCAAGGACGAAGCCGGCCGGCGAAAAATCAAGCGCCAGTACGGTGAGCTGCTCGGTATCCGGATCGAGAAGCTGCGCGGAAGAATTCTCAATCGCGAGCGCATCAACAAGACGATCGAGGGCATCTACTTTATCTGCGCGTCGTGCATGAAGGTCTGCCACTCGCTCGACGACGGCTTCACCGAGGATCCCGCGAATCAGAATAATATGTGCGCCGCATGCACCAAGGCGCAGGCAGCCGCGACCGCCGCCGCCGCTGCGCCGGCCAAGGAAAGCGCCGGCAAATCGCCGCGCCGCTCAACCCGAACCGCGCGCAAGCGCGCAGCCGCGAGCTGACCGTACTTGTGCGCATGACAGCGAAAAGCTAAACAGGGCCGATGTCTTTACAGCTGATTCGTCCCGACATCAATCTCGATTTCGTCGGGAAGCGTTATTTCTTCGTCGCACTCTCGACCGCGATCAACATCCTCGCGATCGTGCTGCTGTTCACTAAGGGCCTCAACTACGGCGTCGATTTCGTCGGCGGCAGCGTCGCGCAGATCGAGTTCACCTCGCGCACCAACGGCGACGCGATTCGCAAGGCGCTCGAGCCGCTCGACCTCGGCGAGGTTACCGTCCAGGACTTCGGCAAGGCGGGGCAATCTTTTCTCGCGCGCTTCCAGGCGATCAAGAACATCGGCGGCATCGGGCCAAGTATCGAGAAGGCGCTCGACAAAACCTACGGGCCGGGCGTCGCGAAGGTGGTGCGCGTCGAGAGCGTCGGCGCAAAAGTCGGCAGCGACCTGCGGCGCAAGGGGTTCGCCGCGGTTATCATCGCGACCATCTTCATGGGCGTGTATATCGCGATCCAGTTCCGCCACGTGAGCTGGAGTTTCGGCGCGGGTGCGGTGATCGCGTTGATTCACGACGTGCTGGTCGTGATGTGCGCGCTGGTCATTTCGCAATATCAGTTCGATCTGACGACGCTGGCCGCGGTGCTGACGGTCATCGGCTATTCGGTGCATGATACGATCATCGTGTCGGACCGGATTCGCGAGGATTCGACCAAGCGCCGGCGCGAGCCGATCGCGTCGATCATGAATCGCGCGATCAACGAAACCCTGTCGCGCACAATCCTGACTTCCGGCACCGCAATCACCGTGCTGCATCTCGCTGCTCGCGTTCGGCGGCCCGATCCTGCGCCCGTCGGCATTCACACTGCTGATCGGATTCATCACCGGCACGTATTCGTCGATCTATATCGCGGGCCCGGTCGTGCTGTTCTGGGAAGGCGGCGCCGGCCGCACGCAGAAGGGCGCGGGCTCCTCGCGCGCCGCCTGATCTTTGTTGAAAACCGGGCGCGGCATTTACGCGATCGCGAGCGCTCGGCCGCTTGAGCGAACCACCGATTCGGTAATGCTGACGCTAAGCCTCGAGCGCGCCGATGGGATCGAGAAGGTCTCGCTAAGATTTCGCATCGCGAACGCATTGATCGGCGAGGCCGACTCTCCCGAAAAACTGATCGAACGAATCACGCCATGGCTGGAGCGCGAATTCGAGCAAACCCGCGAAGCCGCCCTGAAATCAATCCGCACAGAGCGCAAGCTGCTGGAAATTTCCTTCGACACCTCACATCGCGGCCCGTTCGCATAAGCGCTCCGCGCATCTCACTCGCGCCGTGGTTGAGGGTGCGTGCGCCAGCGTCCAAAAAGATTCGGGATTCTTCGCTGCCCAGAATGACACTGTGGAGTCGCTCGCTCTCTTATGCAGTCGCCTCATTTTCGTATCATTCTGCGTCCGTCCTATTTTCCTGCGTGTCGTCTTATTTTCGTGTCGCTCTTTTTTTGTGTCATTCTGAGCGCAGCGAAGAATCCCGGATCTTTCTCGACGTATGCCGACGCACATCATCGACGGTGTTGGCGAGCTGCGAGAATCGAATTATTCGCTGCAGTACGGAATGTCGCTACGCGATCACCCCTTGGAGGAACATTCACGATGCCCATCCAAATTCGCCGCGCCAACGACGCCGACATCCCCGAACTCTCCCGCCTCGTTGCTGCGCTGGCTGCATGGGAGCAGTCGCTCGACCCCCGCGTGCAATTCGATTGGGACGGTATCCGCGATGCGCCCAACTGGCTTCGGCTGGTGCTCAATCGGGCGCATCATGCGGTGTGGGTCGCCGACGCTGGCGACTCGCGCCTCGTTGGTCATCTGTGGATTCGCCTCAAGCATCAGGCCGATGGCGCGCTGCCTCAATCCATCGGCTACATCAGCCAGGCTTTTATGGACGAGGCGTTCCGAGGACGCGGGCTAATGAAGCCGATGCTCGAGGCCGCCTACGAATGGTTCCGCGACGCGGGGATAACCGTCGTTACCTTGAGCGTGCTGCATCGCAACTGGGTCGGCGCGACCGCGTGGCATCGCCTGGGCTTCAGCGATTGGCGCGAAGAGCGCCGGATGGATCTCAAACCTCGCCCAAAATAGCCGGATTGCTTTGACCGCTCGGTAAGGTTGATATTGTCTTTGACAGACGGGCGCAATCTGCCTTACTGGACTGAATTGGGTCGGGTATTACTAGAGGCCAGATTTCGTTTGACTGTCGGAGAACAAGCCTTATACTATACCTAGCAGGTCCACTATTACGACCGACCGAATAGATACTGAGAAATGAGATGCTGAAGAAGCCTGTCTATATGGACAATCATGCGACCACGCGCGTCGATTCGCGCGTGCTCGATGCGATGCTGCCGTATTTCACTGAAAAGTTCGGCAACGCCGCCAGCCGCAACCACAGCTTTGGCTGGGAGGCGGAAGAGGCCGTCGATCGCTCGCGCAACCAGATTGCAGCGCTGATTGGGGCCAAGTCCAAGGAAATTATTTTCACCAGCGGCGCGACCGAGTCCGACAACCTGGCAATCAAGGGCGTCATCGATTTTTACAAAGACAAGGGCAACCACATCATCAGTTGCGTCACCGAGCACAAGGCGGTGCTCGACAGTTGCCGCGCGCTTGAGCGTGCCGGCAAGGCGACGGTCACGTATCTGCCGGTCGACAAGTACGGGATGGTCGATCCGGACGCCGTCCGCAACGCGATCACCGACAAGACCGTGCTCATCACGATCATGTGGGCCAACAATGAGATCGGCACGATTCATCCGGTTGCCGAGATCGGAAAGATCGCAAAAGAAAAAGGAATCGTCTTCCATACCGACGCGGTGCAGGCGATTGGCAAGGTGCCGGTTGATTTCGAAAAGGCCGGGGTCGATCTCGCGTCGATCACCGCGCACAAGATTTACGGGCCGAAGGGAATCGGCGCGCTGTATGTTCGATCGAAGGGACCGCGCGTCCGCTTGAGTCCGCAGATGGACGGCGGCGGCCATGAGCGCGGGATGCGCTCCGGGACGCTCAACGTGCCGGGAATCGTCGGCCTGGGCGCGGCGTGCGAAATCGCGGGCAAGGAAATGCCTGACGAAGCGCAGCGCCTCATCCAATTGCGCAGTCAGTTACAGGCTGGACTGTTCGAGCGCCTCGACGAGATCTACGTCAACGGTCATCCGACCGAGCGCCTGCCGGGCAACCTGAACGTGAGCTTTGCGTACGTCGAAGGCGAGTCGCTGCTGATGGGTATCAACGATATCGCGGTCAGCTCGGGCTCGGCCTGCACCTCGGCGACGCTCGAGCCGTCGTACGTGATTCGCGCGCTCGGAATCGACGACGAACTCGCGCATAGCTCGATTCGTTTTGGGCTTGGGCGTTTCAATACGCTGGAAGAAGTCGACTACGTGACGGACCGCGTCAGCAAGGAAGTGAAGCGGCTGCGCGAGATGTCGCCGTTGTACGAGATGGCGAAAGAAGGAATCGATCTCAAGTCGGTCAATTGGAAGTCGTAACGCGCGCCGTCAAGGAAAAAGAATCATGGCTTATTCAGATAAGGTTATCGAGCACTACAACAATCCGCGCAACGTCGGCAGCTTTGCCAAGGACGAGAAGGGCGTCGGCACCGGCGTCGTCGGCGCGCCCGAATGCGGCGACGTGATGAAGCTGCAGCTCAAGATCAGCGACAACGGCGTGATTGAAGACGCGCGCTTCAAGACCTTCGGATGCGGCAGTGCGATCGCAAGTTCGAGCTACGTCACCGAACTGGTCAAGGGCAAGCATATCGACGAAGCGATGACGATCAAGAACACCGTCATCGTGAAGGAACTGAATCTGCCGCCGGTGAAGATTCACTGCTCGGTGCTGGCCGAGGACGCTATCAAGGCCGCGATCACCGATTGGCGCAAGCGCAAGGGCGACGACGTCGCCGTCGAAGAGCCGGCCAAAACTTCAAAAGAGGCGTAGCTCAAGTGGCTGTGATTTCACTTTCCGAGGGCGCTGCCCAGAAGATCAAGCAGTTGGTCGCCGACAAGGGCGAGGGCGCGGGCCTGCGCGTGAAGGTCGTGGGCGGTGGATGCTCGGGCTTGCAATACCGGATGGAAATCGACGCCGCCAAGGAGCGCGACAAGGTTTTTGAGCGTGACGGTGCGCGCCTGATCGTCGATAAGAAAAGTTTTCTCTACCTCAACGGCTCCGAGCTCGATTACGGCGAAGAACTGATGTCGTCGGGCTTCAAGGTCGTCAATCCAAATGCCAAGCGCAGTTGCGGATGTGGTGAGTCGTTCGTCGTATGAACGAGCGGACGTGGGGACTGGCGTCTCAAGATGATCGAATGCCTTTCATGTGGACGGCGGCAGGAGCCGTCATTAATTTGCGCTGAGTGCGGGTCGCCGCTCGCGGCGCCGATCGATTGTTTCGCTGCGCTCGATTTGCCGCGCAAGCTTGCGATCGATCTCGACGCGCTCGAGCGCCGCTATCACGAATTGAGCCGCAAGATTCATCCCGACCGGTTCGCATCGAAGGGACCTAAAACGCGCGATGCGAGTCTCCGCGCAACGGCGACGCTGACTCGCAGCTACCGCACGCTTCGTGATCCAGTCGCGCGCGGTTTGTATTGGCTCGAACTCAACGGTGAGAAGCTCGCCGAGAACAACAAGCGCGTCCCGCCGGAGTTGGCCGAGTTGGTTTTCGAGGTGCAGGAGCAACTGGCCGAGATGCAGCTTTCCTCTGATCCCGAAGAGGCGGTTGAGCGCGCAACCGAGATTGCCGCGCGGCGTATCGAGCTTCAATTCAAGATGGATGAAGCCCTGGCCGAGCTCGACAGAAATTTCGCGAAGTGGGACGAGTCCGCGGATCAAAAGATTCTTACATTAGAGTTGAAGACCACGCTCTCGAATATTGCCTATCTGCGCACGCTCATTCGCGACGTCGATCGCGCACTCGAAAATTCCAAAGCCGCTTGAATCGGAATTAATACTGAAAAAAGAACAATGGCGCGAATTTTTGGGATAGACCTGGGCACCACCAACAGCCTGATTGCCGCCATGGAAAATGGCGAGCCGCGCGTGATCGCGGTCGGCGAGAATGGGAGCGCGTTGCTGCCGAGTGTCGTTGCGATTGCACCTGACGGCGCTGTGACTGTCGGCGATCGCGCGATCGAGATGGAACCGCATCTGACCGTCGAGCGCGATGGGCACGTGAGCGCGGTCGGTTTTGCCGGCGGCGAATACGGCGCCGTGATTCGATCGGTTAAGCGGTACATGGGATTGGGTGGCGACGAGATCGCGCCCGAAGATCGCGCGCGCTATACCTTCGCCGACCTGAGCGGCCCGGTCGTGCGCTTTCAAATCGGCAAGCGCAGTTTCACTCCGTCACAAATCTCGGCCGAGATTCTGCGCGCGCTGAAGGAGAGCGCCGAACGCGCACTTGGCAACAACGAAAACGAAAAAGTCGAGCGCGTCGTAATCACCGTGCCCGCCTACTTCAACGACGGACAGCGCCAGGCCACCAAGGACGCGGGCCGCCTCGCCGGTCTCGAAGTCGTGCGCCTGGTGAACGAGCCGACCGCCGCGTCGCTTGCCTACGGCCTCAACAAGATGGCGACTGGCAACGTCGCCGTGTTTGATTTCGGCGGCGGCACGTTTGACATTTCTATTCTCAGCATCAAGGAAGGAATCTTCGAGGTGCTCGCGACCAACGGCGATACTCATCTCGGCGGCGACGATATCGATCGCGCGGTGGTCGATTGGCTGCTGGCCGAACTTCCCGATGCGCTCAAACTCGATCGCCACGTGTGGAACAGCGCGCGCATGGCCGCCGAGGACGCCAAGAAACGCCTCACTGACATTGCCGAGACCGACGTCGTCGTCGAACTCCCCGGCCATTCGATTCGCAAGCACCTGACCCGCGACGCGCTCGAAACTCTCGCAGCGCCGTTCGTCGCGCGCACTTTAAAACGATGCGAACTCGCAATCGCCGACGCCAAATTGACGCCCGACAAGATCGACGCCGTCGTGCTGGTGGGCGGATCGACTCGAATGCCGATTGTCCGAAAACGCGTCGCCGAGATGTTCCATAGAGAACCCCTGTGCTCGATAAACCCAGACCAGGTGGTCGCTTTGGGAGCCGCTGTCCAGGCTTCTGTGCTAATGGGAACTCAAGGCGACATGCTCCTGCTCGACGTGGTGCCGCTGTCGCTTGGTATCGAAACCATGGGTGGTGTCATGGAGCGTCTAATACATCGCAATACCACTATTCCGACCAGCGTAGCCGAAGGCTTCACCACCGCTGTGGATAATCAAACACATGTTGATATCCATGTTTTGCAAGGAGAGCGGGAACTTGCTAAGGATTGCCGTAGCTTGGCGCGCTTCAAGTTGGGCCCGATTCAAGCGCAGCCGGCGGGTGTCCCGCGTATCGAGGTCACTTTCCTCATCGATGCAAACGGGATACTAAATGTCAATGCGCGCGATGAGCGCACGGGCCGCGAGCACTCGGTCAACGTCAAGCCCAGCTATGGACTGACGGATGATGAAATCGAGCGAATGCTTGAAGAGGCTATCGATCTCGGGGAACAGGATCTCGAAGAGCGCTTGCTGATATCGGCGAGAAACGACGCCGATCAAATCCTGGGCGCACTTCGAAAGCAGCTCGGGGAATTCGGCCGGCTGATAGATGCCGGCGAGCGAGCGCGCATGGATGAGGTGGCGGAGCGGCTGGAAGCGGCCCGGACGGGCACCGATCGCGAGCTAATCGCAAAACTCGTCGAAGAACTGAACGAGGTAACTACTCCGTTCGCGGAGCGGATAATGGACGCGGCTATTAAACTGGCGCTCGAAAAGAAATCAGTCGAGGAACTCTCGTAAGCAGGGCACCTGCAACGGAAGTCATAGCACAGACGTATATTTGACATGGGACTCAAGTGGGATCAGGCCGAAGAGCTGGCGGAAGTGCTGGCGGAAAATCATCCCGGATTGAATCCGCTCGACGCGCGGTTCACTGACTTAAGGCAATGGGTTATCGACCTCGACGAATTCGACGACAATCGCGAAGGCTCAACTGAAGGAAAATTGGAAGCCATCCAGATGGCGTGGCACGAAATATATAAGGAACAGAACGAGGACGATTCTGAATAGGCGTAGAGGGGTCTACGTCCAACAAACTACGGGGAGGTGGGAGCGGTGGAAGAAGCACGCAGCACGACACTGAAGACGGATAACGGAGAGAAGATGCAGGAAAAGGAAACACTGGACGAGAGATTGCCGGGGCTGTTCGAGCCCGACACGCTTTTGCCCATTCAATACTTCGAGGCGATGCGCAAAAAGCATCTGCTCGAGGGGGAAAAGCGGCTCATCCTGAGCGTGCTCGAGGATGCGATCGAATGCTTCATGAAGTGTATCGACGCGTCCACCAGCAAAGGCCAGCGATTGTTCCGCGATGCCGACGAATGGATCGCGCATGAAGACAAGCGCTGGGTCTTTTCGTTCGACAATGTCTGCGACATGCTCGATATCAATCCCGAGTACATGCGGATGGGGTTGCGCAAATGGAAAGAAAAGCGGCTCGACGCGATCGCGCGGCGACGCGCCGCGATGGTGCTCGAGGCGGAGCGCGCAGCCGCTGAGGCTGCGCTGCTGCCGGCAGGCACCGTCGCTGCGATAGCAGCGCCGGCGCCGGTTGCGGCCGCTACCGCGGCCGCAATCCAGAAGCCCGCGACCAAGGTCGCGGGCAAGACCGCGGCGGCGCGCGGCAAGCGCCGCCCCGAGCGCGTGCGCATCGCCAAGCGCGCGTCTGCGCGCAAGCTGCGCAAAGCGCGCGCATAACGACACCAACTCAAGAGGCGACGACCGCGTTCCGCGGCCGTCGCCTCTTTGCATTTCACAGAGCGCCACGCGCGGGTCTTCGACCCGCGCGTGGCATACCCTCGCCACTCCCCGCAAGTTGACCCAGATAGCCGTTTCGCATCACACTGCATCCGCCGCCACCGAAGTGCAGATGATATCCGGCTACGACATTGCCAATGCCTTCCTGCTCGTTTACGCGGGATTGTTTCCGATCGTGAATCCTATCGGCGGCGCGCCGATTTTCCTCGGCCTCACCCGGCACTGCAGCGAGGAGGAGCGCAAGGCTCTCGCTCTCGGCGTGACGCTCAACAGCTTTTTCCTGCTGCTCGGATCGCTGCTCGTCGGTTCCTACGTGCTCGAGTTCTTTGGCATCACGCTGCCGATCGTTCGGGTCGCCGGCGGACTCATCGTAGCTGCGACGGGCTGGAGCCTGCTCCAGTCTCGCGATGATATGACCGATGACCGAACGACGCACGAGCCGAAGCTGCAGACCGACGCCTTTTATCCGCTCACCATGCCGATTACAGTCGGCCCCGGCTCGATCGCAGTAGCCATCACCATCGGTAGCCAGCGGCCGCGAGCGCCTTTGCCCGATCTCGCCATCCTCGCCGCCGGCGCTATCGCCGGTGTCGTCGCGATCGCCGCGACCATCTACATCTGCTATCGCTTCGCCGAAGGCACCGTCGGCGCGCTCGGCGAGTCTGGCACCAACGTGGTGGTGCGCCTGTCGGCCTTCATCCTGTTCTGCATCGGCATCGAAATTATCTGGAGCGGCTACAGTGCCCTCGCACATATCGCCGGCTAGTCGCTAGACTTGTTCGCGAGCTTCTGCCCGCTAGCGCAGCTGTTTGGAGGTTTCGAGAATGTCACTTCACAGAAAACATGACTCCGGCAGGAAAGCGTCGGACGTCCTTTACGCTTCCAGCGATCTTTCCCTGTCGGTTCCCAAGCATCGAATTCCCCGCGATGAGCGTTCGCCGCGCACCGCTTACGCACTCATTCACGACGAGCTGCTGCTCGACGGCAACTCGCGCCAGAACCTCGCGACCTTCTGCACCACCTGGATGGAGCCCGAGGCGCTGACCCTGATGAACGAGTGCATCGACAAGAACATGATCGACAAGGACGAGTATCCGCAGACCGCCGAGATCGAGGCGCGATGCGTTCACATGCTGGCCGATCTTTGGAACTCGCCCGACGGCGCAAACACCATCGGATGTTCCACCACCGGCTCGAGCGAAGCGGCGATGCTCGGCGGTCTCGCCGCGAAATGGCGCTGGCGCGCGAAACGGCGCGCGCAAGGCAAATCCACCGACAAGCCGAATCTGGTCTGCGGACCGGTGCAAGTTTGCTGGCACAAGTTCGGCCGGTACTTCGATGTCGAAGTGCGCGAGGTCCCGGTCGAAGGCGACCGGCTGCTGATGGGCCCGGAACAGGCGATTGCGCGATGCGACGAAAATACGATCATGGTTGTCCCGACGCTCGGCGTGACGACCTGCTGTCAGTACGAGCCGGTGCAGGCAATCGCGCATGCGCTCGACAATCTCGAGAAGAACAGCGGCCTCGACATTCCAATCCACGTCGATGCGGCCAGCGGCGGCTTTCTCGCGCCATTTTGCGATCCCGAACTCGTATGGGATTTCCGACTGCCGAGAGTCAAGTCGATCAACACCTCGGGTCACAAATTCGGCCTGGCGCCGCTCGGTGTCGGCTGGGTGGTATGGCGCGATCACGCGGACCTGCCGGAGGAGCTGGTTTTCCACGTCAATTACCTGGGCGGTGACATGCCGACTTTCGCGCTGAACTTTTCGCGCCCGGCCGGCCAGATCGTCTGTCAGTACTACAATTTTTTGCGCCTCGGTTTCGAAGGCTACCGCAGAATCCAGAACGCCTGTTATCACACCGCGCAACATATCGCGGCCGAGATCGCCAAAATGGGCCCGTTCCGGGTCATCCACGACGGCCGCGGCGGACTTCCCGCGGTTTGCTGGATGCTCAAAGAGGGCAGTAACCCCGGCTTCACGCTTTACGATCTTTCCGATCGACTTCGCGCGCGCGGATGGCAGGTGCCGGCCTACTCGATGCCCCCGAACCGCGACGACCTGGTCGTCCAGCGAATCCTCGTCCGCCACGGCGTAAGCCGCGACTTAGGCGACCTGCTGCTGGACGACATGCGCCGCTCAATAGCGCTACTCGCAAAGCACCCCGTCTCACACCCCCTAACCGAACCCGAAGCCGGCGGCTACAACCACAACTAGCTGAGAGGTTCTTGCAACATCATTCCGAGATAAGCGATCAACAGCGTGGAAATTTCTGCCGACAGTTTCTCAGCCTCCCGGGGACTCGCCGCGACAAGGTCAGGAGCTACAGCGTCGCAAAGCAGAACGACAAGACGAGCCGCGCGGAGCAGAGTTCTCGAATCGACGCGGGCTCCTGCTGCGCGCAAGAATTTTGCGATCATTCGAGCGAACTGATCGTTCATCTCCACGTTTAATCGCCTGAGCTCCGGATCGCTCTGCAGCGCCTGCAGGATTGCCGTTGCCGCCGGCTCTGCCCGGTAGGCTGCGGTGAGCTTGCCGATCAACCGACGGATCGCTTCTCTCCACGATGTCGCCTTTGCTTCACTGAGCATTTGCGCGAGTTCCTGGCGCAGCGGCTGAACATTCTGCTCGGCCAGTCGCATTACGATGGCCGCTTTATTCGGAAAGTAGTGATAGAGGAGGCCCGGGGGCAGCTTGGCGGCGGCCGCAATCTGACGCGTATTCAACGCATCGAAGCCGGATTTGGCAAGCAGTCTGGCGGTCGCTGCGAGAATCGTGGCGACCCGCTCTCGGGACCGCTCCTGCTTGGGAATGGCGCGCGACGCCGGCGATACCGTCCGCTCACGGCTTTTCCTCGGAGTCTTCGCCATAGGTTTGAGAGGGTACATCCAAACTTGACGGATGTTCAAGTATCGCTTGCCACAAAGAGGTCGCTTTGCTATAAACTGACTACTGTTCAACTTTTGGAGTTGCGATATTTATTATGAAACCACTCGAACGAATCGTGGTGCTGGGCGGTGCCGGAAACATGGGCCGCGTCGCGGTGCGGACTGCGGCATCACTTGATGGCATACGCGAAGTTATCATCGGCGATCGCGATCTCGCGGCTGCGGAAAAGATCGCCGCGGAGACGGCCTCGTCGGCCAAGGTCAGGATCCACGCCGAACGAATCGACGTTACCGACAGCATCGGCGCTCCGGCGACTGCTGAGCGAAGCGGGCGCGGTGCTCAATACAACCGGGCCATTCCATAAGTTCGGAGTTCCAATCCTGCGTGCAGCGATCGAAGCGCGCACGCATTATCTGGACATCTGCGACGACTGGGAACCGACGCTGGAGATGATGCGCGAGCATCAGAACGCAGCCAACGCCGGAGTTGTGGCGGTGATTGGCATGGGAGCGAGCCCAGGCGTGTCGAACCTGCTCGCCAAGGTGGCTGCGCGCGAGCTCGACGAAGTCACCGACCTGTACACCGCGTGGCCTTTGGACGTGCCGATCGGCGGCGTTTCGATTAGCGAAGACAAAGAGTCATTGGTGGATCAAAACGGAAAGCCGAGCGCGGCAGTGCGTCATTTGATGCAGCAGATCTCCGGGGTAATTCGCGTCGTAGAGGGCGGACGACTCGTTGATCGACCGCCGCTCGATGCGGTGGAGATTGATTATCCCGGTCGCGGTCGCGGTGCCGCCTATACCGTAGGTCATCCCGAGCCGCTGACGATGTGCGAGACACTCGGGATTCATGGGCGGAGCGCGTGCTTGATGATCCTCACGACTCAAGCGCTTTCCCTGCTAAAGGATCTCAACGCGGCGCTGGATCAGAAGAGCCTCACGAACGAGCAGGCAGCAGCGATCATGATTGCCCCAGGCGCGCTTCGAACCCTCAAGGCGGTAGTAAAGTCGTTGGGCCTCAAAGGTCATGGCGATTTGCCTCCGTTCTTCGCGTTCGCCGCTGGAACCAAGGACGGGAAGGCGGCGCGCGTCGGCGTATCGGTCAGCACTGTTCCGAGAGGAATGGCGAAGTCGACGGGCGTGCCGCTGGCGCTCGGGTTACGACAATTGCTGGAAGGACGCCTCGCCACACCCGGTGTGTTCGCGCCCGAGGCGGTAATCGAGCCGGACAGCTTCTTCGATCAGTTGGCGCCGTACTGCGATCCGCCGATGGCGCGCTCAAGCGAGATCCTCAACGTGACGATCGATCGTGGGCGAGACACGGCTGTCAAACTTTCAAGCACCACCCAAAATATTTGCGCCTGAGGAGAACTCGGGCTAGTTTCGAAAAACGCGCGCTGGTCGGCGTGCTTTACCCACTAAGGAGTGTTTCCGACGATGGCGAGTCCACAGTTGCAGCAGGTAATCGACACGATAAAAGCCCTGATCAGTAAGGCCGGAAGCATTGCGGAGATGCGCGCGCTCAACGAACAGATGGCGCGGCCGGCGGAACCCGATATCAAATGCGAGCCCGTTCTTGCCAATGGAGTCAAGGCGGAATGGATCAACGCGCCGGGCGCTGCCGCCGATCGCGTCGTGCTCTACTTACATGGCGGCGGCTATGTAATGGGCTCCCTGAATACCCATCGCAATCTGATGGGCCGCATCTCGCGCGCCGCGCAGGCCCGCGTGCTGGGATTGGACTATCGCCTTGCACCCGAGCATCCGTTTCCGGCCGCGGTGGACGACTCCGTCGCGGGCTATCGGTTCTTGCTCGCACAGGGACTGCCTCCATCGCGCATTGCTATAGCGGGAGATTCTGCAGGCGCCGCGTTGACGCTCGCGATACTGGTTGCGGCCCGCGACGCCGGACTCGCGATGCCTGCGGCGGCGGTCTGCCTCTCGCCGATGATCGATTTGGAGTTTACGGGCGAGTCGATGAAAACACGCAAGGATGTCGATCCGATTTTCACGCCCGACGGCGTCGGACTGCTGGGGAACGCTTACCTGGCCGGCAAGAATCCGCGCACCCCGCTGGCCTCTCCGCTTTATGCCGATCCTAAGGGATTCCCACCGCTGCTGATCCAGGTTGGCGATCACGAGGTTCTGCTGGACGACTCGACCCGCCTCGCGCAACGCGCGCGCGCAGCCGGAGTTCAGGTCAAACTCGAAGTCTGGCCGGAAATGATTCATCGCTTTCAGTCGTACGCCGGCGTCCTGCCCGAGGCCCAGCAAGCGATCGAGGGCATCGGCAAGTTCATCCGCGAGCAGATTCCCTAGGCGAGCATTTGGAGGCAAGGAAAATGAATTCAGAACAGGGCGCCAAACCCAACATCGTTTTGGTGCTGATGGATAATCTTGGTTGGGGCGAACTTGGCGTTTATGGAGGCGGCATCCTGCGCGGCGCTCCGACGCCCCGGCTCGATAGACTGGCAGCCGAAGGATTTCGCGCGCTCAATTTCAACGTCGAGGCCCAGTGCACACCCAGCCGCGCGGCTCTGATGACGGGACGATATGCGGTGCGCACCGGCAACGGCACGGTGCCGTTATTCGCCGAGAATTACGGTTTGACCCGATGGGAAGTCACGCTCTCGGAAATGCTGTCCCAGACCGGCTACGCGACGGTGATATTCGGAAAATGGCATCTCGGCGACACACCGGGGCGCTTTCCAACCGACCGGGGATTCGACGAATGGTACGGCATACCGAATTCATCAGACGAGTCGTTTTGGCCGCAGAGTTCGCGCTTCCGCTCCGACTCGAGTCCTCTGGCGAAATTTGAGTACGTGATGGAAGGACGCAAAGGAGAAACACCCAAAAACGTAAAGGTCTACGATCTGAATGAGCGGAGAACGATCGACCGCGAGCTGACGGAGCATGCCATCGACTTCATGCAGCGCAGTGTCACGGCCCACAATCCGTTCTTCGCCTACATTCCCTACACCCAACTTCATTTTCCGACTCTGCCGGAGGCTCCGTTCCAGGGTAAAACCGGAAACGGCGACTTCGCTGACGTGCTTGTACAGATGGACGACTACGCGGGTCGTCTCCTCGACGCCATCGACCAGATGGGCGTGCGTGACAACACGATTTTCATCTTCACCTCGGACAACGGTCCCGAAATGTTCGAACCATACTACGGCTTCAGCGGGCCGTGGCGAGGCACCTACTTCACGGCCATGGAAGGCTCACTCCGAGTACCGTTCCTCATGCGCTGGCCGGGCCACATTCCGCCCGGAAGCGTCAGCAACGAAATTATCCATGAAATGGATCTCTTTCCCACGCTCGCCCGAATCGCCGGGGGCAAGGTGCCCGACGACCGCATCATCGACGGCGTCGACCAACTCGACTTTCTCACCGGAAGCCAGCCACGCTCGAACAGAGATTCGGTCATCATCTACGTCGGCAACGATCTTTTCGGCGTCAAGTGGCGCGACTGGAAAATGATGATGAAGACGTTTTCGAAGGGCTTCGGCGAGCCGGTGAGTAGTTACAGTACTCCGCTGTTCTTCGATCTCCTGATCGATCCCAAGGAAGAACATCCAACCGATCCGCGCGTACTTGAAGACTTGTGGGCCCGCTTCCCGATCACCAAGTCGCTAGCTGAACATCTCGCGTCCTTGAAGAAGGAGCCGCCTATTCCACCGGGCACTCCCGACCCTTACGTTCCGCCAAAACCCGCGCGTTAGGGGCGGCGCGCTAGACCTGTACTTACTCGGTCGTAACCTTGGAACCAGCAGACCTCTACATGGCGGAGTCCAAGCGCGAGCTGGCGGAAAACATGGACGTCATTACTTAGTGGGGCAAAGAGCTCGACGAACTAGCTCCAATTTTTTATCGTCCACCAGCGATTCAGGTGTCAGTCCAGCGCGGCAAGAGCGTCGAGAAGGGTGCGCCCGACAGTGCCGCACGGAGCTCGCTGACGAATTTCTCGCGCTGCTTGTCGCCCGTTGGGGAATTGGTCGTTTCGATCCCAGCGCCATGCTGCGACCATCGCGAGCATCAGGACCCGGCATTCGCGGAGCAGCTGTTGATCGGTGCTCCGGTAGAGCACGCTCACCTCTTCGGGCACGTAGGAGAGTCGAACTCGACGGGCCCGCGGCAACAGGTCTCGAAGTCTATGAACCGCAGGCCCTTCTTCGTCCTGAGCACGTTGCCCGGGTGTGGCTCGCCGTGCAGGAGTTGTTCGGGGCGCCCGCGAGCGCTGATCGCCTGCCGCAGACTTCGTAACGTGTTGCTGAGAAGCTCACGATCCGCGTCAACAAGCGCTGGAGTATGGTCGCGGCTTCCGATAAGCCGTTGGGCGTCGGTGACTCGATCCGTAAAGTGCGGTGTAGGGAAGTCGATCTGCCGCATGCAGTCATGCAGCCGTTCGAGCGCGTGCGCGTAGTCGGCTGGCGCGAACTCTCGGGACGGCACAGGTTCGTAGTAGGTCCACAGCGTGACCACAAAGCCGTCACGCACGTAGACGCCCGGCGCGACCCGAGGCTCAAGCGCTGCTACGGGGCTCCCGGTTTCCGCGAGCCGTAAAGCAAGCTCGACTTCGAACTCCGCCTGGCGCTTCATGTGCTCCTCCGCGACCCGAGCAAGAACGTCGCACGGCAGCAGGCGCACAGCGAGCTTGTTCGACTCCTGGAGCACGATCGCATCATCGACTGTCAGGCCAAGCGCTGCAGCAGCGCCCATCGCCGCGGCGCCCGCACGGTTATGGTTACTCGTCATCAGACTCTTGCCCCTGATCTCTCCGGAGGTCTTTTATTGTCTGCTGGGCTTCGTTCTGGAGTCGGGTCAGCAATTCTCGAAGCATCTCGCGGCCCTCGGTCCGATCGGCTTTTGACTTGGCGCTCATTTTCGCATTCTCCTGGCCCATGCTTGGTCTCTGTCACTCCGGAAGCACGGGCGTGCTGTTCCTTTTCTTCTCGCACTTCCGTGAGAGTCGCCTCGCTTAGTAGCAAGAGCGTCGTGGCCGAAGCTGCATTCTCGAGTGCCAGCCGAACCACCTCGGGATCGATTACGCCGGCTTCGACCAGGTCGACGTATTTTCTCTCGGCAGCGTCGTAACCCCAGTTTCCCGTGTGCGCTCGCATCTCATGGATGACCACGCCGCCGTCTTCACCTGAATTCTCGGCGAGCTGACGTGCAGGCTCTCTCAGCGCATGCTTGAGGATCTGCAAGCCGGTGCTTTCGTCGCCTGCGCACTTGTCTTCCTCTCGTTCGACCGCATCGATGGCTCGAAGCAGCGCAAGTCCACCGCCCGGCACGATACCTTCGGCAATGGCGGCGCGGGTGGAACTGATAGCGTCGTCAAGCGCCTCTTTGCGGCTCTTCATTTCTGATTCCGAAGGCGCGCCAACCCGAATGACCGCAACACCACCAGCGAGCTTGCCAAGCCGCTCTTTCAATTTGTCGCGGTCGTAATCGCTGGTGGTCTTGTCGATCAACTGGCGTAGCTGCTTCTTTCGCGCTTCGATTAATTCCTTCTGGCCGAGACCACCGATTATCTTGGTGTTCTCCCGATCGGCGACCACCCTCTGCGCGCGCCCGAGTTCCTTCATCTCCACCTTTTCTAGCTTTGCTCCGACATCCTCGGAGATCACGCGTCCGCCGGTCAGAATCGCGATGTCTTCGAGCATCTCCTTGCGGCGATCCCCGAAGCCCGGCGCCTTGACCGCGACGCACTTGAGCGCGCCGCGGAGTTTGTTTACCACCAACGTGGCCAACGCTTCTCCATCAAGGTCTTCGGCGATAATCACCAGGGCTTGTCCGGCTCGAACGATCTGTTCCAGCAGCGGGACGAGATCTTTCATCACGCTGATCTTCTTGTCGGTGATGAGGATCGCTGCGTCCTCCAGCACCGCCTCCATCTTTTCGGGATCGGTGACAAAGTAAGGCGACAGATAGCCGCGGTCGAAGGCAAGTCCCTCGACGATCTCGAGTTGTGTTTCGGTGGTCTTGGACTCTTCCAGCGAGACGACGCCTTCGGCCCCGACTTTTTCGAACGCATCCGCGACCAGTTCGCCGACAGCTATATCATTGTGGGCGGAAATGGCCGCCACCTGAGCTTTTTCGCGACGGCTCTGTACCGCCCTGGACAAACCACGCAAAGCTTCGACGGCGGCCTTGATTCCGCGGTCAATACCGCGCTTCAAGTCGGTTGCGCTCGCGCCCGCAGCCACATTGCGAACACCCTCAGCGAAGATCGCGTAAGCGAGAATCGTGGCGGTACTGGTGCCGTCGCCGACAGCCTCGCCGGTGCGCTCGGCGGCTTAGCGGATCATCTGGGCGCCTAGATTTTCGCATGGATCCTTGAGCTCGATTTCCTTGGCAATCGTGACGCCATCATTACAGACCACCGGCACGCCGAAGTTCTTCTGGATCAGGACGCATTTGGACTTCGGGCCGAGCGTAATCCTGACTGCGTCGGTCAGCGCCTTCGCGCCGCGAAGGAGACTTTCCCGAGCCTCGGATTGAAAATGCAGTTCTTTGTACGCCATTTGCCGACCTCTCGCCTCAGCCAGTCAGGGTTGCTAGGCTGCCTGGGCCTGAATGATCCGGTGACGCGGAGCGCAGACCGAAGCGAGGAGGCCTGAGATTTCGGCGTCGCTGACTTGGCGCGCAGTTTTCATCTCTGCTTCGTGCGCGCCTTCTCGCGCAATATCATTGAGCGAAAGCAGGCCGACCGGATGTCGCTCCGCATCGAGCACGAGCAGTCGGTGAATCTGATTTGCCTTCATCATCTTTTCTGCCGCCGCGATGTTGTCTTCGGGCGAGCAGGAAAACAGTTCTTTCGACATCGCGCTGGTTACCTGCGCGCCGGTGAGAGGAACACCCTGGATGTATGCGCTCATGCAGATATCGCGATCGGTCAACATCCCGACAGCGCAACGTTCTGATCGATCACGGCACGCATCCGATATCGTTATCCCACATCATCTGAGCGGCAGTGTTGAGGGTGTTGTATTCTGCGCAGCACTTGACGTCTGCGGTCATTAACTCTTTGACTCTCATCGCTTTTCTCCTCACTGGGACGGGTCAGAGCCGGCCATCCGCGATCGCCAGGCTCGCAACGGTTGCTAGTGCTTCGAGATATCGACCTTCTTTTCCGCCGCGGTCTCGATTTGCACCTTCTTGGCGACGGCTTCCTTAGCCAGTGGAATGGTGATCTCGAGAACACCATTCTTGAAGTTGGCCTTGACCTGGTCGGTCACTGCTCCTTCCGGCAGGCTCATGCGGCGCTCGAAGGAGCCGTAGGAGACCGGCCGGCGCAGGTAGTCCTCTTTCTTCA
>CAVQAR010000018.1:0-383603 GCA_963710425.1 uncultured delta proteobacterium
CGCATAAGGTTGCCGGCCTGCTCCGGATCCTGGAGCATGGCGGGGTTCCTGGCGCAGCCCCATCCATTGGATCCGCGCTCAGGTGGGGAAAGGCCGCGTCATCTGCGGCCTTTCGGGCGGCGTCGATTGGTCGGTCGTGGCGGTGCTGCTGCACGAGGCCTTGGGCGAAAGCCTTACCTGCATCTTCGTCGATCACCGGGCTGCTGCGCCACGGCGAGGCGGAGGAGGTGGTGCGCCTCTTCCGCGACCATTACAACATCCCGCTCGTCCATCGCGACGCGAGTGGTCTGTTCTTGCGCAAGCTCGCGGGCGTCACCGATCCCGAGGAGAAGCGCAAGACCATTGGCGCGACCTTCATCGACGTCTTCGACGAGGAGGCGAAGAAGATCGGCGGCGCCGAGTTCCTGGCGCAAGGCACGCTCTATCCCGACGTGATCGAAATGTGAGCTTTGCCGGCGGCCCCAGCGCCACCATCAAGTCGCACCACAATGTCGGCGGGCTTCCGGCGCGGATGAAGCTCAAGCTGGTCGAGCCGCTGCGCGAGCTGTTCAAGGACGAGGTGCGCGCGCTCGGCCGCGAGCTCGGCCTGCCCGACACGCTGGTGCCGCCATCCCTTTCCCGGGCCCGGCCTCGCCATCCGCATCCCCGGCGAGATCGCGCCGGAGAAGCTCGAAATCCTGCGCAAGGCCGACGCGATCTTCCTCGAGGAGATCCGGCTCGCGGGATGTACGACGCGATCTGGCAAGCTTTGCCGTGCTCCTGCCGGTGCGCACGGTGGGCGTCATGGGCGACAGCCGCTCCTACGATCATGTATGCGCGCTGCGCGCCGTCACCTCGACCGACGGCATGACCGCCGACTCCTTCCCGTTCGGCAGCGAGTTCCTGGCGCGCACCGCGACCCGCATCATCAACGAGGTGAAGGGCATCAACCGGGTCGTCTACGACGTGACCTCGAAGCCCCCCGGCACAATCGAGTGGGAGTGAGGGGTGGGGGATATTCTGGAGGGCGCTGGAGGAAAATAGCGGAGGGAAAATATAGGGTTACGGGATGGCTCATTGATCATTCGCCCTCCATCGTCTCTCCGTGCCGTTGTTTGTCCAAGTCATTGATTTGACGGAGTCGACATTCGCGGCGGACGGACAAGCCAACTCATTTGACGGTTCTTCCGACGGTTCGATCGGAAGTCGCAAGACGCGACGGAGAAAAGACCGTCAGGAATTGTGATCGTTCTGACGGTCTTTTTCTGAGACCTGCTGCCCGAAGCTTACAGCGCCGCCCTTGGCGGAATTTTTGAGAAAGTGCGAGTTATCGTAGTTTAGGCTACGATTTACGCGCCAAATCCAAATTGGACCGCCGGGCGCCGACCGACAGACATAACTTCAGAATGTTGATTTCGAGGGCCGGACGAAGATGTTCGTCTCGCTATTCCAGATGCGGCTTCAGCACATCTTCGATCCATTTCATGAATGCGCGGACCCGGCGCGACAGATTGCTCCGATGGGCTACGACGAGGGACACGGCGAGCGACCGGCGACGAAAATCGGGCATGATCTCCACAAGCGCTCCACTCTCCAAGTATCGGCCGATCCCCAAGAGTGGCGCTTGAATCAGACCAAGACCGGCGAGGGCAGCGGCTTCGTAGGTCTGCGCGCTGTTGACGTGTAGCGCACCTGGCAACTGAAGCGTCGCGTAGCTGTCGCCGTCCGGATATTCCCATCCAATGGGTCTTGCGCCCAGCGTCGTCGAAAAATGAATTGACCGGTGTTCCTGACGCTGGAGATCTTCCAGCGATCGAGGGACACCATAGCGCGCCAGATAGGCGGGGCTGGCGGCGTTGACCATGCGCAACAGGCCCAGCGGGCGGGCAATCAGCGTCTCGTCCCGGATGGGTCCAAGCCGCAATACACAGTCGAACCCCTCTTGAACCAGATCGACTTGCCGATCCGTGCTCGACACCTCCAGCTCCAACTCGGGGTGGGCCGCCATGAAATCCGGCAACGCCGGCACGATCGTCGTGCGCGCCACCTCGGTCGGAAGATCGACCCGTAAACGCCCGCGGAGCGCCACGCGATCGCCTGCGAACATCGAGTGCAGGTCATCGACTTCAGCAAGCAGATCGCGGGCGCGGGCATGAAATGCGCGTCCGTCCTCCGTCAACTGCACGCTGCGCGTCGTCCGGTGCAGGAGCCTGACACCGACATCTTCTTCCAGCTTCCGGACCGCCGTTGAGGCCCTTCCCTTTTGAATGCCCAGGCTATCGGCCGCGCGGGTGAAGCTCCCCATTTCCGCGACCGTTATGAAGATGAGGATGGGTTCGAGATTCTGCATTTTCGTGCCTCGGTATTGTTCATCATGGAGAGAACAGTGAGTTCATTTTCCGGTGTTTATCACATCTAAGAGACACAGTAAGTACCTCGAATGACAGATGACCCCATCGGAGAACGACAAATGTCCGAAACTATGAACCTTCATCAGGTGCCTGAAGCCATGACCTTGCATCGCGCCCTGTGGGCCGGCCGGATCATGAGCGCGGTTGTCGTTATCGCTCTGGTGGCAGACGGCGCTATTCAGCTTTTCGCGCCGGCACAGATCGCGAGCATGTTGCAGGAAACCGGGTTCGCGATGGACCTGACCCGTGTCGTGGGTCCGATCATACTCGCCTGCGCCATCCTTTACGCCATCCCGGCCACCGCCGTCCTCGGCGCGATCCTGGTGACGGGCTTTCTGGGAGGCGCCATCTGCGCCCATGTCCGCATCGGTGAGTTGGGGTCGCCGCCGGAAATCGTTTCCCTGCTTCTGGGCGCGATGACATGGGGCGGCCTCTACGCGCGCGATCCCCGTATCCGGGCCATTCTGCCGCTCATCCGTTGAACCAACAGGGGCAGTGCTCTGTCCCTCAAGATCAGGAGAAAACACATGTTTTTAGTAATGGGAATCACGGGAAAAGTGGGCGGCGCAACGGCAGAACATCTGTTGGCGCACGGCAAGAAGGTCCGCGCGCTGGTCCGCAATCGCGCGAAGGCGGCAAGCTGGGCGAACCAGGGCGTGGAACTGGTCGACGGCGATTGGAACGATTCGGCAGCCATCGAGCGGGCGCTCAAAGGCGTCGAAGGCGCGTTCGTCATGTTGCCGGCTGTCTGGGCGCCCTCGCCCGATTTCAAAGAAGCCAAGGGCGTGATTGCGAACTATGTCGAGGCGCTCACCAGGGCAGCGCCGCCGCGGGTGGTTGCGCTTTCGTCGATGGGTGCGAACAGGACCAGCGGGCTTGGGATGATCACGGCCTTGTCGCTTCTGGAGCAAGGTTTTCGCGACCTGACATCGCCAATCGCCTTCGTGCGCGCCGGCGGGTTCTTCGAAAACTTCCTTTACGGCCTGCAGGTCGCCCAGGGCGGCACGCTACCGGTCTACTACAATCCGACAAACCGGAAATCGACCATGGTCGCGACGAACGACATCGGCGCGGAGGTCGCAACCCTTTTGACCGGGCCAGCCTGGTCAGGGCAGCGCGTCGTCGAGCTTGGTTCGATGGTCACCGCGGATGAAGTCGCGGAGCAATTGGGTGAAGTCCTGAATCTCGACGTGAAAGCCTTTGCAGTCCCGCGTGCAGGGTGGGCGGAAGCGTTCGAGCAATTCGGCATCCCGAAGGGCCACACCGGACCTGCCGAAGAAATGTTTGAGGCCGTGAATGCAGGATGGATGGACCTCGGAGTCGAGGGTACGGAGCACGTAGCGGGTACGACGTCCGCACGCGATGTATTCGAGGCTGCACAGAATGCCGCCAAACTCCACTGAGGCATCTGCGCGAAATCAGGTCTGAACGAGTGCCGCTATTCGGCAGAGTCCAGCGGCAACTTCGCGAGAAATTATGAAATAGCCGTGATCCTATACTTCATATTTTTGTTCCTGGTTCCGTTTCGGAATATCCGATTTGGGCGCCGAGCTCTTTCACGTCGGACCGTTCCCGATCACTCCGATCAAGGTGGTGGGAATTTTGCTGGTCGCCGCAACCATATTGGCCCCGCGGCCGCGCGATGCGGCGCCACGGCCGGGCGCCGGAATTCTGGTGCTGTTTGCGGCGTTTGCGTTGTTCCAGGTTCTCGGGACTACGCTGTCATCGTTGAGTTTCCGACCACTGACGCTTCGACGCTGTTATGGTTCGCGATCCTGCTGTTCGCGACGAGATGTCTGATCAGCACCCAAAACAGGTTGCAAAACACTATTCGCGTGATCGTGCTGGTGGAAACGTTTGCGAGCACCTGGCTATACAAGCAGTACTACATTTATCACTGGCCGCGACCGCTCGGCCCTTCCGCGGACCCCAACTACGAGGCCCTCTCACTGGTCATGACCGTCCCGCTCGCGATCTGGCTGACGAGCTACGAGGATCGCAATTTGTGGAAATGGGTCGGACGAATTTGCACCCCGATCCTCGCGTTCGCCGTGTTCGTTTCGCAATCGCGGGGCGGTCTGCTCGCACTAATCGTAATGGCGGCGCTAGCGTGGATGAATTCCCGGCATAAGATGCGCCTGGTGGTTGGATTCACAGTTGCAATCGCCGTCATGTTCGCGATCGGTCCCCAAATGATGATCAAACGAATCCAGCAGATTCAGATTCAAGGACAGGCGGAGACTGGCGCGGAGGTCTCGACGCGAGCGCGGGTCGAGTTGGCGCGAGCCGGAGTCCTGATGATGGAGGCGCATCCGGTGTTTGGGGTCGGGTTGGGACAGTTCCAACCGTCGGAATTTCACTACAACCCGTTGCTGATCAGTCTCGAGGCGCATCCTCACATTGCGCACAACACCTACGTGCAGTTGGGCGCGGAGGGCGGAATTCCCACGCTGGCGCTGTATCTGGCAATCCTGGGGGTGACCCTGGCTTCTTGCCGAAAGGCGGAGAAGACACCGGGTGTGCCCGATGCGACCGCAGCGCTAGCGCTCGCTTTTCAGATCGGATTGATCGGCATCATGGTGGCTGAGTTTTTTCTGACCGCGCAATACATAAAAGAAGTCTGGGTATTCATCTCGCTCACGCCCAACTTGTACACGATCGCCTTGCATGTAGCGGCAAAGCGCAAGAAAACCGTGCCCGCCGCCGGGACCGAGAGTGCGAAGCCGGTCATCCTGATGCCACGTCTGCGCACCGGATGAAGATTCTGCTCGTCTCGGAGATGATCCCGTGTCTGCCGAGTCATGACGGCTTCCGCCTGATACCCGCGAACCTGATTCGCAGCCTCTACCAGCGTCACGAAATACACCTGGTTGCGCTCTCCGGCGAAGAAAGCGAGAAGCAATCTGGAGTGGCCGCAGGCCTATTGCAAGTCGGTCTCGATTTTTCGCACCCATCATGGAGGCCGCGCCAGACTGCGCGCGCTAACCGGCGCAGTCGATCCGTTACTGGTGCGCTTCGTCGGCGATGCGGTAGCGAGGGTAAAGCCCGACCTGCTCCATCTCGAAGGCGGAGGATTGGCAGCGCTGGTTCATTCGAGCGTAGGCTGGCCGCCGGCGGTACTCTGCGTTCATGACTCGAAGGCGCTCCGCTATCGTGAGTTTGCCCGGTACTCTGCGCGGGCTACGGCGCGATTTCGTCTCAGGCTTTTCTCGCTTCTCGCGCGGCATCAGGAGCGCCGCTGGTTTCGATACGCCGGCCGCGTCGTCGTCACCTCGCCGTCGGATGCAGAGGCGCTGTCGGGAGCGATCAGCGCGGAACGAATCGCCGTGATACCAAATGGCGTTGATCTCGAGTATTTCGCGTATCGGCCGGCGCCAGAGGCGGGGAGAATCGTCTTCACCGGCAATATGAGCTGGCCGCCCAATGAAGACGCAGCCGAACATTTCGTCCGCGATATCATGCCGTCGATCAGAAGCCGGATTCCCGATGCGTCATTCTGGATCGTGGGTGCGGATCCGTCGCTGCGGGTTCGGAATTTGGCGAACACCCCCGGAGTCCATGTCACCGGGACGGTCGCCGATATCAGGCCCTGGATCTGGAGCGCCTCCGTTTACGCCAGTCCGCTCAGATTCGGACTCGGCGTGAAGAACAAGATTCTCGAGGCGATGGCGTGCGGCGCGCCGATCGTCGCGACCTCGCGTAGTCTCTCCGGCACGCCGCTGATCGACGGTCGCCACGCGATGATCTCGGATGACGACGCGAAGTTCATCGAGTCCATCGTCCGGCTGCTGGATGAGCCCGCGCTACGTGAATCGCTCTCGCGCGAGGCAAGGCGCAAAGTTGAGGCGGAGAACTCATGGGCGTCGGTCGCGACGCAGTATGAGGGCATTTATCGCGACGCTCTGGCGCAAACCAGGATCGACTAGGAATCGCTAAGCAGTTGCTTGGCGGAGGTCGCCGGAATTTTTGCAGAGCGTCGGCCGGGCAGTAGTCCGAAACGAACTATCTTCACCGCGGCGGCTTGCGGCAGAAGCGCCGCGAGCGGAAACCAGACCGTGTGAAGGACTTTGCTCTTTAGATTGTATCCCGCATTGCGCCAGGTGGATTTCAGGCCCATCAGCATCAGGCGTGTCGGCCGATCGTCCATCAGCGGGTGATGCGCAGGGTCGACGCGCAAAGAGGCCAGCCGATATTTCAAATGAGCCGGTTCGCGCGCGGCCCAATCGCTTGGGATCGTGAACCCCGAGCGGCTGGCGAATTCGGACAGCGCCCATTCGCGCTGCAAGTCGATAATGATCTTGACGCGAAGCTTCCGCGGATCGAGATCGTCGCCCAGCATTCCGTGATTGGCCTCATGAACCCGATAGCAGCCGAGAGTTTTCCTGAGCGAAACGACGTCGCCCAGAAACGGCGCAATGATTTCGAGCGAAGTGTCGGCGGCCTGACGCCACTGCGACTCGGACAACGGCAGGAGACGGTCGAGCACCGTCCGCGCGAAGGCGTTGCCGCTCGTCGGTACGCCAACGTAGCCGCCCGCGTCGAGTATCGACGCGCGAATGTCGCCGTCGAGCATCTGCCCCGGTGAAAATGGAACGATTGCTCCGAGCGCGCGCCCATCGGCGTCGATATGGGCGAGGACGAATTGCGCTTTTGCGGTTCGCCGGGTGCCACGCGCGCACGACTTCTTCGACCGCGTTCGGCAGCAGAGCGTCGTCGGCGTCGAGGAACATCACGATGCTGCCACGGCTGGCGCGAAATCCGGCGTTGAATGCCGATGCGTGGCCGCCATTGGCTTTTGAAGACCGCGGATACCCGGCTGCCGTAGCTCGAAATCACGTCGCGCGAGTTGTCGGTCGAACCATCGTCGACGACTATTACTTCGATCGGCGCATAAGTCTGCGCGAGCGCGCTGTCGATCGCCGCGCGGATGAACCGCGCATAGTTGAAATTGTCGATTATGACGCTGACAAGGGGCTCGAGCTCTGCCGCGTCCATCGGCAGCTATCGGGCGGCCGATCGTATATCTGCGGTGTCATGGTCGAGCTTGCGATGCGCGACGTCCTTCCAGCGCGATAGGTCTCTGCCGGTGAGATGTTCGAGCTCCTCGGTCTCGGGCAGCATCATCGCGCGGATCTCGTCTGCCGATTCATCGCTCAGCGGTGGAAAGTACTCAACGAACGGGCGCCGCATGATTTTCCATAACGCCGTCCGCTGGCCGAGTTGGATCAGCGGACGCGCGCCGTGACGAGAGAGCCAATCGATCGTCTCGACCGTGCAGATGCGCAATCGGGTTGGAGCGGGCGGCGCCGGGAGCGGAATAGACTTTTGCGCCGCCGACACTCGGAGCGATCGAGCGCGATGCGGCGCGCACCGACGAAATCGCAAACCGTGTCCAGGTAGCCTTGCGGATTCGAACTCAGATCTTCGTAGAACAGCACCAGCACTCGCGACTTTCCGAAGGTCGCCTGCCACCGCTTGAGATGCGTCGCGTAGCTGCACAGATCGGCGCCGCAATTGATCTGGAACCGCCAATACCCGTCGAAGGTGTCGTTCACCGGGCGGCGCTCCGATCGCAGCAGCCGATAGAGCGAATACAGTCTCGCGGCCGGCTCGCGAAAGGTGACGATTATTTTGCAATCGGGAATGTCGTGCTTGATCCGTTCCCGCGCGATCGCGTTCGAGAAATAGGTGGGACCCATCTCGCCCGCCGGGAACATCGGACGGGTAGTCGCCAAACAGATCGCTGTACCATTTGGCTCCGCGATCGTAGCGAACGTCGAAGAATCGCGTTTCCTTTTCACTCGGCAATCCGATGTGTCCCAGCATCACCTCGTGCAGCCATGTGGTGCCCGTGCGAGGCGGTCCCACGTGAACGAAACTGGGCATTCGCAATGCTTTTCTGTCAGTCATTTGAGTCTTCGGCCAACCAGAAACGATAGCGCAGAGGCTGATGGGAAGTTAAAACGGCAAACCATCGTCAGTCTATTTTGTAAACGTGAGCTTGAAATGGTGCGTAGGTGTCCTTGAACTGCGAGCCGCCCTGGTCGGGTGTGATCGAACGATTCTCGCCACCGACAACGGATACCGCGTGAGCCGGACGCTGCAGAGTAAAGCTCGCCGTCACGGTGCCGTCGCTGTGATTGTACGAAATCAGGTAGCGGCTCCCGCCACTCATATTCTTTTCCTTGGTAATGATCGTGCCGGTAGCCGAATTTGCCGAAAGGACCTGGCTGTCCGGCGCGAGCAGCACCGGTTCGAGCGCGCTGATCCCCTTGGTCACGTTGACCAGCTCGTCGTACCGCTGCTGTCGAAGGACCGGATCGCGCTTGCCCCAGTCGAGTCCGCGCAGTCCGTAAGACCAATAGAAGACTCCGCGCGCGCCTTCGGTGATTGCCATCCAGCTCATGTCGTGGAGCTTCCTGCTCGGTGGGGAAGTGCGACAGTCCAATTCAGCCAGAAAAACTGGATCACCGTCCATACTGGCCGCGCGTTATGAACCGCGCCGATTACGTTGCGAGTCACATCGCCGACGTAGCTCTCGGGGAAATGCGGTGCCGAGAACGTACGGGTCGACGCCGAGGACGTCGACGGTGTCGCGCCAGAACTGGTACTCGTTGGGGAAATTTTCCACCGCGAACGCGATGCTGCCGGGGTCGTATCTTTTGATCAGGCTGTATTGATGGAACGTCCGCGGCTGTCTTTCGGCTGGCGCACTCGTCACAGGTGTAGTAGCCAACGACGCGCGAGTCGTCGGCAAGTCCCTTGGCATATTGAGTCATCACATCGTCGGCGCCGACGTTTCCTGCCGCCGCCCACTTGGGATACGCGCGCATCTCGGGAAAAAAAGCGCTAACCGTCGCAAGGTAGAAGATGCCGAACGGCTCCATCGCCTGTGTGTAAGGATGGATCACGTCGGCGCGGCCGTTGGCGATATAGTAGTTGATCATCATATTGATCGGCGCCTTGGCGATCGCCGTCAATCGCGGAGCGTAGAAGTCGGGTTTCAGCCCGAAGCCGGTCGTATCGTAGAGGCCGATCACAAATCGCGGGCGTCCGCCCATGTGAATGATATTGTCCGGATCGATCCACGCTTTCATCTTGGCGCGGGTCTCGCTACTGACCTTTACGATCGTGTAGGACGACGGCGTGAAGATCTTCTTGTCGCCGGGTCCTTCCAGATATCCTTGCAGCCGATACTGTCCTGGCGGCAGGCTCCCCATATCGACGGTTGCGACTGTCGATCCATTGGCCGGCGGCGAAATCCGATTAGTCGACAGCACCTTCCCCGATGAATCGGTCACTTCGATCGCGACGTGAAGCTGCGCCATGTTCGTATCCGCGGACGGCTTAACGTCGATGGCGACGCGCGCGACCTGGCTTTGGTCGCTGAACATCATTCCCCGATAGTTTGGATAGAGCAGATAGGTTTGCAGCGGCGGCGGAATCTCGCGGCCCAGGAAAAGTTTTCTGAACCATGATGTTCCGGCCATCGGACCCACGGTGTTCGCGCTGAAGGTGCCGACGCTGCCATCGGCGACCGCTGCATGCGCTTTCATCACGGGCGACCAGTCGTTCGTGCCCACCAGCACCTTGGTCATCGCCCATTTTTTTGCAGGGACTGCCAGCAACTTGATTTGGGTACCGCCGAGCCGCTTTGGCACGGTGATGTTGGTCTGCGTTTTTATCTCGGCCGAAATCGTGTACAGGCCCGGCGGGCACTTGAAATCATTTTTCGCCGACGGATACGGCTCCGCGCACGGCTCCTGCAACTTCAGGCTGGCGTTATCGCCACTGCCGTCGAGGCTGAAACAGCCCGGGTTGAGCGTCCATCCTTGAAGACCAGAGCGCAGATCGCCGTTGATCAGTAGATTCGGCCCTAAACTGTAGCCCGTCTCCGGCGCATCGAGGCCTCCAGTCGCGATTTCATTGCCGTATGCGGAACGAATCGTCGCGATGATCGGGAGACTGATGACCAGAAATACAATAGCCACTCGACTAGTCAGTCGAACCATGAATGGCCGATGTATACTTTGAGATACTATCACAGACTAGGATGCGGTAGTTGCGATGAGGAAGAATCGCTCCTGGACGAGCGCCGCGCCTTCAGAGAATGGAATGAAAGTGTCGAGACCGGGACCGTTCATCCAGAGATGATAGCCAAGCGCGCGTAGCGGATCGGTGATGGATTTCACCGATCCGCCGAATTTTTCGAGTCCGCATCCGACATGCATTTCAAAAAAACAATCCGGGCGATAGCGCGAGAGCGTATCGGCTGCACCCTTTATCGCTTTCGATTCGAAGCCCTCGACATCGACGAAGAGAACGTTCGGCGGCCCGTATCGGCGGGTGAGCTCGTCGACGCTGATGCTGGGGACCGCAATTTTGCCCCACGCGCCGCTGCCGTCATCGACCTGTCCGTTCGCGCGGCAGTTGAATTCAACCGGATCGGAGTTGTCGGAGACGGCCGCGTTGATCACTTCGACGTTGGCGGCGTCGTTCAGCCGGCAATTTCGAATTGCGGCCTCGTAATTGTGCGGGTTGGCCTCGACCGCGACTACTTTTCCGTTTGCGCCGACAAATTTCGCGAGGATCATCGCGATCAGACATTGAAACGCGCCGCAATCGAAAACAGTCGCTCCGGGACGCAAACGATGCTGCGCAAGAAAAGTCATTTCGAGCGGGATTTCAACCGAATCGCGATCGTACCAGCTCTTTGCCGTCGGATCCGAAATCCACAAGTCGAACTGATGGCCCGAGCGCGAACGGCGCACCTGGTAAGGCCGGAATCGACGGAGCGCCCAACGGTAGCCCGCCACCCGGATGCGGTTGGCGAGGGACGGTGGGAGCACCGATTTGGCTGCACCTTTGAAACTCATTCCCGTAGAGCCACTTTCGCATTCGATGGAAACCTCTGCAAGCATCGCGCGGCCGCCGTCGGCGAGGCTATCTTCTTGGGCGACATGTTGAAGTCATTGGATCGATACCTTGGCCGCGGTTCGTACTATTGGCTGAAAGACCGGATTCATCCGGAGCGCGAATACACGCAGCTCACCTATGCGCGATTGATCGACGAGGTGCTGACGCCGGATACGCGATGGCTCGATGCGGGCGGGGGTCACAAGATCCTCGAGACCTCGACCTCCGAACTCGAGCTCGCGATGGTGCAGCGCGTCAGGCTGGCGGTGTGCTGCGATCTTGCGGTTGACGCGATCGCGAAGCATCGCACCATTCGCGCAGGCGTCGGCGCCACACTTGACCATCTTCCGTTTCGCGATGGATCAATCGATCTGATCACGCTCAACAATGTTGCCGAGCACCTCGAGAATCCGCGCGAGGTACTGACCGAGTTTGCGCGGGTGCTGGCTCCAGGCGGCCGCGTGATCATTCACACACCCAACGTGTCGAGCTACGCGGCGCACATCGTGCAGGCGGGACGCCGCGTTCTGCCCAAGTCGTTCATCATGAAGATGATTCGCTTCATGGATTTTCGCGAAGAAGAGGATGTATTTCCGACCTACTACCGCGCCAACACCTACGACGACCTCACCGCGGTCGCGCGACAGGCCGGGCTTTCGAGCGAGAAAGTGCTGTTGGTGCCCGCGCGTCCCTTATTTTATTTCATCGCGCCGCTAAGCGCGGTCGAACTTGCCGCGAGCCGCTTGCTGATTCGGATGGGCGCGTCGCGCTTCGCCGCCAGCGTGATACTCGGGGTGTACCGCAAGCCTATGCTGCGCGCGCAGTGAGGACCTCGAGTATTTTTTCGACGCTGACCATGCGCTCGATCTGCTCGGGCGAGAATTGGTGACCAAACTCCTGCTCGAGACTGAGTACGATGTTCACCTGCGCGAGCGAATCCCATTCTTCGAGGTTGGTGGGCGAAGATTCCAGGGTGACGCGCGCGACTTCGACCTCGCTGACCTCGGCTACGATGGAGCGCACTTTTTCGAGGATTGCTTCGTTGGTCATCGCGATTCGCTCCGCTCGGTTCGTTGCTCGATCCAGTCGGGCCAGCCGATTTCTTTACTCAGATCGTATTCGAACAGCGTCTTGCCATCGTTTTCATTTATCATCTTGAAACCGTGCTTCGGGTAGAAATCCTTCGACGGGGGCATTCTTTCGAGTTGGCAGATACCATCCTCTGATCGATCGCATGCCGCCGGATGCCGCTTCGCGCGCCAGGTAAGAGAGCAGGGCGGTTTCCACCGCCCGTCCGATCACGCGGCAGCTTAGCAGGAAGCTGTCGATCTCGCAGATGTCGCCGTTTCGATTGGTAATCGCCACTCCAACCAATCCGTAATCGCCGAACCGATCGGAGGCCGTCAGAGCATCGACGCGCCAGCGCGCATCGGCCGCCTTGCTTGCGATTTCCTGCTCACTATATCGGCGCGTCGTGAGGTTGAATTGATTGGTCTTCTGCGTGAGTTGCGCGACCCGCGCGATGGTCCGCGAAGTAACCGCGCCGATTTCGACCACCATCCCGAGCGATCGATAGTAGTCGTCGAGCGCAACGCCGGTGGCCTGCAACTGCGCTCGCTGGCGCTCTGCCTGGTAGTAAGCTCCGCGATCGCGGTCCTCGTTGGATAGCGCGAGGCGTTCGAAGACCGGCGTACTGCGCAAGGCTGCGGCGAAATGCGCGGGACCGGCAGGCAGATCGATTACATGAACCTCGGGCAGCAGCATCCGAACTTCTTCGCGTTCGAGCGGGTTGTCGTCGAGAAACGCGAGCGCGTCGATCCCGATGTTCAGCTCGGTCGCGAGCTCCCGGATATTTTCCGGCTTGCTCTTCCAATTGAGCCGCGTCGCAGCGAAATGGTCGAGTCGCAGCAGCATCGCATCATGCTGCTTGAATACTTCCAGCGCGTCTTCGGGATTATTTTTGCTGCATATCGCGAGGATGATGCCGCGGCGATGCAGGTCGAGGATCGCGCGCTGGACTTCAAGGTACGCATTCCCGGGATACTCGGCGCCCAGCTTGATGCCGTCGAGACCGTCTTCCCCGATGACACCGCCCCAAATCGTATTGTCGAGATCGATCACCAGCGCCTTACACGTGCGGCCGCAGAGCGGCAGGAGAAAGCGAATGTACTCGCGCGCCAGATGAACAAAGGAGTCGGCGCCGAGAGGCATGCGCATGGTCAGCCACTTTGCTTCGTCGCCCCAGTTGAGGCGTCCGAACCGCGCGATCAGAGCGTCATAATCAAGCACGTAAACTCCCAGGTGTTTGGCGGCGGCTTCCCGGAGCCGCCGATTGACGTTGCGAATCGCCTCGCTCTGTCCGGTATTTCGCTGGCTGTCCAGGATGCCCGCATTCGGGAAATTCGGCATTTCCAGGGTATTCAGGATCAGATGCGCCTTGCTGCGGGAGCGCAGCGAATCGATCAGATGTTCGACGTCCGAGGCGGCACGCGCGGCGAAAGCTTCGTAGTCTTCGGTTGCGGCGGAATCATTCCAGAGCTCGGGCAAAACGTCGCGAGTCTGGGTCGCCAGGATCGCGACGTCGGGATTGAATCCATAAAAGCTGCTCTGCGGGTCGAGCAGTTCTGTGTTGTACGCGTTGAAGTCGCCGACTTGCACGATCAAATCGATCCCGTGGAACAGTGCGAGCGTGCGGAGAATCGGAACCACCGGCTCGACCGTGAATGAGCGCAGGATTGCGAGACGACACGGAACCAGCGCCAGATATTCGCGTATCGGCGCAGCTTGCTTCAATACAAATTGCGCGTTGGCCAGCGTCGGCGCCTCGTTGAACAACTGGCGCATCAGGCCGAGCGCGCGCAGATGCTCGCGTCCCTCGATCGCATTGATAATTTGGTTGCGGTCCGGCATCGATAGTTTCAAGGCAGGGCAGGGGTGTCGGCGGAATCATGCTGAGCCTGCGCTTTAACCTTGCCGACAATCCGTGCCGGCGATCCAATGACGATCGCGCCGGCGGGGACGCTGGCGAATACCGCCGCGCCAGCCGCTACGATCGCACCTGCCCCGACCGTCACGCCCGGACCGATAATCGCGCCCGCACCCACCCAGGAATCCGCGCCAAGCTTTACCGGTCGGAGCAAATCGCTGTTGCTGGAGTGGCAGAAAATGATCACTCGAGGTGAGAGTTTGCTCCCCGGCTCGATGGTTATCAGCTCCGGATATTCCGTATCGAGATAGCACTCGCGCCCGATGTAGTTGCCTTGTCCGGTGATGTTGATGCCTATCAGGCGGTAGAGCCACAGCCGCATCCGCCAGCTCGGGATCCACGGAACGAAGAACGACAAAAACTTCGCCCGCTGCCGCTGCATATTCGAACGCGCGCCCGATGCGCGATATGCTTTTTCGCCGCCCTTCCACGGGGGTTTGCTGTTCGAACTCACGTTTGCCGGCACCACAGCCAATTACCTTCTGAAAAATGAAACCGCAAGATATTCTATTGGCGAAGAGCCATGATAAATAGTCAGTCCCAACGACATCGCAGATCTCGAGGTCAACGAAAGCCTGACGATGATTAGCGAGTCGGCCGAAAACCTGCTGTAGTAGGGGAATTATATGTCAGGATTCGCCTATCGCCTCGCTTACCGGTTCGGCAAACGCATCACCAACGGGAGGCTCTACGGAACGCCGCTTTACCGTGGGGTCAGAGGTTTCCTGCGACGCCGGCTCGTCTCCGATGTGATCGAGACCAACGGGTACAAGCTGGCGATCGATCCGTACGACTCATGCTTCGATCCGAGGGTCGCCTTCAGCGCCGATGAACCCGCGTGGGAGCCCGAGATCGTCGCGTTGATGAAACGCGTCGTCAAGCCCGGCGATGTGGCGGTCGACATCGGCGCCGAAAACGGCTATCACGCTTGCCTGTTGTCCGGGCTGGTGGGCGATAGCGGCTGCGTCTACGCTTTCGAACCCGAGCCCGCGAACCGCGAAAGGCTCTACCGCTCGCTGGAATTGAACAATATTCATAACGTGAAAGTCATTCCGAAAGCGGTCAGCCACGAACCCGGGACTGCAACTCTTTTCCCCAATGGACCGCTGACCTCGCTGGGATACGAACGTACCGGCAATCGCGACGGTATCGAGGTCGAATGCGTGCGGCTCGACGACGAATTGCCTGCCGGCATCAAAGTTTCGCTGATCAAGATGGATATCGAGGGCAGCGAATGGCGCGCGTTGGCGAGCATGCCGCGAATACTCTCGACCTGCGGCCACGTCATCACTGAATTCGATCCGGTGGTTCTCAGGAAGTCGGGCGGCGACCCGCTGGAATTTCTGCTGGCCTTCAAAAAAGCCGGGTTCATCATCCATCACATCGAGACCGGCGAGCTAATCGACCCCGACGGATTCGAGTCGCGATACGCAGCGTTACCCGCCCGCGAGAGATCCAACCTGCTATGGAATCTGCACTGTGAACGGACCTGAAGATACCAGCGGCAACGGCGACGCGGCGGCAGGGATCGGGTGGGGTGAACGCCTTCGCGCCGTGAAGGATCTGGCGACCCGCATCGGCCCGATTTTATCCAAAGAAATTATTCATACGCTGGACGCTTCGATCAGCTATCTGGAGACCGGCCGGTGGCTGAAGAGCGAGGGCATCGTCGTTCCCAAACGGGTCGAGTCGCGGGCCAACGTCTACGATCAACTTATCAACGCGCTGCGCGACCAGCCGATTCTCTACCTCGAGTTTGGCGTCTGGCAGGGGCGATCGATCCGGTACTGGAGCGAGCGCTTGCGGAATCCTGAATCACGCTTTCATGGCTTCGACAGCTTCGAAGGGCTGCCGGAATCGTGGAACATGCTGTTCAAGAAGGGCCTGTTCTCGACCAACGGACAAGCGCCCCAGATTGACGATCCGCGGGTGAAGTTCTTCAAGGGATGGTTTGAAGAGACTCTTCCTGGCTATCGCCCGCCGCAGCACGATCAGCTGGTTATCAACATCGACGCAGATCTGTATTCGTCGACCAAGTTCGTGCTCAACGCTCTCAAGGATTACATCTCGATCGGAACCTACATCTACTTCGATGAATTCTGCGACCGGAACAATGAGCTGAGGGCGTTCGATGAGTTCCTGGCGGAAACCAGAATGCGGTTCGAGGTTGCGGCCGCGTCGCGATCGCTGATGTACATTGCCTTCCGCCGCATCGGCTGAACTTTCGGCGAAGAGAGTCGATGGCTCTGCATCACATTGGGTTTGTCGTCGCTTCGATCGAAAAAATCGTGGACCGGTTCGCTCGATCAGTCTCCGCGCAATGGGACGGGCAGATAATCGCCGATCCTTTGCAAGGCGTCAGAGTCACCTTCCTGCGATCGATTACCTCGCCCAACGAGTCGTTGGTCGAATTGGTCGAGCCGGTTGGCGAAAAATCCCCCGTGCAGAACTTTCTGAAGCGCGGGGGCGGATTACATCATCTCTGCTACGAAGTAGATTCTCTCTCCACGCAGTTGCAGCTCAGCCGAACTCTTGGCGGCCTGATTGTGCGACAGCCTTTGCCAGCCGTCGCTTTTGGCGGGCGCCAAATCGCCTGGGTCTATACCGCCGACAAGCTTCTTACTGAATACCTGGAACGCACGTAGTCCCGCGATATCCGGAGAAGCGGCCAAAAAGGGCGCGTCGTTCGGAAAATCAGATCTGCATCGTACTAGAAACGACAATCAAGATTGATCAACGTGTCGGGACTGTGTGATCGGTTCCCAAAGGAACAATTGCCTTTCTCAAAGGCGGTCAAACATCACAAATCGTCAATATTTACCGTTGCAAATCGGCACAGATTCGAGGCTAATTTTCAACTGCTTTACAGTTTGACAACAAAGTCGTAACACAGCTAAAAGTTGATGGCTGTGACGAAGAAAGTGAGTCGTTGAAGCTCTAGGGCCAAATTAGGGGACCGTTGCAAGGGGACAGGGAGGAGACGCCGGCTCTTTACCGGTGGCGGGGGATGTTTGAATCCGCAAAATAGCCGCGCAATCGGCGAGCGAATTGCTGATGCGATCTGCATTTTCGTTGGCTACCTCATGGCCACTGAAATCGCGTTCGCGCTGCATTGGGGACGTATTCTCGTAGTCCCGCATGGCCGCGCGTCCGAAGCTCAATCGCAATATTCATCTCTCTTGGTCGTAGCCATTCTGTGTTGGCTCACGCTGACCGCTTTCACTGATACCTATCAACCTCATCGCACCGAACGCCTCAATTTTCTCGCGCGCGCGCTGACTCGGACCTTACTGACTTGGGCGCTGATCACGATAACCGCGATCTTTTCACTGAAGTTTGAATTCGTCAGCCGTCAGTTCATTGCCTATTTCGTGGGCGCGTCGGCTGTATTCATCTTCACCCGGCAGTTGGGCACCACGCTTCTGTTGCGCAACCTGCGACGATCCGCACATCGATGGCGGACCGCAGTTGTGATCGGCGACGACGAGGCGAGCTGCGAGCATTTCGCGGGACTTCTGAGTACCACCCATACGATGGGCTACCAGGAGGTAGTGGTTCAGCCGACCAGGCGCGTCTCCGGTCACAACGGCAACGGCCACGGCAATGGACACGGCAACGGCAAAGTGACGAAACTCTCTTACAACTTCGATGCGGAATCGCTCGCGCGCTTCGACGACGTGTATCTGATCGGCGTGAATGACGGCGCCGATTCGCCGGCGGGAGCTGAAGGCGTCCTGGCGCTGCTCAAGAAAGGCAAGTCCGTGCACATCATCCCGAGCCTGCTCGATACCCGGCTGTTCCGCCAGTCGCTCGGCGATGTCGCCGGCATTCCGGTGCTATCGGTGAGCAAGGGCGAGCTGAGCCCGATTCAATCGGCGGTCAAACGCACGGTTGATTTCGTGCTGTCGTCGATACTGTTAATCATTCTTTCGCCGCTGATCGCTGTGATCGCGGTCGCGGTCCGGTGGACGTCGCCGGGTCCGGCTCTGTTTCGGCAGAAGCGGCTCGGCCTCAGTGGCGAACCCTTTACCCTGTACAAGTTCCGCACGATGCGATCAGACGCTGAGCAGGTCCTGAAGAGCTCGCCCGCGTTGTACGAGAAATACGTGCAGAACAATTTCAAGCTGCCCAAGGGTGAGGATCCTCGGCTCACGACGCTTGGAATATTCCTGCGCGCCACCAGCCTCGACGAGCTGCCGCAACTATTCAACGTGCTGATCGGCGAGATGAGCCTTGTAGGCCCGCGTCCGATCGTGCCGCATGAGGCGGTTCAATACGGCGATTCCTCGATTCTGTTCATGTCCGCCAAACCCGGAATGACCGGGCATTGGCAGGTCAGCGGTCGCAGCGAGATCGCCGAATACCGCAAGCGGGTCGAGCTCGACCTCGAGTACATCCGCGATCAGTCGCTCGGGAAGGACATCGAGATCTTGCTGCGGACCGTTCCGGCAGTGTTGCGGCGCCGGGGCGCCAACTAGGCTGTTTCTACTGAGTCAGAATGCCCCGCCTTTTTCGCCGGTAATCCATATGGTAGGACTTCTGACCAAGAGGTTTCGCTCAACCATGCTCAAGCGATCGCTATTCCAGTCATTCCTGCTCACGTCGTTCGCGATCGCAGCTGGATTCCTGTCGACTGCGCCGTCCGCCTTGGCGCACGAGCCCTGGCAACCGAAGACGGAAGTCGACCTGCAGGACACGGGCAAGACGATTGGTCTTGCGGTGGGCGAGGAATTGGTCGTATCGCTTCCGCTTAAGACCTATAGCGACAACAACTGGTATATCTACCGGAACGCCGGCGTGCCGCTCAAATTGATCGCGGGGCCTAACGAGATCCGTGGGCGAAACTTTAAGCCGTGGACCAGGCGGGCCGCACAGATCTTCTACTTCCGCAAGGAATCTCCGGGGACGACGCACCTGGTGCTGGAGCAGGACTATTGGTCGAAGCCGATGGTCCTCAAGGTAGTCGACGGACCGGCGCCGCCACCGCCGCCGGCTCCAGCTCCGCCGCCGCCTCCGCCCGCCACGGCTCCTACAGAGCGCGTGGTGCTGCGCGGTATCCATTTTGATTTCAACAAATCGGCGATTCGCCCCGGCGATGCGGCCGTTCTGGATGAGGACGTTACAAGTCTTAAGGCCAATCCCAACATGACGGTTTACGTCAATGGCTACTGCGACGCCATCGGCAGCGAGGAGTATAACCTCAAACTATCCGACCGCCGTTCGAACGCCGTGGTCGAGTATCTGGTAAGAGCTGGGATTCCGTCCGACAGGTTGATTCCACACGGGTACGGCAAAACCAACTTCGTCGCCACCAATGACACGGCCGAAGGTCGCGCGCAGAATCGCCGGGTCGAACTGGTGCCCGCGGAATAGCCGGAGACGCGCGCGGGCTCGCGCCGATTCAATCTCGCGATCGAGCTGAGCTGTAGAGCTCCGCGGTGCGGCGTGCCCGCTCCGCTTCAGTCCATGAAATGAGGATTTCTGGTGAGCCGCGGCGGCTTGCGCGGCCGCCCATTGCACGGCGTCACGACCGAAAAACAGTCGATTAACGATGGGCCGTGGTTCCAGTTGACGAGTTCCTGGGACCTGCACTCCAGGCCTGCGGAATCGCATGCTTCGCGGAATACTTTCGCGCACATCGACTCGGCGCGATTGTCGAACGTGTTGACCAGCCCCCAATCCGTGAGCTTCGATTGCAGCCCGCCGCCGCAGCCACAGACCGCGCGACATCGGCGCCGATTTGCCGCCGTCGCCAATCGCTTGCGGGCGGCCGATAGTCTTCGGCAGCCAAATCGAATTGCGATATGCGCCGAGATTCGAGTGATGGAGAAAGGCGAAGCCGTCCGGCTTTAGCTTCTTACCGAGTTGATTCAGATACGCCGCGATTACGTCCGCCTCGACGTGCACCAGCGAATCGAAGCTGAACGCGAAGTCGACACTCGCGTCTTCGACCATCGGCAGCGACCTGCCGTCGTTGACGTAGCAGCGCACGTGCGAGTCCGATGCGAAACGTTCCTTGCACCGCTCGATACATGCCGGGGAGACGTCAACGGCGATCAGCTGGTCGCAGAATCCCTTGAGGAACTGGGTCCAGCGGCCGAAACCGGGAGCTATTTCGAGAATCGTCGGCGCGGGAAGAAATTTCCGGATGCGTGGGAAGATCGAGGTTGACCATTCCAGCTCGGTGCTGCCCCATTTTACTGACCACTTGTCGCCGTCGTCTTTCCAGCCGTCGGCCTTGCCCCACAAAAACAAATTTTGCTCAACCGTTGGCATGGCTATCTACTGCTGCAATCGGCGTTGATCGAAATGAAATGGGAAAGGCTTCAGCTCTTCGGCCGCAATGCCTTCGAGGCGCGGCGCAAAACTCCCTGCGTCAACCGTCGCGCCCGCGTTGCCGGACCGGAAGACAGTGCATCGACCACCCATCGATGGACCCATTCGGATTCAAGGCCCACCGGCACCTCGCCGCATTCCGCTAACGCAGGATTGGCGTCGATCGCGTCCGGCGACGCGAACAGGACCATGTTTTGACGATACCACCACGCGACCGCCGATCGTCACGCAGCCTGGGCCGGAACGGATCGAGCATCCTGAATCCGAACTCCTCGAAAATCTTCCGCCAGTAGGAAAGCGGCTGACAGTTGATGTGTCCTTCGCCGCCCTGGCCCGGTGGAGCGGCGGAGAACAGCACCAGCGGCGCAGCAGACGTTAGCTGCCGCACCAGATGGCGCGAATTGGCCGCAGGCAGATGCTCGGCAACTTCGAGGCAGGTCGCCAAATCGAATCGACCGTCGGGAACCTTGAACTTGCTGCTCAAGTCAGTCGGACGAAATCGATCGACGGGAATCTTCAGCGTCGCAGGCTTGATGTAGTCGCCGTCGAGTCCGATCGACGTTCTCGATTCCCTGCTCGCCGAAATGCGCTTAGCCATGCGCCGCGGCCGCATCCGACGTCCAGCACGCTCGCCGGATGAATCAGCGCGATGACCATCGGCACCACGACTCGAGCCGAGCCAAGGGTGCGGTCGGGCTCGTACATGTCTTCGGCGTAGTAGTTTGCGAGATTCTTGCGCATCGTTTTCGTTCGTATTCTGTCTATCAATTCCCCGGCGATTGGCAAACATCGCCGCCGTTAGATACGATCGCGGACTATGAGTCTGTCGGATCTTCTACCTTCACCCGGAGTAATCGCGGCCACGCTGGAACGACGGCGACTGCGTGCAAGCTTCAGAGAAATCTACAGGAAATTCCGCGCCTACACGATGATTCACGAGGCCAAGTACGTCAACAACCTGGAGCTTTGTTTCGAGTACAAAGCAATTCCAGGTTGCGTGGTCGAGTGCGGAGTGTGGCGCGGCGGCATGAGCGCCGGCATGGTGCAGGTCCTCGGCGCCGATCGGCAGCTATTTTCTGTTCGACAGCTTCGAGGGACTTCCGCCGGCGCACGAAGACGTCGACGGCACCGCCGCGATCGTGTGGCAAAGCAAGACCGATTCACCGACCTACTACAACAATTGCGGCGCTGCCGAAGAAGAAGCCGCGGCCGCGATGAAGCTGTCGGGTGCGACTTCGTATTCGCTGGTCAAGGGATGGTTCAACGAAACCTTGCCGCACTTCACACCTCCGTCCGAAATCGCAGTGCTGCGCCTCGACGGCGATTGGTACGATTCCACCCGAGTCTGCCTGGAGAATCTGTATCCGCATGTCGCGCCGGGCGGCATCGTGATCATCGACGATTACTACAACTGGGAAGGATGTGCGCGGGCGGTCAATGAATTTCTCGCCGGGATCGCATCGACCAATCTCGGTTCCGAGATTGCGCCAGTTCCACGATCGCGCCGCCTACCTGATAAAGCCTCGGCCTGCCGCCGCTGCGACCAACGGCTCCGCGCTTCCGGAAAAGTGAGTCGCGGCTAGCGCGCGGGCGCGGCCAATCGGTTGACGACCGCCATCGGCGCGACGGCCATCAGGATGAACCACGCAATCTGCGAGGCGCGCACCCTGAGACTCAAATCAGGCTCCCGCATCGACGCTCTTATTCCTTTCAGCAATAATCCGAGCGCGCGTGTCGCCCGCGATCGGATGAGTCTTCGGATCGAGCCGCAACGAAGCCATCCGCAACTTGATTCGGCGCGAAGTCGAACCGAGCACCTCCGGATCGAGTTCGATCCCTTTGGACTTCGCAACCGCGCAAATCGTCTCCGGCACAAAGAACACCGCGCTCAGGCGTCGATGCAGCGCTTCGAGATGGCGGCCCTTGAGGCGCGAGTCGTTGTCTGCGTGAATGCGATAGCGTCCGAGCGGCGCGCAAATCGAAACCACGTCGCCGAAAAACGGCGTCAGGAAAACCAGCGGCTTCTCCGCCGCGGCAAACCAGGTCGCTTCGTCCAGCGGCATCAGCCGCTCGAGCGCCGCGCGCGCGTACGCATTGCCGCTCGACGGCGACGAAGGATATTCGCCGAAGCGCGCGATTCGATCGCGGATATCGCCGTTGGGGATGAAGCCGGTGAAGGGCGGCACGCGCGTGCCGATCGGATTGCCCCGTTCGTCGATCATCTCGAGCTGAAACTGCGCCTTCGCGACGCTCGGGCGCCACGCTTCACCACCTGCGCGACGGCTTCCGGGATCAATTCATCGTCGGCGTCGAGGAACATCACGATCTCGCCGCGGCTCGCCGCGAACCCGGCATTGAGCGCCGAGCCGTGCCCGCCGTTGGCCTTGAGTATCGGCACGATGCGCTCGCCGTACGATTCGATTATCTCCGCGCGAGTCGTCGGTCGAGCCGTCATCGACCACGATCACTTCGACATTCGGATAAGTTTGCGCAAGCGCGCTGTCGATCGCGGCGCGCAAATAACGGCCGTAGTTGTAGTTGGTGATAACGATGCTGACGAGCGGCCGTCCTGCTTGCTGCGATGGCGCAGTCGCGCTGCTGACGGAACTCATCGCACCTTCCTAGTCCGTCTGCTGCAGCAGGTAGGCCATGATCGGCAGCGCGATCAGGATCGAGATTACGCCCGCGGTCGCCGCGCCGGTGGGCCCGTGCAACAGCTGTCAATGGATAGATCGCGATGGCCAGCACGACTGCGCGGGTGGCCGCCACGATCACGTAGCGTTCCGGTTTTCCGAGTCCGGTCAGAAAACTTCGCCCGACCACGAGAACTCCTTGCAGGACTCCATAAATGCAGAGGACCTTGAGCGGATTCACCGCGTGAACCCATGCTGGTCCGAACAGCCGCATGAACGACCCGGTCGCCAAAGGCAAAAATGAACGCGGCGTACGCGAGCCCGACCGCGGCCACGACGCCAATCACCGACCAGTACAGGCGCACTCGTGCGCGGCGATCGTTGCGCAGTCGCGCCACCATCGGAAACGTCACCACCGAAGCCGACGTCGTGAATTCCGCGACCGGCATCTCGCCCGCGCGAAACGCCATCTGGTAATTGCCGAGCGCGCCCGGGCCGAGCAGATGGCCGACGGTCAGATTGTCAAGTTGCTTCGCGATAAACTCGCAGAGCACGCCGAAGCTGAACCACAATCCGAACGACAGCATCGTTTTCGCATGAGCCTTGCTGAATCCGAATCGCGGCCAATGCGGAAACAGCCAGTAGGTCAGAATATCGCGCACCACCGCGCCGGCCAGCAGCGACAACACCAGACCCCGCCAGTCGCGCCAGTACAGCACCGCGATCAGTCCGAATACGAAGCTCGCCGCAACCTCCGAAACGTTCAGGATCGTCACGAAATGGAAATCGAGACGGCGATAGAGAGAAATCAGGCGCGGACTCTGCAGCGATTGCAGTATCGGTAGCGGAACGATCGCCCAGAAAACCGTGTATGCGTCGCCAAGATGGAAAAAGTTGCCGAGCGGACGCGCGAACACGATCAGTATCAAACCGATAATCAGGCTGCGCACAAAATAAGTCGTGAACAGAGTATCGAGATACGGATCGATTTTGTCTTCTTGCTGAATCAGCGCCTGGCCCATCCGCGGGTCGGTCGCCGCGCTCACCGCCGTGCAAATCAACATCGCACTGGCGATAACGCCGAAGTCAAAAGGTTTCAGCAGGCGCACGAAAACGACATAGCGCGCCGCCGTGCCGACCGCGGTCAGTCCGCGCGCAGCCGCGGTCCATGAAAGACCGGTGAAAAAAGTTTTGAGCAGGGCCGCGCGGAACTTGTGAGACGCGTCGCTCTGACCGTCATTGGCATCGGCGGCGTGGCTCTCCGGGGCCTCTTCGAGCGGAGGCGCCGGTTTGTTTATCGCTTCGGGCATTCCTGACGATTCTCACTGCGGTGCATGGCAAAACTGCAGTCCGCAACTATGCCATGTATGGGCCGCCGCGGCATAGTCGCGCGGACCAATTCGATGCTGTCCGCTTCTGGACAGCGCCGCCAATTCCACGTCGCCTACCGCTCAAATTTAACGGCGCGAGTCTCATCATGGGATGTCGACGCGAAGATTCTGTGACGACACGAGACGGAGTGTTCCATCCTGGAACAACCTGACGCCGCACCTGCTGCGGCAGGGAAGTTGCTCCTTCGGCGATTGCATCGTGCACATCGTTCGAGCGGGAACAACCTTCATGTCGCGTCGGTATCGACACGGTATCTCATTAGCTATTCGAGCATTAGCTACTAAGTCATTACCTATATGCTCCGTACTGTTAGTACTGCTGTATATTCTCTCTGCTGCATCCCGGTCGGTTGCCGATGCTCAAGCGGTGGTCGACGGTGGCTTGACGGCGCCCGAAATCGGAGGGTCGCTCGGGCCCAATCTGCTGGTGAACGGCGACTTCTCGCAGGGCACTGCCGGATGGTCGCTGCCGAGCGCCTGCTTCAGCCTCGATCCAACCACGCTTGCGCCCAACGGCGCCGCCACCATGCTGATGAGCGATAGCGCGACCTGCAACGATTCAACTCCGGTCGCCGTGAACTCGCTCAAGGTCACCAGCGGGCAGGTCTACACGTTGAGCGGCCAGCTCAAGACTGAAGGTCTCGTCGGCACGAAGTCTTACGCCGGCGCGATGTTCGATCTGCTCGGCTTTGGCCGTTCGCCGATCACGAACGGCACCACCGACTGGACCAGCACGACCCTGCAGCACATCACCGTTCCCGCGGGCGACGAACACTCGGTGCGCCTGCAGACTTACGGCGCGATCACCAGCGGAGATGCATGGTTTGCGAACATGTCGCTGCAACAGGAGATACCGCCGGCGCTGCAGATGTTCCTGCTCTACCCGAACTACCGCGGCATGATGTTTTCCGATCAGAGCCAGGTCGCAAGCGTGGACCTGACCGTCACGCCGCCGGCGGGAACCTCGCTGTCGAGCCTGCAGGTCGTAATCGATGCGACCGACGCCGAGCGGCAACATCGTCGCCAGCCAGACCGTCACGCCCACCTCGACTGAATTCACCGCGAGCATCGACCTGAGCGCCTGCCGCTCGGCACCTACCAGCTTGCGGGAGATCGAGGATAGCAGCGGCAACGTGCTGATGACGCAGAGTCCTTATGCGATCGTCAAGCTCGACGCGTCGGCGCGCTCCGGGCATGAAGGCGTGGATCGATCCGGCCAACCGCGCGCACTTCCTCGACGGCAATCCGCACTTCGTGCTCGGCATCTACGACACCACCCAATATTCGCTGCGCGAGGCTTACTACGTGCCGGAGTTGGCCGCGATCGCGCTGGCGCCGATCAACATGATCATCAATTACTACATCACCAACGCGCCGACGCCGGCGATTACCGCCTACACCGATGCGATGAAGCAGTTCGGGATTACGCTTCCTGCCCGACGTGGCCGCCTTCTATTCGGGCTAGCCCGAACTGGCCGACCGGTCCCGCCAAGGAGTTTGGCACCCAGAATCAGGACACGCTGATTTCCGACTACGCCGCCGCCTTGTCGTCCGACTCCGACGTGGTCGGATACTACGTCGGCGACGAGCCCGCGCTCACGCGCCAGCCCCAGACCTTCCATCAGTATGCGCTGATCAAGGCGAACGATCCGTCGGGCTTCGACCTACGCCGTGCTCAACCATCCGCTCGATCTGCCGTCATGGAAGGACACGCTCGACGTGCTCGGCGTCGACGCCTATCCGCTCGCGGCGCTTACCGGCAACGATCTCGCCGAGGTGGCCGATCGCACTCGCGCAGCGTACCAGGCGGCACACGGCTCGCGCCCGGTATGGACCGTCATCCAGTTTTTCCAGCTGGATCTGGAATCGGCGTGGCCGACCGAGCAGCAACTGCACGACATGAGCTGGATGGCGATCGTCGAGGGCGCGACCGGACTCTTCTACTGGGAATATGGCATCCGCGGTCTCGCCTCGAGTGAAAGATCCGGTCGAGCACGCGGCGCTCTACCAGGAACTGATCGACGTGACCACCGAGATCAAATCGCTCGAGCCGGTGCTGCTGAGCCCCGACGCGCCGGTGATCACCGCGAACTCCGCGGCGGGCACCGTGTTCACCAAGACCAAGGTCGGCGGCGACGGCAGCCGCTACCTGTTCGCGTACAACTATACCGCGTCGCCCGTCACCGCCGAGTTCACGCTCGCGCAGCCGGCCGGCCAGCATCATCGATTACGACACCGGAGCGGCGAGCGCGCCCGATACCAGCACGACCTTCTCCGGCGTGTTCCAGCCGTACCAGGCGCACGTCTTTCAGATCAGCAATTCCGCTCCGGTGCGGACGCCGGTGCCAAGCGCGACGCCGTCGATCACGCCAACCCCGACCGCCACGACGACCGTCGCCGCCACTGCAACTCCGACCGCCACGCCGACTCCGACTCCGACTGCGACGTCCACCGCCACCGCGACGCCGACTCGCGACCGCGACGCCGACCATCTCGGCGACGCCCACTGCCACGGCCACGCCCGGTGCGTTGTCAGTCTCGCCCGCGAAGTTGAAATTCGGAGCTCAGAAAGTCGGCACCACCAGTCGCGCCAAGAACTTTGAAAGTGACCAACAAGGCGGGGCGGCGGTGAGCTTCACCGGGATACCGACGAGCCGGCGACTTTGCGCAAACCAATAGTGCGGCGCGAGCCTGGCTGCACTTGCTTCGTGCACCATCAGCGTCACCTTCAAGCCGACCGCCACGGGCAGGCGCTCCGGCAACGTCCCGCTCCACGACAACGCCATCAACAGCCCACAAGTTGTCTATTTGAGCGGCAAAGGTAGTCGTCGCTAGCAGTTCGATCCGATCCGGCTCGCATTACCACCAGATCGTTTGATAAACATTGTCACGCTCCTGTCTATTCTCCGGGCAAATCGTCTAATTGTTAGTTTTTCCGCCTGACTGACTCGTACCGTCCGTTCAGAGTCAATCCTCTGTTTTTCGTTGGTTTGAAAGCGGTCTGTTAGTCTATCTTGTGTAGTGTTTGCTCAAAGCGGGCATTTTGTGCTAATTACCATCGTGATTCGCAAAGCCCTGCCGGGTTTTGAGAGGGGACAACTGGACATAGCGGCCGCTCTTTTTCGGCCTATTTTTTAGATCCCGCCGCTCCGGGACGAGCGTAATAACGGGAAGGGGAGTCTATGAAGGACCATCACGGTCCCCGCAATTTGGCGGGGCGCATTGGATCTATTGCCCTGAAAACTGTTCTCGTCATCATCGCGATGGCGTTGCCGCTGTCGGCCGGTGGACCCGGCTCGTGGACGACTTCCGCGAGTCTCCAAACCGCGCGCGCAAATCATGCCGCCGCGATGCTCCCCAACGGCCAGGCGCTCATCGTCGGCGGTACCGGCAGCAGTGGCTCCGCGCTCACCAGCGCCGAAATTTTCAACCTATCTTCCAACACCTTCACCACATTGCCGACCGGATTACCGGCCGGCGTTTCCGGTTTGACTGCGACCGTGCTCAACGACAACACCGTCCTGCTCGCGGGCGGACTCAACAGCGCCGGCAAATCGGTTAATACGGCGGCAACTCTACGATCCGTCGGTCGGCGGATTCATCAAGCTGCCGATGATGAAAGTAGGGCGGAGCCATCACACTGCGACCCTGCTCGCCGACGGCCGCGTGCTGATCGCGGGCGGGTTCTACACCACCGCGCCTATAGCCAACGAGGAGATTTTCGATCCGGCCAAGCGAACCTTCACCGCGGTGGCGCCGCTCAAGCACGCGCGCATGGATCACACTGCGACGCTACTGGATGACGGCACGGTGCTGGTTGCTGGCGGCGCGGGTTCTTCGGGGCCGCTGGCGAGCGCCGAGCTCTACGATCCCGTCACCAACACCGTCAGCGAGGTGGGAAGCCTTAGCACGGCGCGCACCCTCGCGACCGCATCGCTGCTCTACACTTTTTACGGCGATGTGCTGATCGAAGGCGGCCGCGACGCCGCGGGTGGCGACCTCAATACCGCCGAGCTATACGATCCGACCGCGCAGACCTTTACTACTCTCACCCCTCACATGAACACCGCCCGCAGCGGCCACGTCGGCGTGACCCTGCCGTATAACGGCAAAGTGTTGATCGCGGGCGGCACCAGCGCCGGACAGCCGGTGACGGACAACGAAGTTTACGATCCGGTCGCCAACGCCTTTGTCGCCAACGAGCCGATGAGCGTCGCGCGCGACGAGTTCGCGGCTAACTTCTTCGCCGTTCCCGCAGTCGGCCAAGTGTTGATGACGGGCGGCATGGACGATACGGGCACTCCGCTGGCGCTGAGCGAGATGTATGCGTATCCGACGATCCGCACCGACAAGAGCGACTACCCGCCGGGCTCTCCGGTCACGATTTATGGAGCCGGTTGGGCGCCGGGCGAGACGGTGACGATCCAGATTCAGGAAACCGATGCCGACGATACATTTTTGACTGATACGGCGGACACGACCGGTTCATTCACCGACAACGAGTTTCGGGATTATGGACAACGACGGCGGCGTGAAGTTCGTGATGACCGCGACCGGTGCGACCTCTCAGCAGACGGCGCAGTACAGGTTCACGGATAGCGTGCATCTCACGGCTGTCTCGATTACGCCATCGTCTGTCACAGTTGCTGGTGGCGGCACCGCAAACTACACAGTTGGTTGTACAGGATCCGGCGCCGGTAGCGTTGACTACAGTCTTACTACGACCCTCCCGAGCGGTGCCACTTCGAACTTTCCGCTCACCGGCCCTGCTTGCAGCGGCACAGTCACGTTAAGCATTGTCACAACCTGCGCCTCCGTCACAGCAGGCACAACCGTCACGGTACAGGGGGTCGGCAATGGCAGCGGTACGGCTACCGCCAGCGCCACGCTAATCGTGACTGCATGCGCGACTCCGACGCCTACCGCGACACCGACAAAGACAGCGACCCCGACTGCGACCGCCACCGCGACTTTGACTGCGACGCCAACGGCGACCGCAACCGCGACAAAAACCGCAACTGCGACCGCGACTAATACGGCCACCGCAACGGCGACGGCGACCAACACGGCCACAGCGACCGCCACGCCAACCGCGACGGCGACTGCGACCAATACGGCCACCGCAACGGCGACGGCGACTGACACGGCTACAGCGACCGCGACCTCGCACCGCAACGGCAACGGCAACCGCCACGCCGACGGCAACCGCCACTGACACAGCCACGGCGACCGCGACCGCGACTGACACAGCCACGGCGACTGCGACCGCAACTAATACGGCCACCGCGACCGCGACGGCAACCGACACCGCGACCGCAACGGCGACCTCGACTCCGACCGCAACCGCCACTGATACCGCGACCGCGACCGCAACTCCGACTGCCACCGCCACCGCGACTGACACGGCAACTGCGACCGCAACTGCGACTGCCACCAATACCGCGACCGCCACTGCAACGGCGACCGACACTCCCACTGCAACCGCCACTGCGACGGCGACCGCCACCGATACCGCCACTGCGACGTTAACCGCGACACCGACTTCGACGCCTACGCCGCTGCCGCTGACGGTTACGCCGTATTCGATTCAGTTTGCGTACTCGACCTTCGGCAATACCGGCACGACCACGGCGGTGCGCCTGATTACTGCGACCAATACAACCAGTTCGCCAATCCTCATCGGCACGGTCACGACCGCGACCCTCACCGGCCCGTCACCCGGCGCGAATTTCCAGATAGCGTCGGATACATGCTCGGGCATGACAATCGCGGGCGGCAGCTCATGCCAGGTCGGGCTGACTTTCACCGCCACCGGCGTTGGGAACTACACCGGCGCCGCAACCATCCCCTCGAGCGGTCCGAACAGCCCGCAGACGGTTAACCTCGCGGGCACCGGCCTGCAGGCATCGATCACCCTCTCGCCGACGATCACCTTCGCCAACACCCAGGTGGGCATGACCAGCGCAATCAAGACTGCGACCGTGACCAATTCGAACTCGGTCGGGCTCACCATCAGCAGCGTCGCGACCTCGGGCGACTTCGCGGTCGTAACCGACGGATGCACCGGAGTGCTGCCGGCGAACAGCAATTGCACCGTGACCGTATCCTTCACTCCGACCGTGCAAGGCGCGGAGACGGGAGGTCTGACCATCACGAGCAACGCCAAGAACAGCCCGGCGACGATCACGCTGAAAGGTACCGGGACTCTGGCTGCACCGACGTTGACGCCGACCTCAGTCTCGTTCGGTACCGTGCCGCACGGCACGACCAGCCCGGACAAATTCGTCACGGTGTTCAACCCCAACACCAGCGCTCCTGGCGGCACGATCAATATCAGCAGCATCACAACCAGCACTTCGGCGTTCGCGGTCGATGGCGGCAGCACTACCTGCACCAGCACATTGGCGGGCGGTGCGTCGTGCACGATCGCGGTGAATTTCTCACCGCCCTCGCCGGGAACGTTGTCCGCACAACTGATCCTCATGGACAACGCGGCGACCGGCACTCAGAAGGTCGGATTGTTCGGCACCGGAAGCTAAATGATTGCGGCGGTTGCGCTCGGGTGAGAGCGCAACCGCCGTGGACTCTGAAGCATCTTCGATCGTAAGCGCAGCCGCACTTGTGGCGCGCTTTGGTGATCGGGCCCCGGTCTATTTCGACTTTCCCTTGAGCTTCACTTTTTTCACTTTCTTCTGCGAGGGATCGTCGCTCGTGATCGATACCTGATCGCTGGTCGTTCCCTTCTGCGTCGGCGAATACACGATCGTCACCTCGTGCGTTCCGCCGGCGACGATCGCGATTCCGTTTCCTCCGCCAATCTCCGCAAAAGTCGGACTCTTCTTTGGCGAACTTACACTGACGTGCAGCGGGCCGTTCCCGCCGTTGCCGATCGTAAAGGTTGCAGAGGCGGTCGCACCCGGCGCAGCTCTGAGGCTGAGTTTCTTCTTGTTGATTTTGAGACGCCCGGGCGCCGGCGATGGAGTAGGTGTGGGCGTTGCGGTCCGGCTGGCGGTGGCCGTCGGGGTCGCGGTGGCTGTCGCGGTTCTGGTCGCAGTCGCGCTTCGCGTCGGCGTAGCGGTAGGGGTACGCGTTGGCGTTGCCGACCTGGTCGCGGTTGCGGTTGCAGTGGCAGTCGGCGTGCCCGACGAGACTGCGTGGTCGAAGATGAGCACGCGGTTATTTCCGGAGTCGGCCAGGTAGAGGGATTGGCTGGAGTCGAGCGCGAGGCCGTAAGAAAAAGACATCGCGATAACGGTGCCCGAGGTGAAGCCCGGTCCAAAAATTACCGAAGGCGACGACGTATTGGTGAACGGCGGAAAATATTCGACAATCGACGAGCTCCCGGCTGAAAAGTTCTGGCCCTGGCTGATGAACATGCCGCCGAGGGATGTGATTGCGATGCCGAGGGCGCGCGCGGGCACCACCACGTCGGGGCTGCTCTCGCTTGCGGGAGTATTGTAAATCCCGATGCCGGCGCCGGCATGCGCACCGTCAAGGTACATGCGGCCCGCGGAATCAAATGCGATGCCGCCGTCGGGCGCGCATATCGCGGTCGGATCGGCGTTCGAGCACGCATTGAAAGTGACCGCGTCAGGCTGACCGAATACCTTCACCAGCGTGGGACTGCTCGCGGGACTACTGAATTCGAGCACGCGATTGTAGCCGGCGTCGACTATGTACAGGTTGCCCGATGGGTCGAGCGCCAGACCGTTGGGGACGCATAGCGTGCTTGCAGTCGGCGTCCCAGGACATCCGCTGGACGTGTAGTCTCCGTCCTGACCGGTAGTGAAGCTTCCGTTTTGTCCGATCACAAGGCTGGCTACGAATCCGTCGGCCTCGCCCAGGCTGAACGGATTTGAGAAGACCAGCACGCGGCTGTTGCCGGTATCCGCCACGAACAAATTTCCGCTCGAATCGACCACCGCCGCGGTAGGAAACGCCAAAGTGCCGGCGGTCGGCGAATTGGAGTTAGTGCTGTCGAACAGATTTGCGTAGTACGAAAAGAAATCTGGCTGACCGACGACCACGTCGGCAGGATTGAGCGGGTCCAGCGTAGTGACGTTCGCGTACCCGAGCACGCGGCTGTTTTGCGAGTCGACTACGTAGAGGCGGTTGGGATTTGCGCTCAGGTCCGGCGCGATTCCCCAGGGCGCCGAGTAGCCCTCGCCGTCAACCAGATCGACGCCGTTGTGAACAAAACTAGCCTGCCCCAGCACTCGTCCCGAAAATCCTGAGACCGACGATGTCAGCGGCGATGTGAGCGCGAGCACGCGATTGTTCGCCGTATCCGCAATGTACAGGTTGCCGCTCTCATCGAATGCCAGCCCGCCTGCGAGACTCGAGGGGCCGACCGGCAACAACTCGAAATTAAGCATCTCCGCCAATCCTGCCTGGATACTCGATGGAACGGCGCATCCGGTCGCATCGAACGCTCCGCATCGTCCGAGCACCAGGCTGGCGGCACCCGGCGGATTCAGCGCGGTAGACAGGAATTCCAGCACTCGCTGATTGCCCTCGTCCGCGATGTAGAGATTCCCGGAGTCGTCCAGCACGATTCCGCCCGGCGAGAGCAGGGTAGTGGCGCCTTCGCCGTGCGTTGCCTGGTAGTCGGTTGTGATGAACGATCCGTTCTGGCCGAATACCTCGTCGGCAGTGGTATCGCCCGCCGAGCCTGGGACGCCTGGCGATGTACCGGCCTGCGCGGGAGCGAGAAATTCGAGCGCGCGATTGTTCGCCGAGTCTGACACGAACAAGTTGCCGCTCGTATCGAACCTCAGGCCAGCGTCGAATCCGGCAAAGCAAAGGCTGTCCGCCGTTGGTGCGGCCGCGCCCAGGTTGCACGCGCTGCTGGTAAAGCTCGCCAACTGGCCGAGCACGACGCTCGCGGTGATGTTGCTTCCGCCCGCGATGGGATTGGCATACTTGACGACACGATTGTTGCCCGCATCGACGATCCACAGGTTATTGGCAGGGTCGATCGCGATAGCGGTGGGGCTGTTCAATGTCGCTGCGCTGACGCCGGTGCAGCCGACGCCTTCGCCGGTGAAATCGCCGCAGGTGCCGAACACTTCGTCAGCCACGGTGTCGGTGTTGAAGGGTTGATTATACTCGAGCACCCGATTCGCGCCGTTGTCCGCGACGAACAGGTTGCCGCTGGAGTCCACCGCAATACCGCTCGGATGAAAGAGTGTGGAATTCGTAAACCCGGACAAATAGTCGTTGATCGCGCCCGGATTGTGTTCGCCTAATATCAAATCGGCGTCCTTGCCATTCACAAATCCGGAAGCGTTCTGATATCCGAGGACCCGATTGTTATTCCAGTCGGCGACGTACACGTGGTTGGGCGTCACGCTGCGATCGATCGCGACTGCGACCGGAGAGTCTAGGCCGTATCGGTTGATGAAGTTCGGCAGACTCTCGGTGAGATTGCCTTGGCCGAGAAATTGATTCGGCGTCGGCTCCTGCGTCGCTACCGCCACCACTGCGAAAGCCGCTATCGCAATCACAACCGCGATTGCTACGGAGCGTGGCATCCCCGCTATACGTGTCAACTTCATGATTGCAGCCGCATCGCGGTAACCTCGAACGCGTGGCCAGGGAGATCGCGCGTCGGCGCCTGCTCATCGCTTTCCGGAAAATAAGTGAAGCTGAACTGCGCCAGGTACTCGCCAATCGCGCGCCGTTTTTCGCTCTGCTTGGGAAGATCGAGCAGCAGGATGATTCGAGGATTAGCGCGCATCGTCTCGGCGGCGCCGCGTAGCACGGCGAGTTCCAAGCCCTGCACGTCGATTTTGATCATGTCGACGGAAACCAACTGCTGCTCCTTAACCATTCCATCCAGCGTCCTGGTGGGGACTTCAACCGTGCGGGTCCCATTGAATTCCGGCGACAGTGTGTGGGAGCCACTGGTCGAACCGATCTGCAAGGCGGCGGTGCCGTCGCCGTCGCTGAGCGCGAGTTGCAGGACCCTGATATTGGGGTAAGCGTTGAGCGCGATGCTGCGTTGCAGCATCGAATGATTCTCCGGTTCCGGCTCGATCGAGATCACCTTGCCCGAGTCGCCGGTCAACCTCGCCGCCAACAGGGTAAAGTCGCCCTTGTTCGCGCCGACGTCGATAAACGTCATGCCGGGGCGCAGATGCTTTCGAATGAGCGCGTGCTTGGCGGGTTCGTAAGACCTCATCGCGCGTTGAACCATCGCCGACGATTCGTGAAGGTTCAGGAAAATCTGCCCGCCCTCCACCCGGTAAATTTCATAGCGGTTCGGGGCCAGCCGCGAGAGCATCCGGTAAACGCGATAGCGGCGAGGCGCGACGCTGCACAGCATCTGCATCAACATTGCAGACATTCGCGCGCAGCGCGCTCACAACCCACCGAATGGATCTGAAAGCGGAGCGAACCTGATGCCCCGGTGAACACTACCCCCAAACATCAACTACAAATCTGAGATGATTGCAATGTAAAATTTGACGCACCGGAGGCTTCCACGCGGCACCAATGAACGCGGCGCGTGATGATCGTGGAATCCACGCAATCATCGAAGATGCTCAAGGTCGTCCGCGGTTCCATTCGGGCCTGCCATGCGCTACATCCAGAAATTACTCGACCAGGTGTTTCCATGAAGCCCCGCAACTCTTCGTCGATAATTGCTCTTCTCGCGCTCGCTTTGTCGGGATGCGCGCAGCAGCAGCCATCGGCATTTGAGGCCACCGTTCCAAAGCTTCGCGATCAGTGTATAGCTGGTGACAATCAAGCCTGCCTTAAAATCGCGCAAGGCGCTTGCTTGAATGGTACGCCGGAAACCTGCCGGGCAGACTGTTGGCCCGCGAATGTCGCGCAGGCGTGCGCTCCCTACCGCACCGATCAAAGAGGGTTGCAAGGTCCGGGGATGGGCTCGCAACTCTAACCATGCAACGATGCCGTCCCCTTTCGAGGACGGCATCGCGCGTTTGGTTTATCCAGGCACAGTCGGTTGCTTCAGCGTCATGGCAAGAGCGCCGACGCTGGAGAATTAGCCGGGGTCGGAGGCGTCGCCGCCGTTCCCAGCGTCCAGGTTCCAGTACTCGGATTGAACAGCTCGTAGTAGTCGCTCTGGGCAGCCGAGCCGCACAGTGTGCCGGCCTCTGAGCTGCCAATCGCTGCCGAAGACAGGCTTCCGACCGCGCATTCGCCGCCTATCACCACCAGGTCTCCCGAGTTCGAACCCGCATTGAGAATACCGAAGCCGTAGCCGCCGCGAGACTGATGCAGCGCACCAGTCGCCGTGAAGGTCGTCGTCGTCGGATCGTACAGGTCGGTCTCGGTTTGGGTACTCTGGTGTATGTCCGTGGTCGCTTCGCAGGTCGGGAAGTTCGGCGTGGTGCCATTAGTGGTCTCGGCGTCGATGCCGCCGGCGAAGATCGCCAGGCCCGAATCGGTGCCGCTAGTGAACAGCGAACCAGCCGCGATTCGTTTGACGTTCATGCCCCCTGCCGCGCCCGGCGTTGCTGACGATCCGCTGGTGAGCGTCCACGAAGGTACCGTCGGATCGTAAACCTCAGCCGAGCTGTTGGTCGTAAACGCCAACGCTGTAGCCGGAGTCGCTGCGCATGCTGCTGACGCTCCCGTCAAGCCTCCGGCTATCAGAATATTCCCGTTGGGCAGCGTGACTATTCCCGGCAGCTCGCGCGGCACGTTCATCGGCACGGTCTGACTGAACGTCGCAGTGGTTGGGTCGAAGAGGAACGCCTGCGGGGAGGACTGGCCGAGGAATACGATGTAGTCGCCGCCCGCGACCAGCACGTTGCCGTTATTCAGCAGCGCCGCATCCGCATCGACCAACCCGCACTGCGCCGTGTCGGCTGCCGCAAAGCCGCCCGTTCCAGCGGCCAATCCCGAGGCGGCCGTGTACTGGAAGGTAGTGCTCGACGGAACTGCGGTTACCGCGAAGATTCCGTTGTATCCCGTAACGCTAACGCCCGTGACTGTGACGTTGTCGCCAACGATCAGCCCGGTCGGATTCGCTGTGCTGGTGACAGTTACCGTCGTGCCACTTTCAGACGTGGACGTAATCGGACTTGCAGTCCCACCGCAGTTTGCCGGAAGTCCGGTGCTGCATGACGGAGGTGCGGTTCCCGCTGCGCATCCCGGAATCGATCCGGTCGCGGTGAAGGTGTCGGCCACCGGGTCGTAGATCTCTGCGGTGTTCTGCGCCACCTGCCCGAACGGAGCGCATCCCGGCGGCGGTGTCGAGAGCGACAGGAACGTACTGCCGCTCGATCCGCCGGTGATCAGCACCTTGCCGTCCAGCGACGTGCCCGACCCGGCGATCAGAGTCGCGGTCGCGCCGCTGCGCGCGGTCGTCATCACGCCGCCGCTGCCTGAGCCAGCCAGCGTGAACTGTTCGGTACCCTCGCTATACAGCTCGGCCGTATTGAGCGCGTCGCACTGGAAGCCACTGTACGATGACCCTCCACACAGACCGCCGGGACCGTAAGTCTTGGCCGCGCAATGCGATCCGCCCGCAATCAGGGTCTTGCCATTGGGCAGCACGAGCGCAGTCGAAGTCGCTTCGCGCGCGGTGTTAAGTGAACCTACCGATAAGAAGGCATCGCTCATGACCTGGTAGATCTCGGCTGCGGCAGTCGAATTGGTTGAGGTTGAGAGCGGGATAAAGCCGCTCAGCAGTCCGCCCGTGTCGCCACCTGCGACCAGGACGTCACCCGCGTTGGGTACAATGGTCGGGGTTGCGGTCGGGGTAGCCGTCGCGGTCGTCGACGCCGTCGCCGTTGCAGTCTTGGTCGGCGTCGCAGTCCTGGTTTTAGTCGGCGTCGCAGTCTTGGTCGCTGTCGCCGTGGAGCTCGCGCTGGCGGTGCCAGTCGGGCTCGCACTCGGCGTCGCAGTCGCGCTAGCAGTTGCTGTCGGCGTCGCCGTCGATGTCGATGTAGTGGTGGCAGTCGCGGTTGCCGTCGCCGTCGATGTTGCCGTCGCGGTGGCAGTCGGCGTTGCCGTCAGCGTGGCCGTGGCGGTTGAAGTTGCGGTCAAGGTCGCGGTTGCCGTCGCCGTTGAAGTGTCAGTCGCGGTTGCCGTCGCTGTTGACGTTGCCGTCGCGGTCGCAGTCGGCGTCGCAGTTGCCGTGGCTGTGTCGGTCGCAGTAGCGGTCGCTGTGGCTGTGTCAGTCGCGGTTGCGGTAGCCGTCGATGTTGCGGTTGGGGTTGCGGTGGCCGTCGCCGTCGCAGTGTCAGTGGCCGTTGCCGTCGGCGTGGCGGTTGCAGTTGCGGTCGCAGTAGCCGTCGTCGTCGGAGTCGCCGTGGCGGTTGTCGTATCGGTAGCCGTCGCGGTTGCCGATGGAGTCGCCGTTGGCGTCTCGGTTGCCGTTGCGGTTGCGGTCGCAGTCGCGGTCGCCGCCGTGCCGAACGCTATGCCGACAAGGGTGGCCGTTTGGGTGTTCCGTTGTCCGTTATCGAGAAAGGTTAGTTTTCCGGTTTCGGTGGTTCCGTTCGGATTACTGTCGGTCGTCGGATTGAACGTCACCGATACCTGGCAAGTCGAATTCGCGGGCACCGAGCCGTCGCAGGTATTCGCGGTGATGGCGAATGGACCGCTGGTAGTGATCGAGGTGAAGGTCACAGGCACCACATTGGAATTGGTCAGCGTCACCGTTTTCGCTGCCGAGATAGTGCCGACCTGGACTCTTCCGAACGAAAGGGAGGTCGGAGACAAAGTAGGAGTGATGACATAGCCGACGCCTGACAGAGGGACCGTCTGCGTGGGCACATAGGCGTCGTCGGTGACGGTGACTTTCGCGGTTCTAGTTCCGGTCTGCGTTGGTGTAAAAATCACCGAGAAGGTGCACGTGCCGCTGGGCGCTACTTCCGTCCCGCTGCAAGTATCGCTGGCTAAGGCAAAGTCGCCCGCAGACACGACGACACTGGTCACACTGAGCGGAACCGCATTGGGGTTGGTCAAAGTGACTGTCTGCGCAGCGCTGGAAACCTCGATCGGTTGGAGGCCGAAGCTCAGATGGGTCGGTGAGTAAGTCGGCTTCAAGATGATGCCGTCGCCGGAAACCGGGACCGACTGCGTCGCGGGATCAGCGTTATCGGTGACGACTATATTCGCTGTGACGACTCCGGCTGCAGCAGGAGTGAAGGTCACGCCAAAGCTACAGGTGCCGGACGGCGCAACCTGCGTTCCGCTGCACATGTCGGCACTCACGCTGAAGTCGGCGTTCGAGGAGACGACGCTGGTAACGCTCAAGGGAACCAGGTTCGGGTTGGTCAAGACTACGGTCTTCGTAGCACTAGGTACCTGCACTTCCTGGAGACCGAAACTCAGGCGAGTTGGATTAAAAGTCGGCTTCACCAGGATGCCGGTGCCCGAGAGATTGACGGTCTGCGGGCTGTCGCTTGCGGCGTCGCTGATGGTCAATGTTCCCGTGCGGGTCCCGGCCTGGCTCGGCGTGAAGACCACGCTGACGACACAATTTGCCGATGGCGCGAGCATCATGCCGCTGCATCCGTCGCTCGAAATCGAGAAGTCTCCTGCAGACGCCATTACGCTATCTATCTGCAGCGCGGAGGCGTTCGGATTGGTGATGGTCACGTTCTTCGCGGCCGAGGTTGTATCCACTTCCTGATTGGGGAACGAAAGCGAAAGCGGGCTGATGGTTATCCTCGTCGTGGCGTATGCCGGCGCAGCGCCGAAGCTGGATAACAGCGCAACTGTAGCAAGCGCGATGGTGACGAACCGCGCAGAACGAAAATCAACTGAAGCTTGGTTAAATCGATTTAGCCATCCATTCATGGTTTTCCCCTCGCAAGTGCGACTCTGGCTGCTTCAGTTCTCGGTTGCGTTGAACGCAGATCCTTCACGGGAGCGCCTGACGGCACCGAAAGCTCCGGTAAGGTCCATTCCCCAAGTGGAATTTTAATAGGAAGCACAGTCGCAGCACTCTTCTGCTGGCGAACCGTGGACCGCCGCCACGCGGAATAGACGAACCTTCCTCTGCAGTCCTTCGACACCGCGTAAGACATCTGCCTGCCTCACATGCGAGGGTTGGCCGCTGCTGCGACGCAGCGCCACGACGATTTCAGGTGCCCCTTGCCTTTCAGATGCTAGTTGCGTCTATAGCGCTCAGGGCTACTAGCATCGAAGCAGGCAAATTGCAAATGACGCCCAAGAACCGGTCTGATGCTTGTGATTAGGGCAACATCAATGAGACAAGGCATCCGGATCGACACGGGGCGCGTGACGAAACGCATTTTTCCCAATGATTGAACTCATTGGACTATAGTCCGCTATTTGCGATGCAGAACTGGAGAAAGAGGCGACTGCTGCCAGACTCCCAGGATTGATTTGCCTATCGCGTAGTTCAAAGCGCGGTCCGTGTATCTTGATATCGGGACCATCGCGCGGTCCCAGAATTGGATCTGGGCTTTGCTTGGGGCGGACGAGCGCAGGAAGAGTTTGTTTCCCAGCGACGCCAGCAGGCCTATCGAATCCAGGTAGATGCATTTTGTTTCGCGCAGGTATCCCGGGACGACAGAGCGGAGGGAATTTTTTGAATAGCGACGATAGTGGCCGATGGACGCGTCAAAGGGTGTGAACAGCCACTGAAGCGCGGGGGCCAATATAACCAGAGTTCCGCTCGGCTTTAGATGCGACGCGGCGCTCGCGAGCTCGGCTGCGTCCGCTTCTATGTGTTCGAGGACATCCATATACAAGATGCTATCGAACTGCTCCCCCGGTCCTAAATCGGACAAGGTGCCGACTATTACCTCGCAGTTAGTTACGTCCGGAGGCAGGTTCGGCTTGATCCGATCCGCCAGAGCTCGATCGGGTTCTAGGCATACCCATCTCTTCTGTGTGCCGTCATTGAACGTCCCCGTTGCCGCACCCATCCCTGCGCCAACTTCCAGGATGTCACCCGACAAATAAGACTGGAGATGGAAATGCACGTAGGACTTCCAGATTCTCGCGCCGGCAAACAGTTCCAGCTCATTGCCGACGTAAACGAAGTCAGTCATGTCGATGAAAACCGCTCGACTCTACCAGGACTGCGCTGAACACAGATCGCAGAGTACAAGCCGCGAAAGCGCTTGCCAAGAAAAAATATCAGGAAACCTGCCAGCGCTCAGAAATAAGCAACTATCGCCCCGCGAATCGCGATGGCGGCGCAATTCAACTATCGAAACTGATTGCGCGCTTTTAGTTGAGGCGGGTCGGGACGACGCTGCCGTCCAGGCAGCGCGCCGCCTTTACCGTATCGAGCAGATATTCCACCGCGCCTTGCAATTCTTCGAGCGACGCGGAGCCGTCGGGCGTGACCAGCGATTGCACACCGTCGTAGGCCTCTGCGACCGATTCGGGGATTTGCGAAATAAGCATGCGCTTGGCGCTCATAATGACGTTCTCCAAGGTGGACTTACCACTTGGACGGAATTACCCACCGAAATATTTCCCAAGCAATCTTCACGCCAATGAAAGAGGACGCGCAAAACGACGCCATTCGATTAGAAACTCAGCGTAGTCGTGCAGATGATGCGGCAGATGCTTGCCGATTTTTTGGCAACATGCCGCCGAACGGGCAGCATCGAAATCGAAAAAATGACTCGCCGCGTCGCGGATAGAGCCCGCCGACGCTACGCTGCTCGCCTACGCCGCCCGGACGCGCCGACGTCCTGAACGCGCAGGTCGGCCGAGGGCGCCATCGCCGCGGATGCGTTGCGCACATTGGCCGCGATCGCGCCGTCATTTAACAAAATGTAGAGACGCCCTCGTCGCGCGATTTCGCCCTGTCTGATCAAGTCCGCCATCAGCCGGCTCACCATCGGGCGCGAGCATCCGATCATTTCGGCCAGTTCCCCATGCGCCGGCTCGAAAGTCAGCGCGATACCCTCGTCGTCCGGCGCGCCGAATTTTCGCCCCAGCTGAGCCAGCATCAGCTCGAGTCGCTCGCGAAACGACATCGCCAGTAAGCTCGCGTAGTATTGGACTTGTCCCGACCACGCCGAGTTCATCCGTTCTGAAATCTCGAGCACGGTCGCCGAATCGAGCGACGTCAGCAGGTCGCGGACACGCTGGCGGGTAATCATCGCGACCACGCACTTGCTTACCGCCTGCGCCTCGAAGCGGCGGATCCACTGGCCCTTTTCATTGACCTGGTCCGCGCCTCCCAGCAGCTCGCCCGCGGTCGCCAGCTGAACCACGATCCGATTTCCGTTCGGACCGGGACAGCTCTCCTTCACCAGGCCCTTAACGACCCAGAAAATTATGTCGGCCGGCGCTCCCTGGCAGAAGATCATCGAGCCCGGCGCGTAAGTCAGGTTGCTGTGATATTCGAGAATCTCGCGCACGATTCCGGGCGGGACTTTCCACGACAGGAGCTGCGCCTCGAAACGATTTCCTGCTTCATCTGGCTTCAGAGTATTCATTCGATCACTCACTCCATGCGATCGCATTGATGCGACAGCGGGCGTCGCGCACGGCGGACGGCAGCCCCCGCGGGTTTCCCCTGCTTGTCGTCTGATTTGGCAAACTCCCCAAATTCAAAACGAAATCTGTCTGAATTTTCGGAACGATCCGGACGTGATGCTCTATAAGCTAACTCGCATCCCGGATGCAAGACTGAATTATTTTCAATTCCGAATGGCGATATTCGTCTATCGCATCTCTGTGTTCCCCTCTCCAGAAGGGAGAGGGGCTAGGGGAGAGGTTCCGAAAGCCGCGCCGAAACTACTGCCGGCCCCACTTATGCTGACGCCTGAGAGGAATACTCTGCCGGCTCGCCGCCGCCGGCTGGATGCTCGGCGCATGCCCGTTCTGGATGCAAGAAACATCTTTCACCGCGGCCTCAATCGCGCCGCCGCTCAGCAGAATATATTTGCGCTCGCGCCGCCCGATCTCTCCATCCTCGACCATCTCCGTCAGCACGCGCCCGACCACCGGCCGCGAGCTTCCGATCATCTCGGCCAGGTCAGAATGAGTCGGCTCGAACGTAAGCAGGATGCCGTCGCTGTCAGGTACGCCAAACTTGCGTCCCAGCTCGGCCATCACCATTTCGATTCGCTCGCGATACGACAGCCCGAGGAAGGTCGCATAATACTGGACCCATTCCGCGGCCGCCGAGTTCATCCGCTCCGACAGCGTCAGCAGTTCCTCAGCGGGCATGTTCTTCATCAAACCGCGCACATGGTCGCGCGTGACAACCGCGAGCACGCATTGGCTGGCGGTCCACGCCTCGAAGCGCCGCACCCATTGCCCCTTTTCGTTGAGGCGGTCGGCGAGCCCCAAAACGTCGCCGGCCGTCGCGAGCCGCACCAGCGTTTGGGTGCCGTTCGGATTCGGGCAGACCTCGCGCACCACGCCTTTGACGACCCACAGCACGATGTCGGCAGGCGAACCCTGGTTGAAGATCAGGTTGCCCGGCGAGTAGCTGAGTTCGGTATGATGCCTGGTCAATTCGCGCGCGGTCTCTTCAGGAATCCCCCACGAGAAAAGTCCGGCCTCGAACAGGTTAGCTCGATTCAGCAACGGGCTTCCATTCATTTGCGTGATCTCTTTTCCGCGATTGTTCCCCTTCCCTCGAGGGCCCGAAAAAAGGGGGTTAGGGGTCAGGTTGCCGGTCTGCTCTAGTTTCGTTTTCATTGAGTGCATCGTCCGTTGTGCTCACGAAAAGTACGGCGGCCCGGGGTCCCCCACTCCAGTGTGACCAGCGCGATGTACCCGACATCACACAGCCACCTCTCCGTAGGCGGGCCGCCGCTGTCACATCAGCAAAGGACATGCCCAAATGAACGCGATCGCACGATTTCACGTATGAAGCGCTGCAACCTCGCGTCAGATGGGCGAAATCTTGCTCACACGATGTCCGTCGCGGATTCGTTTGGGGGAATTCCCGGCCATTAATATGAGGGTCGCGTCAGCGTGTGGGTCAAAATTCCTAATCGCGCCGCGGCATTGTTCCCTCAAAACGAGAGCAAAATGGCGTCCTCGCCTTTTTGCGATTAGTACTGGGTGCAGGGGTCACCCCTGCCGCGGAAGCGTGAAACCCGCGCAGGGTTTCACATATAAGTGATGTACTGTTTGTAGCGCAATTTCGAGGAGCGCTGTCTGTGAGAATCGGCACTCGGCTGACGATCGTCCTGATGCTGTGCGTGATCCCGGTGATCGCGGCGTACGCGTATTGGAGCGTCGCGCAGTCCAATGTCTATGTGAACGAGCTGAAGCAATCGGCGCGCGCGATCAGCTCCGGCCTCGCGCCTTCGGTTGACGAAGAACTCGTCGCGCAAGAGTTGGAAAAAATCGGCGACTCGTTCAGGAAAATGGACGCCGAAGGAACTCGCAGCGCAATCCTTCGCAAGGACGGCACGCTGTGGTACTCGCTGCCGGACTTCCCGGCTGAGCTCGTCGATGCGGCCCGAGTCCAACTCGCGCAACACCAGCCGTCGGAGTTCGGACCAACCTCAGGTGCAAAGAACTGGTTCTGCGAATTGGTTCCGCTGAAAGGACGCTACGGCGACGTCATCGGATATCTGCTCGAAGTCCAGGACTGGACCAAGGTCGCGCGCGACAAGCGCGCGCGCTCGATCGCTTCGATCGTCGTGGCGCTCGTCCTGCTCGGTCTGATCGCCACAGTCATACCCCTGACGGTAAATCGTTACGTCTCGCGGCCCCTGGCCGATCTGTCGGCAAAGGTGATGAAATTCTCCGCGAAGGATTCCGACCGCCAAGGCAGTGAATTGGAATTGTTGAGCGAAGAATTTCGCAGGCTCGATCAGCAACTCAGCCAGGCGCGGATCGATCTCGAGGATCGGCATCGGCGCGAATTGGAACTCGAGCGTGAGTTACAGCGCGCGGACCGCCTCGCGACGATTGGCACGCTGGCCAGTGGCCTCGCGCACGAGATCGGCACTCCGATGGGCGTGATACGCGTGCGCGCTGAAGCGCTCCAGAATGACGAGGCAACCTCGGCGGACTCGCGCGTCAAGCTCGGCATCATCGTCCGTCAGATCGATCGGATCGCGCGAATCGTGCGGATGCTGCTGGACTACGCGCGCAAGAGCGAATCGCGCAAAGCCGTTTGCGATCTAAGAACGATCGCAGAACGCGCATTGACGCTGCTGGAGCCGGAAGCCGCCCGCCGCGGCGTCAGAACCATCGCGCGACTAGGCGAAAATCCGCTAATGGTAAATTGCGACGCAGACCAGCTCGAGCAGGTCTTCGTCAACCTGATCATGAACGCGCTCGACGCGATGAATCGCAATGGCGGAACGCTCCGCGTGACCGCAAATTCTGAAAAAATCAACAACGGCCCGCGCGCGACGCTCGCGTTCGAGGACACCGGCGCCGGGGTCGCGCCCGAACACGAGGACCGCTTGTTCACGCCTTTTTTCACGACCAAGGAGCCGGGCAAGGGCACCGGGATGGGTCTGGCCGTCAGCCAATCTATAGTGCGGGAGCATGACGGCGAGATAACCTTCAGCACGAACCCGTCGGGGTCGCGATTCGTCGTCGCAATCCCGATGGCGTCAAGCGAGATTGTCGAACATGAGCGCGGACCCCTCCAACAGCGGCGTGCATAACGCCCACGCCACCATCTTGGTGGTTGACGACGACCACGACATGGTCGCCGCGCTATGCGACATCCTGCGCCAGGCTGGATACCACACGCTGAGCGCGCATTCGGGGCATGAGGCGATCGCGATCGTCGAACGCGAGTCCCCCGACGTGCTGATTTCCGATCTCCGGATGGCCGGGATGAGCGGTCACGGGTTGCAAGCCGAGGTGAAGCGGCTCGCGCCCAGCCTGCCGGTGATCATCATCACCGCGTTCGGCTCGATTCAGACCGCGGTCGAGTCGATGAAGCTCGGCGCGTTTGACTACATCACCAAGCCCTTCAGCAACAGCGAGTTGCTGCTGATCGTCTCGCGCGCGCTGGAAAATCGCGACCTGCGCAACGAAGTCAAGCGGTTGCGAATCGAACTCGCGCGCAATCACGGCCTCGAAAATATAATCGCCGCCAGCCCGAAGATGACCGCGTTGCTGAGCAAGCTCGCGCAGGTCGCCGACAGCAATGCGAGCGTGCTGATCACCGGCGAGAGTGGAACCGGCAAGGATCTTTTGGCGCGCGCGCTTCACTTTCTGAGCCCGCGGCACAACGGCCCGTTCGTGCCCGTCAACTGCGCCGCGATTCCCGAGAGCCTGATCGAAAGCGAGTTGTTCGGACACGCGCGCGGCGCATTCACCGACGCCAAGCAGAGCAAGCTCGGCCTTTTCGTCGCGGCCAGTCACGGCACTCTGTTCCTCGACGAAATCGGCGAGATGCTCCCGTCGGTTCAGGCGAAGCTGCTCCGCGTGATCGAAGACAAACGCGTGCGTCCACTCGGCGCGACCGACGAGACCACCGTCGATGTGCGCGTGATCGCGGCGACCAACGCCGATTTGGAGAAAGCAGTCGCCGACGGCCGTTTCCGCTCGGATCTTTTCTATCGCATCGCGACCGTCACGATCGCGGTGCCGCCGCTGCGCGATCGTCCCGAAGACATCCCGCTGTTGATTAAGCACTTCCTGACGCGCGCCAGCGCCGAGGCGGGCAGACAGCTGCCGCAACTCGATACCGAAACGATGGATCTCTTCACGCACTATCGATGGCCGGGGAACATTCGCGAGCTGCAGAATGCGATTCAGCAGGCGGTCATCCTTTGCACGGGCGACAAGATCGTGCGCGCCGATTTGCCCAGCCGAATCACCGGCGACCATCACGCGCCAACGCACCTCGAACAACTCGCATCGCGCCGGATGGCTCTGGAAGAGGTCGAGCGCGAATACGCCCGCGCCGTGCTCGCCTCGGTCAACGGCCACCGCGGCGAGGCCGCCGCAATCCTCGGCGTCGATCGCAAAACCCTGACCCGCAAGTTGCAAGAGTCAGACTGAATTATTGCCTAATGTACGTGCGTCGAGCGGAGGTTTTTTGCGAGGTCGCCGCGACGCGTCACTTTGATCTGTTCGAGGCCCAGCCACGAAGCCATCGTGACGAGTTCGCGCATCAGAGGTTCGGCCACCGCGCTCGGTCGGACGCCGGGCTCGCAATGCGCGCCTTGCACCAGCAGCGTCCGCGTCGCGCGATCGGATTTCAAATCGACGCGCGAGACGAGGCGGTCTCCCAGCACGAACGGCAACACGTAGTATCCGTACTTGCGATTTGCCGACGGTGTGTAAATCTCGATTCGGTAGCGGAAGCCGAAGATTCTTTCCGCGCGCGTGCGCTCCCAGATGAGCGAGTCGAACGGAGAGAGCAGGGCGCGCGCATCCAGCTTGCGCGGCGACTTTGCATCGCGCGCGACGAAGGCCGGCTCGCGCCATTCTTCGACACTGACGGGAATCAACTCTCCAGCCTCGACCAATTCCCTGATGCGCGGTCTTCCAGCACCGACGCGGATACGAAAGTAGTCGCAAAGATCTTTTTCAGTGCCGACGCCGAGCGCGCGGGCCGCGATTCGCATGAGCGCTCGCTGCGCATCTTCGACGGCGGGCGTCGGCATCGCGAGCACGCGCGCCGGAATTACTCTCTCCGGCAGATCGTACAGGCGCTCGAAGCCGCGACGTCCCGCCGCCGCGACTCGACCCGCGGCGAACAGTGCCTCGAGCGCGTGCTTGCCGTCGCTCCATCCCCACCATCCGCCCTTGCTCGCACCCGCGCCGGTAATCTCGCGCGCCGCGAGCGGCCCGCGCTCGCGAATCTCATCGAGCGCCGCTTGCATGAAGCCGGGCCGCGCGCGACTGTGACGCCCAAAAATGTCCTCGTTCTTGTCAGCCGCCTGCGCCATCCGCCATCGAAACAGCGGATGCATTTCGAACGGCATCAAGCGACGCCATGTGCCCCCAATATTCGAACAGCTCGCGCTTTGCCGGCGCGCCGAGCCACGACGCGTCGAGCAGTTCCGGTGCGTAGCCTCCAAGCCGCGAAAAGAGCGGCATGTAATGCGATCGGACGAGCACGTTAACCGAATCGATTTGCAGCAAACCGATCTGCGCGATGACGCGTCGCAAGTGCCGGCGGTCCAGCCGCACCGACGGCCGCGGCTCGGCAAACCCCTGCGCCGCAAGCGCAATCCGTCGCGCTTCATCCACCGACATCGAGGTTTTCATCTGATGCGCTTCCAGCGAGTCACTTGCCGGCCGGGATTTCCCACCCCCAGGTTTTCGTATTGCACCAAAGTACAATACCAGCGGTCGGCGCCGCGCAGTATTTACGGGGGGTTGCTATGGGTTGGAGTAGGCAAATGGCTGAAATTTGAATAGGAACGGATCAGGAATCGATACCAAGACGGAGCTGAGAGCGAAATGAATAGAAGACAGGTCTCGCTGCGTTTTGCTGCAGCCGTGGCAGCACTGTTGCTCGCCTCGAACCCGCGAGTCTTTGCCGAAACGGCGGCACCTACGAGCGCGGCATCTCCTGCAAGCCCGCAGCCTCAAGCCGCCGCGCGCCACCCAATATTGATCCTCAAGCGGACACGCTCTTGAAGCGCTCGTGCGAAGACCTGGAATCGAGCAAGGCTTTTACCTTTCACGCCGAGATAACATTCGACCAGGTGATGCCATCGAACGTGAAGCTTCAATTCGCTGCCGCCTCGGACTATGCCGTGCAGCGGCCCGATCAGTTAGCGGTCGAGTATCACAGCGATCTCGGAGGCAAGGAGATTTGGTATAGCGGAACTACCGTTACAATCCTCGACCCGCCGCACATGGTCTACGCGACTGCAGAAGTTCCCGATTCAATCGACGGTATGATGGAGCGCCTGGAGCAAATCCACAATATCTCGATTCCACTGGCAGACCTCGCGTACAGCCGTCCGTGTGAGAGGTTCAGCCGTGGAGTCATTTACTCGGCATATGTCGGCGTCAATGATGTGGCTGGTGAAGACTGCGATCACCTGGCTTTCACCAAGAAGAACGTCGATTGGCAGGTTTGGTTGCAACGCGCGGGAAAACATCTACCGCGCAAAATTGTAATCAACTACCGAAGTGCTCCCGGTTCGCCCGAGTACGTCGCGGTTCTGTCGGACTGGAAATTCCCGGAGAGCATACCGGCGAGTGTCTTTCGGCCCGACCTGCCGAAGGACGCCAAGCGCATCGATATCATGAAGGTGAAGGAGACGAAGCCATGAAGAGATCAAATCCTTCGACTCGCTGCAGACGCGGACTTCAAATCGTAATGCTGATCGCCGGAGTTACTTTGCTAACTGCTCCGCAAGCTGATGCCAGATGGGGAGGCGGCGGCGGTCGCGGCGGCTGGGGCGGCCGAGGCGGTGGCGGGTTTGGCGGTGGCGGCGGCTGGGGTGGTCGGGGCGGTGGTGGATTTGGCGGCGGTGGCTTCGGAGGTGGTGGAGGTTGGGGCGGTCACAACGGAGGCTTCGGCGGTGACGGCTTCGGAGGCGGCAACGTCAATCACGCTAACAGCTACTCTTCAGGCAGCCAGTCATGGCAGCACTCCGGAAGCAGTTCTAGTTCGGCCAACAGGCAATCGGACTACAACACCTACAACGCAAACCAGGAAGAGCAGCAGCAGGCCAGGTATAACGAAGCGAATACTCTTCAGCATAATAACGAACAGACCGAAAAGACGCTGCAGAACAAGCAGGACGCCACGATCAACAACTATACCAATAGCGGCGACAGCAACTACTACGGTGGTGGCGGCAATCCCTACTACTGCTGCGGCGGCGGAGGATATAGTTCGGGTGACGTTGCCGGTGCTGCGGCACTCGGCGCAGTGGGCGGACTGGCCGCGGGCATGCTTATAGGCACGAGCATGGCGCAACCGCCGGCGTCATCCACGACGATCATCAATAACGGGACTCCGTACTACTACAGCAATGGCAATTTCGTAACCTCAAGTGGTGGTCAATACGCTGTTGTGGCGCCTCCGATTGGTGCAACCGTGCCGTATCTGCCGCCAGGCGCGGACGTGGCATATGCCTATGGCGCAACTTTCTACTACGTGAACGGAACCTTCTATCAGCAGAATGGGGCTGGATACCAAATCGTAACCGCACCGATAGGAGCAAACGTTTACACGCTACCTAACGGGGCATACTCCACGAATATCAATGGGTCCACGTACTATGTATCGGGGTCGACCTACTACAAGCCATATTTCGACGGAAGCCAGGTAGCATACACAGTAGCTCAGGTGTAAATGCTGGATCGGTTCCTGAGAATCGGACGCCCTGGGGATCGGCAGCCGCCTGCGCCGCGAGCGCGATCCGTCGCGCCTCATCCGCCGACAATTTTGCTTTCACTTACTCACAGGGATTTTCGCACCGACCTTGCGTGCCCTACTACTGGGTTTTGCTGGATGGGACTACATTTGGTTTCAAACGCAGACAAGCAAGGAGGGCGATATGGGCAATCCGGATCTCGTCGCACTTTGGGAAGCGCACTGCCGTTACGAGTTCGAGACCCGAGACGTTGACGCCACAATAGCCACGATGGTGGCGGCGCCCTACGTCAACCACATTCCGACAATGACCGGAGGCGTCGGGCACGATCAGCTCAAGCGCTTCTACAAGTATCATTTCATCGGTGTGAATCCGCCGGATTTTCGGCTCACGCTCATCAGCCGCACAGTCGGCGCCAACTGCGTCGTGGATGAGTTCATCATGCACTTCACGCATACGAGAGAGATGGACTGGCTGCTGCCGGGCGTGTCGCCTACGGGCAGGACCGTCGAGATTCCAACCGTGGCTATCGTCCAGTTCGAAGCTTGGTCCATGAGCATATCTACTGGGACCAGGCGTCTGTCCTCGTCCAAATCGGCCTGCTCAATCCAGCTGGCTTGCCGGTGGCGGGCGTGGAGACCGCACGCAAGGTCGCCGACAAAACGCGACCCAGCAACGAGCTTATGACCCGGTGGGCCGAGGGTGAGAGCAAAAGGCAATAGTGGCGAGCCCGCCATCAATCCGCCGGGTCTCGTCCGCCGGCATCTTTTTCGGCGTTCGAGTCACCCTCGCGACTACCACGCCTACCGGCCGCCGTCGAAAGCGGGCCGGTAGGCATTCGTCTATCAGCTCGTAGCGGTCGCTGCTAAGGCCGTGCAGGATGCGGGCGAACAGTATCCTGCCCGGAAGCGGCGGTTAGTGCTGGCGACAGGTCTGCGACCGGCGGGGTACAGGTGTCCCCGATCACAGTCGTATCAACGGTGTTGAAGAACGTGTTTGTTGCCGCGATAGTGTTGCCGGCGGTGCCGTTAAGGATTCCGGCGCACGCTTCGTTGAGCATGTTGGTGGAAACGGTCGTTCCGCCCGACGCTATCGGAGCGCAGGTGCCATCCAGGTGGATCGCCGACTGCGTGCCGCCGGCGACAGTGTTGCCGCCGATCGTACCGCCGCTCGAACCGCACACGTCGATCCCGTCAAAGATTAGCGTTCCGTCCAGCGTATTGCTCGAAATGGTTGCGTTGTCCGCGGGGAAGGATCCATCACCAACTACGCCGATACCGAACTGGGTGTTGCCCACGTGATTGCTGGTTACGACCACTCCAGCCGCGTCGTAAACCAGGATTCCGGCCGCTGCGTCGCCGGGGTCAGTGGAAGTATCCGGCGCCCATATCTCATCGATCACCGTATTGGCGCTGATTGTCCCCTTCGCGCCGAAGCCAAGCTGGATCCCATTTTCGGCGGAGCCGGTGGTGGGGCCCTGTCCGCGCACCTGGTTGAGCGACGCCGTCAGCTTGGTGCCAACTTCGTTCCCTGTGATGCCATTTTTCTGAAAGTCATGCACGCTACTGTTCAAAACCGACACCGTCGAAATGCCGGCCTTGTTAGTCACGGTACTGATTCCGCTCTGCACGAAAATGCCCAGTCCCCATTGGCACCCACTGGCAGGGACGGCAGTCTGACCGCGTGTGACATCGTGATTTATGATTCCCGAGGCATCCTGGTAGTAGATTCCGATCAGATTCGGCACCCCGCAGCCGACTAAACCGTTGCCGGAACCGTCCACAACCACATTCGCGATGGTAACCGCGGTCGTGTCATGCACCCAGATTTGTGCAGCTATCGGGTTGCCACTTGTGAGGCTGACTGTGTTGGCGACGACTCCGCCCGCAGGCGCCGTGATGACTGCCTGATTCTGGGTGCCAACCGCAATTCCCTGTAGCGTGAGACGCTTGTTGATGAAAACCTGTTCCGGATAAGTCCCCGGGCAGATATCTACGATCGTGCCGGCGGGGGCATGGTTTACCCCATCTTGAACTGTGGCATAAGACGGACTCCCGCAACTGCCTACGAAGACCGTGGCGTTCGCCGCCGCAGCCAAGCAGATCCCGAAAATCAGCACAGATCCTGAAGCGATTGCTTTACCGAATACTCTCTTCACGCGACTCCTCCTTTCGATTGCTTCTCGCACTCATCGACCTAATGACAAGGCGCTGGTTAAATTGACCGTTCGCCGCCGAGATTCTCATAGGTCCATTGAGGCCTCCTTTTGTTGTCGCAGACACCGTCGCTTACGCAAACTGAGACTACGATGGTTGGTAACTGCTAGTGACTAGCAGCTCACTTATAGTGAGCAAATGTTGTCGATGATGGCCAGTGACTGCTGTCACGCAGCATTAGTTGTGCCAGCGCAGCTACGTTTTCACCGCGTTACGAGCGCAGAGGAATTCGTGCATTTGCATAGACTATCCACCGGGTGGTCAATGTTTTAATCCTGGCGGATTGTTTGTGATGTAGCCGACGGATACACATGGCTCTAATTGGTGGGGCATCCGCATTCACGCTTCAGCCGCCGCGCGGGGAAACTCTCGACTCGATCGTGCGCGCTGCTCGATGCAAGCGGACGCAATACTGCGGCGTATGCAGATTCACGATGGCGCGAGTCTCCTCTCGCGATGTCTTGAAGCATTTAATGGTTACGGTCAGCGCCGAAGCGCGCAGGGCGTCTGCTTTACCAGAAATGGGCGCGCTAGTCTCTGAGCAAGACCTAAGGACGCGTTTGTAGCCAACAAGCCGCGAAAAGATTAATTCTAACTTCCAATGACCTCCACTTTTTTAGACAAAGCTGCCTATGACTCTGCGGCTGGCCTGGTTGCGCCCGATTGCCGCGGGATGAACGTTTATCGCATCGACCGCGGACTGCGCGACCTGCTCGATCTTCACATGGAGCCGCGGTTGCGCGACGCGATGGAGCCGCATCTCGATCGCCTCGGACAGCTTGCCGGCGGACGGCTCGATGAACTCGCGGAAATTGCCGACAAGCATCCGCCCGTGCTCCATTCGCGCGATCGTTTCGGGCGCGATGAGGATTGGGTCGAGTTCCATCCGGCGTATCGCGAGATGGAGCGAATCGGTTTCGGCGAATTTGGGCTGCATGCGATGGCGCATCGGCCCGGCGTGCTCGGATGGCCCGCGCCGCTGCCCTACATCGCAAAGTACGCTTTCCAGTACCTGTTCGTGCAGGCCGAGTTTGGTCTGATGTGCCCGATCAGCGTGACCGACACCGGCGCGGTGCTGGTCGAAAACTACGGCAGCGACGATCTCAAGACGCGCTACCTCGGCCGCATGCTCTCGCAGAACATGGACGAGATTTTCAAAGGCGCGCAGTACATGACCGAGCGCGCCGGCGGCTCCGACCTCGGCAATAGCGCGGTGGTTGCGAAGCGCGAGGGCGACTTCTGGCGGCTCTACGGCGACAAATGGTTCTGCTCCGCAGTTGACGGCGACGTAGTCTTACTATTGGCGCGTCCCGAAGGTGCTGCCAGCGGCTCGAAGGGGCTCGGACTCTTCCTGATGCCGCGGCGATTGGAAAACGGCGATCGCAACAACTATCGAATCGCGCGGCTCAAGGACAAATTCGGCACGCGCTCGATGGCCAGCGGCGAAGTCGTGCTCGAAGGTGCAATCGCGTACCAGCTCGGCGCGCTCGACCGCGGCCTGCGCCAGATGATGGACATGGTGAATCTCAGCCGCATGTCGCACGGCGCGCGCGCCGCCGGCATGATGCGCCGATGCCTCCACGAGTCGCTCGCGGTCGCGCGTCATCGCGAGGCATTCGGCAAACCGATAATCGAGCATCCGCTGCTACGGCGCCAATTGATGAAGCTGATGGTGCCGACCGAGCAGGCGCTTTCAGTTTTCACCTACGACGCGACGATGATGGATCACGCGCGCGCCGGCGACGCGGAAGCAGAGCGCGTGATGCGCATTCTGACCGCGGTGCTGAAGTTCCGCGCGTGCCGCGACAACATCCGTGTCGCGACCGGCGCGATGGAGGTGCGCGGGGGCAACGGCTACATCGAGGATTGGGTCAACTCGCGCCTCATCCGCGACGCGCACATCGGCGTGCTGTGGGAGGGCACCAGCAATATCAACGCGCTCGACGTGATCAATCGCGCCGTCGCCAAATCCGGTGGCCACGAAACGCTCGGGCGCGCTCTGAAAGCGAAACTCCAGGCCGCAACCGCAGCCCCCGCAGCTTTTCGCGCCGAGATCGAAAAGCTAATCGATCGCGCAGTCGCATTCGCCGGCGACGTTGCCGCGAAACCAAAGCATGAGCGATTGGGCCGCCTCGCGACCGACGCTCTCTACAACGTAGCGAGCGCAGCGCTGATGACCTGGGAAGGTGCGACCGCCGGCGCCACAGGCCACGACGCCCGCCGCATGATCCTCGCGCGCATGGTCGTCGAGCATCGCCTGCGCCCCGAAGATCCTCTTTCGCTCCCATCTTCCCACTGGGAAGAAGACGCGATCACCGCGCTCCTCGATCCGGCGACAGTATCGCTCGACCGAGCCGCGCAGCTTGTGACTTCCTAGTTCCTTAGCCATCCCGCGATTTTCTGGTGGATGCCCACTGGGTCAGCGGCTTGGAAGGCGTGTCCTGCGCCGGGAATCATGTACATCTCGGCCTGCGGAATTTTGCTTTTGATGACGTTCGCGTTCTCGGCCGGCACCAGTACGTCCTTGTCGCCGTGGACGATTAGCACCGGGCACTTGATTTGCCCCAGCCGGTCGAACGCGTTGAACTGCTGGATTCCCGCGAACGCACGGTCCGCGGTTTCCGGCGGCGTCGGTGGCATCATTTTCGCTCCCGCGACCATCAGCTGCTTGATCTCCAGATGCTGCGCGATGAATTCCGCGGGCATGAGCACCGGCAGCAGCATGTCGAAAGCCTTCTCGGCGTTGCTCGGCATCATCTTCTGCGCGGTCATCAATTTTTCGACAATCTCCGGCGACGCCATCTTCGCCGTCGTGCCGCCAGCCATCGTGCATCCGAGCACGACCTTGCTGACCTGCTCCGGATGCCGAAGGGTTAGCTCCTGCGCGATCATCCCGCCCATCGAGACGCCGAACACTTTTGCTTTTGCGATTCCGAGCGCCTTGAGCAGATTGCTCGCGTCGTCGGCCATCGCCTCGACCGTGTAGATTCCGTCGGGCTTGTCGCTCAGTCCCGTTCCGCGATTGTCAAAGTAGATACTCATGAAGCCGCCGAAAAACGGCAGCGACGGAATCCATCCCGCGCCCGACATCCCGAATCCCATGATCAACAGCAACGGCTCGCCTTCGCCGAACGTGTCGTAGTTGATATTGATGTTACCGGCTTTGATTATTGGCATCGCGAAAATTCTCCCGGATGAAAAAACGGACGCGGCTCATTTTCGAGCGGCGTCCGCTGCTGCGCGCAATTCCAAATATATCAGACCAGCTTCAGAATGCTCTCGGGATGCTGCTCGTTGGGATCGACGCCGGGCTCCATCGTGTAGATGACCGACTTATCGACCACCAACTGCCCGTCGTCGCCGACGTAGATCTTGAATCGATCCATCGGTCGCGGCGCCGGTCCTTCGAAATTGAGCCCGCTGATGTAATAGCCGGAGCCGTGGCACGGACACTTGAACTTCTGCTCGGTCTTGAGCCATCGCGGCGTGCATCCGAGATGAGTGCATTTGGCGAAGATCGCGTAGAAGCCCGCCTTGGTCCGAATGATCCAGGTGCGGAAATCCTGCTTGTATTTCTCGCTGACCTCGCCGACTACGTAGTCGTCGGGGAAACCGGCCTTGAATTTCGATGGCGGTAGGAAGAGCACGCGCGGGAACGCCGAACGCACTGCGGCGAGCAATCCGATCAGCGAGAAGACGCCGAACCCCGACCATCCGAGCACGCCCAGAAAATCGCGACGGCTCCACAGCGTGCCGATCTGAGCTTTTTCCTTATCGCGTTTCGTGCGCTCTTTTGCCTGCTCGTCCTCGCGCCACTTTTTGAGTTCGGCGGGATCTGTCGGAGCCTTTTCCTTGAGTGCAACAGCCATCTAAGTGACGCAACCTCCCACATCGTGACAAGCGTACATTAGCTCATCCACATCTCATTGGACGAATCTGATTAGCAAAAATTCTATTACTCAAAGATACGCAACATTCAAGGGCGAAGATAACCCTGAATTCGTCGCCGTATTGAGTCGATTGGCGAGATTTCCCGGCGAGCGGCGAAATTTCAGTGAAGTGCCGGCTGACTGCTAGACGGCGGCGCCGTTACCGGCGGCGCGACCTGCCTCACGGTCGTCGTCGTGGTGGTGACGGTCGTCCGGGTCGGAGACCAGTCCTGCGGCGTGGTGGAGGTCGTCGCCTGGTCCATCGTATTGTCGGGAATAATCGGGACTGGCGGCGGTGGCGACGTATCTCTGCCGCCCACCGGCCTGAAAACCGGCGCCGCATCACTGTCGTTGGCGAGCCAATGCGCCGGGCGCGCGACCAGCCATTCGAGGCCGTAGCCGAGGGGATAGAGGATGTCGGCGAACAGCGCGAGCGGCTGCGAATCCTCGTCGTGATATTCCTTGGGGTTCTGTTGATCGTTGTCGTTGTACTGCGCCTGAGAAATTGTCGGCAGCCCAACGAACAGCGCGGCGCAGAAAATAATTGCAACTAAGCGCATGCGGACAACTTTGCTCGATTGCCTGATGCCATGTCAACACGTCGCGAATCGTTCTTGCGCTGATGCCCCGGCAGGCGCAATTCTAAGCGCGATGCTCTCATCGGCCATGCGCTCCGTCCGTGCATGCTTGCAAATTTTCACCACCGCGGCAGCAATTCTCCTGTTCGCAACCGGATCGATTGTGCACGCCGCGCCGCCGGCCGGCTCGATCACTTTCGTCGGCACCGACTCCAACATCTATTACTGCGACGCGCTGTGCGCGACGCCAAAATGCATCACGTGCAAGGCAGCCGCGATTCACGTCCGGCGCGACGATGCGATCACACCGGTCGCGCTTACCGACGATGCGCCTGACGCCGGGCCTGCCGCCGGCGGCACCGTGTACGGATGGCCTACTTTCTCCCCCGACGGCCGCCGCATCGCGTACTCGTCAGAGACCCACAAGCAAGCCGAGGATTCGTTCGCGGTATGGGTTTACGATCTCGCACACAGCAATGCGATGCTGATTTTCGAGAGCCGCTCCGAGCGCATCGTGTACATAGTCTGGACGCCAGACGGACAGCACCTCTCATTCCTGCTTGGCGAGCCGCGCGGACTCAGCTTGGTGCTCGCCGAGGTCAAGGAATCGACGCCGGTCCGAATCGTGACCACCGGGATGCCGCTGTATTTCGATTGGGGCGCGCCCGGCGAGGTCGCCCTGCACACGCTCGCGCTCGACTCGGAGCGCACCGAGCAGGTTTCGCTGATGGCGCTGACGCCCACCACTCAGAACGTCGTCAAGGTGCTGTCGAACGGACGCACGCCGTTCAAGACTCCCGCATGGTCGCCCGACGGCAAACATCTCGCCTACATCGCGAGCTACCACGCCGAATCGAATATCGTGGTCGCCGATGCCGACGCCAGTCATCCGCGCTCGGTCGTGAGTTTGCCGGTGGGCGAGAACAGCTTCGTGTGGGCGCCCGACTCGGCGCACCTGGCATACTCGACCGCGATCACGCCGGAGGACCCGACCTATCACGGCATCAGGCTGGTCGACACCACCACAGCGAATTCGAAATGGCTGACCAAGGACGACGTCGCGGCATTTTTCTTCGCGCCCGACTCGCGCCACGTCGCATTCATCGCCGTCCCCGCCGAGAAGCCGTACTACACCTGGTCTGTCGTGGACGTTAAGACTGGCGCCGAAAAAGCGCTCGGCAACTTTCTCGCAACGCCCGACGAATCTACCGCGTATCGGTACTTCGATCAGCTGGCGGTGTCGCACACGATCTGGTCGCCCGATTCAACCGCATTCATCTATGCGGGCGTAAAATTGGAAGGCTCGCCGGACAAGGCGCTGGGAATCGCGCCGGCGCCGTCGGCGTGGATCGTGCCCATCGACGGCAGCGCCCCGCACGCAGTCGCAAACGCAGTCCTAGCGTTCTTCTCGCCAGCGAAGTAGGGCGCATCTTCTTATCACTGGGTGCAGGGGTCACCCCTGCCGAAGGAAGCGTGAAACCCACCGCGGGTTTCACATTAAATAGTTAAGCTTTGCGGCACACGTAAATCGCCGCCGGCTTCCCCAGCACCGACACGCGAATGATCTTACTCGGCGCAATCTTCCGCGTGCGCTCGAGCTCGCGCATCAGCCGCCATTCCGCCGTCAGCATCACCATCACACCGCCGCTCTTGAGCACACGCGCGAACTCGCGAAACCAAATCGGATACAGCTTTCGATTCTCGCCGTGCGATCCGTAACGCAATCCCCAAGGCAGGTTGGTGACAATTTTATTTACGGTCGCATCGCCGAGCGGAAGCGCGCCGGCATCCCAGTTCTCGAGCTGAATCGGCTTGTAGCGCGCGCCAACGTTCTCGCGCGCAGCCGCGAGCGCCGCCGCGTCGCGATCACTGCCGAGCAGCATCGCATAGCGCCCGAGATGCGCCCGCTCGATCAGCACCGTGCCCGCGCCGCAAAACGGATCGAGCACGACGTCGTCCTCACGCGGCTCTGACAGCCATCCGAGCGCCGCCGCACTCGACGCCCGCAACGAGGCCGGGCGATGCGCCGTCTTGTACTCGCGATGCCGCATCCGGTCGTCGCTGAGCCGCACCGTCAGGAAAAATTCCGCGTCGATCATCGTCGCCCACAACTCGACGTCGGCGTCCTCTTCTTCCAGCCGCCAGGTGTGATCGCTGCGCTCGAGAATCCCGCGCTCGACCGCGCGCTGAAAATCGACGCGACGATATTCGTGGTCACCGGCCATCCGCGCGATCACGCGGAACTTGAGCCTGCGGCCCGCGCGCGTCCCCTTCGAGACCTTGACCCGCGCTGCCAGCGCGGGCTCGATCAGCGGCGCCTCGCGCGCCGCGCCGCGGATTCGATCCAGCTCCTTATTCTCAGGCCCGATTCCTGCGCGATAGCCGGCCAGCCCGAACAAATCTTCCGCCGTGCGGATGACGCCGAGCTTTTCTGCCGCGGGCGCGAAGAAAATTGTCATACCGGCGCGATCGGGCACCACCCGCCGCGTGATCTCGCGCGCGCCCGCGACGCGTCCCGCTATCTCGTCAGCCGCGATTCCCTCGAAGCCCGGCTGTGTATGTGCGATGTAGAGATTTGGCCCGAATCGCAGCGGATGCGGCCGCGCGCGCTCGGGCACCGCCGCCTTTTTATCGCGCGCAGCACTTCTATATGTCTGCCGCGCGCTATTCACTGGCGGACCCTGCTACTTCGAGCGTGACAGGTACTCTTTGGTCTCGGTGTTGATCGTGATCGTGTCGCCTTCGGCCACGAAATGCGGCACGTTAATCGTCATCCCGGTCTCGAGCGTCGCCGGCTTGAGCGTATTGTTCACCGCCGCCGTCTTCATTCCCGGGTCGGTCTGCACCACCTTGAGCGCGACCGTCTTCGGCAGCGTCACGTTGAGCGGCGTGGTTTCGTAGAACTCGACTTCGACTTCGAGATTCGGCGTCAGAAATCCCACCACGTCCTCGATCAGCTCCTTGGGAATCGTGATCTGCTCGTAGTTCTCGGTGTTCATGAAATGGAAATCGTCGCCGTCCTGGTAGAGGAACTGCATCTTGCTTTGATTCAGGATCACCCGCTCGACGCGATCTTCCGAGCGGAACCGGTTCTCGGTCTGCGATCCGGTCTTGATATTGCGCAGCTTGGTCTGCACCATCCCGCGCCAGTTGCCGGGCGTGATATGCGTGATCGTCATGATCCGCCACAGGTCCTTGTTGTACTCGACAATCATACCCGGGCGCAGTTGCGTCGCTTGAATCAGCATTGCTTGGACACTCTCGATGAGAACGAAGGTTAAGAAGGGAATTCTACGCAAGCCCAAGCCGCGCGGCAAGTTGGTAAGGAATCGTCGGCGCTGGCGTCATTGGGATGCCGTGAAGATTGACTGGCGTCTTTTTGATCTCATTGGCGTCATTGCGCCAGACGCGGATCGTCCGTCGCAATGCACTGAGAGTGGTTGACCGAATCGTACATGGCAGAAGTGAGGCTGTACGTGTAGGCCCATTTCTCAAGCAGATCGTTTGATGGCGCACGACCGGCCAACCATCGGTGATAGGCATTGAGCTGGGAGGTTCCAAACCTCGCGATTTCCATATCACGCTCTTTCGTGCATGCGTCAGCGGTATCGAACCAATTCCAGAGAAACCATTCGCTCAGCGGTGTTGTGTAAACGCCTCGCCCATGTTGCCAATCCTGCCAGTCCTCTTTATGTACCATGGGCGGCACCATCAGATACCAGCCCACAAGCGCGAGCGCGGCGGCATGGCGAGGCTTCATCGCGCGCACTAGTGGAACAGTTTGGTGTACCAGGGCTTCGACGGCGTAGCGCCGTACGGCGGCGTGCCGTAGCCGGGCGGCGGATATCCATATGGATACGGATTCGGCGCATATGGATTATAACCCGGTGGCGGCGCATACGGATTCGGATTCGCGTACGCGTACGGATTGGGCCGATGGTACGGTGACGGCGGATACGCGCCATAGGGCGCCGCGTACATCGGCGGGTTGCGATACGCCGTCATCCCGCTGCCTCCGCCGACCGTATCGATCGACGCCTCGACGAAATCGTTGCCGTTGCCGTACGCGCGGATCTTCGCATCGCTGCCCGCGGGCATCGGGAACGTCAGGTCGAACGCGCTGTAGCCGCCGGTGCTGACCGGTATCGACTTGGCGAGCCGCCCGTTGACGTAAACTCCCGCATGACGCACGCCCGGCCCGGCGATCTGTCCGATGACTTCGACATTCCCCGGCGCCGACATCGATTCTTCCGCGTCGATCACGTTGATCTGCACATTGGTCAGCGGCCCGAGCGACGAGTTCGCCTCGATATGACGCCGCGACGGCGAGAGCGCATCGCCCGGTCGCGCAATCTCGGCCGTGTTGTCACCGTGTGAAGGACCGGCCGACGCGAGCGGGCTCTCCGCCAACGGTCCCGCCTCGCCCGCGCGACGCCGATGCGCCCGGATCGACTTCGATCATCTCTTCACTGCCCTTCATCGGGCCGATTGCCGCCGGGTCGGGCGTGACCAACGCCTGCGCCTCGCGCCCATAAACATCCGCCACGCGAATCGATTGAGTCGCCGACGGCTGCTGGATTGAAAAATCGAAATTGATTCGCTGCTCGCCCGGCGTACTCGCGACGTCAATATCCCTGGTCTTCGTGTCGCCGTCGAAAATCCCGGCCGACTTGAGATCGGTGCCTTGCAGGAAGCCCTTCACTCGCAGTTCCGCCGGTGAACACCCGCGACGCGATCTCGATCTTCGGCGCGTCCGGCATCTTCTCTCCAGCCGGCGGCGCGACCGACGCATGCGATTCCGGCACCTCGCTACTCGCGACGGCGCCCTTCACCGGCGTCACCTGCTTTTCGAGCGCCGCGATCTTCTCCCTGATACTGGTCCACTGCTCGGGATATTGACCGCCCGCAATCTTCGCCGCGGCTTCAATCTTGTCGCGATCGCTGAGTATCGACGCCATCGCGCCGCTCGCGCTGGCATTGTCATGCGCGCTCAGAGCGCTCGATAGCGTTTGCGCATCGCCCGCCAGGCTGGCCACAGGCGCGAGGATCGGCCCGGCCTTGGTGGACGACGCATTGATCGCATTGAGCATCTGGAACGCATGGTCGCTCAACTCGAGCGCCTGCGCCTGCGCGTCCTGCGCGAACGATTGCCGCGACCCGACGCCCAGCGACCAGAACGATCAACGCAATCGCAGACGCGACCCGCGATGAGACGGATCCTCGACGCGTCACTCGCGCGCCGGCTCTATGCGCGACGAAATTGATCACCCCTCTAACCTTGGCAAGCGCTACTGCGTTTCCCGATAGCGCTCTGCCGTCTGCTTAATCCGTCGAGAGAGCTTCAGAAACAAATCTCCCTCATCGTAGATAAAAAGCGCAAGCGCCCCACCGGCGCCAACAATCAACCCGAGAATAAAAACACCTACAATTTCGCCCTACTGCTAGTTTAAAATTATAGTCAAATCCCCGCCGTTAAACCTACCCAAAAAAAGCACCCCTCCCGTAATTCAGACTAATACTTCCTTGTCGGTAAAGCCAAGCGGTGTCGCCGGAGATGCAACCAGACAGAGCACCAACCTCAGTTCCTCCGGAATGGGGAAACTGTCCTCCGCCGCACGCAACCGCCGCTTTCTAGTATCTTGATCCTACATGCCGCATCCCGATTCCATCGATACGCCGCCCGCGGGCGTCCTCCCCCTCGACGCGCGAATCCTCGTCCGCGTGACCGGCGACGATCGCGCCTCGTTCCTCCACGGGATGTGCACCGCCGACGTAAACGGCGCGAAGCCCGGCACTATCCTGCCCGCGCTGTTTCTCACCGAGCATGCGCACGTAATCGCCGACGCTTTCATCTGGGTGACCGCCGACGCGCTCATCCTCGACATCGACGCCGAAGCGTGGACGCGCACGCACGAGCATCTCGAAAAATTACTGGTCGCCGACGATGTAGAATTCGAGGACGCTGCGCGATCTCGCCGTCATCGACGTCGAAGGACCCGCCAGTCTCGACGCGACCGAAGCCCCGCGCGCACCGTGGAGCTTCATCGAAGCCGGCGGCTCGCTCATCGGCAACCTCCCGCGCTACGGCGGACCCGCGGTATCGGTGATTCGTTCCGCGCGATCGCTCGATTCGACCATCGCCGCGATTCTGGCGAAGGTCGCCGGGTTCGCGCCGCATCGACGCTGCGATGCTTGAAATGATCCGCATCGAGAACGGCATCGCGCGGGTCGGCGTCGATACCACTGACAAAACCGATCGCGCTCGAAGCGCGCCTCAATCGCGCGATCTCGTTCAACAAGGGATGCTACCTCGGACAGGAGACCATCGAGCGGGCGACCGCGCGCGGCGGTTTGAAAAAACGGATGTTCGGACTTAAGTTCAATACAGCGGACGTTCCGGCGGCCGGCTCGATTCTCAGTCTCGACGGCAAGGAAGTCGGCCGCGTGACGAGCGCCGTTCGCTCGCCGCGGTTCGGCGCGATCGGTCTTGCGATTTTGCATCACAGCGCATGGACGCCCGGGACTGATCTGAAAGTGGGCGAGGGCGGCGTAGCGATCGTGACCGAGTTGCCGTTCGCGCAGAATTCGACGAGTTGAAGCGATACTTTAAGTTTATCAGGAGACCATCAGATGCCTAACGTGCTCGGTAAGCGTTACATGTGCGAAAAGTGCGGCACCGAGGTGCTCTGCAACAAGGCCGGCACCGGCCCGCTCGAGTGTTGCGACATCGAGATGAAGATCAAGGAAGCCAAGCCGCTTCCAAGTTCCGACTAGAACTCATCGCCGCCGCGCCGATCGCCGGCGACGAAGGCATTCGTCCAAAGTGGCAGTGCCTCCGGGAAAGCCGACCTGGTCCTGCACGAGGGTCTCGTCCTCGGTCATCCCGGCAGCGACTCGGTTGCAATTTCCGGCGGCTCGATCGTCGCGCACGGCAAGTTCGCCGATCTGAAACCGTTCGTCGGTCCGCAAACTCATCTGGTCAAGCTCGCGGGACGCGTCGTCGCTCCCGGCTTCATCGATTCGCACATCCATTTCCGCGAGGCTGCCGCCGCCGCCACCGGTCTCTCGGTTGCAGCGATGCCGCACGGTCGGCGACCTGCTCGGCGACTTGCGCCTCACCGCCGGCAAGACTCCGCCGGGCAACTGGCTGCGCGCATTCGGATGCGACGAGGCGCTGATGCTCGAAAAGCGCGGGCCGACGCGCGCCGAACTCGATCAATCGACGCCCAAAAATCCGCTGCGCCTGCGCCATCAGACTCTCCACGCGACCTGGCTCAACTCGCGCGCGATCGCGCTGCTCGGCCTCGAAGCTCCCGATTTCACTCCGCCCTACGGCGCCAACATGATTCGCGACGCCGCCGGCAAGCTCACCGGCCTCGTCGTCGGGATGGAAACGTGGCTGTCGGATCATCTCCCGCTGGTGACCGCCGCCGAATCCGAATCGCGCGCGCGCATCATGAGCCGCGAAATGGCCGCCGCCGGCGTCACCGCATTCACCGACGCCACCACGCGCAACGGCCCGCTCGAAGTCGAGCAGTTCGCCAAGCTGGTGCAATCCAACGCGATATGCCAACGCGTCGGCATGATGATCGGCGGCCAGCATCTCGAAGCCGCCGATCAATGCGAGCAGCTTGCGCGCGCCGCGGGCATCAGCCTCGCTGGCGCGAAGTTCATGCCCGGCTTTCAATACGATCCCGCCGGTCTCTCGCGACCAGTGCGTCGCGCGCTCGAACGCGGACTCGATTGCGCGTTCCACGTCACTGAGATCGAAGAGCTGGAAGAGGCGCTCGCCGCGATCGAGTCGGCCAAGTCGCAATTCTCCGCGAAGCACGAGATGCCGCGCTTTCGGATCGAGCACGGCGGCATCATCACTCCCGACTATATCGACCGCCTGATGGCCGCCAACGTGTGGGTCGTCACCAACCCCGGCTTCATCTATTTTCGCGGTCCCAAGTACGCCGACGATCCCGGCCTCGTCGCGCACCTCTATCGCGCGCGCAGTCTCAAGGACGCCAATGTTCACCTGGTCGGCGCGACCGACGCGCCCGTGACGCCCGCTCGCCCGTTCGCCGCGATTGCCGCCGCGGTTACTCGCGCGACCATCGACGGCGTCGAGCTGGCGCCCGCCGAAGCGCTCTCGATGCCCGACGCGTTCGCGCTGTTCACCACCGAAGCCGCGCGCCTCGCGCGTCTCGACGCCGGCGTCATCGCAGTTGACCGTCTCGCCGACTTAATCGTGATGCCGCGCGACCCGTTCACGCTCACGTCCCGCCGATCTGATGAACCTCACCGTCGATATCACCATCGTCGCCGGCCGCGTGGTTTACGAGCGCGGCCGTCCCGCAACCGCCAGCAGCGACACCGCCGACCTCCGTTCCAGCTGATGCCCGCGAAGACCAACGATTCGAGCGCGGTTCTCTACGAAAAGCGCGGCCCGGTCGCATGGGTCACGCTGAATCGTCCCGCGCAATTCAACGCCTACAACATGGCGATGCGCGACGCGCTGTTCCAAATTCTCACCGCCATCCACGACGACCGCGACGTTCGCGCGATGGTCCTGCGCGGCGCTGGCCAGGCCTTCTCGACCGGCGGCGACCTCGCCGAATTCGGGATGGCGCCGTCGCCCATCGTCGCGCGATGGGTCCGATTTCGCCGCGACGTGTGGGGGATGCTCCGCGCGCTGCCCATCCCGACCATCGCCGCCATCCACGGCTACACTGTCGGCGGCGGACTCGAGATGGCGCTGCTGTGCGACGTCGCAATCGCTGCCGACGATACCCGACTGTCACTGCCCGAGACCGGCGCCGGCATGATTCCCGGCGTCGCCGGCACGCAGACCTGTGCGCGCCGCCTCGGCCTCGGCCGCGCGCTCGACCTTTGCCTCACCGGCCGTTGGATTGACGCCCAAGACGCGTTACTTGTAGGTATGGTCGCCGAAGTGGTTCCGTTGGCCGATTTGGATCGCCGCGCGCTCGCGATCGCCCGCGCGTTTGCCCGAGTCAGCCGCGAGCGCTCCGCGATTCTGAAGCGCGCGGTCTGGGAAGGCCTCGACCTGCCGCTTCGACAAGGACTCGAACTCGAACAACGGCTCTGGAGGCGAGGAAGCGCGCTGTGAACACCGTCAACTTCGTAACGATCCCATCATCGATCGTGCCCGACCAGGAAATCCTGGTCTTCGGCCAGCGCCGCCTCACCTACGCGGATCTCAACGACCAGGTCTCGCGCCTGTGCGCGGTCTTCAAACAGCTCGGCCTCGCGCATGGCGACGTGATCGCGGTCCTCGACACCAACTCCGACCTCTACATCGAATGCTACTACGCCGCCGCCAAGGCCGGGCTCACGTTCCTGCCGCTGAATTATCGCGCCAAGGATGCCGAGCTCGAATACATGATCAACACCGCCGATGCGAAAGCGCTGCTCGTCGGCGATCGCTATCTCGAATTGATCGCGAAGATTCAGCCCCGCCTGCGCGCGAGCAAAATCGTCGCGCTCGGCAACGGCACCGCAGGATTGCCGCGCCTCTCCGATCTAATCGCAAAGGCCGAGCCCGACGAATCCGAAGCTGAAGTCGAGGATGAGGACATCTCGATCCTGATGTACACCAGCGGGACCACCTCGCTGCCGAAAGGCGTGCAGTTGCGCTTCCGCGATTTCGCCGCCTACGTCACCGCCAACGTCGAGATGGCCGACGGCACCGATCGCGGCGTCGCGCTGGTGTGCGTGCCGTTTTACCACATCGCCGGAACCACCGCGTACATGACCAACATCTGGACCGGCCGCAAGCTCATCATCATGCCGCAGTTCGACGCCAAGGCATGGCTCGATCTGGTCGCGCGCGAGCACGTCACGCACGCCTTCGTCGTTCCCACGATGATGAAACAAATCATCGACGATCCCGCTTTCGCCAAAACCGATCTCTCGACCCTGACCAATCTCGCATACGGCGGCGCGGCGATGCCGGTACAAGTCATCCGTCGCGCGATCGAAGTCTTCCCGAAAAAAGTTGGTTTCGTGAACGCCTATGGCCAGACTGAAACCACCTCGTCGCTCACCGTGCTCGGCCCCGACGATCATCGGATCGCAGGCACTCCCGAAGAGATCGAACTCAAGCTCAAACGCCTCAACTCGATCGGCAAGCCGCTGCCCGACGTCGAGATTCGCGTCCGCGACGAGGACGGCAAGTTCCTGCCGCACGGCCAGGTCGGCGAAATAATCATCCGCACTCCGCGCATCATGAAAGGCTACGCCGGCCGCGACGACGACGCGCGATTGCCCGAAGGATGGCGCGCGACCGGCGACCTCGGATGGCTCGACGACGACGGCTACGTCTTCTTCGCCGGCCGCAAGGACGACATGATCATCCGCGGCGGCGAAAATATCGCGCCCGCCGAAATCGAAACCGTCCTCATGAGTCATCCAGCGGTTGACGAATGCGCCGTCATCGGCGTGCCCTCCGTCGAATGGGGCCAAATCGTCAAAGCCTTCGTCTGTGTCCGCAAGGGCGCAAAGGTGACGGCGCCGGAGCTCGAGGATTTCTGCCGCTCGCGACTCGCCAGCTTCAAGCGTCCCGAGCGTATCGAATTCATCGACGCGCTGCCGAAAAATCCGCTCGGCAAAATTCTGCGCAAAGATCTGCGCGCGCCCGCTGGAGGCGTCTGACGCCGCGCACCGCAAAAAAATCCCGCCCGCATCGCGCCGCTCGCAATGTCTCCGCCGGCGCGATCGACGTTTCATACGCCAGCGGATGCGTCAGCGCGACGCTTCGCTTCCCCGGCTCGCGCGCAATCCTCACGCCCGCGATGGCAGTCCGCATGCTCGAACTGTTCGAGCAGGTCGAGGACGACGACGCTGCTCGCATGCTCGCCATCACCGGCGCTGGCTCCGCGTTCTGCATCGGCTTCGACAATGCCGTCGATCCGCGGATCGTCGAATCGCTCGCCGTGCTCTCCAAGCCTACTGTCGCGATCATCAACGGCGACGCTTTCGACGAAGGCCTCGAACTCGCGATGGCCGCCGACATTCGCGTCGCGATTTCCTCCGCTCATTTCGCGATTACGCACGTGAAGCGCGGCACGATGCCTCATTTCGGCGCAACTCAACGCCTCCCGCGACTGGTCGGCGCCGCCAACGCGCTTCTTCTGATGCTCACCGGGACCGCTCTAGGAGCCGACGACAGTCTTCGCACCGGCCTCGTCACTTATCTCGCAAACAGTCCCGCCGACCTCGCCGCTACCAGTGGTCGTGTCGCCGAAGCCATCCTCACCCGCGCCCCGCTCGCCGCGCGCCTGGTCAAGGACGCTGTGCTCAAGGGCACCGACATGACTTTGGACCAGGGCATCAGGCTTGAGGAGGATCTATATGCCCTGCTACAAACGACTTCCGACCGCGCCGAAGGCGTCCGCGCTTTTCTCGAGAAGCGCAAACCGCTGTTCCGAGGCGCGTGAAGCTTCGGCTGAACTCCAGGCAACAAATAAATCATCCGAAAGGACCAGGACCCACGAATGGCAAATCAGCTCGGCAAAGTTTATATCTGCAACAACTGCAAGTCGCAGGTCATCGTCACCAAGGGCGGCACCGGCCAGCTCAAATGCTGCGGCGTTCCGATGGAACAAAAAAAGTAGCGATCGTTCTGCGCTGTTCCCGGGCGCTATCGCGACAACTGAATTGAGGTCCCCAAAATGATTGCTGCGATCATAGTCGGAATAATTGCAGGGTTTTTGGCCGGCAAGATCATGGACGGTTCAGGCTTCGGCGTAATCGGCGACTTGCTGCTCGGCCTGGTCGGCGGCTTAATCGGTGGCGCGATCTTCGGCACCCCCAGCGGCATGATCGGCGCGATCGTCGTCGCCACCATCGGCGCAGTCATCCTGGTCTGGATCTCGCACATGATAAAACGCGTCTAAGATCGCGATCGGGCGCGCCCCGCGCCCGAAAACCTTCTAACAGGGACCCTACGAGTACTCAGGGTAAACTCCGTCCCGCATCTTTTCCGGGTACTGGGTGCAGGGGTCACCCCTGCCGAAGGAAGCGTGAAACCCGCGGAGGGTTTCACATTAAATAAGTGTATTCGCTCTGCCCTCTTACCCGCTAGCGCGGATGCGCAGCTCTTCCGCCTGCTTGCGAATCGGCTCCGGCAGCTTGACTTCGTGCGCGTCGATCCAATTCCGCTCGAGCCGGTAAAACTCGCGCGCCGGTTCGTAGAACAAATGGATCACGACGTCGTCGTAATCGAGCACCACCCAATGCGCGTGATGCATCCCTTCGACCGCCAGCGCGCGCGCGCCGGTCTTGCCCAGCGCTTCCTCGATTCCGCGCGCGATCGCCTGCACCTGCACGTCCGAGCGTCCGGTCGCCACCAGGAAATAGTCCGCGACCGGTTTCAGATGCTCGGCTTCGAGCACGACCAGGTCGTAGGCCTTTTTTTCCAGCGCCGCTTCGGCCGCGACGATTGCCTTCTTCAGCGCCGTCAAGAAATCTGACCGCGCTTGGCCGGCGGATTCGCCGTCTGTGGATGGTTCGATCGGGATTGAAATGAACGCGTGAGTTTAAGCAGATCTCGCCTCAATACAGCGCGTGGCGCTGGATATAATCGACGACGTCGATCGGCACCAGGTACCTGATCGATTCACCATGATGGAGTTTGCCGCGAATTTCAGTCGCTGAAATAGGGAGGAACGTGGTTTCGACAAAAGATAGCGTTTGTCCGCTCGAATGCACGTAGTGATCGTCTGCCTGAGTGTAGCCAAACCGTTTGAGCGCGGCAACTGAAATTCGCGGCGGCCCGTCTTGCCCTTCGGTTAACCTTGTATGAACGGCAAAGTTGCACAGCCGCACCAGCTCCTCCGGCTCCTTCCACGAATCCAGCTCGGCAAATTGATCCGCACCCATCATCAGGTACAGCGGCGCCGGCTGCCGCAGCGTCGCGATAAAATAACGCACCGTGTCGATCGTGTACGACCGCCCGGCCCGCCGAATCTCAACGTCCGACGTCATGAAATGGCGGTTGCCCTTGGTCGCCTGCCGCACCATCGCCAGGCGATGCTCCGCCGGCGCCAGTTCGCCTTCCGCCTTATGCGGCGGCGACGCGGCCGGAATAAAATAAACCAGGTCGAGCTGCAGCGCCTCGCGAACTTCCTCGGCCGAGCGCAGATGCCCCAGGTGAATCGGATTGAAACTGCCGCCGAACAGACCTACCCGCATGTGATTTTGATTTCGCGTCGCGTCAGGCGCGGACTTGTCCGGTCCCGCGCAGGACGTACTTATATGTAGTCAACTCGTTGAGCCCCATCGGTCCGCGCGCGTGCAGCCGATTGGTCGAGATTCCTGTCTCCGCCCCAAATCCGAATTCGAAACCGTCGGTGAACCGCGTCGACGCATTCACATAAACGGTAGCCGAATCGACCTCCCGTTCAAAGCGCGCAGCAGCATCAGCGTCGCCGGTGACGATCGCATCCGCCAGATGGGATCCATGCTGCGCGATAAATGCGATCGCCTCGTCAATCGAATCGACGACTTTCACCGCCAGTATCAGGTCGAGATATTCCGCGTCCCAGTCTTCGTCAGTCGCCGCGCGCACTGCGGGCACGATTTTTCGGGTCGCATCGTCGCCGCGAATCTCGACCCCGGCCGCCGTCATCCGCGCGACCAGCGACGGCAGAAATTTCTCCGCGACCCCGCGATGGACCAACAACTTCTCCATCGAATTGCAGACCGAAGGCCGCGAGCACTTCGCGTTGATGCAAATCTCTTCCGCCATCTTCAGATCCGCCGCCCGATCGACGTAGGTGTGGCAGATACCGTCGAAATGCGGCAGCAGCGGCACTGTCGATCCGTCCAGCGCATCCTTCAACGACTTCCCGCCGCGCGGAATTATCATGTCGATCAGGTCACGGCTGCGCTTCATCACCTGGATCACTTCGCGATCCGGATCGCGAATAAAAGTCGCCGCATCCGGATTCAAGCCCGCACTCTTCAAAGCATGAGAAATTAATCCCGCCAGGAACGCGTTACTGCTAAGCGCCTCGCTGCCACCGCGCAGAACCACCGCATTGCCAGCCTTCAAGGTCAGCGCCGCCGCATCGACCGTGACGTTGGGCCGCGATTCGTAAATCATCGCGATCACGCCGATCGGCACTCTGATCTTTTCGATCTTGAGCCCATTAGGCCGCGTCCATTTCTCGATCGCAGTGCCGACCGGATCGTCGAGCGCCTCGACTTGCAACACGCCCGCCGCCATCGCTTCGATTCGCTTGTCATCCAGCGTCAGCCGCTCAACGAACGCGCCAGCCCGCCCGATTTGCGCGCACGCTCGAGGTCAACCGCGTTGGCGCGAATAATTTCCGCCCGCGTCTCGCGTATCGCGCCAGCCAGCCGCCGCAGAAAATCGTTTTTCTGCGCCGTCGTGGCAATCGCCATCGCCGGCGCCGCGCCCCGCGCCCGCCCAATCGCAGCTATGGTATCCGCTTCAACTGTCATTCGACTTTCAAGGATATATATCAAACAACTTCAAATAGGCGCGAAGCCCGCATCTTATTTCCACTGGGTGCAGGGGTCACCCCTGCCGCGGAAGCGTGAAACCCGCGAAGGGTTTCACATTAAATAAAGTGGAGCGCTACGCGATTTCTTTGATCAGTACAAAATTGTCGCGATGGATAATCTCATCAGCAACTTTGTATCCCAGCAGAGTCGGAATCTCAGTCGAGCGCCGCCCAGCCACTTTCAACACATCCGACGCCGGATAGTTCACCAGCCCGCGCCCGAACTCGACGCCGTCGGGATCGAGCAGGCTCACGCAATCGCCGCCGCCGAAATCGCCGCGCACCTCGCGCACGCCCGACGGCAGCAGCGATCGTCCGCGATTGCGGAGCGCGTCGGCCGCGCCCTTATCGACCGCGAGCGATCCCGCCGGCCGCAATGCGAACGCGATCCAATGCTTGCGGCTCTTGAGCCGCACCCCGGCCGGCACGATCAGCGTGCCTGCGTCGCGCGCCGGATCGAGCGCAGCAGTCACGATTCCGGCTTCGCGTCCGCGCGCGATAATCACTGCGATTCCGGCGCGCGCCGCCTGCCGCGCCGCCTTCAACTTGGTCGCCATCCCGCCGCTGCCAAGCGGCCCCGCCTTCTCGGCCACCAGCCCGCGCATCTCGGCTTCGGGATCGTTGATCACTGGAATCAGCCGCGCATCGGCACGCTCGCGCGGGTCGCCGGTCAGGACGCCATCGACGTCGCTCAAAATAATCAACAGCTGCGCCTGCACCAGACTCGCGACCAGCGACGAGAGCACGTCATTGTCGCCGAGCCGAATTTCCTCGACCGCGACCGTGTCGTTCTCGTTGACGATCGGGATCACGCCCGCGCCGAGCAGTTCAGTAACAGTTTGATTCGCATTCTGACGGCGCCGGCGCTCGGCCAAATCCTGATGCGTCAACAAAATCTGCGCGACGCTTCGATCGTGGCTCCCGAATGCGCGCGCCCACGCCGACATCAGCTCGATCTGCCCGGTGGCGGCCGCAGCCTGCCGCGCCGCGATCGTCGCGCCGTGCAGCTTCGACAACCGCGCGCGTCCCGCCGCGACCGCTCCCGACGTGACGATCACGATTTCCTGTCCCGCGCGCACCGCCGACTCGATCTGCGCCGCGAGCTGCTCGATCACATCGACGCGCAGCCCCTCGACGTCGGACAACACCGCGCTGCCGACCTTGATCACGACGCGCCGTGCGCGCCCAACCGTCGATTCCTTATAGTTCAGTTGGGACATGCGCCGGCTGTTCCATCGTATGAAGCATTCGCGCGATCGCAGCGACCAGCGGCGCCAGCTTTTCATTCTTATCCGCAGAAATCGGAAACACTTCGAGGCCGGTAAGCTTGCGCAGCTTGCGCGCGATCTTTGTCACCTCGGCCGCTTCGAGCAGATCGATCTTGTTAAGCGCGACCAGCGCCAGCCGCTCCGCGAGCATCGGATCGAACGCCGCGATTTCTCCGCGGACAGTCGTAAACGCCGCCGCGGGATCGTCGGTCGCATCAATCACGTAAACGATAAGCCGCGTGCGCATGATGTGCCTCAAGAACCGGATGCCCAGCCCGAGCCCCTTGTGCGCTCCCTCGATCAGCCCGGGAATATCCGCGAGCGTGAAACTTTCCTCGTCGGAAATCGACACGCGCCCGATATTCGGCGCCAGCGTGGTGAAAGGATAGGGCGCGATCTTCGGCCGCGCCGCGCTGAGCGCGGTCAGCAGCGTCGATTTGCCCGCGTTCGGAAGTCCCACGAGGCCGGCTTCCGCGACCAGCCGCAGTTCCATCCGAATCCATCGCTGCTCGCCCGCGGTTCCCGGCGTCGCGATTCGCGGCGAGCGCCGGGTTGACGACGCGAAATGCATATTGCCGCGGCCGCCCTCGCCACCTTGCGCGATAACCGCGGTGTCACCCGGCATCACGAGGTCCGCGAGCGTTTTGCCGCTTTCCTCATCGAAGACGATCGTGCCGGGCGGGACGCGCACGACGATATCGTCGGCGCCGTGACCGTATTGTTCCTTGCCGCGCCCGGGCTCGCCGTCTTTCGCGATCAGACGCGGCTGATATTTGAAATCGAGCAGCGTCGAGAGGCCTTCATCGACCTGGAAGATTACGCTGCCGCCGCGCCCGCCGTTGCCGCCCGCCGGCCCGCCGAACGGCCGATACTTCTCGCGCAAAAACGCAATCGCCCCGTCGCCCCCCTTCCCGGCATGCACAAACACCCTGGCTTCATCGATAAATCGCATGACAGACCGTTATAGTATCAGCCATCGCGCCTGCCCGGTCGCCCTTGGTGCGCCGCTCCATTCGCTGCGCACCTTTTTTTCTGAGCCGTCCCGGGCGATCGCCTCTCGTTTCGCAACGTAGCGCTCTATCCGCACTCCGCGGTCCGTTTTACGTGCCTGAGCCAAATCGAAGGCAAGCTGCATTCGCATCAGATGTTCCATCTTCGGCCCAAACGCCTTCTCGACCCGCAAACCCATCTTGGTCGTAAGAGCGGTTTTCTCGTTAAGCAGACTCGAGAGCGCCTGCCGCCCGACCCCGAGGACCTTCGCTGCCTCGGTTACAGTCAGTCCGAGAGGCTCGATCACCTGACGGCGGATCAAACCACCAACATGCGGAGGATTTTTCATCGCCTGATCTCCAGGGACTCCTTCAATGATAATCAACAAAATCGAGGTCGAATGCGTCACCATTCTCAAACCGAAAGATCACTCGCCAGTTTCCGCTCACTGTCACGCTCCAAAATCCCTTCAGTTCCCCCTTCAGGGGATGCAGCCGCCAGCCTGGGAAAAGTCCAACTTCTTTTGCGTTTGCCGCCTCGTCGATCGCCAGCAGAATGTCGGAGATCTTCTCCACTTGGGCCGCCGGAAGTTCCCGCCCATCCGCGCTTTCGTACAGCCGCCTCAAGCCGCGGTGCCGAATCGAACGAATACCCATTCAATATTGATCATCGTCTGTCGCGCGACAGGCGTCAACTGATTGCGACTTCGTCAGCGATGACCGCGGCTGCGATGCGAGCGGATCTGCGTCAGCAGACGCCTACAGACAAATCTCCGCCAGCGCGCGCACCGTGTTGATATCGCCGGTGCCGATCAGCATCGTCTTGACCGGCGACGCCTTCCACGCCTTCAGCCGGTCCGCGATTCGCTCGCGATTGCCGACCAGCGCGACTTCGTCCACCAGCTTGTCCGGCACCATCGCCATCGCCTCGGCCTTTTTGCCCGCGAGGAACGCGTCCTGGATTTTTCCCGCGACCTCTTCGTAGCCGAGCCGCTTGGCGTAGTCGTTGTAGAAATTTTTCGAGCGCGCGCCCATCCCGCCGATGTACAGCGCGAGCATCCCCTTCACCGGCATCCGGCACTTCTCGACGTCCGGCCCCATGATACAGGTGACGAACGGCGCGACGTCGAAATTGTCGAGGCTCTTTTTGCCGCCGGTCTTCGCGAACCCTTCCTTCAGCGGCGCGTCGTAGATGTCGAATCGCTCGGGATTCATCCAGACCGGAATCACGCCGTCCGCAATCTCGCCCGCCAGCGCGATTCCCTTCGGACTGATCGACGCGGTGTAAATCGGCATGTCCTTGCGCCCGTGCAGGATACTCTTGAGCGGCTTGCCGAGACCCGACGCGCCCGCGCCGGTGTACGGGATGTCGTATTCCTTGCCGTGATGCTCGACCGCAACTTCGCGCGCGAGAATCGTGCGGACGATCTCGATATACTCGCGCGTGCGCTGCAGCGGTTTGCCGTACGACACGCCATGCCAGCCCTCGACCACTTGGGGTCCCGACGGCCCGATCCCCAGGATGAAGCGGCCGCCCGACAGCGCGTCGATCGTCATCGCGGTCATCGCAGTCATCGCCGGCGTGCGCCCCGGCATCTGCATGATACCAGTGCCGAGCCGGATCTTTTTGGTCATCGCGCCGATCCACGCCAGCGGCGTGATCGCGTCGGAGCCGTACGCCTCGGCGGTCCACACCGAGTCGAAACCCGCGCGCTCGGCCTCGAGGATCGTGTCCATCGGCAAGCCCATCTGCGCGCCCGAATAGCCGGAGAGTAAACCTAGTCGCATCGAAATTCCTCCATCGCGAGTCGCGAAAATAAACGGCGAAATCAAGAATCAAAACACTAAAAAAAGAAGCCCCACGGCGTGACCGCAGGGCTTCGATTTGAACTTGCTGGATAACGGTTCCCTAGGCAGACGCCCCTGCGGTATCACCGGCGGGGAGCGGCTCGACGCTCACTTGCCGCTTCTCACCCTTCGGCTCGTACTTAACCACACCGTCGATGAGCGCGTAAATCGTGTAGTCGCGGCCGAGACCGACGTTGCGCCCCGGATGCACGCGCGTGCCGCATTGACGGACGAGGATATTGCCGGCCCTGACGGTCTGGCCCGCGTAAATCTTGATACCCCGGCGCTGGCCCGGACTGTCGCGGCCATTGCGCGTCGAACCTTGGCCTTTTTTGTGCGCCACGCAGTGTCTCCCTGGGATGAGCGGCTTTCTGGGCCGCGGTTCAATTAAAGAATCGCGCGACGCTTATGCGCCGGCGGAAATTTCCTCGATCTTCAGAACAGTCAGTTCCTGCCGATGCCCGCGTTTGCGTCGATAATTCTTGCGGCGCTTTTTCTTGAACACGATTATCTTCGTGCCGCGCGGCTGCTGGACGATCTTCGCCGTCACCGACGCGCCCGCGACCACCGGAGTGCCGATCTTCGGCGCTTCGCCGCCGACCGCCAGCACCTGGTCAAGTGAAATTGCCGCGCCAACCTCGCCTTCGAGCCGCTCGACCGTAATCTGGTCGCCGACGCCGACGCGGTACTGTTTTCCGCCTGTCTTTACTATTGCAAACATCGCTTATGCCGAACGAACAGAATTATCGGACGCGGTGGGCCAAGTCAACGCATCGGCGCCGACCGCTTACGGTTCACTTTGAAATTCTCGCGTAAGCGACCACTCACAGAATCTCAAGACAGAGCTTTCACGACGTAATTGAGTGTTAATCGAGTCGACTCCAGCCTGGTTCGGCACGGCGATCAACAGCCTGACTGTGCAGATGACGACTGGTCGTCCTAGCAAGTCATGAGTTCGCAGAGTAACTCGCAATGATCGTCGATCGAACAGAAACAACTGACCGTAGTCAACCGTCACCAAATCTTCAGCACGTCGCCAGAAGCATTAAACTCGCCAATCGCCGACTAGGATAGTTCATCGTCGCGATACGCGACCCGATGGCTGATCAGTCAATCCCGAGGCGTTCGCGACCCTCAGGCGAGATCATCTGCGGGGTCCATGGCGGATCCCACACCAGATCGACGTCCGCCTCCGACACTCCCGGCAGGCTCATGATCTTGTGGCGCGCGTCAGTCGCGATCGACGCCCCCATGCCGCAGCCCTGCGCCGTCAGCGTCATCTTGACTTCGACTTTCTTGGTGCCGTCGTCCGCGTCCTTCACTTCCATGCCGTAGACGAGGCCGAGATCCACGATATTGACGGGAATCTCGGGATCGAAGCAGGTCTTGAGCTGCTCCCAGACCATCGCTTCGAGGTCGCCACCGCCCGACGCCGACACGACGCCCGCGTCTTGGGGCGTTTTCCCGAGCGCGTCGGCGTCCTTGCCCGCGACGCGGAACAAGCCGCCATACGCTGGAACTTGCAGGGTGAAGGTTCCGCCGAGCGATTGCGTGATAAAGGCTTCGAGGCCCTTCTCGAGCATCATCTTGTTTCCAGCCGGGACCTGGACGCCTTCGATTTCGCGCGCCAATTCAACACGTTCCATATGACGAATACCTTCCTTGTAAGAATAAGCATTGTACCGCGCCGATTCAGCCCGAGCCATAGCGAGAGAACGCGATTGAATGTGAAACCCTCCGCGGGTTTCACGCTTCCGCGGCAGGGGTGACCCCTGCACCCGGTGAAAAGTACTAATCGCAAAATGGCGAGGACGCCATTTTGCTCAAGGTTCTTTTGTCCCGTGTCATTCAGTTCCTTGTGTCATTCAGAGCGGAGCGAAGAATCCCGGTTTTTTTCTGTGTCCTTGCAGGCCGCTGCGGCCTCCGATACCTCGCCCGTTATTTTTACGGGAGAGGCGGCCGGACGCATCGCGGCCGGTAGGTGAGGGTGCTGGGGCTCAAGCTGCCCGGAAGGAGCGGGGATTCTTCGCTGCGCTCTGAATGACACAAGAAAGAACTCAGAGCAAAATGGCGTCCTCGCCATTTTGCGATTGATACTGGGTGCAGGGGTCACCCCTGCCGCGGAAGCGTGAAACCCGCGTAGGGTTTCACATTCAATGAAGGGGGATGAACTTTTAAGCCTGAACCTGTCGCCCACAACCTGCTAGCTTGATCTGTCGTGCATTGCACTCAAAATACCATCCCAACAATCCGTCGCGAAAAAACAAGATTCGACGGAACGAACCCACCGATAGTGGTATGACAACCGCTGACCACAACCCATGGTATAAATCACGCCCTCGCGGCGATCTCGCGTTGCGATTTCGAGCCACTACTGATAGCGAAGAGGGGGCGAAGGGCAGGCGGATGGAAGAAGCGATCATATCGGGCGGCAATCAGCGTCAATTCGGCGTTTCGGCCAAGCAGAAGCTGTATCAATATCTGTGCTCGCGGCCAGCGGGAGCTGACGCGAGCGAGCTCATCGGCCTGCTGCTCAGCGGCGTCGGCTCCGATCCTGAACTCGGTGCGCGACTGGTTCGGCAGATACTCGACGGCGATCCGAATTTTATCTTCGATGCGGATACGGCGCAGTGGCGGCTGGCGGATAGTGATCGCATTCGCGTCGGACTTGACGATGCTGAGTTTACGGTCGTCGATCTCGAGACCACCGGTGGACGCGCGGGGCCGGGGACGATTATCGAAATCGGCGCCTACCGAATGGTTGGTAAGCGGCTCACCGACACCTTCTCGCAACTGGTTCGGCCACAAGGCGGTGTGGTGCCGAGGTTCATCACCGGGCTGACATCAATAACGACCGAGATGATTCACGAGGCGCCGCCGATCGAGCACGTGCTGCCACGGTTTCGCGAGTTCATGGGCGACCGCGTGATGGTCGCGCACAACGCCGCCTTCGATTTCGGTTTTTTAGACTTTGAATATCGCCGCATCTTTGGAATCGGGCTCGCAACCCGGTGCTATGCACGCTGCGGATGGCGCGACGGTTCATGCCGTCGCTCAAGCGCCGCCGGCTCGACTTGCTCGCCGGGCATTTCGGACTCTCGCAAGAGGGACGGCATCGCGGACTCGGCGACGCGCGGATGGCGGCCGAGATTCTTTCGATTTTTCTCGAGATGGCGCAGCGGATGGGCATCACGCGTCTCGATCGATTGCTCGACGACCATCATCGCGGAATTGCGGGCCAGACGTATCGAGCGTCACGTGCCGCCCGAGGAAATCGCGGCGCTTCCGCATGCGCCCGGCGTCTATATGATGCGCAACGAGCGCGGCGACTTGCTCTATATCGGCAAGGCGCGTCGGCTCCGGGAGCGGGTGAGCTCGTACTTCAGCGCATCGGTGAGGGCAAAAACCGCGGAGCTGATCTCGCACGTTTACAAAATCGAGACGCGGGTAACGCGCTCGCCGCTCGAGGCGGCGCTCGACGAAGCGCGGCTGATTCGCGAGCTGAAACCGCCGTACAACCGGATGCTGAAATCGGCGGCCCCGGCGTTTTTTATCAAGGTCGATATGATGGACGAGTTTCCGCGCGTGACGCTGTCCACCAAGATGACCGCCCGGCGCGGCGTGATGCATCTCGGACCGTTCATCGGCCGCCGCGGTATCGAGCATTCAGTGCGCGCGCTGTCGCGAATCCTCGGGCTGCGCACCTGCGGCGGTAAGCTCGCGCCGAGCGAGGAAATCTCGCCATGCATCTACGGCCAGATGGGCCACTGCACCGCGCCGTGCAACATGAGTATCGACGCCGACGGCTACGCCGAGCGGGTTCGCCGCGCAGTTGGATTTCTACGCGGACGCAGCGGTCCGATTCTCGGTGAACTGGCGCGGGCGCGCGACCAGGCCGCGGCGGCGATGCGCTTTGAGGAGGCCGCGCGCTTTCGGCATCATCTCGAAGCGCTGACTACGCTGGCGCATCGCGCGACCCGCCTGAGCGAAGTAGTGACGGAAAATAATCTCGTGATCGTGACCGGCGAGGGCGCAGATCGCGCGGCGCACGTCGTGCTTTCGGGACGACTCGCGATGACGCGCCGCCCGGAGAACGCCGAGGCCGCGGCTGAGGTGCGGGATTTCGTCGCCGCAAACTACGAACGATACAAGTTGAAAGCGGTCGAGCGCGGCGAGCTCGAAGAAATGTCGATCGTCGCGCGATGGCTCCGCGAGCGCACCCCCGACGAAGGCCGTCTTGTCTATCTCACAGCTCCACATCTGGATCCGGCCGCTCTGGCAAGCTGATCGCGCAACTTGCCGAAACAGCTTCGGCGATCATAAAATCAGATAATCATGAAATCAGAAATCTCAGCCACCGAAGCGGCGCGACGATTTTCAGAAGTCGTGAACCGCGTCCGATATCGAAACGAGACGTTCGTAGTAAAACGAGGTGGCGAACCTGTCTGCGAGATCGTCCCCGTCCGCACCAAAACCTTCACCGGCCGCGACTTCGTTGAGTTGCTGCGCTCTTTGCCGCATCCCGGCGAAGAATATCTGCACGCAGTCGAAAGGCATGTGCGAAGGCAACCGAAGGCTGAGAAGTCGAAGTGGCGGCGCTGATCGATTCCAGCGTCTTCATTGCGGGCGAGCGCGGCCGCATCGATCTGGCCGACCTTCTAGCATCGCTCGGGAGCGAACCTGTTGCGCTATCCGCAGTGACCGCCTCGGAACTGATCTACGGCTTGCATCGCGCTCGAACGACCGCGCAACGAGAAAGCCGCAATGCCTACCTCGAGGCGATATTCTCGCGGATCACGGTGCTAGCGTTCGATCTTACCGTCGCACGAGGCCATTCAGCGATTTCTGCTGAGCTGGACCGCACCGGACGCCAAGTCGGCGCACACGATCTGATGATCGCTGCGACTGCGATGGCTCACGATTACCGCGTTGCGACGCGAGATCTCAGGAGCTTTTCGAAAATCCCTGGTCTCGAGACTGTAAGGATCTAACAGCGCGCGACTCACCCCTTCAAATTCTCGGCGAATAGCTTCAGGGTTCGCTCCCATGCGTCCTTTGCTTCCTCAGGACGATACACATCGGGACGGGTGTCGTTGAAGAATCCGTGCGAGCATCCTTTGTAGATCTTGACCTCGCCCCTCTTGTCGAATTTTTTCAGAGCCGCTGCGAGCCGATCGACGTCGGGCCGCTGGATCCATCCGTCGTTCTCGCCGTAGGCGTAGAAGACCGGACAGTTGAGCTGCTGGAGTTTTTCATCCGCCGGTATCTCGCCATAGAACGGAGCCGCGGCCGCGATCTCTTTGCTCTCGCACGGCAACAGCAGCGCGTAGCTGCCGCCCATACAGAATCCCGTGATACCGATGCGGCTCGAACGCGTCTCACTCTGCGCGCGCAGCCATTCCAGGGTGGTCTGAAGATCCTCGATGCCTTCTTCCTTCTTCAGTCCGCCCATGAGCTGCGCGGCGGTATTGGGATCAGTCGCGACCTTGTGGCCCTGGCGCGAGTACAAGTCGGGCGCGATCGCAAAGTAACCTTCGCGTCCCAGCCGCCGCGCAACGTCGCGGATATGCTCGTTCAGCCCCCACCATTCCTGCACGACGATCGCCGCCGGCGACGTTGCCGCGCCCGCTGGCTCCGCCACAAATGCCTTAATCGTGCACGCCCGCCCTGCATAACTCACTTCATGCGTGACCATCTTTATTCACCTCGAAAATACAAACTGGTTTCGATGAACAATTTCCCCACTCGCGCAGGTTCTGCGCGCAGCATTTATCCTCTAGCTTCATTACTATTTGCGTTTTCAGCCGCCGTCGCGTCGCGCAGAGCCGCACGAGCGAGAATCCGCGTCGAGTCCAGGATCGGCAGCGACGATTCGGCGGGACTGATGAGTAGTGGAATCTCGGTGCAGGCCAGCGCGACCGCATCGCAGCCATTGTCGCCAAGCTCGCGAATCACATTCTGAAAGTATGCGCGCGACTCCGGAACGAAACGCGCGTATACCAGTTCCTCATAGATGATCCGATTGATACGCGCGCGTTGTTCGGCGTTCGGAACTGCGATAGTCGATACCGGCCGGAGCCAGTTTGGACGGATACACGGGACCTTCCATCAGGTAGCGCGTTCCGAGAATCGCGAGCCGCTTGAACCCGCGCCGCCGCGCCTCGTTGGAAACTTCCTCGGCGATGTGAATCCACGGCGCCGGCGAATGCTCGCGCACCAGATCGAGCCCCTGATGAACCGTGTTGTCGGGACAAATCAGCAATTGTGCTCCGGCCCGGACGACCCTCGCCGCCGACTCCAGCATCATCTCACCCACCGCATCCCATCGGTCTTCATCAATCAGCCACTGATAGTTGCGCAGCGAGAATCCGTGCAGGCTTACCTCCGGATGGTCATGCGGGCCGAGCATCGCCGCCCCTTCAAGACAGATCGTGCGGTAACACAGCGCCGCACCTTCGGCGCTAACCGCAACAATACCGATATGCTTCACAGATCTGTTCGTTCCAAAAGCCGACGACTAACTAAAAATTTGTCCCCTGGCGCTCCCCATCTACTCCGCGGCTGAGACTGGGATGAAACCGGTCGTGCCGTTCTTCAGCCGGATCTGCAAATAGTCGCCGGCGATACCGGTGACGTGAACGTACTTCTTGCGGCGTACTTCGCCGATGGTCGAGCTGGTCGAATCCGGGTTTTCATACACCGGCGAATTTTTGGTCAACAGAAAAAGTTTGTTGAGCGGCTTGATCTGCGGTGCCGCACCGCCTGGTGCCGGCGGAGGTACCGCCGCTACTGCGTTCGGCGGCGCGCCGGGCGGCGGCGCCATCGTAGCGGCGGTCGCGGCGGGCGCCGGCATCAACTTGGTGTCGAGTGCGCGCACTTCATCGAATTCCGCATTGGACTCCGCCGCGCGACCCGGCTCCGACGCCAACAGATTCGCCAGCGCGAGGTGAGCCTTCGCATTCTTGGGATTGAGTCCGATCGCGGTGCGGATTTGATCTTCAGCTGCAGCGGTCTTGCCTTCCTGCCTGAGCACTTCGGCCAAATCCAGATGGTAGCTGTCGCGATCGGGCTCGAGCGCCACCGCGGCGCGGTACTGATTTTCCGCCAGACCGCGCTGGTTCTGATCACCATAGAGATTTCCGAGCGCGACATGGGTCGCCGCATTTTTCGGATCGATCTCGAGCACCTTCATGAACTCGATTTGGGCGTCGCCGCCCTTGTGCTCGAACACGTAGAGATTTCCAAGCGCGATATGGACCCGGGGGTCGTTGGGCGCGATCTTCTGCGCATCCAGATACGCCACTTCCGCTTGGGGGAGCTGGTTCGCCTTCATGTCGGCGTCGCCTTCGGCGAGTAAGTCGTCGGCGGTTTTGTGATGGCATCCGGCCGCTATCAGGATCATCGCGCCGGCGACGATCATCGTCGTTATCCGGGCCGGTACGTTTCGATTCGTGTTCATCAAGTACGGTCCTCCGAGACCATCCGCTGCGATCGAGCAAGGATCGGACCAGTGGCGGAAAATTCTACAACCCTCGTGGAATTGAGCGGAAAACTAGTGTCAAGCATTCCAGTTCGCTCTCGGTTTTGCGCGCGAAACGGGTAATTCTTACATTCCGAACCCAGCGATGCCTAGTTGCGGCGGCAAACTTTCCGTTGGATGGCGGGATTTGTTAGGTTATAAAGATACGCCGTGCGCTTCATCCTGATTGCCGCCAAGCAACTCGACTTCGCCAAGACCCGGCTCGCGCCGGTCCTGCCTCCCATTGAGCGTCGCGAGCTGGCCGAGGCGATGTTTCGCGACGTGCTGGCCAGTTCGCTCGGGAGTACCGCCGCCGACCACGTCGCTGTGGTGACCTCCGACGCGGGCCTGCTCGCGATGGCGCGGGCGGCCGGCGCGCTACTCATCGACGAGGAATATCCGCGCGGCCTGAACGTCGCGGTCGCGCTCGGGACCTCGGCTCTCATTGATCAGGGCGCGCGAACTGTTTGCACCGTCCTGTCTGACATCCCGCTGGTCGAGGCCGACGATATCGACGCGGTGTTTGCCGCGATGCCCGACGGACGCGGCGCCGTGCTGGTTCCGTCGCGCGATTTCTCCGGCACCAACATCATATGCCGCTCACCCGCCGACGCGGTCCCGACTCGATTCGGCCGCATGAGCCTGCTGCGGCATCTGGACGATTGCCGCGGTGCCGACGTTCCAGCTAGAGTGCTGCGACTTGCGCGGCCCGCGCTGGATCTCGACGTGATCGCCGATCTCGCCGAGTTCGAGCGCGCCGGGTCAGGCACGCATACTCAAAACCAGTTGGCCCGTCTCCACATTGCCCACCACTAAAAATTGAAAAACCGCTGATGTCGATCGTTGAAATGATTGAGCGCCTCGGCGCTCTCGTGCTCGACAGCATTGTCCGCCTCGGCTGGTTCGTGCTTTTTTTGCTGGGATCGGTCTTCTATGTGTTCGTCCCGCCGTTCAAGCCGCGCCTGTGGATTCGGCAGATACGGACCATCGGGGCTGACTCGCTTTTCCTGATCATCCTGATCGGCGGCTTCACCGGCATGGTGCTCGGGCTGCAAGGGTACACCACGTTGCGCCGGTTTGGCTCCGAAGGCGCGCTGGGTACCGTCGTTGCCCTGGTGCTGGTGCGCGAGCTCGGTCCGGTGCTGGCCGCCATCATGATCACAGCGCGCGCCGGCTCCGCGATGGCGGCCGAGCTCGGCTCGATGCAAGCCACTGAACAGATCGACGCGCTCACCGTGATGGCGATCAATCCGGTGCAATACCTGGTCTCGCCGCGGATGCTCGCGGGCTTGTTCAGTTTTCCATTGCTGACCTCGATCTTCGACGTGGTTGGAATCTACGGCGGCTACATGGTCGGCGTCGGGCTGATGGGCGCGCCGTCGGGCGCTTACTTCAACGGTATCGCCGCGAACATGAGCGGCCACGACATCAGGCTGGGCCTCTACAAGGCGATCGTCTTCGGCGTGATCGTGATGTGGGTCTGTTGCTACAAGGGATACCACGCCGAACGGATGGCGACCGGGGTCAGCCGAGCCACTACTGAAGCCGTCGTGCTGTCGAGCGTCCTGATTCTGGCGTTCGACTATTTTCTCACGTCAATTCTTTTGTGATAACGCGGATCGATTTGATTTGGTAAGTCATGAGCCAACCTGAAATCAGCCATCGCCAAAACGCTGTGGAGAGTCGCGCGACGGTGGGCAATGGCAATGCCGTCGAAGTGCGCGATCTGCACAAGCGCTTCGACCATCAGCAAGTGCTCGACGGTATCGCGCTCGATTTCCCGGCCGGCCAGATCACGACCATCGTCGGCCCCAGCGGCAGCGGCAAGACCGTGCTGCTCAAGCATCTCAACCTCCTGCTGCGGCCGGATTCGGGCAGCATCGTGATCGACGGCGTGGACGTGACGAAAGTTGGCGGACGATCGTTGGATGCAGTTCGCGAAAAACTCGGGATGCTCTTTCAGTCCGGCGCGCTCTTCGATTCGATGTCAGTTTTCGACAACATCGCGTTCCCATTGGTCGAGAAAACGAAACTGACTCGCGAGGAGATCGCCGATCGCGTCCGCCAAACGCTGCAAGCAGTCGGGCTCGAGGGCATGGACAACAAGTTTCCCTCGCAGTTGAGCGGTGGGATGCAAAAGCGCGCCGCACTCGCGCGAGCTTTGATACACCGCCCGAAAATCCTGATGCTCGACGAGCCGACCACCGGTCTCGATCCCACTCGAACCACCGCGATTCACGAACTTATCCGGCGCACCCAAATCGACTTTCACCTGACCGTCGTGATGGTCAGTCATGACGTGCCGGCGGTCTTCAGGATTTGCGACCGGGTCGCGTTCCTCCATAATGGCAAAACTCGTCTCAACGGCACGGTCGATGAAGTGATGGCGGCCGACGACGAGATCTTCAAACGCTTTCTGGCGGGCAAAGCATCCGGCGAGGAGAATGAGACGGCCCTCGCGGGCTGAGACAGAGCATTATGTACGCAAGTCGAACCACGCAATTCATCGTCGGGATTTTCTCGATTCTGGGGATCATCGCGCTGGCGATTCTGTCGCTGTCGCTCGGCAAGATTCCGCTGTTCCCTCCGCCGGGGTACACCCTCTACGCAAGTTTCGATAATATCTCCGGCTTGAAGACCGGCGATCAGGTTCAACTGGCCGGCGTGCAGATCGGCAAAGTTGTGAATATCGGGATTAAGGATTATCGCGCGCGAGTTGCCCTGCGAGTAAATGAAGGCGTGCAGATCGACGAGGACGCGATCGCCGCGATCAAGACCAGCGGCATCATCGGTGACAAGTACGTGTCGATCCAGCTCGGTCCGAGCGATCACTACCTCAAGGACGGCGACACGATTCGGCAGACCCAGTCAGCCTTCGTGCTCGAGGACGCGATCGGCCAGCTGATCAACAGTTCCGGCAGCAGCAACAACTCTGATAAGGATTCAAAATCTTCGAGCACAGATTCGAAGACCTCGAACTGCAACTGCGCGGACACCAACGCAACCCAGAAGCCCGAAAAACCCAAGAAGTAACCGGCGCAAAACTGGACCGTATCTAAAAAAGTGAAAAATATGATGACGCCAAATTCAATCCAGCGATTCCTGCACCGACGCGCGATCGTAATCCTCACGTTGGCAGCGGTTCTCGTCGTCAGTCTTGCGCCGTCGCGCTTTATCGCGCCGGCCTGGGCCGACGATCCGATGTCGGTCGTGAAGACCACCGTCAACCAGGCCCTCGAGGTGCTGCAAGACAAGAGCACTCCGCTGGCCCAGCGCCAGGACAAGCTTCGCCAGATTGTCGCGCAGACTTTCGATTTCACCGAGATGGCGAAGTCGGCCCTCGGCTATCACTGGAAGGAGATCACGCCCGCTCAGCAGCAGGAGTTCACCAACGCATTCATCGCCTTCATCGAGGATTCTTACCTCAGCAAGATTAACGACTACCGCGGACAGGTGGTGAATTTCCTGCGGGTGTCGAACGAAGGACCTCAATACGCCCAGGTCGCCACCGACATCGTTCAGCCCAAAGGCGATGCGATCCATGTGAATTACCGACTCCTGCAAGAGGGCGGCACGTGGAAAATTTACGACGTGACGGTCGATGCGATCAGCATCATCGCGAACTATCGCAACCAGTTTAATCGCGTAATGAACAGTAAGGGCTATGACACTCTAATTGCCGACTTGAAGGCCAAGCAGGCAGCTCTTGCCGCAAGTCTCGCCAACCACTAGTGGGTATGGATTCGACGAGGCTCGACAGGTAACTTCAAAGGTGGAATCCAGGACGATACCCGAATTGGAGACGCAAATGAGATCTGGTCCGAAACAAATCAAAAAGACAGCAGTGCTATGGACGATGCTCGCGTCGTCCATGCTCGCCGTGGTTTCGTTTGCCACCCCGGGCTGGAGCCAGGACGTCGCTCCGCTCGCAACCGGGCATGACCGGCCGCCCAATCAGCGGCGCAGCCCCCGCCCGGCGAAAACCAGGGCGTTTACACCGATCCCTTGTCGGGGTTCAACGAGCCGATGTTCACCTTCAACCTCAAGCTTGACGATTGGGTGCTGCGACCGGTCGCCAGCGGATACTCGTTCATCGCTCCGCAGCCGGTGCGCGAAGGCGTCGGCCGATTCTTTGACAACGTCAGCGTCATCCCGCGTTTCGCCAACAACCTGTTCCAGCTCAAGCTGGCCGAGGCCGGCACCGAAGTCGCGCGCTTCGGAATCAACACGACACTCGGATTGGCGGGCTTCTTCGATCCTGCCGACTTATGGTTCGGGCTCGAAGAGCATCCCAACGATTTCGGCCTGACCATTCGCTACTACAATATTCCGACCGGCCCGTACGTGATGCTGCCGTTCTTCGGACCTTCCACTGTTGGCGACACGGTCGGGCTGGTGGCCGACGGTGCGATGGATCCGCTCAACTACCTGGTTCCGTGGTACGTAACGATTGCGGTGCACACCGGCCAGCGCGTGGTTGAGGCGGTGAACTACCGTTCGCTGCACATGAACCAGTTCGAGGAAGCCGATCGCTACGCGATCGATCTCTACGGCGCAGTTCAGGACGCATACCTGCAGACCCGGGCCCACGAGGTCAAGAAGCTCCACGAAGAAGAGTGGTAATCCAAAGCTGACTCGACTCTAAATTTGTCGCCAAACGCGCCGCGGAACAAAAGTCCCGCGGCGCGTTTCTTTTTGGTGCCCTAGAGCAAAGTAGTGCGCCGCGCGCAACTTTGCGATTGACACTGGGTGCAGGGGTCACCCCTGCCGCGGAAGTGTGAAACCCGCGGAGGGTTTCACATTAAATCAAGTGATTTCCCCTTCCCCAGCCGCGCCCGCTACTGAACATGTTCCCACGCATGATACGAACTCCTCACCAGCGGCCCCGACTCCACATGATGGAACCCGAACGCGAGCGCCGCAGTCTTGATCTCCGCGAACTCCGCCGGCGGCACATATCGCGCCACTGGAATATGATCGGCTGACGGCCGCAGATACTGCCCGAGCGTCAGGATGTCGCATTCGACCGCGCGCAAATCGCGGATCACGTCGAGCAGTTCGTCGTTACTCTCGCCCAACCCGAGCATCACGCCCGCCTTGGTGAACATCGGCTTCCCGAGCCGTCGCGCAACAGTCTTTCGCATGACGGATCACGCCGAGCGATCGCGCGTAATTCCCGCCCGGCCGAACTGAACGGTAAAGACGGGGCACCGATTCAATATTGTGGTTGTAGATATCGATTGGCGATTCCACCACCGTCTCGACACTCGCGAACGATCCCTGGAAGTCCGGCACCAGCACCTCGACTCGCGCCGGCTCGGGATTCGCTTTGATCGCGCGCGCAGTCGCCGCAAAATGCGCCGCGCCGCCGTCGGCCAGGTCGTCGCGATCGACCGACGTGACCACCACATGCTGCAACCCCAGCCGCGCGACGGCCTCGGCGATTCGGCGCGGTTCGTCGATGTCCAGCGGACGCACCTTGCCGTGCGCGACCGCGCAGTACGGGCAATTGCGCGTGCACACGTCGCCCATCAGCATGAAGGTGGCCGTGCGATGGGAAAAGCATTCGCCGATATTCGGACAGCACGCTTCCTGGCAAACCGAATGCAGCTTGAGCTCGCCGAGAATCGCCTTGGTCCGAAAGTACTCCGGCGAAACCGGCGCACGCACTTTGATCCAGTCCGGATGTTTCCGCTCAGCCATCGCCAGCCATCACCCCAGGCGTCGGCCCGATTTGCGCGGCCTCCGCTGAAACCATCTCGTAATTGAAGACCCGCGCGAAACTCTCGCGCATCACCTCGGCAAACTCGCGCACTGACACCGCGCCCTTCGTCACCTCGCACACCGACGTCATGCGGCATCCCTCGATCCCGCACGGCACGATCGAATCGAAATAGCTGAGCTCAGTGGATACGTTGAGCGCAAATCCATGCCACGTAGTCCAGCGCCGAATACCGACGCCGATCGATGCGATCTTGCGCCCGCCAACCCACACCCCAGTCATCCCATCACGCCGTCCCGCGTCGATTCCAAATTTCGCGAGCGCATCAATCATCGCCGCCTCGAGCCTACGCAAATATTTGGTAACGTCGCGATCGCGCCCTTCAAGTTTAAGGATCGGATAGCCGATCAATTGCCCCGGCCCGTGATAAGTAACCTGCCCGCCACGCGAAACCCGCCGAACCGGCACATCTTGCCGATCACCCACGATAAACCGCGCATCCGCTCCACGCCCAAGCGTAAAAACATGCGGATGCTCCATCATCAGCAGCGTATCCCCGACCCTCCCATCGATCCGCTTCGCCAGCATCTCAGTCTGCAAAGAAAGCGCGTCGTCATATTCGACCAATCCCAGATCGGCGACTGTCAGAGACCTTCGCACAACTACCTCTGCGCGATTGTCCCCCTTCCCTCGAGGGAAGGGGTTAGGGATAGGTTGTTAGGGGTTAGGTTCTCACTCATCGTTCGCTGCCGTCTTTGTGTCATTCAGAGCGAAGCGAAGAATCCCGAATCCTTCCTTTAGCGTCTTCGTCAAAACTCTATCGCTCCTGCATCATCCGCGATGCTCACATCGCCATCGAGCCCCGCCCCCTGAGAGCAAAGTAGCGCGCCGCGCGCAACTTTGCGCTTCTCACTGGGTGCAGGGGTCACCCCTGCCGCCCGCCGCGCAGGCGATTATTTCTTTCTTCGCCTTATTCTCATCGCCAATTGCGTTGATAGCTTCCTCAAAAGTCTATCGCTTCCCCATCAGCCGCCAAAGCCGCCTGCATAATCGCCTCCGACATCGTCGGATGCGGATGCGCCGTTTTCCCAATCTCCGTGACCGTCGTCTCGAGCGCCTTGCCGAGCACCACTTCCGAAATAATATCGGTCGCTGCGTGTCCGATAATCTGGCATCCGATCACTTCGCCGTATTGTTTGGTCGCGACGATTTTCACAAAGCCCGCAGTCTCGCCAATCGCCACCGCCTTGCCCATCGCGCGAAACGGAATCTTGCCGACTTTCACCTCGATCCCTCGCGCTTTCGCCTCTGCCTCGCTGAGACCCACCGTCGCAACTTCCGGCTCGCAGTAGATACATCCCGGAATCGCGAGCAGGTCGAAGCCCGGCTCGCGCACCCCCGCCATGATTTCCACCGCCGCAATTCCCTCCGAACTCGCCTTATGCGCCAGTAGCGGCGGCCGAATCACGTCGCCGATCGAGTAGATACTCGGCACGTTGGTCTGAAACGAATCGTTAACTTTTATAAATCCGCCGCGCTCGAGCTCGACGCCAAGCTTTTCAAGCCCGAAGTTCATGCTGAGCGGCGTACGCCCGACCGCGACCAGCACCACTTCAGCCTCGACCGACTTCTCCGCGCCATCGGCATTCACCGTGACGGCCCACAGTTCACCCTTGCGCGCCATCGACTTGTATCCATGCCCGAGCATCACCGTGATTCCACGTTTGATGAACGCGCGCCGCAACTCCTCGGCGACCTCGGCGTCGACTCCGGGCAGCATCTGCTTCTCGAGCTCGACGATCGTCACCTTGGCCCCGAACGCGCTGTAAAAATAACCAAACTCGAGCCCAATCGCGCCCGCGCCAATCACGACCACGCTCGCCGGCATCGTATCGAGCACCAGCGCCTCGTGGCTGGTAACAACCCCGTCGCCAACCTTCATCCCCGGGAACAATTTCTCTCCCGACCCAGCCGCAATCAGAATTCTCTCGCCCTCGAGCGCCGCAACCGCCGGCGCCTGTTTTCCCTGAACTTGTTTGAGCGCAACCGAATGCGCCCCGGTGACCATCGCGTCAGCCTCGAAGTAATCAATCTTGTTTTTCCGAAACAGGTAGAGCACGCCCTTGGAAAGCTTCTCCGCGGCCGCCCGCGATCGCGCGATCACCTTGGCAAAATCAAACCGAACCTCGCCGGTCTCAATCCCATGCTCTTTCGAAGCTCCGCGAATCGTATCCATCGCCATCGCCGAACTAAGCAGCGCCTTGGACGGAATACACCCCCAATTCAAACAAACCCCGCCCGGCCGATCGCGCTCGATCACCGCCACCCGCATCTTCAACTGCGCCGCCCGAATCGCCGCAACATACCCCCCAGGCCCCGAACCAACGACAACAAGGTCATACCGAGAATTATCCAAGATGAAACCCTTCCAAGTGTTTGGTTTTATTATTCCCTGAATCAGAACTTGATCGTAGTGAAACCCGCCGTGGGTTTCACGCTTCCTTGGGCAGGGGTAACCCCTGCACCTTTGATAAAGCAACGATGCTGGGTATCTCTGTTAAAACGGGGTTGCGGTGGTGCTGAAGAATTTACCTCGCCCGTTACTTTACGGGAGAGGCGGCCGGACGCATCGCGGCCGGCAGGTGAGGGTTCTGCGACTCAACCCTAAAGCTGGCGTGCTCACTTTTTGTGTCATTCTAGAGCGCGCCTCAAATGATTCCCTTCCACCAGCCGAAGCCCTGAGCGCAGCCGAAGGGGAAGAATCCCGGCTCTTAACCTCTCTCTGTCAGGGAGGGTCGACGCACGTCCTCGTGCGTCGGGTGAGGGTCCAAATTCCTGGTTCCTGCTTTGCTTCGCCTCAGTGCTGCAAAGTAGCGAGCCAGCGCTCCACGACGCTTCTGGCCAGCGTCGTATGTCCAACTCCGCGACGCTTTGCCAGCTTCTTGAGAGTCTCCAAGTCGTCCTTGTAGAGCCGCAGAGCGATCTGCTCTGTGCGAGCGGGTCGAATCTGGACTTCGAGATCTTCGAGTTGGTCGCCGAATTCTTCGATGCTGTGACGATCCCAGAACTTGCGCTCAGCGCGATCGCTTTTGAAAATCGGAAGCTTGCGCTTTTTTTCAATCATCTTCATCGTCATTTTCCGCGCCTCCAGTTGCGGTAATTTCGGATCTCATCCGGAGCCGAGACGCGCGCACTGACGCACAGCCGCATCGATACGTCGAATTCCAACCGCTGAACGCGTTCGCCCGCAGGCTGCATAACAAACACGCCGGCTTCTTCGAGATCTCGTGGTTGCGCGGCGCGCAGCACACAGGTCAGAAACTCGCCATCACCCAACGGAGCTACCACGAACCACCTCGTCCGAGTTCCTCGACCGCCTCGTCGGATGCGCGCCCGACCATGGCGGCTAAAGACCGCGTCCGCAACGTCATCAGCGTCGATGTCGCGCTCGGCTACATGTTCAAGGCTGGCGGCGGTGAATACCAGCGTCCAACCCAACATCTGCATACCATAATGGTATGCATAATGGGGATTCCTGCGCAAGCCGCGCACCCTTCTTGGTCTGATTAATTCGGCGATGAACCGTTCAGCCTGACCCTCCAGGCCGACAAGGAATCTCAGTCCCGCGCGAGAATCGCCGACATCGAAAAACATATTTTCTCGCGGACCCAAAAAGGCAGCCGCCGCGATTGCCCTTCAAACCAGTAACAGAGACGCGCCAGTTGCCGATAATTAATCATCGAAAAGCCGCAGTGACCGGTGATGAAAGGACTCGCCATCAGATCGATCTCGATCGGATGCAAGCCAGCCTTATGCGCAATCGCAGTCAGCTCCCCCATTGTGATCAAAAACAAGTGACCATCGGCGTCGGGCTTGAATTGTTCCGACTCGAGCGCATCGAAGTCCGCGATCTTCGAATGAGTCGGCAAGCGGCTGCGAAAATAGGATCCATTCGGAGTAGTGAGAAAGATGCGCCCGTTCGCCGTGAGGAATCGCGCCAGGTGACGCAGGAAGTCGTCGGTATGCGCGATATGTTCAACCACTTCCGTCGCGATAACCAAATCGAACCGTCCAGTCGTGTCCGGATCGAGATCAAACAAGTTGCCGGGAAGCACCTCGATGCGATCCCGCGTCTGAAAGTTCGCGACCGCAGTCGTAAGCTCATCCGCGCGCAAATCGTTTACCGCAACGCTGACTCCGCGCGCCGCAAGGCATGCGCTCAGGGCGCCATCGCCAGCCGCCACTTCCAGTACCCGCTCGGCTTGAGCGCCAATACACTCTCCAGCGTGGTGAGCACCCGCAAACGTCCAAACGCCCCGTACGATGGAGGCCAGGCGGAACCGTAGTTCCAGCCGTCCACATCGTTCTGCCTGCTCGCGTCGGTCATCGGGCGAATCGCGGACAACCCAACGTCGCAGGTGGTTTTAAATAGTGAGTATGCGGGCAAGGCGTCCAATCAAATTATGATGACAAACTGTGGGTCGTGTTCAAATATTTGCTTCGCGGACCCCCCTGAACTTTTTCGAAATCGCGTAGCGCTCATCAACGTCATCCGACGGCGCGCCTGCGTCGCGCTAGACATCATCAGCGGCGATCTCTCGGGCCGCTTTTCTGTCGCTCTATAGCTCAGCCATATGGAGGAATCCCCTATCTGGTATTTTCCCGACTCGCCGCCTACTCGAAAAGAGGCCGGAGCGGGCGCTCCGGCCCGCGCGGTGAACTAGTTCTCGGGAATAACCAGTGAGTAGCTGAAGCTCAGGCTTTGACAGTTGAGACCTTCATTGTAGGGACCGTAAGTGCCGCCACTTGTCGGTACTCCAACATCGGCTGCAAAGATTCCAGATCGCGATGTGAAAGGAGTCTCAGAGGTCAGTTTGTGAGAAGGCCCGGACGGAGAACTAAATGATGGATAGGCATCCGGATCCTCGGCGCCAGTGGTCAGGCAATCCTCATCAAACAGATATAGCAACGTGCTCTCTCCAGCAGGCGAATTATTATTGTTCGGCGACAGTTTATTAGTCGTGACAATGTTTCCGGAGCCACTGCCAGGATTTCCATTGAGGACGTAGTTTCCCGGGATGTTCGCGCTTGCTCCGCGATATGCCACCATAAATCCAATAACCTCAGACCCATTGGTCTTCGGGTCAATCTTCAATTTGTATGTGCCGGTATCATTAGGCTGACTACCGTAGACGTAAAGAGCCACGAAAGACGTGTCACTTCCTATCGCGTCGCTTGAAACAAGTCCGCGGGTGCCGAACTGGTCTTTCAAGGCAATCCACCCTGTGGGAAGCGTGAGACGGCTGGGGTCCGTCGCTTCTCCGATATATATCGTCGCTACAAAAACGTCGCCGAATTGAGAACCGGCTGGAGCCGTGTAGGCCAAGTTACAGTTGAATCCGGAACCGTTACTGCACTCGTCTTCGCCAACAGTGCCATCCTCCGTCGACACTGGCACGCTGTAGCCGACAAAGTACGGCAGCGGCTCGGCCAACTCGGTTATCTGGGTAGATTCGTTAGACCCTAAGGGCGTGGGTGACGCGCTTGGACCGCCGTTTGAGTACTCCTGAACCGTCCAAAATCCGCTGCCTTCATTTGGACTCCCTAAGTTAGGGTCCCAAATTGTTGACATGTAGTCACCCCACCGCTGTTGCGGACTGGATTCGAGGCAGTTGGTGTCTCCGTAGTACGAGCTTCGGCTCGCATTCCCGAGAATTCCATATCCTAGGCTGGGCGGGTTTTGTGCGAAGCTATTGTTGTTGGGAATGAAGCCCTTGTCTAAGTACCAGTTTGGGTAGATGTTTGAGTTTAAGGCAAAGGTCTGGAACGTAGATGCAATGTCGAGATCGTTGTCCATCGTAATCGTAGGATAACCCGCCCAAAAGTTGGGGCCATCTATGTACCATCCGTTCCACTGGCCGACACCATTGGGGTCGGTGGGGAAGCTTTCAATTTGCCCGACGAAGTAAAGGGCCTGGACGGTGTTGTTGGTACTGTCTCCAGCCTGAAACGAAGTGAGCAAGTAGTGTTTGCCGTCATTTCCTGATTGAACGATCACGCTAGCGATTCTGTCGTCCTGAAGCGACACTTCGCACGCAGTCCCTGCACCGCAGGTGTCGTGCTGGGCGAGGGTGAACAGACCTGCAGTTCCCAAGACACCGTTGGTTGGACTAGTAATGGTCCCATTGTTCACAGTGCTCGGTCCAGGGCCAACATAGTTACCACTTGCATCTATTGAGGTAACCTGAACGAAGGGAGGTTTAGATGCTGTCACTTCGGGCGCAACCAAGAAGATAGGTTGATTTGCGCCGCCGGATATATCTCTCGAAGGCCTGGCATTGAAGAAGGCGTTGGCTTTCTGCGTCTGCCCTAGGGTCTGCGGAGCTGGAGATTTCGTGAGGACGCTAGAGGGAATCAGAACGATTTGATCGGTGCCGGCAGTACCCCCTCCCGCCGGCGAGCAGCGTAACGCGATCGCTACCCAAGTTTGGTTGTAGCCCATGATCGGCATATCGGGTGCGGGATGCGCCGAATCGACACTCGAGCAAACGTTACTGATCTTGTAGAAGTTCCAACCCATGGTTGCATCAGAACTCTGCGAGAATGCGAAGAAGAGATCGCCGTTGCTGAGATTGGTGGGTAGCGAGAGCGTCGAAACCAGCCACCGCTGAGCGAACGGATCGTATGCGACTTGAGTGTCAGTCAGTTTTGGCTGAGGCGAGAGAGTAAACCAGAAGTTAGAAAGCGTCTCAGGCGTGCCCTGTACTTGCCCCTGTTTGTTGAATACCCAAATACCGGAATTCAGTAGTTGTACGATCTGGTTGGACTGGTTGGACGAAACATCGGCGGCAACGTCTGGCGGCGCCAATGTACAAGCGTCCATGGAGCCGCCCGAGAATGGAGTTCCGAATGGTCCAACTACGGCAGCCAAAGCGGTTTGCGCATCTAGCGAGGATTCAGGGCCCGGTCCGGCTGGTATTGGTGTCGTTGCAGGAGTTCCCCGAGGCGCGCTCGCGCCGCTCGAAAAGTCGGGGGGGTACGCGATCGGAGGCGGGGGTTCGGTAGCGGCGGAAGCGCACAGCGATGACATTTGCCAATCCCCTCTCGTGTATGCGACATGAGCCGCGGTCTTGTCTGCGATCTGTTGACAGCGTGCCCGGAAATCAGACCATTGCTTTGGAACCCAACCGGCCGGCGGGGTCGTAGGAATGGCAATTTGAACGTGCGGCAAAGGCGTTGGCTGCTGCGCGTTGGCGCTCAGCACGATCAAGGCTGCTCCCGTCGCGAGGAAAAAGACGATCTCCGTTGCTTTTACTAATTTCATGTTCCCCTTTATTGTGCCTACGCGTTCAATTTCAATGCGCGACACTCTTTGTGTGACAGTTAGTTAACATTGACTACCGAGAGTTCACACACGATGCGCATTGAAAGTCAATCAGAGTGTTACGATCAGCGGAATGCATAGCGTCTGAACCACGTTATTCTCTAGACTACTCAACTCGGCGATGAAAACCGCGATTGCCGGGTCGTCCCGAGACGCGAAAATGTGCGCTTCGCCTCCCTGAACTCGGAAAACTGGAGAAAGGACCGGGGGATAAGACAACCGAGCTCAACGCCGCAGAGACGGCATCTGCGGCATCTGATGTCGGACCGATGGGAGCGGGCGCGGGTTGCGCGCGCAGAATATATCCGGACGCACCACCGGGCTGCGGAAAAGGACCTTGGGGCTGGTCGGTAGGAGACGGGAAGGTGTTGGGCTGATTTAATTTGCCTGATTTCTGCAGTCTCCATAAATCTTGAGCGTATCCACAGATATAGACGCATCCCATATAGAAGCTGAGATTCATGCACATCTGTCTAAACGAGGCCCAGTTTCCAGACCGGAGCTCGAAGTTCGGCGGTGGTGGCGATGCGGGCACGTCAGAACACCAGTTCGGATTGAGCAGTGCGGCAGGAGTTGGCTGCGGCGTGGCACCACGCGGAAGCTGCGCTTTAGCATTGGCGACCATGAGCGCTGATCCTGTCGCGATAAAGACCACGATAGCTGTGGCTTTTACGAAGTTCAGTTTCCCCTTATTCTTACCGATCGAATGTTAAGTACCGCACATTTGGCTAACTGAGAGTTAACTTTGACTACCGAGAGTTCACACCCGATTCGCTGTGAAAGTCAATCGAAAGTTTACGCTCAGCGGAATGCATAGCGTCTGAACCACGTTATTCTCTAGACTACTCAACTCGGCGACGAAACCCGCGATTTCCGGGTCGTCCCGAAACGCGAAAATGTGCGCTTCGCCCCCCCTGAACTTTTTAGCCTTACGCAATCCAAACTTTGATGAGATAATATCACTGATGTTCGATTGTTTTCGATCACCGCCCGCATTGTCTAACGTTTCAGTTTGAGTCCGCGCGATAACCGCCCGAAAGTCCGCCGCAAGGTATCAGGAATGTACTCGAAACGGACTTTTTCAGTATCTATTCTTGCGCTATTGGCTTTTTCGCTCTCTACCGCCCGCGCGCAGAACCTGCCGCCACCCGGCGCCTATCAGCCGATTCCGAATTTCACCGGCATTGGCGCGGGCCTTCAGTTCCGCGAGGCGATCAACGATCGCTTTTCCGGGGCGCAGCCCATGGTGCCGGAGTTCGTGGCCCCGAGTCTTCGCAAATTTGCCCGCGGAGCAGGACGGTACGTTGCTCTACTGCAAAGACTGCAAGCGATCGACGCCGTGCGTCGGCGGAGGCAGTGGCGCGTGGGCGCTGGGGACGCGCGGGAGTTGGTCGTGCTCGACTGGCGCACTCGAGGCGAGCCTCAACGCAAATGGCAACAAGCTCACATCGTTGGCCAACGGAACCGCGACCGGGGATTCGCTCGCATTCGGGCAGACCGGCGCGCAACTCAACACGCTGGCGGGCGCGAAGGGCGATGGCACCGACAGCATCAGCGCTTTCAACGTCAACGGCGTCTTCAATGTCAGGGCTTTCGGCGCCAAATGCGACGGTAGCACTGACGATGCGGCCGCGATTCAATCGGCGCTAACCGCCGCGAATGCATCCGAGACTGCGGCAGGAGCGGCGACGGTCTTTGTTCCGGCAACGACATCATCATGTAAGATCAGCCGGCCGATAGTTAATGCGTCGCCGACCAACCAGCGCACCGTAGCCCTTTTCGGCGCTGGCGCAACCGCATCTACCATCTCACCGACCTTTACCGGACCGGCTATTGTTCTCGTTGGTCAAGGCCCGGCGTCGCAGGTCAAGACTTCGCTCACCAACAATATCATTCCGGGCGGCTCAGGCTTTTCGATGACGTGGGCCAGCGGCTCCAACGACTACTTCGACCTGTCAGAAGTCTTACCCTCGAATATCAACGTGCAGCCTTACGTCGGGGTGTTCAATGGGGATAGTCAGTGGGACATTCGGCTGTTCTTCAAGCCAACTGACCTATCGGCTACGCATTGCCTATGGGCCAGCACCGGCGCGTTCAATACTGTGCTCTATAGCGGCGGCGACATAGGTGGCGGCGGGATGGGCTACCTATGCACAGAAGCAGACGGCAAGCTGCATGGGATGCTCAACGTCAGTGGCACGCTCATAAAGGTCGCGAGCAGTGCGCTGACCGTGAACACCGTCTATGAAGCCGAGCTGAATCTCGATAGCAGCCACAACGTCAACTTGTTCGTCGGCACCGGTGGCACGGTCACGCGAGTAGCACAGACTGCTTCCAGCGGTACGGCGATTACGCAACGAGCGGATGAGAACGACCTGCTAGGTAACGGATTACCTACCTGGCCCTACGCTTTGGGAAATAACGTAAACAACTGGCAGGGCGCGATCCAGTCAGTTCAGATTTCCAACACCGCCCGTCATACAGGAACGAGCTACACTGAGGACACGGCTAATTTCGCGGCTGATGGCAACACTTTCTTTCTGGATAACTTCGACCTTAACCAGTTTCCCGGCGGCATTGCCGTTGCGCCAATTACCCAGGTGGATGCTCCCGCGAATGCGTGGATGGCGTTGCATATAGGAGAGCTAGGCTGTTGCGGCGGTACTTATAACGTCAGCGGCCTGAATATTACCAGCAGCACAGTCGGTATCTACGCGGATGCGGCGGCCGTTGATATCTCCCATGTTACCACCAACGCTACGATGTATGGCATCGAGGTCTCGCGCACGGCGGGCTTCAACAGTTTTATCCACGACATCACCGAGTTCCAGGGCGTTGACAATAGCGCGGGCGGGGTCGTCGGCATTCTGTCGCTGGGCGGAATCACTTTCATTAGAGACGTGATTCTTAATCAGGCGAATATGTTTCCGATCTACACGACCGGCTCTTCAGTGGTGAATGCTTACATAGCCACTAACAACCGGAATATGTGCGGCGTCGGTGTCGAGACCTTCGCACAGGGAGTAAACGTGTTGCCGGTTCATCTTGAGCACATAGTTGCCGACACCGAAAATGGCGGCAACTTTCCCGGCATATGTATAAGTGGCAACGGTCCTGTGTCGGTAACCGGCAGCGTAATCGCACCTTCCGGAACCGCATCATCCATTCAACTACTCGGAGCGGTCGGTCCTATCACGCTCCAGGGCAATAACTTTCTGCAAAGCTCAAATGCGATCGTAGATACTACCTACGCAACGCCCACTGCAGGCGCGTCGATCGTATTTGACAATAATGTGTACGCTGGGGGCTATACCCCGCTCGGCGGTACTTACACGAACTTTGGCTTTCCCTACTCCACGATAGGCCACACGCCGACCTTCCATCATTTGCAAATCCCGGTCGTGCCCACGCCAGAGCTGGGAGCTGTCAACAACCAACCGCTATGTATCGGTACGACAACCTGTGCATACCCGGTCCCCACTGACGCTCATGTCGGCGACGTCGAGATAGCCGCGCCCGCGATTCAAGGCGGGGCAGTGGGCACGGTAACGGCTCCTGCGGGCTGGACGCTTGCTTGTACCGCCGACAACAGCCCGAATGGCGACTACGTTCCGGTCTATTGGCACGTCGTCACAGCGAATGACACTGCTACCTATACCTGGACAGCGGGCAATTCGATGGTATGGCGCGGCGGCATAGCGTCCTTCTCCGGGATCAATCAACTCGCGCCGGTCGATCAGTGCGTGACGTTCGACTGCGAACGGGACTACGTCGATTACGCTGACAGGAATGACTTCAAGCGACCAGAACGACATTGCCATATTTCTGACTGACAATGTCGGGAACAACGGCATAATGATGACCTTACCATCGCCGCCTGCGGGTGTGGTGATGGATTTCTTCGGGCAGTCTAACTCGGAGAGCATCTGGTCCTACTTGCCCCAATCAACCACCATACCCAATGTCAATATAAGTAACAACGGAACCGCAACCAATTTCGCAGGCGTCCAGTTGGCGCTGCGGCCTGCGGTTAGTCAGACGGGTCTTATGACCGCTGGTGAGGGAGCTCCGCCGCTCTACCAGGGCGAGCCAGGTGCTATGCTTCAAAGCCTCGCGACCAACATGCCCATCGAAGCTCCTAACGTTATCGGGACGGTTACAACCTCGACCACCATTTCCTTTGCCAAACAATCGGTACAAGACATCACCACTGCGACTTCCGGACTGACCTATACGCTCTCCACTGTGGGCGTGACGCCTAATCAAGACGTAATGATTCGCTCTCACATAGCTGGGGCAATCACCGGGCCGCTGTGGGCGACGTCAAGCGGCGCAATCAAATGGGCCGGAGGTAGCGCGCCCATCTCGAGCGGCATCAACGGCTATACAGACATCCTACGACTCTACTTCGACGGAACGAACTGGCAGGAAGTATCGAGGAGCATCGGGAATCATTAGAACCGGTGATAGATCAAAACGCCACCGACATGCACGGGACTTGTACCCAGCACCGAATTCAAATCGGACCATCCACTACTAACACTGTCGTTCACGATAACACTGCGAACGCCATATGTGGTAAGGAACGCTTTGAGTTGATCTCCGCGCGCCAAAGTGATTTTTCCAGGTCGGAATAAGTCCCGGGTCTCTTCCAGGTCGAAACCAGGAGGAATACCGCCGACGTATCCTCCGGCCATTCGAAAATAGATACCTGCCTGTGCCTGCCACAGCATCGAATTCCCATCTGAGCTGTTCGGAAGCACCAGGACGATTTCATCGCGATCGATATATCTTGTGAATAGCGGGGTTCCGAAAAACTCCGGGGTATCAACCGCAGTAACAGCACGGTCAGTGGCCGGTACTGCGGGCAAAATAAAAAGAACTGACAATAGTAATCCCAGGGCTCGGTGCCAATTTACCTTGAGACGGTCGAGGAACAGCACCGTCAGCATCGCTAAGTCCAGGTAACAATATAGCGCCAGGCGGAGCGGAAGGGCTTGTCCGATGAATGGCAGCTTCCAGAAGAGAGTCCACGGCAGCCAAATGGTGTGTTGCCCGATCTGTCGGTATGCGCCTAGTGACAGCAGCCACGCGATCGCGCCGACAATTAAAAGTATTCTGACAGTTGCCGACTGCCATTGCTTGACGATCGAATATAGCACTACGAACAGAAAAAAGGGGCCGAGGTAAAATCGGGTTTCGAAAACGGTCCGGTCACCCAGCAGGCTCGCGGATTGATGATGTAAGGCAGCGAGTATTTGAGAGTAGCTCACGAGAAGGTCGGGTGGCGGAACGAATAGAGCACCTAATCCGGAATTAAAAAACGATCCGCCCGCAATGAGCTGCTCGCGATACGTTATCGCGTAATAGATATATGGCGAAATCACGATCGCAGTAACCATCGCCGATACGCAAAGTAATTTGAATAGTCGCACCATGATCGGTCGAAAGTGCGCCGGCAGAACCAGCTTAGCCACAAGTATAGTGAGAGTGCCCATCATCGCAGCCGTCATAAGTGTCTCAGCCGCGGTTAGACACTGGGCCGTCGCCAACAACGAACACATACCGATGAAGTGCCACGACCTCATGTTGTGTTCAATAAAATGGAGAGCAAGGTACAACAGGAGCGGCACCCATGGCGAGAATGTCAGGAAAAGGTGTCCCGCCAATTCGTGGCCCAAAACAGACGGCGAGAAGCCATAAATATATCCGCCGGTAAGTGCAACCAGAAACCGGTTGCTCAGCCTGGTGCATACCAGGAACGCTGCCGTCGCGTTAAGTGCTGGAGCCATCAGGCAAAGCAGGTTGTACGAGACTACCGGACCGAATCGACGAGTTATGGGAGATGCCAGAAGACTAAGGCCAGGCATCGAGGTAGCCCACGCGAGATTATAACCGATCGGCGCCCAGATGACCTTTGTCAGGAACGGATTGAGGTGATGTGCAAGTGCGTGCGGCCACCAGGTTAAGAACCACATCATGACCGACGGGTCGGTATCATAACCGACGTAAACCCGGGCGGGTGATCCAACTACCTGGAGGCCGAAGAAACCGATCGAAATGGCCAAATACAGCACGAAAGCTATCGCTACCGCACCGGGCCGACTTGCGTTCTTGACCATTACAGGGTTGTCCGGAGAAAGTACGGTCAATGCGCCTTCTTCGCAACAACAGCTATCGAGCTGGAGAAGCGGCGTAGTAGGCCTAGACTAACCATTCGCTCGATCGTACCGCCAATTGGACCTTTCCATCCAAAACCGACTGCATAGTAGCGCTCGATGATAAACCACGGGGCGAGCAAGCGACGCACCTGTTGTGGGGAATACTCGCGGATGTGATGTTCCGCCAGCCGCACCGTAAGGTCACGAGCTTTGATCATGCTGACGATGCGACCGGCATTCCAGAGATTTGGAACCGTGAAGAACAGCAGACCACCGGGCTTGAGCAACGCGCGCAATCTCCCGTATGACTTCCCATATCGTCCGGTACGTGCTCTGCAGTCTCGGAGCAGATAGCAGCGTCGAAAGCGGAATCGCGATAGGGCATTTGAGTCGCGTCTGCCTGTATGAGTCTCATGTCGCCAGATCTCGGCTGCGCCAGCCTTAGAAAGTTGTAGGTGTAGTCAAGGCCGTGGACTTGCTTGCCCATCGCGGCGATTTCGCGCGCATAGCTAGGATCGGCCCCGCAGCCGACATCGAGAATGTTTTTGAACCGATGAGAGTTATCCCGAGCCATCATGACGACGGCCTTGATTATGCTATCGCTGGAACAGCGGATCTCGGCGCCGCTCGACAGAACCTGGGCGCCTTGGCGCTCATAGTCTTTTCGGCCAAGTGCCATCAGAGCTGCGAGGCGGAATCTGAGCGCCGATAAACCGTAAAGTACTTGCCCTTGAACGCTACCACTCCCCATTTTGATAATTGGTCCTTAAACTCCGGCCATCCGTTCAGAAACCCCAAGCTATTAGGCACCTCTGGCACGATTGCTATCCGAGCGGCGGACAGCTGATCGAACTTGCGGGCTAGTTCACTGGGCGTCGTCTCACCGCGCACCAAGGTGACCCCTACGAGCGGGGCCATCCCGGCAAATAACAGCTGGGCGGAGCCGTCGTACATAAGCACCACAGAGGAGTTGCCCTTGGCCAGATCGAGGACTTGCGTCCACTCCTGGCGTTCGTCAGGGCTTGCCCACAGCCCAGCGGTAGCGGTGCCGGGTGCGGTGTTGAACCATGCGTGAAGGTTCTGATCGATCATTCCTTTCTGGCCCACCGCACCAGTATGATCAGCAGCCAGACCAACTTCTCAGAATACTTCGACCATAGCGTCATCGCCCCCACTCCCATCGGTAATAGATAGGGGTAGGAGGTCCATGAAGAGTAGTTTCCGAAGAATAGTGTGATGAAGGCGAGGTGCATGACGGCGCAGAAGAACGTGAGCTCGCCAGCAGGGGAGGGTTCTTCGCGATTTCTGAAACTTGCGAGCACGGCAACGGCTGACCTACATCCGCCCGCAATCAGCACGACCGACGCAGCGAACCAGAAAGCGACCGTGGTGCCGAAATAGTAGCCGAGATGTACTCCGGGAAAGTACCAAAAGTCCCGGCCGGTGCCGGTGAAGAATCCGTTGTTGGCGGCGCGATACATCTCAGCCCCCGTGAGCGGGAGCGAGAGCCTGAACGTCGCAGAGGATCCGTAGAGCGCCATCGACGCCGCCAGCACGACCGCCGCCGTCACCACGGCTGGCTGGACCTCACGAGCAAGGAATCGGGCGGTCAACTTCGATTTCTTCCACAGCGCGGCGACGATAAAAACCAGCAGCAGGAAGCCATATACGAACCCCATGCTCGGTTTGACGAGGGCCGCGCCGGTGGCCAGCGCCAGCGCATAGGACCGCCGCCCGTCAGCCTGCGCGGCAAGCGCCCACACCATCAAAATTCTCTCGAGCTCGTGCGCGAGAGTGATATCCATCAGTATTGAAAACGGAACGGTCACCACGATCAGTGCCAGCGCGGACCCTCGGAATTTCATTGAAGCTGCGAATCGGGCAAGGCCGAGGGCGAATATCAAGTCGCATATCGTCGCAGCGCTGAAAAATGCGTCAGGGGTCAATCCGAACAGGCCGAACCAGAGTTGGCCGAAGAGCAGCGAAAGCGGGCCGTAGGGATAACCAAAATCCACGCCGGGTCGATAGCCATGATGGATTAGATACTGGGCATTCAAACTCAGTCCGTAATCTCCGAAGGCAGTGCCGTCGAATCCGAGGCGAGTCGGAATTTGAAAGAACACAATCGCCAGGACTTCTATGGCGAGAATCGCCCAGAACCACTTCTGGACGATCAAAATGATCGAAGCGGGCGGATACGTCTGATCGCGGACTAGTATTTTATTGGTGGCCGATGCTGCTTTCATTTCAGGCATCCGGCATTCTTCGCCAATGTTTGCTCAGTGGCAATCCTGCCAGTCGCGATGAGTGAATAGCGCCCTTCGTAGACGAAGAGACGGCGATGAGAGGCCCTTTTGAGCGAGGAATTGGCGGGCGTAAGCTAATCCAGAATAGATATAACGTCTCTTGACTATACCTATAGTTTCTGTAACTATCATCGTTCTCCTGAGCAGAGCGGTCGGTAGCGCGACCAAGTCTTCGGCTGAGAGTCTGGTTTCTTGGCCTCTGACGGTTTCGTGCGGTACTGTTGACGGCGTCTCTAAAGTGCTCTGGTTTTCGCGTTTCAACTTAACCCAGCCCTTCAAGGGAGGGCGGACGCATGGCGCACGCTATTGATTCCTAATGATTTCCACCTGAACCGATGGAGCATTCCGGCATGAAAAAGCTCCTATTTGTAGCATCGAGCTCGGCTCTGTTCCTGTTGGGTTCCGCTATGGCAGCGTCGAGTGCTGATATCGTGGGCACCATCGTGAATCCGGCAGGCGCGCCAATTGCGGGCATGACGGTCTCGGTCCAGAATCAGGCGGGTGCTGCGGTGGGCAGTGGCGTGACCGACACGGACGGCCAGTATGTGATTCACGGCCTCGTCCCCGGGACCTACACTCTGATTTCCAAGGGTCAATCGGCGGTTGCGTACGTCGGCGACCAGGGTCTTACGGTGGATTGGGGCGTCGCGCCAAATTCCCAGATCATCGCAGCTGCAAGGCAGGGCACGACGGCACAGTCAGCGGTACCGTCATCGCCAAACAGTCGATAGTTTGGTTGCCAAACAGATCGGCGAACGAAATGGCGATCGAAAACGACAAAGATCTCAACAATGGCGACGGCGTAGGCTTGATCTAGTCGCCCTTAATAGCCGATTATGAGCGCTACAATAGATTGTATAAACGTCGCGTGACGGGTTTGCTGAAATATTTTTCCAAAGCAGTTTCCTCCGCAGCGGCAATTTTCGCCTTGGCTGGTACGGTGGCGGTTTTCGGCTGCGCATCGAAGGCTCCGGACCCACAGGTGGCACAGGTTTCAGGCACGCCGCCTATAGCCGACAGTCGCATTCCGAGTTCGGCGAGCTCACCGCAGAACCAGGAGCGGTTGAAGGCCCTGTTTGAAAAGCGGTCCGCAAAAGACGTGGCATCTACCGATTATCCGGTCGGACCCGGCGACGTTATCGAGATTTCGGTTCCGGGCGTGGACGATCTGAAGGAACGCACGGTCCGGGTGAGCGGCCAGGGTCAAATCGATCTTCCGCTTATTGGAATAATCCAGGTTGGCGGTCTGACCGAGGGTGAGGTCAGGGACAAGCTGAAAGAAGCGCTCACCAAGTATATGTACAGTCCGCAGGTGGACGTTTTCGTCAAGGAATATCACAGCCGGCAAGTCGCAGTGGTGGGCGCGGTCCGCGCACCGGGTCTGATCGTGCTGACCGGCGCGGGCGAGAGTATCCTCGACGCGATTAGTCAGGCGGGCGGGATGACGGCGGACGCGGCCGACGAAATAGTAGTCCTGCCGCAAATCGAGGGCAGCCGCACGAAACTGCAGCAGTTGGCGGCGGCATACGAGCAGGATCCCAAGTCGAGCGGCGCGCCGGTCACGGCCGATGGATCGAGAAATGAGCCCAGCCAACAGCCGCAACCGGGCATGCCCGACGTCTCTCGCGATACACCCCACACCGGCATCACGCTGGCTTCGCTCGGACAGAACATCAGCAACGGGCCGGCGGTGGTGATACCGCTGAAGAGCGGAGCGTTTCAGGGCAGCCTCAGCTATACCAACATGCCAGTCGAACCGGGGGACATTATCGTGGTACCCGGAGGCGGCAACGTCATGGTGACCGGATGGGTTTACAGACCGGGATTTTTTGCGGTCGGATCGGGGCTGACGGTGCTGGGCGCGGTCGGCTCGGCGGGCGGAGCGATGTACGCGTCCGATGCGTCCTCGGCGACACTGATTCGCAGCGACGGCGCGGGGAACAAGGTTTCGATTCCGGTGAACCTCGAGAAAATTGCGACCGGCCAGGAAGCTGACATCCCGGTTCGCGCAAACGACGTTATTGATGTACCGTACTCGGACCTGAAAATCGGTCCCTACGTCGTTTACAACATCCTGACGCGCATGGCAGTACCGTTGCCCACGTTCTAAACCAAGGAAGTAAATGACTCAGCCCTCGCCATATTTTATTCGTCGAAATCAAGAGGTCATTGCCGAGCCGTTCGACAGCTCGATGCGCCGCAATTTTAACGACGAGGAAGAGCGCCAACTCGATCTTCTACGCTACTGGATCACCCTCAGGAAGCATCGCTGGCTAATCCTGGCTATCACCGCGGCTTTGATGGTGATAGTTGCGATCAAGGTTTCCCTGGCGGTTCCGTTGTACACCGCGCAAGCCACGGTTCTGCTCCGCTCCGATACTCCGCAGCTGCTCGAGAATCGCTCGCAAGCGAACAATCAGTCCTACGAGTACAGCGACGGTTCCGACTTCGTGAAGACTCAGGTCGAGATCCTGCGCAGCCGCACGCTCGCCGCCCATGTCGTCCAGGATGAAGGCTTGGCAAATGATCCGGCGTTCACCGGCAAGAGCAGCAAGCCGCGCGAGCATGGAACCCTGACCAGTGCCTTCAAGCATTGGCTCGCAGGCGTTTTCGGATCGAAACCAGCTAAGCCGGTTCCGGCCGCGCGACAGCCGGATTCAATCGCGGGCCTGGTTGGCGCTTACCTGGGATCCTTTCAGATCAAAACGATTCCTGACACCGACATGGTGGATATCATTTTCACCACCACCAACCCGCAGCTCTCGGCGCGGTTGGCCAACGCCCATGCCCACGCATACATCCGCGAAGGAATCGAATTGCATACCCAGGCCAATGCCGAGGGTGAGAGATTCCTGCGCGAAAAGCTGGTCGAGCTGAGAGAGAAATTGGAAAAATCCGAACTCGCGCTCAACAACTATCGGCGTGACAAAGGAATCGTGCCGGGTCTCATGTCGATGGACGGCAAGGAAACCGTCGTAATCGATCGGCTGTCAGACTTGAGTAAGCAGCTGACCAACGCCCAGGTCGCGAGGATCGGACTCGAGGCCGAGGTCGAACAGATCAACAAGCATCAGTTCACGGTAGTGCCGCAAGAGACGGGCACTCCTGCCGGCGGGGGCCTGGCTACGCAGCTCGCCAGTGCGATGAGCGACTACGCCGCGATGTCCAAGCAGTTCAAGCCCGACTATCCGCCGCTGGCCCAGCTTAAGGCGCGGATCGATCGCCTCCAGCAGACTGACAACGAAACCACCGAGAAGTACGCCCAAAGCGTCGAGGCGTCCTACGGCGCGGCGAAGATTAAAGAGGCTGGTCTCCAGGAAGAGTTGAACCGTGTGCGCGCCGAAGCGCTCGGTCTCAATGACGCCTCGGTCGAATACGCCATCCTGCAGCGCGAAGTTGATACTAATCGCGAGCTCTACAACAGCGTCCTGCAGCGGATGAAAGACGTAGGACTCGCGGCCGAGAGTCAAACCTCGAACACCGTGGTGGTTGACGACGCGGTCGCGCCGGGCGGCCCCTCGAGTCCTCATCCGTTGACCGCGATTTTGCAAGCGATGGCTTTTGGGCTGGCGCTCGCGATCGGTTTGGCGTTCCTCATCGAGTACCAGGACAAGACCCTCAAGACGCCCGATGAAATCGAAGCGTATCTGAGGTTGCCGAACCTGGCCTCAGTACCGTCCTTTGCGCGGGTCGAGGCGAAGCAGTTCGGCAACGCCAGGATCAACGGCAATGGTACCGCCAATCTCCCGGCGAAAAACCTGGAGATCGCCGGTTCGCTCAGCCGGTACTCGGTGATCGGCGAGGCGTACCGCGGGCTTCGGACCGCGTTGATGCTGTCGCGCGCCGGTTCCCCGCCCAAATCCATTCTTATCACCAGCTCGTCGAACTCCGAGGGCAAGACCGTCAGCGCGATCAACACCGGCGTCGTTTTCGCCCATACCGGCGCCAGGGTTCTGATCATTGATGCGGACCTTCGACGCCCGCGATGCCACAAAGTACTTGGCATCGAAAATCGCCAGGGGCTGACCGAGGTGTTGGCGGGGACGAATAAAGTCGATCAACTTATCCGCGATACTGGAATCGAAGGGCTCTGGCTGCTGACCGCAGGTTCGATACCGCCGAATCCTTCGGAGTTGATCGGTTCGGAAAGGATGCGCGAGACACTGGCTAGCATGGTGGTTGAATTCGATCTCGTGATCGTCGATTCGCCGCCGCTGATGCCGGTGACCGACGCGATGCTGCTTTCGACCATGGTTGATGGCGTGGTCCTGGTCGTCAACTCCAAGAAGACCGCCAAACAACTCGCGCGGGCGGCGCTGGCGCGGCTCGAATTTGCGCGGGCCAAGCTTTTCGGCGTGCTGCTCAACGAAGTTGACGTGAACAGTCCGCATTACCGGTACTACAGTTCGTATCACGGCGGTTATGGTGATTATCATCCGTACACCTCCGACCCCGCCGATCAGGCCGATCCCGATCAGGACATCGCGGCCGAAGAGCCAAAACTCAACACCTGATCGGGTCCTCCGCGAGCCTCTCTCCCACTCCGGGAATTCCAAATCGTTACATCCGTGCAAAAACTGGATCGCCTGGCTGCCGGCGCAATAGTAGTTCTCCTGATCGCCAGCCCGCTGGCGTTCGGCAGCGTCCATCCGTTGGCGTATGGTCCGATGGAGGCGGTGCTGTTCGGATTGGTGATCGTGTGGATGGTCAAGCGCGCGTCGCTGTCGCGTTCGTCTGACGCATCGGGCGGCGCCGGTGCTTTCGCGGGCGGAAAATTCGCACTTGCGATCGCCCTGTTCACCGGCTTCGCGCTGGTGCAGTTGACTCCGTTGCCGCCGGCCGTCGTTCGCGCGCTGTCACCAGCGGCCTACAATTTGTACGTCGAAACGCTCGAGGGCTGGCCGGGTGTCGCCCCTTACCAGCGCGTTGATACAGTCCCCCAGACTCAGACCGCTTCAGCGCCGGCGCTGGTAATCCTGCCGACCCGGGAACAGGTGCAGCAAGGAGCGCCAGTTCCGTTTGCGCCCGCGACTCACGCGACCGCCGCTTCATCGAAAGCGCTCGACCGACGCCGCCCTCAATCAACCGCCGGCAGTATCGACCTTGGCCGCCTCCATCTACGGATCGCGATGGCGTCCATTATCGATCGCGCCATTGCTGACCTGGTCGGCATTGCTGGCGATACTCGCATGCGCATCGGGCTTCATGTTCGTCGCTTACTATCCGTTCGCGGAGCAGCCGGACTCGCGCTCCGACTCTCAATTTCTGCGCGCAATATTGCTCGCCATCATCGCGGCCGGATTACTGGTAGCGTTCGTCGGCATCGTCGAGCGTGCGACCTGGAACGGAAAGATGCTCTGGTTTTTCGTTCCGTACGACTGGGGGCAGGCGATGTTCGAGCCGTTGCCGCGTGCGCGCGGGCCGTTCGTGAATCCCGATCATTTCGCCGGATACCTCGCGATGGTCTTTCCGTTGACCCTTGCGTGCGCGTTGTTTCCGAATCTGCTGACCCCGCAACGCGCTCCGCTGGCTTTCAGAATCACATGCGCAGTGGCCGCGTTCGTAATCCTGGTCGCTGTGTTGTTGAGCTTGTCGCGCGGAGGATGGCTCGGTCTCGCCGTCGGGTCGGCTGTCATGCTGCTGCTCGCGACGCCGCGTGGGATTCGCATTGCCCGGAAAACTGCGCACGAAAAGGATCCTGAACCCAATCCTGAGCGTCAGCTTTTGGCCTTCGCCCGATCGAACCGATTGAGACTGGCGCTGGCCGGCGGCGCGATGGTGGTCGCAGTGGCGCTGCTCTTCGTCGGCCCCGACGCGAGGTTCGACGCGGCGCTGCGCGTTCATGACTCAGTCTCCTCGGACTACACAATTCTCGACCGAATCTCGGCCTGGAAGAGCGGTCTCGCAATGTTCCGTGATTTCCCGCTCGCGGGCGCCGGTCTGGGCGCGTCACCTGAAATTCTTCCCCGCTACCAACTCCCGCCGTGGACGGAATTATATTTCAACCACGCGCATAACGACTATCTCGAGCTGATGGCGGAAACCGGAATCGTCGGGACCGCCTTGTTCGCATGGTTCGCATACCTCCTGATCGATCGACTCAGGCGCGGTGCCCGCTGGCTGACTCCGGCGGTGACGCCGGCATACGCGGGAGTGGTCGGCGGGATTGCCGCCATGTGCATGATCGATTTGTTCGATTTCGATCTGCGCATACCCGCGACTGCGCTGCTGTTCTCGGTTCTGCTCGGGCTCGCGATACGCCTTGGCAAGACGCCCGCCGCGGAAAGCGAGAAAACCAATCGCCGCTCGCGCGCCTTCGGTCCCCTCGCATTCGGCGTATCACTCGCGGCAGTAGTTCTAATCGTCGCCGCGATGAGTCAGGGCAGTATTGTCTATCCCTACAATCTGACGCAGCCGCAGAATCTCGCGCAGGCGCGCGCCCTGTTGAGCACCTATCCCGCCAATCGCTTCTCCCACTTGTCGCTGATTGCCCTCGAGGGCGACGCGATGACCGAATCATTGCGCCAGGCCGAACTTCAGCGCGCGGTCTGGACCGATCCGATCGATCCAACTACCCGCGATCGATACGCGCGAGCGCTCATGGTGGCGGGAAAACGCGACGACGCGCTCAAGCAGCTCGAGATCTCGATAGAAAACTCACCGGCGCTGCGAACCCATCCTTATCTCGACCCGCGCCTCCTAATCTGGCTGCCAGTTGCGGATAGGAAAGCAATCGAAGCCGGATTGGTCGAGGCGGTTAGCCGCGGATACCTCTACGCGCCCGACGCTCTCGGCGAATTCTACCGCGCGTTCGGCCGCTACCCCGACGCGGCGAAGATGTACGCCGAGGTTGCGTCGCGCGAACGCGATCCCGACAAGCGCGCCGAGTACCTGCGAGAATCGGGCGAAGCGTATGCCCATAGTGACTTCGCGCAGGCGATGGCGAAATTTCGCGAGGCGCAGGATCTCGCGCCCGACAATTCGCTCATCTACTGCGACATGGTCACGATGGTCATCGGGCCGCATCGCGACTTCAACCTCGCCCATAAAACCATCGCACAGGGTATCGAGAACGGCGCGGACCCCTTCCAGCTCTGGACCGCTCTGGCAGACGCTTCCGAGGCTGCCTTCGATCGCTCGCGGGCGGAGTCAGCGCTCGAGCAGGCGCTGAAGTATCAGCCCAATTCGTTTCCAACATTGATCCGGCTGGCCGACCTTTATGTCCTGGATGGGAGGTCGGATCGCGCGGTCGCTACGATCGACCGGGCGCTCGAGATCGAGCCGGATTCCGCGCCGCTGTATTCCCGGCTTGGGCAGATTGAAGAAAGTCAGTATCACTACTACGCCGCGGAGCAGGCCTATCGCAAAGCCGCCGCCCTGGCGCCGGACAACCGCCAGTATCGCGAGGCGGTCGCGGAGTTCGGGCGCAAGCTCGACGCCGCCGCCGCGGCGACCAAATCACAGGCGCATTGACTCGGTGCCAGTCGTTGCCGTCGGATGAAAATCCTGTACTTGAATCCCTCCGGGGTTTTCGGTGGCGCGGAGCAGAGTCTGCTGGACGTCATTGCCAGCGTGGGCGCGGCGCGGCCCGATTGGAATCTCTCGCTTATCGCCGGCGGCGACGGACCGTTGCTTGAACGCGCGCGCGAACTGGGAATCGCGGCGACAGTCGCTCCGATGCCCGAGTCGTTGGCGCAAATCGGTGACGCGGGCGTCGCCGGCCCCGCGGGAACCCAAGTCGGAAGATTTTCGTTGGCGGCGTCGATGGCGCTCGCCGCGGCTCCAACTGTCTTCTACGCGCGGTCGCTGCGCCGCAAGATCAACGCACTCTCGCCGACGTTGATTCACACCAACGGCTTCAAGATGCACCTGCTCGGAGCATGGGCCGCCGGCAAGACTCCGGTTATCTGGCACGTGCACGACTACGTGAGCATGCGGCCGGTCATGGCGCGATTGATGCGCCTGCGAGCACATCGATGCGCCGCCGCGATCGCCAATTCCAACAGCGTCGCCGCCGATCTTCGCGCGACCTGCCCGGACCGCAGTGGGGCGGGCCGCCGTGCCCGCCATCGACATTTCGATATCACCACCGTTTACAACGCGGTCAACCTCGATCGCTTCAAACCAGACGGCAATGTCGCTCCGACTCGATGAACTCTCCGGGCTCTCGCCGGCTCCGCCCAACACTATTCGCGTGGGACTGGTTGCGACTTTCGCGCGATGGAAAGGGCACGAAGTATTTCTGCGCGCGCTCGCGGCGTTGCCGGCTGGCGTATCAGTCCGCGGATACATAGTTGGCGCGCCCGTGTATCAAACGCGTGGCAGCCAATATTCGATGCCTGAACTGCGTGCGATGGCGGCGCAGCTCGGACTCACCGGTCGAGTCGGTTTCACCGGATTTGTTGACGATGTGAGCGCTGCGATGCGCGCGCTCGACATCGTGGTGCATGCGAGCACACAGCCGGAGCCGTTCGGCCTGTCGATAATCGAGGCGATGGCGTGCGGCAAGCCGGTGATCGCGAGCCGCGCGGGCGGCGCCGCGGAAATCGTCGAAGCGTCGGGGGGCGCGCTGTTTCATAGTCCCGGCGATGCGGCTGACCTGGCGAATCGAATCGCACAACTGGCCGGCGATTCGGCCAAACGCCGATGCCTGGGATGCGCGGGGCGGGCGGCCGCCGAACGATTGTTTGCCCGGCCACGGCTCGCGCAGCAACTGATCCAGATTTACGAACGCGTCGCGAGTGCGAGGGCCTGATGCGGGTTCTGCATATCGTTAGCGGCCGTCTTTATGGCGGCGTCGAGACGGCGCTGGTCACGATGGCGCGATGCCGCCTGCTATGCCCCGAGATCGATCCGGAGTTCGCCGTTTGTTTCGACGGCCGCTTGCACGCCGAGCTGACGGCAGCCGGCGCGCCGGTTCACATGCTGGGCGAGGTCCGTGTCAGGCATCCACTTTCGATATTGCGTGCACGGCGCAGGCTCGATGAACTCCTCGACGAGCGCGCGGCCGACGTCGTGATGTGCCACCTGGCGTGGGCGCAGGCGATCTTCGGTCCGGTGGTGCGCGCATCTGGCGTTCCGCTGGTATTCTGGGCGCACGATGCGACCGATACCCTCCACTGGCTGGACCGATGGGCTCGGTTGACCCCGCCCGACCTCGCGATTTGCAACAGCAATTTCACCGCCGCGACGATGCTCCGTTTGTATCCGCGAGTAGCTACTCAGGTAATTTATTGCCCGGTGAGTCCGCCGGCATTCAACGCTTCCGTGAGTGATCGCGCCGAAGTGCGTCGTGAATTCAACACTCCGCTGGACGCCACCGTGATTGTCCAGGTGAGCCGGATGGAAGAATGGAAGGGGCAGAGACTCCATCTCGAGACACTCGGCCAATTGCGCGATCTGCCCGGATGGGTCTGCTGGATCGTTGGATCAGCGCAGCGTCCGGATGAAGCGCGCTACGAGCGCGAGCTGCATGCGGCCGCGAAGCAACATGGAATCGAACAACGCGTTCGGTTCGTGGGTCAGCGTTCGGATGTCTCGCGGATTCTGTCGGCCGCCGACATATGTTGCCAGCCGAATACCGGTCCGGAACCGTTCGGTCTCACCCTGATCGAAGCACTCCAGGCCGGCCTACCGGTCATCACCAGTGCGATGGGCGGTGCGACTGAGATCGTCAACGATTCGTGCGGAATACTCGTGCCAGTCGGCAGTATTGCTGATCTGGCGTCGGCGCTGAGACTGCTCGTCAATGACGCGCAACTTCGCCGTTGCCTCGGTGGGTCGGGCCCCGCGCGTGCGCGTGAGTTGACCGATCCTGCGGCTCAGCTTTCACGTTTGAGAGGTGCGCTCGCAGGACTGCCTGTGCGGCAAGAACTGAACAGCAGTCGTCAGGGTCTTCACCCGGCCTGAGGTTTCATCTGGCGGACCAGCACGCACAACAGGTCACCCGGATACTGATTCGGAAACATGCTGGCCAATAAGGCGGCTACCATCCGGGGCGCAAGCCGCGAACCTGATCCACCGACCGGCGGATAAGTCCATCGCTGGACCGTCTCGAGGCCGTAGCGCGGCAGCAATCGATCGAGGCACGTTATAAAAACCGGGTAGATATGGGTGGGTTCGAATGGAACATTTGTGCGATCGAAACCCGCGAGCTTTCCCGTGATCGCAAACCTCACTCTCGCGCGCACCGAATGGACATTTGGCGTCGTCAGGAGGAAGTATCCGTCGGCGGCAAGATGGCGGCGCACGTGACCCAGTAGATGCCCCGGATTCTCCATATGCTCGAGCACCTCGATTGCGGTTATCAGACCGAATTTGGCGTCGCCGAGACCGAGATCCGAGATTGTCGAGGTCAGCCTGCGAGCAGGTGTACCCACTCCCTGCTTCCATGGGAACCATCGATCCGTTATCGACCCCGCGCAGGTCAGTGAATCCGTGACGCGCCAATCGCGCGAGCCAGGCTCCGCTGCCACAGCCGAGATCAAGGACGGGGGTCTGCAAGTCGATGCCTGACAGGGTTGCAAGCTTCACCAGCAAGGCCTCGTGCAAGCCCGCCAGCGTCAACTCGGCCAAATCTTCAGCCATAGATCAAGTTAGAACCTGACTGTTAACAAAGACGATTCAGAATCAACCAGATTATCGCCCGTACTGAAAGAATTGTCGAAGCCCACGCGGCCGGAGCGTGCCCAACAGGATCCGTCGCAGACCGTCCTTCGATTCCTGCCGTCATCACGCTTGCGATCGTTGCTCTCGGTATCGGATTAAGGGCTTGGCACTACTCCGCAAATCCCTCGCTCAATCACGACGATATATGCGTGGCCCTGAACCTGATTGGACGGAGCGCCGGCGGCCTCATGCACACGCTCGATTTCGACCAGGCCGCGCCGCTTGGATTTTTGTGGATCGAGCGCGCGATGGTTTGCCTGTTCGGTCCGGGCGAGATGGCGCTGCGCCTGCTGCCGTTCGTATTCGGATGCGTCTCGGTGATCCTCCTTGCGCGGCTTGCGACTACGCTCTTGCCGCCGTTCGAAGCGATCGCCGTAATTGGATTCTTCGGGTTTTCCCAGGCACTGATCGAATCGGCCATCCAGGTCAAACCCTACTCGCTGGACATCCTGGCTACGATCGTCCTGGTGTCCGTATTTCTGCCGCTCACGCGGCACTCCACGCGTCCATCGGAGCTGATCGCGGCCACTATCTCGGGGGCATTCGCGCTGTGGTTTTCCTTTCCGGCGGTGTTCGTGCTGGCTGGGATGGGCGCGGTTACCGCCAGTCTCGCGATAGTCGATCGGAATATCGCCACGGCTCCGCCGCTTGCTCCCGGTCTTTTGCGCCTGGGCGGTTTCCGCCGGATGCGCTTACTGGATTTCGCTGCGCGGGGCGCTATTGAACGGGAGCCTCGCGCACCGCGAGTTCGTCCACATGTTCCCACTGCATGCACCGGCGCTCATCGTTCCATGGATTATCGAAGGCGTCACCACCCTCGGGTCAATCAGCACTTCGGTTTGGCTGGCCCCGCTAGCAGGCGTCGCGTTGCTCCTCGCGGTGGCGCTGATGCTCTGGCGCCGCGACCGGCTCAGCCTGCTGCTGGCCGCGCCGATCGCTCTTTGTTTGATCGCATCGGTAGCGCAAAAGTATCCGTGGATTCCCCGGCTGCTATTTTTTGCCGTGCCGCTCACGCTGCTGATCACCGCGCGCGAGATTGGCGGCTTCGTGCGCGATCGCGCGCCCGCGCTGCGAATGCTCACCGTTTCGATCGCTGGTATCGCGCTCGTTTATGCGGGGCTGAGTGCGTTCAAGAATGTGGTCGTTAACGACGGCGGGTTCGATGATCCGCGGGGAGCGGTGGCGGCGATTGCAAAGGCATGGCAACCAGGCGACCGAATCTACGCGAGCGGCCCCGCAATGCCCTGCATCATCTACTACCGTATGCTGTTGCATGCGGATCAACTTGATTTCGTCAGCTCCCGCAATCCGGTTTACGTTCCCGGCCAGGTCCAACGAATAGTCCCGCTGCCCAAGACTCAAGGGCGTTTGTGGTTTCTCTATTTCGCGCCAAACGAAAAAGACTTTGACCAACGCATCCTGACCAATTTCAATCAGGCCGGCTCGCTGGTCTCGCGCGCGCGCTACAAGAATTTCATCGTCGCGCTGTGGGATCTGAGCCCGACTCCGTGAGCTATTGTCTGATCGCAACGATGTATTGCGTACAAGCAAACGGGCGCAAGCGCATCAACGTGTCTGCCGCAAGCAGCTTGATTCCGCGTTTCCATCGCGACTGACTCTTGCCGGGCCCCATCCCCATGAACTTAATTTCAGCGACCGAGAAACGCGCTTCGTTGAGCGCCCACACAACCTCTTCCACCGTGTACTCCCGGTAGTGGATATCGCCGGCATCGATGATCTGGCTCTCGGAAAATTTGGGTTTGCCGATGAAGTCTCTTGTGCCCCACAGCGAATGCCGGTCAAGCGCGATTCGCGCCGCGTTCATGAGCGTCGATGGATTCGGCGTGGTCAGAATCAGGATTCCGTTGCGGGACAGGATTCGGTGAATCTCATGCAGCAGGCCCAATGGATGGTTCAGAACGTGCTCGAAAACTTCTCCGAGCAACACCAGTTGAAATGACTCGTCGGCGATTTCCTTGAACGGTTGCTGATCGTTTAAATTGGATTCGAAATACTCGATGCCTTGCTCCTTGAACATCGCATCTCTTTCTTGAATGGCCCAACTATCCGTCGCCGTCACCTTGAAGCCGTGCATCGCGAACAGAGAGCTGACGTATCCGTTGCCGCATCCGATATCCAGCACCTTGGACGACTCGGGCGAAAGACGCGATCGCGCGTCGCTCAGCATCATCAGCACCCGGCGAGAGTTCTCCGGCCAGTACTGGTCGATGAACCACCGGTTGCCTTTGAATCCCTCGAGCAGCCGGTCGATTGCCAGATTTGTTTCGTTGGCTGACACCGCGCGGTTTGTCCAAATCGAAATGTATCTCTGCCAGCCATACACCCGCAAATAAGTGAGAACGTAGTTTCGTGGAAGGAATAGTTCTTTGCGGACTCGCTCTGCTTGCGTGCTTTATCGCCGGGCGGCGGTCGCTGACTACCGGTCTCGGAGTCTTGATGGGCCTGGGTTACGGTTACGGCATGATCCGCGCCAACGTGCCCGACTCGCTGGCACACTTCATCTTCGATGCCGGTGTCGCCGGCTTCTACTTGTCCCTCATGACGCGGCGCATGACTCCTGCGCAGCGGCGCCGCGTTCAGGTTCTGATGCCATGGCTCGCACTGCTGGTCGGTTGGCCGGTTCTGCTGTTTTTTCTTCCGGTCCAGGATCCATTGGTGCAGTTAGTCGGTCTTCGCGGACAGATATTTTTCCTGCCGTTCCTGTTAATCGGTGCGATGCTCGAATCGGAGGACTACTACGTGCTGGCCAAGTGGCTGGCGGTGCTGAATCTGATTGCATTTGGATTTGCCGTCGCCGAGTACTTCAAAGGTCTTGAAAGTTTTTTTCCCAGGAACGCAGATACTGCGACTATCTATAGTTCCAACGACATCGCCGGATACACCCAGTACCGAATTCCATCAACTTTCGTAACCTCGGCGTCTTACTCCGGGGTAATGGTCCTGACGATGCCTCTGCTGCTGAACGCGTGGACCCAAAAGCGCACCGGACGGCTCGAATACTGGCTGTTCATGGTGGCTCTGGTGGCCTCTTTGCTCGGTGTCTTCATGGGCGCATCGCGCTCCTGGGCCGGTCTCATGATCCTGGCGGTTGGCAGCACTTTCCTCATGGGACAAATGAACGTCAGGGTTCTGCTCGGCTCGATCGCGTTGGCAGTCTGCGTGGGCTTGATCGTCGCGAACAACCCGCGGTTGCAGAGATTCACGACTCTTCAGGATACCGACATGGTAGAAAGTCGATTCGCAACCAGCGTCAACGAATCGTTCGTTGACGCGCTGCATGACTATCCGATGGGCAATGGTCTGGGTGGCGGCGGAACCAGCATTCCGTACTTTCTCCAGGATCGCGTCAAAGATACGGTCGTGATGGAAAACGAGTACGGGAGAATCTTGCTCGAAACCGGCATTCCGGGGCTGCTTATTTGGCTGATCTTTATTTTGTGGGCAGTTGCCCATAGTATCCCCGACGGCGAATGGGCACTCGCACTCAGGCTAACCCGCAATCTTCTGGCTCTTTGTTTTGCTACCGCGGTGCTCGGGACCGGCCTTTTGACCTGGATACCCGGAACCCCAATGGTGTTGGCCTTTTTGGGATGGACAACGACCGCGTGGGTGAGGGCGCCCGCCGCCAGTCGCGTCGCGCAACCACAAGTCAGCCCGGCGGCCTTTGCTACAAATCGAAGATAGCCGTGCCGTCCTCAAACGAGAGCGATCAAAATGAAGGGGACGTTGGAACCGTGGGTGCTGGTCTGTGGCGGCTTCCATCTCAAGGGTGGGATGGACCGCGCGAATGCGGCGCTGGCCACGTTTCTGGCGTCACGTGGGCATCGCGTCCATCTGGTGGCGCACGAGGTTGCTCCGAGTCTCGCTGCGATGGAGGGTGTGACAACTCACCTCGTCGCGAGGCCCGCCGGCTCGTATTTTCTCGGATACTCGACGCTTCATCGGCGCGGTCGCGATGGTCGCGCGCGCGGTGCAGGCGAAATCGCCCGACGCCCGCGTAGTCGTCAACGGCGGCAATTGCTCCTGGCCGGATATCAATTGGGTTCATTACGTTCATCACGCATGGCGGCCTTCGGGCGCGGGTCGGGGAGCGTGGTTCAAATTCAGGACTGCGGTCGAGAGCACGCTCGCCCGAAGATCGGAATTGCGATCGCTGTCGGAGGCAAGGATTATCATCGCAAATTCACAACGGACTCGCGGTGACATTATCGATCTGGGGATTCCCGCGGCGCGCGTGCACACCGTTTACCTTGGCTCGAATCCGGAGTGGCAGCCGGTTACGCCGCGGATGCGCGCGCAGGCGCGGGAGCGGCTCGGATGCGGGCGCGAGGGTCCAGTCGCTGCATTTGTCGGTGGACTCGGCCGCGACGACCGAAAAGGATTCGACACGATGTTGGCGGCGTGGATTAGTCTGTGCGCCGATCCGCGATGGGACGTCGATCTGCTCGTCGCCGGAGGAGGCCGCGAAGTTGAAAGCTGGAAGTATCGCGTCGAACGAGCCGGCCTGGCGCATCGAATCAGGATGCTGGGCTTCACCGAGCGAGTTGACGAAGTGTTGGCCGCATCCGACGTGCTCGTGAGTCCGGTCCGCTACGAGGCCTACGGACTGAACGTTCACGAGGCGATTTGCTGCGGGGTTCCGGCGATTGTGAGTGCATGCGCCGGTGTCGCCGAACGTTATCCTGCGCAACTCGGCGGCTTGCTGCTGCGCGATCCCGACGACGTTGGAGAGCTGGTCGAGCGAATGCGCGGTTGGCGTCAATCAATCGATGCGTGGAAAGAATCGGTGAAGCCGCTGACCGCGGAATTCCGAAGCCGTAGCTGGGAGACGATGGCGCAGGAATTCGTAGCGCTCGCGCAAAATTCTGCGGACCACGATTAAGTAACCAGCAATGTCAGCCGCACCCAAATCCGCAGTTTCGTTTTCCACTGGTAATGAGCCGCCCAAGCCGTTGATTGCGATCGAAGCCGGCCGCGGATGGGCCGGGCTGGACCTCCGCGATCTCTGGCTTCATCGCGATCTGTTCGTCTTTCTGATTTGGCGCGACGTCAAGGTCCGCTACAAGCAGACCGTGCTGGGCGCGGCGTGGGCGATTCTCCAGCCGTTCCTGACCATGGTGATATTTACCCTGTTCTTCGGCAGACTCGCGAAGGTCCCCTCCGACGGAATTCCATATCCGATTTTCGCATACGCTGGATTGTTGCCCTGGACGTTTTTCTCCAATGCGATTACCGCCAGCAGCAACAGCCTGGTCGGCAACGCTGCCTTGATCACCAAAGTTTATTTCCCGCGCATGGTGATTCCCGCCGCCGCGGTCGGCGCCGGCCTGGTCGATTTGGCGATCGCCGCGCTTATCCTCGTCGTGATGATGGCGTATTACGGCTTCGGCCTCGGCTGGAGCGCGCTGATGCTGATACCGCTGGTGCTGTTGACCGCGCTGTTGGCGCTGGGGTTGGAATGTGGATGTCGGGACTCAACGTGAAGTATCGCGACGTTCGCTATGCGCTGCCGTTCTGCGTCCAGCTCTGGATGTATGCGACGCCGATCATCTATCCGATCAGCTTCATCCCCGAGCGATGGCGTTGGATTTTGGTGCTCAACCCTTTAACCGGTATCATCGATGGCTACCGATCGGCGTTGTTCAGCCGGCCGTTCCCATGGTCGGAGTTCACCGTCTCGACGATTCTGACGCTGCTCTTCCTGGTCTATGCGGCGTACTCGTTCAAGCGCATGGAGCGTGACTTCGCCGACGTCATCTGATTTTCACGATGCATCCGATCATCAAAGTTGAGAACCTGGGCAAGCGCTACAGTATCGGGCGTCGCCAGTCTTACCACACGCTGCGCGAGAGTTTGATCGAAACGGTGAGCCGCGCCGGTGCGCGGCATAGCTGGCCTCCTGAGCCGCAACGGTCATGAAAAACGCGATCGGCGCGAACCGCATGTCTGGGCGCTCAAGGATTTGAGCTTCGAGGTCGCGCCCGGTGAGGTGCTTGGAATCATCGGGCGCAACGGCTCGGGCAAATCCACGCTGCTCAAGATTCTTTCGCGGATCACCGAGCCGACCACCGGCCGCTTCGAGCTGTACGGCAGGGTCGGTAGTCTGCTCGAAGTAGGCACCGGATTCCATCCGGAGCTTACTGGTCGCGAGAACATGTATTTGAGCGGCGCGATCATGGGAATGCGGCGGGCGGAGATCGCGCGGAAATTCGACGAGATGGTCGCGTTCGCCGAGATCGATCAGTTCGTTGACACTCCGGTGAAGCACTATTCCAGCGGCATGTATGTCCGCCTGGCATTTGCCGTCGCCGCCCACCTGGAGCCGGAGATTCTTCTGGTAGATGAAGTGCTGGCGGTCGGCGACGCCGCCTTTCAGAAAAAATGCCTCGGCAAGATCGGCGAAGTTGCCAAGCTGGGAAGAACCGTGATGTTCGTCAGCCACAACCTGGCCACGATCCAGTCGCTATGCGACTCCTGCATGCTGCTGGCCGCTGGACAGTTGATTCTTAAGGGACGGCCGAGCGAGGTGATCGCTCACTACCATCAGCAAGATACTTTCGATCATCATGGGTATCGCTCGCTGATGCCGGACGGTGCCGACCGATCCGCAACCCGGCGGAACAATGGAATCGGTCGAGCTTCTCGGAGAAGATCGCGCGCGAGTCGGTTCATTCCCGATGGGTGAGTCGCTCATCGTGAGCGTCAAATTTCGATCGTCGAAACCAATCCGCCCAGCCCTGACTGTCGCCGTGCGCACCGAAGCCGGTTGGCCGGTGTTTGCGGTGAGTAATCGACTGACCGGCGAGGGCGCCGGATTCGAAAGCCACGCTCGGCGGATCGATCGAGTGCAAAATTATTCGTCCGCCGTTGCTGCCCGGAAGATATCTACTGGATTTGTTTCTCGGGAACCTCGCCGACATTACCAAGGACTCCCACGTCGTCCGCGACGCACTTAGCGTTGAGGTAATGCCGGTCGACATACTGCGCACCGGCAGATTGCCGTGGCCGGAAAATGGTCCGGTGCTATGCGGCAGTCAGTTTACGGTTGCGCCGGATGATGGCGCCGAAAAGACAGCTCGCCTGGGCAAAGCCGCAAACGGTCACACTCTCCCTTCCTGAAGACGGATGCTGATTCGCGTAGTTGATTATCTCGCCAGTCAGGGTGGAGGGGTGCGATTCACCGGAGAAACAATCGCAGGAATTTTGCGCCTTCGCCCCGACGCCAGAATTGAAATCGTCAGCACCGCAGCCGGACTGAACTCATATCGCAATGCGCTGATCGGATGCGACGGACAGATCCGATTCAGCGAGATCAAACCAGTTGGCTGTTGGAAGGGCGGAAACAATAGGGTTCTGAATATTCCAGGTACCGGCCAGTTGGTCCAACTTCTGCGCGGCGGCAGAGATTGGTCCTATGAGCTTCCGCGCGCAGTCTATCGGGGATGTGATGTCGTATGGCTGCCGTGGGCAAACCGCCATCTCATACCAAATAGCGACGGCTGCCCAATCGTGGCAACGATCCACGATTTAATTCCCCTGGAGCATCCGAATGTCAGCACGGCGCCCTGGCGCGAAGCTGAACAAGCATCCTTACGATCTCTACGCGAGAGCCGCGCCCGCGTCGTCACTTCTTCGATTGCGACGGCGCGCGCGCTTGCCCGGCTTGGCGCGATTCCATTTGAGGAAATCAAAGTGTTTCCGCTCGGCGACGATCATGGTTTTGATGGGTCAGTGCAGATGCCGGGTGGTTGGGAATGGTACCAAAAGCCCTATCTGATTTATCCGGCGAATATTTCTCCGCACAAGAATCACGAAACGCTGCTGGCGGCGATCGGTCGATGGAAGAATCGCTGTTCCCTGGTGCTGACCGGCGGCGGCACTGAGTCTATCGCCAGTGGAGAAGGGCGCGGCGGTGAGTTGCGTCTCAAGGCCGAACGCGAAGGACTTCGCATCGGAATCGACGTTATCCCACTCGGCGCAATTGACGCGCCGTTGTTCTTTTCACTCCTCGCCAATGCGTGGGCCTGCGTAATACCAAGCATTGCCGAAGGCGTGTGCCTGCCGGTGCTCGAGGCCATGGTCCGGGGCGTGCCGCTGGTATGCTCTGACATTGCGCCCATCCGCGAACAGTTCGAGCGCCTCGGCGGCACAGGTCTGTGGTTCGATTCGCAGGATGTCGCCGGGCTCTCGGCACGGCTCGAGGAATTGTTCGGGAACTACGCGAACCTCAAAGCCACCGCAGTCGATCAGGTCGGGAGATTGCGAAGACTTTCGTGGTCGCAGGTCGCGGAAGACTACTTGTCGATACTGGGAGTCGCGCAACATTGATGCGATCATTGCGCCCTCGCCCCGGACGTTGGTGGAATCTTACAAAACTGTCGCTGCGCGACGCGACCTTCCTCCCGCCGCTGATTGGTATCGCGACGAATTGGCGCGAAGTTTGGTCCGCACGCGCGAGCCAGCACGCGCCGCCCGTTCGCCTGCGCAATGGTCAGACTGTCTTTCACTCCGGCTACGGCTGGGAAGTGATTGGCCTCCTGAATGAGGTTCACCACGTTCGCATCTACGATCAGGAACTCGGCGATTTCATCGACGGCGGAGTAATCGTCGATATCGGCGCCAACATCGGCGTCGTCACCATGAATTATCTCTCGCGCTATCCGAATGCGACCGTACAAGCATACGAACCGAATCCGCGGACCTATCGGATTCTGGAACAGAATATCGCGGCACAGATCTCTTTCCGGTCGCGCGCGCCTGTGGAACGAAGCGGTCGGCAGGAGTCCGGGAACAATAAGCTTGACCAGCGCAGGACCAAGCACGTTGTTCAGCGCATACACCAAAGCCGAAAACCCCGCCGAAGTCGTGGAAGCTCGCTTGATCGACCTGGATCAGGTTGTGCGACGATGCGAGTCATACGGCAAACCAATCAAAGTTGTAAAAATAGATACCGAGGGAGCCGAAGCGGATATTCTCGAAGGAGCCGCTGAATTCCTCACTGCAAATGGTTTCTCAATTTGTGATCGAGTACCACGATGCGTTCGTGCCCGGTGCACGATCGCGCTGCATTGCTAGGCTCGAGGACGCCGGGTTTCGATGCAGGTGGCGGCCAATCGCGAGCCAGCCAGGTGTCGGGATGATCTACGCGGTGAATCGGAACGCATTCCTGAAAGATCTCGGTCCCGCTAAAAACTTCCGCTTGCAGCATTGGCACATCATAACCGGCGGCTATCCTCCGCAGCCCGGTGGAGTGAGTGACTATACGCGTCAGGTCGCAGTTGAACTGGCGCGCGCCGGCGACGTGGTGAACATCTGGGCTCCCGCTTGTGGACATGGCCGATCCGATCGATGCCGGCGTCGCGGTGCATCGCTTGCCCGGCCATTTCGGACCGCGCGCGATCGCGCTTCTCGATCGTCAGCTCAACAGGAACCCGGCGCCGTATCCTGGTGCAGTACGTGCCGCATGCGTTTGGTTTCAAGGCGATGAACTTTCCCTTCGTCTCATGGCTGTACGCGCGACGCCGCGCGAATATCTCGGTCATGTTTCACGAGGTTGCCTATCCGGTCGATCCGTCGCAGTCGCTCAAACACAACCTGCTCGGTGTGGCGACGCAAAAGATGGCTGCGATTGTTGCGCGAGCGGCCGGCCGAATCTTCGTCTCCACTTCTTCATGGGAATCGCAATTGCGCGCACTTTCCGGAACTGCAAAACCAATCGTATCGATTCCGGTTCCGAGCAATCTCCCAGTGGTCGAAGATTGTATGGCGGTGCAGGCTATACGACAGCGCCACTGGCCGGTCGAAGGACCAATCGTCGGACATTTCGGAACCTACGGCGACAGCATCGCCAAACTGCTCGACCGAATTCTTCCGGCGGTACTTGTCGATGTCCCGCACGCGTCGGCGTTTCTCATCGGACGCAACAGCGAGGTTTATCGCGAAAGATTGATCGCCACGAATCCACAAGTTGCCCGCAGAATTGCCGCGACTGGAATGCTCGGAGAGCGCGACGCGTCGGCGCACATCAGCGCCTGCGATTTGATGCTGCAACCGTATCCCGACGGCATCAGCACGCGGCGCACGAGCGCGATGGTCGCTCTAGCGCACGGGCGCGCGCTCGCCACCACCTCGGGCCATCTGACCGAATCGCTATGGGCAGAGAGCGGGGCAGTCGCCATCTCGCCGCTGAATGAACCGCTCGAGAATGCCCGTCTGGCTAGCAGCATTCTGCTCGACGCGCCGCATCGCCAGCAGCTTGGTTCGGCCGGCCGCGCGCTTTACCGCAGTCAGTTCGACATCAGTAATACCGTTGCAGCGTTGCGTGCTGCGTAATGCGTATCGCGGTTGCAAACTTCAGCTCGCGCCGGGTTGGAGGCGCTGAAAGTTACATCGAGGAGGTCATCGCCGAGTTCGCCAACTCCGGCCATGACGTCGGTCTCTTCGTCGAACTTGATGTCCCAGCCGATCGCGCTGCGATTCGGCTCCCTCGCGAATCGCCGCTATGGTGCGTCGCGAACGAATCTATGACTGGCGCGCTCGCTGCGATGCGCGAATGGCATCCCGATCTGATCTTTGCGCATGGATTAGTTAGTCCCGAGAATGAAGCCGCGACGTTGTCGGTCGCTCCCAGTGTGTTCTTCGCGCATGGGTACTACGGCACCTGCATCTCCGGCGCCAAGACCAATAGCTTTCCGAATGTCGTTCCGTGCACGCGGATCTTCGGTCCCAAATGCCTTCTGCACTTCTACCCGCGGCGCTGTGGAGGGCTGAGTCCCGTCACCGCGTTGATCGAATACCGCCGCCAGGCAGATCGCCTCAAGCTGCTTCGAAGTTACCGCGCAATACTCACTGACTCGACGCATATGCGCGAGGAATATCTCCGCCACGGGTTCGATCCCAACATAGTAATCAGGAGTTCGTACCTTCGGGATACAAGCCCGGGCCTGGATGTCTCGATCGAATCGGCGAATCGCGACACCAACGGTACCGCATCCGGCGGCCCTGCGCGGCTGTTGTTTCTCGGACGAATGGATGCGCTCAAGGGCGGGTTGATACTGTTGGACTCCTTGCCGATAGTCGCGGCTGCACTCGACCGGCCGATAGAACTGACGTTCGGCGGCGACGGCCCATGTCGCGATTCGTGGGCCCGTCGCGCGCAATCAATCAGCGCAAAAGACACTCGCGTGAAGATTGTGTTCGAGGGATGGTTGGGAGCTGAACGCATCGCGGAACTCCAGGCTTCATCAGATTTGCTCGTGATGCCCAGTTTGTGGCCCGAGCCGTTCGGCCGAGTTGGTCTCGAGTCGGGATCGAAGGGCCTGCCGGTCGCCGCGTTCGCGGTCGGAGGAATCCCGGACTGGCTGCACGACGGAGTCAACGGCTACATGGCAGTCGGCGATCCGGCAACTTCTGACGGTCTGGCGGATGCGGTCGTAAAATGTCTCCGCTCGCCGGCCGAGCACGCGCGACTACGTCGTGGCGCAATCGCTATGGCAAGCCGTTTCAATCTGCACAATCACATGGCGCAGCTTTACGATCTCTTTGAGCAGGTCGCTGGACGTTCAGTGTCCGGCGAAGCCGAGATGTCATCGCATTGATTTCCGACGCTCGCGAATCGCGACTACGAGTATTGTTTTTCGTTGAAGGCTTTACCGACATCCGCTTCGTGATCGGACTCAGCGAGCTTTGCGACCTCACAATGGTCGTGCCGGAACGGCAATACCTTGAAAGTGGGCTCAAGGGACGAATCGAGAGCGCCGGTTGCCGGATCGATGTAATAACTGTGCCGGGCGGCCGGCCGGCTTTTCAATTTCGCTCGCTGCGACGCCTCTGGTCGCTCGCGCCACGCTTCGACGTAATCCTTGCGCAAGAGGTTCTGCGCGGCGCCCTCAATGCCAACATCGTTGGCACGATTCGAAGGGTCCCGGTGGTAACGTACATGTGCGCCTCTCCGCTGGAGTATTTCCGATGTCGGCGCGAACGCGTGCAGATTTCAGCTCCCATTTCATTATTGGGCCAGTCCGTGATCTCGACCTTGATGACTGTGAATGGAAAGCTCGCGACTCAATGCGTGGCGATGGGGCGCTACCTTGCCGGCGTCGCGGGCAAATATTGTTCGACCGTTAGCGTCGGGCTCTACTATGGAATCGATACCAACGTCTTCCGCCCCGTGACAGTGGCCGAGCGCTCTCAGCTTCGTGAGCGTCTCGACCTCCCGCTCGATAAATTTATCGTCTTCCTTTCAAGTCGAATCAGCCACGAGAAGGATCCCGAGACGGTTTTGCGCGCGGTTTCGATTGCCCGCCGCAACGGTCTCGACGCGATTCTGCTCAATCTGGGCGGCGGTTTCCGCGACTTCCTGAATCTCGCCCACGAACTCGGACTTCCAGATGTCGACCGCTGGATTATCGGGCGTCCCGCCGCGAATCCGATTACCGAGGTTCATCGTTTTTTCCAGGCCGCCGACGCGACTGCTCTCGCTTCTCTGGCCGAGGGTCTCGGAATTTCTCCACTCGAGTCGCTTGCCTGTGGCACTCCCGTCGTCGCTACCGCTGTTGGCGGGATGGCGGTGGAACTGGAGGGTTATGCCCGCCTGGTTCCGCGCCGCGATGCGGAAGCGATGGCGCGCGAGCTTTTGTGGATTGCCGCAAATCGCGAGGCGGCCAGCGCGCAGGCGCTGAAGGGACGCGATCACGTTGTGCGCGAGTGGCGCCGCGAGAAGGCATTCGCCGATTTGCTGGCTGTGCTCGAATCTGTTTCAGGGTTGCGTCAACAATCAAATCTCAAGAGCGCGTGATAAGGTCTCGCAATTGATTGAAGGCGTTCAGACCGGGCATTACGCTCGCAAGCAAATCTTTTCCCGCAGCGCGATTGTTGCCTGGAGCCATCGCAGCCGCTTTCGGTATGCCCGCAAACTAGTCGAGCCGTACGCCGGCCGCCGCCTGCTCGACTATGGTTGCGGTGACGGCACGTTCCTCGCGCAAGTCTGCGATCTGTTCCCGAATGCAGCAGGCGCCGACGTCGATTCGCGCCAGAACGACGACTGCCGCAAGCGCTTCGCCGCGCATCCCGGGATTTCATTTCTTTCAATCGACGAACTCGAGCAACCGGCTCATCGCGGCCGCTACGACGTCGTGACCTGCATGGAAGTACTCGAGCATTGCATTCCGGAAACGACTGAAAAGGTGATCGGCGACTTGCGCCGGCTGGTTGCGCCGGGTGGAACGGTCGTCATCAGCGTCCCAATCGAAATTGGACCGACCTTGCTTGGCAAGCAGATGATCAGAGCGCTCGCGGGATGGCGTTCGATCGGCGACTACAAGTTCCGCGAGAAATACACCGCCGCCGAGCTTGCCACGATGCTGCTCGCGGATGAAGGGACTGCAATTCAGCGTCCGATCCATCCAGCACCGGATGGCAGCCAGCCGTCTCACGGTCACAAGGGATTCAACTGGCGGGCGCTGCGCCATCGGCTGCAGGACGAATTCGAAATCAGAACAACACGTTTCTCTCCGCTAGAGTTCCTGCGTGGCTATGCCAGCAGCCAGGCGTGGCTGATATGCGCGCCGCGTCCTCGCAGCTAGTCAGGTGCAAGCCAAACCCCGGGTCGCCGTCATTTCCGATTTCATCGAGGAAGGATGGCCGAGCATGGACCTGGTCGCCGAGATGCTGTGCGATCACCTGGCCCGTGACCATGCAAAATGCTTCGAGGTCGAACTGGTGCGGCCGCGTTTCATCTGGCCTTCGAGCCATCGCAGAATCACGAACGAACGATGGATCACCGCGGCAAGACTGTTTAACCGCTTTGCGGTTTACCCACGATGGATCTCGCGCAATCGATCGCGCTTCGACATTTTTCATATTGTCGATCACAGCTACAGTCACTTGATTCATCATTTGCCGGCCGATCGATGCGTCGTCACATGCCACGATCTCGACACCTTCAAGTGTCTGCTGGAGCCGGACCGTGAGCATCGTTCGTGGGCCTTTCGCGCGATGACGCGGCGAATCTTGGGAGGCTTCCGTAAAGCCGCCAGGGTGACCTGCGTTAGCAGCGCGACTCGCGACGACATCGTCAGGCGCGGACTTATTCCGAGCGATCGCCTGGAAGTGGTGCCCAACGGTGTGCATCCGATCTTTACTGCGGTCGCCGATCCCGATGCAGACGCGGAAATTTGCAGGCTTCTCGGACGACGTAACATCGGCTCGATCGAAATATTGCACGTCGGAAGTACCCAGCCGCGCAAACGAATCGATCTGCTGCTCAGAATCTTTGCGGCGGTGCGTGCGAACCATCCCGGCGCGCGGCTGGTGCGCGTCGGAGGCGGCTTGACGACGCAGAATCGGAGTCTTGCCGAACAGCTTCACGTATCGGACGCGATCACGATCCTTCCGTTTTTGGAATGTCGCACGCTTGCTGCCGCTTATCGAAGGGCGGACGTTCTCGTGCTGCCATCGGACGCGGAGGGCTTCGGACTTCCAATCATCGAGGCCCTGGCCTGTGGTGCTCCGGTGATAGCCAGCGATCTGCCCGTTCTGCGCGAGGTCGGTGGCAACGCGGTGCGCTACTGTGCAGTCGGTGACGTGGACGCGTGGAGTAGTGCGATCATCGACGTGATTCGCGAGCGCGATGCCAATGGCGATGCCCGTCTTGAAAGACGCGCCCGCGCAACCGCGCATGCGTCGCGATTCAGTTGGAGCGCGAATGCCGAGCACGCGGCGCACACCTATCGCGAGTTACTGGATCGCGCGAAACCGCGCACCTGACAAGCAAGGACTCGGTGCCTGACGCCCATCTCCGCGTAGTTCATCTTGTACCGCAGCTGTTTGGCGCGCACGACGCAGTTTATGGCGGCGCCGAACGATACGCACTCGAACTCGCGACACACATGGCGGAGCGCGTCGACACTATCCTGCTGACCTTCGGCGACCGCGCTCGCGAAGAGACCATCGGCAAACTACGCGTCAAAGTAATCGGCAATCCCCACCATGTACGCAATCAAAAGAACAACATGCTTGCATGGGGCCTGTTCCCGCAGTTGCGGCGCGCGGACGTCGTGCACTGCCATCAGCAGCACCTGCTCGCGAGCAGCCTCGCCGCCCTTTACTGCCGGATGAACGGGCGCAAGGTGTTTGCCAGCGACCTCGGCGGCGGCGGCTGGGACATCTCGAGCTACATTTCTACCGACGCTTGGTATCACGGTCTGCTTCACATCAGCGAATACAGCCGAATGATCGCAGGACATGAAAACAATCCTCGCGCGCACGTGATCCTTGGCGGCGTCGATACGCGGAAATTTTCCCCCGCGCCTTCGATCAATCCTCGCGACTACGTTCTTTTCGTCGGCCGGCTCCTGCCACACAAGGGAATCGATAATTTGATTCGCGCGATGCCCGACGACCTCGAGCTTCAGATTATTGGACAAGCCTACGACCAGCGTTACTTCGACGACCTCGCGCGTCTGGCCGAATCCAAGCGCACGATCTTTCGCCGCGACTGCGACGACGCCCAATTGATCGACGCCTACCGCGGAGCGCTCTGCGTCGTGCTGCCAAGCGTCTATCAAACCATGTACAACGACTATTCCCCGGTACCTGAACTCCTGGGCCAGACCTTGCTCGAAGGGATGGCGTGTGGGGTCCCGTCGATATGCACCAGGGTCGCGAGCATGCCCGAAATTGTCGACGACGGAGTAACCGGGTTCATCGTGCCTCCGAACGACCCGGCCGCATTGCGCGAGAAGATCTCTTGGCTGCGCAATCATCCCACCGACGCCGCGGCGATGGGCCGTCGCGCGCGTGAACGCGTGCTCGACAAGTTCACCTGGCCGCAGGTGGTAGATCGCTGCTTAACGATCTATGACGCCGCACAGTGACGTGCGCGGTCTACGCGAATGTTAAATTCACGTAGCACAATTGACGTACAGGTCGATCCCCTGCCATCATTAGTAACAGAGAAGTTCCGCTCTCTTTAGAATCGCCGGAAAGATGCTCAGATAGAAGGGGCCGCAGCGCTCCTTCACTGTCTCCGGGGGCTTAATTTTCGCTGTCTGAGTTGATCGATTTCACGAAGCGGCGCCGCCGCGAGACCTCAACCAACGGTCTCGACGGCGGTATCATCTTAAAGCTTTCTGGGGCAACCTTGGGCCACCCGCAAAAACTAAGCGTTCTCCACATTGGCAAGTTCTATCGGCCTCATCTCGGCGGTATTGAGACACATGTCGAATCGCTTTGCCATGGATTGCGCAAATCGATGGACGTGCGCGTGCTGGTGGCCAGCAACCGCCGGTACCGCGAGAACAGCGTGATCGACGGGATTCCCGTAACCCGGGTTCACGTCCCTGTGACTATCGCCGGCGCCCCAATCTGTCCGGGCATGGTTGGACAGATTCGCAAGAACCGCCCCGACATCATCCATCTTCATCTGCCAAATCCCACTGGTGTCCTGGCAGTGCTGGCTAGCGGATACCGGGGACGAGTCGTCGTCACCTGGCACAGCGACATAGTGCGCCAGCGCCGGCTCGCCCGCCTGTATCGACCGATCGAACGGATTTTACTCAACCGGTGTTCCACGATCATCGCTTCTTCGCCCGCTTATATTGCCAGCTCGCCGGTGCTCCGCGAACACGCCGATCGATGCCGCTCGATCCCGTTTGGAATCGACGCGGAGAAATTCGACGTCCGTCACGTTGACCAGGCGCTGCTTCGCGATCTGCGCGATCGCTTCGGACCGAGAATGATCCTGTCAGTCGGACGACTGGTCTATTACAAGGGAATTCAGTTTCTTATCCAGGCGATGGCGAAAGTCGACGCCAAACTGGTGATTATCGGCGAGGGACCGATGCGCCCGTCCCTCGAGCAGGAAGTGGCAGCGCTCGGAATCGCCGACCGGGTTATCTTTCTCGGCCGGGTTCACGACAATCTCACTACCTATTTCCACGCCGCCGACGTCTTCGCGCTGCCGTCTTGCGAACGCAGCGAGGCCTTCGGGATAGTTCAATTGGAAGCGATGGCGTCCGGTAAGCCTGTGATCAACACGCAGATCGATTCGGGCGTTCCGTACGTATCCCTCGACGGGATCACCGGTATCACGGTCGAGCCAAGAAGTTCGGAAGCGATGGCCGCGGCCCTGAACCGGTTGTTTGACGACCCCGAGTTACGACGACGGATGGGGCAAGCCGGCCGTCACCGGGTGCAAACAGAATTTAACCTCGACCTGATGGTGCGGCGGACGATGGAAATATATGAACAAGTCGGTGCGAGAGAGATAAGCGCCCATTTTGAAAGCAACGGGGCTGCGCGAGGCGAGTTTACATCGCATGTTGCAATGCGATAGTTGGCCGGACATCAACACAAGTTGTTTTCTTTTCCGCCAAAACACTCGGGTTGAAGCGGTTTTCGTCAAACCTGACTGTATGTCATAGTACGGCACGGAATGGACGCCACAACTGAACGTGGTGTTGATTAGTACGTGAAGGAGAGCAAAATGACCTCTTGGCGAATAACGGCGCTGGCGTTCGTGGCGCTGCTGACGATTGTGGCGGTCCCGTCCGCGCACGCCCAGAATACCGTCGGCACTATCACGCAAATTACCGGCGCCGCGACTATCCAGCGAGGTGGCGCGACCATTGCCGCGGTGCCGAACATGCCGGTGATGCTGCACGACAAGATTGTGACCGGGGCCGGCGGAAGCCTGACCATCGGCTTAGTGGATAACAGCTCTCTACAATTAGGCGAATCCTCGACCATTACTATCGACGATAGCGTTCTGGTCAATGGAGTCGGCGCGCCCAGCAAGGTCGGTCTGCTCGGGGGCGACTTGCACACTGTAATATTGGGCGCGATGCGCGGCACTTCGACCACCTTCCAGGTCAATACACCTAACGCCATCGGAGCGGTTCGCGGAACCTCCTGGCATGAGCACTACGACGAGGACGAGCATAAAGAATCCAAGGGTTGCCGCCAGACCACTGAGGTTGACGTTGACGACGGCACGGTGCAGGTCTGCAATACCGAGAATCCGCCTGTATGTAAGGATATCCACCAAGGCCAGCACACCTACGTCAGATGCGGCGCATTCTGGCAGGGAGGCGGCTTGGGTGGAGTGGCTGCGGGAGCGCTTGGAGTAGGCTTGGCAGCCGGTATTGGCGTCGGAGTAGCGGCAGGAGCCGGATCTTTTAACGGCGGCGGCGGTAACGGCGGTCCATCTACAGGTTCCAAGTGATCGACCGGCGACGTTGAATCTGTATCGTCGAAAAGCGGCCGATCAAGTAAGAGTACTGGTCGATGAGCCTGATTGTCGGACTCGATCACGTAAACCTTCTCATCGACAGCGGCGACGACACGCTCTCGCGGGCACGAGCGTTTTACCAGGAACTGCTCGGCCTCGAACCGCTCGAGCGTCCCGCCAACACCGACAGCGGCAATCCCGGCGCATGGTACCAATGCGGCGTCCAGCAACTGCATCTGACCACCGAAAAAGACGCGTCGATGGTCAATCGGAAGTCGCGCCGACACCCCGCCTTCCGCGTCTCCAATCTCGAAGCACTGCGCCAGAGACTCGAAACGGCCGGCATTGAAATAATCGCAGGCAACCGATTCCCCGGCCAGGAACGCTTCTTCGTACGCGACCCTTGGGGTAACCGCCTCGAATTCGTAGAACGCTCAGCTTAACTTGTCCGATTCCCGCAACGCGATTGTTCCCCTTCCCTCGAGGGAGGGGGTTCTCCCAACAATCCGGTTCCACTTCCGCGAGGCTCTCGAAAAAAGGGGTTAGGGGTTAGGTTCCTGGGGAGAACAGCCCCCTACTCAGTACCCGCCCATACCCGGCGATTCCATCGCGCCCGGCGTCGCCTCTGCAACCGGCGTCGCCTCGCCCAGCGGCGTGGACTGCGGTGCCGGCGTCCCGACCGGCGCGCCGAACGGCGCCATCGCTTCGTGGCCGTATTTCATCGCCTCGAGCGGACGTCCCGAAATCACGTTCGAAGTCGCGGGCGCCGGGCTCTCGACCAGCGTGTCCGCGACACCTTCGCGCTCGAACGGCCGGCGCACATCGAGCGGCGCAGGCTCGAGGACATGGCCGACATTGATGTCGGCGTTATCGACCCGAATCCTGCTGACGAGAATCAGGCCGCGTTCCGCGCGAAGATCGTAAACTCCCGGAGGTAAATCCGCCGTGAACGATCCATCGGGCGTGGTCGGCGCGACGTAGATATCGCTGGTCACGCGATTCTCATAATGAAGCTGACGCCGCTCCGCCGGTTTCCCGTTGCGGTACGACATCATCCCGCTAACATTCGCCGCCCCCGCCATCCGCGCTCCCACCGCAATACCCGCGCCGACAGCAACCGAAAGAACAATCGCCGCGAAACGAAAATCGCGTCCCGACTTGCGCTTGGAAATATTCTTCACGACGACTCCATGGGAAGTAAGTTTCGCGCCCGCTGAATTGTAGCCGCTCGCGGCATTTCCATCAAAGCCTGTGCATCGCCTATGCTTTCAAAAAATCTCGACGAGGAAAACGATGGAACGCATAACCCTTTTTCACAACCCCGGATGAGGCAACTCACGCGGCGCGCTTGATCTTCTTCGCGCCCGCAAGGTCGAGTTCGACCTCATCGATTATCTAAAAGATCATCCGACCCGCGATCAGCTCGAGAAAATAGTCGGCATGCTCGACGGCCCGGTCGCCGACCTGGTCCGCAAGGACAAGCGCTTCAAGGAGCTCGGCTTGAATCCCGGTGACTACGCCGACAAGAAGGCGGTCGTCACGCTCCTGCTCGAGCATCCCGAGCTGATGCAGCGCCCAATCGTAATTCGCGGCAAGCGCGCAATAATCGCGCGCCCCCCGGAAAAACTCGAAGCTCTATTGTCCTGACACTGGGTGCAGGGGTCACCCCTGCCGAAGGAAGCGTGAAACCCACCGCGGGTTTCACATTAAATTAAGTGAATTGCGCGTCGCGCTACGCGCTCTTCTTAACCTTGCCCGCGCGAATACATCGCGTGCAGACCAGGATTCGCTGCACGTTGCCGTTAATCTCGGCGCGCACTTCCTGCAGGTTGGGATTCCATCGCCGCTTGGTCTTGTTGTTGGCGTGGCTGACGTTGTTGCCGACTGACGGATGCTTTTTGCAGTATGCGCAATGTCTCATTGGTCTTCCGTTCGATCCTTGAAAATCCTCACAGGTGAATCCTGCTAGGGTAGCCCGACCTGCGGCCGCGTGAAAGAGGGCGAATACCGCGCCTTCAGCAGCGCATCGCCGACCGCCTCCGACGACAACACCGCGCCCGCGTCGCATCCGCACTTGAGGCTCATCAGCCACGCACTGCGCCCGAGCGCACCGGCATAACTGTCGAGCTGTTCCTTCAGCCCTTTCGGCGCGTCCTTGTCCTCGACCGTCACGTCCTTGGCGCTGACGATCACGTCGTTCGGTATCGAGCCGGTCTGCTCGCTGAAGAGCTGCTTGATCATCGCGATGAACGCCTGATGGTCGAGCGCGGGCACGTCGGTCTTCATCACGCCGTCGTAGCTCGAATCGTTGTGACGATCGGGCACATATGCGAGCACTCGCCGAATCGAATCCGCGCGCGAGCTCTCGGCCGACGGCGCCTTCTCATAGTCGGCCAGGATCACGCGCGCCTCGCTCGCATTCCCACCCGCCATCGCGCCGAGCGCGCGTCCCAGCAGCGCGTTGGCCGCGCTGCGCCGCAACTGCCCCTGCGCGGCCGCAATCATCCGCTGCACGTCGGGATTATTGATTCCCGCCGACTTGAACACCGCCATCGCGTCCTCGCCGTCGCCGCGATCGAGCAGCGCCTTCGCTGTTTCGAGTGGCATCAGCGGAGTCGTGTCTCGAATCGACGCGGTCGCGAGGTACAGCTTGGTTGCCGCGACGAGTTTAGCCTCGACCCGCGTCTGCACCGCCTCGAACGCCTGCCACTGATCGCTCGAAATAAGTTTCTTGCCGGTGGCGCGCTCGGCAAACGCCTGCGCCGGCAGCGTCAGGAATGCGGTCAAGCCGCCCACCACCGGCTCGCTGTCGGTGAAGGTGAAGCGATGGCGGTCCTCGGCCAGGGTCGAGAGATTAAGCGTCCAGATTTCGTAAGCGCCGGTAAACTTCGCCTCGTTCGAGCTGCGCTCCGACTGAAACGACTCAGTCGGTAGGCTCACGATCATCACCGCGTCGAGCCGATCGTCGGGGTCACCGGCGACGAATCGCTTGACGCACGCATCGACGCCGCCCGGCGGCTGGATCGGCACCGCCTTCACGTTCGGCAGCTTGCTGACGATTTGGTCGATATCGGCCTCAGTCTGCGGCGAGATCGGCCCGATCACACCGACGCCAATCTTGATCTGATCCGCACGCGCTCCCGCCGGCGCCGCGAGCACAACCATTGCCGCGCCGAGCAGCATTGCCGTAATTTTTTTCATCGTTTGAATGGAAAGCGAATTCGCCGCGCCGAGAGCTTTTCAAAACCAGCCGCGATCTTCAAGCTACGCAAAGACATCCCGGTTTTGACGCCACCACGACAGTTGCTTGAGTATCCAGCTATCCAGTCGGAAAGCTACAATGTCGAGTTAAGCCGTTCGCAAAAATGTCCGACCACATTGTCCACATATTGCCCGAGCAAGTCGCCAGCCAAATAGCGGCCGGCGAGGTGGTCGAGCGCCCGGCCTCTGCAGTCAAGGAGTTGGTCGAGAACTCGCTCGACGCCGGCGCGCATTCGGTAAGCGTCGAGATCCTCGGCGGCGGCTCCGCGCTAATCGCAGTCGCCGACGACGGCTCGGGCATGACGCGCGCTGACGCGATCCTCTCGCTCAGGCGTCACGCGACGTCCAAGATTCGGAGCGCCGCCGACCTGACCGCGATTCGCACGCTCGGATTCCGCGGCGAGGCACTCGCCTCGATCGCCAGCGTCTCGCACCTGCGGATGCAAACCCGCCGCTCCGCCGACGACAACGGGGTCGAGCTCACGGCGCAAGCCGGCAATATCGATGACACCCGCACCTGCGCGATGGCGGCAGGGACGCGAATCGAAGTCCGACAGCTTTTTTTCAATACCCCGGCGCGCCTGAGGTTCCTGAAAACGGTTGCGACCGAGCAGGGCGCTATCGCTGAGTCGTTCCAGCGCGTCGCGCTCGCCAATAATCAAATCGCGTTTCGCCTGAGCGCCGACGGCCGCGTCGTCTTCGATTTACCGCGCGCCAACTCCGTGCTCGAACGATTCCGCCAGGTGTTCGGTCCGAAGATCGCGACGAAGATGCTCGCGTTCGATCTCGATCGTCCCGGGATTCGCGCGCAAGGTCTGGCCGCGACCAGCCAGGAGTCGTTCGCCACGGGCAGGATGTTGTTTACGTTCGTCAACGGCCGCGCTGTGCGTGATCGGATGCTGATTCGCGCGGTCGAGCAGAGTTACCAGACGCTGATTCCGCGCGGACGCCATCCCGCGACTCTTCTGTTCATCGACATGCGGCCCGAAGATGTGGACGTCAATGTGCATCCGATGAAGACCGAGGTCCGGTTTCGCAACGGCGGCGCGGTTTTCGACGTCGTCTATCACGCGATTCGCGACCGGCTGTCGGACCAGACCGACAGTGCGAGCGCGTCTACTTCGACTGAGCCTTCGACGCCGTCCGCCGATGACGCCGCGATGGGCCTTATCACAATGTCGTCGCGGAGCACGCAAGATCGCCCCGAAGATCGTGCTCCGAGCATGCGCAGCGACTCGCCCTTGCGGCTGGTTCCCGATGCGCCGATTGAAAAAGCGTTCCAGCGCCCGCTGACGCTCGCTTACGATCGCGACGCGCGCGGTGCGCAATGCTGCGACACCAATTCCTTCAGCGCCAATTCCGATGTATTCGCAATTGCGGGTGATCGGACAAATCTTCGCCGGCTATATCGCGCTCGAGACCGAGGAAGGGCTGCTCCTGATCGATCAGCACGCGGCGCACGAGCGCGTCACGTTCGAAAGGCTGCGCCGCGAACTCCGCGACGGCGGGATTCGCACGCAATCGATGCTCGCGCCGGTATCGGTCGAGCTGAACCCCGCTCGCGCATCGCAAGTCCATGCCGCGATCACCGAGATACGCGCGATGGGCTTCGAGGTCGAGCCGTTCGGCCCGACCACACTGTTGCTCAAGGGCGCGCCGGCCGTGTTCGGCCCCGAAGGAGGCGCGAAGCTGCTCACAGACATGATCGAGAGCATGGGCGATGCGGGCTTTCGCAGCGGCGGCGAGGCCGCGTTCGAGAATTGGCTGAAGCAGCTCGCCTGTCATGGCTCCGTGCGCGTCGGACGAGTGCTGGAGCCGGCCGAAATCCATTCGCTGCTCGCCGAACTCGATCGCACCGAGTTCAAAACCAACTGCCCGCACGGCCGCCCGGTGCATATCCAGTTCGCCCGCGGGCAAATCGAGCGAATGTTCCGCCGATGAGTTTTTCAGTGACAGGATTCGGCACGTCGATGCGACCGGCGAGAATCGCGGTCGGCTTTATCGTCGGGCCGACCGGCGCGGGCAAGTCGGCGCTCGCGATGACCGTGGCGGAGCGCTCGAACTGCGAGATAGTAAACGCCGACTCGCGCCAGTTTTATCGCGGGATGGATCTCGGCACGGCGAAACCGTCCGCCGCCGATCGCCGGCGCGTGCCGCATCATCTTATAGACGTTCGCGATCCCGACCAGGCGCTCGATGTGGCGGAGTTCGCGCAGCTTGCGCGCGCGTCGATCGAAAACATCGCGTCACGCGAGCGAAATCCGCTGGTGGTCGGCGGCAGCGGGCTTTATCTGCGCGTGATCCGCGGCGGAATCTTTCGCGGCCCGGCCGCGTCGCCGGAGATTCGCAATCGTCTGGCGAAAATCGAGGAGGAGCAGGGCGTCCCGTACCTGCATCAGCAGTTGCGCGATCTCGATCCCGAGTCGGCGAATCGAATCGGCGTCAACGACTTGTACCGCATCGTGCGCGCGCTCGAAGTCTTCGAGTTGACCGGCGAAACAATTTCGGCGCATCAGCATAGGCATCGATTCGCCGACATCGGCTACGACACCTTGACCATCGGCATCGAAGTAGAACGCCAAAAGCTCTACGACGCTATCGAGGCACGCTTCGACGCCATGGTCGCGGCCGGTCTGGTCGAGGAAGTGCGCGCGCTTGCGCAGGCCGGATACTCGCCCGAGAAGCCGCCGCTCAGTACGATCGGATACAAACAGATCGCGGCGTATCTGCGGGCCGAGATGACGCTCGCCGAAGCGATCGCTCTCGCCAAGCAGGAATCGCGGCGACTGGCCAAGCGTCAACTCACGTGGTTTCGCCGCGAGCCGGAGATCGTATGGCTTGACCCGGAGCGCGGCGCCGATGATGCTCTTGCGTTGTTCGAGAAATTTTTCAGGCGTGAATGAAATTGAAAGGCAATCACAACGGACATAAGGCGCGTGGCGCCAAAAACCGCGGCAACGGAATCGCGACCACCGAGGCGCAGACTGCGGAACCGCGCAGCGCGATCGAGCGCGTGCGCCTGGCGCGGCATGCGAATCGTCCACAGACGCTCGATTACATCGACTTGCTGATGCGCGATTTTATCGAGATCCACGGCGACCGCCATTTCGCCGACGATGGCGCGATAGTCGCGGGCCTCGCCTATTTTGGGCATCGCGCGGTTGCGGTCGTGGGGCATCAGCGGGGCCGCTCGACCACCGAAAGAATCAAGCGCAATTTCGGCAAGCCGCTGCCCGAGGGTTATCGCAAGGCGGCGCGCGTTTACGAATTGGCGGAGCGTTTCGGCCTGCCGATAATCACGCTGATCGACACGCAAGGCGCGGAGTCGGGCGTCGGCGCCGAGGAGCGCGGGCAGATCGAGGCGATCGCGCATAACCTCGAATTGATGGCGCGCGCGACGGTGCCGATCGTCGCATGCGTGATCGGCGAGGGCGGCTCGGGCGGCGCGCTGGCGCTCGGCGTCGCGAACGCGGTGCTGATGCAGGAGAACGCGTGCTACTCGGTGATCACGCCGGAAGGATGCGCGGCGATTCTGTGGCGCACAGGCGGCGAGGAGAACGTCGCGGCGGCCGCGTCCGCGCTGAAATTATCTGCGCCCGACTTGCTCGATTTGGGACTGATCGACGAGATCGTGCCCGAACCCGCCGGCGGCGCGCATACCGCGCCGGCCGAAGCCGCTCATCTGATCGGCGCGGCGCTCGCGCGACATCTAGAGCGACTGGTCAAGCTGAAGCCGCAGGAGTTGCGCCGAGCGCGCGAGCGAAAGTTCGCGGCGATGGGCTCGGCGTTTCTGACCCGAGGCCGCGTCGCAGACGATTCACTCAATTGAATGTGAAAGGGTGGACTAACTTTACCAAATCGCGTTGGGCTAGCTGGTAGGCCAGCGCCAGCACGTCGTGCTCGACGTCTCGGCGCGGAACATTGTATTCGCGCGCGATGGTGTCTGAGATCGACCGCATTGCGTGTCCTTGCGCCATCAGCTCCCAGATTCGGCTGCCGGTTCCGTTCAAGCCATGACATTTCGCGGTACTGATGTTGGCCACAAAGGTCTCGCGCCCTGATGTTTGAGATACGACCGCAGACGGGATTTTCACCGCGTCTTGGGCGAGGGAAACGCAAGGTTCTTTCTTCGGGCGGTACTCGCAGCCATGGCAGATTCGGAGCGGTCGATCATCTCGCGATGCACTGAAGTGTACCTGGGCCGCGAGCAGAACCATCCGGTGACCGCGATCTTTGGAACATCTCCTACGACCGGGGTGACGCGATGTTCCAGATGCTCGGCAACACGGAAAACTATCGCGTCGCCGAAACCGAGGTTCGGAACTGTCTCGCGTACGCCGCGGGATGTCTCGCGAAGCTGGAGGGTGCCGCCGCGATAAACCGCGTCACTCACGTTGATTGAGATCGCGACCTTCCGATCGTTCAACATGTCGTCGTGCCAGGTGAACGCAAGTCCCTGGCGCGCAACCATTTGGTACAGCCGGCCCGTAAAGCATCCGATCGGGCCGCATCCGGTAACCCGCCGAATCAGACGAAACAATTTCGGATCGTTCATCAGGACATTGAAGAGACTGGCGATCGGGTCATTTGTGAGCGTGAGGTCGCGCCCAACGTCATACTTTTTTTCCTTGAACGCCGCGCGACTCAGATGACGCTGAATCGCCCGCAGCAGCCCGGGTTCGATGAACCCCGGAATCCGCAGATAGTAATGCCGTTCGAATTGATCGCGGGCCAGGCGGATTTGCGACGGCGTTGCTTCGCAGGAAATTCCGAATCGTGTCAGCTTAGCCAGCATATTTCGCGCCGCCCACATTAACAGCGGCCTGCGTACCGATCTATTCCGAACGCGAGCGAGCGTGACGTTTTCGCGGCGCCGCGGTTAACTCTCTCGGAGAGTCATAGCAGGAGGTTACGTCGATGGACACGCAGAGCATACACGCGAGGATTATTCCGGGAATGCGGTATCGAAATGCGCCGGCAGCGATCGAATGGCTGTGCGAGGCCTTCGGCTTCGAGAAGCATCTGGTGGTGCCCGACCAGGACGGCGGCATCGCTCATGCGCAACTCACTTTCGGCGACGGAATGATCATGCTGTCGTCGACCGGTGGTGGACTCTTCGGCCGCCTGATGAAGCATCCGGACGAAATCGGAGGCTGCGAGACGCAAAGCGCTTACGTAATCGTCTCCGACTGCGACGCGCACTACGCGCGAGCCAAACTCAATGGCGCCGTGATGCTCCGAGACGTCCAGGATGAGGACTACGGCGGCCGCGGTTACACCTGCCGCGACCTGGAAGGTCACATCTGGAGTTTCGGCAGCTACGATCCGTGGGCCTATTCCTAGATCGGTGAGAACGCTAGGGCGTCCCGCACAGCGTGCCGTTGACGTCGCATTGCGGCGTGACGCCTCGATCGCGTTGCTGCTGATTCAGTGTCGTGATCGCCTTATTGGTCTCGACGCTCGGATCGCATCCGCATAGCTGGCTCGCGCAGCAACTGCAATTCGCTGCGGTTTCCGCCTTTACGATTTCCGAGATCTCGCATCCCGCGAGCCCCGCGCATGCGACGCTTACCAGGTCGCGATCGTTGCATTCGTCGGTGCATAGCGTCGCGTCGCAGGTGAACCCGGCCTGCGCGCCTTTCGGCTGCAAGCAACTGTGATACTCGTCGCAGACCTTCGCGCAATCTACGCCGCTGTCGGGCGGAATCATCGTGACACCCGGCACATACAATGGACATCCGAGAGCGCCGGGCGCATCGGGCAGGCATGCTCCCGGACTCGGAACCGCGCCGGGCACTCCAGCTGAAGTGCCGGACATCATCTTATGTGCATTCGCGGACATCGCGGGCGTTGGCGTTGCTGTCGCGGGCGGCGCGTACGCCGCCGACCATGTCAGGCCACCGCCGAGCGTGCATGCCTGGTCGTTCTGGCCGACCTGGTAGGGGCCGTTGAATACCGGGCACGAGCATTGGACGATTCCCGCCTGCGAAGTTTTGAAGCACGGCGCGGTCATGCATCCGGCGTACGGCGCGGCCGGGCAATTCGTCAGGCCGAGTCCATTCTCAGCCACGCAATCGAAGCTGAACGTCGAGTAAACGCTCGAGCCGGGGATCAGATTTCCGCCGTTCACGTTCGCGCATACCGGGGCCGAGTTGAGTGTCGCGCATAAGCTGCCGTCGACGCCGCATTGCGCGATCGTTTTTTCATACATACTGTGATTGAGAATTGCGTTGATATCGACGAAGTACACGCCGTACGGAATGTCGAAGCAGTTGCAGTTGGCGTAGTTGCCGTCGGCGCTGAGCGTGCACGACAGATCCGTGGCGCCCCCGCTCGGTCCCGAGTAGTAGCAGAGCGCGAACGGGCCGCCGCGACATGGGACGAAGTTGCTCGACGCCAGCGTGATGTCGGCGTATGCGGGACCGAAGCTGGTCGTCCAATTGGTCGGGTCGCTCCAGAACGCGTGCGAGTTCGGGACGAAGTGCACGATGCCGGCGTGGGTCGTCGCGTTCGCCGGCGATCACCCGCCGCCGCCGTTACATCCCGCGAGCACGAGCGTTGCCATTATAATGAGATGAAATGAGTAGTAGTGATGTTTCACGATCAGCAGTGTTTCGGAATTTCTGAAACGAATCCACATTATTAATCATCAGACAGTTAGCAAAAGATGACTAAAAGTCACAACATTAGTCGGTCAAAAAACACGTTAGAAGGACGAGGACGGGTTGAGGTAGAGTGAGGCGCGCTACGACATCCAGAGGAGAACGGACGATGAAGCAGGTAATCTACGCAATGCAGTTCAAGGGAAAGGCCGCCCCCGGCGCGTCGCAAAATGTGATGAAAGCGACGACCAGCGCGTCGAGTAATACGCTCACGACCGTGGTCGGTGCGGATGGCGTCCAAGGCAAGTTCGAGCCATCGGCGAGCGGCAAGGCGCAGTTCGAGTCGGAGGTGACGCTAACCGGCGCGACCTCGTTCGTGGAAAAAGGCACGATCCGTTTTGGCGAGCGCAACAATCTTTTGCACTTCACCACCGTCGAGCACGGCTATCTCGGCGATAGCCCGGACGCGAAGTTCAAGTCGGGCGCCGTGATGTGGCGCGTCGACGGCGGCGAAGGTCAATTCGCGGACGCCAGTGGATATATCACGTCGAACTTCACGCTAAGCGACGCCGGCGAAGTAACCGACAATCAGTTCGGCGTGATCTTCGTGAAGTGACGCGTTGAAAAGGCCTCATTGATCGGATACCCATTCTGGTTCGATGTCATCGCGACCAGTCAGGAAATCCATCGCCGAGCCGCCGTCAATCGAGACTCTGCGCGCGCGGATGGACGAGATTAATCTCAAAATTCTCCGCCTCATCTCGGCCCGCGCCAGTGTTGCCACCGAGATTGGCCGGCTCAAGCATCTCGAGGGTGGCGACGTTTACCAGCCGGTCCGTGAGCGCGCGATTATCGAAAAGATGATCGCCGAGAACCAGGGACCGCTCACCGACGATCAGGTCAAGCGGATTTACGTCGAGATTATTTCCGCATGCCGCGCGCTCGAGCATGAGCCGCAGGTCGCGTTCCTCGGCCCCGAGCATACCTACTCGCATGAGGCGAGTGATCATGCGCTTCGGCTCGAGCGTCGCGCTGATGCCGCTGGAGTCGTTCGCCGCGGTCTTCCAGGCTATCGAGAACGGACGCGCCGATTTCGGCGTCGTACCGGTCGAGAACTCGACCGAAGGCTCGATCAACTTGACGCTCGACCTGCTGATCGACACGCCGCTGGTGATCATCGGCGAAGTGCTGCTGCCGGTTCGTCCTTCGATATTGTCGCTCAGCGGTAAGCGCGAGGAAGTCACGAAGATAGTTGCGCATCAGCAGTTACTCGCTCAGTGCCGCGGCTATCTGTCGGCGAACTTTCCGCAGACCGATATCGAGCCGGTCGCGTCCAACGCGCTGGCTGCGCAGCAAGCGGCCGGGGACGGGTCGCTAGCGGCGATCGCGTCGGCGGCGGCAGGCGAGGCATATGGACTCAGGCCGATCGCAACGAATGTACAGGACCTTGCGACGAACATGACGCGATTCCTCGTGATAGGGACGCGGCCGATCGAGCGCTCCGGCAAGGACAAGACCACGCTGCTGTTCGCCGTCGCCGACCGCGTAGGCACCCTCAACCAGGCGCTGAACCTGTTTGCCCGCAATGCGATCAACATTTCGAAGATCGAATCGCGTCCGCTGCGCGCGCGTCCGTGGGAATATTTGTTCTTTGTTGACGTTATGGGCCATCGCGACGACCCCAAGCTGGCCCGCGCGCTGAAATCATTGTCGAGCAAGGCTCTATTCTTGAAGGTCTTAGGATCGTATCCTGAAGGTAAGTCGGCCGCTGCCTGAGCCGGGCAGTCCAAAACTTTTCTCAGTGGCCGTTCACCTGTTTTGATCAAAGCACAAGATCTCGTACTCCCATCCGTTGCCGCGCTTGCTCCTTACGAACCGGGCAAGCCGATCGAGGAGTTGCAGCGCGAGCTCGGAGTCGTCGAGCCGGTAAAACTCGCGTCGAACGAGAATCCGCTGGGGCCGTCGCCACTCGCGATCGAAGCAATCAAGGCGGCGCTGCCGGAGCTGAATCGCTACCCCGACGGTGCGAGCTACGAACTGCGGGCGAAGATCGCAGCTCATCATAAGATTGGCGTCGAGCGCGTGTTCGCGGCCTCGGGCTCGGTCGAAGTGCTCAACCTGCTCGCATTCCTTTATTTGCGCCCAGGACTCAACGCGGTTTACTCGGAGCACTCGTTCGCGATTTATCCGCTCGCGACTGCCGCTGCCGGTGGGGAGCATCGCGTGGTCCCAACCAGCGACGGCTATTCGCACGACCTCGACGCGATGGCGTCGGCGATCGACGCGAGCACGCGAATTGTTTTTCTCGGCAATCCCAACAATCCGACCGGCACGATTTACCGGCGTGCCGAATGGAATCGGTTCCTCGATCGCGTGCCTGAGAACGTCGTCATCGCCGCCGACGAGGCGTACTTCGAATTCGTCCGCGATCCCGAGTATCCCGACTCGATGGAAGCGCACGACGATCGCCGCCTGATAATCACGCTGCGAACGTTTTCGAAAATTTTCGGTTTGGCCGGAATCCGCGTCGGCTACGCGGTCGCGCGTCCCGACATGATCCAGATGCTGCACAACGTCCGTCAGCCGTTCAACGTGACCTCGCTTGCACAAGTGGCGGCGGTCGCGGGGATGGACGACCGCGCGCATATCGCCAGAACCCTGCAAGTCAACGCCGAAGGGATGACCTACCTCGAGCGCGAGTTCGCGCGCCTTAAGCTCCCGTTTGTCCCAAGTCACGCGAATTTTTTCCTGGTCGATGTAGCCGACGGCCGCGCAGTTTACGACCAGCTGTTGCGCAAGGGCGTGATCGTCCGCCCGATGCATGGTTACGGCTATCCGCGCCACGTCCGAATCAGCATCGGCCTCCCCGAAGAAAATCGTCGCCTGATCGCAATGCTCGCAGAAGTGATGGGCGCGTAATCGTGAAAAATCGAAATGCAGAAACGATGGCACAAGCGTTGATCATCGCGATGTTCCTGGTCGCGATAATGTCGTGGTCGTCGGTGCCGGCGCAGATTCCGATCCACTGGGATATCTCGGGCCAGGTTGATGCCTACGGGTCGAAATTCACAGGGTTGCTATTGCTGCCGATCATCTCACTGGCAGGGTACCTGCTGGTCGGCCTCACCGCTGTTTTCTCGCCCGCACAATTCCAGGGCCGCGCGATGAATGCGCTGTCATGGTTCAGGCTCACATTCGTGCTGGTGATGGCGGGAGTGTTCGGCGTGATCGTGGCTGACGTTCGCGGCGCGAATATCAATATGAATTACGTTATCTTCCCGCTGCTCGCTCTTATGGTGATTGCGATCGTCAACCTGCTGATACATACGAACCGCAACAAATCGGGCAAGACGGTGCCGCCAAACGGCGGAATCCAGGTCTGATGGCGCAGCTATTTCGACAGATGACCGTGTGCGGCGTGGGCTTGATCGGAGGCTCGCTCGCATTGATCGCGCGTCGTGCGGGCGTCGTCGGCAAGGTGGTCGGCTTGGGCCGCTCGCAGGCGAACCTTGACGTTGCGCTCGAACGCGGCATGATCGATATCGCGACGCGGGACCCGGTCGAAGCGGCACGCGGCGCGGATCTGATCGTGCTCGCGGTGCCCATCCTGACGATGCGTGCGACGCTGGAAAAGATGATCGAGCACTCAGCGCCAGATGCGGTCGTGACTGACGTCGGCAGCGTCAAGCAATATGTCGTCCGCGAGCTCGAGCCGCTGATAACTGGTAAGCGATCGCTCGTCGCGGCGCATCCGGTCGCGGGCAAGGAAACCACGGGCGCGGCAGCTGCCGACCCGGCGCTGTTTCGAGATCGGCGCGTGATTCTCACGCCGTCAGCCAAAAGCACGCCCGACGCAATCAACAAGATCGAGCAGCTATGGGACGAGACCGGCGCCTGCGTCGAGATGATGGACCCCGCCACTCACGACGCGATCCTCGCGCGCTCGAGTCATCTGCCGCAGGCAGTGTCGAGCGTGCTGGCCGCGGCTCTTAACACTGAAAAAATCGGCGACAAGCTCGCACTGGAATACGGCGCCGGCGGTTTGCGCGATACGACGCGGCTGGCTGCGTCGTCGTGGGAGATGTGGCGCGATATTTTCGTGACCAATCGCGAGGCGATAGCGGCCGCGCTGAAACTCTACGGCGGAACCTTCGCCGAATTTCAGCGCGCGCTCGAAGCCGGCGACATGGACAACGCCGAGAAGATTTTCAATCGCGGCCGCGCGATGCGGGAAAAGCTCAGATGATCCGCAAGAGACCAATAATCGCGATTGACGGCCCGGTCGGCGCCGGCAAATCTGTGGCCGCGCGCGAACTCGCCCGCGAACTTGGATACTCGTACCTGAACACCGGCGCGATGTATCGCGCCGTCGCGATTGCCGCACGTGAGGCGGGCATCAGTCCCGACGATCCGAACGTCGAGCAGAGGCTAGCGTCGGTGCTCAAGACGATTAAGATAAGTTTCGACGGCGAGAAGATTTTCCTCAACCGCCGCGACGTGAGCGCGATGATAATTGAGCCGGAGATCGGCGACCTCGCGTCGCGCTTCTCGGCGATCGGTGCGGTTCGCGCGCGGATGCGCGAGTTGCAGCGCGCGGCGGGTGCGGACGGCGGAGTCGTGATGGAAGGGCGCGATATCGGTACCGCGATTTTTCCCGACGCCGAGTTCAAATTTTTTCTGAACGCCGATGTGAAGACGCGCGCGCGCCGCCGATACGAAGAGCTGAAGAAAAAAGGTGAGTCGATAACTGAGCATGAAGTGCTCGATCAGCTGGTCGAGCGCGACCGCCGTGACAGCGGGCGCGAGCTGGCCCCGCTCAAGCGCGCTGACGATGCGATAGACTTGGATTCAACGAAACTTTCGATCGACGCGGTGGTCGCGGCGATGAAAGCGAAGATTAACGCTCGAATCAACGCCGCCAAGGACTTGAAACGAGCCTAGCCCGGTTGTAAGGATTGCAGCAGCCCCGAAGTCCCGGAATCCCGGAAGGTCCCCCTAAATGGAGAAAGTGTTGCCAGAGCAAATGAGCGGAGGAGAAAATGACTTTGAGTCGTTGATGGAAGAGAGTTTGAAGGCTCCCCGTCCCGGCGACGTGCTGGTTGGAAGAGTGCTTCTGATCACGCGCGACAGCGTCATCATCGACATCAACTACAAGTGCGAAGGGCAGGTCCCCCTCCCCGAATTCCTTGACCACGAGGGACATCCCACGGTCAAGGAAGGCGACGAGGTTGACGTGTACTTCGAAGGCACCGAGACCGACAACGGTACCGTGATGCTTTCGCACGCCAAGGCCGAGAAGTTCAAAGTCTGGCGCGAGCTCGACAAGGCGTTCCAGGCCGAGACTCCGGTCGAAGGCGTGGTGCTCGGCAAAGTTAAAGGCGGACTCAAGGTTGATATCGGGGTGCCGGCGTTCCTGCCGGGATCGCATGTCGATATTCGTCCCGCGCGCAATCTCGATCGCTACGTCGGGCAGCGCGGACGCTTCCAGATTCTGAAGTTCAATCGCGCGCGCGGCAACGTCGTGGTCTCGCGGCGCAGCGTGCTCGAGCGCGAGCGCGCATCGTTGAAAGAGCAGACGCTCAAGGTGCTCGAAGAGGGCGTGATCCTCGAAGGCACCGTCAAAAATATTACCGACTACGGCGCGTTCATCGACCTCGGCGGAATCGACGGCCTGCTGCACATCACCGACATGGCATGGGGCCGCTTGCAGCATCCGTCGGAAGTGTTGAAGGTCGGCGACAAGGTTAAGGTCGTCGTGCTGAAGTACGACGCCGAGCGCGAGCGTGTCTCGCTCGGAATGAAACAGATCATGCCCGACCCGTGGACCAAGGTTGCGGAAGGCTATCCGCCGGGGACGCGAATCAAGGGCAAGGTCGTCAGCGTGACCGACTACGGCGCCTTCGTCGAAATCGAAAAAGGCGTCGAGGGTCTGATCCACGTCTCCGAGATGAGCTGGAGCAAGCGCGCCGTTCATCCGTCGAAAGTCGTGAACCCGGGCGACATGGTCGAGGTGCAGGTGCTCGGCGTTGACGAAGCGAATCGCAGGATCTCGCTCGGACTGAAGCAGACCGAAGCGAATCCGTGGGAAGAGCTCGGCCTCAAACATCCGATCGGCAGCCAGGTGAAGGGCAAGGTCAAGTCGATCACCGACTTCGGCGTGTTCGTCGAGATCGAGCCGGGCATCGACGGCCTCGTGCACATTTCCGATTTGTCGTGGACCAAGAAAATTCGCCATCCGAGCGAGATGGTCAAGAAGGGCGACGAGCTCGAAGCGACCGTGCTCGGAATCAACGTCGAGAACGAGCGCGTCAGCCTCGGCGTCAAGCAGCTAACGACCGACCCGTGGAATACGGTGGCGGAGCGTTATCCGCTCAACACCCGGATTCATGGCAAGGTCAGCTCGGTGGCTGACTTTGGTGTGTTCGTGGAAATCGAGGAAGGAATCGAAGGCCTGATCCATATTTCGCAGCTCAGCAACGAGCGCGTGGACAAGCCGTCGTCGCTGTACAAGGTTGACGACGAGCTGGACGCTCTCGTTGTCCAGCTTGATCCGAAGGAGCGGCGGATTGGACTCTCGATCAAGGCCGTCAAGCAGCACGAAGAACGCGAGGAAATGCAGGCGTACCTGAAACGCGAACACGAAGCCGCGCGATTCTCGATGGAAGACATCCTGAAGGAAGAGCTCAAGCTCGATCGCGACGACGGCGAGCGGCGCGCGGCGCGCGGCGGCAAAACCAGCTAGACGGGGGAGCCGGTCCGCATTAGCGCGCGCGGCCCGGCGTCGAGATCGATGACCAAGCGGGAAATCATCGAAGAACTTTTGTCGCGCCGGCGCAGGATTACCCATCGCGAGTCAGAGACGATCGTCAATGCGATGTTCGACGCGATGGCCAACTCACTGATGCGCGGCGAGCGGATCGAAATTCGCGGCTTCGGCAGCTTCGCGGTCAAGCAGCGTCGCGCGCGGCAGGGACGCAATCCCAAGACCGGCCAGTTGGTCAGCGTCGATGCCAAGCAGATTCCATTTTTTCGCGCGGGCAAGGAACTCCGAATCGAAGTAAATGGCGCCGAAGAAGCGGCCCGTTAGTCGGCCGGTCAACCGGCCCGACGACGCGGACGTTCCCGCCGAAGGGCTGCGCCTCTGGGCGCCGTGGCGCTACGCCTATTTGCGCAGCCTGCTCTCCGACCCGCAGGCGTGCATCTTCTGTTTCGGCGAACTCTCCGACGCCGAGCGCCGCGAACGCCTGGTCCTGTTCGAGAATCGCGACGTGCTCGTGATGCTCAACAAGTATCCCTACAGCAACGGCCATATAATGGTGGCGCCGCGAAGCCACGTCGCGTCGCCCGAGATGCTGACCCGAACCGACCGCGCGGTGCTCGGTGACGCGGTCGCGGCGTCGATAAAAGTGATGCGCGTGAATCTGAATCCGCAAGCGTTCAACGTCGGCGCCAACCTCGGCAGCGCCGCCGGCGCGGGATTCGCCGAGCACATGCATTGGCATATCGTGCCGCGCTGGACTGGCGATAACAATTTTATGTCGGTACTTGCCTCGACTCGCGTGCTGTCACAAAGTTTGGAAGACAGCTACGATCAACTGCGCCCGATTTTCAAAAATCTCGGCGCTGAATTATCCTAAAGTAAAAATAATCGAGTTGCGGGATTCGCGATGAATGAAAAACTGACGAAGATCCGGACGCTGGGTGAACTCAAGGCCGCAGGCTACCAGACCATGCCGGTCCGGATGGAAATGCGCAAAAATTTGCTCGAGCGCCTGCGCAGCAAGGAACAAATCCTGCCCGGGCATCGTCGGCTACGAAGAGACGGTAATTCCGGAGATCGAAAACGGCGTGCTCGCCGGCCATCACATGATCTTCCTCGGCGAGCGCGGGCAGGCAAAGTCGCGAATCATCAGGTCGCTGGTCGGACTGCTCGATGAACACGTGCCGGTGGTCGCCGGATGCGAAATCAGCGACGATCCCTTTGCGCCGATATGCCGTCGATGCGTCAAGTTGAAAGAAGAGAAGGGCGACGCACTTGAGATTGCGTGGATCGGTCGCGACGCGCGATACGCCGAAAAGCTCGCGACCCCCGACGTTTCGGTCGCGGACCTGATCGGCGAAATCGATCCGATCAAAGTGGCCGAGGGCCGCTACCTCGCCGACGAGGAAACGATCCACTACGGGCTGATCCCGCGCACCAATCGCGGCATCTTCGCGATCAACGAGCTGCCCGATCTGACCGAGAAGGTGCAGGTCGGACTCTTCAACCTCATGGAAGAGAAGGACGTCCAGATCAAAGGCTACAAGATTCGGCTGGCGGTCGACGTCGTCTTCGTCGCGAGCGCGAATCCCGAGGACTACACCTCGCGCGGCCGCATCATCACGCCGCTGAAGGATCGCTTCGACATCCAGATTCGCACGCACTATCCCAAGACGATCGAGCACGAGATCGTGATCATGGAGCAGGAAGCCGCGCATCCGCCGCGCTCGGGCGTGGACGTGCGCATTCCGCAGTTCATGAAGGACATCCTCGCGCAGATCACGTTCGAGGCGCGCGCGTCCAACGAGATCAACCAATCGTCGGGAGTGTCGGTGCGCGTGACGATCAACAATTTCGAATCAGCGATCTCCAACGCCGAGAAGCGCGCCGTGCGCAACTCGGAGAACGAGATCGTGCCGCGAATTTCGGATTTGCATTCGCTGTATGCCTCGACCGCGGGAAAGATCGAGCTCGAATACGTCGGCGAGGACAAGAAAGAAGACGACCTGATCGAGCGCCTGATCAATCGCGCGGTGCTGAAAGTTTTCGACAAGTATTTGAAGCTTGACGATCTGAAGAAAGTCTCGAGCTATTTCGAGCAGGGATGGGGCGTCGAGGTTTCGGACAGCGCGCCGTCGTCGGAATATATGGAACCGCTGCGCGAGGTGACCGGACTGCGCGAGGTCATCACGCTGCTCGGCCCGTTCGAGACGCCGGGCCTGATGGCGGCGGCGAGCGAGTTTATTTTCGAGGGCCTGCATCTGCATCAGAAGCTCAACAAGGATCGCCAGGGCGGGCGCTTCGCCTATCACGCATGACACGCCGCCAAATGGCCGACGTAGTTACCCGCTACACGCAGTGGGACGGGACGCAGCGGCTCAAACTCGACGCCGACAAGGTGTTCGAGAAGCTGGCCGAGTACCTCTCCTACACCGACGACGTGCGCCAGGCGATGGACTGGATGATGCGCCAGGGGATGGACTTCGACGGCGTCAAGGTGATGGGCCTCGAGGAGTTTATCGAGCAGTTGCGCCAGGAGATGCGCCAGCGCTATCGCGACTTCAATCTCAAGAACGCGCTCTCCGAGATGGAGCAAAAGCTCGAGGACATTTTGAATCGCGAGCGCGCGAAGCTCGAATCGCTCAAGGGGCAGAAGCCGGGCGTCGAGGAAAAGCAGCGCGAGCTGTCGCGCATGCCGCGCCGGCTGTCGGAGGCGATGCGCAAGCTCGAGAGCCACGAATTCGAGGACGCGCAGGCCAAGGAAGATTTCGACCAGCTGCTCGAGGAATACGAAAATATCCGCGACCTCGAAAATTTTCGCGATCGCAATCAGCACATGTTCCACGGTCCGAAGAGCCTCGGCTACGAGGACGCGCTCGAGCTGATGCGCGAGATGGAGCGGATGCGCCAGCTCGAGCAGGACCTGATGTCGGGCAACTTCGACACGATCTCGATGGAAGACCTGCAGCAGATCCTCGGGCAGCAGGCGAGCAAGGATTTTCAGAACCTCAAGCAGGTGATGGTGCTGCTGACGCAGTCGGGCTACATGGTGCCGAAGGGCGACCATTTTCAGCTCTCGCCCAAGGGCGTGCGGCGAATCGGGCAACTCGCGCTGCGCGACATCTACCAGAACCTGTTGAAGGACCGATCGGGCGGGCACGTGACGGACCATCGCGGCGTCACCGAGATGCGTCCCGAGCAGACCAAGCCGTACGCGTTCGGCGATCCGCTGAATCTGAACCTGGTCGCGACGCTCAAGCATGCGCTGTCGCGCAAGGCCGGCGTTCCGCTCGAGCTGCGGCCCGAAGATTTCGAGATTTACGAAAACGACTACGCCAGCTCGTCATCGACGGTGCTGTGCCTCGACATGTCGTGGTCGATGAGCTGGGAAGGTCGCTTTGCGGCGGCGAAGAAAGTCGCGATGGCGATGGAGACGCTGATTCGCTCGAAGTTCCCGCGCGACTATTTTTCGATCGTCGGCTTTTACACGCGCGCCGTCGAATTGAAACTCAAGGATCTGCCCGAAGCGTCGTGGAACATGGGCGATCCGTTCACCAACCTGCAGGACGGCCTGCGGCTCGCGTCCGATTTGCTGGGACGGCATCCGTCACGCAACCAGCACATCATCGTGATCACCGACGGACAGCCGACCGCGTACTTCCTGAACAAGCGGCTGTACTGCGAATGGCCGCTGTCGTTCGGCGGAATCAGCATGCGCGCGGCGCAAGAGACCCTGAAGGAAGTCGAGCGAATCACGCGCAAGGGCATCACGATCAACACCTTCATGCTCGACGACTCGCCGAGCCTGCGCGCCTTCGTCGACAAGATGACGCAAATCAATCGAGGCCGCGCACTATTCACCCGCCCCGACCACCTGGGCGAATACATGCTGGTCGACTACCTCTCCAAAAAGCGCAAACGCGTCTGAAGGGCGATAAGTGGCGGCGGTTGCGGAGGCGGTCGATAGTCGCACTAATCCAAAACCTCCGCTGAAGTGGGCGGGCGGCAAACGATGGCTCGTCCCGCACCTCATTCCGCTATGGGATCGACATCGGATGCGCCGCCTGGTCGAACCCCTATGCGGCGGCCTGGCAGTATCGCTAGGTCTCGCGCCGGCTAGAGCCCTAATCAGCGATCTCAATCCTCATACGATCAACTTCTATAGCTGGCTCAAGCGCGGTCTTCGAATCCCGCTTGAGATGCAAAATGAACGGGCCAGCTTCTACGAACAACGAAGCCGCTTCAACCAACTCATTCGCGATGATAAGGCGGACAGCAAGGAAGCAGCCAGCATTTTCTATTACCTGAATCGCACCTGCTACAACGGCCTATGCAGGTTCAACAGCAAAGGCGAGTTCAATGTCCCCTTCGGCCGCTACAAGAAACTCATCTACAAAACGGATTTCACAGAATACGCTTCCGCCTTCGCGCAGTGGGACTTCACATGTGTCGATTTCGAAAAGCTATCATTGCGCCACGACGACTTCGTCTACGCCGATCCGCCCTACGATGTCCAGTTCACCGCCTATTCGAAGGAAGATTTCGGTTGGGACGATCAGGTGAGATTGGCGCAATGGCTAGCGCGGCACCCGGTCCTGTAGTGCTATCAAATCAGGCTACCGATCGAATACAAGAGTTATACGAGGATTTCGGATACGCAGTCAGGACTCTAACAGCCCCTAGAATAATCAATAGTACCGGCGATAGGACTCCAGCAAAGGAAGTCCTTGCACTCAGAAATTGTAGTTAGATTTTAGCGCCCAGCTCTTGTGTCATTCAGAGCCGCTGCGGCGAAGAATCCCGATCCCCGTCTGTGTATCGCTCGAGTTCTTCCCCTCTCCCTGTAAGGGAGAGGATCGAAGGTGAGGGACCTTATCCAGCGCGCATTTTTCGCGCGCGATTCAAGATTCTGCTCTATTCTGAAAAAAGCGATCGCTAGATGCTACCGCCCGGCCGCCTGACGCGATCTCGATCGTCGCGGGCATCGTCCAGGTACCGCCGATCTGACGTAGTACGATTCGATCCTGTTGATCGCCTGCTGCCTTGATTAGTCGTTGCAGCGGCTCTTCCATCGGTTCCTTCGATAGCTTGAACGTGCCCCAGTGAATCGGCACTAAGTAGTGCGCGCGAGTCGATTGGAACATCGCCCAGACCTGTTCAGGATTCGCGTGATTGTAGATCCACGGGTCATAGGCGCCAATCGAAAACACCGCGACATCGGGCGGCGTCGATGCGAGACTCGCGAACAGGTCGGTGTCGGCGCTGTCGCAAGCTAGCAGCATCCGGCGGCCGTCTTTCTCGAGCACATAACTGTTGAAGCCGTATTCCGCGCCGAACGGCGGCCATCGCTTACCCCAATGCCGCGCGCCCATCGCGCGGATCGTCAGTCCTTTCACGACCGTGCTCTCGCCCCACTTGAGTTCGCGGACATCTTTGAAGCCAAGCGGCGCGATGATTTGCGAGCATTTGTCGCAAGCGACTACGACCGCGCTCTTGGGCAAAGCCTTCAGCGACGGAATGTCGAGATGGTCCATGTGCGCGTGCGTGATCAGAATGATGTCGAGTTGCTGCAATTGCGCGGGAGCGAGCGGCGGATCGACGAATCGTTTCGGCCCGATCGTGAGTATCGAGTCGAATGACATGCCGACGCGCGAAAACAAGCTGGGGTCGGCGAGCACTCGCGTGCCGAAGAAATTCATGAGCACGGTCGCATGTCCGAGATTTGCAATCGTGAGCGAATTATCAGGCCACGATGCTGGTTCGAGTTGCGGATGCGAATTCATATTTTGAGAGTACGACCTCGTGGCAAACAGCGCCAGCAAAAAAATCGCGACGACAGCAGTTAATCGTGAAAAGGATTGGTAGCGGCGAAATCGAATTCACTTCTCCTTTTCGGGCTTGAAGCAGGGGAGTTCCTTGACCAGCACATAAGAGTACGAACGGTCGCGCCATTTGAAAGTTCCCACGCCGGAACCGAACGTCTCGGTCATCGAGTCAAACTGTTCGCTATCCGCAACGTTGACGACGTCGGTGGGAGCGTAGGCGAGATACTCCGGCTGGTCGGGCTTGAGCATCTCGTAGAGCGGCGGATCGAACATGAGCTTGGTGACGCCGGGCTTCGGCTGCCATGCGTTCGCCGGCGTGTCCTGGCTTTGCGTGCGCGCCACTATCCAGATCGGGTCGCCGCTGGTCTCGGCGATTTTCCACTGGCGCGATTCGATGACCCCGTCCTTGGTTTTGCGAATTTCTTCGACGCCCGGTTGAGCGCGCACCAGTTGCTCGCATTTGTCCGGGTTGTCGGCGTTGGAGATTCCGCCGGCGGAATCTTTCGCCGAGGCTTGAATGCCGACGAGTTGAGCGCTGCCCATTGCCACCTCCGGCGCAACTTGGGTGACCAGGCCGACTGCGCCGGCGGCGGCGCATCCAGCACACACTCCAGCGAGCACGACTACTAATATGACGGATGGTACTCTGGACAAAATCAAATTTTTCCCAACGGCTTGCGCGCTATCACCATCGAGGAAGTGAACGGAGGACTCGGCAGCACTTCCAGCCGTATGTCGATGAAGCCCGCGTCACCGAGCCATCGCGAGACCTCCGCGAACGAATAGTCGCGCCCGCGCGTGGCCATCAGCAGGTAGAGCGCAAAAATCGCCCCCGCCTTCGGCTCGGTCAGGTCGGCATTCATGATGTGGTCCTTGATGATCATCATGCCTCCCGGTTCGAGCGCGCGAAAGCATTTGCGCGCGAGCTGAGCGTTGTCGGTCTCATCCTCGCTATGAATTATATTCGACATGAACAGGGCTCCGCATGGGCCCGGGATCTCGTCGTAAAGGTAATCGACGCGTACCATTTCGATGCGCGCCAGCGCCGTCGGCTCGCGCTCGGCGAGAATCTTTCGCGCAACTTCGAGTGTAGCAGGAAGATCGTAAATCGCGGCGCGCAAGTGGGGCCATCGGCGAAGCATCGCGACCGTGTACGTCCCCGGCCCTCCCCCAATGTCGCCAAGCTTCGACACCTTGCTGAGATCGATCCTGTCGGCGACGTAAGCCGCATCGCCGCGAGCGTGAGTGAGGCTGTCCATCGCGCGGATGAATCGTTCGGTTTCTTCGGGACGGCTCTGAAACATGTCGGTCGGCCGCGCGGGTAGACCGGTGCGAATGGTCTGCTCGAGATGCGTCCAGGTCTGAAAGAATGCTTCGTCGAACAGTATCAGGCCGCCCAGATACTCCGGCGATGATCGAAGCAGGTAGCGTCGCGACGTTTCGGTCAGCGCGTAGCGCTCGGCGCGCTTGTCGAGCAGTTCGAGCGCGACCATCGCGTTGGCTATCAGAGCGGTCGCGCGGCGATTCGCGGATATTGCGGAGGCGAGAGTGGCGTCATCGAGCGGCGCGAGCTCAAGCATATCGAAAATTCCCAGCTTCAGCGCGGTCTGGATTGCGCGCGCTTCGGCGTGACCTGAGGCCAGCGCGGCGAGTTCGGCGAAATCCATCGCAACACCTGTCAGTGCACGAAGTCCTGCGTAACGTAAGTGCCACCGTCGGCCGAATGAGCGATTCCGACGCCGGTCTCGGTGAACTTGTCGGAGACGATGTTGGCGCGATGCTCGGGGCTCTTCAGCCAGCCTGTCATCGCGCGCTGCGGCACGTCGCCGGAATCGACGTTGTCGTCCATGTAAATATTTTCGCCGACCGTCCGATAGCCGATGCCGACGCCGCTGATTCGTTCCGCGGGCGCAACCCCGTCGGGACTGTTGTGCGCCAGGTAGTGACGCATCGCCATGTCGTAGCTGTGGCCGCGCGCGACTACAGCGAGGCGCGGCGAGAATTTCAGCGGCCGCAGCCCGTTGCGAACGCGTTGCTGATTCACCAGGCCGAGGATTTCGGTTTCCTGATCGCTCAGGCCGGATACTTTCTCGGGCGAAGGCGGCGCGCTGTACATCATGTAAAATCGCGCGATTATTGCCGCCAGCAGCGAGATCACCAGCAGGCCAAGTCCCGTCTTGATCGCACGCCGCCGGCGTACCACTGTGGGAGTTGGCATCCGGATCACTTTCGCCGGGCCGTTGCGAGTTCGCGGCGGCCGGCGCCGCGTTGCTGGTCGTGCGCTCATGTTTCTAACAGTTTCCAGCTACCGCGCCACTTGGCGGATGTCAACGCGAACAATTCTTGCGTCAGTCGCGACCGTTTGCATCTTGAGTGCGCACGCCGCCGCCGCGGGAGATTCGGCGAATGCATTGCCAGCCGGCGCGCTCAAGTCGGCGCCGAGTATGTATCTGCGCGAGGCGTCGTCGAGCGCAATTCGATGGCAGCCGTGGAGTCCCAATACCCTCGCGCTCGCACAGCGGCTGAATCGCCCGATCATGATCGACATCGGCGCGGTGTGGTGTCACTGGTGTCACGTGATGGACGCGACGACGTACGCGGACCCCCAAGTTGCGCAAGCGCTGAACACCGAATTCGTGCCGATAAAAATCGATACCGACCAACGTCCCGACATTGACCTCTACTACCAGAACGCGGCGGCGCAACTGACTGGCGCTGGCGGTTGGCCGCTGACTTGTTTCACGACATCCGACGGCGCGTTGTTTTTCGCGACGGGTTATCTGCCACCACAACCCGGCACCGGACCCAACGGCAGCGGCGGAGAGAACTCGTCGATGCTACCGCTGCTGAAAAAAATCTCGCAAGTGTACGCGACCGATCGCTCGGGCCTCGAGAAAGAGGCAGAAGCAACGGCGGCGAAGCTTAAATCCGCGACGAGTCAAAACGCGCCGACCCCCGGCGGACTCGAAGGGTTGCGCGCGCAAATACTCGCGGGCGCGGCGGCGTCGTACGATCGCGAAGCGGGAGGATTCGAATCTGGCCCCGGACCGCGATTCTACGACTTCCCCGCGATCGAGCTCGTGCTGGCGCATGGCTTCTACGGGCATCCGGAGTTCACCGCGATGGCGCTCGACACGCTGAAGAAAATCGCCGCCGGTGGCGTCTTCGATCAGCTCGGCGGCGGATTTCATCGCTACTCGACCGACCCGCATTGGCGCGTCCCACATTTCGAGAAGCTCGGATACGACAACGCGATGGCGTTGCATGCGTACAGCGACGCGTATGCGGCGAGCGGTGATCCGGACTTCGCGCGCGTCGCAAAATCGATTGTGGGCTACGTGAACCGCGAACTGCTCGATCCCACGACGCACGCTTTCTACTCGCATCAGGACGCCGATTCGTTCAAGGGCGACGACGGCAGCTACTACACCTGGACGGTCGCGGAAGTGAAGCGCGCTCTCCCACCAGACGATGCACGCGTCGCGATTTTATTCTACGGAATGGACAACGCACCCGCGCTGGCTCCCGACGGGCGAATCGTGCTGCGACGTACAATGATGTCCCGATCAACTGGCGGCCAAGCTGAAAATCCCGGTGGCTGACGCGCGCGAGAAGATCGCGAAGGTCTCGGACGCGATGTTGGCGGTGCGGAGCCGTCGCAAAATTCCGTCGGTGGATCGCGCCGTGATGACAGATCGGAACGCGTTGATGGCGGACGCGTATCTGACTGCATCCGCGGCGCTTGACGATTCGAGTCTTCAGCGCACTGCTCTCGACGATTTGGATTTCATCATCGCACACCTGCGCGCGCCCGACGGAAGTTTCTTCCACGACTGGTCCGATGGACATGCGCAGGTGTCAGGTCTGGTCGCCGACCAGGTTTATTTGCTCAATGCGCTCGTCGATGCGTATCAATTCTCCGCCGATCAGAAATATTTAATTGAATCGCGGAAGCTAAGCGCGATCATTGTGAAGAACTTTCGCGCCAATGATTCGAACTTGTTGACCAACCGCGATACCGAAGACGCGCACACGGTGATCGCGCAGTCGTCGGCGAACGCGCAGGTGTTCTTCGACTTGCCGACGCCGTCCGTGCAGGCGACGATGGCAATTGCGACGGCGAAACTCGCCGTGCTCACCGGCGACGACAGTTATTCGAAGACCGCGAATGAAATGATGACGAGTGCACCCGCGATGGCGGGCGCGATGTTGAGTAACTCGGTCGCGACGGTCGGACTCGCGCTTGAATATCGCGCGAACGGCGAGGCGACGGTCGCGATTGCTGGTCCGCCCGGCGATGCGCGCGCCGCTGCTTTGTGGAGGATGGCGCTCGCCAGTTATCGTCCGGGAAAAATCGTGACGCGGATTGGATCTGATCGCAGCAGTGTCGCTGCGATGCCCGCCGCGGCGCGCGCGATGTTCGAATCCAGCGCTGCGAAGAATGTTCCGCTCGCCTTCGTATGCGCGGGAACTGCCTGCGCCACGCCAGTCGTCACGCCCGCCAAGCTCGCGCAGGTGATCAGGAAATTTGGCGTCAAAGGAATTGATCAGACCACCGTCGCCAACGACTTGCCCGCGCCCCCGCATCCGCCGATGTAACGATCAGTCTGTCAGTCGAGCGTCTTGTGAAATCTGAGCGTTGCGAGCGTCAGCGTCGCCGCTCCGAGGATTGCCATCGCGATCATCTGCGGCCATAGCACGCTCAGTCCGACCCCTTTGATGAAAGTTCCGCGCAGCACGACGAGATAAAAGCGCAGTGGATCGAGATTGGTGAAATATTGCAGCGCAGTCGGCATGCTGGTGATCGGATAGCCGAAGCCGGACAGCATGATCGCCGGCGAGATGTAGAAGAACGAGATCGCAAACGCCTGCTGTTGAGTCTGAGAGACCGTGGATATCAGCAGTCCCACGCCCAGCGCGCTCGACAAAAATAACGTGGTGCCGAGCAGCAGAACCAGAACGTCTCCGCGAAACGGAACCTCGAACCAGTAACTCCCCAAAATTCCCACGAACACGACGTTCGCCAGCCCTACGATCAGGAATGGCAGGGTTTTGCCGACGATCAATTCTGTCGGGCTTATCGGCGTCACCATCAATTGTTCGAGTGTGCCGATCTCGCGCTCTCGCACGACGGCAAAAGACGTCAGCTGCAACACTGATACAAGGACCAGAGTGCCGATCACGCCCGGCACGAAAAACCATCGGCTCTCGAGGTTGGCGTTGTACCAGGGCCGTTCCTGTAGTTCGATGTTGGGCGCGAATGTCGCCAGCGTCGGTCGCATGCGGTCGGCGAGTTGCAGTTGATAGTCCTGCGCGAAGCGCGCGGCGATCTGATTGATGTATCCGACCGCGATTAACGCTGTGTTCGAGTCGGTACCGTCCAGCACGGCTTGCACCGGCGCGGTCTGGCCCTTGCGCAACAGTTCCGCGAAGCCCGGTTGAATCTGGAGCACCAGCACTACGCGCCGATGATCCAGCAGCGACGTGATTTGCGCTTCATTTTGCAAAACCTCGCGCACCTGGAAACGGCTGCTGGCGTTGATGCGGTCGAGAAATTCGCGGCTCTCCTGGCTGTGATCGAAATCGAGCACCGCGGTCGAAACCCGATTCACTTCGTAGCTCGCCGCGTATCCGAAGATAAGCATCTGCAACAGCGGCGGCACGATCAGCGAAAAACGCGCGTGCGGATCGCGGAACAAGTGGATGAACTCCTTGAGCAGAATCTGGCGCAGCCGTTCGATCACGTCAGCTTCCTCACGCCAGCGACTTGTGGAAGGAAAGTTTGGCCAGCAACACCATCGCGCCCGCATAGATTACGAGCGCAATCAAAGGCCCGGCGAGGAAGTCGAGGCCGGTACCGCGCAGAAATACGCTTTTGAGAATCACGATGTAGTAGCGCGCTGCGATTAGGTAGGTAAAAGGCTGCACCCCGGGCGGCATCTGGTCGATTGGGAACGTGAATCCCGACAGCAGGAACGACGGCAGGAAAGCGGTCACTAAACCAATCTGGCTCGCCGCAAGTTGATGCTTGGTGGCGACGGAAATCCAGAATCCAAGCCCAAGAATCGCGATCAGATAAATTCCCGATCCGACGCTCAGCGCGATCAGCGAACCGCGAAACGGAACTTGGAACCAGAAGACCGCGATCGCCGCGCATGCAGCGGTATCGAACATCCCCAGCGCGAAGTAGGGGAGCAGCTTACCGATAATGATTTCGAGCGACGTCACCGGGGTCGAGATGAGCTGCTCCATCGTGCCGCGTTCCCACTCGCGCGCGACGGTCAGCGACGTGAGCAACACTCCGACCACCGCCATCACGATCGCCGCGACGCCGGGCACGATAAAGTTTTTGCTTTCGAGATCCTCGTTGAACCAGGTGCGGGTCTCGACCGACAGCACCGGATTCACGCTGGGCGCGTGGGACTTGAGCAGATACTCGGCCTGCACAACCGCCCCGTAAGAGGCTAGCACGCCCTGCGCGTACCCGATTGCGAGCTCCGCGGTGTTGTTGTCGGATCCATCGACCAGCGCTTGTATGTTCACCGGGCGTCCGTCGTGGATGCGCGCCGAGAAGTCGTACGGAATCACGATCGCGAGCTGACATCGGCCATCGTCGAGAGCGGCCGCCAGCGCCCGGTAATCGGTGACGGTCGCGGCAAGGTCGAAATACTCGGAAGACTGAAAGCGCTTGAGGAGATCCTCGCTCGCCTGGCTGCCTTCCTCATCCAGCGCAAATACTTTGATGTGCTTGGTGTCCAGATTGACGCCGTAGCCCAGCGTCGTCATCAGCATCAGCGGCATGAGTAAAACGATCAGCAAGCTGCGCGAATCGCGCAGCACCTGGAATACTTCCTTGCGCGAGATGGCGAGCAATCGGCGAAGATTCATGACGACAGTTCCGAGGCGGCGTCGCCGCCGTGTCGCGTAGTCAATGCGACGAACGCGTCTTCGAGACTGGGACGAATCACTTTCAGTGCCGCGACCGCGATTCCATCGGACTCGAGCGCGGCGCGAATCGATGGCGCGATCGCAGCATCGGACACGACAATGTGCAGCGCATCGCCAAAGACGGCGACGTCGCGAACTCCGTCGAGACGGCGCACGCGTTCGATGGCATCGCCCAGCCGATCGCATTCGAGCAGCAATAGCGCGCCCTGGATGGAGCCCAACTTGAGTTCGGTCGGTGTGCCCAGCGCGATCAATTTGCCGCCGTTCATCAGCGCGAGCCGATTGCAATATTCGGCCTCGTCCATGTAGTGCGTGGTGACGAATATCGTCACGCCGTCGCTGCTCATCTGTTGAATCAACTCCCAGAACAGCCGCCGCGAGAGCGGATCGACGCCCGAGGTCGGCTCATCCAGAAAAAGAATTGGCGGCCGATGCAGGACCGCGCAGCCCAGCGCGAGCCGCTGCTTCCATCCGCCGGCGAGCGTACCGGTCAGGCTCGATTCGCGCCCGCGCAATCCCGCCATCTCGAGCGCCCAATCGATCCTGTCGCGCAACTCGGCCGTGGGCACGCCGTACATTCCCGCATAGAAGCGCAAATTCTCGAACACCGTGAGATCGGCGTACAGCGAAAACTTCTGCGACATGTAGCCGATGTTGCGCCGGATAAGTTCGGGCGATTCGACCACGTCGTAGCCCGCAACAATCGCGCGCCCGGACGTCGGCCGCAGCAATCCGCACAGGATTCGAATCGTAGTCGATTTCCCCGATCCGTTGGGCCCAAGGAAACCAAATACCTCGCCGGTTCGCGTCTGAAATGAAATCCGATCGACCGCAGTGAAATCACCAAACCGCTTCACCAGGTTCTCGACCTCCACCGAATAGCCGTTGGAAGCCATCATGCCGCTACACGTGTCGAATCTCTGCGCACCGCTTCGACAAAAAGATCTTCGATGGTCGGTGTGACGCGGACGATCTCATCAAACGGAATCTGCCTGCCTTTCAACCGCGCGCTCAGGTCCGGGATGCGCCGCTCGGCATCATCGACAAACAAATGAACCGCATCGCCGACCAGCACTACGCTCGAAACACCCTCGGCCGCAGCGAGTTCGTCACGCACGCGGCGCGCCTCCGCTGACACGATCGATACCACCGAGCCCTGCATCCGCGACTTAAGACGCGCCGGCGAATCGCAAAACAGCAGGCGCCCCTGATGCAGCAGCGCAACCCGATGACATCGCTCGGCCTCGTCGAGGTACGCGGTAGAATTGACCACGGTCACGCCCTGGCCGACCAGCGAGTAGAGCATCGCCCAAAATTCGCGGCGCGAAACCGGATCGACGCCGTTGGTCGGCTCGTCGAGCAACAGTACGCGCGGCGTGTGTATCAGCGCGCAGACCAGGCCGAGCTTCTGCTTCATCCCACCCGAGAGCTTGCCCGCTTGCCGCCCGCGGAACTCGCTCATGCCGCAAGACTTCAGCAGTTCGGCGGCGCGCGACTCGCGGTCCCGCCTGCGAACGCCGAACAGGTCCGCGTAAAACCGGATGTTCTCATCCACCGTCAAATCCTCGTAAAGGCCGAAGCGCTGCGGCATGTAGCTGATGAGATGCTTGACGCCTTCCGGGTCCGCGACGACATCGCATTGCGCGACCGTCGCTCCGCCGCCGTCGGGCGCAAGCACTCCCGCGAGGATTCGCATGGTCGTGGTCTTGCCCGCGCCGTCGGGCCCGACGATGCCGAAGATTTCACCGGGAGCGACGTCGAAACTCAGATGATCGATCGCGCGGACGCCAGGAAAATCCTTCACCAGGTCGCGTACGACAACGGTTCTCTCATCCACGACTGTTGCCGCCCTGCACCGGAGCGCCGAGGTGAATGGTCGCGTCCGCCGGCATCCCGGGCTTCAACTCGTGAAGGGGATTTTCAACGTCGATCTTGATTCGATATACCAGCGTCACGCGCTCCTTATGAGTCTCGACGCTCTTCGGCGTGAACTCCGCCTCCGAAGCGATGAACGAAATCTGCCCCGGATACGCCTTGTCCGGATAAGTGTCGGTGTGAACCGTCGCCGCCTGGCCCCATCGGATTCGGCCGAGGTCCGTCTCGGCGACATAAGCCCGCAGCCACACGTGATCGAGGTCCGCCAGCGTCACCACCGGCGTGCCGGGCTGCATAACTTCGCCCAGCTCGGTCTGCCGCGTGAGAATCACCCCCGAGAACGGCGCGCGCAGTGTCGTGTATCCGAGCATGATCTTCGCCAGCTCGAGATTCTCACTCGCGCTGCGGATGTTCGCCCGGGCGACCGCAATATCCTGCTGCGCGCTGCGTTCCATCGCGCGGTCCCGTTGCATCGCGGCGCCCGACTCCTTGAGCGCGGTGTCGGTGTGGTCGCGCTGGTCGCCGGAAATAATTTTCTCAGTCCAGAGCTTTTGACTCCGGCCGTAATCGAGATTTTTCTGAGCGAGGTCAGCGTCGTCGTTGCTGATAGTCGCGTGCGCGGCTTCGAGCTTTTGCATCGCGGAAGCGAGCTGCTGTTCCTGCACCTGCAAAGCGGCCTCGTTGATCGCGACCTGCTGCCGATAGTCGCTGTCGTCGAGCCGCGCCAGCACGGTGCCCGCCTTTACCCACTGGCCTTCGTCGAACGGCAATTCGACCACCCGCGATTGCACGGCCTTGAAGCTGACGACGCTTTCGTGTGCTTCGATATTGCCGGAAACCAGCAGATTGTCGCTCGCGACCTCGTCTTTGAAAAACCGCGAGTAGCCGGTCCATGCTCCGACGCCCACGATCAGGATCACAACCAGCATGATGATTCGTTTCGTCATGCGAGTTGACCCGATTGGACGCGGCTAACGGCAATAATCGGAACGCGCGCACGGCGAGGATGATTCCGGGTGGCTCTCGCAGGTTTGACCAGACGATCTCCGAGCCAGCGGAGGAAATTCGCGCGCTGGCGCATGAAGCGCGGATCGGTCGGCTCCATCCCATGAATCAGACGAATAATTTGAGGCATCACCAGCGGAAACAAGGCCAACGACAACATCGAAATAAAAAGTTGAGTCAGATCGGCGCCGCGGGGAATCGATCCTCGGCGCTGCAACACGCGAAGCCGCGCAACCGCTTTCTCGAACAGCGCGCGACGCTCGTCCTCCGCGATACATTTCTTGCCGCCACTGTCGATCGCCTCCCATTCCATCAGCCGCACGAAATCCATATCGGTGCCACCGGACAGGTAGATATGCGCGAGCACGCCGGCGAAGTCCTCGGGCGTCGATTCGAGCCATTCGCTGCGCTCGGCGATCTTGCGGCGCAGAATTTCCCGATAGAGATCCTGCTTCGCGCCGAAACAGTAGTAGAGCATGCGCTTGTTGACCCGCGCCCGCCGGGCGATCGCGTCAACCCTCGCTCCCGCGAAGCCGCGCGCCGAAAATTCGGCCAGCGCCGCAGCGAGGATCTTCTCGCGCGTGCGCTTGAGATTGCGGACAGTTGTGCGCGGGCCAGCCATGATTGAACGGTTTCGTTAACCGAACAGTTAATACAACTATTAACTGATCAGTTAATTAAGAGAGTCAAGTGGGAAATAGAGCAAAAAGGGACCCGAATTTGTGGCTAGCCGAGACGGTGGAAAAGGTGGCGTCCGCAAGGCATTCCACGCCGCGCTCGCGAACAGCATCGGCGCGGCTGCGAAAGTTCCGAGATGGGGCGGGAGAGAGCCCACCCCATCATCAGATCAATTTAATTCTACGGCGCGGCCTTGACCATCGCGTTGGTCGTGAAAAACTCCTTGTCCACCGCGCCCATGTTGATGTACCAACATTCCCGCTCGGGAGTTTGCAGCCCCGGCAGATAGCACATCGTCGCAAAGCCGCTCTGAACGTCAGTCGAGACGGCGCCGACTTCGAACTCGCGCTTGAACGGGTAGATTGCGACGCGCGCATCAGGCACCGGCCGATCGCGATAGGTCGTCCACCAGATGTGGTTCAGCCACAGCTGACCTTTCTGATCGTACTCATCTATATACGGCTCGAACCACATTTCGGAGTCCATATAGATGATCGTCTTGCCCTGCAGCGCCTGCGAAATCAGCTCGCGGCGCGGCGTGGCCTCGACGATATACATATTTCGGGCTTCCCAAGCTTCGGGACAGGCGCTCGCGCCGCCGTCAGTCGCGCATTTTAACTCCGGTGAATGTTCGGCGTGTGCCACTCCGAGCATCTCGCGGTCGCCGAGAAACTTGTAATTGTATTCCTCAGTCTTGGCGTTGAAGCCCGAGTAATGGTCGGGGTTCCAGGTCTGAGTGCCGGTCGCGGTACTCTGCAGCGCCTCGTTGAGACGGCGAATTCGGCGCGTTCCTGGATTCCAGCTCCAATCGTCGTCGCCCCGGTCGGGCTGCTCATAGCGGAATCGGATAAACCCCTCACCTCGCTCAGCCTGCGGCGAAAGCACCGGATATAGGCCGAAGAGCCAGAGTCGATTGGTCTTCTTGAAGTCGGGATCGACCGGCATCGGCTCGACTTCGACTCGTCCGACCAAATCGTAACCGGCGTAGTGCCCGATCTGGTAATACTGGATCACGTTGTTCGGCTTGTTCTGTCCGCCGTAAACACTTTCGCAATCGTAAAATCGCAAATCGTAGTCGTCGGTGAGCAGCGGCCGGAACACGTTGTTCCACATGATCTTGGTCGCAACCTGCGGATCGTTGGTGTCAATCAGCGGGAACGGCTGCCCCGCGACATAACCGACCAGGCTGCGATTGTCGCGGCTGAGCCGCACCTGCGCCGAGTACTTCTCAGTCGCGTCCTTGTAGGGCGGAGGCCAATCGACTTGTCCGCTCGGGACAATCTTCATCGACATCCCGTTGACGACTTTGTAGTACACGCCCGGCGAAACGAGATCCTTAACCTTCGACGCGTTCGCTGGAGTGATCAGATCGCCCGGCTTGACCTCGGCCCGCGCCGCGGCCGCGATCGCAATCACGGTCAACGCTCCCAGCACAGCGAGCGCCATCCGAGCAGATGCGGGCAACTCGCGGCCTCTTCGAACATCCTTATTCAAATGTTCCATGAGCTCCTCCTCGACGAAAAATGAAGAAGAGCAAGCAACTCGGATGCCATCGCAGGCGCAGCGATTCTCGCGCATTGCATAAGGAAAATTCGCGCGCGCGCAAAAAAATTTAATTCGCAGTATGTTGATCCAGTTCGCGCTGAGCGAGATCGATCACGCGATTCGATCAAGATTGATCGCGATAAAACTCAGTGAAGGCTACGGATTAGTGTTCAATCGAAATCCAGGCGGGTGCTCCAAGTAACAAATCCGAAGTAGTTGCAAATCGCCACGAAGTTGCAAATTGCCACTAAAAAGTAAGTCGTGAATATTCCTATTCCCCTCGCCAGAAGGGAGAGGGGTTAGGGGAGAGGTTGCCCGCAGTTCAAGATTCTACCTCTGCCAGCAACTTACGGAATCAACACCAGCTTCCCCGTCGACTGCCTCGACTCGATGAACCTGTGGGCTTCGGCCGCTTGCGCGAGCGGGAACGACTTGCCCACCAGCAGCCTGACCTTGCCCGCCGCGATCAGCTTGAACGACTCCTCGATCCCGCGGCGCATCACGTCAGGCACCGCCGCCACCGTGTAGAGCGTGAATCCGCTCACCTTGGTCGATTTCTCGAACAGTCTGAGCAAATTGAGCGGCTCCGGCGGACCGCCCGCGCGTCCGTACGAAATCAGATGCCCGAACGGCGCGAGGCAACTGATGCCCTTGTCCAACGTGGCCGCTCCGACCGCGTCCAGGATCAGATCGACGCCGCGCCCGCCCGTGATTCGGTTCGCCTCGACCGCAAAATCCTTGGTCGCATAATTGATCACGTCGTCCGCGCCGTACTCTTTCGCCAGCGCCGCCTTACTGTCGCTCGATACGGTGCCGATCACGCGCGCGCCCGCCGCCTTCGCGATTTGCACCGCGACGATTCCGACACCGCCCGCCGCCGAATGAACCAGCACCGTCTGCCCGGGCGCGGTCTGATGCGCCGTGTGCAGCAGATGCCATGCGGTCAGCACCTGCACCGGAACCGCCGCCGCATTCTCGAAGCTGAGCGAATCGGGAATCGGAATCACCTGCATCGCCGGCGCGATTGCATATTCGGCGTACATCTTACTGCCGAGCGCGGCGACCCGCTGACCAACTTTGAGATTCGCCACGCCCGCGCCGACCGCGTCAATTTCGCCCGCAGCTTCAAGCCCCGGCGTATCAGGCAGTTGCGGCTGCATCACGTACTGTCCCTGGCGGAAGAGCGTATCGGCGAAATTGATCCCCGCCGCGCGCACCTTGATCAGCACGGTCCCGGGTTTCACCTCAGGCTTCGGCACCTCGGCAATCTTCATCACCTCGGGCCCACCAACCTTGTCGAACACAACAGCTTTCATTTGATTCTGCTCCGGGTATTTCCTGATCTATGTCACGGATTCCGAAACGATGGAACTCTGATCACGCCAAACGCCTGAGCGCCTCTTCGACGAAATCGAGCCGATCATTTCCCCAGAACATTTCATCACCGACAAAAAACGTCGGCGCTCCGAACGCGCCACGGCTGACCGCCTCGTCCGCGTTAACCCGCAGCTGATGCTTGATTTCATCGCCCTCGATCAGCGCCGGATCGATTCCCACATCACTCAGTAGATGCTGCAGAGCAGCCTCCTTGCTGAGGTCCTGCCCACGCTCCCAAATCGCGCGAAACGCCGCCGAGTGAAACTCCGCAAATCGTCCATGGCGCTGCGCAGCGACCGCGGCGCGCAGCACCCGAATCGTGTTGAACGGGAAATGCGGACTGAACTGCGCCGGGACGCCATAGCGTTTCGCCCATCGCTGAAAATCCGTGACGTTGTAACCCGCCTTGCCCTGGATCGGAAGCGGACCCGAATTTCCGGTGGCCTTCATAACAGCGCCGAGCAGAATCGGCCGATAGACAATCTCCGCCCCCGCGCGCCGCGCAATCGCCGGCAGTTGCGTGTCCGCGAGATAGCTGAACGGACTCAGATAGTCGTAGAAAAACTCGATTTGCTTCGCCATCAGATTCCTCCCGCGGATCGCCAGAATCAGTTTCAATTTGCAACTAATATAGCTAGCAGGCGATGCGCTGAATCGCAACCGGACTTTCCTCACTCCTGCCGCGAGTCTTGAATGGTGCGCGTTTAATACACTTCGAAATTGTCCGCATGCAGGCGCGGATCGTCAGCGGCGAGGCACTTCGCGGACATCGCGCGCCGTTGCACCAACGACAGGTTAATGTTGCCCGAAATGACCGCGGTCAGCTTCGCGAGTTCGTTCTTGCATGCAGCGGCAGTGTCATAAGTCTCAATCGTAACCCACCGCGAAAATGGCGCTTTCTTCTCGAGCACCTGGTTCGGTTGAGAAACTGGCGGCACTATCAGGCACCAGCCCACCAGCGTGAGCCCAGCAATGTGACGAAGATTCATTCGCATTTGTTTAGCAGGATGCCTCGCCAAGCAGAAGTCGCAGACCTAGGGCTGGTAAATCAAGTTTCAAAGTGCAACGATATTTTCGTCGATGACGTTGGGGAACGTCGCGGCACGCGAAATAAGATTCGGGGGAGGAGAGTGACAGCCGCCCATGCGATGGGACTCGGTCAAAGACATGAACTGCTCGGTCGCGCGAACGCTGTCGGTCGTCGGCGAGCGCTGGACGATGCTGATACTGCGCGAGGCGTTTCTCGGACGCCATCGCTTCGACGAGTTCCAGCAAGGCACCGGAATCGCGCGCAACATCCTGAGCTCGCGGCTGCGCGACCTGGTCCGCGACGGCATCCTCGATCGCGCGCGCAGCGAAGGTGACAGCGGTCGCGTCGAGTATCGGCTCACTCGCAAGGGATTCGAACTCTATCCGGTGTTGATCGCGATGATGCGATGGGGTGACACGTGGCTAAGCGACGAATCGGGCCCGCCGATGACCTTGATACATCGCGTCTGCGGGGCGAAGACTGCGCCGGACATGGTTTGCTCGCATTGCGGAGATCATCTCACCGCGCGCGAAGTCGTCGCGATCCCGCGCCGCCCGCCCCCGCCCACCCGCGCCGCCCCGAGCGATCCGACCGCAAACGCGCCGCCCGCTGATCATGTGGAAAGCACGCACACTCTCTGTTTCACTGTCATACTGAGAAAGCGAGCGAGGCGAGCCGATTTGTCATCCTGACAAAGCGAGCAACGCGAGCGGCAGGAAGGATCTCGGACAGCTTCGCGTACGCGAAGCCGGTTCCGGTTTCTGAGATCGCGAAGCGGTCAACATGATTGAACTCGTAATGTTCGACGCGGACGGTGTGCTGTTCGATTCCACCGAATCGAACGTCGCATACTACAACTGGATTTTCGCCAAGGTCGGCGAAGCGCCGCTCGATCGCGACGAGGAAATCTCCGCGGTTTCGTACGCCGCCAGCGAAGTCTTTGCCGCGCGGGCGCGGGGCGACGCCGCGAAGCTGGGCATGATGCACGCCCTGACCCGCAACATGGATCAGACGCCGTTTTTCAAAATGCTACGTCCACCGTTCGAGTTGCGCCCCTTCATGCTCGAGCTCAAGAATCGCTACAAGCTCGGGCTTGCGACCAATCGCTCGGCGACGGTGCCCGCGCTGGTCGAGCATCTCGGCCTCGCGGGAATCTTCGACGCAGTCGCGAGCGCACTCGACCAGGTTCGCCCCAAGCCTGCGCCGGACATCCTCCGCCTGTGCCTCGATCGCGCAAACGTTGCCGCGGCGCGCGCCGTATACGTCGGTGACAGCAGGATCGATCGCGAAGCCAGCTGAGGCCGCCGGCATGCATTTTATCGGCGTCGGCAGCCGCATCGAGCATCACAGTCTGATCGACACGATCGCCGAGCTTCGAACAGCTCTCGAAATGCTCGACGCCAGCCTGAAGTAAGACTGACTTTAGAGGATCATCTCGATCAGCGCCGGACCCGGCGTTGCGAGCGATCGTTCCAGTTCTCGCGTGAGCGCCTCAGCGCTCTCGACCCGCACGGCGGGCACACCGAGGCCACGCGCCAGGCTGGTCCACTCGATGTCGGGATTGGAAAGGTCGGTGAGCGATCGCGCCTTGCGCCCAGGTTCGGTGACGCCTGCGCGCGCGAGTTCAACTTGCAGGATTCGATAGCTGCGATTGTTACACAGCACCGTCGTGACGTTGAGCGACTCGCGCGCCTGCGTCCACAGCGCCTGAATCGTGTACATCCCGCTGCCGTCGGCTTGATAGGCGATCACGCGCCGATCCGGACACGCGACCGCAGCACCGGTAGCACACGGCAGTCCCTGCCCAATCGCTCCGCCAGTGAGCGAAAGATACGTATGCGCAGGCGCGGCCGCCGACGCGGCTAGAAATGGCAGGCCGGTGGTCGCAGCCTCGTCCATCACGATCGCGCCTTCGGGCATCACCGCCGCGATCGCCGCGCCCGCCGTCATCGCGTTGAGCTTTCCGACGGGACGTTCGGGCCGCGCTATTTTCGAGGGCGTCGCGACCGAAACCGGCGCTGCGATTTCGCTCGCGAGCGCTTCCAGCGCCATCGGGACGTCATCGGTTGGCCCGGCCAGAATCGCGATGTTGACACCTTCCGGAATCAACTGGCTCGGAAAATTCGGATAGCCGAAGAATGCGACCGGCTTCTTCGCCCCTGCCAATACGATCGTGTCGAAAGCCTTCAGCATTTCGATCGCCTGTTCAGGAAAGTAGGGCAGGCGATCGAGCACCGGCATTCCAGCGCCTCGTTCGAGCCGCGCGGGAAACGTTTCGCAAATCAGATGACATCCCGATTTCGCCGCGATCCGTGTAGCCGCCTTCAGACCTCGCGCGCGCAGCCCGATGCCGCCGACGAACAGTGCGACTTTCTTACCTTTGCGGATCGATTCGGCAGCTTGCCTGATCGCGTCGGATGAAACCTGCGGCGGCGCCGACGGTTCGATCGGTGCGGCGTGCCCTTCCGCCGGATCCCACTGGCAATCCGACGGGATGATCAATGTCGCGACTTGTCCCGGCGCGCGTCCGGCAGCCGCAATCGCTTGCGCCGTCGCACCTGCGAGCGATTTCGCATTGCGAACGCTTTGCACCCATCCCGAAACCGGCGTCGCCAGCGAAACGATGTCCGACGTGAGCGGTGCGTCGGCGCCGACGTGCCAGGTCGCATGATCGCCGATCAGATTCACGATCGGCGATCGCGCGCGCCGCGCGTTGTGCAGATTCGCAATCCCATTTGCAAATCCCGGCCCCAGATGCAGCAGCGTCATCGCAGGCTTCTCCGCCATCCGTCCGTAACCGTCCGCAGCGCCGGTACAAACGCCTTCGAACAATCCGAGAATCGGGCGCAGTCCGTCCGCCGAATCGAGCGCCGCGACAATCGGCATCTCAGTCGTCCCCGGATTTGCGAAACACACTTCGACGCCGGCCGCGATCGCCGTGCGAATCAGGCTCTCCGCTCCATTCATGATTCAGTCCTCAGCAGCTCGGTGACGTTCGATCTTCATGAAATCGTGCGAAGGATTTCGATGCCCGAACCGCTCCCGAGTCTGATCGATCGTCCCTGACTTCGTGTAATGCCACACCATCGCGGCGCGAATGCCGCTGGACATGTTGTCGGTCGAGCAATGCATCAGGTGACTGTGGAACACCAGCAGGTCGCCGGCCTGCATCAGCACCGGCACCGACTTCGACATGTCGTAATCGACGATCTCCGTGTAGCCGTATTGCGCATCCGGGCGCCGGTCCGGCACGTGCGCGTGCACTGGTTCGAGCTGCGAGCCGGGCATCACGTGCAGGCATCCATTGTCAAGCGTCGCCTCGGTCACCGCCAGCCAGACGCCCACCTGCGGCCGCGTGCTGAACGCAAAGTAGTACGAATCCTGATGCCACGGCTGCCCGAGCGCACCGTGATTTTTGAAAATGAACTGACTGACGAAACAGTCGAGCTCCGGTCCGATCAGATCGCTCACAATTTCGATCACCGCCGGATCTTCGGCGAGCTTTTTGAAAATCGGATCGCGATGGAGCCGGAAAACTTTGCCGACGTTGTCCTCCGCGTTTTGTGCGAGCGGATTCGGTTTCTTTTCCGGCAACACGAATACGTTCGGAACTCTTTCACCCGCCGCGTTCAGGCGGCAAATCTCGACGACTCGCGCATGCATCGCGCGGCAATCCTCAATCGGCGCGAATCCGCGAATTATGAAGAATCCCTTCTCGTCCCAATCCCGCCGTTGTTCAATCGAAAGCATCGCGATGCGCCTCGACCACTACGCGCTGAGCTTGGCGACGGCACCTGCGATCGCGGTGCCCGCGAAGAATTCAGGGTCCGCCTTCAGATGAAGCTGCGCCGGATAGGTGAAAACGAAATCGCGATAATCGGCGTCGCTCAAGAGCTCCTTGTCCACCAGCCGATGGCTCTCAAGCAGCACCGTCGAAATATCCGGCACGTCCCAGTGGCCGATGTCAGAAGAGAAAATCGGCTGCAGCCGCGTTCGCATCGGATTGGCGCGCGCATCGAGTGCTCGATGGACGCTCAGGTCGTCCGCCTCGCAACCGAAATAGAAGTTGCCGAAAATTCGCGCGAAGTCGTGCTCGTCACGCACCCCGGTCAGCGCCCATTCGTCGCGATCCGCCGCGCGATCGTGACGCTCGAGGCCTTCGTCGTATGCCCGCACCGCCCGCGCGGAGTTCTTCGCGACGAATTCAGGACCGCCGTACTCCGCGAGCAATTGATGCAATCGCGGGCGATCGAGTCGCGACGGGTCGTAATTTTTAAGGCCCGCAACGTTGCGCTTTTCCCAATGCTCTTCGAGCGAGTGCAGCAGGTCGCAGGCCCATCCCGCGCCGCACTCCAGAAAGCCGAACGCCAGCTCCGGAAACCGCGTCGCGACTCCGCCCATGACGATCGAGCGGCATAGCTCGCCCTGCTGATACGCGTGCGCGCCGATGTGATTGAACATGTAGTTGGTCGGCGATCGCCGCCCCAGCGGCAGGTAGCGCAGGCCCACCCCGCCATGCGAGGTCACCGCGATTTTCAGCTCGACAAATTTGCGCCACACCAGGTCGTAGTCGTAGAAACTGTCGAGCCCATAGTTGTCGAAGTACGCCGCGTTCGGGAACGCATCCGGATGCTCGCGCTCGAGCGCAGGAATCGGACGCGCGACGCCCGGCGGGATCATCGCGACCTTCAAGCCAAGCCGCGCCGCATTTTCGAGTTCGGCGATCGCTTCATCGGGAGTATGCATCGGTATCGCGGCGGCCGGCGCGATGCGATCGCGAAACTGCCCGCAAATTTCCGCGTTCATCGTATTGAGCGCGCGACACGCGATCCGCCGCACCTCGTCGTTGTGAATCGTAGGCAGCGCCAGTCCGAGCGTCGGATACAGGATCGAAAAATCGACGCCAAGATCGTTGAGCCTGCTATACAGCAGCCGCGGCGCCATCACCGTGGCGAGATCATACGCGTCGTTGACGACACCCCACCAGGCGCCGCGCATGTCGCCGGCCTCGCGATTGCCGCGCGATCCGGTCGGATGCTCGCGCAGCTCGCGATTGTAGCGCTCGAGCATGTCGCGGCCGCCAATCTTCTGAAGATATTCGTTGAACAGTGGCGCCGGCTCTATCAGATGCCCGTCGGCGTCGATCACCGGATGATCCAGCCGATCGCGCAGCGCCCGCACTTGAGAAACCTTGTCGGTGTTCACGTCTGAGCGGTATCGCGCACTCGGCGAGGGTGTCAAGCGTGGCACAGGCTTTAGCCTGTGGTCCTCGGCCCGGACTTCCATGAGCCGGAAAATCACAGGCTAAAGCCTGTGCCACCAACCCTGTCGGCGTGCCGGCGTCAAATCGAATATGTAGTCGAGACGGGTTAGTTCTTGTCGCCGCGATGAGTAGTGACGTTATGCGGCGCCGCAGGATCGTGAATCGGATGCGAGGCCGGCGCGCCATCTCGCGCCGCGATCGTCTGCGCGCATCGCATATGCATCGCCGGCTCGCCGGTAATCCTGGTTCCGAAACCAAAACGTCCACCGCAGTGATGGCACTTTTCGTCTGCCATCGCGCGCATCGTGTGACACTTGGCATGATCGCAGGACCCACGGCACGGACCCCCCGCCATTCCGGGAGTGGGAATAATGACGACGCTCATGGTTTCATCCTCGCATTCTTTTGTGCGGCAACTCGTAGCACCACAACCCCAGCGTCCACGCTCACATTAGACCATCTAACTGTTTGTAGCAAGTTAGACACATACAGTTAGATGGTCTTTTCTACTTCTAGCTAATTCGACTTTTCGCCCCTCTACTTAGCTTTAGGTAATCTACTCCGGTCGGTTTTGATTCGCAAGACGCCTTGGCACAGATAGGCTGACTTGGAAGCTACTGATGATGGCTAGACGTAGCGTCTTATTGATAAGCTGGAGACAGGCCTTCGACTCGAATCGGGATGCAGCGCTACTAATGAGTCATGCGCTCGGCAATGAACTGCCGAGCAAATTGCGCGAGCGCTCGAGATTGCGCCCGATGTAGCCGCGGACCTGGCGCGCGACGCTCTCATCGACCTTGCCGAGCGCGACCGCGGTCGCAAACTCGGCCATCGCGGCTTCCATCGCGCGACGATCCGGCGGATTCTTCGCACTCGCGCGAGTCGCGCGGGCGAGCGCGCCGCGAAGCCCGCCTTTTTTCGCGATGTGCTTGTCGCCGAGACGCTTGAGCGCGGCGAATGTCGCGCGCAGATCTTTTTTCTCGGCGGCGTCGTACGCGGGCGCCGACTCGAGCGCCGCCGCCGCATGCGTCGAGCATCGCGATCGCTGACATCGCCTGCCCTTGCGCATACGGCGACGTCAGTTCCGGCATCAGCGCTTCCATGATCGTCCGCTGCATTCCGCTGATCAGTTCATTCAACGTCGGCCGCAGCATCGCATCACCTCAGACCAATCGAAGTTGGCCGGCCAGGTCCCCCAACAGCGCCGGCAGCAGCAGTTCAAGGAACGGCATCACCGCGTCGGACGTGCGCCGCTCGACGAAATCGCGGATCCCGGTCAGACAAATCACCGCCATCTTCGCGTTGCCGAGCACCTGGTAAAAAAACAGCCGCTCGCGATCGACGCGACGGCCGGTCTTCTGTTCATACAGGTGATAGAACGCTTCGCGCTCCATCAGCCCGCCCGCCAGTTCGTCGCGTCCCCAGAAAATCATCGACGCCCACCCGAGATCCTCCATCGGGTCGCCGAGATGCGCCATCTCCCAATCGAGCATCGCGATAATTCCGTTCTCATCGTACAGATAATTTCCCGAACGATAGTCGCCGTGAACGACGACCACGCGATCCGCAACGACCGGATTGGCTTTGAGCCACGCGAACGCGGCGTCGAGGATTGGATAGTGCTCGCCCATCCGATCGCGTTCATAAATTTCGCTCCAGTGCGCAGCCTGGATGCGCGCGGGCTCCTCCAGATTTTTCGGAGCGCCAAGAATCTCGAGCCCGCATTCGCGATAGTCGATCGATTGCAGTCGCGCGAGCTCGCTGAGGAAGTCATCTGCGACCTTCGCCCGCGTCGATTCGGCCTCCGCCGCGGGAAACGCGCCCATGCCCGTTTGTCCCGCCGCGCGATGCATGATGAAGAACGGCCGGTCCATCACGCTCGCGTCGAGCTCGAGAAACAGCGGCTCCGGAACCTTCAGCCCCGCGCGATGCATCGCGTCGATCACTTTGAACTCGCGCTCGCGATCTGATTTCAGCAGGCCGCCGGTCGGATCGCGCCGCCCGATCATCGGACGCGTACGCGTCTCGCCCGCTTCGCTCCATTCGAGGTCGAACGCGTAGGTCTCGCGCGACGAACCGCCGGAAATCCGCTTGAGCCCGACCACGCGATGCTCGCGCACATGCGGCATCCGGCGTTTCAGATATTCGGTGAGTCGCTGCTGGTCCAATATCTTAGTGCCGCTCCATCCGATCATCCTGAACAAAGTGAGCAGCGCAAGCGCGCGCCTGTCATCCCGACCGAAGCGAGCATCGCGAGCCCGCGTGTCATCCTCGACAAAGCGAGCAACGCGAGCGGGCGGGTGTTCCGGACAGCTCCGCATTGTTTGTCACCCTGACGACGGCAGCGTTAGCGACGGGAGGAACGGGAGGTTCGGGCTTCCGGACAGCTTCGCGCAAGCGAAGCCGGTTCCGGTTTCCGAAAATCGCGCAGCGCTCCATCTTTTTCTTACGCAAACGCGGGCATCACTTCCTTCGCGAACAACTCGAGCGTCAGCGGCGGCGCAAAGTCGCTGAAGAAAATCGTGAACGTCGTGATTCCCATCGCGACCCGATTCTTGAGCTCCTCGATCAACTGCTTCGGCGTGCCTTTGATTCCAGTGGTGACGAACGGCTTGAGCATCTGCGCCGCCTTCCACTTCGCCTCGACTTCCGCGTCGCTCGTGCCGATACAAACCAGCAACTGCTCCGAGATGTCGATCGTATTCACGTCGCGTCCGACGTCCTTGCAGTGCTGCTTGAGCACATTGAACTTGTGCTCGAAACTTTCGTAGCCCGCCGGGCAGTTCCAGCGGTCGGCGAACTTCGCGACCAGCTTCAACATGATCTTCTCGCCGCTGCCGCCAATCGTGATCGGCGGATGCGGCTGCTGCACCGGCTTCGGATTGCAGATCGCTTCCTTGATCTGGTAGTGCCGCCCTTCGAACGTCGCGCGCTTCTCGGTGAACATCAGCTTCATGATATGCAGGCCTTCCTCGAACATCTTGAGCCGCGTGCCCATCGACGGAAACTGGTAGCCGTACGCCTTGTACTCCTCGTCCATCCAGCCCGCGCCGTAGCCGATTTCGAGACGGCCGTTGCTGATGTGATCGATGGTCGAGAGCGTCTTCGCCAGCAGCGCCGGATTGCGATACGAGTTGCACATCACCAGCGTGCCGATGCGAATTTTTTCAGTCTTCGCCGAAAGTCCCGCCATCAGCGACAGGCATTCATGATGGTCGAGGTCGGGCATCCCGCGCGTCCACATATGATCGACCAGCCAGATCGAATGGTAGCCGAGCTTCTCGCATCGATGCGCCCGCTCCTCGAGCTGATGCCACGACTGTCCCGCTTGCGGAGAGAACAAGGCGAATTGAACTTTTTTGCTCATTGAAGTTCACTCCCGTACGAAAATTAGCGGGACCTGAAGCACCCGCCGACTCTGTTTCGCACGCTGCACCGCTGAGGGTCAACTGCTTTCTGTTTCTTCATGGGGCGCCGCCGGTCCGCCGTCGTTTCGTCAACTCACTTTCGCAGTGACAGGTGTCGGCGTAGCAGAAGGTCAATCATCGGTAGCGCGGGCGTGGCACCAGCGCGTCGATGCGGCAAGGCGGCCCAGGCTGCCGTGAGCGGCAGTCGTCGTCCATGCACTTGTGCGACGACCTGAAATTGTGGAGAGGATTACGCCCATGAAGATTCGACGACGCATCGCCTTTGACGTTCTCGCGGTCCTGCTTCTTCTCGTCGCGAGCGCCGCATCAGCCGCCGACTTTCAAGCCGTCGGCGCGGCGCGCGAACTCAAAGGCGCGCCCGGAATTTACGAATGGACGTTCCAGGCGACCGTCGGCAAATCGCCGTTCGACAAAATCGCACTGCATCGCGTCGCCAAGGGACCGAATCCGCCCGCGCATCCCGAGGCCGTCGTGCTCTATCTGCCCGGCACCAACATGAACGGCGAAGTTGCGCTCGACGATCCCCGCTACTCGTTCCAGGTTTACCTTGCCGAGCACGGTAGTCGACGTGTGGTCGATGGACTATCGCACGCACTTCATTCCGCCTGAGACGCCGCAGAGCGATCTCTCCGAGCTCGCGGGATGGACCAACGATCTTTTCGAATCGGACATCGACGCGGCGGCGAAATTCGTCAGCGAAAAATCCGGCCATCGCAGAATCTTCGTCGCGGGCTTCAGCCGCGGCGTCGAGTTCGCGTACCTTTACGCCGCGATGCATCCCGAGAACGTCGCGGGGATCATCGCGCTCGACGGATTCATCCCGACTCATCCGATGCGCCTTGAGCAGGGGACGCCGGGCCAATATGCCGAGGACATCGGCGGCAAACATCTGACCTACGACAAGCGGCACACGCTGATGCAGATGGTGATCGACAATCCCGATCAGCCGGCGCCGATTCCGAAATACAAAACCGCGCGCGAAAACCTGGAGCACGTCATGTACGATGCGGCGCCCGGCAATGGCGCGTTCGCGAATATGACGGGCGGCTATTCCGACGCGGTAGTGCTCGCGAAACTGCTGATTGCGTTCGATCGTTACTGGCCGACGGTGCAGGACGGCGAGAATCCGTTCACGCCGGAATTGCTCGCGTCGCTGAAGGCATCGAAGATTCCGGTGATCGCGTTCGCCAGCACCAACTTCGGCGCGAATTGGCCCACCCAGGTCGAAGCTGCGTCGAAGTCCACCGGCGCGCCCGATCCTTCATTCACAAAGTTCGACGACTGGGGCCATCTCGACGTGTTGGCGGAACCAAGTCGGAGAGCCAGGTCTTCGCGCCGACCGCGGCGTGGATCAAGCAGCATGAGAAGTAGGCGGAAAGGTGGCGCGTCGGGAAGCGGTGGAGCGGGGCGGGGCGGCGGAATAATCATGACCGCGGCGAGCGCCCACGCACCGAGCGCGAGGCCCACGATGGTCCATCGGAGCGTCGAGCGGCCGCGGCGCGACGCGACGATCGCAGTCAGCGGCGTGAGCGCGACATTTATAATGATCGAAGTCGCGATCAGATTCGCGGGCGGCTCGTGATACCCCATCAGGGCGAACCCCGACGCGATACTTAGAATGTTGGCGAGCGTGGTCATCGGTTTGCGCGCGCGACCCTCTATATATAGTTGAAGCGCATGGCACGCCGCGACAGCGAGAACCTGATGGACAAGCTTCGCCAGATGAGCGAAGAAGGCGTCACCGGCTTTTTCAACGAGATCATGTCGAACGACCGGATGCGATCGAATTTCGGCAAGGCCGGCGAACGCTTCATGGCGAACAAGCAGTCGTTCGACCGCAACGTCGAGCAGGTGCTCGATTTCGTCAACATTCCGTCCAAGCGCGACGTGCGCGATCTGAAAGCGCGGCTCGACCATCTGAGCTCGCAACTGCTGAACCTGAGCATCAAGCTCGATCGCATGCTTGATCACGAAGAACCCGCCAAGCCCCCGGTTCGTCGCGCGAAGAAATCTGGTTGATCACCGGAAGTCGTCGCGTAACCGGCGCCGAACGCCGGAGCGTCCGTCGAGATTCTTCGCTACAGCAGCTTTCGCTCAGAATGACACGTGAGGACGCTCGATTTTTTGAGTCATCCTGAGCGCAGCGAAGGATCTCGCGCTTTCCAGCGCCTTTCGCGGACTTTCAAGCGTCGCTGATGTTGTGGCCGATTTCGGCGAGGTCGGCGATTGTGCGGGGTTCGCGGCCGAGGTCTGGCGCGACCATCAGCACTGTCCCTGCGGGCAGCGAGTCGCGCAGCGCGCCGAGCGAGAATTCTTCCCGCGTCTTGAGCGCCGCATAGTCGGCGAGATTGCGCTTCAACTTTTTCTTGAGCGACGGTGCGATGCGAGCTGAAGACAATTGCGCGGCGTCGGGCAACTCGGCGAGCACGCGATTCACCACCATCGCGGAAATGCGCAAGCCGGCATTTTCGAGCGCGCCGATAAACTCACGTGCCTGTGCGATTCTACTCGATTCGGCGGTCGTGACGATCACGATCGCGGTGTCCGGCGCGCGCAGCTTGTCCTGGGCGCGCGCGGCGCGAGCGGAAAAGCCTTCGTACATCCCCTCGAAGCTGCGAACGAACGATTGCACGTCGCTCAGCAGATTCAGGCCCGTCACTCGATCGAACGCCGCCAGCACGGCGCGCGCGGCGACATCGACCATGCGCAACTGGCTCCTGAACAACCCGGCCGGCGCTCCGAGCAGGCTGACGGCGCGCGAGTTCAGCAGTTCGAGCAGGCGCCGCGGCGCGTCGAGGAAGTCGATCGCCTCGGTCGCAGGCGGCGTGTCGAGCACGATCAAATCCGTGTCAACATTAGCCGCCAGCTCGAGCAGTTTTTCCATCGCCATGTAATCGCCGACGCCCGCAAGCGCGCCCGAGAGATTGCGATAGATTCGATTGTCGAGAATCGCGTCGCGCGCCGCATCCGACAGCGCATAGCGCGCGATGATCGAATCGAAGGTGCGCTTCGGATCCAGCCGCAACGCGCGCAGCCGCGCGCGATTGGACGCGCCTCCGCCGCGGCGCGAATGCCGAATGCCGTCGAGATGGACCTCGACCGGCTCGGATGAGTCTGCTTCGAGGCCGAGCGCGTCGAGCAGGCGCGGCGCGGGATCGACCGTCATCACATCGACGGCGCATCCGAGCGTCGCGGCGTGCACCGCGAGCGCGGCGCTGATGGTAGTCTTGCCGACGCCGCCGGGACCGAGGCAGATCACGAGGCTCTGCGAGCGCAAGTTTAGCGAATTCACCGGTCGAGCAGCTCCGTGTCGAGGACCCGTGCCGAGTTTCTTCAGTTCGGCTCGGGCCGATCACCGGCGTGAACATCATCGGGAGATTGACGGTCCTCACGCCGGTGTCGGCGAATCGTGGCGTCACCAGAGCCGCCTGTTCGTGCGCGGCGTTTCGGCGGATTGCCAGCCGGGCGTGGCCACCGAGCGGGCTAATCGCGGCGAGCTCGGCGGTGTCGAAGAGCAAATCGGGGACGCAGTTCACGATCGCGGCGACCGTCGCGACGCCGAGCCGATCGCGAATCGTCGCGGCGGTTTCGAGCGCCTCGCGCACCGCAAGATCTTCCGGCGTCGTCGTGACGACCACGCCGAAGCGGGTCGCGTCGCCGAGAAAGCCGTCGATCGAATCGGCGAGCCGATTGAGCGTGCCGGCCGGCGCGATTCCCTTCACGCCCGACGAGACCGAGAGCAACTCGACCGCGCTGCCCGAGGCTGGCGCGTCGATTACGAGATACCGATCGTTCAACGCCGCGTCGCCCGCCATGATTCGCAGTCGTTCCAGCAGCAGGAACGCCTCGAGACCCGGGAGCGCGGCCGTGACGTAGCCAAAGGTGCGGCTGCGGAGCATCCGGCGCGAGATTGCGCGAATCGGCACGATGCGCTCGATGAACGCCTCGAGCTCGGCGCGCGGCGTCAGCGCGATCACGTCGAGCGAATCTGTAACTTTCACCGCGGCCGATTGTGCGGAATCGCGCCGAGCAATGCGGCCGCGGACAGGCGACGATCCAGGTCGGCCAGCGTAGTCGGACGCCGGCTCGACAGCGCAAGCGCCAGCGCGGCCGCCACCGTGCTCTTGCCGGTGCCGCCTTTGCCGGTTACGAACAAGACCCGCGGCAGCTTCATCGGCTAGAATCTAGGGGTCGGGGAGGTGGCAGTAAACCGTGAGCAGAAACAAGCCCCCATCGATCGCTTCGATGCTGATAGCGATACCGCCCGAGCAGATCGTGCTGTTCAAGTCGATTGTCGAGTCGTACGACAATCTGGCGACGCTGCGGACCGAAGATCCCGCGCGGCACCATTTGAGGATTTACTTTTCGGCGGATTCGCGCGAGGAGGTCGAGGCGATGATGACGTCGCTGGCGCTGCAATTCGAGATTCAGAGGATTGGGGAAGGGTAGATCACTTTATTTAATGTGAAACCCGCGGTGGGTTTCATTTTTCACTGCTTCCTTCGGCAGGGCTGAGCCCTGCACCCAGTGAAAAGGGTTAATCGCAAAATGGCGAGGGCGCCATTTTGCTCGAAGGGTTTTTGGGGCAGCAGGGCGGGCGGATGTCAATCGACATACCGCCCGCTTCGCAGGTTCATGGGCGCTCAATGGAGCGTGGCCAGATTAACGGCAGCGCCACCAGTGGTGATGGCGGAAGTACGGGTTGGCGCATGCCCACGGCCGATAATACTCGATGGTCGTGAACGGCGACGGCGCGACGACCTCTTGCACCACCACCGGGTGCACCGGTCGGACGAGGACTTCGGCGGATGCCATCGACGGCATCGCCATCATCAGGAGCCCGAACATCGCAGCAATGACAGTTGTGTAGATTTTCATAAGCGTCTCTCCTGATCGTGAATACGGATGCTGCGAAGTGACGGTTACGAAGTCTAAACGGCTGTTAATGCTATCTTTTGGCCCGGCAACTCTACGAAAAGAGTGAATTTGCGTCTATTGCGTTATCAGCATGGTTCTAGTATTAGATTGGTTACTTCGATGAGTCCTTCGATGGCTGCCTTTTCGTAGCAATTCACTACAATAAGTAGCATCAATGCTACATTGTACATTTGACGTATTCCTGCCGTCTTGTTAGATTAATTGCCGACACGTTGGATTTAAGTGTGTTTTCGCATCACAGGCTGTCTTGCAAATCGCGACTTGTAGCGTCCTTGCCATACAGTAGGACAGGTGATACGAAAGCTAGGCATTTAAGGGGTTAAACAACGTCTGCTCATCGTGGGTTCGATGAGCGGAACCGAGGGGTCTTGAAATGAAAACGATTCACCACAAATCTCCTGGCCAGGTTGCCATCCTGTACGCCGGAGCGCTGGCATTTGCTTTATGCGGTGCGATTGCCCTGGGCGCCGATGTCTCCGTGATGTACGTCAACTGGCAGCATTCACAGAAGACTGTCGACGCAGCCGCACTAGCTGGTTCGAATTATCTCAACGGCGGCATCGCCTATAGCGATCCTACAACTGGCGCGGCCTATCCGATTTCCACTGGCTGTACCGGCGAGGAAGCCGGCTCAAGTCCCCAAGAGGTTGCGACGCAGGTCGCCTGCACTTACGCGGTTAAGAACGGATTGACCGCCGGCAATGTTACAATCACGCCGACCGCGTCGACGATTCAGGTGTCGGCGACAGAGACGACGTTCCCTTATTTTTTCGCGAAGGCACTTGGCCTGAGCACGTATAGCGTGGCGTCAACTGCTACGGCGGCGCAGCCTGGACCAGTCGATAAGGTGGAAAAATCACTCGGCACCTCAGGCAGCCAAGGTTTGTTCCCGATCGGACTTCAGTGCACTGCACCATGCAGTCTTTCGAGTCTTGATCCAGGCCAGACGGTTACATTCGGCTCAAAGTTTGTTGGCGGCCTCGCGCCGGGCAACTGGGATTGGCTGGATGTTGGTGGAACCGGCGCTTCCGGCGTTGGGGACTACCATCGATTACGGTGCGACAACGGCATATTCGGTGGGTGACACCATTAGCACGTCGCCTGGCAATAAAGGCAATGCGGGGCCGGTGAAGAAAGGCTTCGACGACCGGTTGAGCAGGTGCGCTATCCCCTCTGTGGATCCTTGCGCCAATGGCGGGAACCCAAGCGATATTCCGGCCGGCGATCCATGCTTGGTAATCGTGCCCGCAGTCGACTATCACGGTTGTCATGGTAATTGCACAATGACGATAGAAGGGTTTGCCGAAATCTACCTGGAGCAAGACACCACGTCCACAAATATTGATGGATGTTTCATACAGTCGGTCGCCGGCGGTACTTCCGCCACGAGCACCACGGGTGGAACAACTACAGTCTCCCTTGGGGCATCGGCACCTCCAACTCTGACCAATTAGCGCGAACTAGCGGGCAACTTCTATGTTCGATCGATTCTACACAAAGCAGAATGTGAGCGTGACCGTCCGTCTGCCCCGGCTCCGCAGGATCCGAATCAGCCGGGGGCAGACGATGGTTGAATTCGCGATGGTCTCGGTCCTCTTTTTGGTTGTGATGATGGTTGGCGTCCAGTTCGCCATGATCGGACAAGCGGCTTTGGCGCTCAGCCAGGGGGCATCGGCAATCGCGCGCTATGCTGCGGTGAATGAGAGTACGTTGGGCTTCGAGCTATTCGGGTACACCGAACGCGGCGATGCAAAATCTGCTGTCCTCAACACTCAACACCAATAGTTGGGGCGATCTCACTGTAACGATTACTTCGGTTAAGGCTGGGACAGCATCGACCACGACCACCACACCGACGGCAATGGCCGATAGGGCGGCCGTCACTCTTACTTATTCCACCGCCAACAAGTTAGCGCTGCCAAATCCCTTCTTGAGAATCCCAGGAATATTCGGGGGGGTTCAATTCCCAACGGCATTGAGCGCGCAGGATCAGGAAATGTACGAATGAATGGGCAAAACGTAAAATTCGTCTCTTCGTGGAGCACGAATCGAAACGCAGCCGCATCCAGATCGATCCTACGGCTGTCGAAACGAGGCAACCGCGGGCAGTCGGCAGTCGAGTTCTCGCTGATCTCAGTCTTTGCGCTGATGGTGATGCTCCTCGGCGTCCAATATGCACTGATAGGTCAGGCGGCTGTGGCCGTGAGCCAGGGAACATCTGCGCTCGCTCGCTGGATCGCTTCGAATTCAGCGAATGCGAGCGCACTAGGAACCTACAATGGTTCAATGAGCGGCAGTGCGTTACCGGCGGCGGCGCAGGAGGTCCTGTCCCAATCGATCCTCACCAACGGCGGCGGCGATCTTACGGTAACTATCACCTCCGTCGATGGGAGCGGCACACCAGTAACCACGCCTGTTCAGGGTAATCAATTGACTGTCCAACTCAGCTACGTCACCACCAGCAAGCTCGCAGTGCCCAATCCTTTCCTTGCTATCCCCCCAATTTTCCCGGGGATTACATTTCCAGCAAGTGTAGGGGCGAGTGCATCGCAAATGTACGAGTGATCGCGCCGATTTCCTCGGAACCTCTGAAGTTTTCCCTGACCGAATGACCCCTCGCCACCACTAACTCGTGCGGCATCCCTTCGATCCATCGGGCGCGATGCGCTATTGCGTTGCGCCGTACTGTACGTTACTTTAACGCTACAAACGGTAGCGCATCTGCACCGTTGAGACCGGCGCCTTCCGGGGGTTTGCAGACAAAGGCTAGGAAGCAAGCGGAGTTTGCCCAGGCATGCGGCTTGGCACTTAGGTTGCTCAGGTTGGTGGGCCGACCTGTTCTGAGTCTCTTTGCGAACGGGGTGAGTGACGAAAAGGATCGCGGATTCTTTTCGTAGATTTCGCCAGGAGACTCACAAGAGGAGGCCTTATGAAAAAGTCATTAGGCTGGGCGCGTGGTCAGGTAGCGGTTCTGTATGCCGGGATTGCGGTAGTTCTCATCGGAGCAGTCGCTCTCGGTGCGGACGTCGCAGTCATGTACATGGACTGGCAACAAATGCAGAAAACTGCCGACGCTGCCGCAATTGCCGGGGCGAACTACCTGGCGGGCTATGATTTCGTTGGAACTCCGGCGAGTGGCTGCAGTGGCCAGCCGGATTCTGCGACCAAAGCCGCCTGCACCTACGCCGTGGACAACGGGATAGCCGTCGCGAATCTTACGCTGACCGAGCCGACCGCATCGACAATCCAGGTGGTGGCCCACGAGGACACTCAGCCCTACTTCTTCGGGAAAGTGCTCGGGCTCAATACTTATGCTGTATCGGCAACTGCAGCCGCGGCAGCGGGCGGGCCGATCGGTACAGTTACTGTTGGTCTGTTCCCGGTCGGACTTCAATGCACCAATCCATGCAGCCTGTCCAGTCTTGACCCTGGTCAATCAGTATCGTTTGGCCAGAAGTTTGTCGGCGGCCTGGCGCCGGGTAACTGGCAGTTTCTCGACGTCAGCGGCGGGCACGGCGGCGGCGATCCGCTGTTGGCCAGTGCGATCGACTACGGCGCGACAACTACATTCTCAATCGGCGGTACTATCTATTCAGAGCCCGGTAACAAGGGTAAGTCGGGTCCTGTGAAAAGTGCTTTCTCGGACAGAATGAGCAGATGCAACTCCATATCCGATCCATGCACCAGCGGCGGCGGGAACCCAAACAATATCCCGCCCGGCGATCCGTGCCTGGTGGTTGTTCCGGCGGTTGATTACCACGGATGCTCCGGAAGCTGCGGCCTGACGATCGAAGGTTTCGCGATGGTCTATCTGGAGCCCGACACCAGCTCGAGCACCGATATCGAGGGATGTTTCGTGAAAGCCATCTCAGCGAGTTCGATTGCAAGTTCGTCCGCGCCGGGACTTGGCGCGTTGCAGGTGCCAGCGTTGACCCAGTAGCAAAACAAGAAGCGCAATGATTCGGCTGTTGCGTGGTCTCAGCCCAACTGCGCGGTGGCGCATTTCGTGACGGTATGGTGCGCTTTTGCGCTACAAATAGTAGCACATTCGCCACATCGAGGTGGGCATCTCTACAAAAAGGCGAGTAGATAAGCGGAAATGTAATTTGTACACTTTGGCATTCGGCTTGCTTTGCCCTGTGGATCGGTCCGGTTTTCAGTTCTCGTCATGCCGATGCGTGCCGAGAGCCGATGACCGTCCCGTCTGTTTGATCGAAACGAACTCACATGGGTGGTCTATGAAAGCAATCTTGGGCAAATCCAGGGGACAGATAACCGTCCTCTACGCGGGCATCGCCGCAATCCTGATCGGGGCAATCGCACTCGGCAGCGACGTCGCGGTCATGTACATGGACTGGCAACAGGTGCAGAAAACCGCCGACGCCTCTGCGATCGCCGGCGCGAATTACCTGGCGGGCTACACGTTCGTTGGCACCCCAGCTGCGGGCTGCAGTGGCCAGCCGGACGCCGCCACGAAGGCCGCCTGCACGTACGCCGTTAACAACGGGCTAGCCGTTTCTAATATTACCCTCACCGAGCCGACTTCAACGACGATCCAGGTGGTGGCTCATCAGGATACTCAGCCCTACTTTTTCGCGAAGGTGCTCGGGCTCAACACTTACGCTGTATCCGCAACCGCGGCCGCGCAGGCGGGAGGGCCCATCGGTACTGTCAAACAAGGTCTGTTCCCGGTAGGGCTTCAATGCACCAATCCATGCAGTCTCTCGAGCTTCGATCCGGGGCAGGACGTTACCTTCGGCGACAAGTTCGTCGGCGGTCTCGCGCCGGGCAACTGGCAATGGCTGAATCCTACTGGTGGATCAGGCGGTGGCGATAGCGCCCTGAGCGCCGCCATCGAGGACGGATCGTCGGCCCTGTTCTCGATCGATCCGCCTAACAATGTCATCCAGTCTGAACCCGGCAACAAAGGCAATTCCAGTCCGGTCAAGAGCGCTTTGGCGGCGAGGTTGGCTAGTTGCGATGCGATTGCCGATCCCTGTGCCAACGGTGGCAATCCGAATGATATCCCGCCCGGCGATCCATGCCTGGTGGTCGTGCCGGCGGTCGATTACCACGGCTGCAGCGGCAACTGTCCGTTGACGATCGAAGGGTTTGCGATGATTTACCTGGAGGCCGCCACCACCACCAGCACCCACATCGACGGATGTTTTGTGAAGGCGATCACTGCGGATTCGATCGCAGTCGCTTCGGCGCCGGGGCTTGGGGCAGAGCAGGTACCCGCGCTGACGCAGTAGAGATGGGAGGGAGGAGTTTTCATGGTCAAGCGATTTGAGGCAAGAAGGCAGGCGATCCGGACCGCTTCGCGACGATTCCGCAGGGGCCTGATAAGCAGGGGCCAGTCGATGGTAGAATTCGCGCTGATATCGACCGTCGCGATGATGGTGATGTTCATCGGCATTCAGTTTGCGCTGATTGGCCAGGCGGCTTTGGCGGTCAGCCAGGGGGCATCGGCGCTCGCCCGTTATGCCGCGGTGAATCCAGGCACGCTGGGCACCAATGGCACCGTCACGCTACCGACCGCTGCATCGCAGTTGTTGTCGTCGTCGATCCTCACCAACGGCGGCGCGGATCTGACCACAACGATCGCCTCCTACACCGGAACCACCACGACCACCACCAGTACGCCTGGCTACACCGACCGGGTTGTAATCACTTTGAGTTACAGCGCCACCAGTAAGATCGCGCTACCCAACCCGTTCTTCGGGATTCATTTTCCAACCACACTGACTGCGAACGATTCGCAGATGTACGAGTAAATCGGGAAGCGAGGCAGGCCGTGCGAGCATTGGACCGCTCGCCCGCTCTGCCCGCATCTCGAACCCCCTCACGCGGCGCACGCTTGTACGATGAGCGCCGCCATTAGTAGGAGCAGGGCGAATACCAATCTCATTTCGACCGCGTCGCGTACCAACGGATCCTTGCTACTCATTGCAATGCCTCCACGCAGCAGTACGAACGCGCGCCGATTTGGTTATTAACGAATCGTAAGCCGCGGGTCCGAAGAGCGGGGCGTCGATCAGACGGCGATTGCGACGGCGTAATCGCGGCCTTCCCACTTGCCGGTCTCGCGCCACTTGAAGGTGAAGCGAATCGGAGCTTTGGCGCTCGCGCCGACGTCGATGTCGACGTACTCGAAACCAATCGGCGTCGAAGTCGAGCCGGTGTCGTTGACGTGCTGCCATTCGTCGTTGGACCAATGCAGCGTAAACGGATGCGTCGCCTGGATGCGCAGCCGATCACCCGACGATACCGTCGAGACGTGGCGCTCGGCTTTCCAGACGCGAAGGCGGCTCGGCTTTCGTCCGGGCTTCATGTAGCGATCGCGGACTTCGTCGATCATGTCGAACACGCGGCCGTCGGATGCTGAACGCAGCAGCTTGATGTACTCGGCATGCGCCCACATCAGGGGCGTCGCGCTGCCGGTCTGTTCGCCGAATTTGAGCAATCGTCGCGGCAGGTCAGGTTGATCCCAGATTTGTTCGGGCAGCAACTGCGTCGAATTCGCGAACCGCTCCATCGCCTGCAGGTACGGCTTCGGGTCGCGGCCCGCGGCGAGTTCGTAATGCCCGCGCTCGCCAGTCAGCAGCGGCCACGGGCGTCCGCGGCCCCATCCGAGGAACGGACCGCCGTCGTCGCGCTGCCCGTAGCCGTCATGAGTGTAGCGGCGCCAGCACGGACCCGCGGGGAAGTCGGTCTTGAGCACGGCGTCGATGACGCGCAGCGAATCTTCCATCAGCGAGTCGCCGGCCTTGCGGATGCCGTAGCGGACCAGCTCGAGAAATCCGCCGTCAACGATTTCCGCGACCGGGAATTCCGCCTGCGCCCCGGGCGGACGATTCTGAATGAAGACGCGCTTGCCCTCGATGCTTTCGGCGGCGTCGGGATCGGCTGATGTCGATGGGATTGATGCGGACGTAGTGGCGCTTGATGCCGGGGACGAGGAAGCCGTCGTTGGTGACGGTCCAGGCTTCGACGTGCGCTTCGAGGAAGTCGGCGTACTCCTCGAGGAATTGCGCGGTCACCAGATCGCCGCGGTCGCGCGCGAAGCAGGCGGCGCAGACCAGGCCCGCGATATTGGCGGCCAGCGTCGAGGGCGAGTAGCCGGCGTTCTCCTCCCATCGCTCCTGCGGCGTGGGCGGGCCGTTATCGATCAGGAAGTTGCGCCGCGCGCAGCACCATCGGATACGGATCGAAATCCTTGAGCGCGCCGGCCTTGTGCATCCGCCACGCGAGCATGATCGGAAACGAAACTTCGTCGAGCTGAACGCCGTTCCAGTAGGGCTTGCCGTCGATCCAGAAATTCTGCGGAAAGCCGCCGTCCGGACGCTGTGCACACGCGAGATAGATGAGCGCGCGCAGCGCGGTCGCGACGTCGCCGGTGGCGGCCAGTCCCGTCACGCTGTTGACCATGTCGCGGGTCCAGACCAGGTGATAGCCGCCGAGGTCGTCGTCGCTCTTGGCCTCGCCCCACGGGATGCTGAGCGAAGCGATCAGCGCGCCGGGATAGGTCTTGTCCTCGTGCGCGAGCAGCAGCTCGCGAGCTGCGGCGATAAAGCGCGCCACCGTCGCCGGAAAATTTGCCGAGCGGCAGGACGTGGCGGCACGCGCGCTCCCACTGCTCGAGGAAGCGGGCGCGATGCTCGGGGAAGGGATCGGCGAGCGATTGATATAGCGTCGTGACGGCGCGATTGAGCTCGCGGCCGAAGCCGAGGCCGAGCGTGAAAGAGTAGCCTTTGCTCAAATCGATCTCGGCGGTGAGCGCGATGTTGCCGTCGAGCGCGGCGGCGAACTGATAATCCATCTTGAAGTTGGAGTGGAGGTCCTGCCATCCGTCGGTGTTGCCGACGTATCCGCATGACGTCCTGAGGAACGGCGTCATGGCTCCCAGAGCCAGCCACACGCCGTTCTTGTTCGCGGTCAGGAACTCGTGTCCGACGATCTTGCGTCAGGTAGCCGCTGTTGCCCCATCCGCCGACGCACAGATGCGGCGCGAGCAGGACGTACAGGTGAAGTTTCTTGAGCAGCTCCGGGTCGCCCTCGAGCCGCGTGTTGATGAGCAAGGTCGGCTGATGCGGATCGGTGATGACTTCCTTGAAGAGATGATAGCGGCCGTCGGGCGAGTGGCCGACGATCTTTACGCGCGAGGCCCTCGGCGGCGATGTACTCGGTGGTGGACTGGAGATCGCGCCGTTCCTCGTGGAAGAAGGTTTCGCCGTCGGTGATGAGAAACTGGAGGTCGCGGACCTGCGGCTGATCGATGGTGGGAAAATAAATCTCGTTGAGCACGCCGGCCGAAGCGGTGAACCAGACTCGGCTCGCCGACGAATATGCGGTGCAGACCGCGTCCTTGGCGCTGCGGGTCCATCGCGGCGGGATGCCGGGAGCGCCGGTGGCGACCGGCGATGTTACGATTCTTGCCATGGGCTTCCTGCTCGATTCGCTCCGCGCTCAAACAATTTCAGGTTGCTGTGGAGTAGTCGCGGCCGGTTTTTCCTCGGGCTTGAGTCGAAACATCCACGCGACGCCGACGCTGAGAGCGTACAGCGCCAGCAGCGGAATCGCGAGCAGGAATTGCGAAATCATATCGGGCGGAGTGAGCGCCGCGGAGACCATGAAGATCGCGAGGATCGCATAGCGCCAGTACCTCAGCATCATCTTGTAGTCGATCATCCCGAGCTTGGTGAAGAAGAACGCGAAAATCGGCATCTCGAAAGTGAGCGCGAACGCGAGCAGCAGCTTGGACGAGAACGCGAGATACTCACTGATGCGAATGGTCGGAGTCACGCCGATGCTCGCGTACTGGGCGAGGAAGAACGAGTAGCCGACCTTGAAGACGACGGCCCAGCAGAAATATCCGCCGAGCACGAAAAACATCGTCGCGAAGAGAACGAACGGCTTCGCCATCCTGCGCTCGGTTTCATACAGACCCGGCGCGATGAATTTCCAGATTTCGTAAAATACCGCGGGACTCGCGATGAACAGTCCCGCGATCAGCGCGACTTTGATCTTGGTGTAGAACGCCTCGCCGACTCCCGTGCCGATCAGCAGCACCTTGCCGCCGGAGACTTCGCGAATCGGCCAGGTCAGCATGTGGAAAAGCGGATCGGCGATCAGGTACGCGACGATGAAGCCGAGGCCGATGGCGATGAAGGCGCGAATCAGCCGCGTGCGCAGCTCCTGCAGATGCTCGATGAGCGACATCCGCGCCTGTTCGGGCGTCGCCTCGATGACCGCTGGCGGTGTGATATCCTCGCTAGGCACGATGCGGGATGACCAGCTATTTATTCTCGGTCGGCTGAGTAGCCGGCGGCCCGGGCGGCTTCACGGCCTCGGGCGAGGACTTGGGTGGCTGCGGAATGTTAGCGGGCGGCTCGTCGAGGACGTCGGTCAGTTCGTGCAGGACGGTATTGCTCGCGAGACGAAGCTCGCGCAGGATTTTTCCGACCGTGCGCATAACTTCGGGCAGGCGTTCGGGGCCGACGACGATCAGCGCGATCGCGAGGATGAGAGCTATTTCAAAAAGATCAGGCAAACTTCGATGACCACCGACAAGTGCAATTCGATGACTTCGCGAGGCGCGGAAAAATTCCACGCAATCGCTCCATGCCAGTTAATCATCATACCCGACTGGGGTGTCAACGATGCTTAAAACCGGGGTCGTCGCGGATCGCCGCTACCTGAAACACTTCGCCGGCCGGTCGCATCCGGAGCGTCCCGAGCGCATCGAGGCGATGATCGAGATGGCGGAGTCGCTCACGCGGCCCGACCTGAAATTCATGGCGCCGCGCGAGGCGACGCACGAGGAAATCGCGAGCTGTCATACCCCTGAATATGTCGATACGGTCGCGCGGACAGCGTCGCTCGATCGATTCGACTTCGATCCCGATACGCACAGCTCGCGCGATACCTACGAGACCGCGCTGCTTTCGGCAGGCGGGGTGCTGACCGCAGTCGAGGCGGTGATGGACGGGGCAGTAGCTAATGGATTTGCTATTGTCCGGCCGCCGGGGCATCACGCACTGCCTAATCGCGCGATGGGGTTTTGCTTCTTCAACAACGTCGCGATCGCGGCGAAGTGGCTAATCGAATCGCGCGGCCTCAAGCGCGTGATGATCGTCGATTGGGACGTCCATCATGGCAACGGCTTGCAGGATATATTTTACGAATCGCCCGAAGTGCTCTACGTTTCGACTCATCAGTTTCCGCATTACCCCGGCACCGGCTCGCTCCACGAAATTGGATACGGCGCGGGCATGGGATACACGGTCAATTTGCCGATGCCGGCGGAATTTGGCGACGCGGAATATCTGCGCGTGTTCGATCGATTGGTCATGCCGATCGGACGCCACTTCAAGCCCGAGTTCATCTTGGTCTCGTCGGGATTCGACGGGCATTTCCGCGATCCGCTCGCGCAGATGCGGGTGACCGATGCGGGATTCGGCGCAATGGCGCGGCGGGTCAAACGGCTGGCGGCGGAATGCTGCGACGGGAAGATGGTCGCTGCGCTCGAAGGCGGCTACGACCTCGAAGCAATCGCAGAGTCGGGGCGCGCGGTGATCGACGAGTTCGGACGCGACGCCGACGAGCCAATTCATGCGGGCGAAGGCGGCGACCGGGTGATGCCGATGATCGAGCGCGCGGCGCAGAACGTCGGCCGCTTCTGGAACCTGGGCTGAGTAAGATAGATGCCGGACCAGGGCGCCGCCAATAATCGTCTCGTTTCAATAGGCAGTTCTCCTCAGCGCGAATACTCACTCGACAAGCCGACAGTAGCTATCGGAAGTCATCCGTCGAACGATGTAGTAATCGACGACACGACGGTATCGCGCCGCCACGCCACGATCACGCGCAAGCCTGACGGCTTCGAGCTGGCGGACCTCGGCTCGACCAACGGCACGTTCATCAACGGCCGCCAGAGTGCGCAAACCGATCGCGCTCAAGAGTCGGCGACGAGATCAAATTCGGCTCTGCGCGTTTCGCTTTCAATCCAACTTCAGTTCTGAAGCGCTTGCGAAGCGGCCTGGTGATCCTGGCCGTGATGTTCATCGCAGGATTCGCCGTCGCTCGCTATCGAAACAAAGTCGTTCCAGCAACCTCGGAACCCGTCGCAGGGACTCCGTCGCCCGAGTCCAATTCTGTAGCGGCGGTGAATACTCAGTCGGCATCGGCTCAACCGCAACCGCCAGAGAGCTCGGCGTCAAACTTGTCAACCAATTCCTGCGTCCGCTGAGCCCGGGTGGTTGAAGCGGGTTAACTACTACCGCGCGATGGTGAAGTTGCCGCCGGTTGTTGAAGATCCAGCCGCGAGCAGCGGCGACCGCGCGCATACTACCTATATCGTCAAGAACTTTCACGACGCGATCATGAGCAGCGGTCTCGGCGCCGAGATGCATACGGAGGATCCGGCAAGCGCGAACTTCACGCCCGAGGGACTCGAGGCCGCCAAGTCCAGCGACATGGACGTGTGGTCGATGCGCGGAGTGTCGAACGACGGATGGGGCTCGCCGGAGTGGTCGATCGACGGATGGATGGCGCTGCCGTTCCATCGGATGCCGATACTCAATCCGCGACTGACCAGCGCCGGCTTCGGTCTCTATTGTGAATCGCAAGCGTGCGCGGCGGGACTCAACCTGTTGAAGGGTTCGCAGGGGAAAATGCCGGCGGGCGCGGCATCGAGCCTGCCGATTGAGTTTCCGCCCGATGGTGGCACCGTCGCGCTGAGATCGTTCGAGAATGAATGGCCCAATCCACTTACGAGTTGTCCCGGCTACGGTGCGCCCAGCGGACTGGCTATTACACTTCAGCTTGGCGATTGGATGGATACGCATCTCAGTCAATACTCAGTCGCGCGCGTAAACGCTGGCGGCAGCCGCTCTGCAGTCGAAGCATGTGGTATCGATTCGACTAGCTACTCGAATCCCGATGCATACTCACAAGAACTCGGACGCAACGTCTTGAAGTCATACGGCACAGTCGTGCTGATTCCGCGCGCGCCGCTGGACAAGGGCGCGAAGTACGCAGTTTCGATGACCGCTAACGGCAAGCAGTACGACTGGACATTCGCCATTAGTCCATGATGTAGTGCCGCCCGTTAACTGAGGGTTGCCGGATCGAGTGAAAGCAGGGGGACGGTTATCTTGAGAGACGCGGTATTAGTTGTGGTCGCGATCTGCTGTTGCGCGCTCGCCGGATGTTTTTCGTGGACCGAGGATCAGCAGGGCAACTTGCAATCGGTCGGCCTGCCGGGGGTGCCGCTCTGGAAATCCAAAACGCCTCCCACGCCGAAAAGTCTTACCGACATGGGGATGACGCCCGAGGAAGCCTCGAAAGTGAGCGGGCCAGTCCTGGTCCTGCCGCCGGACCAATCGAGCAAGACCACTCGATATCGCTACTACCAAACCGACCATAACAACTGCCAGCAGGATCTCGCGAAGCTGCTGGCGGTCAGGGCGAGCGATGCGACCGGCGATCCGCCGTACTGCACCGAGACTCCCACCGCGCCAGCTTCGAAGGGTAACGCGTTCGTATTCTAAATGGCTCGCGCATGGTGTTTGCCGGCGACGATGAACATGAGCGAGCTCTGCGGGAGTAGCCGCTAGTGTTGAAAGGGCGCAAGCCGCACGTCTGCTTGCGGTAGATCGCGAGGCGGCAGGCACGCGGTTGCTGCTGCTGGAGCGCGATGAAGCGGCGGTCGGCAGCGCGGAAGGGTCCGGGCTACGCGTCGCGGATGCGAGCGTCGCCGATCGTCATGCAGTCATCAGATACGCGCGCGGCCGTTACTATGTCGTCGATCTGAAATCGGCCGAAGGCACCTTCCTCAATGGACGGCGGATTCGTCGCACGCAGGCACTCAAGCACGGTGACACTGTCCGTTTTGGCGGCGCGACCCCCTACCGCTTTATCGATCCAGATGCGCTCAAGCGGCGGCGTTGGCGTCGGATACTGCGTGTCAGTCCGGTGGTCGCGGTGCTCGTCGCAGTCGGATTAGCGGACCATTTCGAGAAATGGGGCCTGCTCAGCGCCATGCTCACCGAGATTGCGGCCTTGGCGCACCCACAAGCGACTTCGAAACCTGTCGAGGCGGCGACAATTGTCGCTGCTAATGCGCCGACTCGGCTCGCGGCACCGTCGGCGCAAGCGACGAGCATGCCGGGACCGGCTGCCTATGTCGCCAACGTCGCGCCGACGGCAAAGCCGCTGGCGGCGTCGACGCCGAAAGTCCCAGTCTCAGCACCCACATCAAATCTGTCCGCGCCGTCGTCGATGACATGGCTGGAGCGGATCAACTTTTATCGTGCAGGCTTGGGACTCGATGCGATTCGCGATGATCCCACGCTGAGTGCTGGCGCCGCGGCGCATGCGCGCTACCTGCTGCTCAATTTCGGCGAGGACATACGAAGTGCAAAGCCGATGAGTGCGGAGGCGTACGAGGAGAAGCCCGGCAAGAGCGGTTACACCGCGAAAGGCGCGGCTGCGGCGAGCAATCTTCAGCTCGCTTGGGGCTGCAGTACCTACGACGCCGGGCAGCAGATCGATCATTGGATCGAGGGACCGTTCCATCGCCTCGCAATGCTTGATCCGTTCCTGGCGGGTGCAGGTTTCGGCGAGGCCTCGGGCGACGGTTGCTGGGTCGCCACGCTGCGATTGCCGCCTCCGCCCGAGGAGGTTAAGCCGTACCCGCGCGCCGTCGAATTCCCGCCCGACGGCGCCACGATTGCGCTGGATTGGATCGGAGTCGAGGCGCCCGATCCGCTCGCAAGCTGTTCGGGTTACGCACGGCCCGTCGGATTTCCGATCACACTGCAAATCGGACGGCTGGTGGACACGAAACTCTCGGCGCACTCGCTGACGGAAGACGGCAAGCCGATCGAGTACTGCGCCTTCGACGCGCCAAGCTATCGAAATGGGAACGCGACCGCGCAGGAATACGGCCGCTGGAATCTGCGCGATGCCGGTGCGGTGGCGATTGTCCCGCGCGCGCCGTTGCAGCCCGGCTCGCATTACTCGGTCTCGATCACCGCGAACGACAAGACCTATGCATGGAGCTTCACCGTCGCGGAGGCGGGCGCGACGACGACCTTTACCCCTGTCGCGAAGTTTCCAACGCTGGCTCCGGCGCCGTTGGAAACCGCATCGCCGCGACCGCGTCGCACAGCGCGGCCGTCGCATCGCGCAAGTCCGGCATCGATGACAACGCCGGCGACGACCGAAGCGGCGTCCGGCACCGCCAGCACCAGCTCCAACTGGCTGACTGCCCTCAATGGATACCGCACGCATCTCAATCTGCCCGAGGTTTCGGAGGATTCGACGCTCAGCCGCGGCTGCCGCGCTCATGCGAAGTATCTGATGACAAACTATGAGGAGATGATGTCGCACGGCGGGCAGCTCGGCGCTCTGTTCCATGCTGAAGACGAATCGAAGCCGGGGTACTCGGCCGAGGGACTCAAAGCCGCGCTCGCGAGCGACGTCATTAACCAGCCGCGCAACAAGTTGACCGACGATCAGCTGATGGCGCAGGCGATTCAATGGTGGATCTCGGGGCCGTTCCATCGCGCACAGCTGGTGAATCCCGAGCTCAAGCAGGTCGGATTCGGCGCAGTACTGCAACTCTGCGAGGTGCGTGTCGGCGTTGATTCGATCACCGATTCGCCAGCTGGCGCCTCCCAGCGGACGGCCGCTCTCAGAGCCGATCAAGGTTCCTCCGGACGGCGCGAGCGTCAAGCCGTCACGCTTCGGCGGTGAATGGCCGAGCCCGGTGTCGTCGTGCCCTGACTACTCGGCGTTCTCGTCGGCAATCACGCTTCAACTCGGAATGTTCGTGCACGCGAAGATTGGCGAAGCGTCGCTGACTCAGACCACCGGCACCGACGCCGGGAAGACAGTCGCGACTTGCGCGTACGATTCCGAAGGCTATACGAATCCCGACCCGGTCGCGCAAAACGCGGGGCGCAAGGTCCTCAGCTCCTTCGGCGAAGTAGTAATGATGGTGCGAGACCCGCTCGCCAGCGGAGAGAGCTACCGGGTTGCGATGACGGTCAACGGCACGCCGTATACCTGGAGCTTCACCGCCGCGCCATGAACATCGACTGACTATTCGACTGACTATCGCTGGAAATCTACGGCGATGATCGTCGCCATCGAATCCAGCGCGCTGTCGGGCGTTGCAATTACCAGCTCGCCGATCGGATCCTGGTTGAACAGAGTATCGGCCGCGGCGATTCGCCGGCGGACCTTCAGTGACATCGTGCTCGCCAGCGGACGCACGTCGCCGACGTGCTTCACCTTCACCCCGCGCACCGAGACCGACTCGTACGGCTTCGACAGCAGGTGCAGATACACGCGATTGCCGCGGCGCGTCGAGGGTCCGTAGAACTGCCACGGCTCGAGACCGGGCTCAGTGCCGACAATCGCTTCGTTGTTGCGGCTCATCCAGTCGCCGATCGCTTCGAGTCGTTCGACCTGTTCGGGCGGCAGCGCGCCGTCGCCCATCGGGCTCACGTTGAGCAGCAGGTTTCCGCCCTTGCCGGCCACTTCGCACAGCGTATGGATCAGCGAGCGCGTCGATTTGAGATCCTTGTCGGACGGGTTGTAGCCCCAGCTATTGTTGATAGTCAGGCAGGTTTCCCACGGACCTTCCGGCGGCTTCGGCGGCACGGCCTGCTCGGGCGTCTGGTAGTCGCCGTAACCCGGGATGCGATCGTTGATGACGACGTCGGGCTGTAGCGAGTGAATCATGTCCACGAACTCGCGGGACTTCCATTCCTCGGGCGTGCGCTCCCATCCGCCGTCGAACCACAGCAGATCGATCTTGCCGTAATTGGTCAGCAGCTCGCGCATCTGGGCGAACATGAATTTGATGAATCGATCCCATTGCTCAGGTGTCGAGCGGCGCCATGCGCCCCATTTGTAGGGCTTGTCCGACTCGAGAAACGTCGGATAGTCAGGATGATGCCAATCGATAAGTGAGTAGTACAGTCCGACCTTGAGCCCTTCGGCACGGAACGCATCTGTGTATTCACGAACTATATCTCGTTTGAAAGGTGAATACTCAATTGAATAGTCAGAATGTTTGGTGTGGAATAGTGAATAGCCGTCGTGATGTTTACTAGTCAGTACGGCATACTGCATACCGGCGCGTTTAGCTGTTTTGGCGAGCGCGCGCGCATCCCAATTTGTCGGATTGAAGGTTTTCGCGGTCGAGTGGTACTCGTCCACGCTCACGCTTTGCGAGTTCGGCAGCGCGCCGACGCCTCCGACCAGCGGCCACGACAGCTCGAGCCCGCGCTGGCTGCAATGGCCCCAATGGATGAACATCCCGAATCTTGCTTTGTTAAACCACGATTCCATAGCGCGGCATTGTCGCCTTCATTTGAGGTGGTTGTCCATAGAGCGAGGAACCTAACCCCTAACCCCTTCCCATAGTGGGAAGGGGAACCGGATTGAGGAGAGTAACCCTTCTCGCGCGGGAAGGGGAACCGGATTGAAAGGCGGAGAAGTCTCACTGAAATACATTCCAGCCGAGCGCGGGGACTAGTTGATCGTACGAGACTCCGAGCAGCCAGACGAAGGCGACGGCGCCGCTGCCGGACGACGCGCGATTGAGCGCGACCTGGACGCCGAGATTTATTTCGAAGGTCGAGTTGAGCCACGCGATTGCGGGCGTCAGTTCGAAGTCGGGCTGCGAGGAGTTTCGATGCGCGCTCAGGTACTGCGCGTAGTCGAAATCGAGATGCGGAGTGAGATCGCGCAGTGCGTACGGCACCGAACCGGCGGCGACGTTCGCGTCGAGGTAGTCGAGTGAATACTCGAGCTCGAGATCGGCTGACACGAGGTCGTCGCGCGCGCCCGTCACTTTGCTTTCCCATCCGGCGTCGCCTTCGATGCCCGCCGGGCGCAGCATGCTGAGCGAGTCGGGCAGATCGCCGAAGCCCTTCAGAAAAAGCAGATCACCGCCGGCGCGCGGATGGGATTCAGAGCCGACGCTGCGGCTGCCGACGGGTAGTTCGAGCGAGGGACTTATCGTGAACACGAATTCGTGGCGCGGGAGCGTGACGAGCACGCGTTTGTAGGCGAGGCCGAGGTTGGAGAATCCGCTGGCGCTGGTCTGCTCGCCTTCCTGCTCGAGACGCTGGTAGCCGACGAAGAGCGAGAAACTGGACTTGGGCGAGATGGTCTTTTCGAGGTACAGCGATTCGGCATTCTGCGCGCGATCGTAGCTGCCCGAGACGGTGAGATAGTTTTCCACCGTCGCGTCGTTGCCGATGAAGTTGCCGACGAACGATGCGGGGTGTAATCGGCGTGCGCGGGCGCTGCGCACATAAGAATCGAGGTGGCGCACACAAAGACAGGGGGGGGGGGGGGGGGAGGGAGGGAGGGAGGGAGGGAGGGGGAGGGGGGGAGGAGGGGGCGGGGGGAGGGAGGGGAAGGAGGGGGGGGGGGGGGGGGGGGGGGAGAGAGGGAGGGAGGGAGGGAGGGAGGAGAGGAGGAGGGAGGGAGGGAGGGAGGAGAGAGAGAGAGGGAGAGAGGGAGGGAGGGAGGAGAGGGAGGGAGGGAGGAAGGAGAGAGGGAGGGAGGGGGAGGAGGGAGGGAGGGAGGGAGGGAGGGAGGAGGAGGAGGGAGGGAGGAGGAGGAGGAGGAGGGGGGGGGGGGGGGGGGGGGGGCCGATAGGTAGTAGTCCACAGGTCATGAGTCTGGCGAAGGTGCGTACCACACGGGTGAGGGCTGCGTTCCGTCAAAATCTGCTTTTCCGTGCAGGTCTGGCGGAGCCCGACTTTAGGGCGGGTGTCGCGAGTTGGCGACATCCTGACGGTTGGCCATACGCATTTGTAGCATGTCTGAGTCGGAGAGCATCCAGGCTCGATCCGTTCATCCCCAAAAGAGAGCGCTCGCGATTTCGGAGACTCGGAACGGCTTCACGTACGCGGCGCTGTAAAGCCCGACCTTCCCGACGCATTGCTGCCGTGCGTCAGGGTGACGCAAAAGCGCGGGAAGGCTCTGCATGATCCATTGCCTGCCCACGCGTTGCTCAGGTTTTCAGTCAGGGTGACACGAAGACGCCCGCTCGTGTTGAGATCCTTCTCACTTTCGCGGTGCTCGCTTTGCTCTAGGATCACAAGGAAGGGATACGCGTTGCTGGGCTTTGGTCGGATGAAGGACCCTCACCGTGGGGATCGTGGCGCGGCGTGGTATTGGGAAATCGAAAGCTGACGCGGCTGGAGGTTTTACTCGATGAAAATTTCGATGTTCCATCTGATGCCGTATCGCGATCTGCCGGACGACTTCGCGCAGAAGTATCACTCGGTGTGGGTCGATCCGCCGTACCCCGAGCTCGCCGATTCGGTCAAGGTCGGGCAGTACTACAACTGGACGCTCGACGAGCTGATCCACGCCGCCGACAAGGGAATCGACGGCATCTGTGTCAACGAGCATCATCAGAACGCCTACGGCTTCATGCCCAACCCCGACCTGATGGGATCTATTCTTGCGCGCGCGACCAACGGCACTGACGTCGCAGTGGTGCAGATGGGCGCGACGCTGCCGACCTCGAATCCGCCGATTCGAATCGCGGAAGAATATTCGATGATCGATTGTATCAGCGGCGGCCGGATGGTCGCCGGGATGCCGCTGGGCACGTCGCAGGACGTGAACCTGTGCTACGGAATACCGCCGATTGAGCAGCGCGAGCGTTACTACGAGGCGCACGACCTGATTATCAAGTCGTGGACGTCGCCTGAGATTTTCGCGTGGAACGGGAAGTACTTCAAACTGCCGATGGTCAATATATGGCCGCGGCCGATCCAGAAGCCGCATCCGCCGGTCTGGATTCCCGGCAGCGGGAGTCTCTCGACCTGGGATTTTTCCGCCAAGCATAACCATTGCTACTGCTTCCTGTCATATTGGGGGAACAACTTCGGCAAGCGCGTGATGGACGGGTTCTGGGATTTCGTCGCGAAGGGCGGTTTCGATCCCAATCCGTATCGCGCCGGCTTTTTGCAACTGGTCGCAGTGTCGGAGACCGACGCGCAGGCCGAGGAGGACTACTACAAACATATCCGGTATTTTTACGACAAATGCCTGCACATCCTGCCCGAGTATTTTCCCGTCGCCGGCAACCAGGACTACAAGAGCCTGGTCAACAGCGTCACCAAGCTGAATCCGCAGTTGTTCGATCTGATGAACAAGATACCGACGTGGAAGTACAAGGACTTCGTCGATAACCAGTTCGTGATCGCGGGCTCGCCGGCGACTGTGCGGCAGCAGTTGATGGAAGCGGTCAAGAAACTTCGCGTCGGCAACCTGATGGTGCTGCTGCATATCGGATCGATGCCGCACGATTTGACGATCAAGAATATCGACCTGTTCTGCAGCGAAGTGCTGCCGCATTTCCGCGGCGTATGGGACGGCGAGTGGGAGAACAACTGGTGGCCCGAGTCGCTGAAGGGGCCGCGGACGAAGATCGCGTCGAATGGAGTGCATGCGGCGGCGCGGTAGCGCCTGTGAGAAAGAGTTAATCGCCTGCGCGGCGGGCGGCAGGGGGTGACCCCTGCACCCAGTGTTAAGCGCAAAGTTGCGCGCGGCGCGCTACTTTGCTCTCAGGGGCGGGGGAAGGGTTCTTAGAGGGATAGATATGGCGGCTGAAAAAGATAGGACAGTTAGCGTTTGGGGCGACAAGGTTCATCCTAAGGTCAGGATTCTTGGGGATGGGCCGCCGGTTGTTTATCTGCATGGCGGGTATGGGCCGATCGAAACTGAGTTGCTCGACGAGATGGCGAAGAGCTTCACCGTCTATGCGCCCGAGCATCCCGGGATCACGGCGGGCGACGAGGACTCCTACAAGGCGCTCGATGACATGTGGGATCTCGTCCTCTACTACTACGACCTGTTCGACAAGCTCGGGCTCAAGGCGCCGGCGGTGGTCGGGCATTCGTTTGGCGGGATGATTGCGGGTGAAATCGCGGCGACCGATCCGACGCGCGTCAGCAAGCTGGTGCTGATAAGCCCGCTGGGTTTGTGGCGCGACGACTCGCCGATTCGCAATTATATCGTGACGCCGCAGACCGAGCTGCCCGCGCTGCTGTTCAAGGATCAGCATCATCCGTCGTTGAAGCGAATCACGTTGAATCCCGAGGATCAGCAGGGCTTCATTCGTATCACGTGGGCGCTCGGATGCACCGGCAAGTTCATGTGGCCGATACCGGATAAGGGACTGCGCAAAAGGCTGCATCGAATCGCGGCGCCGACGCTGATTGTGTGGGGCAAGGACGACAAGCTGCTGCCGGCGGTCTATGCCGACGAATTCCGCAAAGGGATTCCGGGCGCGAAGATCCATCTGGTCGATGACGGCGCGCACATGATGCCGCTGGAGGAGCCAGCGAAGGTGGCGGCGAGCGTCGCGAAGTTCATTGTGTCATCCTGACAGAGCGAGCACGCGAGCGGCAGGAAGGATCTCGGACAGCTTCGCGCACGCGAAGCCGGTTCCGGTTTCTGAGAATCGCGCAGCGGTCCCTGAAGGTCTTCGCGCGCGATTGTTCATCACTTGCGGATTTCCGACGCCTCGAATACTTCCATACAGGACTGTCGGACTAACCTGCATGGACCTTTGACTGGTCGTGCGAATGCGAGTGGGATAATAATGAAACTCAACTCCTTTAAAATGTCGTGTCTTGCCGTCGTCGCGCTGCTCGTGCTCGCTTCGGCCTGCAAAGGCGCAACGGATGGACTCCCAGTGAGAAATACAGGCCATTACGCAATTATCGACACCGAACGCGGCACTATCGTCATCGAGCTGTACCCCGAATCCGCGCCCAAGACCGTCGCTAATTTCGAGACGCTGGTAAACAAGGGCTTCTACAACGGCCTGACCTGGCATCGCGTCGTCCCGGATTTCGTCATCCAGGGCGGCGATCCTGACGGCACCGGCGCCGGCGGCCCGGGATACACCGTCCCTGCCGAGATCAAGGAGAAGCATCTGCGCGGCAGTGTCGCGACCGCGCGCCAGGGCGACGAAGTGAATCCGAAACGCGAATCGAGCGGCAGCCAGTTTTACATCTGCCTCCAGCCGCAGCCGGGACTCGACGGGCAATACACTGTGTTCGGCGGCGTGATTAAGGGGATGGACGCGGTCGATCAGATACAGAAGGGCGACCACATGAAGAAAATCACGCTGGCCAAGGAGCCGCCGAAGTAGCAGCGGCGCGTCGCAATGGCGGATTCACGAAGCGGGCACCCGCAGCCGGCGGGGCCTTACTTCAGCGTTGACCTGCATCTCCACACCAATCGCGGCAGCTCGGACTCGAACCTCGCGCCGAAGGACCTGGTCGAGCGCGCCCGTGCGATCGGAATCGGCGCGGTCTGCATCACCGAGCACGACAATATGTGGGACTCGCGCGAGATCGCCGCGATGGCCGGCGACTCGGGCGTGATCTTTCTGCGCGGGATGGAAGTGACGACCGACATGGGTCACGTCGGCGCGTTCGGGCTCGAGCGCTACGTCGGGGGAATCTACAAGCTGGCGGAACTGCGGCGCGTGATCGATCTCGAAGGCGGGATTCTGATCGCGAATCATCCGTTCCGCTACAAACTCGACCCGCGCTTTTCGTTTATCAACCCGGACTCCGAGCCGATCGATCCATCCTACCCGGACCGCGCGGCCAAGCTGAGAATTTTCGAGCTAGTCGATGCGATTGAAGTGCTCAACGGCGCCTGCGGCGAGGAAGAGAACGTGTTCGCGCTGAAAGTCGCGCGTCATCTCGGGATAGCCGAGGTCGCAGGCTCGGACTCGCATTCGGCGGGCTCGGTAGGATGCGTAACGACGCTGCTCGAAGGTCCAATCAAGGACGAGCGCGGCCTGATCGACGCAATCCGATCGCGTCGATGCCGCGCCGGCCGCGGCCTGCTGAAGAGTGCGTTGGCCCCGTTCGAGCTGGCCGAAGCCGTCTAACAGGCGGGCGAGATCGGATCGATGCAATTTAAACCCGCCTCCGGTTGGGAGGCGGGTTTCTTCTCCCGGCTAACGAACCTCCAGCACATTCGCAATTCCGATAATGCAGTCACCGCCGCCCGGTCCCGAGAGCGGATCGATGACGCTAACGAGATTCGAACCCGCAACCAAATCGCCATTTACGGGATGCGTGTGCGTGTCCCACAGGTTCACCGTCGGGAATCCGTCGCTCCCGTTCCAATCCGCATCGCTGTCCGGCGAAGATGCCGGGATGCCCGCAATCTGATTACCGTTGATGCTCGTCACCTTGGTAGTTGACTGCGAGATAGCGCCGAAGGCCGTCTGTCCATCCGCGCCGATTTCAGAGAAGAAACTGTTGCCGGCACCGGGGGTTGGCACACTCGTCAGGTTGTAGGTGAACCCGGTTCCGGCGGTGAATTCGTGACCCGCAATTCCCGCGTCGTAGACCAGGACGTTCCCGTTCGGGATAGTGCTGCTGCTAAAGATGACGACCAACGTTGCGCCTTCTGCGTACGGCCCGACGGTCGGCGAGGTCGGATCCGACGGGTCGATTCCGCTTTCAGTGCTTGCTGCGCCGGGCTGCAACGCGACCAGGTAGCTGCCGTTGCCGGTGACGGCTTTGGTTACGTCAGCGCGGAACGTGAAATTGGATCCGCCGGCCCAGCAAGCGTCGGCTCCGGTACCTACCTGCGTGCCGCTCACCAACCTGCAATTATTGCGGCCGCCGCCGTCGTCTCCGCCGTCACCCCCATCTCCGCCGTCGCCGCCGTCGCCGTCAGAATTTGACAATTGTGTCGCACCTTTAGAGCTCGCAGCCTTTGCCGACGTTTTTCTCGCGTCGCCGCCGCCTCCATTGGAGTTGTCGTCGTTGTCGTCGTCACCAAACGATGGCTCTTTGCTTTTGTTAAAACACACCTTGGTCTGCAGGTCAGTCGTTGACGTCAGCGAGGTAAAATCCCAGTAAAGAAAAGCCTGAATTATCTTCGCGTCGGTCGGCAGGCCGCTGAGGTTGATTTCCGAAGACGCACGGTTGCGCAAGGTCGCGCCGTTTGCCGCGTATGAGGCCGCCGTGTAGCTGAAGGCCGGCGAAATCGAGGTTGTCGGGATTGGCGGTTGCAATGTACCCGTGCGCACGGCCTGCCCCTTTGGCACAAATCCATGTCCGGCGAACGCGGATCCCACGCTCAACGATACAGCAAGAGCTGCGACCGCCGCATATCCGATGATGGTGAGAGAACGTTTTGGACGGTTCATAATCCCCTCCGATTCACGAGATTTGTTTGGCTGCGGAAGTTTATGTCCAGATACTGAACTAAGTCATTAAAATTCTAATGACTTTAGTGTTAACTATTCAAATTGGACATCAAAAATCTTGCAAAAACCAAAAGTCGCGTCGTCGTTCCCCCGAAGAAACATTCACTAGTCCGAAAGAATCTCAACTTCAATCTTGAGTGCCGTGCTCAACTCGGCTCGCTCGACCAGCACGGGAATCATCGCAGTCCTATCGATCCCCGACGTTCAAAGTTGCAAGGTGGCAGACCGCACTGCCGCCGGGCTTTGGCATCCGGACGATGATTAAATCTCCTGCGGCATTGTCCGCGACGCGCTCGATCCGATAAAATTTTTGCGCCGCTGCTGAGTTCTATCCAATGAGTGCTAACAAGGATCGCCTCGCTCTCATCGAGCATCTGTCGTCGATTGGCGGCGAGCATTCCGACGACCTGCGCGAGACGCTTGATCGCGTCGCGTTCGCGATCGCGGGCGGGATGGAGGCTGAAGTCTGCTCGCTCTACCTCTTCGATCCGCAGCGCGAGCGGATCGTGCTGCGCTCCACCGTCGGCCTCGATCGCGAATCAGTCGGCAAGGTTTCGATGCGGCTGAACGAGGGACTCGTCGGACTGGTTCTCGAAAAAGACGAGCCGGTTTACGTGCCCGACGCCATCAGCCATCAGCGCTACAAATATTTTCCGGAGACCGGCGAGGAGCGCTTTCATACTTTTCTCGGCGTGCCGGTTCATGACGGGCGCAAGAAGCCGCTCGGGGTGCTGGTCGCGCAGACGCTCGAGCGGCGCAAATTCAACAAGAGTGAAATCCGCCTGCTCAGCACCGCCGCCAACCAGGTCGCGCAGATTCTGTCTCATTTCAGGCTGCGCGAATCGCTCGTCACCAAGGAAAAAGAGCGGCTCGAATACAAGCGCCGGATGATAGAGGCAAACCGTCAGCTCAAGGACTACGAAAAAGTCGGCGGCAAGACGCGTCACGCGGCGCCGGCCAAGATTCGACGGCCGCGGCTGGCGGGACTTTCCGCGTCACCCGGATTTGCGCAAGGCCACGCGCACGTCGTCGGCACGTTCTTGAGCAGCGTCGATCGCCATCAGAAGTCGCGCGACCCCAAGGTCGAGAGCAAGCGCTTCGAGGAGGCACTCGCCCGTTCGCTCTCAGAGCTGGCGACGCTGCGGATTCGAATGGAACCGCTGATGCCCGAGTCGGACCTCAAGATTTTCGACGGCCATCGCATGATCCTCGAGGACGAGGAGTTCGTCGGCCGCATCCGCGACACGATTGCCAACGGCTACACCGCCGAGAGCGCGCTGTTCCGGGTTATCGAAGAGCTCAGCGCCTCGATGCTGGCGGTCGCCGACAATTATCTGCGCGAACGCGCGACTGACTTCCGGGACGTCGGCCATCGCGTGCTGCGACATCTGCGGCAGGAGGAAAAGCGCGCGCCGTTCAGCAAGCCGACGGTTATCGTCGCCGAGGAACTGACGCTCTCGCAGTTGACGATGGTCAATCACGACCGCCTCGCCGGTATTGCGCTGCAATCGGGCGGCGTTACGTCGCACGCGGCGATTCTCGCGCGCGCGTTCGAAATCCCGACCGTGGTTGGCGTCGAGCATCTGATGGAATCGGTGGTCGAGGGCGATCAGCTCGTGCTCGACGGCAACGCCGGCGTCGTTTACGTCAATCCGAGCGATGAGATCGAGCGCGACTACGTCAGCCTGTCCAAGCGCTACGAGGCCTTCAAGAAGGAGCTGATCGACGAAGGTAATGCGCCGACCGCGACCCGCGACGGCCATCGCGTCATGATGCTCGCGAATATCGCGCTGCTCGCCGACATCCATCTTGCGCTGCGCTACGGCGCCGAGGGCGTCGGTCTGCTGCGATCCGAATTTTCGTTCCTGACCTACGAGGATTTTCCCGACGAGACTCAGCAGCTCGCGCTCTACACCAAGATGCTCGAGACGCTCGGCAAGCGGCCGGTCACGATTCGCACGCTCGATATCGGCGCCGACAAGTATCCGCCGTACATGCGAGTCCCGCGCGAGGACAATCCGTTCCTCGGCTGGCGTTCGATTCGTATCTCGCTCGAAATGTCGGGGCTGTTCAAGGTTCAGCTCCGCGCGATTCTCCGCGCTGCCGCCAAGCACAATGTGCGCATCATGTTTCCGATGATTTCGAGCCTCGAGGAATTGCGCCGCGCCAAGGAGCTGCTGGCCGAGTCGCAAGCCGAGCTGTTCAAGGAAGGTCTCGAGCACAACCCCAATATCGAAGTCGGCATCATGGTCGAGGTGCCTTCGGCGGTGTGGCTCGCGCCGCGGCTGGCCCGCGAGGTCGATTTTTTCTCGGTCGGGACGAACGACCTCATCCAGTACCTGCTCGCCGCCGACCGCAACAATCCCAAAGTCGCGCATCTGTACGAGGCGCTGCATCCCGCGGTGATTTCCGCTATCGCCGAGGTCGTCAACGTCGCGCGCGCCGCCGACAAGGAGGTCTGCCTGTGCGGCGAGATGGCCAGCGACCCGCTCGCGACGCTGCTGCTGGTCGGGATGGGCCTCGACGAACTCAGCCTGAGCCCGCTGTTCATTCCAGTCGTGCGCAAAGTCATCCGCGAGGTTGATTACCAGACCGCCCGCCTGATCGCGCGCGAGACCCTCCAGATGGCCAGCGTCCAGGAAGTCAAAGGCTACCTGGTCGAGCGCTACCGCGACCTCGGCCTGATCAACCTCGTCGAAATGTACCGTTAGGACGCTCCGCGCTTGTACGACCGGCGGCTGCTATCAGTGGTGGAGGCAAGCCCCGCCCGCAATTGTGACCCATGGCACCGCAGTCGAAAATACGAATACTCGCGCTCAGCGGATTAAATCTAAGCGTCTCTCGACGGCGCGAGCTCGCCGCGTTCGGCACTCGTTCGCCCAACGCTCCGATGGGGCGCAGCGAAGTCCGCGGTCGATGATTTAACCGAAATGTCAAGGTCGGCAGAACCCGGAAGCCGATCGGCAGCAGAAGCTCCGCGACATCGCGGCGAGGCATTTCGATTTTGCCGAGATGGCGCAGTCGGCAATCGGCGACTACTGGCAAGGTTCACGCCTGCCCAGAAGGCCGAGGTCATTCCCATGCTCACGGCGTTCATCGAGCACTCGTTTCTTTCGCAGATAGAATCATATTCGGTCCAGAAGATTGATCAGCACTTCAAATCTATTCAATTCGTCAAGCAGACCTCTCAGGGGCCCGACTACGCCGAAGTCTTCAGCATGGTGACGTTCGAAGATCGAGAAGATCCGATCAGCGTGACCTATCTTATGCGCCGCCAGGGCAACAAGTGGAAAATCTACGACCTAAAGATAGCCGCGATCAGTGTACTCGCGAACTACCGTGGCCAGTTCGATCGAGTGTTGAACAAGGGAGGCTACGACAGGCTGATAGACCTGATCCGCGGCCCTCAGCAAATCGCGATCTAGGAACCCGTAGTCGCAGATGGCCAGCGTCCAAGAAGTTAAAGGCTACCTGGTCGAGCGCTATCGCGACCTCGGCCTGATCAACCTCGTCGAAATGTACCGCTAGCGACCCTTGCCGCCGCTTAACCCTCGACTTTGGCCCGGTTTGCGTGGTTCAATGAATTGTTGACAGTGCCGGTCGAGATTTGGTTACATTATTCTCTGACCGAGCGGTTAGAAACTCCCCCTGATTCTTGTATATGGGCGGGCTGGGTCGGTGGGCAAGCAAAAGCAGAGGATTTATTCATGGTATTTCTTGTATCTCTTGGTGCATTTCTGGTCTTCGCGGCCAGCATCCTCTACTGGCTCTTGGGGACCAATCGCTATGGCAGTGATCGTCCCAATGCGAAGCTGCAATTGACTGCTCGCGAGGGTGCGACTGCCGATGCGGCGATGAAGCCTGAGCCTTGCCGCACTATCCGTGTCTATTTCATCAAACCTTCACGTTACGACGAGGACGGTTTCGTCCAGTATTTCCGCTACGGCGTCCAGCCCAACAACACTCTGACCGTGATGACGGCGCTCAACGAGGCGTTCAACAAGCGCTATGCGGTCGAGCGCAATGTCCGCCTCGAAACGGTGATTTGGGACGAAATCTGCGACGGCATAGTCAGCCCGGAGACAATCCAGGCGATTAAAGAAAAGGCACGCGAGGACGGCGTCGAGCTGCTGATCGGGCTGGCCGGCGTGCAATCGAATCAGTATCCGCGCGGCCGCGATCTCGCCCTCCAGATGGTCGCCGAGGGCATCCCCACCATGATGGGCGGCTTCCATGTGAGCGGTTTCCCCGACTCGTGCAAGTTCCTCAACGAATGCGGCGTGACGACCGTGGTTGGCGAGGCCGAAAATATCTGGGGCGATATCGTCGAGGACTTCCTCCGCGGCGAGCTGCGCCTCACTACACCGTCACGCAGGGAATTCGCGCCAAGACCGGCCAGGAAGACATCATCGTTCCGCTGATCACCGAGTCGCTGCTGCCGGTGCTCGACGATCGTTATCTCACGCGATTTTTCAACGACACGATGACCACGCTCGACACTTCGCGCGGATGCCCGTTTACCTGCTCCTACTGCAGCGTCAAAAACGTGATGGGCCGCACGATGCGCTCGCGCGAGCCGGACGCGGTCGTGAGCTGGGTGCGCGACGCATGCCGGCATCATGGGATCGAGTCGCTGTTCCTGGTCGATGACGATTTTTTCCGATCGCCGCGATGGGAAGAAATTCTCACCGGGCTGGTCGAAGTCAAAAAGGAATATCCGAAGCTCTCCTTCATGATGCAGGTGGATGTCGATGCGTCATGCTACGCGAACGTCGCCGAGGGCGAGACCGAAACCGCGAAGCATCGCCGCAGCAAGCGCTTCACCGAGCTCGCGGCGGCCGCCGGATGCTACCAGGCGTTCGTCGGAATCGAGTCGCTCAATCCCGACAACCTGAATTTCGCGACCAAGTACCAGAACACCGACGATCGGCAGGGCAAGGGAAAACTCGAGGCGGTGCGCGCGCATGTGATCGACAAGTATCGGCGCGTCGTCAACAACTGGCACAAGGTCGGCGTCTCGGTGCATGCCGGGTACATGCTGGGATTCCCGTTCGACGGTCCCGATTGCGGACGCGTCGCCGCCGCCACACTGAAAAAAATCGGCTTCGACATCGTTTCGTTCTTCATCATGACGCCGCTGCCGGGCACCGAGGACCAGGTCCGCTTCACCAAGGAAGGCGCCATCATCGATTGGGATTTCAACCAGCTCGACTCGCAGCACGTCACGCTCCGCCATGACAAGCTCGACAAGGAAAGCTGGCTCGGCGCGTATCGCGACGCATACACGGGCTTCTACTCGATCCCGCGCTTCCTGCACACGATGTTCACCGTATGCGCGGGCCGCGGACTCGACGCGGAAGCCCGCAAGGGCGTGCTCCGTCAGTTCACCTATTATTTCTTCAGCTATCGCCAGGGACGGCATCCGATGGTCGGCGGGATCTGGCCGATACGCCGCCGCGACGTCCGCCGCGCCGCCGTGACCGACGACGAGGCGCGCCGCTTCTACCTCGGCGGCAAGCGCTTCGATGCAATCCTGCGCGGCGACGGCGACGAAGGATTCGCCGGCGCCCCAGCGTAAGCAAAACGACAATCACGAAATTAACCAAAACCGGCGCGATCCAATCAGGGTCGCGCCGGTTTGCTTTTCTGATAATGACTAGCAGGAAAGAAGATAGGCGCGTCGGGTTTCGGCTTTATCTGATCACTGATCGGCATGTCGTGAAGAGTGGCGATCTTGTCGCGGCGTGCGAAGATGCGCTGTCCGCGGCGCCATCCGGTTCGGTCGCGTTGCAGCTGCGCGAGAAAGATTTGCCGGCGCGCGAACTTTATGAACTGGCGCTGCGGCTTCGGGAGATTTGCACGCGCGCGGGTGCGCTGCTGATAGTGAACGATCGCGTCGATGTGGCGATTGCCGCGAACGCCGACGGGGTTCATCTGCCGTTCGATTCGATTGGCGTCAGCATGGCGCGCAGACTGCTCGGACCCGCGCGACTCATCGGCGTGTCGAGTCATTCGCCGCCAGATGTCTCCGGCGCCGCGCGCGAGGGAGCTGACTTTGCGGTGTTCGGGCCGATCTTCGATCCGATGTCGAAGCCGGCCGAGCGGCCTGCGTGGGGTGCGAGCGGCCTCAGCGCGGCTTGTCGCGCCGGCGCGATTCCAGTTTTTGCGCTCGGCGGAATCACGCCCGAGCGCGCGCGCGAGTTGTTCGAGTCTGCCGATCCGGATGCGAGGCCGGCGGGAGTTGCGTCGATCGGTGCGATCTTCGCGGCCGACTCGCCTGCGCGAGCTACTGCGGCGATGCTGTCGGCGTTGCGATGACCGACTTCGCAGCGTTGAGGAGCGTGTCGGGCCGCGGCATCTCGCGATAGTAAGGCGACGTGAAGATCCATCGCGACGACGCCGTTTCGATCGACCACAAAAAACGCCGGTATCGCGTTGTCGGGCTCGCCGTTGCGATGATGTTGCACGAGACCGAGCGATGCGATGAGCGATTCGCTGTTGTCGCTCAGCAGCGGGATTTTCGTGCGAAGAAATCCTGCGAGCATCTTCGATCGCTCGATCTGATCGGTGCTGATAGCAAGCGTATCGATGCCGGCGTGGCGAAATTCGTCGAGATGCGCGGTCAGTTCGGCGAGTTCGAAACGCGCGAACGGGTCGTAGTCGCCGCGATAAACATAAATCAACGTGGCGTTCGCGGCGGAAGCCGGGCCGTGGTGAATCGAGTCGTTCTGATCGGTGAGCGCGAAGGTTGGGAATTGTTGTCCGACCGCTATCTTCAGAGTGAACGGCGGATTGAGCGTCGCGCGCATCACGTAACTGACGAAGCGGCCGCCGCCTGCGCCGACGACGATGCATGCGAGGAACGCGAAAAGGCCGAAGCCGAGCTTGGCGTGCGGCGAATAGAGTCCCAGCGCGAGTCGGAGTCCTGCAATCGATAGCGCGATCGCGGCTGCCAGGATCGCGAACGCGGGCCATGGGATTCGATCGTGGATGCCCATCCACGGCACCGACCAGAACGACACCAAGACGTATTCGTAGAGGCCGAAGCCGCGACGCGATCAGGATGAGCGCGCCGATTGCGCGAAATGGTTGGAACGGCGGAGTGACCCAGGGCTCTTCGTAAAATTCAGGCGCGCGATCATCGCGGGCACGGCGGCCCGCGCCACTGAAGCCGCTGCGATCGACCGGCTCCGACGTGACCATCAGTTGAGTATCCGAATCTTCAACTCGGCGAAGGTTAGCAACTCGACGCCTTGCTGCAGCAATTTTTCGTGGAAGGTTGGCGACTCGGTGCCGACGATGGCGACAGCGTCGGTGATGATGTGCAGTTTCGGGCCGACGCCAATGAGCGCGGCGATCTCGCGAGCGACGCATTCCTCTGTGTACACGCCGTACATCACGATGTCCTGATATGGGCGCAGGACGAGCCGCAGAATCGCGCTCAGGTGAGGATTGTCTGCCAGCTTATCGAATTGTTGACGACGAAAGACGATCTCTCCGTCGTGATCGAGGATCTGCTTGATTTCGTCGGGCGTGTATTCGCGATTTTCCAGCGTCAGTGGATTGAGCGGTTTGGTTTCATCGATTTTTTGCTGGCCGGGCGTGCCTGCCATGCAATGATCGGGATAAGGTCCGCCCCAGCTTTTCAGTTGCGGGTCGCCGGGAACGTGGCAATCGACCGAACAGACGATTTTCACTTCCTGATCGCGAGCGAGATCGGTGATCGCCTTCCAGGTGGGCACGAGATTTTCCGCGCCCTCGATGTGAAATTTACCGTCGTGCAGAATGAAATCGCGCTGCGTGTTGATGTCGTAGAAGATGGTTTGATCGGCTTTCATCGGATCGACTCAGAAGTGTTCAGGCTCGTGCGGGCGGCGATTGTCGCACTCGAGTTGCAGGGTCAGATGATGGATATCGAACTTGTTCTGCAACAGATGACACATGTCGGCGAGCACTCGATCGCGATCCGCGCCGGCTGCGACCACCGCGTGCGCCGACAGCGCTATTTGCCGGGTGGTCAGGCACCAGACGTGAAGGTCGTGCACTTCCTCGGTGCCGCTGACGGCGAGCAGGTCGGTGCGCATCTCGTCGAGATCGATATGTCGCGGCACCGATTCCATCAGGATGTCCACGCCCTCGCGCACCAGGCCCCACGAGCCGTACAGGACGAGCACTCCTATCAATATGCTCACTGCGGGGTCGGCCTGCATCCATCCGGTGAAATAATTCAGCGCGCCGGAAGCGAGCACGCCAATCGAGCCGATGAGATCGGAGATGACGTGGAGGAAGGCCGCGCGCATCGCCATTCCGTGCTGGTGGCCGCCGTGCGTCTCGGTCGAGGTCATCCACGCGGAGAAGCTGTTTACGCAGATTCCGATGATCGCGATCGCCATCACGGCCAGCCCTGAAACCGGGCGCGGGTTTCTCAGCCGCCCGAATGCTTCGATCCAGATGAAGACCACGAGCACCCAGAGGAACAGGCCGTTGAGCAGCGCGCCGAGGATTTCCGCGCGGAGATAGCCGTAGGTTTTCGCCGACGATGCGGGGCGCGTCGAGATCCACAACGTCAGCATACCCAGGCATAGCGCGGCGATGTCGGTGAGCATGTGGACCGCGTCGGAGAGCAGCGCGAGGCTTCCGGTCAGGTAGCCGCCGACGAGTTCGGTCGCGAAATATGCGGAGGTGACGCCGAGGACGATTAGCAGGCGGCGCTGATCCGACCGCGCATGTGCATGCGCGACCGGTGCGTGATTGTCGGTCGGAGTCGCCATCGCTTAATCATAGTGGATTAGCGAGAAGCAATTCACCGGCGCGAGACGTTCGCGTCCCTTGAGCGCGTCGAGCTCGACCACGAACGCGCATCCGATCACGTTGCCGCCGAATTTTGTGCACCAGTTGCAACGCCGCGGCTGCGGTGCCGCCGGTCGCCAGCAAGTCGTCAACCAGCAGCACGCGACCTTTGCCGGCGAGCGCGTCCTGATGCATTTGCAATGTCGCGCTGCCGTACTCGAGATCGTACGCCTGATCGAAAGTGTGGAACGGGAGTTTGCCGGGCTTGCGCGCGATCGCCAGGCCGACACCCAATCGATACGCGACCGGCGCGCCGACGACGAAGCCGCGCGACTCGATTCCGACCACGGCGTCAACTTTGCCGAGATACGGCGCGGCCAACTGATCGACTACTGCGGCGAAACCGCGCGCGTCGGCGATCAGCGGGGTGAAGTCTCGGAACATAATTCCGGGCTTGGGAAAGTCCGGGACGTTGCGAATCAGTTTTTTTATTTCTTCGGCAGTCATCCTTGATTCCATCGCACAGATTGTCGCGCGCAGTCGCGAGTGCGGTGGTCAAAGATACTAGCTGCCGCCGGCCGCGGCAAAGCTGATTCCGTCGGAGGTCGCGGGCTCGGGCAGATAGGCGAGCGGGTTTTGGGCGACGTTGTCGCGGCGCACTTCGAAGTGAAGGTTGGCGCCGGTGGTGCGTCCAGTGCGGCCGATCTCGCCGATTTGCTGTCCGCGCGCGACTCGCGCGCCTTCGCTGACCAGGTTGCGTTCGTTGTGTCCGTAAACCGTCGCGTAACCGTCGTCGTGACGAATGATCACGGTGTTGCCGTAGCCGTGCAGCGTGCCGGAGAAGATCACGACGCCGCTGTCGGCGGCAAGCACCGGAGTGCCGACCGGCGCCGCGATATCGACGCCGCTGTGCATCGCGCCGTTGCGGATTCCGAATCCCGACGACACCACGCCTTGTTGCACCGGCCACAGGAACTGTCGCGACGCGCGCTCGCCGGCATAGCGATGCACTCCGCTGGACGCGGTGCCGATTGCCGCGGCTTCGGTACGCGCCCGGAATCGTCAGGGTCTGGCCGACGCGCAACTCGCGAGGATCGCTGATTCCGTTCGCCGTCATCAAGCGGCCGACGCTGACGCCGTATTCGTTTGCGATGTGGTAAACGGTTTCGCCCGGACGACGACGTGAGTGACGGGGCGTTGCGAAACGGCGGGGATATAGGTGGAAGGCGGCGAGCTGTCGCCGCATCCTGCAAGCGCGATCGAAACTGCGAGCGCGAACGCGATGCTCGCGCGCGAGATCCAGCGCAAATGTACAGTCCCCGCCTCGGTCACTTCATCCGCCGTCCGTCACCGCCCCGCACCACATCCCTGCGGGTCCGCGAAATACGAGATTTTCAGTACGCTAATCCTGAAAGCCGAGCTTGCCGGTCATCTTCACGAATCGGCACTCGCCGAAATATTCCTCATTCCAGCGCCCGGTCTTGCGGCTGATACGCACCAGGGTCTGGAGTTCGTCTTCGCCGATCGGCGCAATCAACCGTCCTTGCGGCGTCAACTGATTCAGCAGCGGCAGCGCGATCCCCGGCATCGCCGCCGTCACCATCACGACGTCGAAGGGCGCCTCTTCGGGCCATCCGTCCGAGCCGTCGCCGCATCGAAGATAGACGTTGTTGACGCCCATCGAGTTGAGAATCACGCGGGCGCGATCGTGAAGATGAGCGTTGAACTCGACGGAATAAACGGCGCGCGCCAGACGCGCGAGCACCGCGGTTTGATAGCCGGAACCGGTGCCGACTTCGAGAACTTTCTCGGCGCCGGTGAGTTCGGCGACCTCGCTCATCAGCGCGACCATGTACGGCTGCGAGATCGTCTGCGAATCGCCGATCGGCAGCGGGCCGTCGTCGTAGGCGTGATCGTGAAGTTCGGCAGGAAGGAATCGATGGCGCGGGACCGTGCGCATCGCGTCGAGCACGCGCGGTTCCTTGATACCGCGGCGTTCGAGTTGCTCGAGCACCATCCGCTCGCGCGCATTTTCGAGGTCAATCGCCATCGCCGGCATCATTATACAGATACGTCGGCCAACGATTAAGGTATCAGGGCAGGTCGCGAGACGCGGAATTTCGTCACGTTTTGGCGCACGGGAGATATGAAAATGCCGTTTTTTGATTCAGCGGGCGTCAAGATTCATTACCACGACGTCGGCTCCGGCGAGCCGGTCGTGCTGGTGCACGGCTTCGCTTCGACCGCGGAGCACAACTGGGGCGGCACCGGATGGATTGCCGCGCTGTCGGCGAAATATCGGGTGATCGCGCCTGACGTGCGCGGGCACGGGCTCAGCGACAAGCCGCACGAGCGCGAGGCGTACGGCTACGCGAGCATGGGCGCGGACGTGACGCGCCTGATGGACCATCTCGGAATCGAGCGCGCGCTCCTGATCGGCTACTCGATGGGCTCGAGCATCGCGATCGAGCTGATGCTGTCGCACCCGGAGCGATTTCGCGCGATCGTGCTGGGCGGAATCGCGTACGACGACGGCCTGGAAGACAAAGCGGATCGCGACGCGATTTCGGAGGCCTACCGCGCCGAGGATCCTGCGACGATCAAGAGTCCGGTGGCGAAAGCTTACCGGCGATTCGCCGAGTCGATGCCCAACGACTTGAAAGCGCTGGCCGCGCTGATCGATGCGGAGCGGTCGCCGTTCGATCCGGCCAAGCTCGCAGCGGTGCGGATGCCGGTACTGATCGTCGTCGGCACCGAACGACAATGCGATCGGAGATCCTGAGCCACTGGCGAAAGATGATCCCAGGAGCGCGACTGGTGATGCTCGAAGGCCGCGACCACATGACGGCGCCCGCAGATCCGCGGTTCAAGGAAGTCGTGCTCGAATTTCTTTCTGCTGCGGCGCGCTAGCCGCGGTATCATCGAGAGGTCTGTCGCCGAGTGTGACTTGAGGCAACTAGAGCGCCTATTCATTTAGCATTGCCTAAAAAATTTGCAGCAAACTTGACGGCTGCCGACCGACGATTAGTCCGAATGGAATATCTGGACCCGATAGCTCCGCGTTTTCGGCAGTGCAGAGTGAAATTGCCTGCATTGTAAGTGCATTGTCACGGGAAAATTAATTTAGGTCGAAGCTGTTGCCGACAATTCAATTTTGCAAGGGACTAAGCTTCGCCTTTAGCTGGTCCTACCAACTCACTTTTGCTCGTTCGAACCATCATCTAGTGGCATAGTTAGTGCTGCCGTCCTGCGCAGAGAGATCTATTGGCGAATAGTGAAGTAGCGGGGGATACGAGTGCAACGCGCAAATCTGAGCCCAACACAAAGGTGTAAGAATGGCCGAATCAACAGAACCTAAGATGAAACCTACCTTGGGATTGACCGGAGTCACGGTCAACGCGATGGCGCTGATCGCGCCGGGAGCGTTCCTATGGATTACCTTCGTAGTCCAGGCGGGCTACGCGTACCCGTCCGGCATGGCGATGTGGTTTGGAATTTTCTTCGCTATTCTGCTGGCCTACGCGACCGCGATCTCTTACTCGGAACTCGCCAAGCTCTATCCGGGGGCCGGCAGCTCGTATCTCTTCGCGGAAAAGGCGTTCCTCAACCATTCGACGAACTTCAGGTTCGCCCGAATCGCGAAGTTCGCAACCGGATGGGCGTCGCACCTCTACTATTGGGTTTACCCCGGCGTGATGGTCGCGACAATCGGCATCATGATCGGATACATCCTCGGCAGCATAGCTCCGAACTACATGAATGCCGGAATTCCGGGACCGGTATTTATGGCGCTGATCGCCGTTATTTCAGCTTACGGAATCTCCTGGATCGCATATAAGGGTGTGGTCGGCTCCACGATGGTCAATCTCGCGATCAACATAGTCCAGTGGATCGCGCTTCTGTTCTTTACTGCGCTGGCGATCGCCTACAGGATGGGACATCCTGATGGTTCGAGCGGTATGGCCCTGGACGGCACGACCAAGGTGCTGCACTACGCGTTCAACGGTGACGCGCCGGCGCATCCGACTGCGCTCTCGGTGATCCTTCCGCACAACTTCAACTGGATGATGCTGCAGGCGACGATCGCAATCCTGCTGCTGGTCGGATTCGAATCCATAACCTCTTTGGGCGAGGAAGCGAAGAACCCAACAAAGGACATCCCGCGGGGGGTGTTGCTCTCGATCACGATCCAATGCCTGTTCATGTACCTGATCGAATACTTCGCCGCCAACTATTTCATGAACAGCGCCTATAGCCTGGCCGACGCCAAAGGCTCGGCCGCGCCGATCGGCGATATGATGGTGATCATCGGAAATACCTTGCTCGCCGGTCATGGCCAGGCGTTCATGCTGCTCGAAGCGGTGACCGTGTTCCTCGCGCTGATCGGAACGACGCTGGCCTGCATCAACACTGGCGCACGCGTCACTTATGCGATGGGCCGCGACGAGGAGGTGCCGCAGCACTTCGGTCTGCTGCACGGCGATAATCTCACCCCTCATCGCGCGATCTGGACGCTGGCGACAATCTCGGCCGTGCTGGGCGCTTTCGCCGCGCTGTTCTTCTTCTGCGGTTCGGCCGCACCCGACGACAAAACCATGGCCACGTTGCCCCACAGCATCTGGTACGCGGTGGGTTTAGGTTCGAACGCAACCTTGTCTTCGCTGCCGAACGGACTTTCGCTGGTGACACTGATATCCAACTTTGGCACGTTCGCGCTTTACGGCATGACCAACGTTATCTGCATAGTGGCCTTCCGCGAGCATCACGAATTTAGCGGCTTCAAGCACATGGTGGTGCCGGTATTCGGCGCGATCGCGAACTTCGGCTGCATGGCGTTCTACATCATCGGGCCACTGGAAGGACTTGGCAGTTGGAAGGAGCCGATCATCGCGGTAGTGCTATCGGTCTATTTGGGGAATCTATGGCGCTTATTATTTCTCGCGGAACTCGAAGAAACTTGGAAGGGATACGCTGACGGCTAAAGTCAACCCTGCTTGATCAAACTGTGCCTCCGCTGTGCGGGTCGGCCTCACCACAAAGGTTTTACGGGAAACCGGTGGGACCACCCGCACCGCTTTTTTTGGGCTATAGCGCCGTGGCCGAAGTCGGACAGCAGTTTATTGGACGACGACCTTTTGTACCGTGAGAATCCTAGCATCGTCGCCAAAGGCGCGACGTAGGTCCTCTGCTTCCATCCATGCCTCTTCTTCGTCGTCGGTCTCTACGAGTAGTCCCATCTGCTTGCCGCCATAACTGACACTGACGTAGTGCCATTGGCTGTCGAGCAAGCCTGGTTCGTCGTTAGATGTTTGACCGATTCCCGCCGCACCGCTGTTTCTATTCATCTGTCGCCTACGCTTGAGGGTTTAGAACCCTATTGTTTCGTGGATGGTCTCGGTCAAATCGCCTGGCTTGAAGGCGGCGATCACCAGCAGGAATTGTTCGAAGGTCATGCCGAGATGACGAAATCCGCCCTGGCAAAAAAGAAAGGCGTAAAGGTCGAGGACTTCGTCGCGGATAGCTATCGGCATGCTGGGAGTCGTCGATGCGATCGGAAAGTTTCGCAGATCGGGGACGCCGCGTTTTTCATCGATGGCTCTGAAACGCTTTACTGCTACCGGTTTGTTCCTGACTGCCGGCAACTGCGAAGGACTGGCTTCTGGTGACATTTTGGTTTCCTCCCAAAACATGTCTTCCGCGATTCGAGATGGCCGCGATCATGCGTTTTCGATCGCCAAGATCGCTCCATTTGACTCCATTGACGGGTAAAACCGAGAACTCGGTCGGAAAGTTGGCCAGCACGCGAGCCGAGAAATCGGCCGACGATATTTGCGGGTAGATTGTCTGGAGGATTTCATTCTCGGCCGCGCCGCCGAAGAATGGTCGGATCCCCGAGAACACTTCGTACAATTCGGGAATCGCCCTGGCAATCAGAGAGAGCAGGGTGGTGGGATTCGCGATCAGAACGAAACTGTTCCAGAGATAGTTACGGTCGTAGAGCTCGCGCGCGACTTCGGGCGAGGGCTTCTCGAGGAAGCGACGAATCCGGCTGACTTTCCCGATGCCAACATCAGGCAGCGGCAGGGGCGATCCGGGTTCGATCCACCCGTACTCGGTCTCGGGACCCTCCGGCGCGATTCCCAGCAGCACCGTCAACTGTGGTGAACGATTTACCGCGCGGACTGCGGTCGCGACATGGAGCATGAAGGCGGCATCGTCGCTGACGTAGTGGTCGGAAGGGAAGATCGCCACCGGGCCCGTGCGGCCAGTCTCTACCAGGCGAAGCAACGCGCACAGGATCGCGGGGGCCGTCCCACGATTCTCAGGCTGAATGAACAGATTGCTGGCCGCAGTTCCGTTGAGGATCGGGGAGTAGAACTTTCGATGCGCACGATTCAGCACCGTCAAGGTCTGCGCGGGAGGCACCAGAATCGAGACCCGGCGCATCGTCTGTTCGAGCAGCGTCTCTCCCTCGAACAGCGGACAGAACTGCTTGGGCAGGTGATAGCCGTAAACTTCGTGGGTGAAGGAGCTGAGGCGAGCACCGTCGCCGCCGGCGAGAATCACCGCGGAGTAGTTGGAATTGTCGAAATAGGAGTTGGTGAGAAGGTGCGGTTCCGATTTGCCGTTATGGGTAGCCGTGCCAACTCCGGGCATTTGACTATTCCTCTCCCTCGATGCTCGATCGGGCGCGTCAAACGAAAAGTATTTTTGGCTTCGGATTCAATGCACAATCAAGCAATCAATGTGCCGACATTTTGTGTAGCTGTTCCCAGCAGAACCCTTTGGCGAAGTTGTGTAATCTGTAGTTTTTTCTTTACTAGAATTGGTTTCACGTCCCGCTCCGAGCCGATTGCATCACGGTCTCGCCGGGATTGGCATAGCCGTACGCCTTAACCCTCGTCTGTGTAATTAATTCATCACTGCGCCGAAGTTTGTAACTTTTACCCGCCGCTAGTCGAAAAACCTAAGCATTTGCCAACTTTTTGGTGGCCTTGCTCTTGCTGATTCTGCGTAAGCAAAACGTTTTCGCGTGAGAAAAAAACGCCGCGCGCTTGAGAAGACTTCGTCCCATGAATGGCACAATCAGAACGATGCCCGGCAATCCTTACCCGCAGGGAGCGAACTACGACGGGGCGGGTGTGAACTTTTCGCTCTTCAGCGAAAATGCGACTGGCGTCGAGCTTTGTCTTTACGACGATCGCGACAGCAATCTCGAGACTTCCCGTATAGCGATCACCGAGCGGACGGACAACGTGTGGCATGTCTATTTGCAGGGGGTGAAGCCGGGGTTGCGATACGGTTATCGGGTCCACGGTCCCCACGATCCGAATAACGGACAGCGTTTCAATCCCGCGAAATTGCTGGTTGACCCTTATGCCAAATCGATCGACGGGTTCCTTCAGTGGGACGACGCTTTGTTCGGCTATACGATCGGTCATCCCGACGAAGACTTGAGCCGCGACGATCGCGACAGCGCGCCGTTCGTTCCCAAAAGCGTAGTCGTCGATCCTTACTTTGACTGGCGCAACGATTCCCTGCTGCACATCCCGTGGCACGAGACGATAATTTACGAATTGCACGTCAAAGGCTTCACGATGCTGCATCCCGAGATACCGTCCGATCTGCGCGGCACCTACGCCGGACTCGCGCATCCCGCGTCGATCGAATATCTCAAGAAACTTGGAATCACCTCGGTCGAGTTGATGCCGATTCATCACTCGGTCGCGGATCGCCATCTGCTGGACCGCGGTCTTACCAATTATTGGGGCTACAACTCGCTGGGATTCTTCGCACCGGATGCGCGCTTCTCAGCCGCGGGCAGTGCCGGCGATCAGGTGGCGGAATTCAAGAACATGGTTCGCACCCTGCATAGCGCCGGCCTCGAAGTAATCCTGGACGTGGTTTACAACCATACCGCGGAGGGCAACCATCTTGGCCCGACGGTCTGTTTCAGAGGCGTCGATAACACCGCGTACTATCGGGTCGTCGACGGACAGCCGCGCTACTACATGGACTACACCGGATGCGGCAACACCTTGAACATGCGCCATCCGCGCGTCGCTCCAGTTGTTGATGGACAGCCTGCGTTACTGGGTCACGGAAATGCATGTTGACGGATTCCGATTCGACCTGGCGGCGGCGCTGGCGCGAGAACTTCACGAAGTCGATCGTCTCGGCGCGTTCTTCGATATCATTCACCAGGACCCGACGTTGTCGCAGGTAAAGTTGATCGCGGAGCCGTGGGATTTGGGCGAGGGTGGCTACCAGGTCGGCAACTTTCCGGTGCTGTGGTCGGAATGGAACGGCCGCTATCGCGACTGCGTCCGCGATTATTGGCGCGGCAGTGATCAGGGTATCGCCGAGTTCGCCTCGCGTCTGACCGGCAGTTCGGACTTGTACGAATCGGGCGGCCGCCGTCCCTACGCCAGCATCAATTTTCTGACCGCGCATGACGGATTCACCTTGAACGACCTGGTCAGCTATAACGAGAAGCATAACGAGGACAACGGCGAGGAGAATCGCGACGGCGAGCCCAACAATCGATCCTGGAATTGCGGCGTCGAAGGTCCGGCCGGCGACAATCGCGAGGTCAACGTGCTGCGAGGGCGTCAGAAGCGAAATTTTCTCGCCACACTATTCCTCTCGCTGGGCGTTCCGATGCTGCTGGCGGGCGACGAATTCGGCCGCTCGCAACAGGGCAACAACAACGCGTACTGCCAGGACAATGAGATTTCGTGGCTGGACTGGGACAAGGTCGATACCAAGCTGCTCGAATTCACGAAAGAGATTATCGAGTTTCGAAAAGAGCATCCGGTGTTCTGCCGACGAAAATGGTTCCAGGGAAAATCGATTCGCGGCAGCGATGTGAACGACCTCGCGTGGTTTCGTCCCGATGGAGAACAGATGTCTGACGAGGACTGGGGCGTAGGTTTCGCGAAGTCGTTGGGCGTGTTCTTCAATGGTGACGGAATTTCCGAGGCTGACGCCGCAGGTCGTCGCGTGCTCGATCAATCCTTCTATCTAATCTTCAACGCGCATTGGGAACCCGTCGAGTTCGTGCTACCGCCCGAAATTTGGGGGCAAAGCTGGTCCCGGGTTCTTGATACCAGGAACGGCGACGCGCCCGCCGAGGATAACTGGCAGCGTGCAGCCGGCACTAAAATAAATATAGAATCGCGATCGCTAGTCGTGATGCGCCGTGTTGCATGAACCGCTATCCACTTACCGCGTCCAGTTGAATAGTCAGTTCGGGTTCGACGATGCGGCAAAGATAATCCCGTACCTGGAAGAGCTGGGTATAGACCATCTCTATTCTTCGCCTCTGTTCCAAGCCGCGCCGGGCAGCACTCACGGCTACGACGTCGTCGATCATTCCAAAGTCAGCCGTGATTTAGGCGGCGATCGCGCGTTCGACCGAATGTGCGCCGCGCTCGAGCGCGTCGAAGATGGGCCACCTGCTCGACATCGTGCCCAATCACATGGCTATCGACCACGAGAATCCGTGGTGGTGGGACGTGCTCGAGAACGGTCCGTCGAGCGCCTACGCTGAATTCTTCGATGTCGATTGGGAGCCGCCGGAGCGCCGCATCCACAATGTTGTGCTGATGCCGGTGCTCGAGGATCAGTACGGCGTCCTGCTCGAGGCGGGAAAACTGAAAGTCGTTCGCACCGGTCATACCTTCGAAGTACACGACGGCAATCACGTGTTCCCGGTGGGGCCGCGGTCATTCTGTCAGATTCTCGCGCCGGCGGCCCAAAAATGCGGTAGCGACGCGATGGCTTTTCTCGCGGACGGATTCGACGCGCTGCCATCGCCAGCCTCGACCGATCTCGCGAGCATTAATCGGCGCCATCGCGACAAGAAGTTACTGGCTGACATGCTCGCCAAGCTGTTGAACGAGGACGCGGTGGCGGCGAGCGCGATTGACGACGTCGTCGCGCAACTGAATGCCGATCCGGATCGCCTGCACGAATTTCTCGAGCAGCAGAACTACCGCATCGCCTATTGGCGAATGGCCGCGCGCGATCTTGGCTACCGCCGCTTCTTCGATATCAACTCGCTCGTCGGTCTCAGGGTCGAAAACGAGCGGGTGTTCTACGCGACTCATCAATTGGTGATGCGCTGGGTCTCCGAGCGCCGTTTGTCGGGACTTCGGGTCGATCATCCCGACGGATTGCGCGATCCGCTGGAGTACTTTCAGCGCTTGCGCGCGGCGTGCCCCGACACGTGGATCGTCGCCGAGAAGATTCTCCTTGGCTCTGAGAGGCTTCGAGAATCGTGGCCGGTCGAGGGCACCACCGGTTATGATTTTCTGAACATGGTGGGACGATTGTTCGTCGATCCCGCTGGTGCGCAGCCGTTGACCGACTTCTATCGCGAGTTCACTGGCGAGTCGGCCGACTATCCGGCGCTGGTTCGCGCGCGCAAGCAATTCTCGATGCGCGATACGCTCGGCAGCGAAATCAACACTCTCACCGCGATGCTGCTCGACCTGTGCGAGGCTGACCGCCTTCACCGCGATTACACCCGCCACGAAGCGCACGAGGTTATCCGCGCGACGATGGCGTGCCTGCCGGTTTACCGCACCTACGTTCGCGAGCCGCGCGAAGTCGCTCCTGAAGACGACTGTCAAATCTCCGCCGCGATCGAGGCCGGCAAAGCTGTATCGCTCAGACCTCGACGCGCGATTGTTCGACTTCCTGCGCGAAATCCTCGCGCTCCGGACCGGCGGAAAGTTAGGCGCTGAGCTGGCGCTTCGCTTTCAGCAGATCTCCGCCGCAGTGACGGCGAAGGGCGTCGAGGACACCGCCTTTTATTCCTTCAACCGGATGCTCGCGCTCAACGAAGTCGGCGGCGATCCCGATTGCTTTAGCGTCACCGCCGCGGAATTTCTCGCATGGTGCGCCAGGATGCATCGTCAATCGCCGCGCACAATGCTGGCGACTTCGACCCACGACACCAAGCGCAGCGAAGATGTGCGCGCGCGCCTTTTCCTTCTCTCCGAGGAAGCCGAGCGATGGAGCCGCGCGGTTATTGAATGGGCCGCGATCAACGACCGCCATCGCACCGGCGAGATGCCGGATCGAAACTTCGAATATCATCTCTACCAGTCGATGGTCGGCGCGTGGCCGATCGAAAGGTCGCGACTGCTCGCTTACGCGGAAAAGGCTGCGCGCGAAGCCAAGGTCCATACCTCGTGGACCGACCCCGTAGCCGCATACGAGGACGCGGTGCGGAAATTTATCGATAGCATCTACGACGATTACGACTTCATCGAATCACTGAATGATTTTGTCGCTTCGCTGATTCGTCCCGGGCGGATAAATTCGCTCGCGCAAACGTTGGTGAAGCTCACCGCGCCCGGTGTCTCCGACTTTTACCAGGGCACCGAGTTATGGAACCTCGCGCTGGTCGATCCCGACAATCGCCGGCCGAATGATTTCGACTTGCGGCAACGGATGCTCGCCGATGTCAGAAACACAACGGTCGAACAGGTGATGAAGCGTTTCGACGAGGGGATGCCCAAGCTCTGGCTAATCCGCAACGGACTCGCGCTGCGCAAACAGCGTCCGGAATGGTTCGGCCCGCAGGCTGGAATCGAGCCGCTCGAAGCTCGCGGGTCGCGCCGCGATCACGTCGTCGCGTTCATCCGCGGCGAATCGGTCGTGACGATCGTGCCGCGATTGGTCGCGAAGCTTGGCGACGATTGGCGCGACACCGAAGTGGAACTGCCGCGCGGCCAATGGGCAAATCATTTGACCGGCGACCGACTGCGCGGCGGTAGCATAAAACTTGCCGAGCTGATGCACCGATTTCCAGTTGCGTTGCTCGCGCATGAAGGAACTTAGCCGTGAATCGGCGCAGCGTCTGGGCGCCATCCGCGGCAAAGGTCGCGATGGTCACAGGAAATGAACGCATCGAGATGCATCGCGACAGCGGCAGTTGGTGGCACGCCGAACTGAATCCCGAATTGGCGCGCGCCGACTACGCGTTCAGCCTTGACGGTGGCCAGCCGTTGCCCGATCCCCGTTCGCCATTTCAGCCGCACGGCGTGCACGGATTTTCGCGCCCGGTCGATCACTCGAGTTTTCATTGGCGTCATGCTCGATGGCAGCCGCGGCCGCTATCGTCGGCGATCATTTACGAATGTCACATCGGCACCTTCACGAACGCGGGCACCTTCGACGCCGCGATCGAGCGCCTCGGCGATCTGCGCGATCTTGGCGTTACTCACGTCGAGGTGATGCCGGTGGCCGAGTTTCCAGGTGCGCGCGGGTGGGGCTACGACGGCGTCGACCTTTTCGCTCCGCATCATTCGTACGGCGGTCCCGACGCGATGAAGCGCTTCGTCGACGCGGCGCATGGACACGACCTCGCCGTTATTCTCGACGTCGTTTACAACCACCTCGGTCCGGAGGGGAACTATCTCGCGAGATTCGGTCCCTACTTTACCGGTCGATATCACACGCCGTGGGGCGCCGCGGTTAACCTCGACGATCGGGACAGCGACGAGGTCCGCCGATTCTTTTGCGACAACGCGTTGATGTGGTTGCGCGATTATCGCATCGACGGCCTTCGCCTGGACGCGATCCACGCGATCTTCGACGCCTCCGCGATTCCGTTTCTCGAGCAGCTCGGCGTGGAGGTCCATGAGCTCGAAGCCGAAGTCGGCCGCCATCTGATGGTGATCGCGGAGAGCGATCTCAACCACCCGCAAATCGTAACGCCGCGCGAGGCGGGCGGTATTGGCCTGGACGCGCAATGGAACGACGATTTTCATCACGCGCTCCACACCATCCTGACTGGCGAGGCGACCGGCTACCTGGCTGACTTCGGTTCGGTAGCGCAGCTCGCGAAATGTCTGACCCGCGGCTTCGTGTACGACGGCATTTATTCGAAGAGTCGCCGGCGCACGCATGGCAGGCCGGTGCTGGCGCTGTCGGCGCATCGATTCGTCGCGTTCATGCAGAATCACGATCAGGTCGGTAATCGCGCGATCGGCGAGCGTCTCGGGCATCTCGTGACGATCGATCAACTCAAAATTTCCGCGGCGTTGCTCCTCACTGCACCGTTCATACCCATGTTGTTTCAAGGCGAAGAGTGGAACGCGTCGAGTCCGTTTCAGTATTTCACCGATCATCAGAATCCTGCGCTGGCAGAGTCTGTGCGCAAAGGCCGCAGAGCGGAATTCGCATCTCTCGTCGCCGACGCGTCGAAGGTCCCCGACCCGCAGGCATCGGATACGTTCGAGCGATCCAAACTCAAATGGGATGAGCGGGAGCGTGGAGAGCATCGCGAGATCCTGGAATGGTACCGGCAACTGATCAGTCTTCGCCGATGCGTGCGCGACTTCGAGAACGGCCGCCTGGACCTCGACGCGGTCACCTTCGACGAACAGGCGCGCTGGATATGCGTCAACCGCGGCGGACCCATCGTCATTTGCAACTTTGCGGCAACTCAACAGCGCATACCGATCGCCCACGACGCGACTCGGTTGGGCGTATCGCTCGCATCCAAGTCTGAAGTTCGCTTCGACGGTAAATCGATCGAATTGCCGGCAGTCTCCGTCGCGATCCTCGTGCCGAAAGATAGCGGTGATTTAAAATGAGCAGCCGGATCGAAGACTACGCGCTGATCGGAAATCTGCGCACCGCCGCGCTCGTCGACCGCACGGGTTCGATCGACTGGCTATGTCTGCCGCGATTCGACTCGGGCGCATGCCTCGGCGCGCTTCTCGGAACCAACGAAAACGGACGCTGGCTCCTGGCGCCACAGGGCGGCGTCAAGCAAGTCCGGCGGAAGTATCGCGACGATACCCTCATACTTGAGACCGAGTTCGAGACTGAAAGTGGCGTCGCCACCGTCATCGACTTCATGCCGATCGCCGAACGCGCCGAACAAATCGATCTGATTCGAATCGTGAAGGGCATCCGTGGACAGGTGCCGATGCGGACGGAACTAATTTTGCGGTTCGACTATGGGCACACAATCCCTTGGGTGCGAAAACGCGACTACGGTATCAGCGCCGTATCCGGTCCGAATGCGATCGCGTTCCGAACGGCGGTCCCGCTGGCCAGCAAGGATTTTACGACCGTCGGCGAATTCACTATCGGCGAAGGTCAATCAGAGACGTTCAGGTTGACCGGCTATCCATCGCACGAAAAAGAACCCGGCGACGGGGATCCTCTCCGCCTGCTAACGGTGTTGGAGGAGCGATGGCGCAAATGGGCCGGCCGCTGCTCTTGTCAGGGCGAATGGCGCGAGCCGGTTGTCAGATCGCTGATAACGCTGAAGGCTCTCACCTACGCACCAACCGGCGGTATCGTCGCGGCGCCGACAACCTCCCTTCCCGAATGTCTCGGCGGTCCGCGCAATTGGGACTATCGATTTTGCTGGCTCCGCGATTCTACTTTCACGCTCTACGCACTATTGATTTCTGGCTATATCGATGAGGCGCGCGCGTGGCGCGAATGGCTACTCAGGGCAATAGCAGGTCATCCGCAAGATACTCAGATCATGTACGGAATCGCGGGTGAACGAATGCTCACTGAGTTGGAATTGCCGTGGCTGACTGGCTATGAGAAAAGCGCACCAGTGCGTATTGGCAACGCCGCGCATCAGCAGTTTCAACTCGACGTCTATGGCGAGGTGATCGACACTCTGCACGTCGCCCGCAAGTACAAACTTGAGCGCAACGAGGACGCATGGCGGCTTCAGAGCGGGCTGATGGACTTCCTCGAGTCAGGCTGGAAGCAGCCTGATGAGGGAATCTGGGAAGTGCGCGGACCGCGCCGCGATTTCACCCACTCTAAGGTGATGGCGTGGGTGGCGGTCGATCGATCGGTAAAAGAGATTCGTAAAGGCTTTGGCGACGGTCCGCTCAATCGCTGGCGGGCATTGCGCGACGAGATTCATCGCGACATTTGCGACCGCGGTTTTGACCCCGAGCGCAACGCGTTCGTCCAATACTACGGCTCGAAATCTCTCGACGCGTCACTGCTGATGATTCCACTGGTCGGTTTTCTGCCCGCAAGCGATCCGCGAGTGGTCTCAACTGTAAACGCAATCGAGCGGGAACTGATCTATAAAGGCCTCGTGCTGCGATACCCGACCGAGACCGGCGTCGATGGACTTCCGCCGGGCGAAGCCGCGTTCCTGCCGTGTACTTTCTGGCTCGCCGATAACTATGCAATCGCCGGCCGCACCCAGGAGGCGCGCGATCTCTTTCAGCGTCTGCTGGATTTGCGCAACGACGTTGGCCTGCTGTCCGAAGAATACGATCCGGTTCAACGACGCCAGCTCGGAAATTTTCCGCAGGCCTTTACTCACGTCTCGATGGTCAATACGGCGCACAATCTCATGCCGGCTCAAGGTCCCGCGGAACATCGATCCGAACATTGATCGATCGAGCGACGCGAGACAATGGATCTACTGCGCACACCGACGCGATCTTTAGTCCTGGCACTCGCAATGCTCATTGTCGGATGCCGCACTTCAGTGGCGCCCGACCAACTCAACATCGCGCTGGCAGTGTTCCCCGACGAAGCTGCGCGCTACGCCTCGTTCGTCAGTGATTTCGAATCGCAGCATCACGTCCACGTGAAAGTATTGGCGCAAACTTACACCGACGTACTGCAAGCGATGCGCGTACAGGCTGGAAGTCATGGATCGCTCGACCTGGCCGAACTCGATCTCGCGATGCTCGGCGAGGCGCATGGATACGCGCAACCTCTCGACACTGTGGTCTCGCCAGCAGCGCGAGCGTTGTTCTCAAAAGAGGCGTGGGATGCGGCGACAGTCGATCGACAGCTCTACTTTGTTCCGCACCGGTTGATGTGGCAGGCGATGATCTACAATCGCGTCGAGGTTCCGAATCCGCCCGCGACCTGGAATGACCTCGAACGTTTCGCACGCCAACATCCCGGCAAACTCGCGCTGAAAGGCGCGCGCTATGAGGGCGCGATCTGCGACGTGATGCCCTTCGTATGGACGGCGGGCGGCAACGAATGCACGCCCGATTCTGTCGGCTCGATCCGCGCGCTCGACTTTCTGCGGCAACTCGCGCCCGACTTGAACGACGAGTCCGCAGTCTTTCGCGAGATGTCGGTGCTCGAGGCGCAAGCTCGCGGCTCGGTTTGGATTCATTTCAACTGGCCGTTCGCGATGGGCTATCTGCATGCGAAAGGCCTGGCCCCCAACGTGAATCTGAGCGCGCCCATTCCGGCGGGACCCGACGGCAGGGCGACTGCGCTCGGCGGCGGCTACCTTGCGATTCCGAATTCCGCGCCTCATCCGAAGCTCGCCGCGGAATTCATCGAGTATTTGCTCACCGCCGATACGCAAGCGAAGTTGAGTCGCGAACTCGGATGGTATGGCAGTGTGCCGCCCGCGCCCGGCAGCGAAGATGCGCAACTCTATGCCGGCTACACTGCGATGCGCCCCTACGTCCGAGCGCGCCCGACGGTCAATTGTTATCCCGATCTGAGCGACCAATGGCGGCGCGACGATCCGCGCCGTTCTTTTCGACGACGTTCCGCCAGCTTCGGCGATCGCATCGAGCATTCTCGACGCGCACGATCGATGCGACTGCGCCGAATCCGCGCCAGGTTCGCAGCTGTGAACGCCTCCGCAAAGCGGCTCCGCACAGTCTTCGTCGTGGTGCCGTGCATCTTCATGATCGCGATGCTGGTATTGCCGGCGCTGAACGGCCTGCTTCTGTCTTTCGATCACAACGGTCCTTCGCTCGCGAATTACAGGATTCTCTTCGACGATTCGATGTTCTGGCGCGCGCTCGGCAACAACCTGCTGGTGCCGTTCGGAAGCGTCATCGTCGAATTTGTGCTCGGACTCGCGCTGGCATTGACGCTTACCGCGCGCCGCAACCGCTCGGCGTTAATCGAAACCGCCGCGATATTGCCCTTTGCGATTCCCGAAATCGTGATACTTACCCTCGCGCGCTATATTTTCCTGCCGCGCGGCTACCTGAACGGCGCCATCGCGATGACCGGGATGCATCCGCTGCCGTGGCTCAGTCCGCGCAGCCCGCTCGCGATTTTCACCGTCATCGTGGTTGACGCGTGGCATGTAACCCCGGTTGTGATGCTGATGTTGATGGCCGGTCTGCAAACAATCCCGGCGGAACTCTACGAAGCCGCGCGTCTCGATGGCGCCGGCACGTTCGCGACGTTCAGATTCGTGACGTTGCCGATGCTGATGCCGGCAATCGTCGGAGCGTTGATTCTTCGCGGCATCGACGCACTGCGGATTTTTTCCACTGTGCTTGTACTCACTGGGCCAGAGGGAGTTCCCGTGCTCTCGACCTATTCGTACAGCTTGTGGGATGACGCGCAGAAACCGCACGAGGCGATGGCAGCTTCGATGATCCTGGCACTGATGGTGACGATAATCGGCATCAGCGGTCTCCTGGCCGCGCGCCGATTCTCGCGCGACGACGGTGCACTGGCGTGAACAATAGTCTCAAGGCTGCGCGCTTCGCATTGAATGCGTTCGTTCTTGTCGGCGCCGTATTGCCTCTTTATCTTCTCGCGAAACAATCGGTGACGCCTGAGCTCGAGACCTTCGCGTGGCCGCCGCATTGGATCCCACATCATCTGACGCTTTCTCATTTCATCAGCGTGTTTGAGGTCAACGAACTTCGCAGCGCGGTGCTGAGAAGTCTCGGCTGTCGCTGCTATCTCTGCGGTGATCGCGACCGCGCTCGGCGCGATGCTTGCGCATGCGATGGCGCGCAGCTCGATCGCGCAGCGCCTCGGATTTTCGACCGTCTCAGGCATTCGGCTTCTGCCGATGATCGCCGTGGCGATCCCGCTCGGGATTATTCTCGCGACCGTTGGGATCTACGATTCGCCAACTGGCATCGGGCTGGCTATAGTTCACGCCGCGATCGCGATTCCGACTGCCGCGCTGACGCTGTACGCTGCCTTCGTCGCGATTCCGCTCGAGATCGAGGAAGCCGCGTGGATCGACGGCGCGTCGCCGCTGCGAATTTTTCTGACGATCGATCTGCCGATGGCGCGCGCGTCGATCGCGACGGCGCTGATCCTCTGCTTCATCTTAAGCTGGGACGAATTTGGATTTGCGCTGCTCGTGCAACAAACCAATCGCACGCTTCCACCGCTGCTCTACTATTACACCGTGTTCGGCAACGTCGGCCCCGCCAGCGCGCTCGCGCTGCTGATGATGATTCCGGCCATCTGCGTCGTAGTCGCGCTCGGTCCGTCGTTGCGCGGAGCGCTGACTGCCGGGAGTTCGCGATAGGCGCGACGATGGCTGACCTCGAGATTCGCAACCTGACGCGCAGTTTCCCTTCTGGCGGAGGCGTTTTTGACATTTCTCTCACCGTCGAAAGCGGGGAATTCCTGGTTCTGCTCGGCCCTTCGGGATGCGGCAAGACTACCTTGCTTCGGCTGATCGCGGGCCTCGAATTTCCTGACAGCGGTGAAATTAAAATTGGCGGAGCGAACACGACGCGTCGCGAATCGATCGCGATGGTATTTCAGAATTTCGCGCTCTATCCACACATGACGGTGTTTCAGAATATCGCGTTTCCGTTGAAGCTCCGGCGTGTCGCGCGCGAAGAAACCGAACGGCGCGTGAAGGAAAGCGCGGCCAAGGCAGGACTGACGGTCGATCTGAAACGCTATCCGCGCGAGCTTTCAGGCGGCGAACGGCAACGCGTCGCGCTCGCACGCGCGCTGGTGCGCGAGCCGCAAATCATTTTGATGGACGAGGCGCTCGCGAGCCTCGACGCGCAGTTGCGATCGTCGCTGCGGCTCGAACTCAAAGAGTTTCAGCGCCGCACCGGCCGCACTTTCGTGTACGTGACGCACGACCAGGTCGAAGCGCTCGCGCTCGCGGACCGGCTGGTGGTGATGCGCAATGGAAGAGTCGAGCAGATGGGCGCACCTCAGGAAATTTTCGATCTCCCGCAGAGCGAATTTGTCGCGGCCTTTGTCGGCAACCCGCCGATGAACTTTGTTTATAGCGGAGAGCGCTCTGACTGGCGGGAGCCTCACCGTTGACGGCATCGATTTCAAAATCAAACCGCCCGAGGGGTGTCCCGCGCAAATCAAGATCGGAATTCGGCCGAATGATTTGCACCTGGACGCAGGCGAGGGCCGCGTTGCGCTCGACGTCGTTGTCGACAGTGTCGAATTCTCGGGCGCGACCTACATCGTTTACGCGAAGCTCGGAAATACTTCGATTCGCGCCGAGCTATCTCGACGCGTCGAGGCTGGCGCGCATCTGACCCTGTTCTTTGATCCTGCGCGAGTGCATCTTTTCGATCCTTCGACAGGTCGGCGCATCGACACTCGCTAGAACTCGTGGCTATTCGATAGCGCGTCGATGCGAACGAAATCGTCTTGCGCGCTGGTGCTGGTGCTTGAGCTTGCTGAGTCGCGTGCTGCTGCCACGCCCACAATCCAACCGCGATCGCGCCAACGACCGCGGCGCCAATCAGCGCGGACCGCGCCGCGTTCGGGTCAGCATAAGAATTGTTCCACTCCGGCGGCGGCACAGGTTGCGAATAATATCCCTGCGGAGGCGCGGTTTGCGGCTGATACGGCGCATATCCCGGTGCAGGCACGGCGGCTCCCGAAGGTCCGTCACCCGACTGATGCATGTAGTCGTCGATACCGCCGATATTCGCTTCCGCCAACTGGATCGGCGCGCTCGCTCTTGTGCTTGCTGTTGTGGCGTCGAACTGAGGCGAAAAATCGGCGAAAGCAGGCGTGATCCCAACCGCCGCGCCTAAGAGCGCTGTCAGCATCGCGATCAGAACCGCGCGAATTTTTCGACGTGCCGACAAGACGAACCTCTCCATACTCAGTTACCCACTATATAGACGCAGTCCCTGACGATCCGTTACGTCAGCGGTTCAGCCGGAATTGGGAACCTCGAACCACACGGTCGCGAGCGGCGGCAGTCTGAGCGAAATCGAATACTGAAGTCCGTGCCACGGAATCTGCTCCGCGGTCACCGCGCCTGCATTGCCCTGGTTGCTTCCGCCGTACATCGTCGAGTCGCTATTGAGAATTTCGCGATAGACACCGAGCGCCGAAACGCCGACGCGATAGCCAGTGCGCACGACCGGCGCGAAGTTACATACGCAGATCAGTTTGCGCCCGCTGGACGGCGCGATCCGCATGAAGGCGATCACGTTCTCGTCGGTATTGTTGGCGTCGATCCACTGAAAGCCCGCCGCTTGATGATCGGCTTCCCACAACGCCGGCTCCGCGCGATAGAGGCGATTGAGATCGCGAATCAGATTCTGCACGCCGCGATGATCGGACTCGTCAAGCAGATTCCAATCGAGGCTGGCGTCATGATTCCATTCGCGCCATTGGCCAAACTCGCCGCCCATGAAAAGAATTTTCTTCCCCGGCCGCGCCCACATGTAGCCGAACAGCGCGCGCAAGTTGGCGAACTTCTGCCAGCGATCGCCCGGCATCTTGTCGATCAGCGAGCGCTTGCCGTAAACCACCTCGTCGTGCGAGAGCGGCAGCATGAAATTTTCGAACCACGCGTAAACAAATCCGAAGGTCAGATCGCGATGATGAAATCGCCGGTAAATCGGTTCCTTGCTGAAGTAGTCGAGCGTGTCGTGCATCCATCCCATGTCCCACTTGAAGCCGAAGCCAAGACCGCCGACATACAACGGCCGGCTGACCCCTGGCCACGAAGTGGACTCCTCGGCGATCATCATCACACCCGGATGGCGCGCGTAGATCTGCTGATTGAGTTCTTTGAGAAATGAAATCGCCTCGAGGTTTTCGTTGCCGCCGTGGATGTTCGGAACCCACTCGCCAGCCTTGCGCCCGTAGTCGAGATAGAGCATCGACGAAACCGCATCGACGCGAATCCCGTCGGCATGAAATTCTTCGATCCAGTACTTCGCGCTGCCCTGCAGAAAACTCCGCACTTCGTTGCGGCCGAAATTGAAAATGTAGGTGTTCCATTCGGGATGGAAACCCTGGCGCGGATCGAGATGCTCGTACAGAGCGCTGCCGTCGAAACGGGCAAGTCCGAACGAATCCGTCGGGAAATGAGCGGGAGTCCAGTCGAGGATCACTCCGATGCCATTTCGATGCAGGCAGTCGATCAGGTAACGAAACTCGTCGGGCGATCCGTAGCGCGCAGTCGGCGCGTAGTAACCCGTCGTCTCATATCCCCACGAACCGGTGAACGGATGCTCCATCACGGGAAGAAATTCGACGTGCGTGAAGCCGACGTCGAGAATGTACTCGACCAGCTGCGAAGCGAGTTCGCGGTAGGTCAGCGGCCGGTTGCCTTCTTCGGGAACGCGCCGCCAGGAACCGAGATGCATCTCATATATAGCTACTGGCGAGCGCAAAGGATCGCGGCGGCTGCGCTCGGACATCCAGGCAGCGTCATCAAATGAGTAATCGGACTGATATACTCTCGATGCGGTAGCAGGTGGGGTTTCAGTAGCTAATGCGAATGGGTCGCTCTTAATAGTCAGTCCAGCCGACTTCGGTACGAATTTCGAACTTGTATCGCGTCCCAGCCGGCAAGTCGGGGACAAATATTTCCCAGACGCCCGAGCTGCCGAGCATCCGCATCATGTCGAGCCGGCCGTCCCAGCTATTGAAATCGCCGACCACGCTGACGCCATCGGCATTAGGCGCCCAGACCGCGAACGACGTCCCCTGTACGCCCTCATGCTCCCGAACGTGAGCGCCCAGCTTGTCCCAGATCCGTTCGTGCTTCTGCTCGGCCCACAAATGCAAATCGAGCGCGCCTAGCGTCGGCGGAAACGGGTAGGGCTCTCGAATCGTCGCGACCAGGCCGCCAGGATAGTGAATCCTAAGCTGGTACGGGAAAATCTGACGCCTGGTCGGCTATCAGGATCTCGAATAGACCCGGTTCCGGCCGCATCAGCATCTCCCGCGGCGGTTCATCGTCAAGCAACAAAAATATTTTCTGAGCGTCGGGCCGATATGCGCGGACAATAACTCCGCGGTCGGTCGGATGTGCGCCCAGGATCGAATGCGGGTCGTGATGCCGGAGCGCCAGCAGGCGCTTCAATTCCTCGGCTGGAATATTTGAAACCGCTCGATCGCTGGATGCCGCGATCGTCTCGTTATGCTCGCGGGCTTTCATGAATTCCGGGTTTGGGGACGATCAGGTGTTGAGTATTGTCGCTCTTCAGTCCGAGCAACTGACCAATACTGAGTAATGGAATCAATAGCCAGTCAGGACGATTGTTCAGTTCGTAACCTAGTTCGTAGATAGCTTTGTCCATTACGAAGGCGTCGATCAGGATTCTGAGCTCATCCTCACTTTTTGGTACCAACGAACTGTGGCTGGCAGCTTCCAGATAGCCTTTCATGAACGCCCAGGACGACCAGGTCCGCCAGAAGTTCGCCCACGGTTCCATCCCGGCGAAATCGAAATTACCAAGTGCGCCGATTTTCAATTGCTCGATAGTCGATGTAAGCGCCGCGTAGTGAAACGACCGCAGCATCCCGGCTACGTCTCTCAATCGCTGCGCGCTTGAGGCGGCGCTCGCTCAACGGACGCGCGGGCTCGCCCTCGAAATCGATAATGGCGAAATCCTTGCCGGTGTACAGAATCTGCCCGAGATGCAAGTCGCCATGTATCCGCATCCGCTCGATGGTCAAGCGGCAGCGCAGAAACGCATCGAATCGCGCGGCGATCTCTCGCTGATGCGCCGCGATCAACTGCGCCTGGTCGCGCAAATCTTTCGGCACGATTGACGCGCGACTGTTGATCATGCGCATCACTTGCGCGAGCAAATTCTGCATCGATTGAAAAGTCGAACGCTGGTACAGAGTCGAGTACGGCTCAGGCGCGAAATCGGGGTCATCGGCCGTGGAAGCCAACGCCAGATGAAGTTCTGCCAGCCGCTTGCCCATCAAGCGGGCCGCGTCAAGGTAGTGACCGATCAATTCGGCCGCCATCGGATCGGGCTCTGTCAGCGCCAGCAACTCGACCAGCGTCTTCTCGATCGCCGGCGCCGGCTCCGATCTGGTCGCCGCGTTTTCGAGAAAACGGTGCAATTCGTTCAGCGTGAACTGCCAGGCGTCGCCTTCATTCGGAACGAAGCCTTGCAGCACTGCGATGTTCCTTCGCTCGCCGCTCGCAGAACCGTAATCGATCCATCCTGCCAACGGAGGGACGTGAGAAAAGAGCGCGTGGGAAGTCAGGAAGCGCCCAATCTCGAGGTCGGGATTCAAGCCGGCTTCGATGCGTCGAAATAGCTTGATGATAAAACGGTCGCCGTACACGACCGAGCTGTTGCTCTGCTCTGCCTTGAGCACGCGGGGTTCGAGCCGCGATTCGGGATCGCCGCGCAACTGATGGAACGCCTGGGTGGCGCCCGGCAGAAACTCGCCCACCGAACCTCGATGGCGCCGGCGCCTCGCGATGATCTCTAATAGTGCATTCAAAAAATCCGGATCGACTGCCGCGTCGAAAAGGATTCCGTCACCGTCGCCGTTGCGTCCCGAACTAGTCACTTCCGCGATCACGTGCTCCGGCCAGCGCGACCGCACATCGCGTGCTCGATCGCCGGTCGCAATAGCTATTGGCAATACATAAGTCTCAGGCTCGGCGTTCGAGTATTCAACGTTAAGTAGCGTTAGTTGCGGAACGCCCGCGCCCTCGGTCATCGGTATCGTCTCCGCGATGTGGACGCTGGTCATGGTTCGGGTCTTTGCGCGAAACCACCGGCAATGCCGCAGGTAAGCCGGTAGCAGGCGCTCGAGTTGCTTGCGGGAATCGCCGCGCAGGATACCATCGAAGCTCGCATTCAGCTCGATGCGCGGAATTTCGTACTCGGAGCGGTCTGCTGCGGCAGTCGTTTTTGGAGCTTCGAGAGAAAACCAGAAGAAGCCATGCGGTCCGAGCGTGAGAAGATAGGGCAGGTCACCGATAGCTGGAAAAGGCGTGCGGCCAAACAACTCGATCGGCGTCATGCCCTTGAACTTTGCGAGATCGAGTTCGACGTATTGCACGAATCGCGAAAGATTGGCGACTACCAGTATCTGTTCGTCCTTCATAAGCTCGGATGAAGGCCAGCACGTGTGAATTTTCGGGACTGAGAAACTCCATCGTGCCGCGGCCAAATGCCTTGTGCTGTTTGCGCAGCGCGAGCAAACGACGCATCCACCAAAGCAGCGAGTGGCGATTGCTCTCGTGCGCTTCGACGTTGACGCTTTGGTAGTGGTACTCGGGATCGATGATCACGGGCAGGATGAGCCGCTGCGGATTGGCCGCAGAAAATCCGGCATTGCGATCCGCGCTCCATTGCATCGGAGTACGAACGCCGTCCCGATCGCCAAGGTACACATTGTCTCCCATTCCAATTTCATCGCCGTAATAGATGACCGGCGTTCCCGGCAATGAACACAGCAAAGCATTATTCAGTTCAATAGTACGTCGATGATTTCCGAGCAGAGGCGCGAGCCGCCGGCGAATACCCAGATTGACTCTCATTCGCGCGTCCTGCGCATACGCGCGATACATGTAGTCGCGCTCTTCGTCGGTAACCATTTCGAGCGTCAGTTCGTCGTGATTACGCAGAAACAATGCCCACTGGCAGCTCGGATCGATCTCCGGCGTCTGCGCCCAGATGTCGGCGAGCGGAAATCGATCCTCCATCCGCACCGACATGAACATTCGAGGCATCAGCGGAAAGTGGAACGCCATGTTGCATTCCTTGCCTTCCGCCAGGTACGCGACGGCGTCTTCCGGCCACTGATTCGCCTCGGCCAGCAGCATTCGACCGGGGAATCTCTCGTCGATATATGATCTCAATTCACGCAGGAATGCGTGGGTTTCCGGCAAATTCTCGCAATTCGTTCCTTCGCGCTTGAAGAGATAGGGAACCGCGTCCAGCCGGAGGCCGTCGACGCCCATACCCAGCCAGAAGGAGATCACTTTTCGAATTTCGCGGATGACCGCGGGGTTGTCGTAGTTCAAATCCGGCTGATGAGAATAAAACCGATGGAAGTAGTAAGCCTTGGCCAACGGATCGAATGACCAGTTGGACGGCTCAAAGTCCTGAAAAATTATTCGGGCGTCCTTGTAGCGCTCGGGCGTGTCACTCCAGACATAGTAATCGCGAAATACACTTCCAGCCGGTGAACGGCGCGCGCGTTGAAACCATTCGTGACGATCAGAAGTATGATTCAATACTAACTCAGTGACTATCTTCAGATCGCGGCGATGCGCCTCGCGAATAAATATTTTGAAGTCGCGCAAAGTCCCGCACGAAGGATGGATATTGGTGTAGTCGGCGATGTCGTATCCGTCGTCACGCATCGGCGACGGATAAAACGGGAGTAGCCAGAGAGTGGTGACTCCCAGGGAATGCAGGTAGTCAAGTTTTGCCGTCAGACCGGGAAAATCGCCGATACCGTCGCCGTTGCTGTCGTAGAAAGAGCGGACCCGCAGCTCATAGAAAATCGCGTCCTTGTACCACAAAGGATCCGATGCCGCGCCGTTCTCAGGCTGAATTTTTGTGGCCACGAAGGGAACTCAGAGGCGCTCTTCGACGCGCAGAATGTGCGCCGATTCGACCGCCGGATCGAGCCGCACGTAGTTACGATCGGACCACACATACCTGGCGCCGGTCAGGAGATCCGTCACTCGATAACTGCGGCCCGGCGTCACACCAACCACCTCCGGGGGTACGAACGCCGTACAAAAGTGCGCGTTCACCGGATCCAGATTGACCGCGACGAGGATGACATTGTTCTTATCGTGCGTCGCTTTCGCAAAGAAAATGATTTGATCATTGTCGGTAGTTAGAAACTGCAGGTTGAGAAACTGTTGCAGCGCGCGATTGTCGCGGCGAATCGAGTTAACCCGGCCGATGAACTCCTTGATGTTCCCGGGTTGGTTCCAGTCGCGCACCTTGATCTCGTACTTCTCCGAATTCAGGTACTCTTCCGTGCCGGGCACCGCGTCGTGCTCGCACAATTCGAATCCACTGTAGATGCCGTAGGAGGGCGACAGCGTCGCAGCCAGCACCTGTCGCATCTTGAAAGCCGCCCGTCCGCCAACTTGCAGCACCGGCGCGAGAATGTCAGGCGTGTTGGTAAAGAAGTTGGGCCGAAAATACTCCTTCATCGGTGTCTGCGTGAGCTCAGTCAGATACTCAGTCAGTTCGTACTTGGTATTGCGCCAGGTGAAGTAGGTATAGGACTGAGTAAAGCCGGCTTTAGCCAGCGCCTTCATCATCTTGGGCCGCGTGAACGCCTCGGCCAGAAAAATCACTTCAGGGTGTGTAGCCTGCACATCATTGATTAGCCAGTTCCAGAATTGCACCGGCTTAGTGTGCGGGTTGTCGACCCGGAAGATCTTCACGCCGTGATCGCGCCAGAATCTCACCACCCGTATAAGCTCCTCGAACAGTCCGCGCTGGTCGGACGTGTCGAAATCGATCGGATAGATGTCCTGGTATTCCTTGGGCGGATTCTCGGCGTACTTGATGCTGCCGTCGGGCCGATGATGGAACCATTGCGGATGCTCGCGCACCCATGGATGGTCGGGCGAGCACTGGATTGCGAAATCGAGCGCCACCTCCATCCCCAACCGGTTCGCAGCGGCATTGAAACGATCGAAGTCACCTATCGTTCCGAGCGCCGGATCGATCGCAGTATGGCCTCCGGCCTCACTTCCTATCGCCCAGGGGCTGCCAGGAACGTCTGAATTACCGTTCAGCGCATTGCCAGGTCCCTTGCGATTGGTGTGCCCGATCGGATGGATCGGCGTGAGGTATACGACGTCAAAACCCAGGTCGCGAAGCTCGGGCAGACGTCGCTCGGCGTCGTGGAAGGTTCCGGGCTTCCCGGCCTCGAGCCCCTGCGAGCGCACGAACATTTCGTACCACGTTCCAAACCGCGCCTTCTCGCGATCTACCACCAGCTCCAGCAGCGGTTCGAATCGGGTCGCGCCAAACCGCTCGCCGACGCGTTCTGCGGCAGCAGAAATCTCTGTCTCGCTGATGACCGCGAGCGCTGTTGGTCCATCGTTCGTCTTTCGTAATCGCGCGAGTGCGCGCTCGAGCAATTCGCGGTCGGCTCCCCGCGCAGCTGACTTCATTTTTTCGACGAGTGCGATTCCCTCGAGAACATCGGACGCCACCGGCTGCGCGGCCTTTACTTTCTTGGTGAAGTCCGCGAGCCACGAGGCGAACAGATCGGTCCACGCCTCGATCGTGAAGACGTATCGCGTGTTGTCGGTGGGGATGAACTCGCCGCGCCACCGATCGTTGTCCAGCGCGGCCATCGGCGCCTCGTCGAATGCCTCGTCCTGCTTGCGACGCCATTTGATCGCGGCGCGCAGTACCTGGTGCCCGTCGCGAAAGATATCTGCCTCGACGACGCACGGCTCGCCCGCAATTCGCTTTGCCGGATAGCGGCCGCCATCAACCGAAGGCATCATGTCTTCGATTATGATGTGACTCAGCCGTCGCCCCTGCGAAACGATTTGAGAATCAGTCCGTGTTTGATCCGAGGCCATCGCGATTAAACTACAGTAGCTTCATTTCAAGCCAAGATCATTTCGGCCTTTGAGGCAACCGGGGACTTGTAAGTGCGAGCGAGAACTCTACCGGGATTCGGCGCGCCGGCGTGAGCTTCGCGCGAGAGATAGTCCGTGCCGCTGTGCTCGATTTCGAGTGGTGGAAGAGGAGCTCCTGGAGTATGCGAGAAGGCGCCGGACACTTTCCACAGCAAGCCAGCTGCCGGGAATCCGCTGATTGACGCTCGCGACGGTCTTTCGCAGCGAACCGCCGTGATAACTACTGATCACCGCCGGGTGGATGTAGCATTTGCGGCAAACAGCGACGGTGTTGCCCAGTTGTTGCGCGACGCTTTTGACGACCTCGAGCTCGCTCTTCTTGGTGGGCTTTTCTTCTTTCAAAGCACAGAACGCCACTATTGCCAGGTTGGTTCCGGCCCACGTACGAAAGTCCTTTGCAGTGATTTCTCGCCCTGAAATTTGCCGCAGGTAGTCATTTACATCGCTGGAATCGATACTATGCCGCTCGCCGCTTTCATCCACATATTGAAACAATTCCGATCCTGGCAGGTCGCGGCAGTGCTTAAGGATACGCGCCAGCTTCTTGTCACTGACGACGCGATGACATTGCACGCCGCTCTTGGTGCGGAAGTCCAGCGTGATCTTGTCCCTTTTGATCGTGACGTGACGATTCTGCAGAGTGGTCAGGCCGAAGCTGTTGTTCTCTCGCGCGTATTCCGTATTGCCGACGCGGGCCAGCGTTTGTTCCATCAGACGTACTACCGACGCGAGCACTTTCTCTCGGGGCAAATCCGGGCGTGCGAGGTCTTGCTTGACGCGTCGCCGAATCGCCGGCAGCGACCGCGCGAAATCGAGCACGTGCGCGTATTTGTTTTCATCGCGCACTGCGCGCCATCGCGCATGATAGCGATACTGTTTGCGCCCGCGAGCGTCGCGGCCGGTCGCTTGTAAATGTCCATCAGCGGATGCGCAAATCCATACGCTGGTCCACGCCGGTGGAATGACGAGCGCCTTGATTCGCGCGAGTACTTCCGCGTCGGTTATTTCTTTGCCCGCCGAGTCGCGATAACTGAAATGCCCACGCTGCCGGACGCGCTCGATGCCGGCGTCACGGTCGCTGACATAGCGCAGGTTTGCAGATTTGGCCGCGAGTATCGCGTCGGGATTAGGCGCCGAACCACTTGGCAGTCTGGCCGCGGCGCTCGTTTTTCGCATTGGGTAGCGCTGCGGGGTAGGGCACCCCTTCTCATCGATTATTCAAATGAGAAGGAGTGCCTCTCTGAAGAATTACTAGTTCTGTTCGACCTTTTCTTTCGCCTGGTGCTCTTCCGAGTGCTCCTGTTCCACCGTCGTACCCGGAGCCGCGTTCGCATTCGCATCGCTGCTCATATCATTCTCGCGACGCTCCGAAGTTGCGCCGACGCTTCCACTCACGCCCATGCCGTTCTCCGAATGCTCGCTCTCAGAGGTCTTGCTCTCTTCGTGCTTCCTCTCGACCTCACCCGAGACCTCCGGGGCGGGGGCGGATGGAGCGACGACGACCGATCCAGGAGCGACTCGTGACTGCGCCCGGCGCGGAATTCGTACCACTCTGAACTTCCTTGGTCTTCTCCTCGCTCCTCTTCTCAACGCTTTCTTCCTGTTCGGCCTGTGCAAGCTGGATCGCCGAGCCGGCATCGTGACGCGTGATCATCGTGCCCGTCGACGCAGATGCGTTCGCGCAGAACGGAACCGAGAACGCGCTTACCGTCACCGCGGCGATCGCACCAACCAATGCTTTTCCGTATTTGAGGTCCATTTGTTTGAGTCTCCTTTAGTAAGTTGCGCTACGACCATTAGTAATCGTGCAGAAGAGTCAGCAAGAATGGGGCCGCGCGGAATTAACGCGATTAGGTGGCCGGAATTCCGAAACTCCCAGCCAGGAATCGGTAGGTCTGGAGATCTTACACGCTCGCGCTTTTGGCTGATCGCAACTAAAGCGAGGCCAGCCGCTGCCGGAATCCGGGCACAGCTTGCGGTACCAGCGATAGTCCGCGCGCTTGCTCTTTGAAGAGCCGCGCGTACGCGCCTCCACGGCGTATCAGGTCGGCGTGCTGGCCGGTCTCGACGATGCGGCCATTGGCCATGACGACGATCATGTCGGCGGTCACCGCACTGCGCAGGCGATGCGCGATCATGAACACGGTGCGCCCGCTCATCAGCCGTTCCATCGCACGGTGAATCTCGTTTTCCGACTCCGAGTCCACCGCAGATGTTGCTTCGTCGAGGATGACGATCTTCGAGTCCTTCAAGAACGCGCGCGCAATCGCCAGGCGCTGACGCTGACCGCCGGATATCTTGAAGCCGCGCTCACCGATGATGGTATCGAGTCCATCGGGCAGGCCTTCGACAAATTCTCGGAGGCTCGCCATCTCGGTCGCTCGCAGCAGCATCTCGTCGGTCGCATCGGGGCGCGCATAGCGCAGGTTGTCCCTGATGCTGGCGCTGAACAGCAGTGCGTCCTGCGCGACCAGCGCCACGTGCTCGCGCAGCGACTTGAGCGTGTAATGGCGCACGTCGCGCCCGTCGATCAGAACGCGTCCGTGCGTCGCTTCGTAGAAAGCGCGGAATCAGACTCGCCAGTGTGGTCTTGCCGGCGCCCGATCTGCCGACCAGCGCAACCCGGCAGCCGCCGGGAACGTGCAGGTTCACGCCTTGAAGAGCGAGCCCGGTCGAGTTCCCATCGCGCCCGCCGTAGCAGAAGGACAAATCGTCGAACTGGACGGTCCCGTTCCGCACCGCAAATGGACGGCTGAGCGCGTGATCGGTTATTTCGGGCGTTAGGTCGAGAAACGCAAAGATGCGCTCAATCGCCGCCATCGATGCGGATACCACGACCGACAGTTGCGCGAATCGCTCCAGCGGCAGATAGAGAAAACCAAGGTAGGAAAAAAATGCCACCATCGTGCCGAGTGTCATGGTGCCGCGAATGATCATCAGTGCTCCGACCCAGATCACAACCGTCGGTGCGGCGCGAGTCAGCAGCTGAACCAGCATCTCCTGCAGCGCGGCCAGTCTGACTTTGTCGATCGTACGTTCCAACAGGCGCTCGGTCTGACCGCGGAACTGCGCGACTTCATGATCCTCACGACAGAAAGATTTGATCGTGCTGGCGCCGGCGACGCGTTCGTGAACCTCGCCGGTGATCTCCTCGACCGTCTCCTGCATCCGATGGCTCACCGATTTGATTCGGGGTGAGAAGTAGCGCATGAACGCGACCCACATCGGCGAGATGCAGAGCGCGACGAGCGCGAGATGCCAGTTGAGTGCGAGCAATGCGGCGACTACCAGCGTTAGCGAGATGGCGTCCATCCACACGTCGATCAGCGCGGAGCCTACAAGCTCATTGGCCTGCTGAACGTCGTTGAGCACGCGCGAGACGATCGCGCCGCTCGGATTTTTGTCGAAAAACGAATGCGGAAGAAGTTGCAGATGCGAGAACAAACGACATTGAAGGTCGAAGATCAGCTTGTTGCCAGCAAGGCCTGCCCAATAGTTACGATAAAAGCTGGCGACTGATTGAAGCGCGTAAAGCGCCAGCATCACGATACTTAGCGCCGCTAATTTGCTGGTAGGCGTATCCGAATAACCAGCGAGCCGCGAAAGTGCGACGCACCAACCGTCGATCATTCGCGTGATGCCGTCGAGTTTCGGCGGCGAAGTCAGCAGGCCGTCGATGACGTATTTGAAGGCGAGGGGAAACGCGAGCGGCAGCGTGAATTTGCCAATGCCCATCAAGGCGGCACCCACGACCAAACGCGTGTACGGCTTGAGGCATCCTGCGAATCTAAAAATTACCGACTTTGAAATTTTTTCCTCGCCCAGGTTCATTGAAAAATCCTCAGCAAATTTCGCAGATGTAAGGGTGGTAGTCGGGCGGGAAAAAAGGCCCTTTACTGAAAGCAATGTGCATGCCCTGTTATCAATCCTTGTTTCTTTGAGATTTTCCGGAGTGAGCCAATCGTCTAACTGCATCGTGTGAAATTTTGGACTTCCCCAATCGTCAAGATGACTATTAGCTAGCGAAGTCACGTTGGCGCGGATTTCGCTTGATTTTGGCGCGGTGTGCTGAGTGGATAAGCAAAAGGTCAAAGCGAAGGCAGAGCGCCCAAATCGCGGTCCGCGATCGAGCACGACGGTCGCCGCGATCGTCATTCTGCTGCTGTACCAGGGTTACACGTTGTCGATCGTCGGCATCGCGTCGCCGTGGATTGCGAAGAGCTTCGCGCTGGATGAAGGCAAGCTCGCGAAGCTTTTTGCCTGGATGGCAATTTCCGCATTCGGCTCACTACTACTCGCGCGCCTGGCCGATCGCGTCGGACGCCGCCCGGTAATTCTCGGCGCCTTGATCCTCGCACCGATATTCGCCGGAGGCGCCGCGTTGGCTCCCACGGCCACCGGATTCGCGGCGTGCGTGATAATGGTTTCCGCACTGCTCGGCGGATCGGTCTCGTCGGCGATCGTGTTGCTCGCCGAAGAACTGCCGGTCAAGCAGCGCGCTCGGGGACAAGCGGCCGCAGCGCTGGCGAGCGCAATCGGCGGCGTCCTCGGCTATCTGATCATTCCTGCATTGTTGGCGTGGAACTATTCGTGGCGCTGGCTCCTGGCGCCGTCGGTCGCTGGCATATTGCTCGCAGTGCCGGTCGCGATGATGCTGCCGACACAATCGAAATGGTCGAGCGCAGAGTCGAGCGGAAGCGCGAAGCGCACTCACTTTTACGATATCTTTCATCCGATCTATCGACGCCGATCGCTCACGCTGCTGACCTGCGCCGCGCTCGACACGATTGCGGGCACTGCCGTGAACGGCTGGCTCTACTATCAGGCGGTTTCGATCCTCGGGCTCTCGCCGGTCGCAGCGAGCACGTTGGTCGTCACCGGGATGGGCGTCGGCATGATCGGATTTCCGTTGGGCGCGTGGACGTCGGAACGGTTCGGCCGCGTGCCGACCGTGGCTTATGTCGGCGGCGCGGCATGGCTCGGCGCGTTCGCGTTCTACCTCGGGCCGCCCGGGTTCGTGAGTTGGCCGTTCATGTGGCTGGTGGTGGTTTATTGCTGGTTCAAAGTCGCGTCTGACGTGATGACGGTCGGCGCGAATTCCGCCGCGACCGAACTTTTTCCGGCGGCGCTGCGCACCACCATGATCGGCGCGCAGGGAATTACCGCAGCGGCGTTCTCGATGCTCGCGCAAATTCTCATCGCCGCGTTGATCGGACCGCTCGGTGGACTCGCGAGCGTGATTCGCTACCTCGCATTGCTCGGCATTCCGAGCGCGGTGATCTTCGGGCTGTTCATCGATGAAACGCGCGGCCTGACGCTGGAGCAATCGGCGCTGGAAGATCAATGGAATGAAGTTCGGCACAACCCGTGGCCGACCGAGACTGAAAACGCTCGTCCGACCGCTCACCAGGTGAAAGGATGAAAGTGTCACTCGCCACCCGGATTCGCACGAGCGTTCTGTGCGTGATCGTGCTCGGCATTTTCTCCGCAGCGGGTTTCGCGGTTGAAACGCGGGGATGCCGGCACTGCGAACGAAGCGTCGCCTACGTCGACGACCACGCCCGCGGCGTTGAAACCGATTGTCTTGATTACGGGCGGCACCGGCTACGTCGATCTGCCCACGGGAAAAAGTCCGGGAGTGCTGAGTTCCGCCGAGATTTACGATCCTGCGATCGACCAATTCCTGCCGATCGCCGCGATGAACGAGCGGCGCGACCAATTCTCTGCGACTGCGTTCGCGATAGACAAAGTACTGATCGTCGGCGGGATCAACACGCTGCTGGTCCCGCTGAACTTGTTTCCCGGGCCGGCGATGCCGTGGATACTGCGCTCTGCCGAGATTTTCGATTCGGGCACCGGCAAATTCACGGTCGCGCCGAACATGAAATACTCTCGCGACGAGCCGACTCTCACGGCGTTGCAAAACGGCAAAGTATTGATTGTCGGCGGCGCCTCGCCGGCGGCTGAGCTTTATGATCCGAAGTCGAACGCTTTTGAAGAAACTGGCGCGATGGCGTCGAGTCGGCATGGCCAAACCGCGACGTTGCTGCGCAGCGGTCGTGTGTTGATCGCGGGAGGTGGATTCCAGAAACTCGAGATTTACGATCCTGCCAGTGGCAAGTTTCAGTTCGCCGGCAAGCTCGACGACAATCGCCTGTACCACACCGCGACGCTGCTCGGTGATGGCCTCGTTCTGATCGCCGGCGGTTGTCCTTTTGAGAGAAGCAGCGCGGTTGATACCAGCGAAATTTTCGACGAAGTGGGCCAGGCGGTGAGCGCGGGACCGAAAATGAATCAGAGCAGGGCGGGACACACTGCGACGCTGCTCGGCGATGGACGGGTGCTGATTGCCGGCGGTCGCGGAGACAAATCGTCGGAGCTCTACGATCCGGAATCGCATCAGTTCGTCGTGGGACCCGAGATGGTCCAGGCGCGTTCCGGGCATTCGGCGACGCTGTTGCCGGACGGCACCGTGCTGATCGCGGGCGGATGGGATCCGGACTACAAGCCGCTCTCCAGCGCCGAGATTTTCGATCCCGAGTCGAACCGATTTGTCACCACCGGCGAAATGACCGAAGCGCGCGCGGGACAAAGTGCGACGCTCATCTTTGGCCGCGATCCTATCACCTGGATTCGGCCGACGCCGTCGGCAACTCCGACTCCATCGAATACGCCCACTGATACGCTGACTCCGACGCCGTCGATAACTCCAACCGACAGTATCACTCCGACTGACAGCGCGATCGCGACGCCATCGGCGAAAGAAACGCCGCAGGCGCGCTAGCACGATCACACTTCGACGCGGACGCCGGCGGTTTTTTCTTTCACTTCGATTGCTGCGCCGTTCGGGGACCGGCGCAATACGAACGAGACGCTGCCGTCGCCGACTTTCAGGCCGTCGATGCTGAGCCAATCGAGCCACGGCGGAATCAGGTGGGTGTCGAAGACGACGCGCCGCTCGAATCCGAGCACGCGCATCCCGAGCATCGCCTGCAGCAGCATGAATACGCTCGCCGCCGACCACGCCTGCGGATAGCACGCGACCGGATAGGGCACCGGTCCGAGGCCGACCTCGCGGCGGAAGCCGCAGAACAATTCGGGCAGGCTCGAGGTGTTGAGTTGCTCGCACGCGTCGAACAGCCCTTCGACGACTTTGACGACGCCCACGTGATCGCCGGCGCGCGCGAGCCCCAGCGCCGCCATCGCGTTGTCGTGCGGCCATACCGAGCCGTTGTGATAGCTCATCGGATTATAGCGTTGTTCTTTGCCCGAGAGCGTACGGATTCCCCATCCGGAGTACATGTCGTCGGCGAGCAAGTCGTTTGCACATCACGGCCGCGCGCTCGTCGTCGATAAGTCCGGTCGCCAGGCAATGAGCGCCGTTCGAGGTCATCACGCGGCATGGTTGTCCGTCGGCATCCAGCGCCAGCGCGATCATTCCCTCGGGCTCGAGCCAGAAGTCGCGCTCGAACGATCGCTTCAACGATGCGGCGCGCATCGCCAGTCGATTTGCTTCCTGAACATGTCCGAGACGCGCCGCGATCGACGCGACGCAGGTGCACGCGGCATAAACGTAGCCCTGTACTTCCGCGAGCGCGATCGGCGGACGGGCAAGCGCGCCGTCGTGATGAAAGATCGCGTCGTCGGAATCCTTCCAGCCCTGGTTGGCGAGACCCCGGGGAGTTTCGCGGCGGTATTTGACGTAACCGTCGCCGTCGCGGGCGCCCCATCGCTCGATCCACTGGATGGCACGTTCGACGTTGCGCCACAGCTCTTTGGCGAGATTGAGATCGCCGGTCGATTCGACGCAGCGTCCGTAGAGCCATAGAAAAAGCGGAGTCGAATCGACGCTGCCGTAATAACGGCCGAAGGGTATCTCGCCGGTCGCCGCCATCTCGCCGCTGCGCATCTCGTGAATGATTTTGCCGGGCTGCTCGTCGCGCGCCTCGTTGACGGTATCGCCTTGCAGCCGCGCGAGCGTGCGCAAGGTACGTTTCGCGATTTCAGGATGGAACGGCAATATCGACAGCGCCGTGATGATGCTGTCGCGGCCGAAGAGCGTGGCGAACCATGGAACGCCGGCCATGATGAACGCGTCGCCATTGGCGCCGTCGGTGATAATCGACGTCAGATCGACTGCCGACCGCCGGATCATCGACGCGAACTCGCTGTTGCTCGACGAGATACGAGCCCATCCGCTGCGGAACGCGGACAGCTCGGATTGGCGTCCTTCGAGCGCGGCGCCGAAGTTGGCGGCGCGACTCACCGCGAGGCCCGAAACCGGTTGCGCTTGACCGCTGGCCGTGAGCTGGCATTCAAGCTCGCAGTTTTCGCCCGGCTCGAGGTGCAGCACGAACACCGCGCGATTCTCGTTTATCTCGGCAGGAGTGGAATCAAAGCGAATCTCGGTCGTGCGCACACAGTTGTCGAGACCGCGATAGCGGAGCTCGACGCCGTTGTCGCCGACCGAGGGAGTCAACATTTCGCCGCGACGTTTGCGCCGCAGGCCGCGAACTTCGAATACATCCGCGAAGTCCACGGCGTAGTAAAAATCGATTTCGATATCGACCGCGGTGCCGACGTAATTGTGCAGCGCCAGCCGATGGTAGAGCGAGTCGTCGTCGAGCACCCATCCGCGATTTACCCTGATCGAGTTGCGCGGCAGCCAATCCGGCTGCCCCTTCTTGCCCAGGTCGGCGTTAGTGAGGGTCGCGCGGAACTGCGCTCGGTCGTCGCTCAGGTAGGAGTTCAGAAAGTACGGTTCGGCGCCGGCAATCAGCATCTCGAAGCGGCTCAGATGGCGGGTGTCGGAGTTGAAAAAGCCGAGCGCCTCGAGCGGCGAATCGATGATATCGCCGGCGGTCTCGAAGACCGCGAAACTTCGCCCGTTCGCGAGGACCTGGCTTGAGCGGCGCGAGGCGAGTGAGGACGCGAGCACATAGTAGTCGGAGCCAACTTTGACGACGGTTTGCGCCGGCTCGGCGGTAGGCCTGCGTTCTGCCATTTTGGGTGCCGGTTTAGTCTGCCGAGGGGGCAAACTGGCGCGATTCTGGGTCGTCAAGTTTAAGCGAAAGGGGTGATTTCATACCATAGGTAGTGGTCCTGGGGCTGCAATACACCACGGGTGGGTTCGTTCCGTCAAAAGTTGTTTTTGGCGGGTCTAGGGCGGGCACGGCGGCCCGCCCCACTAAGACGGCGGGCTGATCCACTATAGAAACCATAGGGGACGCGGGCGAGTGTGGACGGTCCTGGGTGGAATCCATACCTCCAATGTACCACGTCAAATCCGGCGCGGGCAGGCTGAATAGTTCATCCCCCGTTTCGAGAGCCGGGTGCCAGCCGCGGTCTATCGACCGACAGCGGCTTGCTGCGTTTCGAATTCGGGCGCGATCGCGTCCATGCCGATCAGCCGATGGTAGACGCGTTCGTATTTCGCGATCATCACTTCCGAGGTGAAGCGGTCCTCGAACTCGCGGCGGACTCGATCGCGCGGGATCGAATCGATCCTGGCGACGGCGGCGACCAGGTCGTCAATTTCGCTTGCGAGAAATCCGGTGACGCCGGGCCTTATCACTTCGGAAACCGATCCGCACGGACGCGCGATGACCGGGGTGCCGCAGGCGAGAGCTTCGATCATTGCGAGGCCGAACGGCTCGGGCCAATTTATCGGGAAAATCAGCGCGAGTGCGCCGCCGAGAAATTCGCTTTTCTGCGCGTCGTCGATCTCGCCGATGTACTCGATCATCGGCGACTTGATGCGCGGCTCGATCACGTTGGTGAAATACTCTTTGTCGACGGCGTCCACTTTGGCCGCTATCTTGAGCGGCACTCCAGACCTGAGCGCGACTTCGATCGCGACGTCGATTCCTTTTTCCGGCGATATCCGTCCGACGAAAGCGAGATACTTTCCGCCATGCGGGTTGAAGCGCAGCAGGTCGCGCGGCATCCCATGATGCACGGTCGCTGCCCAATTCATCTCCGCCAGCGGCGCGCGCTGCGAATCGCTAATCGACACCAGCGGTGTTTCACGGAATCGATGGTACACCGGGAAAAGGTCGGGAATGTCGAGTCGTCCATGCATCGTGGAGACGCTCGGAACATTCGCCAGACTACCGAACGGAAATGACCAATAATCGACGTGAGAGTGCACGATGTCGAAATTCTCGCGAGCCGATTCGAAAACCTCCGCGAGCATCGCCAACTGCAAAGAGCATCCGAGTTCCGGCTTGCCGTGAAGTCGCAGCGCCTGCGGACATCCCGGGACGAGATTTGCTTTTGTTTGTGAGTCGCCGGCCGCGAACAGCGTAACTTCGTGGCCACGTCGCACGAGTTCTTCGGTGATGTAGGAAACGACGCGTTCAGTACCGCCGTACAGTTTGGGCGGCACGCTTTCGTAGAGAGGAGCGACCTGTGCGATACGCAGGCGCTGAAAACTGGCGCCTCCAAAATTCCCATTGGTATCCAAATTCATCTCTCCGCGATTTTTTCAGGAAAATTAAGGCGACCAGAAAACTCCCCTTTTTAAAGCGCGAGTTGCGCTTAGAAATCCAAAGGTATTGCGCGCAAAAGAAGCGAAAACTATGCCATCGGTTTTCTTTTAAAAAAGAAACCGCCGCCATTCATTGGGTTTGGAACCGCGAAAATTTTACGCGGCAATCGCAATTGCGCGGAAAAAAGGCGAATCGGATTGCCTCGCGTCTATTCGAACGTCGGCGTGATGGCCCACGCCGATCTGTAGACCGAGCAACTAATAGCTCGGGATGCGGAGGAAGCCGTGGTTCACATTATTTGTGTCCGTATAGAATCCCATGATTACGTCCGACGGCGTGATTCCTAGAGGCACCGTACCTTGAATAGGGCCTGTCCCAGCGCCCGGAACATCGAACGTAGTCACCGTACCGTCGACGTTCCGCACGAAGCCATGATTGATGTTATTGCCATCGTTGAACACGCCCGCGATCGTTCCCGCGGGGCTAATACCGGTAGGGAACGACCATATACAGCAAGGGGGATAGTCCGCTGCAAAGAATGTGGTGAGGGTCCCATCGGCGGTCCGCACAAAGACAGTGTAATTGCCGCCGAAGGGGTTTCCCGAAATGGTTTGAAAATAGGATCCTGCAGTTTCCCCCTCCGGGTTGATGGATAAGTCGGGTATCGAGAAAAACACGGGAGCGAGCGGGAAGAAGGTGCTTAAAGGGCCCGGGGCAACAAAGGTGGTGAAGGAACCGTGGCGATCGCGCAGGAACCCGCTGCTGAAGTTGCCCGAGTCAGTGTCGATTCCCGCAACAACTCCCGGCGGGTTGAGGGCCTCGGGCGTGGTGCCCTGGGGGAAGGTTGTTGTGCCGGCGCCTGGGGCATCAAACGAGGTGATGGTACCGTGGGGAGTTCGCAGGAATCCGTGAGAGACGAAGTTTACGTCGTAGTAGTTTCCCGTGATCGTGCCTTCCGGGTTGATGCTGACGGGAAAGGTGCCGATCATGCCGGCCACGGCGCCTGGGGCATCAAACGTCGTGACGGTGCCGTTGGTAGAACGGAGGAAGCCGTGACCCACGAAGTCTATGTCAAAGTAACTTCCTGCGACCACGCCCTCCGGATTGATGCTGGCGGGATAGGTGCCGTTGACCGCTCCTGGGGCATCAAAGGTGGTGAGGGAGCCGAAGGGACTACGGAGGAAGCCGTGAGCCAGCGAGCTTGCGTTAATGTACGATCCGGTGATCTTTCCTTCGAAGTTGATGCTGGCGGGAGACGTACCCTGGTTTGAGCCTGTGCCCGCGTCCGGGACATCAAAAGTAACGAAGGTGGCGGCCGCGCTGAACGCTTGACCGCGAGCGGTCAAGTTCACGACAGCGAAGGTGAGAATTGCGAGAGTGGCGCGCAGGAACCGGGATCTTGCTGATCGCATTGCGTAGTTCTCCCTTGACCGAGGATTTGCGTTGTGACTCTCGGATTACAAATCCCGTATAGGCAGGGCGCCTTCTTTGGGGCAAGGATTTAGCCACTTTCGAGCAAGGTGTTTTCCGACGGCGCGGGAGAGCCGGCGACGGGCAAGAGTCACTACTGAACTGAGCTAGCGAAAATTCTGCGACGGACCTTTGAAATGGTCGGGGTGGCCGGATTTGAACCGGCGACCACTCGCACCCCAAGCGAGTGCGCTACCAGTCTGCGCCACACCCCGACGCGTCGAACATTATATATTCGCTTGTGACAAGACCACTACCCGCATGCGCGCAAGCGAATGTGGTCGATCGCTACTTCGATCAGACTTTTTTCTTCGGTGCGACGCGCGGACGCCATTGCACGAACGCTCGCATATCGACCTGGAACGTCCACGCGCTCTTCGACTGATTGATCAGGTGCACGATCTCGTCGCAGATCGCCGCCGGCGGCACGAAGTGCGACGGATCGACGTCGGGCATCGACTCGCGCACTCGCGCGCTGTCCACGGCGCCGTCGACGTCGAGCGCGGCAGCATGCACGCCGAGATGCATGAACTCGTAGGCTACCGACTCCGCGATCGCGCGCTGCGCCAGCTTCGACGCGTTGTACGCCGAGTATTGCGCCGGTCCGCTGCGCGACTCCGATCCCAGCACGAAAATCACCGTGCCCGCCTTGCGCTCGGCCATCTTGCCGATAACAGCCTGGGTGCAGAAGAACGGCCCGTATGCGTTCACCTTGAGCTGGAAGTCGAAATCCTCTTCGGTGATTTCGGTGAAGCGCTTGCGCAGGTACGCGCCCGCGTTGTTGATCAGCACCGAAATAGGGCCGAGCTCGCGCTCGACGGTCTCGACCGCGGCGACGACCTGCTCGCGGCGCGCGACGTCGGTCGGCGTCACGACCGCTTTGCCGCCTTGCGCGCGAATCAGCTCGGCGGTTTCGTCGAGCTGCGACTTGGTGCGCGCGATCAGTCCGACCGCGTAGCCTTCCTTTGCCATTCGAAGCGCGATGTCGCGGCCGATGCCGCGGCCTGCGCCGGTAACCAATGCGACTTTTGCTTCCGACATAGCGCCGAATCTTATCCGCTCGCGGCGGGCGTGCAAACCTTATGCGAGCGCGCTGACAGATTTCGCCTTGGCGCTACCTCGAATCCGGTGGTAGTGCTTTTATAGTCATGAAGCGGCCCGCGGTTCATCGTCGCGATTTTTGCAGCGCTCGCGATGACCGTCTTCGTGAATGCGCGAGCGCTTCGCGCAGGAGGCGCCAGTGTCCGGCACCAGCGTCGATGCCGGTTGGGAGCAGCGTGCGCCACCCCGACCCATACGATGACAGACGCGGCCACGGCGGACAAGGTCCTCGAGATTCCACAGGCGACCTGTCCCAAGGACAGTGCTTCGGCTCCTGCGACGCGCCAATGCTGCGACGTCACGACGACGACAGCCACGCAACTATCAATGCTCCGTCGCCGGGCGCGCCGCCGCCGGCCGACGATGACGACACGCGCCAGCGCCGGCACGACCGTCGATGATTGGGGCGACGTCGACGACTACCAGAACCAGCAGGTCATGCGGCGTCCCGTATGCAGTGTATCCGTACACGGTGACGGCGTCGCGACGGTGAACCGCCCTCGCCGGTGCCCTCGTCTGCTACTCGCGCCGATGAGCAGCCCGATCACCCAGGCCGCGCGCCCGCCGCTGAATCCGGGCCCGTGGATGATCTGACGACTCGATGTCCGCGTTCAGCCGTCCCGCGGGCAGTCCGATGATGGGGATGGCGAGCGCCCGTCTGCGGATTGCATCATTGACGCCGCCAACCGCGCCGTTTCTTTTCGCATCGAGTTCGCGCGCTATTATCTTGTGCCCGATCGCGCCGCTATCGACGACGCCCGTCGGACGGGGATTTTTCATGCTGATAACGGTTGACGTTGGCAACAGCCATACCGTGATTGGAATTTACGAAGGCGAGCGCCTGCGCAATCACTGGCGCATCTCGACCGTTCCCGATCGCACCACCGACGAGCATGGCGCGCTGCTCAACACGTTGCTCGCGGGCGCCGGCCTCGAGGGCGGCGTCAAGCCTGAAGGCGTCGCGATCGCGTGCGTGGTCCCGCCGCTCAACCAGGTGATGGAGCAACTGGCCGAGCGCTACTTCCATTGCGCGCCGCTGATGGTCGGACCGGGAATCAAAACCGGGATGCCGATCCTTTACGAGAATCCCAAGGAAGTCGGCGCCGATCGAATCGTCAACGCGGTCGCGGCGTACGAGCGCTACGCGTGCGCGACGATCGTCGTCGATTTCGGCACCGCGACGACCTTCGACTACGTGACCGGCAAGGGCGAGTACGCCGGCGGCGCGATTGCGCCGGGGCTCGGCGTCTCGATGAACGCGTTGATCGAGCACGCCGCCAAGCTCTATCGCGTCGAGCTGGTGCGCCCGCGCGAGGCGGTCGGCCGCACGACGGTCGGCTCGATCCAGTCGGGGCTGATCTTCGGCTACACGGCGCTGGTGGACGGGCTCGTCACGCGCATCCTGAAGGAGCGCGGCGAAAAAGCGCGCGTCATCGCGACCGGCGGCCTCGCCGAGCTGATCGCGCCCGAAAGCGAGACGATTGAAGAGGTCGACGAGTTTTTGACATTAAAAGGACTTCGGCTGATATTTGAGCGCAACCGGCGCTAGGTTTTGAGGCAAGGCTTAGGGAAGATCTGATGAGCAAGCAGGGCGAGTCGTGACCGATTCGATGATCGGTCTCAAGATGCCGGACTACTCGCGGATCTCGCCGCGCGTCGCGACCGTGCTCGGCCAGAATCCGAGTCCGTTCACCGGACCGGGCACCAACACTTATATCGTCGGCACTTCGAAGCGTCCGATTCTGCTCGACACGGGGCAGGGCGTCGCGATCTACGCTGACCTGCTCGAGACGGCGCTCAAGGAACTTTCCGGCAGCGAGCGAACTCGAGCGAATCGTGCTGACTCATGCGCACGTCGATCACCTCGGCGGCGTCAAGCAGGTCACTGAAAAATTCGGCGAGATGGAAGTGCTGAAGATGCCGTGGGCGGGGCACGACGCTCCCGCCGGCGAGATTTCCGCAATCGGCCACGACGCGGTCGTCCACACCGAAGGCGCCACGCTGCGCGCAGTATTCACTCCCGGTCACGCGCCCGATCACTTGTGCTATTACCTCGAAGAAGAGCGCGCGGTGTTCACGGGGGACGTCGTGCTGGGCGCGGGTACTACAGTCATTCCGGATGATACCGGCGATTTGGGCGAGTACATGGATTCGCTCAGGCGCCTGCTCGCGCTCGATCTCGAGACGATTTATCCGGCGCACGGCCCGGTCATCCGCAATCCGAAAGAAAAGATCGGCGAGTATATCGCGCATCGCGAATTGCGCGAGCGCCAGGTGCTCGAGGCGCTCGGCGACGGTGCGGGACCGCTCGACGCGATGGCGATCGTGAAGAAGATTTACGTGGACTATCCGGAATATCTGCATGCTGCGGCTGCAAGCTCGATTCGCTCTCATCTGAAGAAGCTCGAGCGCGAAGGCCGCGTGGTGGAGCATGAAAAGCGCTGGAGTCTTAACTAGCTCGGCGTGCGAGCATCACGCTTTCGGCGCATCGCTCGCCGCGATGCTGCTGCTTCTAATCGCCAGCACGCTCGCATCCGCGCAATCCGGCGCTGATACCACCGCCTCTGAAACCTGGAGACTCGCTGCATCATCCGCCGCCGCAAGCCCGACCACGGCCGGTCCCATCGAATCTGGTTCCGACGACGCTGGACAACCTCGAAAAAACTCCGCCCGCACCGCCGAGATCGCGCCTGCCAGTCCTGACAACGTGTCGCAACATCCAACCGGCGCTGCGCTGGACGCGCAACCGCCGGAGGATACGCAACCATCGAATGAGCCCAACGACATCGCGAAATATCAGGAAGAGCAGAGCGGGATGCCGCCAGGTCAGCTCATGCAAGGCTTCAGCGGCGACGGCGAGCTGTCGACTCCGTTCGGAATGCAGTTGCGCGAGGCGAAGCGCACGCTCAAATCCGGCGAGGACGCCGACGGCTTGCTGATCACGTCGGTGCAGAAGGGCGGTCCGGCGGCGAACGCCGGCTTGCATCCCTACAATCACACCGTGCATGACGCGCTGACCGGCGCCGCGATAGCCGCCTCGATGGTTCCGTTCGGGCAGGCCGCGATTGTCTTGATACCCGCGATGGATATGATGCAAGTCGGCGAGAGCTACGACATGATCATCGGCGTTGACGGCTCGCGCGTCACCAATTTTCTCGACTTCCAGGACCGCATGCGCGACCTTCAGCCGGGCGAGCTCATTTACCTGAGCGTCGTGCGCAACGGCAAACGCCTGCAGGTAACGCTGCCGGTAACCGCAGACACCCTGCAAGCCAACACCAACTGATCTCAGCGCGCGCCTGTCCCTCCTAACCTCTCCTTTGTCCGAGGAAAGGTCGGCGCGGGCCGAAGGTGAGCGACGGGTGACTGCAACGCTGCCGAGTGCAACTGCGCGAAGTTGTGCTGCTGTCGGGCGGCGGACTTAGTGTCTCTGCATTGCGATTAAACGAGTCGATGTCGGCGAACTGTCAGGCGTCGCACCTCTCCCACCGACACCGCGTTTCACGCGGCTTACGCCGACCTCTCCTCGGACGAGGACTCGGACAAGGAGAGGTTAAGAACTTCTGCCGCCGCACTTTCCCGCTTTACGCGCGCGTCCACTTTCTCTATATAGTTGAACTGGTCCGTCGAGGAATTCTTTTCCCGGCGAGACGGTGTTGAGAGGACATTGGTTTCGTTGTCTGCTCGCGCCTGGATCCGATACCGGACCGGGACTCCGAGTGATTCGAGCGCTCGTTCATTCGAGATTGCTCCGATGCGGGGTTGCCGGTCGCGCGGCAGCCCCGATTTTTTTGGATGGGAGCAACCGAAGCGAGTGAGTGAGAAAATGACCCAGGAAAAAGTTCGCGTGCCCGACCTCGCGCGCATGAAGGCCGCGCGGCAGCCGATCACGATGCTGACCGCGTACGACTTTCCGTTCGCGCGGATTTTCGACAACTGCGGCGTCGACGTGCTCCTTATCGGCGACAGCCTCGGGATGGCGGTGCGCGGCGAGGACACCACGCTCGCCGTCACGATCGACGAAGTCATCTACCACACTCGCGCGGTCGCACGCGCGCGCCGCCGTGCGCTGATCGTCGCCGACATGCCGTTCCTGTCGTACCAGGTGAGTCCCGAAGACGCGCTGCGCAACGCCGGCCGGCTGGTCAAGGAAGGCGGCGCCGAGGCGGTGAAGCTCGAAGGCGGCGTCGCGATTGCCGACGCGGTCGCGCGAATCGCGGCGGTCGATATTCCCGTGATGGGCCACGTCGGACTGACGCCGCAGTCGATACATCGGATGGGCGGGCATCGCGTGCAAGGCCGCAAATCCGGGCGCGCCGCCGGATGCCGCGAGCGACTGCTCGAAGACGCCACCGCACTCGAAGCAGCGGGCGCGTTCGCGATCGTGGTCGAGGGCGTGCCGCCATCGTTGGCGCGCGAGATAACCGCGAGCGTCGCGATCCCGACTATCGGCATCGGCGCCGGCCCCGATTGCGACGGCCAGGTGCTCGTGATGCACGACATGCTCGGCCTCTACGAGTCATGCGCGCCGCGCTTCGCCAAGCCGTTCGCGCATCTGTGGAACGACGCCGCGGCCGCCGCAGAAGCCTACGTGCGCGAAGTGAAGGAGCGCGCGTTCCCGGCGCCGGAACATTGCTACGCCGAATCAAGGAGGGCCTCGCGATGATTGTCATCACCTCGCCCGACGAAATGACCCGTTTTTCCGAGTGACGCGATCCAACGCGGCGAACGTATCGCGCTGGTGCCGACGATGGGCTTTCTGCATGACGGCCATCTGACCCTGATGCGCGAAGGCCGCCGACAGTCGTCGGTTCTGGTCGCGTCGATCTTCGTCAATCCGACCCAGTTCGGACCCGGCGAGGACTTCGCGCGCTATCCGCGCAACTTCGAGCGCGACTGCGCGATGCTCGAGACGGTGCCGGTGGACGTCGTCTTCGCGCCCGAGCCCGCTGCGATGTACTCGCCCGACGCGCAGACCTGGGTCGACGCCGGCGAGATCACCGATGGCCTCTGCGGCGCGCATCGCCCCGGCCATTTCCGCGGCGTGACGACCGTCGTCGCCAAGCTGTTCAACATCGTGAAGCCGCATCTGGCGGTTTTCGGCGAAAAGGATTTCCAGCAACTGCGCGCGATCCAGAAAATGGTCCGCGATCTGAATTTCGACGTGGAAATTCTGCCGGTGCCGATCGTGCGCGAAAAAGACGGCCTCGCGATGAGCTCGCGCAACGCCTACCTGTCGCCCACCGAGCGCGAAGACGCCCTGGCGCTGAGCCTCGCGATCCGCGCCGCCCGCGACAAGCATCGCAGCGACCCATGCTGCGCCGAAGAAATAGTATTCGCAGCAACTCGCGTCCTGAAGCGGATGAAAGGCATCGAGATCGAATACGTAGAAGCAGTGGACGCCGAAACACTGGCGCGTCATCCGTCGCTGGATCGTCCAATCCTGATCGCGATAGCAGCCCGCGTCGGCAAGACGAGGCTGATCGACAACGTCGTGCTCAACCCTTAGGAGTAGCTCTATGTCGTCGCCCGCCACTTACCAGCTCAAAGACTCCGTCGCGACAATCACGATGGATGACGGCAAGGTCAACGTAATGTCGGTCGCGATGCTGTCGGCGCTGAACGAGCACTGGATAGGGCAGTAGCGGATCGCGCGGTGGTAGTGCTGACAGGAAGGCCGAACGTGTTCTCCGGCGGGTTCGATCTGAAAACAATCAGAGCCGGCGGCCCCGACGCGCAGAAGATGGTCATGATGGGATTCGAGTTGGCGTATCGAATGCTGTCGTTTCCTCGCGCCGATACGTGGTCGCGTGCAGCGGCCACGCAATCGCGATGGGCGTATTCCTCGTATTGGCCGCCGACTACGGCATCGGCGCTGACGGGCCTTTCAAAATCGGCGCAAACGAAGTCGCAATCGGGATCACGATGCCGCACTTCGGCATCGAGATGTGCCGCCAGCGGCTGGCGCCGGCGCATTTCAATCGCGCAGTGATTTTCTCGGAAATGTATTCACCGACAGACGCCGTGCCAGCCGGGTTCCTGGATCGGGTAGTGCCTGCATCGAGCTGCAAAGCGAAGCGCAAAAATTCGCCACGGCTATGACGAAGTTGAACATGACCGTCCACGCCGCCTCCAAACTGCGCCTCCGAGATCAAACCCTGAAAGCAATCCGCGCAGCAATCAAAGCCGACAACGGCATGGTGGCGCCCGCAAACGATCGCAGTTAGTGACTTGCCACTATAGATTTTTCCCTTCTTTCGCAAGGAAGGAAGCGTTCGGTTCATTCTGGCTTTTTGAAGCTTTCGGCAATTTTCTTTTGAAATTCGCGATACTCGTTCAAGGCGTTCTTGTTTAGAAGAGCCAAATCCAATTCGGGGTATTTTTCGCGAACTTCCTTGAGGAGGTCTTTAACGGCTTTTCGAAGTTTTGGATACGTTCTCTTGAGATCGTTCCAAACTCTTCGATGTTCTTGCGATCGAAAGACATCCATCGGCATATCGAAAATGTAGCGATCGCCTCGCCTCGAGGGATCGTAGAAGCTGTCATACGAGAGAGATTTCCCCCACAGTCTATGAAGCGAATTTACCTTCGAGCGAAGAGATTTATCGTAAAGATGAAACAAACTATTTCTGAATACAGAATTGAACGCTTCCCAGAAATCACAAGTCCTCTCTAGAATGACTGAGGGTCCGTCGTCTATGTGCTCGTCCAGCGTAGGCCAATGGACCGTTGAAAGGAGCCATCTAAGTGACTCCATATCACGTGTACGGTGAACCTGCTCTACACTGAGGCCCTTGAGTTCAGCAGGCCTCGCAGGATTAGCCTTTACTATAGCCTTGAGTGCTTCGACCAGTAATGGTTCCAACACCGCTGTTGTTGAAGCTTTGTCTGTGTTGGACCCTTCGTGAATACGGTAAGGCGACGCTCGATTACGGTCTATGTCGAAAGGCAAATCATCCGGGAATTTTCCGAAAGCCTCGTTGAATAACATGATGATCCTAGGCCATCCCAGATGAGCAACCGCATAACCCAGTTCAAACACCACGTTGGGATTCGGCGCCGAATAGGAACTAGGGGTAGTCTGTTTGATGGCTGTCGTGAGATCGCAAACGAAAATGTCACTATGTTCTATCTTTTTGAGGATGGTTTGGGGAATGTTAGGGCTTCCCGGTTCGCCTCTTGTAGCTTCTTGAATGTCGAAAGTGATTTTCTGCGCTGCGAATTTTCTTTCAAGCTTTGTTGACGCAGATTGCAAAGCGTTACGGATTGCGCGACGGTTCGTTTTTTCAGGCGAGTCAGTCTGCCATGCATTGAACACAACCACTTTTTTTTCTGTTGCCATTTTCCGAAGTGGCGTGAAACTTTTAGGCGTGGGGCCGTTTAAAGTAGTGTAGACGGGTAGTTCAACCGGGCTACGTCATCAGCAGAATCACGAGGCCGCCGGTTACTATGAAGCCGCCGCCTAGCAGGATTCTGTCGTCGGGGACTTGCTTGAAGAGGATTAGCGAGATCGCCTGGGACACTACGAAGAAGACCGCGATGTAGATTCCCATCAGGCGGTTGAAATCGACGCCGCTTTGATTGACCAGCGATTCCATAGGCGAACAGCACGAACGCGCCTGCCGCCAGCGAGTAGCCGTAGCTGTGGAGTCCTATGCGGACGAGCGCGTCGCCGCCGACCTCGAGCGCAGCGGCGAGCACCAGGATCGCGAGAGTCTTCAGGATCAAAGCCGGGCCGGCCTATCGCCTAATAGTAATCCACCGGATCGATCTGCCGCTTCGCGCCCCAGTAGAAGAGCATGTTCTCGGTCAGGCCCTGCCAGGTGAACTTGCCCGGCGGCATCAGCAGGCGCTTCGAACATCGACTTGAGCGAGTAGAACTCCTTGGTGCAGCGCCACACGCCTTCTTCGACTTCCTGCGGCGACATGTTCTTGGGCACGAACATGCAGCGGAAGTTGTTGGTGTACAAGTCGGCGTCGGGAATGATCACGCGGCCTTCGTTCTCGAGCTGCGTGCGCATCGGCGTGCCGACGCGCGGCGTCACGGTGTTGAAGAACGCCTCGGGCGCCTTGACCTCGTGCAGGAACTTCAGCGTCTCGTCGAAAATCTCCCGGATGATCCTCTTCCAGCCCGAACAGGAAATTGAGCGAGTAGTAGATGCCGTATTTTTCCATCTTCTTGAGCAGCTTCTTGTACTGATTCGCGTGATTCTGAATCTTGTTCATCGACAGCAGGCTGTCCTGGCTGATCGATTCGACCCCGATGTTGACGTGGAAGATTCCCGCCTTGGCCGCCAGGTCGAGCAGCTCGTCGTCGTGATTCGAGTTGATCGTCCACAGGCATGAGAAGCGGATGTTGAGCGGCTCGAGCGCCTTGAACAGCTCGCGCGCGAACTTGTGCTTGCCGGTGATCTGATCGTCGATGAACTGGAAGCGGCTGAAGCCGGTGACCTTCGATGACCTGCTTGATCTCCTCGACGATGTCCTCGATCGGCCGCGTGCGATACGCGCCCTCGTAGAACACCGGAATCTCGCAGAACGAGCATCGATACGGGCATCCGCGGCTGGCCTGCACCGGCACCGCCTTGAACAGGTAGCGATTGAGCTTGAGCAGCTCGTGGCGCGGGCGCGGCAGGTTCTTCAGATCGTGCACCTTGTCGGATTTGTAAATCTGCTTGAGCTTGCCGTCGCGCCAGTCCTGCAGCAGCTCGGGCCACACCAGGTCGGCCTCGCCCTGCACGACCGCGTCGGAATGATGCAGCGCTTCTTCGGTCTGCAGCGTCGCATGGAATCCGCCGAAGACGACCGGGATGCCGCGCTTGCGGAACTCGTCGCCGAGCTGGTACGCGCGCAGCGACGCGCCGATCGTGGTCGTCATGCCGACCAGGTCCCATCCGCCGTCGAAGTTGATGTCCTCGAGGCGCTCGTCGCACAGCGTCACGTCGTAATCGTCGGGCGTCAGTCCCGCCATCAGCGGGATCATCAGTCCCATGATCAGCCGCCAGCGCGTCTTATGCGGCGTGCCGTCGAGATGGACGGTGGTGGGTTGCACCAGGAGAATTCGTGGCTTCTTGCCGTTCATACTTCCTCCGCCTGCAGGTCTCGATTCCTTCCTACAGGCTTTCAGTCTTCATTGACGACGCGGTCCGGCCGGTAATCCACATCAGGATGAAGGCGAACACGTAGGTGCCGAATGCCGCTCCCCAAGCGAAATACTCTAGCCGATTGATCAACGCCAATACCACCAGCAGATACGCGAAATCGCGCCCGCTCCATCGATCGACCTTGTCCAGCCACACCGCCGCCTGCTCGCCCTTGATGCTGAACGCGCGCCAGGTCGCGATACGCGCACATCGCGAATCCGCCGAGCAGCAATCGGAATCAGGTACAGGTACGCGCGGCTGTGTTCGACTGCGGTAGCATCCGACAAGCAGGCCCGACGAACACCGCGGCGTGCACGATATTGTCGGTGATGACGTCGAGCTTGCCGCCGAAATCGCTCTCGATCATCTTGAGCCGCGCCAGTTCGCCATCGACGCCGTCGATCGTGATCGAGATCAAAAAGAAAATCGCCGCGAACAGCCGCATCCAGTAATTCGGCACCGCGAACATCCACGCGCTCGCCAGCCCGAACATCGTGTTGGCGACCGTGACCATGTTCGGCGTGACGCTGCGTATGCGTCGCGAGCCAGTAGCTGATGCGCCACGAAATCTTGCGATCGACCCATCGCGCCATCGGCGCGTCCTTGTGCGCCGATTCCTCGCGAATCGATTTCGCCAGCCGCAGTTCCGCTTCCTCGCGATCCTCGGGCCGGCCGTTCAGCGCAAATGGCAGCAGGCTCGCCGCCGGCCCCGCGACCGCGTTCGAAATTCCGCCGCGCTTGAGGATCTCGCCGATCGGCCCGGTCGCGATTTCGCCGCCGCGGTCGCTGGTCGGTGCTGACTTCGCGATGTACCGAATCGCGGATTCGAGGCATGCGCGTCGAGGATCCGCTTCAGTTGCGACTTCGCGAACACCAGGTTGCCCGAAAACGACACGCACGGCGCCGACGGGTCGATGCCCAATTCCTGCGCGTTCGCGAGCGTTCAGAATCTCGCCGAACGACTCGACCATCGAGACAGTGTCCGAATTTTTGAACCGGCCCATCGCGCGCGCGACGTCCGGATAATGCTCGCGCGGCGCCGCCACGACGAACCGCTTGATACCCGGCGCGCTCGCAATTGATCATCAGCCGCTCTAAAAGCGGACGGCCGAAGACCGCATTATCCGCGCGGTCAGGAGCAGCGATTAGAGCAGTTTCAATCACTGGACGTCTTGATTAGAACCCAGTTTCCCGTGTTTCAACGATCGCGCCACGGTAACACAGCAGTAACGACAGCGGAAGTAGCCCTGCTACTAGCTTCCACCCTAATTATGAGTTCTGCTTTCATTTGAAGCCAGCGATTTCGAGAGCGCGAACCGAGCGGTCAAATTGTTCTCTGGGGCACACCAGTGGCGACTGCTACGCACAGCGGTGGGGCGGGCCGCCGTGCCCGCCATCGATGACCCGGTTCGCGGACAAACTGGAGGGTGGCTGCCGCGGCTGGTAAACTGGCGGTTTCATGGCCACGATTACCGACTCTGCTATTCGATTTCGGCGGCACGCTCGACGGGCCCGCGCATTGGCTTGACCGGTTTCTATTGAGCTACCGCGCCGCGGGAATCGAAATTTCGCGCGCCGAGCTCGACCCGGCCTTCGATCACGCGACGCGAATCGGCTACGGCGCAACGCGCGTGGTCTCGCGCTTCGGAATGACGGACCTGGTGCGATTCCTCGTCGGCCATCAATTCGAATACCTGCGCAAAAGCGGGCCCGACCCGATTCGCGCGACGCTCGACGATTCCGGCGCCGCGGGACGCCATCGATTGGTCGAGGCGGTCACCAAGTCTTTCGTCCGCGAAACGTCGGCCGGCCTCGCGCACAGCCGCGAAGTCCTCGGCCCGCTCAAAAGCCGTTTCAAGATGGGCATCGTGTCGAACTTCTACGGCAATCTCGATCGCATCCTCGAAGAAGCGAAGCTGGATCGATTTTTTGCGGCCGTGGCCGATTCGTCGCGCGTCGGAATTTTCAAACCCGACGCCGGAATCTTTGAAGATGCCTTGAAAAAATTACAATGCGCGCCCGAAACGGTCGCGATGATCGGCGACTCACTCGCTAAAGATTGCGCACCTGCGCACAAGCTCGGCATGCGCACGGTATGGCTGCGCACCGAACCGCGCGCCGGTGAAGATTCCGGCGCTCGCAGACGTCACTATCCGAAGTATCGACGAAATTGCGCAGATCCAATGGTGAAGGAATTACAGGGAGCGATCATTGCCGCCGGCCGCGGCGAGCGTCTGCGCGTCTCGACCCGCGACGATATTCCCAAGCCGCTGGTCGTAGCTCGGCGGCGAGGCGATGCTCGCGCGCCAGGCGCGCGCGATGCTGGACGCGGGCGCGTCGTCGGTCGTCGCGGTGATCAACTCCGAGACTGCGCGGGTCGCGAAGGAAATGGCGCTCGAGATTCCGCCGTCGATACGTCTCGTCGTTCGCGACACCGCCAACTCGATGGAGACGATGCTCGCGCTCGGCGACGTGCTCGAGCCCGGATGGTTTATCGCATCGACGGTGGACGCTGTAATTCCACAGACGGAACTCGCGCGTTTTGTTAATGAGTCGCGCAGGAAAATCGAGGAGTGCCGCGAGAAAAATCTGGCGGGCGTGCTGGCTGTCACGCGATGGCGCGGCGAGGCCAAGCCGCTTTTCGCAGATGTAACAGAAAATGGCTTGATCCTCGCGGCTCGGCAGCGTCAGACTTCTATGGTGACGGCGGGAGTTTATTTCCTGTCGACTCGAATTTTCGACTACGCCGCCGACGCGCGCCGCGCGGGACTCGACGCACTCCGCCGCTTTCTCGCGCTGCTCATCGAACGCGGGATGCGGCTGGACGCGATCGAGATCGAAGGATCGATCGATGTGGATGAAGCGTCGGACCTCGACGCCGCGCGCCTCGCAATACGGAAGATGCCATGAGCAATCGAGCTTTAGGAATTTATCGAGAGCCCGAGTTTTCGCCGGGCAAGGTCGAGGCCGACGCCGCGATTCTCGACGCCGTCATGTCGGAGCTGAAGCGCGAAGGCGTCGAGATCCAGGCGATGGACGCGGTCAGTTTCGCGGCGGGCGCGCCGAGTCCAGGCCGATCTGGTGCTGCCGATGTGCCAGGGGCCGCGCGCGCTCAAGCGGCTGGCCGAAGTCGAGCAGTCGGGCGCAGTCGCGATCAATTCCGCGCTTTCGATTCGCAACTGCTACCGCGACTTGCTCGCCGCCGGCCTCGAGAGCGCTGGCGTGCCGACTCCGGTGGGCGCGCTGGTGCCCGCCGGCGAGCCGCTCGATGCGCGCAAGCTGGGCGGGCTCGATTTGACGGCGGGAGTATTCGTCAAGCGCGGCGACTTGCATGCGCTCGCGCCCGAAGACGTGCAGCGCGCGGCCGATCGCGCGGAGGTCGAATCGATTCTCGGCGATTTCGCGCGCCGCGGAATCCGCTTCGCCTACCTGCAGCAGGAAGTCGTGGGCCGCGTCGTAAAATTTTACGGCGTCAGCGGCGGCGCGCATTTCAGCGTGCATCCGGAGGGCGAGGAAGTCCCCGAGGCCGCGGTGCGCGCGCTGTCGGAAGCGGCCGACCGCTGCAGCCGGCGCGCTCGGCCTCGAGGCGTGGGGCGGCGACGCGATCTTGAGTGGCGATCGTTTTGCGATTATCGATTTCAACGACTGGCCCAGCTTACAGCCGGGTGCGCGCACCGGCCGCTCGCGCAATCGCGCGCCGTGCGATAAGTCTGCTGAGCCGCGCGCGCTAGATTGCGCGCCGGCAAATTCAAAGAAGGATTCGGACCGCTATCAATTGAAGACCACGACAACCACCAACGGAAAACTTCCCTCGATCAAAACCGCGGTGCCGGGACCCAAATCGAAGGAGATCTTCGACCTCGAACAAAAATATATCGCGCCCGGCCGCCAGCGAATTTCGCTGCTGGCCGGCCTCGCGTTCGATCATGGCGAAGGCGCGACGCTGACCGACGCCGACGGCAACACCTACGTCGATTTTTTCGCGGGCGTCGCGGTCGCCAGCCTCGGCCATGCGCATCCCGCAATGGCGGAGGCGCTGTCGAAGCAGGCGGCGCGGCTGACGGTCGGCACGTTCGCGACCAGGGAGCGCGCGGCGGCGTTCAAAGCTCTGGCCGAAGTCGCGCCCGCGGGACTGAATCGCGCACATCTATATAGCGGCGGCGCCGAGGCGGTCGAAGCCGCGCTGCGGCTGGCGCGTTCCGCGACCGGGCATCATGAAGCGGTAAGTTTCTGGGGCGGCTTCCATGGCAAGACCGGCGGCGTGCTCGGCCTTATCGGCGACGAATCGAAGCAGGGCTACGGGCCGCTGCAGGGCGGGCAGTACACCGTGCCGTACGCCGACTGCTACCGATGCCCGTTCAAGTTGAAGTATCCCGACTGCGGACTTTACTGCGTCGATTTCGCGCGCCAGCAAATCAAGATGAGCACCAGCGGCTCGCTCGCCGCGATCGTCGCCGAGCCGATGCAGGGCACGGCCGGCAACGTGATCCCGCCCGACGACTGGCTGCCCGCGGTGAAGTCGGTCGCCAAGGATTTCGGCGCGCTGCTGATCGCCGACGAAATGATCACCGGCTTCGGACGCACCGGAAAATGGTGGGGCGTCGAGCATAGCGGCACTCGCCCCGATATCGTCACCGTCGGCAAGGGCATGGGCTCGGGCTTTCCGGTGTCGGGCGTGCTGCTGAGCGACGAGCTGGGCAAGGCGGAGCCTTTCGGCAAGCCGAGCGCGTCGTCGTCGAGCTACGGCGGAAATCCGCTGGCGGCGGTCGCCGTGTCGGAAACGATCGGCACGATTCAGCGCGAGCACCTGGTCGAGAACTCGCGCAAAGTCGGCGCGATGATGCTGTCGCGGCTGGTGCAGCTCAAGGAAAAATACGAATTCATCGGCGACGTCCGCGGCAAGGGGCTTCTGATCGGCGTCGAGCTGGTGCGCGATCTCGAAACCAAGGAACTGCTCGGCAAAAAAGTCACCGAGCTGATCTTCGCCGAATGCCTCAAGCGCGGCCTGGTCACGATGGCCTACTTTCCCAAGATTCGAATCAACCCGTCGCTCGTGATCACCGAGGCGCAGGCCGAAGCCGGAGTCGAAATCCTCGACGAAGTGTTCGCCCACGTTCGCGATCACGTTGACTGGCGTCACGCGTAGGCGAAATCTTTTTTCCATGGCCAATCCGAATGGCAACGCGGCGCTGTTCTTCGATCTCGGCGGCACGCTGGTCAAGCTGAACGAGTCGCGCGAGATTCCGCTCGACAGCTAACGGCAACATCGTAATCGAACTGCTGCCCAACGTGGCCGAAAAACTCCGCCCGATGCATAACCATCTGATGTTCGTCGTCACCAACCAGGCGGGAATCACGCGCGGCCGCCTCAAAGCGGAAAAAGTCGAAGCCGCGCTGAAGGAGCTCGACGCTCAGCTCGGCGACATCCTGTCCGGATGGCAAATCTGCCCGCACACCGACGACGACCATTGCGAATGCCGCAAACCAAAGGGCGGCATGATCACAGAGCTCGCCGACATGTACGGCGTCGATCTGACGTCCTCAACGATGGTCGGCGACCAGGAAGTAGACCGCCAGGCCTCCGAAGCCGCCGGCGTAGCAAACTTCATCCCCGCAAAAGATTTCTTCGGCTGGTAGTAAGTGAAGGGTAAATCACTTTATCAAATGTGAAACCCGCGATGGGTTTCACACTTCCTTCGGCAGAGGTGACCCTGCACCCAGTAATCAAGAAATGTATGGCGCAGCGCGAACCCCATAAATCTGGTTCCCCTTCCCGCTCGGGAAGGGGTTAGGGGTTAGGTTCCTCGCGCGTCCGCGCGAGTCTTCTTTGTCTGTCTCCTTTTCTTTGTGTCATTCTTGAGCGCAGCGAAGAGGAGAAAACAAAATGAAAATCGGACTACTCACCCCCTTCACCGGTAAGAACGCCCACCCCGCCGAATTCGCTCGCACCGCCGAATCCCTCGGCTTCGAATCAATCTGGGTCCCCGAGCATCCCGCGATGCCCGCGAATCCCAAGCAGCAGTTCCCCACCGGCGGTCCGATCCCGCCGCAGTACTTCACGATGGCCGATCAGATGATCGCCCTCAGCATGGCGGCCGCCGTCACCAAGAATCTCAAACTCGCGACCGGTATCTGCCTCGTCCCCGAGCATGAACCCCTCGCGCTCGCCAAGCAGTTCGCGACTCTGGACGCATACTCGGGCGGCCGCGTCCTGTTCGGCATCGGCGCGGGATGGCTGCAGGAGGAGAGCGATCTGTTCGGCGTCGATTTCCCCCATCGATGGACCGAGACGGCCGAGATAGTCGCCGCGATGCGCAAGTTGTGGACCGAGGACGCGCCGTCGTTCGAAGGCAAGTACGTAAACTTTCCACCGGTGAAGTCGCTGCCGAAGCCGGCGCAGAAGTCGGGACCGCCGGTGCTGATTGGCAGCCTCGACAAGAACGCGCTCAAGCGGGTTGCGAAGTGGGCCGACGGATGGTGTCCGATCGCGCTGAACGCGGCGCAATTAAAGACTCGCGTCGACGACCTCAAGCGCGAGTGCACCGCGGTCGGCAGGAATTTCGCCGAACTCGATATCACGATCATGGGCGGAATTCGCGGCGACCGCGCGAAGGTGCAGGACGGCCTCAAGGAGTTCGCCGAAGCCGGCGCGGGACGCTTCGTCGCTGGCTTGGGCGACCTGACCTTCGAAAGCTCGGAAGGCAGGCTCAAGAAAATCGCGGCGCTGTATATCTAGGCGCTCTATTTCGATCGCGACGGCGTCAGCTGGTCGCTCAATATTTTGAGCCCTGCGACGGTGCGATGCGCGCCTTCGAGTTGTTCTCGCAATTTCGCCGCGCCGGTTGTCAGCTCGGCCGAGCCCGATCCTTTTTTGCACGCCGGCGTAAGCGTCTTCAGCTCCTGCCGAATCTTGCCGGCATACAAATCCGCCCAGGTCAGATCGGCGACCAGTTCGGTGGATGGCTGATGTTTTTTGATATCCTGGCTCGCGCCGTCGATGGGGACTTATTGCTCGAACCTTTTCGCGCTCGGCGGCTGATGAACCTTACCGTTGTGCGAAGCTTCTCCATTGCACAGCGGTTGCAGTTGTTTCATCAGTTGCGCGCGCCGCCCCTGTAGTTGGTCGGGTGACGTGAGCTCGAACGCAAAACCTGACGGCCGATAATGCACGATGCATGGATCGTCGCCTTTCAGATGCTGCAGCAGGCGCGCGCGAACGTTCTCGGCCTCGCCAATATAAATCCAAAAGGCACTGAAGAGACCGTAAACCCCGGGCGACTCCGGCGCGTTCTTCAGAATCGATTCGCGTTGGAAAAGGAACTTGCTGTAACGATTTTCAGCGAACGCTTGGCAGGATTCGGAGGTCTCGTCAATCCCGTCGGGATCTGTTCGCGATTCGAATATGAAATGAGACGTTCCCATTTGGATCACCCACCGAAATGCGGTTTCGCCCAACGTCACCAAAATTTGTGTCGATTCAGAAAATGGCTGGGCGATGATGGACCAAGGCAGAATTGAAAGAACCATCTGGCAGCCAATGGAGGCGCAGGGTGGGGAGGAGGAGGAATGGCTGCCAGATGATTAGGAAAAATCGCCATGAGTCGGATCCACGTTCCGACGATCGTTAAGATCCTTTTTCGCGTTTTTGCCGGCGAATGGCAAGAAAATAGGGCAGCAATGGGTGCTACCCGGGGATCACAATTTACAGATTGTAATTTTTTCCGTTTTGGGAAGAGATTTTCAGGCCGCCGTGCGACCCTTCGATTTCACCAGCGTCTCGAGTCGTCGCACCACCACTGCCAACTGATGTCCTTCACGAACCACGATTTTCTGCCGCGCGAACTCACGCATCACCATCCCCACCTTGGGCCGCGATGCGCCCACCAGGTCTGCCAGTTGTCTTTGTGTGAGCGTGATCCGAATGAGGATTCCGCGTGTGTTCTGTACTCCGAACTCGAGCGACAATTCGAGTAGCGCTACGGCAACCCGTCCCGATAGGCTTAAGCCCACAAAGCTGGGATAACGCCCCATCAGCGAACCCCATCGCGGGTTTTCGATATCCGCCACTTTCAAGAAATCGGCCGGCACGACGCCGAGACTGATGCGGATGAAGCTGTTGGTCGTCAGCTGCGAAACCCTGCAATCATTCAGCGCTGTCCAGCGGAACGTGTGATTAATTCCACGAGCCATCTGCGGCACCCTGAAAATCACACCAGGCGACAGAATTGCGACCACCCGCGAGCGCGTCGCGTCCATGTAGCAAAGTTCGGCCGCGCCGGTTAACAGGATGTGTGTATCGGGACTGCGAGCGCCGTCCTCCTGGAAGATGAGCCCCTTGTGCTTCACATTCCGGCTCGTCATCGAGTCGTCAACTTCCTTCAATTGCGTCGCCGACAGCCACGACAATCCTTTCAAGCCGCGGAGCAGTTGAAGGTCTGTGAACTTGGATTTTGGAATTGGCGCAGGCTTCATCGATCTATCCTCCGGGTACGCAATGACAAACATCGCGTCCGGTGGATAGCCGCAAATCCTGGCGACTAAAGAAGGCGCGGTAAACACGCCGACCGTAACTCTGTTTATGCGTTGATAGATAGTAAATCACCTTTCACCAACGAATGCGATTGCAAAAAAAGTATGACTTGTAAAAATTACCGCTCTGCAAGGAACCAGTTTTCCTTTCCACTCGGGAGGGGCTAGGGGGTAGGTTCTTCTCACATCTGCGACGCCGCAGCAAAGGAGCGCTACGCGATTTTCAAAACCGGAACTTCACCCTCGCCGATATGGACTTCGCATTCCGAAAAACCTACACTGCGCCAGATACCCAGAGGGTGATCGCCGACCATTCACGGCGTATTCGCTGATTCTATTTGCACAACGGGCATTGCCCTTAATCAAACCTCGACCTTTCAGGAGACTCGGATTGCGATGAGCGAATCGAATATCGTTCTGCCCACTTTAACCAGCGGACAGGTTATGATCCTGTGGCTGGTGCTGGTCTCGGCGCTGGTCGCGCTGGCCTACGGTGTCGTCTTGATACGCGTGGTGCTGGCGGCCGACCCCGGACCCAAATCAATGACCGACGTGTCTGACGCGATCGAACTCGGCGCGATGGCGTATCTCGGACGCCAGGTCAGAACCATGGTCTGGTTCGTCGCCGTCATTTTCGTCGCGCTGTTCTTCATGTACCGCAACGTTTACGACGGCCTGTACCTGCCGCTCGGAATCTCGATCGCATTCCTGATGGGCGTCGCCGCATCGTACGGCGCCGGCTACGTCGGGATGTGGCTCGCGGTCAAGGGCAACGTCCGCAGCGCCAACGCCGCGCTCACCAGCTTCAAGGACGCGATGGAACTCGCGTTCAAAGCGGGCGGCGTCTCGGGGATGTTCACCGTCGGCCTCGGACTGCTCGGCGCGACGATCATCTTCCTGGTCTTCCGCGAAAATGCGATGAAGGTCCTGGTCGGCTTCGGCTTCGGCGGCTCGCTCGCGGCACTCTTCATGCGCGTCGGCGGCGGCATCTACACCAAGGCGGCTGACGTCGGTGGCGACCTGGTCGGCAAGATCGAGCAGGATCTCCCCGAGGACGACCCGCGCAATCCCGCGACCATCGCCGACAACGTTGGCGACAACGTCGGCGATTGCGCCGGTATGGCAGCCGACGTCTTCGAGTCGTACGAGGTGACGCTGGTCGCCGCGATCATTCTCGCAGCGTACGCGCTGCAGGAGTCGGACTTTATCGCGGCTTACGGGCAGTACGCGGGAGCGTTCGCAGTCAAGCTCATCATGTTCGCGCTGATCTTGCGCGGCGTCGGCGTATTTTCGTCGATCATCGGAATCATGGCGGTGCGCGTGCCCGCCGGCAAAATGCTCGACCCGATGCGCCCGATCAACATCGGCTACATGACCTCGGCGATCGCATCCGTGATCGGATTCTTCGTCGTCAATTATTTCTATCTCCAGGATCCGCGCACCGGCGCGACCGATTGGCGCTTCGCATGCTGCGCGTCGCTCGGAATTATTCTCGCCGTCGTGACCCTGTGGCTGACGAATTACTTCACGCATCCTGACAAAGGCCCGGTCACCGAAACCGCGATGGCGGCGCGCACCGGCCCGGCCACCTTGATCCTGTCGGGCATGGCCGAGGGCCTCGAGTCGTCGGTCTGGGCGCTGCTGGTGATCGCCGCTGCGATTATCGGCGCGATGGCGATTTTCCACGAATCGCTCGCGCTCCAGTTCTACGGAATCGCGCTCACCGGCCTCGGACTGCTCACCACCACCGGCTTCATCCTCGCGATGGACACCTACGGACCGATCACTGACAACGCGCACGGCATCTTCGAGATGGGCGGAATCCATCAGGAGGAGGCGTCGAAGACGCTGTCGTGGATGGACGCGATCGGCAACACCACCAAGGCGCTGACCAAGGGGCTGGCGATTGCGACCGCGGTGCTCGCGGCGGTCTCGCTGTTCCGTTCATTCATAGATGAGGCTCACCTCGGCGCGATTGGCGTCCAGATCAACATGCCGACCGTGTTCGTCGGCCTGATGATCGGCGGCGCGGTGCCGTTCCTGTTCAGCTCGTTCGCAATCAAAGCGGTGAGCCGCGCGGCCTATCAGATCGTGTTCGAAGTGCGGCGTCAGCTTCGCGAGCATCCGGGAATCATGGAAGGCAAAGAGCTGCCCGACTATGGCGCGTGCGTCGATATCGTCACCGCGGCGTCGCAGAAGGAATTGCTCGGCCCCGGAATCCTGGCAGTGTTCTCGCCGTTGCTGGTCGGCTTCGGCCTCGGCGCAGGTGCGCTCGGCGGATTCCTCGGCGGCACCATTCTCACGGGTCAGCTGATGGCAGTCTTCATGTCGAACGCGGGCGCGAACTGGGACAACGCCAAGAAAAAAGTCGAAGACGGCTTCCTCGGCGGCAAAGGCACCGACGTCCACAAAGCGTCAGTCGTCGGCGACACAGTGGGCGATCCATTCAAGGACACCGCCGGCCCAGCCCTGAACCCGATGATCAAGGTGATGAACCTGGTCGCAATCCTGGCGGCCCCGTTCACGACGGTAGCCCTCGGCGGCGTAACCCCGCTGCGAGTAGCAATCGTCGTAGTATCGATCATCGCGCTTGCAATCGCAGTAACCTTCTCCAAGCGCGGCTCAATCGCCGAAGAAAGCCTGGCAATAGAAACCAAGCAAGCCGCCTGATCGATCTAACTGACGTACAAAAAAAGGGCCGGCCGCCAAAAGCGTCCGGCCCTTTCTTTTCTGTTCCCTCGCCCTTATTTCGCGGGAGGGTTAGGGTGAGGACGATTGTGCGGCGCGATTGTCTATTCCGACGCGGAGCTGAAATCCGGAAAACTTCGCCTTCACCCGCGCTGGAAGCGCGGTTCCTCTCCCCGGGTTCGGCGAGGCAATTCCTTTGCAATTCCCTCACCTCTACTCATCCTCCACAAACGCCCGCAACCTCCCCAACGCCGCATCCCACTCCCTCGAAATCTGATCGAGATACCGCTGCACATTCGCCAGCCGCTTCGCCCGCAGCTCCCACACCGATTCCCGTCCAGCACGCGACGCGCGCGCAAGCCCAGCCTCCTCAAGTGCATGCAGATGCTTCGTGATCGCCTGGCGCGAGACCTTCGCGCCATCCGTGAGCCGCATAATAGACAGCGGCCCCTCCGCGCACAGCCGCCCGACGATCCGCAAACGCGTCTCGTCCCCCAGCGCCGCGAAGATAACCGCCGCGTCCGCCCGTTTCGCCGCCGCGGAAACCGACTGTCGTGCCATCGCCGGCGGCTCAGCCCTTCGCCGGCATCGCGAGATACTTCTCGACCAGCTTCATCTGCGCAGCCCATCCGCCCTCGTTGGCCGCAAACGCCTTGGCGCGCCGCTCGATCGGAATCTGGTCGAAGCCCGACTCAGTAACAGTCAGCTTCGTGCCGCCCTGAACCTCTTCGAGCACGAACTCGACCAGCGTGGATGGCTCCTTCGAATAATCGACGCTCGAATCCATCGCAAACGGATGCCATCGAAAGGAAAACAGCCGCATCGGCTCGACCCGATCGACCACAAACTCGAACCGATGCCCTCTGTACGGCTCCTGCCTCTTCGCGACCTCAGCATCGACGCTCGTCGTCACCATCTTCCCGACGATGCTCTTGCCCGCGACGAAAGGCCCGTCGAACTGAACCCCAAACCAACTCCCAAATTGCTTCGAGTCGCTAATCGCCCGCCAAACCCGCTCGAGCGGCGCCCGCAACACCACGCTCTTCTCAATCCGATCAGTACTTGACTGCCATATGCAACCTCCAAGTTGCATGTACAATAATCGCTCGTTGAATGAAACGCAACCTAAAGGTTGCAGAACTCCGCCGCCTATTATCTGGTTCCCCTTCCCGCTCGGGAAGGGGTTGGGGTTAGATTGTGGATCACTCGCAACGCCTGCGCCTTCATTCCGGTTCCCCTTCCCACTATGGGAAGGGGTTAGGTCGCTCGCATCCTCACGATTCCAAACCCAACAACCCCTTCCCCGGCACATGATTCACCTCGAGCCGAATCCCATCAGGATCCTCGAACAGCACCGAGTAATACCCCGGCGCCCACGCCCCATCCTCCGGCGGATGCACAATCTTCGCCCCAATTGTTTTGAGGAAATCGAAAATCTCATCGATGTCGCCGCGATGGCGCGCGCGCAGGCACACGTGATGCAGCCCGACGCGCCGCTGCTGAAATTTCTCCGCGCGATACGAGTCGTCGCCGCGCATGATTCCCACCGCGGTCCGGCCGCCGACGCAGTACATCAAATCTTCGCTGCGCATCACCGGCTTCATCCCGAGATACACCAGCAGCTTTTCGTAGAATGGAAAGCACGCCTCGAAATTGCTGACCGTGAGCATCACATGCGCGACCCCGTTGATTTCCATTTCAGTTCTCCGTTCCAGTTAGAGCGTCTTCAGCCATTCGTGACCCGGATGCGTTTTTTCGATCGCGTCGCGCAGCCATCGCCGCGCGTCTGCGCTCAGAGCCGGAATCGCGTTGTCGAAATCGATTCGATCGCGCGCCTCCATATGCTTCGCCTTGAACAGCAGCACGATTTCGGGCGCGAGATAGGGCAGTCCCCACAGCGGATGAAATCCCATTCGCGCTATCGGCATTCGAACTTCCGGATTGCGCCGGAAAATCCATTCGTCATCATTCGATTCCGCGAGCATCACCTGGAACGCCGGCTCCGCTCCATCCGCGCGATACGCATTGATCTGATGCACCGGAAGTTCGAGCCGCTCGCCCGCCGGCCATTCGACGATCGTCCCAAGATTCGGCGGCATCCCGTCCGGATGCGGAATAATTTTTTTAAGTGAAAATTCCTTCAGCGCTTTGTGCAGTGCCAGGTGATCGCGCCGCATCACCAGCACGTCGATATCGTGATGCTCGCGCGTGACGCGTCCGAGATGCAGATCGATCGCCCATCCGCCGGAGAAAAAGTACGGCGCACGCAGACGCCCCATCGTCTCCGCAACCTCAAGTAACGCTTTAAGGTCTGTCGCAGGCATATTCGCGGTCCTTTCTCCTGAACTAAAACGCCATAGGGGTACGTTTCACGTGAAACATATTCGCACAAAACCCGTTGCTGACATTGAGTTATTCGCGATCGACTCGACGTTTCACGTGAAACATATGCGCAATTTCACCGATCAGCGCGCCCCGACCATCCGCGACGGCTTCGGCTGCTCGTGCCCGAGAATCGGATGCGGCCGGTACGGCTTTTCGAGCGCCGCGACTTCGTCCGCCGTGAGTTTCACCTCGACCGCCGCGATCGCCTCCTTCAGATGCGCGAGCTTGGTCGCGCCGATGATCGGCGCGGTGACGCCCGGCGCCTGCAGTATCCATGCGCATGCGATCTGCGACGGCGTGACGCTGCGCTCTTTGGCGATCTGCTCGACCACGCTCAGCACTTCGAAGTCGTACTCGCGGAAGTACATGTTCTTGGCGAAGTCGTCCTGCTTGGCGCGCGCGGTCGGACCACTGCCGCCCTTTTCGCGATTGCCCGCCAGGAATCCGCGCGCGAGCGGACTCCATGGAATCAGGCCGACGCCGTTGTCGATGCAGAGCGGATTCATCTCGCGCTCCTCCTCGCGATACACGAGGTTGTAATGGTTTTGCATCGAGACGAACCGATGCCATCCGTTTTCTTTCTGCACTGCGAGCGCCTTGGCGAACTGCCACGCCGCCATCGAGCTCGCGCCGAGGTAGCGCACCTTGCCCGCGCGCACCAGCGAGTCGAGCGCCTCGAGCGTCTCTTCGATCGGCGTCGTGTAGTCCCATCGATGGATTTGGTAGAGGTCGATGAAATCCATCTTGAGCCGGCGCAGCGACGCGTCGCACGCTTCGAGAATATGTTTGCGGCTGAGACCCGCGCGATTGAGCCCCGACGCCACCGGCCCGTGAACTTTGGTCGCGACGACGATCTCGTGGCGCTTGGCCATCTCGCCGAGCCATCGCCCGGTGACCTCTTCGCTCGCGCCGAGCGAATAGACGTCAGCGGTGTCGTAAAAGTTGATCCCCGATTCGACCGCGGCGGCGAAATGGTCGCGCGCCTCGTCCATCGTGAGCACCCAGTCGCGCCATTTTTTGTCGCCATAGCTCATGCATCCGAGGCAGATGCGCGAGACGGTGATTCCAGTCTTGCCAAGTTTCGAGTACTGCATGATTTCTCCGTTTTCTTTTTCAGTGTCTTGTTGTTGCTGGGCTTGCAAGCCAAAAGTCCGGCGCTCGCGCCCGCGTGTCAAGCCGAATCGGGGCATCGAATCTTCGTAAAGTTTTCCGGCTACCCAAAAACCGGGCGTGAATTCTTCAAAAGTGAAATCCGCTTAGGGCTGTAGCGGGGCATATTGTTTGCACCTCACAAGCCGGGTGCCCTCAGAATTTCCCGGCCGAGGACGATTCAACAATGGAAAACGAGAAAAGCAGCAAGCAACACAACGGTTCGCCAACCAGCTTCGCCGAGGCCGCGCGAAAAGGCGAGGATCGGCTCGAAGAAGCGGCGCAGGAGTACCTGGACGAGGCCGGCGTCGGCATCGACTCGAGTCAAATCCTGAGCCTCATTCGCGATCAGCCGCTTAAGGCCGCGGGCATCGCAGCCGCGGCGGGATTCGTCGTGGGCGGAGGATTGGCCGGCGCGACGGGGCTGGCGGTGATGGGGATTGTCGCACGCACCGCGGTCCGCTCCACCGTTTTTGATTTGCTGGGCGTGGCTCGAAAGCAGTTTGGTGGTAGCGCTTCCAGGCGTGATCCCGCAAATGCCTAATCGCTGGTGTCTGAGTCTCATGCGCAACGCGCGCGCTTGAAGTCGTGATGGATGCCGCGGGAAAAAGGCCTTCCGGGTGTCGCGTCGCTGCTTAGAAATTCTCAAAGAAACTTTCGCACGATGGAGCGCGGACTCGGCGACGACCCGCGCTGCTGCGCTCTCGTACTACACTGCCTTTTCGATGGCGCCGATTATCCTGCTCGCAGTTGCGCTGGCGGGTCTGATGCTGGGACGCGAAGCAGCTGAAGGCAGAGTAATGGAACAGCTCGCCGGATTGGTCGGTCCGCAAAGCGCGGCCGCCATCCAGGGCATGGTCGCAGCGGCGAATCGTCGCGCGACCACCGGCGCGCTGGCCAGCGTTATCGGCATAATCTCATTGGTGGTCGGCGCTATCGGCGTGCTCGCGGAATTGAAGGGCGCGCTGAATCACATCTGGCGAGCGAAGGCGCCGCGCGATCTCAAGGAACTGGTCAGGCAGAATGTACTGTACGTCGGATTTCTGCTGGGGATAGGATTTCTGCTCGCGGTATCGTTGATCGTCAGCGCAATAATCGCCGCGATGGGCAAATTTGCCGCCGGGATTATCCCCTGCCCCGATTTGATTCTGCAGACTTCGGAATTCATCTTCTCGGTCGGGATCATCACGGTGCTGTTCGCCGCGATGTTCAAATTTCTGCCGGACACCGAAGTGAAATGGCATGACGTCTGGCTGGGCGCTGCGCTCACCGCGATCCTTTTCAATCTCGGCAAGCTCGGACTCGGCCTTTACCTGGGACGCGGCACGGTCGGCTCGGCCTACGGCGCGGCCGGTTCGGTGCTGATTATTCTATTGTGGGTCTATTACTCCGGCCTGATCTTTTATTTCGGAGCGGAGTTCACTCGCCTCTACGCCGAGCGCTTCGGTTCGCGCACATCGGAAGACGCCAGGCGACCGCATCTGGCCGAAGCGATCAAACGTCCGGCAAGCCAATCGGCATGAACTGAATGCGTCAGGGCGGGGCGGGCTTGGCGACGGCGGGATGTCGCGGGCGGAGGTCGTAGCCGTGGTCATGGACATAGTTCGCGTGCACTTGCGCGAACAGGAACGCGTCGATCAGGATCGCGACAAAAATCACCGCGATGAAGAGATAACTTCGCGGCCGGGGCGACTCAGGCTGACGATTGTCGCTAAGCTCCCGCAGATCCATAACTAATATTAAAGCACGAACCGGCGTGCGAGGCTCGCGATGCTATTTCATTGCCTCTGCTAGCATATTAGGATGCTCTCGATCCCCACTGGCCGATTGGTCAGGCGGATGTCACTAACATTGCGCGCGGAGGAAAACTAATGCGGATCCTGTTTGTACATCCGAGTCCGCTTATGTACAGCGAAATTTATTTGCGGCTCGAACCGCTCGGAATGGAGCGGGTGGCGGCGGCGACGCGCGCGGCCGGCCACGACGTGCGGATTCTCGACCTGCAGATTTTCAAGCATCGCGATCTGTTCGCCGAGCTCGAGAGCTTCAAGCCGAATGCGGTCGGGTTTTCACTGAACTATCTCGCCAACGTGCCCGAGGTGATCGATCTCGCCAAGGACGTGAAGCGGCTGCTGAAGGACTGCTTCGTCTTCACCGGCGGGCATAGCGGGTCGTTCGTCGCGGACGAAATTCTGGAGCATGCGGACGGCGCGATCGACGCGATTATCCGCGGCGAGGGCGAGACCGCGACGCCGATGCTGCTCGACGCGATCGGCACCGGCTCGATTGCCAAAGTTCCCGGAGTGCTGACGACGCAGGGGTCGGGGCCGACGCCGATCATGCTCGACGATCTCGATCAGTTTTTTCCGGCGCGCGACCTGGGGCGGCGGCGCAACAAATATTTTATCGGCGTGCTCGATCCGTGCGCGTCGATCGAGTTCACCCGCGGATGCCCGTGGGATTGCTCGTTCTGCAGCGCGTGGACGTTTTACGGCCGCAGTTACCGCAAATCTACGCCGGAAGCTGCGGCGGAAGACATGCTGTCGATCAAGGAGCCCAACGTCTTCATCGTCGATGACGTCGCGTTTATCCATCCCGAGCATGGCTTCGCGATCGGCCACGAAATCGAAAAGCGGAAAATCAAAAAGCAGTACTACCTCGAGACTCGGGCCGACGTGCTGTGCCGCAATCCGGAAGTGTTCCGGTACTGGCGCAAGCTCGGGATGGAGTACATGTTCCTGGGCCTCGAAGCGATCGACGAAGAGGGCCTGAAGCTGCATCGCAAGCGATCGTCGATGGGCGTCAATTTCAAGGCGCTCGAAGTCGCGCGCGAAATCGGGCTGACGGTTGCGGTCAACCTGATCGCGGACCCGTCATGGGACGTGAAACGCTTCGAGGTGATTCGCGAGTGGGCGATGAGTATCCCCGAGATTGTGCATCTGACGGTCGCGACGCCGTATCCCGGCACCGAGTTGTGGTTCACGGAATCGCGCAAGCTGACGACGCTCGACTACCGGCTGTACGACATCCAGCACGCGGTGCTGCCGACCAAGCTGCCGCTGCTGCAATTCTACCAGGAGCTGGTGAAGACGCAGGACGTGCTGAATCGCAAGCATCTTGGGTTCGCGGCGCTGAAGTCGGTGGCGTCGATCGCGGGCAAGCTCGCGCTGAAGGGGCAGACCAACTTCATCAAGATGCTGTGGAAGTTCAACAGCGTGTACAATCCGGACCGGCAGCTGGCCGAGCACGCGCGCGAAGTGAAATACGCGATGCGTCCGCCGTCGATGCATACCGACGGGCGTCCATCCAACGAGAAGCTGTACATCCACCAGCCGAAGCCGTCGAGTCCAGCGGCGCCGGCGCCCGCCGCGGGCGGTCGGTGAGGCGCGCCAGCGGGGGAACTTGATTGAATGTGAAACCCTCCGCGGGTTTCATTTTTCACTGCTTCCTTCGGCAGGGGTGACCCCTGCACCCGGTGAGAAGAAATCGCAAAATGGCGAGGACGCCTTTTGCTCTCGGGTTCTTTTTTTTGGGGAAGTGATGGCCGGGGAATCTACCTCGCCCGTTTTTTTATGGGAGAGGGGATGACGCTGAGAATCTTCTCGCACTGCAGCGTCCTGTACTTCCTCTTTGGTGTTCGGCGGGTTGCGGGAATCAGCGGATTCCTGCGCGCGTCCGCGGCTTGCTGCGAGGGATTCTATCGTCCTATGGCGCATGATGGTGTCTAAGCGCTCATTCATCTCTTAACGCGCATTTATGATTGGTATATAAGTACTAACTGTAGGTTTTTCGGCCACAAAATATGACTTTGACGTGAAGAATTCCCGGCGTAAGGCGCGAATTGCTGCGATCGCGATATCAGCGATCGTGGCTGGGTTGCTGGGGGTTGCGAACATCAACGCGCCCCTGGCGTCCTCGCGCGCGGCCGCGATGCGGACGCTCACGCTGCCGCCGCCTCATCCGATGGCGATTTCTCCGGGCGGCGCGCCGGCTGAATCGCAGTCGGAGCCGCCGCCGATTTATGCTCCCGATTTTCTTTCGGCGACCGGTGCGCCGGCGGTCACTTCCGGCATCTGGACCGCGCTGAATCATCAGCCGTCATTTTTCGCGTCGGCCGGCGCGTACCTGCTTACCGACGGCAGGGTGCTGGTCGAGGATGCGCAGCTGACTGATGTGGCATGGTGGACGCTGACGCCGGACAACACCGGCAGCTATCTCAACGGAAGCTGGGCGCAGGTCGCCTCGCCGGGGCCGTGTGCCAATGGCAAAAGCGCGGGATCGACGAAGTATGCTCCGCTTTATTATGCGTCGGCGGTGCTGGCTGACGGGCGCTTCGTGATGGTCGGCGGCGAATACGATTACAACTACACTTACGTCAACGGCACCGGCGAAGTCTGGACCGATCAGGGCGCGATTTATGATCCAGTGGCGAACAGTTGGACCTGTATCGCGCCGCCCGCCGGATGGACGCAGATAGGCGACGCGCAGTCCACGGTTCTGGCGGACGGCACGTTTATGATTGCGAATCCCTTCAACAACCAGGTGGCGACCTTAAACGCCAGCACGAGCCCGCCTACTTTCAACGCGCCCTTCACCCCGGCCGGCAAGACGGCTGACAGCTTCAACGATGAAGAAGGATGGATCCTGCTGCCGAACGGCGACGTCTTCACGACCGAGGTCTGGAACTCGAACGACGCCACTGAAACTCCGGCGTTGATCTACAGTCCTGTCTCGAAGGTGTGGAGCAACGCCGGGATTGCGCCGGACCCGCTGGTGCTGCTGACCAAGGGCACTACGACTTACGATGAGACCGGGCCTGCGATGCTGCGCCCCGACGGTACCGTGTTCGCGACCGGCGCGGTCGGCTTCAACGACATCTTCGACACGGTCGGCGGCACCTGGTCCAGCGGCCCGAGCTTTCCGACATTCACCGGGACCTACAACGCGGGCGCGTGTAACACCGTGGGCGTGACGGAACAATTAGTGATGGCCGATGCTCCGGCGGCGTTGCTACCCGACGGCAACGTTCTGGTCGCGCCCGGCGCGGTCGATAGTCAGTCGGCATGCGAATGGGTCCCGCCGACCGAGTTTTTCGAATTCGACGGAACCAACCTGACGCAGGTGGCCGAGTCAACGGTTGCGCCGCAGGTCCCGTCTTACGTCGGGCGCCTGCTGGTGCTGCCGACGGGACAGGTGCTCTACACCAATTCGGCCAATTACATTGAGCTCTACACTCCGGCGGGAAGTCCCAATCCGTCATGGGCGCCGACTATCGCGACGTCGCCGGCGACGGTGTCGGCGGGCGGCACGAATTACGCGCTTACCGGCACGCAGTTCAACGGCTTGTCGCAAGCGGTCAGTTACGGCGACGATTACCAGGCTGCGACCAATTTTCCGCTGGTGCGAATCACCAACAACGGGACCGGCCACGTCTTCTACGCGCGCACGCATAGCCACAGCACGATGGCGGTCGCGACCGGCAGTGCGACGGTCTCGACTGAATTCGATGTGCCCGCCGGCATCGAATTGGGCGCCAGTACGATTGTGGTGGTCGCTAACGGGATCGCGTCGTCGCCGGTGGCGGTGAACGTATTGACGCCGAGTCCGACCGCGACAGCAACCGCGACTCCAACGGCTACTGCGACTCCGACGGCAAGTCGCACCGCAACGGCTACGGCGACCGCGACACAAACCAGGACTGCAACGCAACCGCAACTGCGACTCCGACCGCGTCGGCGACCGCTACGGCAACTCCAACCGCCACCGGAACTGCGACGGCAACTGCGACGTTAACGGCGACGGCAACTAAGACTGCGACGGCGACGGTAACTGCAACGGTGAGCGCGACCGCGACGTCCACTGGCGACGGCAACGGTGACCGCGACGGCGACTCGGTCGGCAACATCAACCGCGACGGCATCTCCGACTCCGACTGCAACGGCAACATTAACGTCAACGCCGACTCAGACCGCAACGTTCAGTGCGACTGCAACCGCGACGCCGACGAGCACTGTGAGTGCAACTGTAACTGCAACTCGAACGGGAACTGCGACCGCCACATCAACTCCAACCGTCACTGCAACCTCAACCGCGACCGCAACGCCAACTGCTACGCATACCGCGACTGCAACCGCCACCGCGACTACAACTGCGACAGCAACATCAACCGGGTCAGCGACTTCGACGTCCACGCCGACCGCGACGACGACTGCAACTCGAACAGGCACTGCGACTGCAACCGCATCGGCGAGCCCGACGGCGACGTCTACCCAGACGGCGACCGCCAGTGTGACTGCGACCGGGACCGCCAGCGCGACTGCCACGCAAACGGGAACTGCGACCGCGTCGGCTACGCCGACTGCATCTGCCACTCAGAGTGCGACGGTGACATCCACTGCGACGCCAACCGCGACCGCAACGTCCACTGTGACTGCGACAGCCACAGAAACTGCGACGCCGTCGCCGACGGCGAGCGCCACTCAGACCGCCACGTTGACTGCGACACCATCCGCGACCGCAACCTCAACCGGAACAGCCACTGCGACGCCGACCGCGACCACAACGCGGACGGCAACTTCGACTGCGACGCCGACTGCGACCGCAACTGCCACCGCGACCGCATCGTCAACGGTGACCGCAACCCAGACTGCTACGCCTACTGCGACGCCGACTCAGGTGGCTGCGCGGCTGAAGGTGAGCCCGTCGCCGGCAAAATTCGGCAAAGTGAAAGTGGGTACGTAAAACGCTCAACACTGACGCTGATGAATCAGGCGAAGAAGGGGGCGCCGATCACCTTTGACAATCCGATGACCGTGTTCCCGCCGGGTAGTCCGCAGGAATTCAGATCGATCACTACGACTTGCGGCGCGCAACTTTTTCCGAAGAAGAAGTGCAAGCTCACGCTGCAATTCGAGCCGAACTCGGTGGGAGCGAAGTCCTCGAGCGTGACAATCTTCGACAACGCGGGGAACGCGAACCAGGTGATACCGCTGAGCGGGAAGGGCGAGTGAGCGGCTCAGCAGTATCAGTATCGCGGCAATCTAACTCGGGCTGTGAGAGACAAGACGAATAGTGCTACAGTCGAAGACGTTATGAAGCTGAGAGTGGAGTTCGATCGGGAAACCGATGGCCGCTGGATCGCTGAGGTGCCTGAGTTACCGGGCGTCCTCGCCTACGGCAAGACGCGAGCAGCCGCGCTAGCGGCGGTTGAAGCGCTGGCGCTTCGAGTGATTGCCGACCGCATCGAAAATGGGGAGCTTGAACCCTTGCCGTCGAGCTTGATGTTCGAAGCTGCGTGAGCAGAATGGCCCTCCGCTAAAGCGCGACGGGTGCTCGCGGCTTTGCTCCGGACGGGCTGGAGCATCAAGCGGACTCGCGGCTCGCATAGAGTCCTGCAGCGGCCCGGATTCCCAGACCTCGTGTTCTCTTTTCACGATAAAGACGAAATCGGTTCCCGCATGTTGGCAAAGATTGCTAAACCCGCGGGTTTGCGTCCCGAGGATCTCTAGGGGGCGCAGCTTGCATATGGCCACGCAGAATCGAGTGCTGTTCCTTCTGGCGGTCGCTTTTTCATTCTCAATATCCTGGGTTCTCGGGCAGTCGCGCGACGCGTACTGTGAGTTCGCATCAAGCAAGGGAAGCAGTCAGCAGGTCACGGTTGTGGGCTGTTCGCAGAAAGGGATCGGCTGGTTTCTGAGCAGCGCCAATGGGAAAGAGTACGAGCTCACTGGCAACATTTCCAAACTCGACGCAGGACGAACCAGCTATGTTCAAGTTTCGGGTACATGGATTCCGGATGGCACAATCGAAGTCGCGTCAGTAAAGGAGTTGCCCGAGCCAAGAGCGAAGCTGAGTCCTGCAATTGCAAAGACCGCGGATTGGCGGAAGTACTCCGACAAGGTCCATGGAATCGCCTATTCGGTCCCGGTAACGTTTCCGACCTGGGAAGCTCAAGACAAACAACACTTCGAAACCGGATTTGTCGACAAAGAAAACGTAGCAACACTGGCGAGGTTCGAAATTCCGAGGGACGCTTGGGGCAGCTCGAATTTCGTGGCTGGAGAACTTGCCGTTTATGCGAACTCCAAGATTACCAACGTCTCCGGCTGCTATCCGCTTCAGGAATCCGAAGTTGACGTTGAGCACTCCGCTGATGAACTGATTCGTGGCGTAAGATTCGTCCACGATCAGGAGAGCAGCGTACCGCCCGAGGAGTTTGATTATTACCATGTGTTCCAGAACGGGCGATGCTACGAGATTGTTTTTGATTTCGCGTTCACAAGGCTAGGCGCTGATGATCTCGGCTGCATGGTTCCGATCATCGATCCAGAGAGCCTGATCAAACCCGTATTGTCGGGAATCTCGTTTTTCAAACCCGAACAATCCAAGTCTGCCGCGGGCACTTCAAGCGCCGCGCGTTAGTTCGGCTCAGCCTACGCAGTATCGGTATCGATCGACGCTAAATGCTCGCTGCGACCTTCTCGGGGGCCTTGCGCAGGGCGTTGAAGACGACCGGCGGGACGCGCAGGCGATCGTCGGATTGGTAGATTGCGCGCAGGTCGGCGAATGCGTCGTCACCGGCGAGCGTCAGCGCCGCGACGCGATCGAGCAGCGCCTTTTTTCCGTCGGTTAGCGCCGCGTCGTTCATATCCATTGCTCCCCAAACGTCCCACGGCAGCATTTCCATCCGGTTGAGCGAGGCGAGGTCGCGCAACACGTTGCCGGCGACGAACCACAAGCCTTGCAGGTGAACGTGAGTGAGCCCGAAGTTACTGGGATCGGCGAGACCGGAGCGGCACATCTGCCACGCGTCGCCGGCGATGATGAACTTGTTGCGCGGAGTGTCGAGCGGATCGAAATCGATGTGGAGCGCTTTGCGCTGGATCGCGTCGAGCTGCGCGTCCACCAGGGTCCAGCGCTTCTGGCCGGCGTTCCAATATTCGCAGACCCAATGATCTTCGAACTTGCCAGGCGTGAAGTACGCGCCGAAGCCGCATCGCGGACGCGCGGGAACTCCCTGCGCGCGCAGGATGGAACAGAGCATCAGCGAGAAATGACGACAGACACCGGGCAAGCGATGACCGACGTCGCGCGCGTTCGTGATCGGCCGCGAGTCGAGTTCGTGAATGCGGTTCAGCATCTGCGCGATCGGGCGAATATGACCGTCGTCGCGCTGCGCTTCGGTGAGCGTGATGCCGTAGAGCCAGGGCGCGATGTCGCGATGAATCAGCGCGCCTTGCACGATCTCGCACAGTGACGCGAGGTCCGTCGGCAGCGCGCGAATTTCGTCCACATGCGCTCCCAGAGCCGTCATGGGTCCTTCGTGCTTGTAATATTCTTGCGCAGTTTCCATGTTTTCAACTCCCTTCATGCTTTGAACGACGCCATCTGATCGGCGAGCGCCTTTTTAAAAGCAGGGCGCTCCTCGCATCGCGCCAAATATGGCACCAGCGTTCGATCGGAGGTCACCAGATCGGTGTGGCGCGGGATGCGGAGTACGGTCGCCATCATCAGGTCACCGGCGGTGAAGCGATCTTCCAGCCATTCGCGCCCATTCAGATGTTCTGCCAAATCAGAAAGGCGCTTCTTGACCATGGCTTCCGATTGAGGACGAGCTTGCTTCGCCCAAGTCTCCTCGCCGTTGAAAAGATCCAGATTGACGAGGCCCATGATGAACGGCTCGACGGAATTCAGCGCGGCGAACACCCAGGCCGTCGCGCGAGCTTGACCGGCTTGATCGGTCGGAAGCAACGCCGCGCTCTTGCGGCCGACGTGCAGCACGATCGCGCCCGATTCGAAGAGCTTCACGTCATCGTCCTGGTAGGCCGGCACCTGAGAAAAGGGTTGCTGAGCGCGATAAGCGGGAGTCTGTCTTTCTTCGGCGGTGACGAAGTTGACCTGGTATTCGAGCCCGGCCTCTTCGAGCGCCCAGCGCGCGCGCAGATCGCGCACCAGGCCTTTGGCAAAATCAGGAACCCAGTTGGGGGCAGTGATAGTGATCATGAGTTTCTCCTACGCGGTCGTGTTGCAGACCGAGGCGAGATATCGCGCCAGTTTTCCGAGCGAGCATTCCCATCCGGAGGAGCGCGCGTTCGAATTGGAAATCTCTTCGATCGATGAATGAGCCTCGGCGATCGCGTCGGACTCGGTCGCGGCGGCGCCAATCATGCCGTTGCGATTCGTGTTCTCTACAAACCAGAACCAGCTCTGTTGAGCGTTCCAGACCTCGAACCCTATCCCCAGATGATTTCTACTGATTCGCATGTGCCCGTCCTCACTGTTTCATTCAACGAATTTTCAACTGCTCGCTATATAGTCGTTCGAGCATGCTCAAAATCGACATCACCCGCCCGAGAGCGCGGGATAAATCCACACTTCGGTGTCATTTGAAACCTGGGTCAGGCCGCCTTGCGCGAAGCGCACGTTCTCGCCGTTGACGAATACGTTGACGTGACGGCGGATGTTGTTCTGATCGTCGAGCACGCGCTGCCGGATCGCGGGATAGTCGCGGCCCAGCATCACGAATGCCTCGCCGATCGTCATCCGCACGTCGGCCGGCAGCCGCATCTCGACAATCTCGTTGTCGCCGGCGAATCGACGGAGCGCAGATGGCAGGTGGAAGAGCATCGCGATACTCAGGCGACCTCGACCGCTTTCACGCACAGCACCGCGGGCAGCCAATCGGCGATCGAAGTCCAGCTTTCGCCCTCGTCACGCGACGCGAACAGTTGGCCGCCGCGCGTGCCGAAGTAGAGTCCCGCGGGATCGAGGCTGTCGGACGTGAATGCGTCGCGCAGCACTGAGAAATAGCAGTCGCGACTCGGAAGTCCCTTGCCGAGTGGCTCCCACGATTCGCCGGCGTCGCGCGTGCGCCACACTTTGACAGCGCCGTCGAGCGGCACGCGAAAGGTGTCGGACTCGAGCGGTATCAGGTACGCGGTATCGCCGCGGCTCGGATGCGCGACCAGCGGAAATCCGAACTCCGACGGCAGTCCATCGTGGATATCGATCCACGAATCGCCGCCGTCGTCGCTGCGATAGACGCCGGGATGGTTCTGGAGATAAATGCGCGCGGGATTTTTCGCGTCGTAACGCATCTTGTGCGCGCATTGCGGACCGAAATGCGGCGCGTGCGGCGGACCGCCTTCCATCTTCACGCCCTGGTTGCGACGCGTCCACGACTCACCGCCGTCGTCGCTGCGATACATCCCGGCCGACGAGATGCCGACGTACATCCGCTTCGGATCGCGCGGGTCGGGCAGAATCGTGTGCAGGCAGAGACCGCCGGCGCCGGGCATCCAGTACGGACGCTCGGGATGGTTGAGCAGCGACTCGACGGGACGAAAGGTCTCGCCGCGATCGTCGGAGCGATAGAGCGCGGCGGGATCGGCGCCCGCAAATACCACATCGCGGCCGACGAGCGGCGCAGGCTCGAGCGCCCACACCGCATTCAGCGTGAGGCCGCTGCCCGCGGGGAATTTCACGTTGCCGTCTTCGGGCTCATGCCAGCTCGCGCCGAAATTATCCGACCAGCTCACGAGCGCGCCCCAATGCATACTCATGTGACCCACGAGGATGCGCGGCGATCGCTTATCCGGAAGATACGCCGTCGAGAAAACCGCCTGACCTTTGAAATACGGGCCGGCGATGCGGAAATTGCGGCGCTCGCGATCGCTGCTGAAAATGAATACGCCCTTGACGGTCCCGACGATCACGAGCTGGTCGCCGCTGTGTGGCGTGATCGAATTTGCGTTTTCGGTTTGCATAGATATCTCCACGAAGCGTCGCCTCTATCGGACAGTCGCCAGGTATTCGCCGAGGCAATCGAGCGCGCTGCTCCATCCGCTGTTGTGCATATCGCGCGCGGTAGTCGATTCGAAGATCGCGTTGTGCAAGGTGAGCCGGGTCTTGCCGCCAACATCCTCGAACAGCAACGTCAGCGTGGTTTCTGGTCGCGTGGGATTTCCGTTGGCATCGGCCCAGCTTCCGACCATCACCAGCCGCTCGGGCGGTACGAATTCGCGATACACGCCCTGCGTCCAGTGATCGCCGTCGGGCCCGAGCATGTGGATTCGATACGCGCCGCCGGGACGCGGTTCATTTTTCAACACGGTGCTGGTGAAGCCGCGCGGACCCCACCATTTCGTCATGTGCTCGGGTTCGGTCCACGCTTTGAACACGAGGCTGCGCGGTGCGTCGAAGACGCGTTCGATCTTGAGCACGCGATCCGCAGGTTCGGTAACCAGGTTTGCTGCTGCTCCCATGATTTTTCTCCTTCAGTCGATTTCGTCAGGCGTCTGCCAGTAATTCGGCGAGATGATCGAGGGTTTCGGTCCATCCCTGTGGTGCACCGCGAGTCGAATCAGTTTCGATCGAGTAGGTCTGATGCACGGTGAGCTTGGTCTTGCCGCCTATAACGGTGAACGTCACCGTCGTGACCACTTCGTTCGTGTCGTTATCCAACAAGCCGGTCCAGACGATTCGCTCCGTTTTTGACAATTTCGCGAAAGACGCCGTTCATCCAATGGTCCTTGCCGAACCCACGCATACAGACCCTGAAAAGGCCGCCGTCGCGGAAGTCCATCTCGCACTCCGGCACGGTGAAGTTGTTGGGCGCGAACCAACGCATCAGATGTTTGGGTGTAGACCACGCGAAGAAAACCAGCGGGCGGGGCGCGTCGAAGATGCGCGTGATGGTGAGCTCGCGATCGCCAACCGTAATTTCGGTGTTGGTGCTCATCGGATGCTCTCCTTCCTACGCGTCACGTAATCGCCGAGGCGTCCGAGCGTCTGCTTGAGCCCTTCGACGGCGCCGACTGCCTTGATCGTCTTGTCGCGCAGTTCAGCCGTTTCGAAGAGCATTTGCGCCGTAATCCTTGTCCTCTTACCGCCGCCGTCGTCTGCAAACGTCACCGTCATCTGAAAGTGCGGCGCCGAGACATGCCTGTAAACCAGTCGTTCGGATTCGGCGATTTCGACATAGACGACCTCGTTTTTATAATCGCGGCCGTCGGGACCGTGCATGACAGACCGCCAGATGCCGCCCGGTTTGAAATCCAGCTCGTGAGTAGTGAGCGTAAAGCCGTTCGGTCCCCACCAATGCGCGAGATGTTTCGGATCGGTCCACGCCTCGAATACCAGCGCACGCGGCGCGTCGAAAACGCGCGTCACGACGATCTCGCGATCCGACGTATCGGCCGGCGCAGAATCACGCATCGTCGGCCTGGCGGAAGTCATCGCGCTTCTCCTTCGAAGTTGATCATCCAGGGCGTGCCGAATTGATCGACCAGCGCGCCGAAGCGCTCAGCCCAGAAAGTCTTCTGGATCGGCATCGACACATTGCCCTTCTCGGACAACGCTTTGAAGATTTTTTCCGCCTCGGCCGCAGTGTTGACCGACAGCGAAACTGAAAAGCCTTTCATCGGCTCGTAACGATCCGGCGGCGCGTCGGATCCCATCAATACCTGGTCGCCGATCGTCATGCGCGCGTGCATGACCTTGTCGCGATGCGCCGCGGGCACCTGATCGGCCATCGGCGATTCGCCAAACGTCATCGTCATCTCGATTTTGCCGCCGAGGTTCTTTTCGTAGAACTTGAACGCCGCCGCGCAGTTGCCGTTGAAGCTCAGATATGGATTCAGTTGCATCGTTTTTCTCCTTTAGCCAGTTGGTGATGCGATCCTCAGAGCGTTGCCAGGTATTGGTCGAGCTTGTCCCAGGTGCTGGCAAATCCTCCTTCCATAGACTTGGTCCCCTCGAAGAAGGTCTGCTCCTCCGACTCGGTCGCGTTTATCGGGACCATCCGCACCGTCACCGTCGTGCGGCCGCGATCCTCGGTGAACGTCGAGGTGCCCAGCGTCTCGAGCGGCCAGTTCGCCTGAAACGGATTGCGGACCAGGTTGCCCTTCTCGTCGGTAAACGAGGAGACGAACACGAGCCGCTCGGGCGCGACGATTTCGCGATAGACCCACTTGCCCCACAGCTCGAGGCCCTCCGCACTGCGCTGGCTGTATAGAAAGGTGCCGCCGGGGCGCAGCTCGAGTTTGTGGACTCGCGAGGTGAAGCCTTTCGGCCCCCACCAGTGTTCGAGATGCTCAGGCACCGTGAGCGTTTTCCACACGAGCTCGCGCGGCGCATCGAAGACGCGGGTGACGACGAGTTGCGCGGTCGGTGGATTCGACGGCGGTGTTACTTCTTGCGGCCATTCTTGTGCTCCTTCTTTTGAACGTCCTTCTTCTGCAGTTCGCGCAGATAATCTTCCAAGCGATCGAACGCTTCCTCCCAGAAACGGCGATAGTGTTCGAGCCAGTCCGACGCGTCCTTGAGCGGTCCCGCGGCGAGCCGGCATGGACGCCACTGCGCCTCGCGGCCGCGCTCGATCAGTCCGGCGCGCTGCAGGACTTTGAGATGCTTCGAGATGGCCGGCATGCTCATCGCAAACGGCTCGGCAAGCTCGGACACCGAAGTCTCGCCCGATGCGAGCCGGCCAAGAATCGCGCGTCGGGTTGGATCGGCGAGCGCGGCGAAGGTCGCGTTGAGCTGCTCGGAGGATGTGTGCTGCTGAACCATCTAGTTAAATAACCTACAGGTTAAATACAACGGCGAACGGCAAGTGTCAAGCGGCACGTCCGAATTATTTTTTCAGATCGATTTGTACCAATCGGCGAGCGCGCGGCCGATTTCGTGCGGCGAATCTTCCTGGATGAAGTGCACGCCCTTGACCGTCAGCTCGCGCTGATTCGGCCAGCGGCGGCAGTACTCGCGCTGTGCGCCAGTCAGAATTGCGCCGGGGTCGGCGTTGACGAACAATTTCGGCGTCGCGCTTTTCTCGAGCCACTTCGAATAGCGCTCGGCGATCGCGACGACGTCGGCGGGCTCGCCTTCGATTGGAATTTCGCGCGGCCAGGTGAGCGTCGGGCGTCGCGACTCGCCGGGTTCGATGAACGGCTTTCGATACGCGTTCATTTCATCGTCGCTGAGCTTGCGCATGATGCTGCCGGGCAGGATGCGCTCGACGAAAATATTATTTTTCAAAATCATGTCGTCGCCGGCCGGACTGCGCAGCGCTTTGAAAATATCGACCGCCCGCGGCGACCATTCCGACCATTGCAGCGGCCTGACGATCGCCTCCATGTACGCGATTCCCTTGACCGCGTCGGGATGCCGCGCAGCCCAGTGAAAGCCGAGCGCGCTGCCCCAGTCGTGCACCACCAGCGTGACCTTGCGCTTGAGATTGAGGCCCTCGAAGAACGCGTCGAGATGGCGCGCGTGATCCTCGAAGCGATACGTGCCGGTGGCAGACGGTCCCGACGCGCCCATCCCGATGAGATCCGGCGCGACGCATCGCGCATGCGGCGCGAGGTACGGGAATGATGTTGCGCCACAAGTACGACGAAGTCGGATTGCCGTGCAGAAAAACCACCGGGTCGCCGGCGCCGGTATCTGCGTACGAAATCCAGGTGCCGATGAGCTCGAGTTTTTTGCGCGGATGCGGATCCGCCGCGGAAATCTGCGTTTCGATGTCGCTCATGATCGGATTCTCCTCGCGTCGATGAAGCGCGGGCGGCCAATGAGGATTGTTCGCAGTGACTACCAATCTCTCGTTTACCTGATTTTTCATTGCCAGAGGAGTGCTCTTGACTGAAGTTGGCCGATCTGGCTAGTTTATAGGTCATGCAGTCAGAAATTATCTCAAGCGGCCAAGAGAGCCGCTCCTTCATCGAAACTGCACGGCGCGCGCAACTGGTGGAATGCGCAATCGATGCGATCGCCGAACTCGGATACAGCAACGCCTCGATGGCCGAAATCGCCAAGCGGGCGGGAGTCAGCAAGGGCGTGATCTCGTATCACTTCGCCGGCAAGCGCGAACTTATCGAGCAGGTCGTCAACACGGTCGTGGAGAAAGCCAGCGCCGTGATGCTGCCCCGGATCTACGCGGAGCACAGCGCCGCGGGAATGTTGCGCGCGTACATCGAGAGCAACCTCGAATTCATCGCTACTCACCGCAACCACATCTTGGCGATGATGAACATCGCAGTGGGCGCCCGCGACGATCGCAAGCCCAATGTCGATCTCGGGCTGGCGTTCGAGCCGGCCGTTATGCGCGTTGGCAACCATGCTCCGGTCCGGACAGGAGCGCGGCGAGTTCCGCGAATTCTCGACGACGGTGATGGCGGTGACGATCAGGAATGCGATCGACTCGCTCGCGCCGCTATCTGGCCGCCGACCCCAAAATGGACCTCAAGCTCTACGCGAAGGAATTGGCAACGACGTTCGACATCGCGACTCGCAAGTCGCCTGTGTAACGGAGGTAATTCCAATGGCATCGTCAGCAGCGCAATCGCAGCTCAGATCCGAATCGTTCGAACCTGCGCGGACTCAGCCCGGCCGACGTCGCGCGGCCGGGATACAACCTCGCGCTCGGCTACCTGCGCGGATTCCTGGTGGTGCTGGTGCTGGCGCATCATTCGGTGCTCGCGTACATCGACGGGGCGCCGCCGCAGGCCACGTCGCTGCTGGCGCAGCCGCAATATTGGCGCGCCTTCATGGTGGTCGATCATCAGCACTGGACGGGATTCAGTCTGTTCACCGGCTTCAACGACGACTTTTTCATGTCGCTGATGTTTTTCGTTTCCGGTCTGTTCGTATGGTCGAGTCTCAAGCGCAAAGGCAACTCGAGCTTTGTCCGCGAGCGACTGCGCCGCCTGGGCATTCCGTTTCTGTTCGCGGCAGCCGATCATCGCTCCGATCGCGTACTATCCGACGTACCTGCTGACGACCGGCCCGCACAGCGTCGGCGGTTACATTCACGATTGGCTGTCATTTGGCGACTGGCCGACGGGCCCGGCGTGGTTCATCTGGCTGCTGCTCGCATTTGATCTCGGCGTCGCGGCGTGGTTCGCGATCGCGCCGAACTTTGGCGAGATGCTCGGCCGCCTCGCGTCGAATGCGCGCGAGCATCCGGTGCGATTCTTCCTGCTGCTGGTCACTAGCTCCACATTGGTATTCATTCCAATGCTGGCCATCTTCGGCGCGATGTCGTGGACCAGCGTCGGACCGTTCCAATTCCAGACCGCGCGTCTGTTTCACTACGCAGTTTATTTTCTCGCGGGCATCGGCGTTGGCGCGTACGGCATCGAGCGCGGCCTGCTCGCGCCGGACGGAGTCCTCGCGCGCCATTGGCTGCGCTGGACGATCGCATGTCTCGTCATATTCTCGATGAGCGTGGTCTTCATGCTGATCGTGATCACAAAGGGCGCAACCATGTCGCCGGTCTTGCTGAACATTGTCGGCGGAATGGCGTACACCGTCACCTGCGGCGCGATATCATTCGCGCTTCCTCGCGCTGTTCGTGCGCTTCGCCGACGCGTCGCCGATGGATCTACGACAGCCTCAGCGAGAACGAATACGGCATGTACATCATCCACTACATGTTCGTTTCCTGGCTGCAGCTCGCGATTCTGAGTTCGTCGATGCCGGCGATCGAGAAAGGATTCCTGGTATTCGCCGGCGTACTGCTCTTGAGCTGGGGCAGCAGCGCGGCGCTGCGCAGCATCCCCACTGTATCGCGGATCGTTTAGCCGGAGGCGCGTTAAGCGCCAATTCAGAGCGGCTAAGGGTCAGCGGAAAATTTTGACGCCCTGCGGTTTCCCGAATCGCGGGGCGTTTTCTTTTCGACTCGCGGTTAACGTAAAGTGCAGCGTGCTATGAGCGCTATCCCAGCGATATTCCAGCGCCTCGATTTTTGCCGAACCTTTCCGGTCATCATTTTGTCATTCGTGATTCAAGCCTGCATTGTAGCCGGTTCGCGGGCACTCCGGTGGGTCCCGGCTCGGCGCCCCCGATGAACCCGCCGTTCGATGCCTACGATGTATGCCTTCGGGGCCTTGAGCCACTCCCCATTTGGGACATGGCGAAGATGGAAGTCGGCCGGCAGGAATGCTTCAAGCAGACAATCCAAGTGAACCACTTGACGTTGCCGGCTGGCACCACGAGCGAACAGGCGTATCGCCAAGTACAAGGACTGCCTCAAGAAAGACGAGCCGATAAGCGTCGCGGTCGGAGTCTTTAATTTCAACGGCAACAACCAGAATGCCTGCCGGCAGAACTGTTTTACGAGTGCTCTGCAGTAGGCTAGCGCGCTGAACACGATGCGGTGCCCCTGACGCGTTTGCCCTCGCGGGCGCGCCGAGCGCAAAATCGCGGCAGTTCAACGTCGAGTAGCGCGAGGACGAATCCGATGGCTGAGAATCGCAAGCGGAAGTTCTGGGGATGGGGCTACGAGGACCAGGGGCCGACTCCCGAACAGCAAAAGCACATGGCCGAGCGGATGGCCAAGCGATTCGGGCTCGGGCCGCTCGAAATCACGCCGCCACCGAAGGAAAGCGATCTGAATCTGCGCGCGCCGCGGGTCAAGCCGCCGGCTGCGCTCGAAGCGATTTGCTCGACCGCGACGCACGAGCGCGCGGGGCACACGTACGGCAAGGGGTCGCGCGATATTCGCCGGGCGTATCGACGCTACTATCCGAATCCGATCGACGTCGTCGCGTTTCCGCGCGATGAGAAAGAACTCGTGCGCGTGCTCGAATGGTGCGACGGCGCGAATATCGCGGCGGTGCCGTATGGCGGCGGCTCGAGCGTGGTCGGCGGCGTCGAGCCGCCCGACGGCGACCGTTATCGCGGCGCGGTGTCGATCGATCTGATGCATCTCGACAAAGTCGTCGAGGTGGACAAGGTCTCGCGCGCGGCGCGGATCCAGGCGGGCGTCTATGGGCCCGCGCTCGACGCGCAGTTGAAGCCGCACGGCCTGACGATTCGCCATTTTCCGCAGTCGTTCGAATTTTCGACGCTCGGCGGATGGATCGCGACGCGGTCGGGTGGGCATTTCGCGACGCTGTACACGCATATCGACGACTTCGTCGAATCGATGCGCGTGGTGACGCCGACCGGAATCGTCGAGTCGCGGCGCTTGCCCGGATCGGGCGCGGGTCCGAGCCCGGACCGCATGTTCATCGGGTCGGAGGGAATTCTCGGCATCATCACGGAGGCGTGGATGCGGCTGCAGGACCGGCCTACTTTTCGCGCCGGCGCGTCGGTGCCGTTTCCGAGCATCTTCAAGGCGGCGGATGCGGTGCGCCAGATTTCGCAGGCGGGACTCTATCCCGCAAATTGCCGCGTGCTCGATGAAGGCGAGGCGTTCAATTCCGGCGCCGGCAACGGCGACGAGGCGGTGCTGGTGCTCGCGTTCGAGTCCGCGGACCATCCGCTGGAGCCGTGGATGAAACGCGCGCTCGAGTGCTGCGCCGATCACGGCGGAAAAATTCCGGCGGAGGCGGCGAAGACTCGCACCGACGCCGAGGCGACGCACGAAGGATCGGCGGGCGCGTGGCGCAACGCGTTTCTGAACGCGCCGTACCTGATGGACACCGTCGCCGCGATGGGGATGGTGAGCGACACCTTCGAGACGTCGATCACGTGGGAGCGATTCCCGGATTTTCATCGACAGATGATGGAATGCGCGCGCGATGCGATCGCGCGGGTGTGCGGCAAGGGCACGGTCACGTGCCGATTCACGCATGTTTATCCCGACGGGCCGGCGCCGTACTACACGATTCTCGCGCCGGGCAAGCGCGGCTCCGAGCTGGAGCAGTGGGACGAGATAAAGGCGGCGGTGTCGGACAAGTTGATCGCGATCGGCGGCACGATCACGCATCATCATGCGGTCGGCAGATACCATCGGCCGTGGTACGACCGCCAGCGCCCCGATGGATTCGCACTCGCGCTGAAGGCAGCAAAGAAGGCACTCGATCCGCGCTCGATTCTGAATCCGGGCGTGCTGATCGATCCGGATTGAACGAGTGGCAACTTGAAGAAGTTTCCGTGTCCGTACCTTAAGGGTGAAGTGGAACTGGCGGATGCGCGCGAACAGCACATTGCTGAGCGCCATCCAGATTTGTTGCCAGCGCATCTGGCAAGAATCGAGAAGACTCTTGCCGAACCGGATCAGGTTCGCCGCAGCGGACGATTTGCTTCTGCGCGGCTCTTCTCACGCTGGTTCGACGACTTGTTAGGCGGTAAGCACGTAGTTGTCGTTGTGCTATGCTCATCAACGAGTCATGGCAGGAACTGGATCGTCACGGCCTACATTGCGCGCAGTATCGCGGTAGGAGATGTCGAATGGAAGCGAAGTTGAGTTTCAAATACGACCGCGACGCTGACATCTTGTACATCAACAAGCGCGATCCGTATCCGGCGCAGGAATCCGAAGAGTTGCCCGACGAAGTCGTGGTGCGGCTCAATCCTGACTCGGGTGAAATCGAGAACGTCGAGGTTTTGTTCTTCTCAACCCGCCTGTTACGTGGCGACTTGTTTGAACTGCCGGTTACTGCCGATCTGCGGCTCGTAGCGCAAGACTAGTCGTCGATCTTTAATTGTTTCTTGGCGGCTTCGGTCATCATGTGCGGGGTCCATGGGGGGTCCCACACGATTTCGACGCTGGCGTCGTCGCATCCGGGGATGCCGAGCAGTTTGTCCTGGATGTCCTGCGTGATCATCATGCCCATCTGGCAGCCGGGCGCGGTCAGCGTCATCGTGACGTTGACGACGCGGTTCTCGATCTGCACGCCGTAGATGAGGCCGAGGTCAACCAGGTTGACGGGAATCTCGGGGTCGTAGCACTCGCGCAGCACTTCGTAAACGTCGGCTTCGGTCGGTGCGGGCGAATTCTCCATAGTACAGAGTCTAGTATATAAGAAGGTGTGCACGCATCCGAGGTGAGAAAATGCCTGATAAGGAAGAGCTATACGACGAGGCGATTGACGCATACGCCGACGACAAGTTCGACGAGGCGATCGAGCTGTACAAACAGGCGCTCGAAATCGATCCGAAGTACGTCGATGCGATCCACGGGATGACGATGTGCTACCAGGCGAAGGGCGACCTCGACGCGGCGATCGAGTTGACGAAGAAATATATCGCGCAGGAGCCGGAAGACATCCTCGCGTACACCAATCTCAGCATGTTTTATCAGAAGAAGGGCATGGTGCCGGAGGCGGAAGCGGCTGGCGCAGAGGCGCGGCGGCTCGATTGGAAGCGTCAACTCAAGGAAGGGAAGAAGTAGGGCGTCGATGAAACTCAAGGACAAAGTTGTACTGATCACGGGCGGCGGATCGGGACTCGGGCGCGAGATGGGACTGACGTTTGCGCGCGAGGGCGCGACAATTGGCGTCAACGATATCCGGCCCGAGTCGGCGCAAAACGTCGTGACGGAAATCGAGCGCGCCGGCGGCAAGGCGCGGCCGTTCGTCGCGGACGTGTCGAGCAGCGCGGCCGTCGCAAAGATGTTCGCGGAGTTTATCGCAGCGTTTGGCACGATCGACATACTGATCAACAACGCGGGGATCGCGCGGGCGAGCGACTGGACAATCCCGATTTGTTCATGACGCATCTGAAGACCGACGAGGATTGGCACAAGATGCTCGCGACGCATCTCGACTCGACGTTCTACTGCACGCGCGAGGCGCTCAAGGTGATGATCCCGAAGCAGTCGGGCCGCATCATCAATATGGGATCGATCGCGGGCACGACGGGGCTGGCGTTCGCGTCGGATTATTGCGCGGCGAAGGGCGCGATCATCTCGTTTACCAAGTCGGTCGCGCGCGAAGTGGTGCCGATGGGGATACTGGTCAACTGCATCGCGCCGGGATTTATCGACACGCCGATGACCGCGCCGATTCCGATCGAGGCTCGCAAGCAGATAGAAGGGATCACGCCGATCGGGCGCTTCGGCGAGCCGCGCGATATCGCGGCGGCGGCGCTGTTCCTGGCCTGCGACGATTCGAAGTTCATGGTCGGCCAGGTGATCAGCCCCAACGGCGGCTACGTGATTTGAAGCTCGAGGATTGACTCGGATGCATCTTACATTCGTGACCTTCAACTATCAGAGCGCGGATCTCGAGGCGGAAGAGCGCAACTACCTGGGGCATCACGTGGAATTGGCGAAGCGCTTCCCGGGATTGCGGCAGTACTACACCGGTCGGCTGATGAAGGTCGCGGGCAAGGAACCCGATTCGGTTCGCGCGGCGATTCTCGCTTATGACGACGCGGCCGCTGCCTCATCGGCGATGCGATCCGAGGTCGTGCCGGCGCTGATTGCCGATACGCAGGCGCATCTCAAGGACACGACTTCGACTGCGGTCGATGCAACGACGATCGTGCCGTTCGATTCGAGGCGGGCAGGTCAGAATTGCTTCGTGATGGTTGCCGAGTTCGATCTCGAGCAGAGCGCGGGAGTCGAGGCGGCGGAGAAACATTATCTCGGGACGCACGTGAGTATCGCGCGGCGGCTTCCGGGCTTGCGCAATTACGTCATCGGCAAGCTGATCAAGACGCCCGGGATTGAGGACTCGCGCTATCGCATGGCGATACTGGTGTTCGACTCGCTCGACGCGTATCGCGCCGCCTATGCGTCGCCGGCCGGCGTCGAGCTGCTCAAGGACGAAGCGGCTACGATTCGAAACGCGCGCGTTTATCGGCTCGACGCGCGAGTCGAAGTCTGAGCATCGCACGCGCAACCTGCGATGCTGCCTCGGTCTGCGGGAATCCTGATTCCATTGTTCTCGATTCGCACGCGCGACAATCTCGGTCGCGGCGAAATTCTCGATCTCGCGCCGATGATCGATTTCGCGCTCTCGATGGGTCATCGCGTGATCCAGTTGCTGCCGCTCGACGAGACCGGCCCCGACGATCTCAGCCCGTACAGCGCGATGAGCGTGATGGCGATCGATCCGACGTACATTTCGCTGAGCGGGCTGCCGGGAGTAGGGCGGGTCGTGCTGGGGCGCGCGCGCGAGGCGGTCGGGCGGCGTCGGTTTGTCGAACGGCCGATCATTCGGCGCGAGAAATTTCCGCTGCTCGAGCGCGCATATCCGTGCGGCGCGTGCGCGAGGCGGACCCGACGAACGTGCGCAGCTCGATGCGTTCATCGAAGCCAACTCATATTGGATCCATGACTACGCGCTATTTCGCGCGTTGAAGGATCGTTTCAACTGGACCAGTTGGGAAACGTGGCCGGCTGAAATTGCGCATCGCGATCCCGACGGCGCTTGAGCTCGCGCGCCGCGACTTGGCCGATCCGATCGAGATGTACAGCTACTGGCAGTACATCGCGCATCGACAGATGTCGGAGATGAGAGAGTACGCAAGGTCGCACGGCGCATTCATCGGCGGCGATCTCGCATTCTCGCCGTGCCGCGACAGTGCCGAAGTGTGGGCGAACCAGGACGAGTTCGATCTGTCGCGGACAGTCGGCGCGCCGCCGGACGGCTTCAATCCCAAGGGGCAGCGATGGGGCCTGCCGCTGCCGAACTGGAGCGCGATGCGCGCGCAGGGATTCAAGGTGTTGCGCGCGCGTGCGCGTCATGCCAGCACGCTTTACGATTTGCTTCGAATCGATCACGTCGTCGGGCTTTATCGGACATTTAATTTCGGTTCCGAGCTGGCCGAGCCGGGAGTTTTCACGCCGGCGAATGAAGACGACGAGTTGCGACAGGGCGAGGAGGTGATCCACGCGATCAAGGAGGAAGCAGGCGCGACCGAACTGATCGCCGAAGACCTTGGCACCGTGCCGCCGTGGGTGCGCGCATCGCTGACGCGGTTGGGCGTCGCGGGATACAAGGTGATGCAGTGGGAGCGCGATTGGGGCCACGGCGACGAACCATTTATCAGCCCGACGGCATATCCAGAACTTTCGCTCGCGACTACCGGGACGCATGACACTGAACCGCTGACCATTTGGTGGCGCGCGCAGCCGATTGAAGTGCGTGAGAAATTCGTGCGCGGGCTTGGCCTCGAAGGCAAAGTGAATCCGCGGCGGATGCTCGAAGAGTCGGCGCGCTTTGCGATCCTCACTGCGCTCTATGCTTCGCCGTCAAAGCTGGTGATCGTTCCGATCCAGGATTTGTTTGGATGGAGTGCGCAGATCAATCGGCCCGGCACTATCAGCGCGTGGAACTGGACGTATCGAATCCCGCTTACGCTGGAACGGATGCGGCGGAGTCGCGCGATACAGGAGGATGTTGTGAGGTTGCGGGAGATCGCGATCGGGAGTGGAAGGTTCACGTAATCTAATGTGAAACCCTGCGCGGGTTTCACACTTCCGCGGCAGGGGTGACCCCTGCACCCTGTGAAAAGTACTAATCGCAAAATGGCGAAGACGCCATTTTGCTCTCGGTTCTTTTTCCTGTGTCGCCTTCTTCTTGTGTCATCCCGAGCGTAGCCGAGGGAACCCGGATCATTCTCGACGCTGGCCGACGCAGCCCCAATCACGGTTCAATCGCGGCGCGTGACTCAGCTTCATTCCGTCCTTGTGTCATCTGAGCGAAGCGAAGAATCCCGGATCTTTTACGACGCTTGCCGACCACCCCAACCACGACGCGGCCGCAGTGAGCGTCGCTTGAGATCCAAAAACATCGGTCACTCCGCGGTTAGGGTGCATCGGCCGGCGTTCAGAAAGATCCGGGATTCTTCGCTTCGCTCAGAATGACACAAAAAGTGATTGCCCTCAGATTCGAGAGAAGCTCAAGTTGTGGCGTGGATGTGGGTTGAACTATAAGCATCACTGACTGTTGATTTTGACGGCAATACTCGGGGAGGCGAGCATCGATGGGACCACTTGAAGGGATTCGCGTACTTGATTTGAGCATGGTGGTGTCGGGGCCGTTCTGCACCATGATGCTGGGCGACCTTGGCGCCGACGTGATCAAGATCGAGCCGCCGGATGGCGACGTGTCGCGGATGTTGTCGGGCAAGGAGCGCGGTGGCGTTACGGTCGCGATCCTCAACTGGAATCGGAACAAGCGCGCGATGATGCTGGATCTCAAGCAGCCCGGGGCCGCGGACGTGTTTCTTAAGATGGCGGAGAGCTCGGACGTCGTGGTGCAGAACGTGCGTCCGGGTGTCGTCGATCGGCTTGGCGTCGGTTACGACGCGGTCGCGGCGCGCAATCCGAAAATTGTTTACTGCTCGATCGCCGGCTACGGATTCTCGGGGCCGTCGGTCAACAAGCCTGCCTACGATCCGATTATCCAGGGGATGGCGGGGGTGATGACTTCGCAGCGCACGCAAGGGCGGCCGCGCGCGGTCAAGAATATTCTCGGCGACAAGGTGACGGCGATGACGGCGGCGATCTCGATCCTCGCGGCGCTGACCGAGGCGCAACGCAGCGGCAAAGGACAGCATCTCCAGATTGCGATGATCGACGCGGTCGCCTACTACCTGATGCCCGACACGGCGTCGCGCCATACTTATCTGCCGCACGACGCGGGAGTCGCGCCGTCGATGAATACGCTCGAGCCGTTTCAGACCGCCGACGGCTTCATCACGATTGCGCCGCTGACTGACAAGCACTGGACCGCGATTCTCAAAGCGGTCGGGCATCCGGAATGGTTCGAAGGCGACGAGCCGCGGCCTGATCGCGTGCGGCGATCGATCAAGAGCCTGATCACGTTGTTCCCGACGCAGCCGTCGGCATACTGGCTCGAGCGGATCGAGGCGGCGGACGTGCCGTGCGGGCCGGTCAACGACTACGACTCGATTTGGACCGATCCGCAGTTCGTCGCGAACGAAACGTTTTTCGAATACGAGCATCCGCGGGCTGGACGCGTACGCGGCGTGCGATCGCCCGCGCGATTTTCGCGCACCGAGCCCGAGCTGTGGCGTCATCCGCCGGACCTGGGACAGCATACCGACGAAATTCTCGGCGAGTTCGGATTCAGCGCCGGCGAGATTTCCGGGTTGAGAGCAAATCGGATCGTCAATTGAGCCGTCGGTCGAGCTGCCGCGCACTGGCATTCGTCATTCTCGCGTCTGCGATCGCGATCGTGCAGGGATGCGGTACTCAACAGGGCCGCGCCTTCGAAGCAAGCGCCGGCGATCGCCGCGGCGACTCCGAGCGCGAAGCCGACTCCGACCGGCGCGCCGCTCGGTACGCATGCGCCGTACGCGATCACCGCGGGCCTCGACGGCAATCTGTGGTTTACCGAGTACCAGGGCGACGGCATCGGGCGCATGTCTCCGTACGGCGCGACCAAGCGCTTTCCGATCGATCCCGACGGATTCGCCGAGCGGATAACCGCGGGGCCTGACGGCGCCGTCTGGTTCACCGATCCTCTCGGCAACCGGATTGGGCGCGTCGCACCGGACGGAAAAATCGCGTACGTCACGCTGCCTCACTCGGACAGCGGGCCGGCGGGAATTACGGCGGGGACCGACGGCAATCTTTGGTTCACCGAGCATTCGGGCAATCGCATCGGGCGGCTCAGCACCACCGGCACCTTGACTGAGATCGAACTGCCCAAGGGCGCGGGTCCCGCCGAAATCGTCGGTGGCAGCGACGGCAATCTGTGGTTCGCCGAGGACAAGGCGAATCGCATCGCGCGCGTGACCGCGTCCGGCAACGTCAAGGAATTTGCAATCCTGACGCCGGACAGCCGTCCCGCGATGATGGTGCTCGGGCCTGATGGCAAGGTCTGGTTCACGCAGCCGCAGGCGAGAAAGATTGGCAGCATAACGACCGGAGGTTACATCACGGAGTTTGCGTTGCCGGCGGCGGGCGTGCCGCTCGGAATCGCGGCGGGCGGCGATAAAAATCTCTGGGTCACGGTGATCAATTCGCACGTGATCTATCGAGTGACTCCGAAGGGGGTCTTCACGGCGATCCCGATGCCGCAAAGTTCGATGGCGACTTTCATCACGGCCGCTCCCGACGGCACCCTGTGGTTCACCGAGCCCAACGGCAAGGTGGGGCGTCTGACGACTGACGGCTACGTCAAGGAATTCGTTTTTTCAAATCCGTTCAGCGAACACGTTGGTAAGTGAGCGCGCTCTTCGCATCCGTGACGTCGTGGTCGCGCGCGGCGCGCGTCGATGGCGGGCACGGCGGCCTCGCCCCACTTAAAGCCCGGCGGCCTGTTCCGTTCGCCGAGTTTTGCGGTATAAGCGCACTATCACACGAACCAAAACGCTGTGCGCGTTTGGATTCCGGCATTTTTGCCGCAAGGGAGAATTGAGCGATGGGCAAGCTCGACGGAAAAGTAGCCGCCATCACCGGCGGCGGTCGCGGTATCGGCCGCGGCATCGCGAGGGCATTCGCCGCGCAGGGATGCGCAGTGGTAGTCAACGATCTTGGCGTGACGGTCGCGGGGCAGAAAGAAACGCAGTCGCCCGCCGATGACGTCGCCAAGGAAATCAAGAGCGCGGGCGGCAAAGCGGTTTCCAATCACATGGATATCGCGACGGTCGAAGGCGGCGAGGGTCTGGTCAACCAGGCGATCAAGGAATTCGGCAAGCTCGACATCCTGGTGAACGTCGCCGGTATCCTGCGCGACCGCATGATTTTCAACATGTCGGAACAGGAATGGGACGACGTGATCCGGGTGCACCTGAAGGGGCACTACTGCACGATCAAACCGGCGTCGGCGCATATGCGCGAGCGCAAGTACGGCAGGATTATCAACTTCTCGTCGAACTCGGCGCTCGGCAGTCCGGGCCAGCCGAACTACGCCGCCGCGAAGGCGGGAATTTTAGGCCTGACGTACTCGAGTGCGAACTCGCTGCACAAATATGGAATCACGGTGAATGCGATCATGCCGGGCGCGTCGACGCGCATGACCGATACGATTCCCGCGGGCAGGATGCCCGGCGCAACTGGAATCCCGCAGTCGGACAAAGTCGAGGGCACGCCGCGCGATCCCGCCAACGTCGCGCCGATCGTGGTGTTTCTTGCCAGCGACGACGCGGCGAACGTCACCGGCCAATGCTTCGGCGCGTCAGGTTACCGCCTCATGCGCTATCGGCACATCACGCCCGACAAGGTTCTCTACAACAACGGGCCGTGGAACGTTGACGAACTGTTCGAGCGCCTGAAGAACACGCTGCTGGTAGATCTGAGCCAGCCGCGCATGTAGATGAGTCCGCCGTCAATGCGCCTTCGGCTTGGCGGCGGGCGTCTCGCCAAAATTCGCGTCGAGGAAGTTGATAACTTGCGCGGCGTAGCCCTTGGGATCCTCGTAGATCCCGTCGCCATGACCGCCTGACGGGACCGTCCAGATCTGCGCGTTGTAGCGCGCGGCGTCGAAGATGGCCTTGCCGTCCGCAGGCGGCGTCACCTGGTCGTCGCGATTCTGAATGATCAGCAGCGCGCAACCGTTCAGGTTGCCCGCGTCAACGGCCGGCGAGATTTTGTCGAGCTTGCGGCCGAACCAGAACTGCGCTTCCCACATCACGGTGTCGAGGAACGCCGGATTCAATCGCGACATCGACGGGCTGCGCATGAATAGCTGCTTGAGATTCGCGTAGGAACTGTCGGCGATGATCGCGGTGAAGACCGGCTGCTCGGCCTGCGCCATGATTACGCCGGCGGCGCCCTCGGAAATTCCCAGCGCGGCGATTTTTGTAAAGCCGTCGTCCATCAACGTGCGCGCAGTCGCCAGCGCGAATTTGCGCTTGAGCATACCCCAGTTGATTCCGAAAGTGGGGTTGTTGGCGCTATACACCGCGACCACGGTGTAGCCGGCGCCCAGCAAAAACTTCGCGTACGGAATCATCGCCGTTTCCGGCGATCCCGCCGCGGGCACGATCACCACCACTTCGCGCCGCTTGCCCGGGAAATACCATCCGACCACGCTGACCTGGCGATGGCGGAAGCCGTCCTCCTCGACCACGCCGCAGTCCAATCGCTCCGGCTCCATACCGAGTGCGACGCCGACGTCGGTCACCGAGCCGCGCTGGAACGACGGAACATGCTGCCCGAAAACGTCCTGCCCCCTGTGGCGCAGGAACTCCGGGTACATCAATGATCGCGCGACGAAGAATGCTGCGCCCATCCAGAGCACAATCGGGACGCCGAGCAGGATAGCGCCGACCCCGAAGATACGCCGCCGCTTGCGCTTGGGCGGCGCCGGCTGAGATTCCGCAGGGTCATTCATCCGCTATGCTTGTGCATGATTGCACGCGTCACCGCAAGCTTTCAGGCTTTGTTTTGCGCATCTGCCTAGCTGCCGCGAAAATCTGACCGCTGGCATCGATGCTCTTCAACATGGCTTTGTCCAACCGTATTGCGAGTAAGGTGATGGATGAAGGTGTGAGCAGTTGAGCACCCAAAGGATAAAGTCATGGAATTAGGTAACACCGGGTTTAGAAGCGAAAGGTTAAAGACGAACGAACGAATTGAGAAACTCGATGCCTACTTTCGTGAGACGGTTCTCGATGGCGACGGCAAATTCATCTGCCAGCAAGAGTATGCCTGCAAAAAGTCTTTCTCCGACCCGCATCCGCTAGGGCATTTCTATGACGGCCAATTGCATCACGTAGGGAACGATTACGATCTGTTCAAAAACAATCGTCCGTTACGAGTGGTCGTCGTCGGGATGTCATACGGGCATGGGCCAGCGGGGGTCTCAATCGCCAGAAGGAGCGAGTACATGCAGGACATGGGACGAGACCACTCAGCGCGCGGTAGTGGCGAGATTCCGAGACGGACCCCTCATATGAGTGGAACAACATTCGCACTGCGCGCCGCATTCGGGCTTGGCTTCGACGATACTTTTCGCGCTACGGAGTTCATTCAGGTGGGTGAAGAAAAAGTTCATATTTTCGATGCATTCGCTCTCGTGGACTTTCTTCTGTGTTCTGCGATTTCAGAAGACAAAAAAACTAAGGATCTGTCCACTCACGAGATGAGCGTGAACTGTGCGCCACATTTTCGGCGGACATTGGAGATCCTCGAACCCAACTTACTCATCAGCCAAGGTCAACGCACAGCGGAGTGGATGGCTCGGGCAGGCTTTGGCCCCGGAACCACTTCCCGAAACCCGGAGAAGATCGTCGTCAACGGTTCGGCGTGTCAACTCCTAAGTTTTTCGCATCCATCGGCTCGGTTCCCCCTGAACTGGGGAATGAACGCCAAAGGCAAATACCTACGGGAGGTTGTAAGGCCTGCGATCGAGGAGGCGGTTCGAGATCTCATCGGCTGAGCGCCTCTCTTTTCTTGGATCTCCCCGTGCTTGTGAGCGTTGCGGTCGCCACTTATGCTGCGGTGCAGGACGGCGACGCTCATGGCTGATTGGGATCCTCAACTCTACAACCGATTCCGCAGATACCGTGCGGAGCCGGTCGTTCATATTTTATCGCGGCTGAACCTCAGCGAAGACGAAAAAATTATCGATCTTGGATGCGGCTCGGGCGAGAACACGCTCGAACTGGCGCGACGCAGCTCGCATGGAACGGCGATCGGCGTCGATGGATCTCCCGCGATGATCGAGGCGGCGCGCAAACTGCTCGACGCCGAGACGGCCGAGCTTCAGCGGCGCGTTTCATTCGAGTTGCTCGACGTTCCCGAGTTTCGCGCCGATCGCGCATACTCGCTGATATTCTCGAACGCCACCTTCCAGTGGATTCCGGACCATCGCGCGCTGTTTGCCGCGTGCTTCGACGCGCTCCGCCCCAGTGGCACGATCGTCGTGCAGATGCCCGCCAATGAAACCGAGACCGCGAAGATGGAAATCGGCCGGCTCGCACGCGAAGCGCCGTGGAACTCGATGCTTGGCGGGCGTGAGCGCGCGTTTCACGAAGAGCCGCCGGAGTTTTACGCTGCGATGGTCGCCAAGATCGGTTACGATCGGATCGACTGCTATCACCTGACGTTTCATCATCCGATGGATCAACCGGCCAACGTCGTCCAATGGTATCGCTCGACCGGCCTGCGCCCTTTTCTTGACGCGCTGCCGAAAGATCGTCACGAGGAATTTCTCGGACGTTTAACGGAGCGGCTCAACGCGGCTTACGGTACTTCGGGGCCGATGACGTTCGACTTCAAGCGGCTGTTTATCTGGGGCCGCCGTCCCGGACCTTAAATGGCTCGCGCGCGCAATCTTCCCGCGCTGGTCGTGCATGGCGGCGCAGGCAACGCGGGCCCTGGCGCCGAGCGTCCGGAGCGCCGCCGCGGGATGATGGCGGCGATACGCCTCGGTGCGGGAATTCTTCGCGCCAAGGGCAGTGCGCTCGAGGCGGTCGTCGCGACGGTTGCGTCGCTTGAAGACCATCCGCTCTTCAACGCCGGCTATGGCTCCCTGCTCAACTCCGAAGGCAACGTCGAAATGGACGCGTCGGTGATGTTCGCCGAGCCGGTCGCGGCTGGACCAACTGAGCGAGGCAAGCGCGCTCATTCGCACGACGCCGACTACACCCTGTCAGCCGGCGCGGTTGCGGTGGTCAGCCGCGTGCGAAATCCGATCATGCTCGCACGCGCCGTGATGGAAAATTCGCCGCACATCCTGATGGCGGGACCGGGCGCGGAAAATTTTGCGCGCAAGGCAGGCATCCGCCTCGTGCGCCCTGAGGAGATGGTCACCGAGCGCGCGCGTGAACGATGGCGCGCGCGAAAACAGCAAGCCGGCATGCTCGAATCGCAGGCCGCCGCGCGCGCTGCGATTGGCCACGGCACCGTCGGCGCAGTCGCCGTCGATGTGCATGGAGCGATCGCGGCCGCGACTTCGACTGGCGGCGTCCCCGGCAAACTCTTTGGACGCGTCGGCGACTCGGCACTGATTGGCGCAGGCACCTTCGCGCACGCATTCGGAGCCGCATCGGCGACCGGGCAGGGCGAGGCGATCATTCTGACCGCGCTGTGCCGCGAGGCGGTATTGTCGCTCGCCGACGGAACTCCGCAGGCAGTCGCGCGCGCAGCGATCGCCGAAATGATCGACGCGACCGGCGCCGAGGCCGGAATAATCCTGATCGACCGCCGCGCCAGAATCGGCTACGCGCACAACGCCGCCTCGATGCAGGTGGCGCGTTACGATCCCACGACTGGCGTGCAACATCTGTGGCTCGCGCCGATCGCGACGGCCCGCCGCACGTGACCCTCGCCACTCCGAGACTCACGACACTTGCAGTCGCTGCGCTGTTCGCCTTCATCGTTCTCGCGCAGGGAATCGGCGCGCCATTTCAAAAGGACGCGGAACCCCAATCCGCCGAGTGGATTCAAAGCATCGTGCGCGACGGGCATTGGCTCATCCCCGCCGACGCGTACGGCTACACCGACCGCAAACCGCCGCTCTTCTACTGGCTCTCGGCGATCGTGGCGAAATCCACCGGCGGTACAGTGGACGAAGTTCGCGCCCGCGCCGTGTCCGTAGTGGCAGGCACCGCGCTCGCGGTAAGCGTCCTTGCCTGGACGGTCGCGAATGTCGGCGCATCCGAAGGATGGCTCGCGTTTCTGTTCATGCTCGGCACTTACGGATTCGCGTCGCGCGCGACCGAAGCGCTGACCGACATGTTGCTGACGTTCCTGCTCTTCGCCGCATACTCTGCAATTTATCCGCTGCTCGATTCGCCGACGCCCGACTTGCCGCGCCGAAAGATATTCGTCGCCGTGATGCTTGGTGTCGGAATTTTGACCAAGGGCCCGGTCGCGATCGTGCTGTGCGCACTCGCCGTATCGATCTTTTTGTTGATCGAGCGCCGCAATCCAATCGCGCTGCTGCGAAGTCGATCGCCGTGGCAGGTCCTCGCAATTGCGGTCGCGATCGGCGCGGTTTGGTACATTCCGGCCGCGATCATCGGCGGTCACAAAATCGTCAGGATCATCTTCGCCGAGAATTTCGGACATTTCATGCCGGCCAAACTCGGCGGCACCGGCGAGAGCTATCGCCCCTTCTACTATATAGCCGCGCGCCTGCTCGGCGGCGCATTCCCGATGACGCTCCTGATCCTGCCCGCCGCGATTGCCTTCTACACCGGCGAGATTTCTTCGGAGAAGCGCCGCCCCGTGATCTACCAAATCAGCATGTCGCTCGCGGTGCTGCTGTTCTTTTCAATTGCCAGCGTCAAACGCGACGACTACATTCTGCCGGCGCTGCCGGGTATCGCGATCCTGTGTGCGTCGGTGTTCACATTGAGCGTCCGCGGCGTGGCGTCGAAGTTGCGTGACGCGATCGTCGCGCTGTTCGTGCTCGGTCCAATTCTCGCTTTTGTGTTATTGATTCTTTTCCCCGGCCTGCTCCCGCACTTCAAACTTCAATCGAGCGATGAGATCTACTATTCGATCTTCCGTATCGCCCTCGGCACCCCAATGAGATCCCTTGTTCAAGTCATCGTTCCGTGGTTGGTCAGCGGTATCGCTTTTGTGATTTTCGGCCGGCGCAGGGCAGTCGCCAACGGCTTGGGGTTTGGTCTCTTTGCGCTGATGATGAGTTCGGTTTGGACATCGGCACTGCGGCCCGATGTCGCCAATATGCGCAGCGTGAAGAGTTTCGTTCCGAACCTAAGGCGCTGGGTTAAAGACGATCAGTTATGCATCGCGAGCGGCATCAACTACGAGCTTTCGTACTACTACGGCGCGGCGGTTCCTGATCTCACGAATCCAAAATGTTCCAATGTTTTTGCTGGCAAGCCCGTCTTTCTGTTTGCGACGCCGCGCGAGTTGAACGGCATGACGCCAGAATACAGGGCGCGGTTGCGGATAGTCGATGATTCCCTATTGATTGGCAGCGGAGGCGGCGGACCGCCATCGCTATTTGAAATTTCTCCCGAAGCCGCTAAATAGAAAGCGATGGCTGATCCCACCGAACAGGCCGAACATGCGATTAGCGCGCTGATGCGCTTCATCGTCTCGCTCATCATCCCAATCTGGGCGCTCGCGATGCTCGCGCTCGGCATCGAGTACCGCTCGATCTGGTGGCTAGGATGCGGAGTAGTAGTCGGTGCGATCGGCCTGCTGTTCATGGTCGGAAACCCCCTGGCAAAGCCAGTTCTCGACATCCGCGAAAGCTGGCGGAAATAAAGAGGGGGCTGCGCGCCCCGCACCCGCGGCAGGGGTGACCCCCTGCACCCAATGTTAAGAACAGTGCTGGACACGAGCCCGCTTCGCGTCCTCGCGCCCAAACTTTCTAACAGGGCGTCAGCCCGCATCCTTGCTTTCCGAATACTGGGTGCAGGGGTCACCCCTGCCGCGGGCGCGGGGCGCGCAGCCCCGCTTTGATCTTGCTGATTTGCGGGCGCTTACGTGGCAGGATATTCTTTAGATCCGATGCCGATTTTTGAGTACGAATGCGCTCGATGCGGGCTCGTCAGCTCGCACGTGGTGATGGGTTCGTCGCGGCGCCGCGAGCGTCTCGGATGCCCGCAATGCAAGTCGGCACGCTTGCGGCGCGTGATGTCGTCGTTCGCGGTGGTGGAGAGCGAGCAGTCGCGACTTGCGAGTTTCGACGCGTCGAAGCCGCGCGACGATTCGTACTATCGCGACTCGCGCAACGTCGGGATGTGGGCGAAGAAGCGGGCCAAGGAGATGGGCGTCGATCTCGGATCGAAGTTCGAGGCGACCGTCGAAAAAGCTCGCAGCGGCAAGCTGATCAAGGAGATGATCTGAGGCGGGATTATGGCGGACGAAAAAGATCGGCTGGGGAGCAAGCTCCACGACGTCGAAAAGGCGCGCGAAGATCAGTGGGCGCGTCAGAGCGACGAAAAATTGCTCGAGCAAATGCGCGAGAGGTTGCACAAGCACGCCTGTCCGCATTGCAAGCAGTTCCTGGTCGCGAAGACTGAAAACGGAGTACATCTGCACGCTTGCCCGGACGGGCATGGCGCATGGCTCGACGCGACCGCATTGAAGACGATGCTGAAGGAGCACAAGTAATTTCAGGTTTCGCTGATAAACTGCGCGAGGATTTAAATTAAGCGTTGCTTAAGCGAAAATACCCACCGGTGAAGCGATTCTTCTTGACAGCTTGGGCCAGTCCAACTAATCAAGACTCGGTAACATCACATGTATCTTAATTTTGGCGTGCCGCTCGCCCTTACGATCATCGGGATCGGCTTCGTGGCGCTGATGTTCGGGCTGCAGAAGCTGCTCGCGCCGCAAAATCCGTACGATCGAAAGTTGATTCCGTACGAATGCGGCGAGCCGCCGACCGGTCGCGCGTGGATCAATTTCAACGTCCGCTTCTACCTGATCGCGCTGATTTTCGTGGTGTTCGAAGTCGAAGTCGCGTTCGTCTATCCGATCGCCGCCGTTTACCTCGATTGGGTGCGATCGGGCCGACGCTTGTACGCGCTCAGCGAGATTTTAGTTTTTCTGCTGATCCTGTTCGTCGGCCTCGTTTACGTTTGGGTCAAACACGACCTCGAATGGATCAAGAAAGTTCCGGTCGAAACTGAGGTTTGATTTTTTATGCCCCTGTTGAACACGCTTCCGGATTACGTTTTGACCACCAAGACCGACGAGCTGCTGAACTGGATGCGCAAGTCGAGCATCTGGTACATGCTGTTCGGCCTCGCTTGCTGCGCGATCGAGCTGATGCATACGGGCGGCCCGCGCGCTGATATCGATCGTTTCGGTGCGACGCCGCGCGCGTCGGCGCGTCAGTCGGACTTGATGATCGTCGCGGGCACGCTGACCTTGAAAATGGCGCTGCGGACGCGGCTGCTCTACGATCAGATGCCCGATCCGAAGTACGTCATCTCGATGGGTTCGTGCGCGAGCTGCGGCGGACTGTTCCAGCTCGCCTACTCGGTCTGCGACGGCGTCGATAAGATCCTGCCGGTCGATGTGTACGTTCCCGGATGCCCGCCGCGTCCCGAGGCGCTGACCGAAGGCCTGCTCAAGCTGCAGGAGAAGATGATGACCGAGCGATGGCTGGTGCGCTCGCCCAATGGCAACGGCAATGGCAAGCAGGTGGCGGCTGCCTGATTAGATGGAGTCGCTGCAAATACTCGAGCGGGTCAAGGCCAAGTTCGGCGATCGAGTGCTGGAAATTTCTGAGAAGAAGCCGGATCCGTTCGTGGTGGTTGATCCAAAGGCGATCGTCGAGATCGGGCGATTCATGAAAGAGGATCCCGAGCTCGCGATGGACTGCCTTTCCAACGAGACCGGCGTCGATTACAAGGACCGCATCGAGGTGGTCTATCACCTGTTCTCGTACTCGAAGCGGCACGGCGCGGTGCTGAAGGTGAAGCTGCCGCGCGACAACCCGAGTGTCGCGACGCTCGAGAGCGTGTGGAAGTCGGCGAACTGGATGGAGCGCGAAATTTTCGATCTGATCGGCGTGAACTTCGAAGGCCATAGCGACATGCGGCGAATCCTGATGCCGGAGGACTGGATCGGTCATCCGCTGCGCAAGGATTTCGTCGAGCCGGCCGAATACCACGGAATTTCAACAGTGAGAGAGAGCCCGATAATCCGGCTCGACACCAAAAAGAAATGAGCACGCTGCACACCGAAGAAATGACGCTCAACATGGGCCCGCAGCATCCGTCAACCCACGGCGTGCTGCGCTTCGTCGTGCGCGCCGACGGCGAGGTGATGCGCGAGGCGATCCCCGACGTCGGCTACCTGCATCGCTCGATCGAAAAGATTGCGGAGAAGGTCGGCTACCACGGCTTCATGCCGTACACCGATCGCGTCGATTACGTGTGCGCGATGTTCACCAACCAGGGTTGGGGGATGGCGTGCGAGAAGCTCGCGGGCATCGAAGTGCCGCATCGCGGCGAGTACTGCCGCGTGATCGCGGCGGAGTTCAACCGAATCGCGTCGCATCTGCTGTCGGTCGGCGCGATGGCGATGGATATCGGCGCGGTGACGCCGTTCACGCATGCGATTCGCGAGCGCGAGATGATCAACGATCTGATCGAAGAGCTGTGCGGCGCGCGGCTCACCTTCAACTACATGCGAATCGGCGGCGTCGCGTGGGATCTGCCGCCCGGATGGCGCGAGAAGGCGCTCGCGTACCTCGATCATTTCGATCCGATCCTCGACGAGTACAACGCGCTCATCTCGTGGAACAAAATTTATATCGAGCGGCTGGCGAACGTCGGCGTGATCACGCCCGAGGAAGCGATCAACTACAACCTGGTCGGCCCGAACCTGCGCGCGTGCGGAATCAAGTGGGACATCCGCAAGGACATCCCGTATTCGGTGTATCCCGAGTTCGAGTTCGACGTGCCGATTGGCGACGGCCATTGGGGCAAGCTCGGCGACTCGATGGATCGCTACGTGGTGCGGATTCGCGAGATGGCGGAGTCGTCGAAAATTCTGCGCCAGGCGCTGCAAAAGATTCCGAGCGGGCCGGTGCTCGCGAAGGTCGCGCGCAATTTCAAGCCGCCGGCCGGCGAATGCCAGATTCGGCTCGAAAGCGGACGCGGCGACATGGGATGGTACGTCGTCAGCGACGGCACCGGATATCCGTGGCGCGTGCACGTCCGCACCGGGTCGTTCGCCGCGATGGGAATCATCCAGAAGCTGAGCGCGGGCCTGATGATCGCGGACCTGGTCACGCTAATCGCGAGCCTCGACGTGATCGCGCCGGAGATCGATCGCTAATCCTCGATGGAGACACTGGTACACAATCTGATCGCGTCGGGCGCGTTCGGCAAGAACGCCTCGCCGCAGCATGGTCGCCGCGATCGTCGTGTTCATCATGAGCGCGGTGGTCTTCCTCGGCGTCGCGTTTCCGTTTGCGGGAATCGTGAGCTGGGCCGAGCGCCGCGTATGGGCGCGCATCCAGTCGCGCGTCGGTCCGAACCGCGTCGGCCCGCAGGGCTTCCTGCAATGGCTGGCCGACGGCGTGAAACACGTCTGCAAGGAAGACATCATTCCCGACGAATCCGACGCGCCGCTGTTCAAGATGGCGCCGTACCTGGTGATGCTCGCGTTCACGCTGCCGTGGGCGGTGATGCCGTTCTCGTCGTCGCTGATCCTCGCGGACCTGAACGTGGGCATCCTCTATATGACGTCGGTCACCGCGCTCACGGTGGTCGGCGTGCTGATGGCGGGATGGGCGTCGAATGACAAGTGGTCGCTGATCGGCGGAATCCGCTCGGCCGCGCAAATCGTCAGTTACGAAATACCCGGCCGGGCTCTCGATTTTCCCGGTCGTGCTGATGACCGGCACGCTCTCGATGCAGGGAATCATCCGCGCGCAGGGCTGGGCGCCGCAGCATTGGTTCCTGTTCGCCAATCCGTTCACCTTCGTCGCGGCCAACATCCTCTATATATCGGCGCTGGCCGAAGGTAACCGCACGCCGTTCGATTTGCCCGAAGCCGAGTCGGAACTGGTCGCGGGTTTCGCGACCGAGTACAGCGGGATGCGCTACCTGTTCTTCTTCATGGCGGAATGGGGAAACCTGTTCATCATCGGCGCGATCATCGCGACGCTGTTCCTCGGCGGCTGGCAGTTCCCGCACGTGACGAACAACGTAGTCGCGATGAACATACTTCAGGCGATCACCTTCAACGTCAAAGTACTATTCCTGGTGTTCGTCTCGATGTGGATACGCGCGACGCTGCCGCGCGTGCGTATCGATCAGCTAATGACTCTTTGCTGGAAATACTTCGTGCCGATTTCGTTTGTGAATATGATCGGAACCGCGGTGTGGGTAGCTATTTGGCCCGACGGCAACTCACTAATGGGATATATCATGTTGGCGGGCGCGATCGCGCTCGGCGCAGTATTCACTCAGCGGGTTATATACTATCTCCGGCGTTCGCGGATGGAAGTTTACTTCAATCCGACTATATAGAGGCTATTGATGGGCGCGGTTTCGGAATACGTAGGAAATATAAAGGACGCAGTCACGAGCATCTTCGAGGGCATGGCGGTAACGGCGTCGCATTTCATGCGCAAGCCGTACACGGTGCAGTATCCGGACCGGATGCCGGTGCGCGTGCAGGACACGCTGCCGTTCCGCTATCGCGGAATTCTCGAAGTCGATCTCGAAATCTGCACCGGATGCCTGGCGTGCGAGCGCGCGTGCCCGATCGATTGCATCGTGATCGTGGTCGAAAGGATCCGCAGACGCGGCAGATGCTGCTGTCGCAATTCGACATCGACATCGCCAAGTGCATGTACTGCGGGCTTTGCAGCGAGCCGTGCCCGACCGGCTCGATCCATCATACGACCGAGTTCGAGGGCGCCGACTATTCGCTCGAGAGCCTGATTCGCCGCTTCGTCAAGGATCCGGTGATGGCGTACAAGCCCAAGAAAGGGCCGGAGACCGACCCGCAAATCGCGCCGATTCTGAATCGCGGCATGACCTACCTCGATCAATGGGCGCAACCCGGCGGCGAGAAGCCGGCCGAAGAAGAGCCGGCGTAGCGCGCGCGGCTGCGCATACGCGGGAAGATCGATGATGCTCGCTCAGGTAATATTCTATGCGCTCGCCGCGTTGACGGTCGGGTCGGCGATGTTAGTAGCGTTCTCGCGCAACATAGTTTATTCGACCTTCGCGCTGCTCGGCGCGTTCATGGGCGTAGTAGGTATTTACATTCTGCTCGCCGCGGACTTCGTCGCGATGGTCCAGCTACTGGTTTACGTCGGCGGAATATTGGTACTGACTATCTTCGCGGTGATGCTGACGGCGGGAATCGCGACGTGACGGTATCGAATCGCGCGGTCGGCACCGGACCGGCGATCTTCACAGTGGGTATTGCCGGCGATGGTGATGTTGTATCGCGATCGAGCGCACGCAGTGGCATCAGGTGGCAGCAGTCACGCCCGCGCCGACGACCTACGCGATCGGAAACGCGTTCCTGGGCGAGTACGTGTTGCCGTTCGAGGTCGCGTCGCTGGTGCTGCTGGCGGCGCTTATCGGCGCGATAGTCATTTCGCGTCACGAAGCGCGGGAGTAGGGGGAGCGGGAGAATCGGGATGGGCGGGGGAATAACGCTTAACCATTTCCTGGTGCTTAGCCTGATCGTGTTTTCGCTCGGGCTGTTCACGGTTCTGACGCGCCGCAACGCGATCGGAATCCTGATGGGCGTCGAGTTGATCCTCAACTCCGCCAATATCAACTATCTTGCGTTCGCGTTTTACGGCGGCGGCAAATACGACGGCCAGATTTTTGCGATTTTCGTAATCATGCTGGCGGCCGCGGAGGCGGTGATCGGATTGGCCGTGGTGCTGGCGATTTATCAGAACTTCAAGACGATCGACGTCGATGCGACCGAGACGCTGCGTGGATAGCTGAGAGATGGATCATCCGATTCCGGTTACCTTCATCCGATTGATCGTGCTGCTGCCGCTGATCGGCGCGGCGATCAATTTTCTTGCCGGCGCGTGGCTGCAGAAGACCTTCGGCAAGCGCGCGATCAGTTTCGTCGGATGCGGCGTCGTCATCCTGGCGTTCCTCCTCGCGGTGCGCGCGTTTTTCGGGATGCTCGGGCTGCCGCCGGAAAACCGCTTCATGCTCGACGACCTGTGGAAGTGGTTCGACGTCGGCGGACTGAATCTCGACATCGCGTTCTGGCTCGATCCGCTGTCGATGATCATGACGCTGATAATCACCGGCGTCGGCGGCCTGATCCACATCTACTCGACCGGCTACATGCACGACGACGACGGCTACTGGCGCTTCTTCGGATGGCTCAACCTGTTCACCTTCGCGATGCTGGTGCTGGTGCTGGGCGACAACATGTGGCTGATGTTCGTCGGCTGGGAAGGCGTCGGGCTGTGCTCGTTCGCGCTGATCGGCTTCTGGTACAAGGTGCAGGCGAACACGACCGCCGGCAACAAGGCGTTCATCGTGAACCGCGTCGGCGACCTGGCGTTCGTGATCGCGCTCTACAGTTTGTTCGCCGGCCTGAATGCGCTCGGGCATCCGACGCTGGTAACGCGCGAGGTCGCGAAGTACGCGCCGCTGCTCGCGGGAGTGCCGATAAGTTTCGCGGGATTTCTATCGGGCCATCAGCTGGTGGGATTCGTCACGCTGCTGATGTTCATCGGCGCGACGGGAAAGTCGGCGCAGATTCCGCTGTACGTATGGCTGCCGGACGCGATGGCGGGTCCGACTCCGGTCAGCGCGCTGATCCATGCGGCGACGATGGTGACGGCGGGCGTGTACATGGTGGCGCGGCTGAACTTTTTATTTTCGATGTCGCCGTTCACGATGGGCGTGATCGCGCTGGTCGGCGGGCTGACTGCGCTGTTCGCGGCGACGATCGGCGTCGCGCAAAACGACATCAAGAAAGTGCTCGCGTACTCGACCGTGAGCCAGCTCGGCTACATGTTCGCGGCGCTGGGCGTCGGCGCATACACGGCCGGCGTGTTCCATCTGATGACGCATGCGTTCTTCAAGGCGTGCCTGTTCCTCGGCTCGCGGCTCGGTGATTCACGCGATGGGCGGCGAGCAGGACATGCGCAAGATGGGCGGCCTGCGCCACCACATGCCGATCACGTTCTGGACCTTCGTGGCCGCGACCTTCGCGCTCTGCGGCATTTTCCCGTTCGCCGGATTTTTTTCCAAGGACGAGATCATCTGGCAGGCGTTCTCGCACGGGCATTTCGTGGTGTGGGCGTTCCTGCTGCTCGGCGCCGGATTCACCGTCTTCTACATGTCGCGCCAGGTGTACATGACTTTCTTCGGCGAGTTCCGCGGCACGCACGAGCAGGAACATCATCTGCACGAATCGCCGCCGTCGATGTCGTACGTGCTGATCGTGCTCGGCTCCCTTTCGCTCATCGGCGGATGGCTGAAGTGGCCGGAATTCATGGTCTCGTTCAAACCGTTCGAGGAATTTCTCGATCCGATTTTCAGCTCGGAAGTGACTCGCCGGGTGACCGAAGCTGGAATACACAACCACGGCATCGAAGCGGGATTCGCGATTATCACGTTTATAGTTGTGGTCGCCGGATGGTACCTTGCTGATTTGATGTATCGGCAGAAGACATTGGATCCCGCGCGCTTTAGCCAGATGTTCGGCGGAGTGCCTTACGAATGGGTATACAACAAATACTACGTCGATGAATTTTACGATCGCGCAGTAGTACAGCCGTACCTATTCGCGACGCGGGCGCTGGCGTGGTTCGATACTAACATCATCGACGGAGTCGTGAATCTCGCGGCGCGCATCATAGTATTCGTGTCGTGGCTGTCCGGACTATTCGACCATTACGTAGTCGATTGGCTGGTGAACTTCGCCTCGAACGTGACTTACAACGTCGGCGGCAGGCTGCGGCGGCTGCAGACCGGCTCGATCAATGGATACCTGTACGGAATTCTGGCTGCGGTGATGCTGATACTGCTGGCGCGCGCGGTCGCGACGAGCATGACGCGCTATGCAAGGCAAACGGGAAGAGCGAAACTGAAATGAGTCACGCGCTTACGCTGATAACCTTTATTCCGATCGCCGGGATGGTGCTGATTCTCGCGCTGCCCGACTCGATGAAGAGCGCGTTCGAAGTGGATCGCGGTGGCGGCGACGATACCGCAACTGCTGATCGCCGGTTTACCTCTACGAGAACTTCGACACGACGACCAGCGCCGTGCAGTTCGCCGAGAAAGCGTCGTGGATGCCGTCGTACCACATTAGCTACTTCATCGGCGTCGACGGCATCAGCATCTCGATGATCCTGCTGACCGCGCTCATCATGTTCATCTCGGTGTTCGCGAGCTTCGGCATCAATCGCGCGGAGAAGGGCTACTACGCGATGCTGCTGATGCTCGACACGGGCATGATGGGCGTGTTCGTGTCGCTCGACTTCTTCCTGTTCTACATTTTCTGGGAAGTGATGCTGCTGCCGATGTACTTTCTTATCGGCATCTGGGGCGGTCCGCGGCGCGAGTACGCCGCGATCAAGTTCTTTCTCTACACACTACTCGGTTCGGTACTGATTCTGCTGGCGATGCTCGGACTGTACTACTACGGCGCGACTCCGACTTTTGATTTGACTGAGCTGGCGGCGAATTCGAGTCACTACTCAATTGGTTTTCAGCGAATAGTCATGGATCGCGCTGTTCATCGGCTTCGCGATCAAGATTCCGGCGTTCCCGTTCCATACCTGGCTGCCCGACGCGCACGTCGAAGCGCCCACTGCCATCTCGGTGATTCTCGCCGGCGTGCTGCTGAAGATGGGCACTTACGGAATTCTGCGCGTCAATTTTGCGGTGCTGCCGGCCGCCAGCTACCAGCTCGCGTGGCTGTTCCTCGGCGTGATCGGCACTATCAACATAGTATACGGCGCGATGTGCGCGATGGCGCAGACTGACTATAAGAAGTTGATTGCCTATTCGTCGATTAGCCACATGGGTTACGTGATGCTCGGGCTGGCGGCGTTCACGGCGGCGGGAATCAACGGCGCCGTGCTGCAGATGTTCAATCACGGGACGATCACGGCGATGCTCTTTATCCTGGTCGGCGTGATTTACGATCGCGCGCACCATCGCGAGATAAACGGCTTCGGCGGCCTGGCGCAGCAGATGCCGATATACACGGCGGTCACCGGGCTTCGCGTTTTTCGCCGGCATGGGACTGCCGGGGATGTCCGCATTTATTTCGGAAGTGCTGGTGCTGCTCGGCGCGTGGCAGACGCATCCGCTGATGGTCGCGTTCGGCGCGGCGACGGCGATTCTGACCGCGGGCTATCTGCTGTGGACGTTCCAGCGAATCTACCTCGGCCCGCTGAACGAGAAGTACAAGGACCTTCCCGATTTGTCGTTCCGCGAGGCGTTCACGCTGGTGCCGCTCGGGATCATCGTGCTGATACTCGGCGTTTATCCGCACGCGATTCTCGGCCTGCTCAACACTTCGCTGGTGCATCTCAACCAGGTTGTGCTCTCGACTTCGGGCGCGGCCGTCGCGATGCTTCACTAGGACCGGCAGGAATTAGATGGATCTCGGAAACCTCGCGAGCCTTCGACTACTTCATGCCGGAGATGGTCCTGGCGGCCGGAATTCTGGCCATCGTGATCATCGATCTCGTCGTGCGCGACAAGTCGCGACTCGGCGCGTTGGCGCTGATAGTCGCGGCGGTATCGTTGGTGAGGATTGGGCTGGAGCCGGCGTCGTCGGGCGCGTGGCTGTTCCATCGGATGCTGGTGTTCGATTCGTTCGCGATTTATTTCCGCGCGCTGATCGCGCTGGCCGCGGTCGTGGCTATCTGGATGTCGATGGGCTCCGAGGAAGTGAAGAACTGCGACCAGGGCGAGTACTACGCGATTTTGCTCGCGAGCACGTTCGCGATGTTCCTGATGGCGGAGTCGGCGAACCTGCTGATGGCGTACCTGGCGCTCGAGTTCGTCAGCCTGACCTCGTACATCCTGACCGGATTTCTGCGGCACAACCGGCGCTCGCTCGAAGCGGCGCTGAAATATTTGATTTACGGCGGCGTCGCGTCGGGCACGATGATTTACGGGATGAGCTGGATTTTCGGAATCACCGGATCGCTCGACTTCAGCGTGATCAACAAGGCGCTCTCGACGCCGGCGCATCTGCCGGTGCTCGCGGTGTTCATCGCGCTGGTGCTGATCCTGACCGGGATGGGCTACAAGGTGTCGTCGGTGCCGTTTCACATGTGGGCGCCGGACGTTTACACCGGCGCGCCGATTCCGATCACGACTTTCCTGGCGATCGGATCGAAGGCGGCGGGCTTTGCGCTGCTGACGCGATTTTTCTTCCCCGCGATTTCGCATCTGGCCGCCGGCGGCAGCTGGACGGCGCTGGCGGGCGTCGATTGGCCGCAACTGCTGCTCTTCGTTTGCATCATCACGATGACGCTCGGCAACCTCGCGGCGCTGCAGCAGACCAACATGAAGCGGCTGCTGGCGTATTCGAGTATCGCGCAGGCGGGATACGCGCTGATGGGATTCGTGGTGCTGTCGAACGACGGCATCCGCGCGATGCTGTTCTACCTGTTCGCCTACTACGTAATGGATGCGGGCGCGTTCCTGGTCGTGATGATCGTCGCGAACTCGACCGGGCGCGAGGATGTCGAGGCGTATCGCGGGCTGGCGTGGCGCGGCGGAATCGTGCCGGCAGTCGCACTGACTATCTTCCTTTTCTCACTGACTGGGATTCCGCTGACAGTCGGATTCATCGGGAAGTTCTATTTGTTCGCGGCAGTGATTAAAGGTCAGTTCTACATACTGGCTATTGTCGGAATACTCAATTCAGTAGTGTCTTTGTATTACTACTTGAAGCCGATTCGGGTGATGTTCTTCGAGCAGCCGCGCGGCGACGAAGGCACGGTGCAGCTTCGAGGCGTGGAATTACGGGCTGATGGGAGTGCTGGCCTGCGCGACGATCGTGTTCGGGTTGTACTGGTCGCCGATCATTTCGTTTGCGAATCGGTCGTTGAGTTTCTTTACCGGGCCAGCTGACGATATTGCGCATGACCGTGCGCCTCACCCGCGCCCGAGGCACGACCTCTCCCGGGAGAGGTTCGATTACTCGAAGACTATCGTGCGGTTGTGGTGGAGCAGGACCTGCTTTTTCAGGTGGGCGCGGACCGCTTTCGCCAGCACCATCACTTCCAGGTCTTTGCCCTTGCGCGCGAGGTCGGCGACGGTGTCGCGATGGGTCATCGGGGCGGTGGCTTGCGCGATTATCGGGCCGGCGTCGAGTTCTTCGGTTACGTAGTGCGCGGTTGCGCCGATTAGTTTCACGCCGCGGTCATGCGCTTGCTTGTGCGGACGCTGGCCGGCGAAGGCGGGCAGGAAGCTGTGATGAATGTTGACGATCGGTTTGCTCCATGCGCGCAGAAATTCGCCCGACAGCACCTGCATGTAGCGCGCGAGGACGACGGTGTCCGCTCGCAGCTCGCCGAGATGCTTCAGGAGCGCGGCTTCGGAATTCTGCTTTGCCGTCCTTCGGCACCGGAATCACCTTGAACGGGACTTCGAACGGGCGCACCAGCGATTCGAGGTCGGGATGATTGCTGACGACGCCGACCACGTCGCCGTCGAGCTCGCCGACATGATGGCGGCTCAGCAGATCGATCATGCAGTGCGGCAGGCGCGAGACCATGATGACGATGCGGTCGCGTTTGGCAGCGTCGAAAAGCGCCCACTTGAGGCGCTCCCACGGCAGCAGCGACGGCATCGAGGCGTCGAGTTCTTTGGACAGCTCGCCGACCGGCAGTCGCAGGCTTTCGAAGTGGATGCGCCAGAAGAAGTGGCCGTCCTCGTCGTCGGAGTACTGGTCGGAGGTGATAATATTGCAGCCGAGCGTGAACAGGTGGTTGGCGACGCGGGCTATGATGCCGGGGCGGTCGATGCATGAGATGAGGAGAGTAGCTTTGCCTGCGGCCACGCTGATTACTCCGGCGGCGAATAGTCACGTTGATCTCGAATTGTAATGGCTAATCGCGCAAATAGACAAACCGAGGGCGGCGGGATTTTGTATGTGGTCGCGACGCCGATCGGAAATCCCGACGACATTTCCGCGCGCGCGATTCGCACGCTCGGCGAGGTCAGCCTGATCGCATGCGAGGACACGCGGCGGACCGGGCAGCTGCTCGCGCGTCATCAGATTGGCACGCCGACGATTAGCCATTTCGAGCATAACGAGGAGCGCCGCGTGCCCGAGCTGGTCGAGCGGCTGAAGGCGGGCGAAAAAATCGCGCTGGTCACCGACGCGGGCACGCCTGCGATTTCGGATCCTGGCTTTCGGCTGGTGCGCGCGGCGTTGGAGGCGAACGTGCGCGTGATTGCGGTGCCGGGAGCGTCGGCGGCGGTCGCGGCGATTTCGATTGCGGGAATCCCGACCGACAGGTTCACCTTCGAGGGATTTGTTCCGACGCGCGACGCGGCGCGGCGCAAGGCGCTGGACGAACTGCGTCGCGAGCCGCGCACGATGGTTTTTTATGAGGCGTCGCGCACGGGTCGCGGACACGCTCGCAGCGATGGCGGCTGCGTTCGGCGAATCGCGCGACGCGGCGGTCGTTTGCGAAATCACCAAGACCTACGAGCGGACTATTCGCGGGACGCTCGGCGAACTGGAACGGGCCTTTACGCGCGACGCCGGCGCTCGGCGAGATCGTGATCGTCGTCGCCGGCGCGCCGGACAAGTCCGAGACTGCGGACGCTCGCAATCGACGTGCACGAGGCGCTCGAAGTTCTGCGCGAAGCTGGACTCGGGCTCAAGCAGGCGAGCGCGGTGGTCGCGCGGCTGACGGGTAAACAGCGTCGCGAAGTGTACCAGGATGCGCTCAAGACGCGCGATGACGAGTCCAGTGATGACTGACCGGTGGACAGCATTGAAGGCCCGTGCTTGCAGTCGCATCGAGGGTGCGGTTCAATGAAAGGTGGTGCGGCGAAGGTGACGAGGGCTAAAGTCGGGAAAATCGCTGATCGAGCCGCGACTGGCGGTGCTGGCGGCCCCGTCGCGGTGCTGGTGATTCATGGACCCAACCTTAATCTGCTCGGCGAACGCGAACCCGAAGTTTACGGCCGAACCCGTCTGGCCGATATCGACAAGGAACTGAAGCGGCTGGGAAGCGAACTTGAAATGAAGGTCGAGACGTTTCAGTCGAACAGCGAAGGCGCGATCGTCGATCGAATCCAGAATGCGCGCGGCAAGTGTGACGTATTGTTGATCAATCCCGGCGCATACACGCATACCAGCGTTGCGATTCGCGACGCGATCGCCGCGGTGAACATTCCGGTGGTCGAAGTGCATCTGTCCAACGTCTATCGGCGCGAGCCGTTTCGGCATCATTCGACGATTGCCGACATCGCGCATGGCCGAATCATGGGATTTGGCGCCGAGAGCTACACCCTGGCTCTCAGAGCGGCGCGCACGATTGCCGAGGAGTCGCGCCGACGGAGTGGATAACGCCATGGCTGGCAACGATCCAGAGCGCAGGCGAGCCGCGATTGCAGTACGACACGGAGACGGGATGGAAGTACGCGAACTGAAAACCCTGCTGGTCCTGATGCGCGATTACGGGCTGGTCGAACTCGAAATCGAGGACAAGAAGGGCAAGGTGCGGCTGGTGCGCGGCGGCGGTCGCGCGTCGGTGGATCAGACCGAGTCGGGCTCGGACGCGCATGTCGCGGCGCGCGCCGCCTCGCCGATCAAAATGGCGACGCGGCACCTCGAGGCGACGGCGGAAGACGGCTCGAAGGCGGCGGGAAAAATCGATCTCGCGCCGAATCAGAAATTGATCGAAAGCCCGATGGTCGGCACCTTCTACCGCGCAGCGTCTCCCGACGCGACGCCGTTCGTCGAAGAAGGATCGTCGGTGCGCAAGGGCCAGCCGCTCTGCATCATCGAAGCGATGAAGATGATGAACGAGATCGAGTCGCCGGCCGCGGGCCGCGTGATAAGAATCCTCGCCGAGAACGGGAATCCTATAGAGTACGGTCAACCCTTGATGATCATCGAAGTGATCTGACGGGGCGGAGCGTTTCGCCGATGTTCAAAAAACTGCTGGTCGCCAATCGCGGAACAATCGCAATCCGGATAATTCGCGCATGCCGCGAGCTGGGGATTTCGACCGTCGCGGTTTATTCGACCGCTGACAAAAACGCGCTGCACGTGCGGATGGCCGACGAGTCGGTATGTATCGGACCGCCGGCCGCTGAAGACAGCTACCTCAACATCCCGGCGATTCTCAGCGCCGCGACCACCTTCGGCGCCGACGCGGTGCATCCGGGCTACGGCTTCCTGTCCGAGAACGGCGACTTCGCGGAGGCTTGCCAGAAGTCGGGACTGAACTTCGTCGGTCCGCGCGCGCGTCATATCCGCTTGATGGGCGACAAGCCGCGCGCGCGACGAATAATGAAGCGCGCGGGCGTTCCGGTGCTGCCGGGCAGCGAGGGCACTGGTGTCACCGAATTGCGCGAGGCGCAGGTGGACGCGAAGCGGCTTGGCTACCCGGTCCTGATCAAGGCGGCGGCCGGAGGCGGCGGCAAGGGGATGCGAGTCGTTCGCAACGCCGACGAGCTGACGCGCCTGTTTGCGCTGGCGCAGGGCGAGTCCGAAGCGTCGTTCAGCTCGAAGAAAATGTACCTCGAGAAATATCTCGAGCGCGCGCGTCACGTCGAGTTTCAGATTCTCGCCGACCTGCAGCGCAACGCGATTCATCTTGGCGAGCGCGACTGCTCGATTCAGCGGCGTCATCAGAAGGTCGTCGAGGAATCGCCGTGTCCGATTCTGACGCCGCGGCTGCGCGAGAAGATGGGCAAAGCGGCGGTGCGCGCGGCCGAAGTCGTCGGCTATTCGAACGTCGGCACCGTGGAATTTCTGCTCGCGGGCAACGGCGAGTTTTATTTTATCGAGATGAACACGCGCATCCAGGTCGAGCATGGCGTGACCGAGATGGTCACCGGCGTTGACCTCGTCAAGGAAAGCATCAAGATGGCGATGGGCGAGAAGCTCGCGCTGAAGCAGCGGCAGGTGACCTTCGAGGGCGCCTCGATGGAGTTTCGCATCTACGCCGAAGACCCCGAGCGCGGTATTCCGTCGCCGGGCGTGGTGACCAATCATCATACGCCGGGCGGGCTGGGCGTGCGGGTCGAGACCGCGCTGTACGACGGCTATCGCGTGCCGGTGCAATACGATCCGCTCATCGCGAAGCTGATCGTGCATGCCGAGACGCGGCCCGAAGTGATCGCGCGGGCCAAGGCGGCGCTGCGCGAATACGTGCTCGACGGCATCAAGACGAATATTCCGCTGCATCTGAAAATTCTGCACGATCCGGATTTCAACCGCGGCGAATTTGCGACCGATTTTCTGACCCGCTACGAGCCAGCCCGTCGCGAAGCCGCACCGCAGGTAAGCAAAGCCTCTTGACCGCAACGCTCCGCGCCATGATTGATAGAATCACTCCTCGAGGCGCTAGAGCCTCATCCGCGAATCACATGACTAACTTGAAAACCATGAAACGAATCTTTTTTGCACTGGTAATTTTGTTGATCGCGAGTCTGCCCGCCGCCGCGCAGGACAGCAGCATGAATCCGCTGATTCCCGGTGGTAACAGCGCGCCTCCGGGCCATGCGCCCAAGGCCGCAGTCAGCACGCCGCTGTACGATTTCGGCAGCGCGCTCGAAGGCACGATGGTCACGCACACCTTTACGATTAAGAACAACGGCCAGGGCTATCTCGACATCACCGGCGTGAAGACTTCCTGCGGATGCACGACTGGTCAGCCCTCGAAGATGCACATAGCGCCGGGCGACACGAGCGATATCGCGGTGTCCTTCGACACGCATTTTCAGAAGGGCCACCAGGTCCGCACCATCACCGCGTTCACCAACGATCCCGACAATCCGCAAGTCGCGATGACGATGCAGGGAATCGTCAAGAAGCAGGTCGAGGCGGTGCCGGGCGAAATAGCGTTCGGCGACGTGAAGCGCGGGACCGAAGGAACCAAAGAAATTCTGGTCAACGATTTGAATCCTGCTCGCGGCGCGTTCTCGGTCGGCCCGATCAGCAACTCGAACGCGTCAATCAAAGTGGATCAGGAAAAGCGTCCCGACGGCAAACCCGGCGCGCTGCTGAAAGTCTCTCTGCTCAAGACGATGCCGACCGGCCCGTTCGACGACACGATCAAAATCACGACCAATCGCGTGCCGCTGCAGGTTGACGTGTTCGGAAACGTCACCGGCGATTTGAATGTCGATCCGGCGCAGGTTTCGTTCGGCATCGTGCCGCACGGCCAGGACATCGTGAGAATTTTCAAGCTGAGCAACCAGGGCCCGCATCCAGTGAAGGTCCTCGACGTCGCGAGCAGCAGCCCCAGTGTCGCCGCGACCGCCGAACCAGTCACGCCCGGCAAGGAATACAAGGTGACGGTCACGCTCCGCCACGGCACCCCCGACGGCCAACTCCGCGGCAACCTGACGATAAAAACCGACGACCCCGACCAGGCAACGCTAAACGTCCCGTTCTACGCAATAGTAGGCCAGTTCAAAACCTGATCCCTCGATAATCCGGTTCCCCTCTCCTGAAGGGAGAGGGGTTAGGGGAGAGGTTCCTTTTGGGGACCGCCTTCGCACTACATCCCTCATTGTTTCCCCGCCCCCTCCATTCCTATATTCATTCAGAGCGGGATTCCGCGAGGACATAATGGCGCGCCGCGAGAAATCGGGGATCATTTCCTGGTTGCTGGACCGGATGAGCGATTGGGCCGTCGGTCTGCTCACCAAACCAATAAAAAGTTACGCGCTCCACATCCCGAACGACATTGCCGCGCTCAAGCGTCATATTCGCAAAGGCGACGTGATTCTGGTCGAGGGAAACGAGCGTATCAGCGAATGCATCAAGTACCTGACGCAAAGTTCGTGGTCGCATTCGGCGCTGTACGTCGGTGACGAGCCGATTCGCCGCAATGCCGAGTTGAAGGCGCCGCTGGTCGCGCAATTCGGCGAAGAGGCGAACTTCCTGGTGGTCGAGGCGATCGTCGAGGCCGGCGTGGTGCTCTCGCCGCTCAGCAAATATCGCGATTTCAACATGCGCGTATGCCGCCCGTTCAACCTGTCGGCGGCGGACCTGGCCGACGTGATGGACGAGGCGATTCGCAGCGTCGGCGACACTTACGATTTGCGCAACGTCATCGATCTCGCGCGCTACTTCCTGCCCGTGAGCCTCGTGCCCGCGCGCTTTCGCCGCCAGGCGCTGCAGTTCGGCAGCGGCGAGCCGACCCGCGTCATCTGTTCGAGCGTAATCGCGTCGTCATTTCATCGCGTGAAATTTCCGATCGTGCCGAACTACGAGCAGTTGCCACCCGAGGCTTTGCCCGCGCCCCCGAAACGCAAGCTGTGGCCGATTGGCTCGAAGCAGACGAACCGGCGCGCTGCAATACGGCGCGCTCCGGATGGTTTCACCGACCCTGGTCACGCCGCGCGACTTCGACTTGTCGCCCTATTTCGAGATAATCAAATTCAATATCATCGAGAACATGCGTTTCGACTATCACAAGATTTTGTGGGCCGACGACGCGCCGCCTGCGCCCGTAAAGAAAGGCGCGTAACGCGGAATACCAGCATCAGGGGAGCGTCCAGTGAACAATAACGAAAACGAACGAGAGCACTCAGGCGGCCGTCGCGAACTTCTCGAAAAAACGATCGCCAAGATTCTGCATCGCCATTGCAACTTCGGATGGGCGAACTACTACATCCCGAGCGAAAAATTCCCGAGCCTGATCGAAGAGCTGGTCGAAGTGATGAGCCCCGGCGGCCAGGCCGGCCATGACGAACTGGTGCAGTTTTTCTTGGGCGTTCAGCGCCTCCCCTCAATTCAGGAGCGAGTAGCAAAACTCGAGCAGGAATTTTCGGTGTACAAGAGGGGCTGAGGCAGTTCCGGGTGCATCTTATCGATAAGTCGACTGGATTTTGAATGCGCGCAACGCAGCGCCGGCCGCTAGAGCGTCCGTCGAGATTCTTCGCTACAGCAGCTTTCGCTCAGAATGACACGCTAGGCAGATCACTTTTTGTATCATCCTGAGCGCAGCGAAGGATCTCGCGCATAGCGCGTCCTTCGCCGTGCTAACGGAGAAACGAGTATGAAGGTCACCCTTTCGTGTCTGATGCTGCTCGTGTTCACCTCTCCAGGAATCGGAGCCGCCCAAGTGCTTGACCGCCAGGCTGCCAGCGCTGCGATAAGCCAAGCGAACGACGAGGCTGATGTGGCCAGTTTGCGGGATGGAGTCAACAACGGATGGACATGCATACAGATGCCGGGTGATGAGGTTGATGGTGTTTTGCACGAGATGCCCCCAGAAAAGGCGGGTACGGCCAAAGTGACGTACAACGATGCCACCGGCCTCTACGAGATTCTCTATCAGTACGACGACGGATGGTCGATTGACTATTACGGTAAGAATTGTTGCTTGGAGACTGGAGAAGGACAGCGCAATGTGAATGCTCTATTCGCCCGGAGGGAAGCGGCGTCCAAAGCTGAAGCGGCGCACATCAAAAAGGCCCTTACTGATTTGCGGCCCTACACCTTTGGCTATAGGGGGCAGAAAGTGGCTCGAGCCATACATTTGCGGAGGACCATCCCTCGCTGACCTCGGAGACGCCAAAGGCAAGGACCTGGGTCCCGGGTTCCTCGTAAGTGTCGCAGACCCCAAGAATATTTCGCTCGTGCAGAGCCTGCTGCCGAGTTCAATCGATGGCTACAGGGTTCAGGCGGGGTACGTGACATTCGAGCAGGACGAGGTAATGCCAACATCAGACGGACCATGTTCAGGTGGAACCCCTTGCCTAGGTGAGTGTGAATTCCCCTGCGATAGTAGGTGCCTGCAATGGTGCCCGGCCAGCTGCAAGTCACACTGAGCGGGGAGCGCTTTCGTGGCGGGAAGGCTACTCCCGCGCTACCGGCGTTCAATCGCTGCAACTCTGCTTGACTAGCCCGATTATCGCGACGCTCCCCGAATTGAACTGGATTCCTCGCCCGCTTGCTACTACAAGTTTTTGTAACTGCTCGACGCACGAAATCTCAGACGGAGGCAGATTCCATGGACGCTCTTGATGCGATTCTCTCACGCAAGGTGCAGCGCACCTTCTCGGACAAACCGGTCGAGCGCGAAAAACTCGCCAAGATTGTCGAGGCCGGGCGTCATGCGATGAGCGCGCGCAACATGCAGCCGTGGCAATTCGTCGTGATTCAAAATCGCGACACGCTCAAAACAATTGGCGCTCTGTGCTCGACCGGCAAGTTCGTCACCGACGCTCCTTCGGCGATCGTCGTGCTCAAGGACGTCGCCAACGCGCGATGGGCCGACGTGGATTGCGGGCAGGCCGTGCAGAACATGGCGGACGCGGGATGGGCGCTCGGCCTCGGCACCTGCTGGGTCGGCAACTTCGACGGCGCGAAAATTGCCTCGATGCTCGGGGTCAAGGACGGATGGGCAATCTTCACGATCCTGCCGTTCGGCTACGCCGACCCGAAAAATCCGCCGCAAGCCAAGCCGCTCAAACCGCGCAGCGAAATGGTGCACTATGAGCGCGTAGGAAATCCCAAGCCGTAAAGATCTGATAGAGTCTCGACACTGAAAAAAGAGGAACGACTTGCGATGCCGATAAAACAGCAGGTCCCCGCCGAAGCGTACGAAACGCTCAAGCAGAATCCCGATGCGCTTTACCTCGACGTTCGCACCGAGGCAGAGTTTGCCGCCGGACATCCTGCCGGCGCGATCAATATTCCGGTGATGGTGGCGAAGGGGTCCGGGGCAGATGCAGTTGAATCTCGAGTTTGACGAAGTCGCCGAGAAGGTACTTCCAAAAAACAAAAAGCTCGTCGTCGGATGCATGGCGGGCGGACGCTCGCAGCGCGCGTGCGAGATGCTCGAGGAGGCCGGCTTCACCGATCTGACCAACGTGGTCGGCGGCTTTGGCGGCCAGCGCGACGCGTCGGGCCAAGTCGTCGTCGCAGGATGGAAGGACTCAGGCCTGCCGGTGACCACCGACCTCGGCGACGCCGCATACGCCGCTCAGAAAGCCAAGGCGGGACTGTAATGGCGATACGCCTGACCCGGATTTACACGCGCACTGGCGACAAGGGACAGACCGCGCTGGTCGGCGGCAAGCGCGTGCCCAAGGAGAGCGCGCGGCTGGAGGCCTACGGCACGATCGATGAGCTGAATTCGATCATCGGGATCGTACGCACCTACTTGCCGCAATATCGCGACGGGTTCGGCAGCCGACTTCGAGCCGTATTCGGAGTCGCTGCGGCGGATACAGAACGAACTGTTCGACGTGGGCAGCGAACTCGCGACGCCGCCTGACGGCGAGTATCCGCAGATGCACAAGATGGGCGCCGGCGAGATCAAGAAGCTCGAAGAAGAGATGGACGCGATGGAGAAGGAGCTCGAGCCGCTGAAATCCTTCACGCTTCCCGGCGGCGGCGTGCTCAACGCGTTCCTGCATCAGGCGCGCACGGTGTGCCGGCGAGCGGAGCGCGTGTGCTGGCGGCTCAAGCGCGAAGAGGACATCAACGACAGTCTCATCATCTATGTGAATCGCCTGAGCGACCATCTGTTCGTGCAGTCGCGATGGGTCGCGAAGCGCCTCGGCGAGCCCGAATTTCTATGGGACCGCGCGCTGCGTATCGAAGAGGACGAGAAGACCGCGCGCGCGGCGAAGATCAAGACGAGTCGCGGCGCGAAATCCTGAACAGTGAAAAGAGAAACCTGCGATGGCTGACACTTCAAAAATCTATCTTCGACAGGCGCAGATCGGGCCGATGGCGAATTTCGTCTATCTCGTCGGCGATCCCGCGACGCGCAAGCTCGCGGTCGTCGATCCCGCGTGGGACGTCGAGGCGATTCGCAAATTCGCCGAGTCGGAGGGCTACCAGATCGACAAAATCCTGATCACGCACTATCACCCCGACCATCTCGGCGGTCACATGATGGGCCAGAATATCGAGGGCGCGGCCAAGCTGCTCGAACAGGTCAAGGCCAAGGTCTATGTGAACCGCAACGAGGCCGACGGCGTGAAAAAGGTCGCGGGATTGTCGGACTCCGACCTGGTCAAAGTCGATGCGGGCGACACGGTCAAAGTCGGCGAGCTCGACTTGAAGTTTCTGCACACGCCCGGGCATACGCCCGGCTCGCAATGCTTCCTGGTCGAGGGCAACCTGATTTCCGGCGACACGCTGTTCGTGAACTCGTGCGGCCGCGTTGACCTGCCGGGCTCCGATCCGGAGGCGATGTATCACAGCCTGAACGACACGCTGCGCAATCTCGACGACGCGACCGTGGTGTATCCGGGCCATGCGTACTCGTCGGAATCGAGCACGACCATCGGCGACCAGAAGCGTCACAACATGTACATGCGATTCCCGACGCTCGACGATTTCCTCGACGCGATGGGCTACCCGCGCCGCTAGCTGTCTTCGTATTTTCTGTCATTCTGAAGGTTAAGCCGGCGCCTGCGCTGGCTTGGCCGGTAGAATCTCGGGTCTTTCTTTTGGATTGCCGCAATGCGCGATCGAACCTACCACGTGTACATCATGAGCAGTCCCTCTCGTACACTATACACAGGGGTAACCAACAATCTCGAACGCCGCGTTCTCGAACACAAGGAACAGAAGCCTGGCTCCTTCACCGCGCGTTACAAGGTGACAAGTCTGGTCTATTACGAAGAGTTCGGCGAAATTAACGACGCGATCGCGCGCGAGAAGCAGATCAAGATCATGCTCCGTTCGAGAAAGATCGAATTAATCGAATCCATGAATCCCGAGTGGAAGGATCTGAGCGAGGATGGTGACAGAAAAAAGAACCCGGTGCATGCAGGCGTTGAGTGGTGGCGCGGCTGTGTCACCCTGAAGCGAAGCGGTAGGGTCTCGGATCCGGGATTCTACGGCCTTCGGCCTTCAGAATGACATCCTAAGAAGGGCCACTAAAGATACAGGCGCCTAGCCCACCGTTTCGAGGTTGGGTAAAACCATCACATGACCGTGTCCAAGCACGACCGACACGAGCCCGCCGCGCACGCCGAGAAGCTGCGCGACGAGATCAACCGCGCCAACTATCGCTACTACGTCCTCGACGATCCGGAAATTTCCGACGCCGAATACGACGAGCTGATGCGGAAGCTCGAAGCGCTCGAGCGCGAGCATCCGGAGTTGGCGACGCCCGATTCGCCCACGCAGCGTGTGGGTGCGGCGCCGAGCGAAAAATTCGGCGTCGTGGTGCATCGGCGGCCGATGATGTCGCTCGGCAACGCGATGGACGCCGAGGAGATGCGCGAGTTCGACAAGCGCATCAAGCGCCTGCTGAAGTCCGACGCCGACATCGAGTACGTCGCCGAGATCAAGCTCGACGGATTGGGTATCGAACTGATTTACGAAGACGGGCGGCTGACTGTGGGATCGACCCGCGGCGACGGAATCAACGGCGAGAACGTCACGCAGAATATCCGCACGATCAAGAGCATCCCGCTGAGGCTGCAGAATCCCGACCACGGCAAGATTCCGCATCTGCTCGAAGTGCGCGGCGAAGTGATTTTTCCGCGCGCGGGTTTTGCAAAGTTGAATCAGCAGCGCGACGAGGCCGGCGAGCCGGCTTTCGCCAATCCGCGCAACGCCGCGGCGGGCGCACTGCGCCAGCTCGATCCGAAGATCACTGCGTCGCGCCCGCTCGACGCTTTCATGTATTCGCCCGGCGTGATCGAAGGCGCCGCGTTCAAATCGCAGTGGGAATTTCTGCAAGGGATCAAGGCGCTGGGGCTGCGCGTGAATCCATTGTCGCGCGTATGCAAGGGCATCGACGCTATCCTCGAATACTGGAACGAGATCACCGAAAAGCGCCACGAGCTCGACTTCGAAGCCGACGGCGTCGTCGCCAAGGTCAACTCGTACGCGCTCCAGGAGCAGCTCGGCGAGGTGTCGCGGTCGCCGCGATGGGCGATTGCGTACAAGTTCAAGGCGCAGCAGGCCGAGACGGTAGTCGAGAAGATCGACGTGCAGGTCGGCCGGATCGGATCGCTGACGCCGGTCGGCAAGCTGCGTCCGGTGCAGCTCGCGGGCGTGACGATTTCGAATACGTCTCTGCACAATCTCGACGAGATTCGGCGCAAGGACATCCGCGAGCGCGACACGGTGCTGATCGAGCGCGCCGGCGACGTGATTCCTTACGTCATCCGCGTCACCAAGGAAGCGCGTCCGCGCGCGAAGCAGTTCGAGATGCCCGCGAAATGCCCGGAATGCGGCGCGGCGATCGTCCACGAAGAGGGCGAGGTCGGCTATTTTTGCGTCAACGCGAATTGCCCGGCGCGGATGCGCGAATCGATTCGCCATTTCGCGTCGAAGGGATGCCTCGATATCGAGGGGCTGGGCGACAAGCTGGTCGGGCAGTTGGTCGAGAAGGATTTGGTGAAGGAGCTCGACGACTTGTTCGGGCTCACGAAGGATCAGTTGGCGGGACTCGAGCGGATGGCCGACAAGAGCGCGCAGAATGTGCTCGACGCGATCGCGAAAGCGCGCAAGACCTCGCTCGAAAGGTTTATCAACGGACTTGGGATTCGGCATGTCGGCGAGCATACGGCGCGGCAACTCGCGCTGAAGTTCAAGACCATGGACGCGCTGGCTGAAGCATCCGAGGACGATTTGCTCGGCGTGCGCGATATCGGCAATGAAGTTGCGCATAGTATCCGCGAATACTTCGACGAGCCGCGAAATCTGCAGGCGGTCAAACGGCTCATCAAAATTCTCGAGGTCGAGGTTCCTGCCGCGATCGAAGGGCGGGGCGCATTGCGCGACAAGACGTTCGTGTTAACCGGGACGCTCGAATCGATGACGCGCGAGGAGGCCGAGCGCAAAATCATGGCGGCCGGCGGTCGCGTCACGTCGTCGGTGAGCCGCAAGACCGACTTCGTCGTTGCGGGCGCGGAGCCAGGATCGAAGTTGAAGAAGGCGCAGGATTTGGGAGTGCGAGTGCTCGATCAGAAAGGCCTCGAAGCGGTTCTCGCTGGTGAAGCGTGAGCACTTATGGACAAGCTTGAGAGAATCGGCCATCTTCTTGTTGAGGCGCTATCAAAGGCGCGAGAATTGAAGGCGCTCAAGCTTGATTCGGAGTCGAGGAGGAGAGCTTCGGAGCTTATGAAACGCGTAACTGAAAACCAAAAAAGTATTCAGAACCTGATCCGGGTTTCCGAAGGAAACGGAAAGGGACTCGATAAGGCGGAACTCGATAGCGTCCTGGACGACCTCATCAAAACTTTCGAAGGCACGAACAAAAAGCTGGATCAATTAATCGCGAAAAGCGAAAGCTTAGCTCTTAAAGATCCGACGTTTTTGAAGAGGCCGGATTCGTAATCGTCCGGCCTTTCCTTTGAGCCGAATGGCCGCTCGGGTGAGCGCTCAAGACAAAAAAGACCGCGCGCGGCTCCATCTGGTCATCAGCGGACGGGTGCAGGGGGTCGGCTTTCGATTCTCGGCCTACGACGAGGCCAAAGATCTCGCACTTGCCGGATGGGTGCGCAATCTACCCAACGGCGACGTCGAAATTGTCGCTGAAGGGAGCCGCGAGAACTTGCAGATGCTGGCGGCGTGGGCACATCTGGGCCCGCCGTCAGCGCACGTAACGTCGGTACGCGAAGATTGGTCCGATTTCACAGGGGAATTCACCGATTTCAGGATTCGATGATTTCCGTGCCAAATAACGGGCCTTTAATGCTTCCCTTAGATTAGCTATGCTTTAAATCCGCGTGTTCGAGTATTTGCATGGCTTCGACATTATCGGAGTAATTTTCGATCAGGCTCTTAACTAAAGGAGATTGGACTGAGATGGCTGTTCCACCTGAGGCGGCTGGACAAGCTGCCGAGTCGCATGGTTCCGCGACCCCCGCGCTCAAGCCGCATCTGCAGCGCGACCACGTCGTTATCCGGTTTGCGGGCGACTCTGGCGATGGGATGCAGTTGACGGGGATGCAGTTCACGGCCGAATCCGCACTGGCCGGCAACGATATCGCAACACTGCCCGACTTTCCCGCTGAAATCCGCGCGCCGCAAGGCACCTTGGCCGGGGTCAGCGGCTTTCAGCTGAATTTTTCCAGCAGCGAAATTTTCACCGCCGGCGACGAGCCCAACGTGCTGGTCGCGATGAATCCCGCGGCGCTGCAGGCCAACATCGAGGACGTCCCGCCCAACGCCGTCATAATCGTCGACCGCGAGGCGTTCACCGATTCCAACGTCAAGCGCGCCGGCTACAAGACCAATCCGCTCACCGACCATTCGCTCGACAAATTCCAGGTGATCGAAGTCGATGTGACCAAGCTCACGTCGCTGGCCGTGCACGGGATGGGGCTGAACAATCGCGCGGTCTTCCGATGCCGCAACATGTTCGTGCTCGGGATGCTGTCGTGGCTGTATCAGCGGCCGATCGAGAGCACGCTCACTTATCTCGAAAGCCGTTTCAAAAAGACGCCCGAAATCCTCGAGGCGAACGTCAAGGTGCTGAAGGCCGGCTTCAACTACGGCGAGACCACCGAGATGTTCGCCAGCTCATACGAAGTGCCGGCCGCGCGAATCGCCCCGGGCCTGTATCGCAACATCACCGGCAACAGCGCGACCGCGCTGGGCTTCGTGGCGGCGGCGGTGAAATCCGGACGTCCGCTGTTCCTCGGCTCGTATCCGATCACGCCGGCCAGCGACATCCTGCACGAACTCTCAGGCTTCAAGAATTTTCCCGTCTATACCTTCCAGGCCGAGGACGAGATTGCCGGCGTATGCGCGGCGATCGGCGCGTCCTTCGGCGGTGCGATCGCGATCACCACGACCTCAGGCCCCGGCATGAACCTGAAGGCCGAGGCGGTCGGGCTCGCGGTGAAGGTCGAGTTGCCGATGGTCATCACGGACATCCAGCGCGCGGGACCCTCGACCGGGATGCCGACCAAGCCCGAGCAGGCCGATTTGCTGCAATCGATGTACGGACGGCATGGCGAGTCGCCGATTCCGATCATCGCGGCCTCGACGCCCGCCGACTGCTTCGATTGCGCGTACGAGGCGGTGCGAATCGCCGTCAAGTACATGACGCCGGTGATTCTGCTCACCGACGGCCAGCTCGCCAACGGTGCCGAGCCGTGGCTGCTGCCCGACGCCGACAAGCTGCCCGAAATCAAAGTTGAGTTCGCGACGAATCCGGAGGGCTTCCTGCCGTACAATCGCGATCCCGAGACGCTTTCGCGTCCGTGGGCGGTGCCGGGGACCAAGGGCCTCGAGCATCGCGTCGGCGGACTGTCGAGCGAGAACCTGACCGGCAACGTGAGCTACTCGCCGGCCAACAACGAGCTGATGGTGCGGACGCGCGCGCGCAAGATCGCGGGCATCAGCCGCGAGATTCCGCCGACGCAAGTGTTCGGCGACGCCGACGGCGACCTCGTCGTGCTCGGATGGGGCTCGACCTACGGCCCGATTCGCGAGGCGGTCAAGCATCTGCGCGCGAAGGGCAAGAAAGTTTCGCACGTCCATCTGCGCTACCTGAATCCGCTCCCGCGCGACCTCGAAGAGACGCTCAAGCGTTTCAAGCAGGTCATGATTCCCGAAATGAACATGGGACAACTGCTCAAGATGATTCGCGCCGACTACCTGATCCCGGCCTTCGGGTTCAACAAAATCCAGGGCCGTCCGTTCAAAGTCAGCGAGATCGAAAACCGCATCAACCGGGCCCTGGAGGGCTGATCGAAAATGGCTACCGCTCTTAACCGCAAGGATTTCGTTTCCGACCAGGAAGTGCGCTGGTGTCCCGGATGCGGCGACTACGCGATCCTGGCCGCGGTGCAGAAGACGATGCCCGAATTCGGCATCGCGCCGGAGAACACGGTCTTCATCTCGGGCATCGGATGCTCGAGCCGGTTCCCGTACTACATGAACACCTACGGCTTCCACACGATTCACGGCCGCGCGCCGGCGTTCGCGACCGGGCTGAAAATTTCGCGGCCCGATCTCGACGTGTGGGTCGTCACCGGTGACGGCGACGGTCTGTCGATCGGCGGCAATCATCTAATCCACGTGCTGCGGCGCAACGTCGATCTGAAAATTCTGCTCTTCAACAACAAAATCTACGGACTCACCAAGGGCCAGTACTCGCCGACCTCGGAAGTGGGCAAAGTCACCAAGTCCACGCCGATGGGCTCGGTGGATTTCCCGTTCAATCCGATCACGGTCGCGCTCGGCACGCACGCGACTTTCGTCGCGCGCACAATCGACGTCGAGCAGAAGCATCTCGGCGAGATGCTCAAGCGGGCGCACGCGCATCGCGGCGCATCGTTCGTCGAGATCCTGCAGAACTGCAACATCTTCAACGACGGCGCATTCAACGACGTCAGCGACAAGGCGCTCAAGGCCGACCATCAGCTGGTACTCGAGCACGGCAAGCCGCTCATCTTCGGCAAGAATCGCGACATGGGAATCAAGATGAATGGGATGCGTCCCGAGGCGGTGCATCTCGGCGCCGGCGTGACGGAAAGCGATCTCGTCGTGCACGACGAGACCAATCTGTCGCTGGCGTTCATGCTCGGAAACTTCGAGCCTCCGCTGCCGACGCCGGTGGGCGTGTTCTACGCGGTGTCGCGCCCGACTTACGACGGCGCCGTCAACAAACAGCTCGAAGACGCAAAAGCAAAGCAGGGCGCCGGCGACCTGAAGACCCTGCTAGGCAAGGGCGACACCTGGACAGTCACCAGCTGACCCTCGAACATCCATAACGAATGCAAAAAGGCCCGCGAGAAAAAATCTCGCGGGCCTTTCTTTTCTTGTGTCATCCCGAGCGGTAGCCGAGGGACGCCCGGATCGTGTTCTGAACGCTCGGCTTCGACGCACCTCGGGCCTGATGGCGCCAGTGAAATGCCTTTTGTCTTTTCAGCAGGCATCTGCGCTCGCGCCATGCGATGGGCTGCAGCAGCCCGCAGCGTAAAAGATCGCGGGGTCCCTCGGCTACGCTCGGGATGACGCGAAAACAATTCGACGATGACACAAAAAAATCAGCGCGAGATGTTCCGCGCCGTTTCATCGCGGCAGCTCGCACTTGTACACCTTCATCACGTTCTCGCCCATCACTTTCGCGCGCGCCGACGCGGGTAGCTTGTGCGCCAGCTCCTCGACCTCCTCGATATAGTTGCCGACATGATCGGGATGCGGGAAGTCCGACGCCCAGAAAAATTTGTCCGCGCCGCATAGCTCGACCATCGCGGGCAGCGATCGCTCGTCAGGGTCCGCCGAAATCCAGCAGTTGCGATTGAAGTAGAAGCTCGGCTTCTCCTTGAGCGACACCGTACGGCCCATCGCGCTCGCATAGACAGCGTCGAGCCGCCCCAACCAGTAGTCGATCCATCCCGCGCCCGCTTCGAGCAGCACCAGCCGCATCTTCGGGAATTTGTCGAAGGTGCCGTACTGGAAGAAGCTGGTGAACGCATGACGAATCGCGTCGGCCGCGACGATATTCAAAAAGTAATAATTCCCGCGCATGAACTTGCGATCGTAACGCCCCGGCGCCGCCCACACCGGCTCGAGCGACGGATGTATCCCAAGCGGCACGTCGAGTTCCTGCGCCTTGGCGAACAGCACGTCGTGATCGGGATGCGCATGCGGCTTGCGCGTCATGACGAATTGCGCGACCCATCCGCCTTTGCATCCCGCTTTTACCGCGCGCTCGAGTTCAGCCGCCGCTGCAACCGGATCGCCGAGCGACAGGTGCGCGATCGGAATCAGCTTGCCGCCGCTCTCAGAGCAGAAGTCCACGATGTACCGGTTGTAGGCGCGCGTGCATGCCTGCGCGAGCTCGGCGTCCTCGGTCTCGGTCTCCCACAGCAGGCTCATGGTGGGATACAGAAACGCAGCGGCGAGACCTTCGGCGTCGATTCGCTTGAGGCGATCCTTCGCGTCCATCGCGCCGAACGGTGCGAACCCGCCGTAAGTCGGTGAGCCGGCCCACTTGTCGTCGCGCGTCGCACCCATCGCGGAGAGTCCGCCGAGCCTGCCGCCACTGAAAACTTTCGACGGCCGTCCCGCGACCTCGAGATATTCGAGTCCCTTGTCATCGGTGCGCACGCGAACGGCGCGGTCTTTGTACTTCGCTTCGATATAGCGATCCCACAGACCGGCGTCCTCGAGGATATGTCCGTCGGCATCGACCGCGCCGGTGAAGGTCAGTTTCTGGATTTCATCGAGACGATTCGACATTGATGATGACTCCGCATGCGCACGAGATTTTTTATTTATAGTTCACGCAGGACATGGAAATGAAGTGCCAGCGTCGCGAACGATGCGAAAAACCTAACCCCTAACCCCTTCCCGAGCGGGAAGGGGAACCGGATTGTCTAGAGGGAGCAAAAGGGCGTCCTCGCCATTTTGCGATTTCTTAACACTGGGTGCAGGGGTCACCCCTGCCGCGGAAGTGTGAAACCCGCGAAGGGTTTCACATTCAATTCCTAATGCGCCGCGTTGGACATCGCCGTGGGATTGAAAAAATTCTCCGTCGCCAATCCCATGTTGATGTACCAGCTTTCGTGCTCGTCGGTCTCGACTCCCGGCGACAGCACCACCGTCGAGAAGCCGTTGGTGACGTCTTCATCGACCAGCGCGGTCTGGAACATCCGCTTGAACGGCCAGATCGCCACGCGCGCATCCGGAATCGGCCGGTCGCGGTATGCGTTGAAGGTCGCGACCGTCTTCCACAGCTTGCCGTCGCGATCGTATTGGTCGGACGCGGTGATGAACCATCCTTCCGAGTCGATATAAAAAATCCGCTTCGGTATCGTGGGGCTGCTGGCGATTGCTGAGCCTTGCTTCGCATCCGCCTCGATCACGTAGAGTCGGCGCATTTCCCAATTCTCTGGACAGATCGTTCGTCCGCCGTCGGTCGGGCACGCCTTCGCCGGAGAATTTTCCGCATTCACAACCGCGAGCATCGGCTTCTCGCCGAGGAACCGGTAATTGAAGTCTTCGATTTTCGCGGCGAAGCCAAAAAACGAATCCGGATCGAGATTGCTCGCGTAAGTTCCCGCTCCGCCGCCGCCGCCACCCGCGGCCGTGTCGAGCAAACCGAAAACGTCCGAAAGTTCGCTCGCCGATGCGCGCCGCGTATGCCGCGTGCGCGGATTCATCATCCAGCTATTGTCCTCGATTTTCGGATCGAGACTGCGGTAGCGGATAAATCCGAACCCGCGCATCTCGGACGGCTCGAGAAATGGATACGCGCCGAAGCGGTATCGGATATTCGCCCGCGTCGCCTCCGGATCGGTCGGGATAGGATTCACCTCGGTGCGCCCGGTGTTGTTGTAGAATCCGACGTTGCCGATCGTGAAATGCTCAACCGGATCGGCGGGCGTCGATCCCGGCCGGTAGCTCGCAATCTCAGTGTTCTTGGAAATCGCGTCGTCGGTGTAGAGCGGCCGATAGCTGAAATTCCACATCACTTTCAGCGCCGCATTCGGATCGTTCGCATCGACCAGCGGAAACGGCAGCCCGGCCGAGTAGCCCTTCAACGTTCCATCGGGCGCGAGACTCACCTGCGGCGAATATTTCTCGGTCGCGGACTTGTACGGCGGCGGCCACTCGAGCCGATCAGTCGGCACGATCTTCATCGTCATGCCCTGCTTCACCAGCACGAGATTCCCCGGACTGACAAGGTCAGCAACCTTGTCAGCCTGATCTTTCGTAATCGTATCTCCCGGATTAACCCCTGCGTTCGGCGAGTTAGCGAGCGACAGAATCACGAGAGCGGCGACGATAAGAACTTCAAGTTTCACTTTCATTTCTGTCCTCCACACCGCGAGCAGACGAAATTGGCGTCTCAGAAGCTGACGCGTTTGAAGCGGCTCTCCGGAATCATTCTGATCGCGCCCATGATCAAGCGCCAGAACCACGGCACATATACGACTTCGGCGCGTTTTCGATACGCCGCATAAATCAGGTCGGCGGCTTTGGCCGGCGAAATCGTCAGCAGCGCGCCCTCGCGTCCCCAGGTCATTCGCGTATCGACTGTGCCGAGCTTCACCGTCATCACATGCACACCGCTCGCGGCCAGCCGCCCGCGCAGCCCTTGCGCATAAGTTGCGAGCGCGCCCTTGGCCGAGCCGTACACGTAATTTTTCTTGCGCCCGCGCTCGCCCGCGACCGATCCGATCACAATGATGAAACCCGAGCGCTGCTGTTCGAGATGGCGCGCGGCGAGCGTGATCAACGACACCGCGCCGGTGAAATTCTGATGAATCGTCGCGAGCGCCTCGGCGGGATCGGTCTGGGCACTGTCCTCGTCGCCGAGCGTGCCGAAGCATACGACGACGCCGTCGAGTCCGCCGAGCGCTGTCGCCGCATGACGCACGAACTCGTCATGCGAGCGCGAAGTCCGACGCATCAAAGGTCCCGGAAAGTGCGGTCACACCCGCGCGAGCGCTGACGTCCTCGGCAACGCGCCGCGCCTCGTCGGCGTTGCGCGCCGCCAGGTACAATTGCGCACCATCGGCCGCGAACCGCAGCGCAAGCGCGCGCGCAATCGGACTGGTAGCGCCAAGAATCAAAACTCTATTCATCGTATCTCGCGAAGCTCTCGCTTTTTTTGCTTCCCTTCCCGCTCGGGAAGGGGCCGGGGGTTAGGTTGTCGATTATCCCCGCTCACCAAAGGGCGCTCGAATCTCACGCCGGATACATCCGCAGCCTGCGCGACAAGCTCGACGAAAATCGATTCTTCGGATCGGCGGAACTCTTCGCCGCCTGCCAATTGCCCAGGTTCGGATACATCGCGCGGAACGTCTCGGGCGACATCCGCGCGTCCTTGGCCAGGTACACGCGACCGCCGCGCTTCAACACCATCGCGTCCAGCGTGTCGAGAAATTCAAGCATCCCGTCGGTCACCGGGAAATCGATCGCGAGCGTGTAGCCGGGCATCGGGAAGGAGAGCAGGCCGTCCTGCGCGCCGAACTTCTTGAGCACCGCGAGAAACGAACCGCGCTTGCTGCGCGTGATCGCCTCGAGCACTTCGACCAGTCCCGCGCGGCTCTCCGCGGGCGGCCACACGCATTGATACTGCACGAAGCCGCGTTTGCCGTAGATTCGAGGCCAGTTGCGAATCGAATCGAGCGGATAGAAAAAACTGTCCCAGTCGAAAATAGTGTGCGCCGCTTTCTCGCGATGAATCGCATAGTTGACCACGTTGAACGCCTTCACAGTCAGCGAATTCACCGCGGGAAAGTTGAACGGCACGCGCGGGCTGAGCTTCGGCATCGTGTTCAGCGGATTCTGCGCGAGCTCTCGCGGCAACTGGTCGAGCGTCGCAAAGTTGCCGACGTTGAGAATCGATCGCCCGAGCGCGCTCTTCGTGCTGTTGCAATCGATCCACGCGACCGAATAGCCGTATTGCGCGTCGATCCGCTCGAAAGCCTCGATCGCGGCGTCAACGTTGCCGGCGCGGATCAACTCACCGTCGAGATAAGCGCTCTCAACCTGCCGCATCCGGAGTTCCAGTTCGAGAATCACGCCCGTCAGCCCCATCCCGCCGACAGTCGCCCAGAACAGCGCCGAGTTTTCCTCGCGCGAACATCGCAGCACCTCGCCCGACGCGATCATCAAATCGAACCAGGTCACATGGGACGCCAACGACGAATCGCGATGGTGATTCTTGCCATGTACGTCAGCCGCAACCGATCCGCCCAGCGTAACGAAGCGCGTCCCGGGAGTAACCGGCGGAAAAAACCCGCGCGGCAAGAATACATCGATCAGCTCCGCGATAGTCACCCCGGCCTCGCATCGTAAAAGGCCGGTGGCGGCGTCGAACGAGAGCATCCGATTCAACCGGGTCAAATCCACGACGCGATTCTGATCGTTGAGCGCCGCATCGCCATAAGCCCGCCCCGCCCCCCGCGCAATCAGCGAGGTCGAGTTCGCGGCAACGACAGCCTGCAGCTCCGCAATTCGATCAGGCCGATAGACATCGCTCTCAGAGAGCGGATACCGCCCCCACCCGGAGAGCGAAGCCCGCCGCGGATTCGGCACGGAGTTCGTAGTCGTCGTCATAGCTGAAATCGAAAGTGCAAATTGAAGCTAACAGGAAGAGCACGCCCGAGAAACGGTTTTTTGCGTCATTCAGAGCGAAGCGAAGAATCCCGGATGTTTTTGTCTCTTGACTGGCCGCCGATGGATGAGGGGATGAACTTTTCAGCCTGATGCCCGCGAACTTTCCGTGCTATGTCTAACTGTGTGCGTCAGGATTCCCATACTCGCTATCGCACGCATAGCGACAATCAACCCACAACGAAACCGCTGCACCACAAAAAACAACTTTTGACGGAACGAACCCACCGATGGTAGAGGAGCCATCTCGAACCACTACATATGGTATGAATTGGCCATTTCGGAACCAGATCTGATAGGAGAATCGTATGTCGTGGGAGAAGGAAGTCGAGGAAATTCGGCGCCGCGTTGAGCTTGCTAAGGCGATGGGCGGTGCCGACAACATCAAGCGGCAGCATGATGGGGGCAAGCTCACCGTCCGCGAGCGGATCGAGCGGCTGCTCGACGCGGGGACGTTTCACGAATACGGCGCGATGGCGGGGGCGCCGAAATACGAAGGCGAACTGCTCGCGTCGATCATGCCGGCGAACTTTGTCGGCGGCACCGGGCGTATCAACGGGCGGCGCGTGGTGGTCGGCGGTGACGACTTCACGGTGCGCGGCGGCGCGGCGGATGCGAATATTGGCAACAAACGTAGCTACGCGGAACTGATCGCGCACGAGCTGCATATCCCGATCATCCGGCTGGTGGACGGGACCGGCGGCGGTGGCAGTGTGAAGTCGTTCGAGACCGTCAAGCGCACCTACGTCCCGGCCAATCCGGATTTCGACGTGCTGGTGAAGCTGATGGGCGAGGTGCCGGTGGTCGCGGGATGCATGGGCTCGGTCGCGGGAATCGGCGCGGCGCGGGTGGCGGCGTCGCATTTCTCGGTGATGGTGCGCGGGACCAGTCAGCTCTTCGTCGCGGGACCGCCGGTCGTCAAATGGGGCGTCGGCGAGGACCTGACCAAGGAAGAACTCGGCGGCGCCGAAATCCACGCGCACATGAGCGGCGCGGTGGACAACGAGGCCGACAGCGAGGACGACGCGCTCGCGCAGATTCGCCGCTTCCTTTCGTACTTGCCGCAGAGCGTGTGGCAAGCGCCGCCGCGCATGACGCCCGACGACGATCCGGCGCGTCGCGAAGAGGAGTTGATCAGTATCGTGCCGCGCAATCGCCGCCACGGTTACGACGCGCGGCGAATCGTCGAGCTCGTGATGGATCGCGATTCATTTTTCGAGATGACGCCGTTCTTCGGGCCGTCGCTGGTGACGGGATTCGCGCGGCTCGACGGATTTCCGGTCGGCGTGATGGCGAACGATCCGTTTTCGATTGGCGGCTCGCTGGACGGGCCGGCGTCGGACAAGATGGTCAAGTTCATCGACCTTTGCGACACGTTCCATCTGCCGGTGGTGAATTTCGTCGATCAGCCGGGCTTCCTGATTGGACGCGAGGCCGAGATGTCCGGGACGATTCGGCGCGGCGTGCGCGCGCTGTACGCGATGTTCCAAACGACGACGCCGCTGGTCGCGATCATGGTGCGCAAGGCGTTCGGCGTCGCCGGCGCCGGTCACGGAATTACGACCGGGCTGAATCTGCGCTACGCGTGGCCGTCGGCGGATTGGGGATCGCTGCCGATCGAGGGCGGGATCGAGGCGGCGTACAAGCGCGATTTGGCCGCGTCGAGCGATCCGGAGAAGTTGCGCAAGGAGCTCGAGGATAAATTCAACGCAATCCGTTCGCCGATGCGGACAGCGGAGGCATTCGGCATCGAGGAGATAATCGATCCGCGCGACACGCGGCCGCTGCTGGTCGACTGGGTGCATCAGGCATACGAGATCGTTCCGACGCAGTTGGGCATTCGCATGCGGACGATGCGTCCCTAGTGCTATCGACTAGCCGGCGGTGACGCGATCTGACGCTGGCGCTGCATGGGCGTGCTCTTCGATGGCGGCGTGGCCTCGCGAGAACGCCATCGTGACGATGTAGATGATCATTCCGCCGAGCGCGACTTTGACCCATTCGCCCCATCCGTAGTGGACCGCGACGTAGAGCGACAGGGGCGCCGAGATTGCGACCCACGCGCGCGCGACCAGTCCGAAGAAAGCCCATCCGGTGGCTTGCAGAGCGGGCGAGACGTCCTCGAGAGTTTCGGAAAATTGCGCAGCCCACGGCACGTAAGCGATTGCGAGGAAACATCCCATGAGCGACGCGACCATGATCATCGTCGAGCGCGGAAGCTCGTGGCCGAAGGTTGGAATCCACCACGCCATCAGTCCCGCGGCGAGGATGCCGCCGAAGATTGCGATCGGTTTGCGCGTCTGCAGGCGATCGGACACGAGTCCCGTAATCACGAGTACGCCGAGATTCGTGAGCCAGAAGTATTCGTTCAGCCTGGCGGCTTCGGCGGGCGAATAATGGAACGCCTCGGTGAACATCAACGGGCCGAACGCCTGGATCGCGAAGTACAACGTCAGATTCGCCGTGATGCCGAAGACCAGCAGCCAGACCTCCGCGTGACTGAGCAGGCGGCGGAAGGCGTCACCGGTGCTCGACGGAAGTTCGGAAGCGGCGGGCAGGCGTCCTTCGGCGGCGAGCGCCTGGATTTCAGTCTTCATGATCTGCATGCGCAGTTCGGGGCTGAGATCGCAGAGCCACAACACGATCGGGAGGTACATCGCGACCGCGAAGAATCCCATGATCCAAATCTGCGATTGCCAGGTGTGATAGATCGGCAGCGTCGCGCCGGCGACGAAGTTGGCCAGGAAGTTTGCGCCGACCGGCCCGATTGTCAGCAGGCCGAATGCGAGCGCGCGGCTGAGCCGCGGCGACATGTCGCGAATCAGCGCGGCGCCGGCGCCGGCGGTCAGGCCGGCGACGATTCCCATCAACAGGCGCAGAATCACGAAGGTCGTGATGTTGGTGATCAATACGTTCAGGAACAACAGGACGGTGACGCAGCCCAGACATACATCGATGATCAGAACGCGGCCGTAGCGATCTGCGAGCGGGCCGCCGAAGAACGCGCTGATGCCGGAAATCAGGACGGTGAACGCGATGAACGCGCCGTAAGCAGTGTGGCTCATGTGCAGATACGGCAGGAGGATCGGCAGCAGCGGGGCGAGCTGGAAGTCGTACGCGCCGAGAATCGAGGCGAGCACCGTCAGAATCAACAGCGCCCACCGATGGCGGCCGCGCGGATATTCAGTAAGCGTTCGAGCCGCGACAAAACTGTTCATGCCGTTTCTCCATTAGCCGGACGCGGGCGCCGATTTAATTTCTCTACAACCAAGCAGCCCGAAAACACAAGGCGTTTTCGGTGCTGGTACGTGCGAGCCGTGCCTGCTATCACGCTCAATCGAGGATCACCGAACGATGGATATAAAGAGCCCGGCGGTGGGCAAGGTGCTGCGATTGTCGGTCGAGAGTGGGGCGCAAGTCGCGCGCGGCGACGAGTTGATGGTGATCGAGTCGATGAAGGTCGAGATACCGGTCAAGGCGCCGGCCAGCGGGCGCGTCACAGAGTTTCGGGTGAAGCCAGGCGATCAGATTCAGCGCAATGTCGTGCTCGCCGTGATCGCGACGTGATTTCAGTCGGGGACGCGGTCGCGCCGGTTGCCCCATTTTTCCCAGAACGTCACTTGCAGAGCGGGCTTGCGATCGGGTCGCGCCCATCGACCCTTGGGATAGCCCATCGGGATCAGCACGACGTTGGAGTAGTCGGGCGGCACGCCGAGCATCGCGTCGATTTCTTTCGCAAACATCGTATGCATCCCGGTGATCGAGGTGCCGAGTCCGTAGCCGCGCGCCGCCAGGCACAAGTTCTGAATCGCCGGGTAAATCGCGCCCAGCATCGGCTGCCCGGCGCGAGCGCGATCGGTGTATTTTTTCACGCAAGCGAAGATCATCACGGGCACGTCGGCGATATGCTCGGCGAGATATTTTGCCGAGCGCAGGTTTCGCCCGCGCTGGCTTTGAGGATCGTTGGCGACGACTTCGCGCTCGGTCGGCGTGAACACTATCTCCCATGCCTTGCGATAGCGTTCGGCGACAAATTCCTTGGTCGCGCGTTCCGTGACGACGATAAAAAACCACGGCTGCCGATTGTGCCCGCTCGGACCCATCGTGGCCGCTTCGATCACCTTGACGATGAGCCCCGGATCGACCGGGTCGGGCTTAAGCCGCCGCATCGAGCGCGTCGTGTAGATCGCTTCGTACAAATCGAAATCGTGATGACCATGCATGAGCGCGAAGGTATCAGTTTTCGGGTGGCGACTGGAAACTCGGTGCGCTAAGAATCGTGCAGGTTCTTCCGCGGAGGAAATCGTGCCTGAAATAATTCTCCATCAATACGCCACTTCACCCTTTTCTGAAAAAATCCGCAAGATTTTCGCGCACAAGAAAATCAGCTGGCGCTCGGTCGAACAGCCGGTGATTATGCCCAAGCCCAAGCTGGTGCCGCTCACCGGCGGCTATCGGCGGATCCCGGTGCTCCAGATCGGCGCCGACGTTTGGTGCGATACCGGAATCATCATCAGGAAAATCGACGAGCTCAAGCCCGAGCCGACGATTTATCCCGGCGGTTTGACTGCGGCCGCGGACACGATGAATCAATGGGCCGACCGCCGGATGTTCTGGTCCACGACGCCGGTGATTTTCGAAAAACTCGGCGCGAAGGTGCCAAAAGAATTCATCGAGGATCGATCGAAGATGATGCACGGCGCGAACTTCGGCGAGATTGCGCGCACGCGCGCCCGATTCGCGAAACCAGTTGCGCGCATTTCTGGAAATCCTCGACCGCCAACTCGCATCATCGCCGTTTCTCCTTGGCGATTCGTTCAGCCTCGCCGACGCCGCCTGCTTCCATCCGGTGTGGTTCCTGCGCGCCGAGCCGACCGCGTTTGGCCTCGCGCAAAAGTTTCCGCATCTCATGCGATGGTTCGAGCGTATCGACGCGATGGGTTATGGCGACGTGCGCCCGATGGATCCCGACGAAGCGCTGAAGGTCGCGAAGGACAGCACTCCCGCAACTGCCGAGAACGTCGATTCGAAAGATCCGAACGGACTCGAGGCCGGCACTCGCGTATCGATCACGCCCGACGACTACGGCTTCGATCCGGTGACCGGCAGAGTGGTCGTCAGCACGATTCACGAAATCGCAATTGAGCGCGAAGTTCCCGAGCTCGGCAAGATTGTGAATCACTTCCCGAAGATTGGCTTCCGAATCGCCGCCGCCTGACTGCCGTAGCCCGCGATCTCAGGTCGAGCACTCCCGCGTTGTCGCGTGCGGCGACAGGGCCAAGGGCTGCCTATCGTGGACAAACGAATACTCAGATAGGCAGTCCCAATACTCAATAGGTAATGGACTGGATACTCATTATATAATTCGTTCGTATATATAATGAGAGTAGAGTGACTACTGGGACGCGGGCCGAAGGGGGGTCTTCGCTTTGTCCAGGGGTTTCTCACCATGGCTGCTCGCCGCTGCGGGAGGCTTGCTGCTCGCAGCCGGTCTCGCGGTGGTTCTGTCTTCGCCGATGCGCGCAACGTCGCGATCGTCCGCCGTCAACCGCAATGCCCCCGGCGCGTTGCACGCCCGCGATCGGGTTGCGCGGGAGGCATTTTTCATCAGCCGGCGCGGGCTGAACTTTGGCATACCGCACCGCGCGTATCGCAAGGCGATCAGGCAAATGCGGATGCAGGAAGCGGAAGCAAGCCGCACGTCGGATGCGATCGATTCGCTGCCGCCGGCAGTTTCATTCGCATGGAATGCGCTCGGTCCAATTCCGTTGCTCAACGAAATTCCCACCTTCGGCGGTGTTGCGCTGGGCACCGCTCTCACCGGGGTGACGGGACGGGTGACCGCCGTGGTTACCGACCCGACCGCATCCGGACGCATGTTCGTTGGTACCGGCGACGGCGGAGTCTGGATGCGCGCCAACGCGACGGCGGCCTTCGTACCGATCTTCGACCTCGAGCCCACGCTGTCGGTCGGCGCGCTCGCGCTCGAACGTCACCACCAGCCCGAGTCCAACGCTCTACGTCGGCAGTGGCGAGGGAAACGGGTCGTCCGATTCCTACTACGGCGAGGGCGTGTTCGTCTCGAGCAATCTCGGCGCGACCTGGACCCAAATCGGCGCCAGCCACTTCGCGCACGCGTCGATTGCTTCGATCGCAGTCGATACCACGCGGACGCCGCGAGTAATTTATGCGGCGGTGACCTACGGCTCGAGCGCGAACCGGGCGGACGCGTCGTGGGTCGCGGGTGATTTCAGCCAGAACGGCCTGTGGCGATCGGGCGACGGCGGCGAGTCGTGGATTTCATATCCCGCTGGAACCTTTGGCGCGTGCCCGTACTTCACCAACGATCCTTGTCCTGCGGAGTCGGTGGTTATTGATCCCGCGTCGCCGACCTCGGTGCTGGTGTCGATTCTCGGCGTCGGCGTTTTCCGCTCATCGAATTCCGGATTCAGCTGGACCCAGGCCAGCATGCCCAACTTGAATGGCGGCGTCGGCCGCGCGAGCGTTGCCGCGGCGAACGGCGTCGCGTACGCGATCATCGGCGCGGCTGACGGTATCGAGTTCGCGGGATTCTACAGTTCGCCTAACGACGGCGTCACCTGGACGCAGGCGTCGGTGCCGAGCGCGGTCGTGGGTAGCATTACCATCGACGGCGCGAACTCAAGCAACTTTTCGCAGTCGTTCTTCAATCAGACATTGGCGATAGATCCCGCCGACGCAACTGGCGCCACCGTCGTATTCGGCGGCGTTGGAATCTACCGCTCGATAAATTCCGGCGTCAACTGGACCTCGCTCGCGCCGAGCGGCGGAACGCATTCGGATGAGCACGCGATCGCGTTCGATCCTTCCAGCGCGCACAGCTTTTACCTTGGCAATGACGGCGGCCTTTATCGGTTCGATGTCGGGACGATGGCCTGGACGCCGCTCAACGCGAGCATCAGCGCCGCGCAAGCGCAGTCCGTCGGTCCTCATCCGAGTAGCGGCTACGTGGTGATCGCCGGATTTCAGGACAACGGCACCGCGCGCTGGGACGGGACGCAACCAACGGCGTCGAGCTGGACGCAGATGGATAACCTCGACGGCGGCTTCGCGATTTTCGATTGGCTTAACCCGTCGTTCGCCTATCACACCTTTGCCACCAATTCGGCCGGAGCATGGGTCTCACGCTCGACCGACGGTGGCTTCACTTTCAATTCCGCCGCTTCCAGCACGGCGCTGCAGACCGCGATGACGGCGGCCGGCGATCCAGGTGCGGCCTATTTTCCACCGATAGCGAGCGATCCGGCCGTCGCCGAGCGCGTGCTGTTCGGCGCGCATTCGGTTTACGTATCGAACGACGGGATGACGACGTGGTCGCAGCAGACGACCCAGGATTTGACCGGCGGATGCAACAGCGGCAATTGCGCGCTCGAAGATCTCGAGATCGCGCCGTCCGATCACACCAAGGCGTACGCGCTCGCGATGCAGACCAGCACGACCTTTCGTCCGACGCCGTTCAAGATTTTCACGACCGACCAGGCCGATATGCAGGTCAATCCAGGTCAGCCCGAAGGCGCGCATTGGACCGACAAGACCGCGCAACTGCCGGCGATCGTTTTTCCAACCGCTACGCAGGCGACAGGAATTGCGGTTGACCCGTTCAATTCCAGCGTCGCCTACCTGAGCCTTTCGGGATTCACCGCGGCTACCGGGATGGGCCACGTCTTCCTGACCACCGATTTCGGCGGTTCATGGACCCAAGCCGACGGCAACCCGACTCTTCAGAGTCCGCCTCCGGCAAATGCGCTGCCCGACGTTCCAGTGTTGCGATTGCTGGTCGATCGCAACGACCCGACCGCGAGCACGGTGCTGGCCGCGACCGACATCGGCATTTTCAGAACGACCGACGGCGGCAATGACTGGGCGCCATTTAACCTGGGGGTGATTCCCGCCGTCGCAGTTTTCGACCTCGAACAGAATTTGAACGGCGTAGTCTTCGCCGCCACGCACGGCCGCGGGATATTCGAGCTGTCGGGCGAAGGCTCGCCCGGCCCGTCGCCAACGCCTACCATCGCGCCTTCCAAAACCCCTAGTGTGACGCCAACCCCGTCGATCACTCCGACTGCGACGCGCAGCGGCACTCCAACCAGAACCGCGACTGCGACTCCATCGGTAACGCCCACCGCGACCGCAACCGCGACGGCAACTGTAACTCGCACTCCAACTCCCACTGCCACCGCGACCGCATCGACAACGCCGACCCCAACCTCGACCGCGACGGTTACCATCTCTCTCTCGACCGGAGAACTCGATTTCAGCGGAGCGCCAAATAACGGCTCCGTTACGCCGGACCGGACCGTGACCTTGACCAACCTGTCGCCGACCACGGCTTTTTTCAGCGCGCCGACGAAAGACGGCGATGCGTCGAACTTTGTCGTGATCAACAACACCTGCCTCGCATCGCTGGCGCCGGCGCCAGCGACTTGTCGTTACACGGTGGAGTTCACCGCCAATGCGTTGGGACCGTTCAGCTCCGATCTGTTCATCAACGTGAATAACGACCCGAGCAGCCCGCTCGACGTTCCGCTCATCGCGACCGGGACATCTCCATAGAAAGCACGAGTCTGGGAATGAAAAGGGGGAAAATGAAAACGTCAATCAGTTTGCCGCTTGCGGTTGCGATTTGCGTATCGATCATATTGACCGCCGCGCGCGCCGATGCGGCCACGGTCTGGCCGGCCTACGAGCACGATAGTTCGCATAGTGGCAGAAGCCAGTTCAGCACCGCCGGCAACAACGGCGCTATCAAGTGGGATCTTCCGACCGGCGGTTTCAAGATAGAGGACTCGCCGACGATTGGCGCCGACGGAACAATTTATGACGCCGACACCGCGGGCAACTTTTACGCTATCACTCCGGGCGGTGCGACCAAGTGGTCGGCCCCGTTCCAGGCGATCCAGGGCAGCGGTTGCGGCGGCATTCCGGGGATAAATTCGGGCGCGGCGATCGGTCCCAACGGCGCGATTTACTTCGCCGACCAGGACGCCCAGATTTACTCGCTCAGCGACAACGGAATCGGCGCCAGCCCCACCTTGAATTGGGGCCCGGTGCAGCCGACCGGCGACTGCGCCCATTTCGTTACCACCGGCGCGCCGACGCTCAGTAACGATGGCAGCACGCTTTACATCCTCATCAGTGACGGCAAGCTGCACGCGTTGAGTACCAGCACCGGCATTGAGAATTGGTCGGCGGTAATCGGCACCGGCGGTTCGACCGGAACGATCGCACCAGTAGTCGGCCCCGACGGCGCGATTTACGCCGCCTCCAGTGACGGCAAGCTCGCCTCGCTCAAGGACAACGGCGTCAGCGCGTCGTTCAACTGGGGTCCGACCACCTTCGCCAGCTCTTTCAGTGGCGACAGTCCGTCGCTCAGCAACGATGGCAGCACACTTTATATCGTGGGCAATACTACCAGCCCGGTCGCCGGCAATCTCTTCGCGATCAAGGCCGCCACCGGTGCGGCGAAGTGGACCGCATTGATCCTGGGAAGCGGGGAGGTTTTCAACACCGGCGTGGCGCTCGCCTCCGACGGCGCCACGATTTACCTCGGCAGCGGCAAGTCCACCAGCCACACGCTCTACGCGGTAACCGACGCAGGCACTAGCGGTGCGCTGAAATGGTCGTTGAGTGTCGGCGCGAGCAGCCTGAAAGTCGCGCCCGCGATCGGCGCCGACGGCACTATCTACGTCAGCTCCGGTGACGGCAACCTCTACGCGGTAACCGACGCTGGCGTCAGCGGTTCATTGAGGCCCTTTTTCGGCGGTGCTGGCAGCATTCTCGTCAACGTCAGTGCCGCCGCGGGTTACAAGGCACTGTCGATGCCCGCGATCGGCTCCGATGGCACCATCTACATGAGCTCTGACACTGACGACAACTTTTATGCGTACAACGGTCCTGTAACCGCGACGCCGACGGCGACTGCGACCGCAAGTCCGACCCCGACCGCGTCGAAGACCGCGACGGCCACCGCCACGCCGACCGCAACTGCGACTGCGACCGCGACCGCGACTCCAACGCGTACCGCCACGGCGACTGCAACCGCAACTGCGACCGTCACCGCGACTCCGACTGCAACGGCCACCGCGACCGTAACCAGGACCGCGACACCCACGGCCACTGCGACTGATACCGCGACCGTTACTGCGACGACGACCACGACGCCGACTGCGACGCCGACCAGCTCTTCTACCCAAACCGCCACGGCAACTACGACTGCTACCGTGACCGCGACCGCCACGCAGACCGCGACTCAGACTGCGACTCCGTCGACGACCGCGACTGCCACCGCCACCGCAACATTTACTGCGACGGCAACCGCGACTGCTACTCCGACCGCGACTGCGACCGCCACTCTGACAGCGACGCCAACAGTGTCGGCCACGCCAAGCCCGGCTCGCACGCCGGTCATCTCACCGACGCCCACCAGGACGGCGACGGCAACCGCAACGTCCACTGCGACCGCAACAGCAACCTTCACGCCGACGCCGATGCCGACGGTAGCGGCAATGCTGACAGTCTCGCCAAGCACGGCGAGCTTCAGCGCCAAGCTAGGCGCGAAGAGCAAGGCAAAGAAAATAACCGCGACCAACCACGGCAAGGTCGCGATCGCGATGATAGGTGCGCGCGTCACCGGCGATTTTACCCTCTCGAGAGTTTGCGGCGCGTCACTGAAGCCGAAAAAGAAATGCATCTACTCGGTGCTGTTCGCCCCAACCGTCAAGGGACCGCGCGCCGGCAGCTTGACCATCAACAACAACAGCTCGAGCGGCCCGCGCACCGTAACCCTGTCAGGCACCGGCGAGTAGTTCTTGTTCGATGCCGTGTCTACCTCATTTCCGGTTCCCCTTCCCACTATGGGAAGGGGTTAGGGGTTGGTGTGGAGTTTCAATACGTTGTCCCTTTTAAAGGCTCCCGGAAATTTGAAAGTCGAGCTCGACACCGACTCAGGTGGGCAGCCTCCGGCGCCGGCTTCGAGGTCATCCACGTCCTCATTTCGCGCCCTGGCCTGCGCGGATGGCACTTTCAGGCCCTCAGCTCCATTGGACCACCATCACAGCCCGTGTCTCGGCGTCGGCGCCAGTGCTCTTTTCTCTCGCCTTCCGAGGGACAACCTGTTGCAAACCGACAGTTAGGTTGCCCGCATCGAAGCGCATCCGCCCTAAGATTTTGCGCGGTACTCGCTCTCCAGAATTCCCATCACGATCGTGTCGTGATATCGGCCGCGGATGAACTTACCGTCGCGCAGAACACCCCATCGCTGGAAACCGCAGCGCTCGTAGGACGCGATCGCGCGCGTGTTGAAGTCGTAAACCCGCAGCCAGACTCGATGTAGATTCATCCGGTCGAATGCCAGCCGCATCAGGGTTCTCATCGCGTCGGAGCCATAGCCCTTTCCCCAATAGTCCTTGTTGCCGATCACGATTCCTGCCTCGGCGCTCCGCAGGATCCAATCGATTTCGTGCAGACCGACGCCGCCGAGGTAAGTGCGATCGGCGATCGTTTCGAGCGCGAACTCGCGCGAGGTGTGCGTCGGTATCGACACCTGCTCGATGAACCGCTCTTCCTGCGCGCGCGATACGGGATAGGCAAACAGTTCGTCGCGCAGGAACTGAGTGACTTCCTCGTCGTTGACCCATTTCATCACGGCGTCAAGATCTGATTTCTCGTAAGCTCTCAGCCTCACCAGCTTGCCTTCCATCTGGACCTCCCTTGCCTCGCCAAAATAAGAAAGGCGACCCGCCGTCGGGCCGCCCTTCATCATTACTACTTGAATCGCGATTAGCCCTTGGGCAATCCGAGCACCCGCTCGCCAATAATGTTGTGCTGGATTTCACTGGTGCCGCCCGCAATCGTCAGCGCCCGCGATGCGAGCATCCGGTACGACCACTTGCCCTTGTCCAGCGCATGCGGTGCGTGAAATTCCATCTGGCTATACGGCCCCAGCATCTCCATCGCGAACTTGTTCATGCGCAAATTCAGTTCGCTGGTGCATAGCTTGAGCACCGAACCTTCCGGCCCCGGCGGCAGACCTTTGAGCCGCCGCGTCAGTTGCCGAAATCCCGTGTAGCGCAGCGCCGCCGCCTCGCACGCGAACCCGCCGAGGCGCTGGCGCACGCTGGTATCTTCCCACGCGGTATGCCCGTTGCTGCGGACGCTCTTCGCCAGCTCGACCAACTCCCGAACCTGGCCCATCATGTCGCGGCCGCCGCCGATTCCCGACCGCTCGAACATCAGCGTCGTAATCGCTACCTGCCAACCCTGGTTCTTCTCGCCGATCAGATTCTTCTTCGGCACCTTCACGTCTTCGAAAAAGACTTCGTTGAAATTCGCGTCGCCGGTGATCTGCACCAACGGCCGCACCGTGACGCCGGGACTGTGCATATCGACCAGGACGTAGCTGATTCCCTTGTGCTTGGGAGCCTCGGGATCGGTGCGCACCAGCAGGATACACATGTCGGCGTGATGCGCGTCCGAGGTCCACACCTTCTGCCCGTTGACGATAAAGTAGTCGCCTTCCTCGACCGCGCGCGTCTGCAGGCTGGCTACGTCGGAGCCGGCGCCGGGCTCGGAATACCCCTGGCACCACAGCTCGTCCGCCGAAAGAATTTTCGGGATGTGCTTCTTCTTCTGCTCCTCGGTGCCCCAGTGGATGATCGTCGGGCCGACCAGCATGATGCCCAGTCCGTTGACCAGCATCGGCGAGTTAACTTTCGCGAGCTCCTCGTTGTAGATGATCTGCTGCGTCAGCGTCGCGCCGCGGCCGCCGTATTCTTTGGGCCAGCTGATTCCGACCCAGCCGCCCGCGTGCATCTTCTTGTGCCACTCGACCCGCCGCTTCCAGTCGTCCGCGGTTCCTTCGCTCATAAAGTCGGCGCCATCGTCGCTCTTGGCCGCCTTGGGCAGGTTGGCCTTGAGCCAGCCGCTGAACTCCGCGCGAAACGCCTCGTCCTCGGCGCTGAATCTGAAATCCATTTGTGCCTCCGCAGGTGACCGCGTGATAGCCGGTCTTGGCCGCGCTCACAACGAGCGTCAGCCGGCGGCTGCGGTCCCTAACACTTGTTATATAGAACGCGCGCGCAGGTCATTCAAGAACGCGAGTAAATCTCCGGGTCCACGATTTCCATGACCGTCCGCGAAGGCGTATGTTTTGGTCGCTGCCAGTGCATCCTTCGCGCCCGCCGTTCTGGTCGGAGGTGCGGTAGGTTTCACAATTTTCAAAATCACTGATGCCGGGAACGTGCCATCAGCTATCCTGACACGAGTCTTACAGAATCAATAGTGGCGGACCGACTTGGAAGACGATCATGAATAGAAAATGGCTGTACGTGTTGCTGTATCCCGGTCGGTTACCAATGGAATTTGCTGACGTTGAACGGCTTACATTGTACTTTACACTGTCCGGGATGTTCATATCGGGTCTAGCATTTCTGTCTATTGACCGCCCGATCACTTGGCTGATTGCCTCCGTGTGCTCAATGTATCTCGGAAGACTGGTGGGGTTAGTTTTGCATGACCGTTCGATTGGTCCGCGCCAGGAGGCCACACCGCGAGCAATTCCGATTGTAGGAACCGCTTTATTCGTCGCGGTAGTCGCGGTCACACTCGTTGCAGTCTTGTATTGGGCTTGGACGACGCGACAACGGCAATTCATCTTGGAGGCGATCATCGGTGCGGCGACTCTTACGGTCCCATTTGACAGGGGGATGACCAGAGTCATACTAGGATTCGCGGATGTAGCATTGGTGTTAGTATCGATCGGCTTCTGCTTTTTCTTCTCGGAATGGAGGTATCTCGTCGTAGGAGCATATGCCTCGTTCATAGCGTGGGCGCTCCTCATCAAATTCGCGCCCGGCGAATCCGATTCAGTTTTTTGAGATCGCCGAGATCTGAAATATCGCGATTCAAAAAAAGCGCGCATAAATCAGTTCGGCCGCCACTACTGGAACATCGAGTTTGCGTGAGAGCCGATCCGATTCCTGCCTGATTTCTCTGAGCGCCGCGAAAAGCCTCGAGAAACCCAGAACGATCCTACGCGGCCAACTCCGGCGCAGGTCATTCAAGAACGCGCGTAGATCTCCGGGTCCACGATTTCCATGACCGTCCGCGAAGGCGTATTAACCACCGGCTTGAAACCGAACTGCGCGTATAGTCCTTGCGCATCGCGGGTGCCGAGACTCCATCGCCGCAGCCCCTGCAATTCCGGATGCGCCATGATCGACGCCATCAACTCTTTGCCCAGCCCGCGCTCGCGGTACCGTTCCAGAATGAAAACGTCAGCGACGTACGCATAGGTCGCGAAGTCGGAAATCACGCGCGCGAAACCGATTTGATTCGAGTCGTCGTAAACCCCGAAGCACAGGGAATTTTCGATCGATCGAGCGACCGTCGCGCGCGGAATCCCAGCCGCCCAGTACGAACCCGTGAGAAATTTGTGAATTACATCGAGGTCGAGCTTCGCTCGATCCGTGCTGATCAGAAATCGGCCCATCTCCGTCACCACCATCGCTGTCATGTCACTCTTGCTCCTCGATTCGCGGGCAAGCGGTACTCGCGCACGTGCGCCGGCACCGGCGTCGAGGCGTCGAGACGAGCATCTGCCACCGGCGTCAACGTGCTCGTCGCAAAAGGAACCTGTCCACACCAGATCGGCAGCGCGTAATCGGCCTCGTCGTCGATTGGATCGCCGATCCTGATCTTCGCCGACGCCTCCACGATTGGAATCGACAGAACCGACGTCGCAGCGAGCTCCTTATCATTGGGATGCCGAATATCATCCCAGCGGCCCGGCGCCACGTGATCGATCAGCCCCCTCATCACGACGAACTTCTCGGACGGCTCGGTGACCAGAGTCGCCGCGCCAAGAATGACGACCGATCGGTAGTTGACCGAATGATGGAACGCGGATCGCGCCAGCACCAGGCCGTCGATATGCGTCACCGTGACTGCCATCGGCGTCCCCTCCGCCGCGGCGCCGAGCATCCGGCTCGCAGCCGATCCGTGAATGTAAAGCCGGTCGCCGATACGGACGTGAAGGGTGGGAATCACGTAAGGCTGGCCGTCGATCGCGAAACCGACGTGACAAACCAGCGCGCTGTCGAGGATCGCGTAGATGGCGTCGCGGTCGTAAGACGCCCGCTTGGGCAGCCGCTTGACCCGAGTGCGCGCGGTCGGCGCGATCGCGCCGTTGCCATTGATGGTGCCCGGGTTTTCGATTTGCTCCGTTGTCTCTTCCATCTACCTGTCCTGTTTGTTACAGTACATAACTATGAACGTATCGGTACAATATCAAATCCGCGGGGAATCAAGCAACCAGATCGCTGCGAGCATCGAAAAAGGAATTCGCAGCGGAAAGTTGCGGGTCGGTGAACGGCTGCCGACGGTGCGCGCGCTGGCGACCCGCCTGCGCGTCAGTCCGACCACCGTTGCGGCCGCCTACAATGCGCTGCGCGTGCGCGGATTGGTGCATGGCTCCGGGCGGCGCGGGACGGTCGTCAATCGCCGGCCGCCGCTGTTGACGCGGGCGGTCTTTCCGCCACCGGCGCCGGGGCTGCGTAATCTCGCGGACGGCGGCCCGGACCCCGCGATGCTCCCGAAGTTGAAGCCGTACCTCGCGCGACTCGATGGAGTCCCGGGCAAGTACGGCGATGCGGAGAATCGGGCCGCACTGGTCAAGCTGGCCGCGCGGCAATTCAAGAGCGACGGAGTAGCCGCTGACTCGATTGCGGTTGTCAGCGGGGCGCTCGACGCGGTCGAACGCGTACTGCAGGCCCATCTGCGGCCGGGCGACATGGTCGCGGTCGAAGATCCGAGTTACACCGGCGTGCTCGATCTGGTTGCGGCGCTGACGCTCGTGACGGAGCCGGTCGCGATCGATGATTCGGGGCCGCTCGCGGCGGATTTGAAACGCGCGCTCAAACTCGGCGCGAAAGCGTTCATACTGACGCCGCGCGCGCAAAATCCGAGCGGGGCCGCGCTGGATCGCAAACGTGCTGCCGAGTTGAGGCACGTGCTGGCCGGGTTTCCCGATATCGTTGTGATCGAGGACGACCACGCCGGTCCAGTGGCAGGCGCGCCCGCGATCACATTGTCAGGCGGCCGGGCGCATTGGGCGACGGTGCGATCGGTCTCCAAATCGCTTGGACCCGATTTGCGGGTGAGCGTAATCGCAGGCGATGCGTTGACCGTCGCGCGAGTGCAGGGTCGTCAGAGTCTTGGGCCGCGATGGGTCAGTCATATATTGCAGGACCTGGTCGCGATGATGTGGGCGGACGCGGCGACGCCCGCGATTTTGCGCAACGCGGCCGCTACTTATGCGCATCGGCGGCGGGCGTTGATCGAAGCGCTCGCGCATCACGGAATCGAAGCGCGCGGACGCTCGGGTCTGAACGTATGGGTGCCGGTTGCCGAAGAAGCCGGCGTCGTGAATGCGATGGGGTCGAAAGGATGGGCGATTCGCGCTGGCGAGTGCTATCGAATAAAAAGCGCGCCCGGAATCCGTGTGACGGTATCAACCCTGCCGCCCGAAGACGCGCGCAAATTTGCCGCCGACCTTGCTGAGTCGATACGGCCTCACTCGCACGCACAGTCGGCTTAAGTCACTTTATTAAATGTGGAACCCGCGGTGGGTTCCACACCTCCTTCGGCAGGGGTGACCCCTGCACCCAGTGTTAAGAAATCGCAAAATGGCGAGTACGCCATTTTGCTCTCTCTCAAATAAATCTGGTTCCCCTTCCCGCTCGGGAAGGGGTTAGGGGTTAGGTTCTTCGCGCGTGCGCGCGATTCCGATTCTTACCTCGCCCCGTTAGAGGCGGCCGGCCCTATCGCACTCACCACTAAGAACCTGCTTTCTCTGTGCGGGTCAGCGCGAGACCGATGGGTGCGGCTAGCATCCAGAGTTCCTGGCCTATTAGTACGCCTATGATCGCTGCTTCGGCGGTGCGGCTGTAGAAAGTTGCCAAGCCCAGAAGTTCGAATGCTATTCCGAGGGCTATAGCTGTATAGGCGAAGGGTCGAGGCAGAAGATGGGAGCCTACAAGGACTGCGCCTAGAGGCAGGAATAGCGATGGCGCTAGCAGGAAGACGTGGCGCATTGAGTTGGTCAGATCGAAGCAGACCAGTGAGGTGGCGGGATGGCCGTTGTCGGCCGCTTCGACGGCGGCAATTGTGAATGCGGCGTCGAAGAGACTTACAGAAAGGATTGCGGCCGCTGAAAGCATCGTGAACATTCCCCAGAAGCGATTTGCGGCGTCCGCGAGATACACGAGGGCGATGGCAAAGACGACTTGTAGGAGTGAGCCGGTCGCGAGCAGCCAGGCGTCGAAGAAAATCGTGTTCTGGTATCCGCGGAGATCGATAATCAATTGGTCGAGGGTCGCATTTGGTGGTGGCAGCGGGAACGGAACTGAATAATATATTCCGAGCGCAGCGAAGCCTAGGAGCCCGCATAGCGCGGCGGCAAGACGAGCGGATCTTGAGGACATGATGCACCTCCGTTGCGTGACAGAAGTAGCTCCATGACGATGCGAACGGCAATAGCGATCGCAGTGGTTGTGGGTTCGATGGTTTGCGCGAGTTGTATTGATGCGCAGGCGAACGATCTAGGCGCGGTGAATTCAATCAAGGTGCTTGTGGTCGGGCTGCATAGCAGTGATGGCGAGGTTGATTGCGCGCTGTTTGGTGGCGCGGTCGGATTTCCGAGCGATTCTTCGAAAGCGGGCGAGACTACCAAGAGCAAAATCGAGAATGGTCAGGCGGTATGCATGTTCGCCAACGTCGCGCCGGGCGATTATGCGGTGTCGGTGTTTCATGATGAGAACTCGAATGGAAAGCTCGATCGCAATTTCATGGGGATGCCGAAGGAAGGAGTTGGCGCGTCGAATGACGCGGCCGGACATTTCGGGCCGCCGAAATATGACGATGCGCGGTTCAGTTATAAAGGTGGGCGCAGTGTGTTGGCGATTCATGTGAGGTATCTGGTGGCTCCGCTGTGAAGAAGGAACCTAACCGCTAACCCCTAACCCCTTCCCTCGAGGAAGGGGAACAATCGCGCAGAGAAACGTCTTACTTGATTCGGAGAGCGGTGGATTGGATTCGGTCCATCCAGAAGATGAGCCTGGGGGTGTAAGTGTGGGGGACGCATTCGCCGCAGATTTCCTGGGCGAGACCGGTCAAGCGACTGAGCGTTATCGTCAATGGCTGCGTGCGTGAGAATTCGGACGGCATCTGTTCGAGTAGTTCGGCCAGCACGTTCATGGCCGAGGCGAGAGTGGCAAGAATACCGGCCATCACTCCTTCTTCGACCATCAGGCGTGGCTGGTAGAGCAAATCTCGAGTGGTGCGCGCCTCCCCAAGAAAAAGGATGACTGCGCTCTCGAGCCGGGTGGTGATGCGATTCAATGGCGCGTGCGCTTCGCTCATCGAGGTGATCGCCAGCAGTTCCGAAACGACCATGTGCAGGTTGGTCTCGACGCGATCGAGTCGTTCTTCGAAAGGTGACGCGGTGGATTTCGCTCACCAGCTCTTCCTGCCGATGCGAGACGAACTTGGCGACGACCGCGCCGAAGATGAGCAGGCCGGTAATCGCCTCGCCGACAGCGACGACGCGGCCGAGTCCGATAGGCACGATGTCGCCGTAGCCAATCGAAGTCGCGGTCACGAAGCTGAAGTAGAGCGCGCTCACGAATCCGTTGAGGTCGGCGCCGAGAGGGCGGCCTCCTTCGACCAAGCCGTGCTCCCCAATCAACGCGCCCATCCAGAAGCAGCTGCCGCTCAGCAGGATCGTTCCGATCCAGATCATAAAGAGCTGCAGGGTCGAGCGCTGCTGAACCAGGTCGAGAACCGATTTGTCGAATCGGCCCATCCGGGACAGGCGCGCGGGACCGCGGCCGACGGCTCCGTCCGGGGCGGCGTTGAGTGGCGGGCCGACGGGAATCGTTACGTTAGGATCGGGCTCCGGTACTGGCGGGGCCGTGTCAGTTACGCTCTCGGTTGGCGATCCCGATTCGACCCAGTCGGCGATTCCGCCGCGATAGTCGCGAACGTTGGTGTAGCCGAGTTCGTGCAGCAAGGCGACCGCCTGCTGGCCGCGAGTTCAGGTGAACTGCCCGCAGTAAACCGCGATCTCGGCGTCGAAGTCGGGGAGCAGCTCGCGCGCGCGAGTTTGAACCTGTTCGAGGGGAATGTTGATCGCGCGCGGGATGTGCGCCTCGACGTAGGAGGCTTGGGGCAGGACATCAACGATTGTTAGTGAAGAATCGTGCAGGCGGCGCAGAAGTTCTTCGCGCGAAATTTCGGAGGTCTCAGAGGCGCGCGCGGGTGTGAGTTGAGACGCCATGATCCTCAGAGGAATTTATCGCTCGCGGGATACCGGGCCAAGAGGACAGGCCTCTCCCTGTTGGTCAGGGAGAGGCCGGGACTCTGTGTTAGTTGCAGGAATGGGATCGAATTTTGGCCCGCCGCAGGCGGAACTATTCGAGGCGCCAGAGGGAGCGGGCGGCGCTGGCCGAGCGCTCGACGAACTTTTTGCCGTACTCGATCTGCGCGTCGAAAATCGGCGCGAGCGGAGTTTCCTTGGCCCACTTGGTGGCGGAGGCCTGCATCTCGATCGCCTGCTTGGCGACTTTCTCGCTGGTGTCGATGTACCATGCGGCGAACTTCTTCGCGCCGTCGAGGCTCATCAGGTTGCCGGGCAGACCCTCGAACATCGAACCGTTCTCTTTGTGTGCGGACATCTTCTTTTCTCCTGCTTCGCGGCGCGACTCGGTCCCGCCGGTTGGTTTACTCACGTCGTGGAGCGAAATTGTTTTCGCCGCCGCGCCGACAGCGTCGGCGATTTTCTGGGACGCTACGTTTCCTTTGAGGCCTTTTTCAGTTCGTTTCTTCGGCCGCTTGTGCGACGAGGCCGGCGGTTTGGTTTCGTCACTCATCGCGCGCACTCAGCCAGTTGCTGATTTGGGGCCATAGACGCTTGAGCGAGTCTGCGCTAATAGCCGCACCCATGTGGCCGGTCGGATAGTGCAGGTTCTGTTTGTCGTCGCTCGACACGAGATCGGGCAGCGGCTCGCTCGAGTTGGGATTGACGATGTCGTCGCGGTCGCCGATCACGTTCAGCAGCGGCATCGCGACGCGCGTGAGGTCCGCGATTTTTTCGCCGATTTTCATCGTGCCCTTCATCAGCGAGTTCTCGCGCCACATCTCGGAGGTCTCGAGAAAAATTTTACCCGCCATCGGCACGTCGCTATGCAGCCATCGCTCGAACAGTTTGAACGTGTCGAGGTAGCCGGGGCGCGCCGAGCTGCGATACGCGCCGACGAACTTGTCGAGCATGTGATGGGTGGGCGCGAGCGTGTTGAAGAACGAGTAGATCATCCAGGCCGGCGCGTTGCCGTACAGGTCAACGATCATCTTTGCGCTGCGCGAGGTCATCGCGGCGGTCAGGTGCTCGATCGGCAACTGGCGCACGCTGGTGTCGAGCGGGATCGTCAAGGTCACGAGATTCTTCACGTTGCCGCTGTGCAAAGCGCTGTACATCAGGCCGAGCAGCGCGCCGAAGCAATAGCCGAGGATCGAGATCTGCTCGATGCCGGTGTAAATCTGGATCGCGCGAACCGCGTTGGCGATGTCGACGTTCACGTATTCGTTAAAGCCGTGGTTGCGATCGTCAGAGCGCGGCGGAATCCAGTCGATCAGGTAAACGTCGAAGCCCTGTTTGACCAGATATTCGACGACGCTGCGGCCGGGCTGCAGGTCGAGGATGAACGGCCGCTTGATGAGTGAATAGATGAGCAGCAGGGGCACGCGCTTCTGGTTTTCGCCGCGAGCTTCGTAATGGCGCAGGCGGACGAGGCCGGACTCGTAGATGACGCGCGAGCGCGTCGCGGGCGGCGGATCGTCCATCGTGGCGCCGAAGCCGGTGCGAAACGCGTCGAGCGTGCGCATCGTGCCTTCCATCCAGAGCGAAGCGATTTCGTTAATTGCCGACATCTTCCCGCTCCATCGGATCCGCGCCGGGCCATCCCGACCACACTGTGAATTGGTACGCGCCGGACTTGTTGCCATCGTGCGCGTGGCCGTTCGATTCGCGGGCGGCCGCGCTCGCGACGGCTTGCGGGCTGACGATCGACTCGCGGACCGCGCGATGGAGGTCGGCGGCGAAGTCGTCTTTCGAGTCGCGCTCGGCGACCGCGTCGCGAAGTTCCTCGCGCATCGCACGCACCTCGCCGCGAATCGACTCGACCTCGGTCGCGGACGGCAGGCCGACTGACGGCCACAGCGCCGAGAAGAATGCGCCGGCGACGGCGGCGTTGAAGCGCTGGTATCGAAGCATGATATCGATTGCACCGCCGAGCACGTTGCCGACGGTGGGGCTGGTGAAGACGCGGTTGGTGGCGCTGTTGGCGGCGCCGATCACGGTGTCATACGCCTTCCATCCAAGTTCATGGAGCTGGCGATCGATTCCCTTGTCGGTGATGTTGGCGACCATCCGCTTCACTTTGGAAGTCGGCGGCTCCGGCATCAGGCATTGAGCGAGTTTCAGCATCTCGTCCGAGAAAGTGGTGTCGTTGGAATTCAGTTTGCTCCTTGGGTTGTCGTTGTTGTCAGCCATGATCAATATCCCTCTCCAAAACAGATTCGAAAATGTCCTGTCCCGTTATTCTTGACCTAAGTAAGTTGCGTTAATACCACAGTTACGTCAAGGATTAGCTACGCTTACGTTTGTCGCAGGCGTGACAAAAGACTCAGCTAGGCCCCAAAAATTGCGATTGCTGTCACATTCGCGACAATTAACTCGGATGTGCTAGCTAACCTTTATGGTAGCTGAATCAACCATTGACGCAAGATCGCTGGTGCGGCTCAAGTCGCTGTCGTGGATGCGCGATGAACAGGCATCACGGCTGGCGGCGGCCTCTGAAGCGCTCCGGGTGCGGCGCGAAGGTGCGATCTTCAGCGAAGGCGAGGCGTCGAGTCACGTCTATATACTGCTGTCGGGCGTGGCGAAGCTGTGCTACGTGAATCGCGCACAACGCGTGCTGGTCGGCTTTGTGGGCCCGGGCGAGGTTTTCGGATTGTCGTCGCTGTTGCCCCAGACCACTCGGCCGTTTCGATGCGAGGCGTACAGCGATTGCCTGGTCGCGATGGTGAAGCCGGAAATTTTTGTGGATACTGTGCTCGGCGTCCCGCTCGAGCGCCTGAGTATGATCCTCGACGCGACCGTCGGGCGATGGTGGGGGATGCTGGTGCGGTACGCGAACTTCGTGGGCCTTGGGCTGCGCGAGCGGCTGGCGGGTGCGCTGCTCGAGCTCGCGGAAAAATTTGGCGTGCGCGACTCGCGCGGTACACTCTTGACGATCAAGCTGACGCACGCGGATTTGGCCGAGCTGGTCGGCGCGTCGCGGCAGCGCACGACCGAGCAGCTCAACGATTTCGAGCGCGAGGGCGTGATCACTCGCGAGGGACGCCGGCTGATAATCGTGCCGGAGAAATTATGGCAGGTGGCGCAAACGCCTCAGGCGAAGCCGAATTAGCGGAGATCGAAAATTAAAATGGCATCGGATAAATTCGTCAATGCTAATGGCTTGCGGCTTCACTATATCGATTACGGCAACGACGGCGCGCCGTGGGTTGTGTGTGTTCATGGGCTGACTCAGAACGCGCACAACTTTGATGCGCTGGCACCGCATCTGGCGTCGAAATATCACGTGATTTCGATCGATGTGCGCGGCCGCGGCGACAGTCAATGGGGTCCGCCGACTGAATACCTCCCGCAAAATTATGTGACCGATCTCGCGAAGATGCTCGAAGAGCTGGGCGTCACGCGCGCGAGTCTGATCGGCACCTCGATGGGCGGGGTTATCTCGATCATGTACGCGGGCGGATGGCCGGAACGCGTCGAGCGGCTGGTGCTCAACGATATCGGCCCCGAGATCGATCCGGTGGGATTGGCGCGAATCGCGGCATACGTCGGCGGGGCGCCGGAGCGATTCAAAGATATCGGCGAAGTCGTGAAGTACTACCAGGAAAATTATCCACCGATGGCGAAACTCGCGGACAACGTCGTCGCCGACCAGGTGAAGTGGTCGGTCAAGCCCGCTGCCGACGGCGCGCTTCAGTGGAAAATGGACCCCAACGTCCGGCGGCCGCTGCGCGGCGGCACCGCGCAACAGCGGTTCGATTTGTGGGTGCCGTACGCGCGAATCGCGTGCCCGACATTGATCGTACGCGGCGCCGACAGCGATGTTCTGGACCGCGCCACCGCAAGCCGCATGTGCAAGGTCCTCAAGCGCGCGAAAGTCGTCGAGGTGCCGGGAGTCGGCCACGCCCCGTCGTTGACGGAGCCCGAGCCGCTCGGCGCGATCAAGGAATTTTTCGGGGTTTAGGGGAAGGGTAAATCACTAATCTAATGTGAAACCCGCGGTGGGTTTCACGCTTCCTTCGGCAGGGGTGACCCCTGCACCCAGTGAAAAGAAATCGCGTAATGGCGAGGACTACCTTTCGCTCTCATTCCTCAAATATCAATTCCGTTGTTCCCCTTCCCGCTCGGGAAGGGGTTAGGGGTTAGGTTGCTGGAATCGTTTGCCGTTTTCATCCGAGGAGTTCTACAGTCCGGACATGAAAGTATCGCTCTTCTATCTACCGTCGGTCGGCAGCAAGGCTGAGATCGAAAAAGGGCGCGTCGGATTGCAGGGCCATCTGTACGATCAGATGCTGCACGACATCACCGGGCAGGCCCGCCTCGCCGACGACCTCGGCTACGACTCGATCAGTTTCACCGAGCATCACTTTCACGTCGAAGGATTCGAGCTCTCCAACAATCCCGTCCTGCTCGACTTGTACATCGCGATGCAGACCAAGCGGCTGCGCGTCGGCCAGCTCGGGATCGTGTTGCCGTCGCAAAATCCGCTGCGCGTCGCCGAGGATATCGCGATGCTCGATCACATGAGCGGCGGGCGCGCCAACGCCGGCTTCGCGCGCGGCTATCAGCGGCGATGGGTCGATATCATGGCGCAGCAGACGCACGGGATTCACGGCGCGCTGCCGCATCAGCATGACGAGATCGATAACGCCAATCGCGCGGCCTTCGAGGAAAATTTCCGCATCATCAAGCAGGCGTGGACCCAGGATTTTATTTCGTACGAGGGCAAGTACTGGCGCGTTCCTCCCGGCGAAACGCCGTGGACGCTCGACGCGACCGCAAAATGGGGCGGCGGCGTCGAGAACGGGATCGTGCGCGCGGTCTCGGTCGTGCCCAAGCCGGTGCAGAAGCCGCATCCGCCGATCTTTCAGCCGTTCGCGTCGTCGGAACGCAGTATCAGATGGTGCGCGCAGGAAGGCGTCACTGCGATTCTGCCGCCGCTGCATCCGACGCTCGAATATCAACTGTGCGAAGTCTATGCGGAAGTCTCGCGCAAGCCGCTCGGCGAAGGGATGGGCGTGCTGCGCGATATCGTGATCGCCGACAGCGACGACGAAGCGCGCGCAATCTGGCGCGAGAGCGGCTACTTCTGCGGCCACGAATGGTTCGAGCCGTTCGGATTTTCCAAAGGTCTCGACGATCCAGAGACCGGCGAGCCCGCAGATCTTGGACCAACGGTCTCGCCTTCGTCGGCACCGTGGACACCGTCACGCGCCAGGTCGAGCACCTGCTGAAGCGCCTGCCGATCCGATGGGTCTTCGCATGGATGTACAACGGCCTGATGCCGCACGACCGCCTGATGAAAACGATCGAACTGTTCTGGACCAAGGTCTTGCCGCGCGTAACCAACACGAACTAATCCCGAACGCGATTGTTCCCCTCCCCTAGAGGAAAGAGGCTACTCCCCAACAATCCGGTTCCCCTTCCCGCTCGGGAAGGGGTTAGGGGTTAGGTTTTTCGTAATTGACAGTAAAGCAGGAACAACTCACACTCGCCCGCATGCGATTAATTGCCGTCTGCCTGTTAGCGTCCGCTTTGATCCCGTCACTGAGCCGAGCACAGGACGTTCCTGTCTTCGCGATCTCGCCGGCTGAAAGTTCGATCAAGTTCAACGTAAAAGCGTCGGTGCCGATAGGCGGGACCTTCGACAAGTGGAACGCCACCTTGACCTTTACATCTACCGACGTGACGACCGGGGTTTTGGACGTCGAGATTCAGGCTGCATCGGTTGATACCGGAAGCGGTCTGAAGGATGGCAAGCTGAAGAGCTCTGACTTCTTCGACGTCGCCAACAATCCGTTGATCACGTTCAAGTCCACGAAGATTTTACAGACCGGTCCTAACACTTTCGAGCTGGACGGCAACTTTACGATTCGAGGAGTTACCCGCGCCGAGCAGCTTACGCTTACGGTGTCCGGCCAGGGCACAGGCTCTGGCACAATCAACGGGACGCTGTACTTCGATCGCAAGGACTACGGCATGAACAGCGGCATTCCCTTTATCAGGATCGCCAACCGCGTCGAGGTGAACGTCGCGCTAACGGGAACTCGAGTCAGCGGGCCGCCGTTGGTGTTTAAGCAGTAGATCTCCAGCACTCTCGCGCGCGGTCTCTGCTGCAAGCTAAGATGCCTCGACGCGACTGTGCACGTACTCATCTCACACACATTCCTCGAAGATCTCGCGATGGTGTTATGCGTCGCCGCGGTCACCACGATCATTTTTCAGAAAATCCGCCAGCCGGTGGTCGTCGGCTATCTGATCGCAGGCCTGATCGTCGGGCCTAACGTCCCGATCCCTCTGCTCGCCGATCCGGAACGCATCCACACGCTGTCCGAGCTCGGCGTGATCCTCCTGATGTTCGCGCTCGGACTCGAGTTCAGCGTACGCAAGCTGATTCGTCTCGGCCCGACCTCGGGGTTTATCACCGCGCTGCAGGTCGGCTTCATGATCTGGCTCGGCTACGTGTGCGGACGTGCGCTTGGATGGACGCCGCTCGAGAGCATTTTCACCGGCGCGATTCTTTCCATCTCGAGCACCACCATCGTCGCCAAGGCCTACCAGGAAACTCCGGTCTCCGAGCGCTTGCGCGAACTGGTATTCGGCGTACTGCTCGCCGAAGATCTCACTGCCGTTGTCGAGCTCGCGATTCTGACCACGCTGGCGTCGGGCGCGAGCGTCTCGGCGTCGCTGATGACGGTGACCGTCGCGCGCCTGATCCTGTTCCTGGTCGCGTTCGTCGGCATCGGATTCATCGTGGTGCCGCCGGTCGTGCGATTCGTAGTGCGGATGGACCGGCCCGAGACGACGCTGGTTGCGGTCGTCGGCATTTGTTTCGCCTTCGCGCTGCTAGCCGAGCACGCCGGCTACTCGGTCGCGCTCGGCGCGTTCCTCTCGGGCTCCCTGGTCGCGGAATCGGGCGAGGTCGATCAGATAGAACATCTGGTCGAGCCGCTGCGCGACATATTCGGCGCCGTATTCTTCGTCTCCGTCGGCATGATGATCGATCCCGCACTTATCCAGCAGCATTGGCAGGCGCTGATCGTGCTGACGGCAGCGGTTGTCGGCGGAAAGGTTGTAGGCGTGACCGTCGCATCGATGCTGAGCGGCGTCGGCACCAAAACTTCGATCGAAGCGGGCATGAGCCTGGCGCAAATCGGCGAGTTCTCGTTCATCATCGCCGGCGCGGGGCTGAAGAGTGGCGCCGCCCGCGATTTTCTCTACACGCTCGCCGTCGCCGTCTCCGCCGCCACGACTTTTCTGACGCCGTACATGATTCGCGTCTCGATTCCCGTCGCCGAATTCGTCACCGCGCGAATGCCGCGCCCGCTCAAGGTGCTCGAGGCGCTCTACGACTCGTGGCTCGAACAGATTCGCAACGCCGGCCAGCCCGCTCGCGAAAACAACTCCATCGCGTGGCCGACCGCCGCAATCGTGTCGGGCGCCGTCCTGATTGGCGCGATTCTCATCGTCAACGAACTCGACCCGCTCGACGTGACGACCACAGTCGCCAACACGGAACATCTCGCATATTTCAACGCCGGCCTGTTCGTCGACGCCTTCGCATTGCTGTTATGCGCAGTTCCCGCCGCCGCAATGTATTTCGCGTCGCGCCGGCTGGCCAAGGCGCTCGCGGCGCGCGCCTTCGGCGAACTTCCTGCCGATGGCATCCCCGCGGTGAACGCATCGGTCGAATTGTTGCAGATCACGATTCTGCTGGTCGCCGCCGTGCCGTTGCTCGCGATCGTTCAGCCGTTCATGGAGCCGGTTGAAGGAATCGGAATCATCGTAATCACCATCGTGCTGATGATCGTCATCGTGACTCGAAGCGCGCGGCAGATGCAGGGTCAGATTCGTAACGCCACGCGCCTGATCCGCGCGGCACTCGCCGGCGCTAACGCCGCCGATTCATACGAAGTCCCCGGCATCGGCATGATCACGCCGATCCCGATTCGATCCGACAGCGAAGGTGTCGGCAAGAAACTGTCCGAACTGGATCTCCACACCAACAGCGGAGCCGTGGTGCTGGCGATTGGGCGGGGCGATTCCGAAGTGATCGTCCCAACCGGGGACGAAATACTGCGCCCCGGCGACATCCTCGAACTCGCAGGCTCGAGCGACGCAGTCGCCGCCGCCAGGCGAATACTCGAAACGCCGCCGCCCGCCCAACAGCAAGCCTAACCGTAGCCCTTCACCGGGAACTACTGTAAACAACAAATCCGGTCGTATAGAGCTCTCACACTGCTTGGCGCCGGATTGTTCTATTCGAGCTAGTAGAACGGGAATGACGTAGATCAGCGATTTGGGAGGGGAATCCGTGAAACTACGAAAGACGACGATGGGGTTGCTTACCGGCGCGATGTTTTTGGCATTCGCGGCGGCGAGTGTCCATGCTGCGGGAGGAGTGACGTGCAAAGCGAGCGGACACCACAGCGTCGTGCACACGGGCACTGATGGGAGCGACTGCGCCGCAAGTGCAGATACGGGTGGCAAGTCGAAGGCAATCGCGAATACCGGCGGCGATGCGGAAGCTAGTTCTGACACGCACGGCAAATCAAACGCGATAGCGACCGAAGCGGGCACTGCGAAGGCTAGTGCCGACACGAGAGGCAGGTCAAACGCCACCGCGAGCTCATCGGGTACTGCGGACGCTAGTGCTGACACGGTAGGCAGGTCAAACGCCACCGCGAGCTCATCGGGCACTGCGAAGGCTAGCGCTGACTCGCACGGCAAGTCGACCGCCGATGCGAGTGGATCTGGCACAGCCTTAGCGTCGGCGGACGGAAGTGCAGGTAAGTGCACAGCCACAGCAAACGCCGAGACGAGCGGGACGGCCACGGCACAATGCGAGGCCGGCGGCTTCGCGCACGCAACGGCAACTAACGGCGGGACTGCGGAAGCCTTCGACGATGCGCCACCGACGTGTTCCCCCGGCGCTTCTGGAACCGCGACCGTGACTAGCTCCGGCGGCAACTGCTGACAGTTGGAAATTATCCAGTCAACGAAGTCGCGGTCTCAGTGACGCGGTTGCATAACTGCGCTTGCAATCATAACTTCGTCGCGTTCACACCATCCATTTCCGCGAGGTTGATATGAATCTCAAAAATGCGGTCGCGCTTGTGACCGGTGGCGGCTCGGGACTCGGCGAAGCAACCGTCCGCGAATTCGCAGCGGGCGGCGCCAAGGTCGCGATTCTCGACTTACCTTCGTCACCAGGCGCGAAGGTCGCCGAATCGCTTGGCGCAAACGCGCTCTTCGTCGAAGCCGACGTCGCTTCCGCCGACCAGGTGACCGACGCAATCGCGAAGACCGTCGCGAAGTTCTCGTCGATTCAAATTGCGGTGAACTGCGCAGGCATCGGCCGCGCGATGCGCACTGTCACCAAGGACGGTCCGCACTCGCTCGACCTGTTCAGCAAGGTGATCGCGGTGAATCTCATCGGCACTTTCAACGTCACGCGACTGGCCGCGGCGCAGATGGCGAAAAATCAGCCTGGTGTCGACGGCGAGCGCGGCGTCATCATCAATACTGCGTCGGTCGCCGCGTTCGACGGGCAAATCGGGCAGGTCGCGTACTCGGCGTCGAAAGGCGGCGTAGTTTCGATGACGCTGCCAATCGCGCGCGACCTCGCGTCGCTCGGCATCCGCATCTGCACGATCGCACCGGGAACTTTCGAGACTCCGATGCTCGCAGGATTGCCCGAAGCTAACCGCAAAGCCCTGGCAGCGCAGATTCCATTCCCGCAGCGCCTGGGCAAGCCGTCAGAATACGCAGCACTCGCGCGCCACATCGTCGAGAACGAAATGCTGAACGGCGAAACAATCCGCCTCGACGGCGCACTCCGGATGCCGCCGCGCTAAATCGTCGAGGCGGTGCGGGCGACTCGGGTTGCCAGGATGAATGCGAACGCGGCGAAGGCGACTGCGATTGCTACTGACGATCCCATCGGCATGGTCGCGCCGCTCGAGGCTGGCTCGGCGAGATAGAGTCCCTGCCGCAGCGCATCGACGGCGTAGGTCAGCGGATTGAGGCGCGTCGTCCATTGAAACCATCCCGGCGCGCCCGCGACCGGAAAGACCGCGCCCGACAGCATCCAGATGGGCAATAGCAGCATGTTCATGAACGCGTGAAAGCCTTGCGTCGATTCCGTGCGCCACGCCATAGCGAGTCCGATACTCGTCATCGCAAATGCGATCAGCGCCATCATCGCGAGCGACACGATGATCGCTTCGAGGCTTAGATGGATTCCTGCCAACGGCGCCATCGCGAGAAAGATGGCGCCCTGCATCAGCGAGAGCGTCGTGCAGCCGAACGCCTGCCCGAGCACAACAGTCCCGCGCGAAATCGGTGCGACCAGAACGCCCTGCAGAAAACCCTGGCGTCGATCATCAACCGTCGATGCGGTCGCGAAAATCGCCGTGAACAGCAGCATCAGCACGATCACGCCGGGGTAAAAGTACTGCACGTAGTCGAGCCCGGCCGGCATCCCGCTCGGCTTGAACGACGCTTGCAGGCCGGCGCCGAGCAGCAGCCAGAACACCAGCGGCGTCGCAATCGCGCTCACCACGCGGATCGGCTGGCGAATGAACCGCACGACCTCGCGATACCAGAGCGTTTCGGCCTGAAGAAAAATCTCTCGCATTTTTTCCGCTTTTTAGTTCTATTCCGTTTGCGCCATGTTCGCGAAAAACTGATGCCCGGTCAGATGCACGAAAACGTCTTCGAGAGTCGGCTTGCCGAATGAAACCGATTCGATCTCGTCGCCGAATGCGTCGATCAAATCGCGGAGCAACTCATGCCCGCGCAACTTTTCGATTCGAATCGCGCCGTCAACCAGCTGGCTCTTGAGTTTGAAGCGCGCGAGGATTTTTCGCTGCAGAACTTCAGGCGCCCCAGTCCGGATCACGATAACGTCGCCGCCAACTTCGGACTTCAGCTCAGTCGGCGGCGCGATCGCTACCAGCTTTCCCTGGTGCAGAATACCTATGCGATCGCATCGCTCGGCCTCTTCCATGTAATGCGTCGTCAACACGATCGTTACGCCCTCGTGCTCGCGCAGATGCTGGAGGTAGTTCCAGAACTCGCGGCGCGCCGCCGGATCAAGGCCGGTGCTGGGCTCGTCGAGCAGCAGCAACGCCGGCTCATGCAGCAAGGCCTTGGCCAGCTCGACCCGTCGCTGCAACCCGCCTGATAAAGTCTCGACGCGGTCGCGCTCGCGCGCCGACAGTCCCAGCCGCTCGAGCATCGCCGCGCTGCGCTCGCGCAGCCGCTTGCCGGAGATTCCATACAGATGACCATGAGCCGCGAGATTCTCGCCGACGGTCAGCTTGCCATCGAGACTCGGATGCTGAAACACAACGCCGACTCGCCGCCGCACCGCACCGGTTTCGCCCGCCAGGTCGTGGCCGAAGAGTCGCGCACTTCCAGATTGGATCGGCGTCAGCGTCGAGAGCAGCTTGAACAAAGTGGTCTTGCCGCCGCCGTTGGGTCCGAGAAAGCCAAAAATTTCGCCGCGCGCGATCGAAAATGTCACATCGCTGAGTGCTTCGCGATCGCCGTAGCGAAAGCTGAGCCCCCGCGCTTCGATCGCGTCCGATCCGGCTCGAATCGCGTCAGCCGTGGCTTGTGATGAATTCGAAATTATCGATGCACTCATGTTGAAAAATCGCGACTGGAATTTTATGGCTCGCCGAGGCCGCCCGCCGGCTGGGTTCCCTGTTCTGGCAGTCCGACTTCCGCGCGATGCCATCCGTCCTCAAACGCAGTCGTACGCTCGTCGCCGTTGCCATGCCCCGACGCGTGGCCGACGAAGTCATCGCCGGTGAGCTGGTAGTAGCGCGTTACTTCGACCGGATCGAGACGCCGAATTCCCATCCGCTCCAGCGAGTAGCCGGCGAATTGATCGGCCGAAAGCTCCTTGTTCTTTATCGGCACATTGACACTGGCGGGATCGAAATCGCTGTGCGCGAGATGACCAATCTCGTGCGCGAAGATCGCGTACAGCATCGGCTTGACGGCGTCTGGGTCCTCGATGTGCATCCATTGCTGAAACAAGCTGTCGAGAAACTTTTGATTATAGAAGATGCAACCGCCGTCGCGCGCGTGCGGCGATCCGGCGCTGAGGGATTCGTACACTTTGAAATTGGTGCCCCACATGTCATTCAGCTGCGCGACTATCGTCTTGTAAGGCTCACTCGCCGGGCGTGCGGTTTCACCGCACGCCCGGATCTGGCCGTCGCCCGCCGATACGGCGGGCGCGGATGCATCGGCGCCGGCTGCGGCCGGCGCCTGCGACGTGGTGTGCCGCTCGATGACCTGCCAGTCGTCCTGCGCGCGCGCGACGCGCGCGCACAGGACGACGGCGGCACGCGAGCATCGCGAACGTCGCGAGCACTCCGCGGCAGATGCGCCCGCGCGCTTCGCGCGCGTGCACAGCCGCGGCTCCCGATTCTACTAACCCCTTCAATTTGTCACGGCGCCGCGCGACGACGACGATACTGTGTTCGCGTACTTCGCCATCACCCCGCTCTTATAATGAGGCTCCGGCGCTTTCCAATTCTTCAGCCGCGCCTTGATTTCGTCGTCGCTGAGCGCGACATCGAGCCGCCGCTTCGCGATGTCGAACGTTATCACGTCGCCATCGCGAAGCGCCGCGATCGGCCCGCCGACCGCGGCTTCCGGCGCGACGTGCCCGGCCATCAGGCCGTGCGTCGCGCCCGAGAATCGCCCGTCGGTCAGCAGACCGACCGATTCTCCAAGGCCCTGTCCCGACAGCGCCGCCGTGACGCCGAGCATCTCCGGCATTCCGGGCGCGCCTCGCGGCCCTTCGTAGCGGATGACGACGACGTCGCCTGGTTTGATTTTTTGCGCCGACACCGCTTTGAACGCGTCTTCTTCGCAATCGAATACGCGCGCCGGTCCGCGATGCAACATCCGTTCGTGTCCCGCGACCTTCACCACGCATCCTTCCGGCGCGAGGTTGCCTTTCAGAATCACCAGCCCGCCGGTTGTTTTGAGCGGATGCGCGACCGAATGCACGACTTCCTGCCCCGCCGTCTCGCGCGCCGCGTCGGCCTCGACGCCGATCGTTCTGCCGGTCACGGTCATTTCGTTTTCGTGGAGCAGACCCGCTTCCTTCAGCCGTTTTGCGATCAGCGGAATCCCGCCGGCCTTGTACATGTCGGTCGCGAGGAATCGGCCGCCCGGTTTCAGGTCGGCGAGCAGCGGCGTGCGCGAGCTGATCCGATCGAAGTCGTCGATATCGAGCGCGATACCCGCCTCGTGCGCAATCGCGAGCAGATGCAGCACCGCGTTGGTCGAGCCGCCGGTCATCGCGACCGATGCGATCGCGTTCTCGATCGCCTTCTTCGTGATTATCTGGCTCGGCTTGAGTCTGCGCTTGAGCAAATCGACCGCGAGCCGCCCGGCCTGGAACGCGCTCTCGGGCTTTTTCGGATCAGTCGCCGGAATGCTGTTCGAGCCCATCGGCGAGATTCCCAAAAGCTCGGTCGCCGTCGCCATCGTGTTGGCGGTGAACTGCCCGCCGCATGCGCCGACGCCCGGACACGCAACATCTTCGAGCCGCTTGAGATCTTCGAGCTTCATCTTGCCCGCCGAATGCGCGCCGACGGCTTCGAACACGTCCTGAATCGAAACCTGCTGATCGCCGAAGCGTCCCGGCTGAATCGATCCGCCGTAAATCATCAGCGAGGGCAGGTCGAGCCGCTGCAGCGCCATCACGGTCGCCGGAATCGTTTTGTCGCATCCCGACATCGCGACGACGCCGTCGAACAGATGGCCGCGCACGGTGAGCTCGATCGAATCGGCGATCACTTCGCGGCTGATGAGCGAGGCGCGCATGCCGTGCGTGCCCATCGAGATGCCGTCGCATACGGCGATAGTGTTGAACTCGATCGGGGTGGCGCCCGCGGCGCGAATTCCGCGCTTGACGTGCTCGGCGAGATCGCGCAGATGCGCGGTGCAGGGCATGATTTCGATCCACGTATGCGCGACCGCAATCAGCGGCTTGCTGAGATCTTCGTCGGTAAAGCCGACCGCCTTGAGCATCGCGCGAGCCGGCGCCCGCGAAGGTCCATCGACCAGTACGCTGCTGTTGGATCGTAGAGAATTTTTGTCATCTGCCATATCTAATTTCCTGCCGCGACCGGATAGCCGGCTGAACGATCCCGAGTATCTGGGTCCGACCAATGATTAGTACAACAGCGCGAGGCGCCGCGAAATGGCGACCCTTGGTCCGCGCCGCGCATGGGGGTAACTTTTCAACCGGGCGCCCCCTTAGCTCAGATGGATAGAGCACAGGATTCCTAAACTTGTCCACGACGTTTTCTTAGATCACGTCAGATCATATAGTGCAGGAAATATAAGGGTTCTCAGCGGATCGACATCATCTCAGATCATGCTGAAAAAGCCCGAAGTGGGCACTGAGTGGGCACTGACCGAGGGCATTTTTAAGACACTTTTCTCGTCGCGGGAGGCACGAGTTAATGTCCGATTGATTCTGTTTTTGAAGACGAGGTCGAAAAGACGGCACCGGCGCCTCTCTTCTATCTCGTCGCTAGCTTCATTGCGGCTCTGAGCTTGCTAGCTCGTCGGTAGACACGCAAGTCGCAAATTTGCGCGCCTGGTTGGAACCGGCTGGCAGGAACACGACGAATCGATCTCGCCCACCGATGTTGATTGGACCGTGCACGCGAGAGTCAGAATCGATCCATATTTCTCTCCCATAATCCGTGCTGCAACGGCGCCAAGGGTGACGACTATCTTCGCTGCCGAGGACGACAGGACGCGATCCAAGTAAAGGTTGGCACACTCGTCGACAGCCGAGACGACCCCCTCATTGTTTCGTGACTTGCAATCCACGACTTCCGTGAGCGCATAGTCCAGACCCGGTTTGACATTCCCTCTTTCGTACAACTCGGAGGCACGACTGCGAACTTCACGCCAGAATGGAACAGATTCGAGTAGCTCCCGTTCTGCTGAAGAGTGTACAAGCCATCCCTAATCCATTTGCCGAATCGCTTTTCAAAGTAGTCGCGAATATTGTGTTCCGGCCACGACCATCGCGGATAAATTCCGGTATCGCTGATCGAAGGATTGGAGCTAAGAAACAGCAGAGGAGCTTTCGCAACATTACCACTCCACGGTTCAGGGACTTGATGCTCTTTCATTGTCTTCACTGCTGACTCAGAACAATTCGGCTGCATGGATGCGTTTGCCTCACGGGATTCCAGACACTCATGAACGTTCGGGCAATGCGCGATCTCCAGAAGGATCTCGTCTGCTTTTGAACCCATCCAGAAACTGAATTGGAGCTTTCAGGCTATTGGCCAGAGCCCGAGAGTGATAAAACCAGGATGAGTACTGTCGGATCATTAAGCAGCGCACCGAATCGCCCCGTCCATTCCCCCGAAGTGGCATCGTGAAATATCCTCAGTCTCGCCCTCTGCTGAACGTTTCCCGCACGGCACTAATCTCCGACCGCTCGTGCGCTCGCTCGTCCAGGGAACGGCAAGGAACTTGCTCAACAAACAAATCCAGCGAGCCGCACTTCGATGTGTGAGTTCGGAATTTCACGGTGAGGCGTTCGCATGGAGAGCAATCCATATCTCGAAGCGCGTCGCGAATGGGACGAGCGATACGCCGATCTCGTCTCGGCAAACGCAACTGGCAGATCGCCGCAGGCGGACTTCTGGTCCTCGGCCTGATCCTCGCGAGCGGAATTGTCTGGCTCAGCAATCGCAGCCGCTACGTCCCGTACGTCGTCGAAGTCGACAAGCTCGGATACGCGCTGACTGTCCCGCAACCCCTCACGCCGTGGCCCTGCCAGACGTGACCGCGCGAATGGAACGCTATGAGTAGCGGCCTTCATCCGTGACGCCCGCTCGGTCACCAGCGATCCGCAGGTTGAGCATCAGACACTCAACGCACTGCTCGCACATGCGCGCGGCGCCGCGGACCGGTTTCTCGACGAGTACTACCACTCCGACAATTTCTCCCATAACCCGTTCAAGATCGCCGAGAAGCAGACCGTCTCGGTTCAGATCGATTCGATCCTTCAGCTCTCGCCGCGCAGCTATCAGGTCCGAACCGTACTACGGTTTCAGCGGGCCGTGGCGCGGCACCTATTTCACGGCCATGGAGGGCTCGCTGCGAGTACCGATGCTCGTGCGCTGGCCGGGCCACATTCCGCCCGGGACCATCAGCAACCAGATCATCCATGAAATGGATCTCTTTCCGACGCTCGCCCGAATCGCCGGGGGTAAGGTGCCCGACGACCGCATCATCGACGGCGTCGACCAACTCGACTTTCTGACCGGAGGCAAGCCACGCTCGAACAGAGATTCGGTAATCATCTACGTCGGCAACGATCTGTTCGGCGTCAAGTGGCGCGACTGGAAAATGATGATGAAGATTTTTTCGAAAGGCTTCGGCGAGCCGGTGGCGATTG